>CAVTPE010000016.1:0-60175 GCA_963736515.1 uncultured Acidimicrobiaceae bacterium | reverse complement strand
CCGTGGGAGTGCCTGGCGGGCACCGAGGAGGCGGGCGCGAAGGCTCGACCTCGAGTCACGCACCGGCGCCCAGCGTCGTGGCGACAGACCACCCCGGTGTCGCCGCTCCAGCAACGGTCCGGGCACCACACTGCCGGCGCAAATCGCCACTCTCGCGATGGAGCAGGCCGGCATCACCCGCGACGCGCCCCGCCGGTGTGGCACCGGGTGTCCGCGGACGGTTTTCATTGGCCAACCGTCCCATTGAACAATGGTTCCACGACTCCTGCGGGCGCTCGCGGATGCTCCACCGGCGCCACCATTACCCGTTCCGGTGAACGCCGTCTGCCAAGCTCTTGCGAGTGGCGACCAACGACGACAACCAGAACATCCCTGGCATCGACCGGCTGCTGGCGCTGACCGACGGTGTCGTCGCCATTGCGCTGACACTGCTCGTGCTGCAGCTCCAGGTGCCCGTCACCCACGCGCTGAAAGAGAACCCTGACTCGGCAGCGAACCTGTGGCACGCGCTCGACGTCGACGGAGCAGAGATGACGAGCTACCTTGTTTCGTTCGTCGTCATCGCCCAATTCTGGATCGTGCACCACCGTGTGCTCCGCGGCATGCGGGGTCACAGCGAAGGATTGGCGTGGCGTAACTTCGGCTTCCTTCTCGCACTGACACTCATGCCGTTCACCTCTGACCTGATCGGTCGCTATGGCAGCAACCCCGTCGCCGTGACTCTGTTCGGGCTGAACCTGGTGGCGATCAGCCTCACGACACAGTGGATCTTCCTGTACGCGGCGGGCCACAACCTCATGACCGATGCGGCGCGGTCGGCTCACGACGAACGGGCGGCCCGGGTGCGTTCGGTGATGGTCATCGTCATCGTCTCCATCTCTGTCGCGCTGGCATGGACAGACCCGCAGCTGGCGAATTTCGTCTGGTTGCTGTTCCTCTTCGTTCCGGCCATCGGTGAACGAGTCAGCCGACGGCTGGAGCG
The DNA here is from genome assembly GCA_963736515.1 of uncultured Acidimicrobiaceae bacterium. Classification (GTDB taxonomy): domain Bacteria; phylum Actinomycetota; class Acidimicrobiia; order Acidimicrobiales; family RAAP-2; genus Bog-473. Next base: position 59,193 of record CAVTPE010000016.1, on the reverse strand, counting down.
CTCACGGATGGCCTCGTCGGTCGGGCCCGAGGACCACGCCCGGGTATCGGGCAGCTGACCATGGCGCAGTCGGGGAATGGACCATGACTCGCCGGCTACGAGAGAGGGCGACTGGCGATAACGAATCCCTGGGAGGTGGTTTCGTCTTCAAGTTCAGGTGCCCTGAGAACCGTGGTGTAGATCCTGAAACCTGTGTCCTCCAGACAATCGGCAACCTCTTGCACGCTGTGCCTGTAGCTGGTCAGGGGAAGGTGTGTGCCGTGCGCATCCGCTCGGTGCACCGGCTCACCCTCCGCCTGAAACGCAACCAGCAGGTAACCCCCCGGCATCAAGACTCTCGTCAGTTCGACGAATGCCTCGGCGAGCCGATCCGGAGGTGTATGGATGATCGAGTACCAGCACACAGCACCAGCGAGCACTCCCGTGTCGAACGGAAGAGCATCGAGCTGACCTTCTTCGAACTTGATGTGCGGATGTGCGGTCCGAGCGACGGCGAGCATCGCCTGGGACACGTCCACGCCGATGACATCGAGGCCATGTTCCGCCATGAAAGCCGCCACTCGGCCTGGCCCACACCCGACATCGGCGACGCGATCGACGTTTTGCCTCTTGATCAGCTCGATGAAGGCCACGAGCAGCGACCGGTCGATCGGGCCTTCTGTCGCTGAGCTGATCTCAGTGCCCACGAACTGGACATACCTCAGCGCTGCCACGTCGTAGACCGCTCGGGCGGTTCCTACATGGTCCTCACCGGGCATGCGCCAAGGCTACGTGTCCGTCTTTCCCACGTCACGACTGGGGAACGCTTGCCGAACCCCGGTACAGGTGGCGTGCTCCCCGTCACCGGTGCTTCCAAACTCGACCGTAGTGCTCGGTAGCGATCCGCAGCGCCACCTGATCGTGTTCCCCGTGTAGGTGGCGCGACGTCGGCGCCGCCGTGGCCTGGGTGCTCGCCTCTTTCTAATCATCACTCAGGGCGACCTCACGAGGTGCGGCGTTGTTGAGAGCCCAATCCAGCGCATCGGAAATCGGCTCGTGACCGACTGGATCAAAAGCGTGACCCATCCCGGGGACGACGACAGCGTGGGCATCTGGCATTTCGGTGCTCGAAACACCGAGGGAAAAGTGAAAAGGAATCAGGCGGTCATTTCGACCGTGGACGATGGCCAGGGGAACAGAGCTGACCACTCTCTTCGCCACGGAGCGGGGTGGCTCAGCCGGATTCCATTCTGGATAGATTCGCACGTGGGTGTGACGTTCAGCGAACAACCGACCGAGCCTGGTACGGGCCAGAACGAACGTAATGAGCGCGCGGATTCGAAACGGAATTCGCCAATCGGCTGGACTCGAGACCACCACAACTCCCGCCAATTCCGGATCCGTCGCTGCGTAGGCCATCGCGGCGACCGCCCCCATTGAGGCTCCGACGAGGGCGACACGGGAATGAGTACTGCGCGCACGGATTACAGCCGCGGCAACGTCATTGCGCTCCAAGTCGCCGAGGGTACAAAGCCCTCCTGACTCACCATGTCCTCGGGCATCGTAAGAAAGAACATCGAGGGATCGAGCCCGGATGCGTTCGGCCAGCCCAACGACGTGCGGATGATCCTTCGTCGAGGACAAACCGTGCACGATGATGACAACGGCTCGAGGTTCGCCGTCGCACGACCAGGAGCGGGTCGCCAGTTCCACACCGTCACTCGTCAGGAGCCGCGAGCCCTCGATGGGCATTTCGGACATTTCGCTCCCTTGGGTCGACCAAAGAGGCGTCGAGCCTGCACGCGGTGGTGGCTTCACCAGCCGACCTGCCCAAACGGGGCGTCTCTCCTCATCAGCTTAGGGTGATCTGGCCCATGTGGAATCGGGCGTCCGAATCATTGGCCTCCGCAGCGTTGCCCGACAGCTGTCGGCACCGCCCACAGCTGCGCAACACCTGCGCATATGACGCCGATGTGCTTTGATGCAGTAAACCTTGCGGGGTTTCGGCGACGGTGCAGCCCCGCCTTGTCACCGGACCGGTTCTCCCCGCGCGTCCTCGGGGTCACGCTGACTTCGAAGAGCCCGTACGCCAGGTGTGCGGGTCCGCCGGTCCGGTCCCGGACCGGGGCTCTGTGGGCAACCGGATCGGTGGGGTGATCTCGTGGGAATTCGCCCACCGGTACGACGATCATGTAGATGAGCCCGACCGGGCTCCGTCTCAACCTGCCCCATCGGTGTCTGCCCGTCTGTCACTGTTCTGGGACATTTAGGCTCATCAGGGCGCGTTTCTCCCAAGCGATCGGACGACAGCGGGGAGGGTCGACGTGGAGATTTGGGACGCAGAACGTGATGAGATGCTCGATCTCGCTGAACGACTCGCCGTGCTCGATCACGAGCAGTGGAATTCTCCTTCGCTTTGTTCCGAATGGCGCATCAGGGACGTGCTCGCTCACCTGACCGCTGGAGCGGAGGGTGCCTTCGGAGTTGGCTGGATCTTCAAGAGCGTGCTTCGCCACGGCTTCAACTACAACCAATGGGTGGCAACTGATGGGCAAGAACGAGGTCAGCAGGACCCAGAGGCCGTTCTCGCGGCGCTTCGGAACGCTGCCGCCAACCGCAAAGTCCAGCCTGGGGCTCGGCCTGTCAGAGGGTTGATGCATGTCCTCGTCCACGGTCAGGACATGTGTCGACCTCTCGGCATCAAACGAAAGCTGCCCGAAGCACATCTCGTAACAGTGGCGGATCTGGTCAAGGACGACGTTCGTCGATTCGGCGCTCAGAAGCGCATCGCCGGATTGACGCTCACGGCCGCCGATATGGAGTGGTCTCATGGCACTGGACCCGAGGTGACGGGCCCGGCCGAGGCGTTGGTGATGATGATGGCGGGGCGCTTGGTTGCGCTCGATGATCTCTCGGGCGAAGGAAAGGCCGTATTGGTTACCAGGCACTAACACCTCTCAGGCCCCAAGCGCCACGCCACCGAGGAGCGCATTGGCAGTCTTCGGTCACCCGGGCGGGCTCTCGGCACCGGGTGCCTTCGCGAGTGGACCGACCGCGTGGCGGCATGAGATCACGGAGGCCATGCCTGACGTTCATGGCGCATGCCGTCATGTGGACGGGCGTGCGAGTCCTCCCCAGAGGTGCCTTTCTGCATGGCCTGGAGGCTCAACCCAGACATTTCCCGACAAGTCGTTGTGGATGATCTAGCTCGGAGACACAGGGAGGAGCACCCAACGGCCGGGGACGCCTCTGAGGACGTGTTCGCCCAGGTCTTGCAAGGAGTAATCGCTGGCGCCGAGGAGGTCGGCGACGGTGCGGGACACCACGATCTGGCCGGCGCCCGCGACGGCTCCGACGCGCGCCGCGATATGAACTGTCAGCCCACCGATGTCGCCGTTCTCGCGCCGCTCGACCTCGCCGGTGTGCACCCCGGCCCGCAGCGCGATGCCGAGGGTGCCGACGTCCTGCCTCAGTGACATGACGGCCTCCAAAGCGTCGCGCGGCAGGACGAACTCGAGGAGGTGGCCGTCGCCGGCGCTATTCACGACCCGCCCACCGCTGCGTCGGGCCCGGTCTTCGATCAGCTCATCGAGGACGTCAAGCGTCTGGCGCCACCGACGGTCGCCAGTGCTGACAACGGTTCCGGTCGAGTCGACCACGTCGGTGAACAGGAGGGTTGCCAGTTCGCGGTCTCCCGAAGTCGTGGCGTCGGAGACGAAGGCGATCATCTCTTCAACGACGCCGCCTCCCCAGTAGAAACCCGACGAGGTGCGCTCTAACAGTCTGGCCCCGGGAACGGACTCAGCCAGGTGGCGAGATTGCGCCTGAGTTGCTGTGTGAATGTCCCCGCTGAAGACGACCAGCGTGGGGGCACTGCACTTGATCGAGCAGACCCACGACATCGGCGGCCGTCTGGTTGCGCACCCAGGCGGCGGCGGCAGCCGGTCGGGCTCCTGAGCGCTCGAACCGGGCCGCAAACTCCAGGTCGTGGGCCAGGCTGGGAGCCACGGCGGCGCTCACTACGCCCGTACCCCACAGGGCTCGCAGTCTCTCGGCCTGCTGCTCGATCACATCTGGCGCGGGAGCGAGGTCGTAACCGGGCCCGGCGCACCCTTTGGCCATGCCGTTGATCAGCATCAGCTTGTCGACCCGTTCGGGGTGCTCTGCGGCCAACTTGATCGCGGTCATCGCGCCGTCGCCCTCACCGCTCAGCGCGACGCGTTCGAGGCCGAGATCGTCGAGGACGGCGAGGGCATCGGCCACACGTTCGTCGAGCATCCCCACTGCCGCCTCGGGAAGGGTGTCAGACAACCCGGTTCCGCGGTGGTCGAACATGACCAACCGGAGATGAGGGCGTGTGGTCCGCCAGAGCCGCAGGTGCGCCACACTGTCCCAAAGCAGGTCGACCGATCCGCTCAGCGGCTTAATGTGGAGGAGGTTGGTCGACCCCTCCCCGAATGCTTGGTAGGCGATCCGATCCCGCCCGATGGTGGCGAATCTCGTCCCGGGTTGAGCCATCGACGGCGAAGCCTAGAGTGTCCGACCCCGATAGTCGTCTCGGCCCAGTTCGCGTGGTGTCCCGAAGCCCGGGTGCCCGGCATCAAACGCCTCGACGACGAACACGGCACGCGGGCTGCGCCGTAGCCAGACGGTTTAGCCCGGATCTCCCGCGCCGTGGCCTCCGCCCAATCGTCCACGGTACGGCACGACCACACTCGAACATCCCCGCCGGCGCTTCGGTGTTCGCTTCGCGTCCCCATCCCTCTGTGGTCGCTTATGGGCGAGGGATACGGAGCGCGCTCTCGGCGCTCACCCGAATGAGGCCGGGCGTCACATTTCAACACGCAGACGCGCCGTGGTAGCCAGGCGTTTCCCTGGGATCGTTAGACGACCAATCTTCGCATGTGCCTGGCAGGCGAGTGTGATCTCAAGGAGTGAGCGCACAGAACGCTGCACCGACGGCTGACGTTCACAGGGGTCTCGATGGAGGGATTTATGACGTCGTCGTGGCTGTGAGGAGACGGGTACGAAAGCCTCGGGGTGTGGTGTCGAACCACCGGCGGCAACTTCGGCCGAAAGCTGACTGCTCGCTGTAGTCGAGCAGCGCCGTCACCTGGGTCAGGGGCACGTCCGGTTGGGACAGGTATTGCTCGGCCAGATTTCGACGGACGTCGTCTTTGATGGTCTCGAAGGTCGTGCCCTCTTCTTGGAGCCGTCGTTGCACGGTGCGCGGATGCACGTAAAGGGCGTTGGCCACCTGGCGGTAGCTACAGGTGCCGGTGCCCAGCAGGGCCTCTATGGCCTGGCGGACTTGCACGGTGAACTGAGTTCGCCCTCGTGGTAACTGTGCGTCCAGGTAGTCGGTGGCCAGGTCGTGTAGCTCCCGGTTCTCTTCGCTGATGAACAAATCGAGGTCTCGGGCCGCAAAGGCCAGCCCCGGCCGGTCGGCCCCGAAGGTCAGGGGAGCGTCGAAGCGGGAGCGGTACGTGGCCTCTGTCGCCGCGGCGGGATGGGGGAACCAGACCTGTCGGAGGTGGCAGCGTCCCTCCGAGAGCAGGGTCACGATGCGCCAGGTCAGACCGATGCCGTGCTCGGCGGTTTGGGTCCAGCGGGGAGCGTGCTCGACGAGGGTCTGGAACGCCAGCCGGGCTTGGCCGCGACGCTCCCCGGTGGTGATGGTGAAGGCGATGGCGGCGTTGTAGACGTGCAGGTACTTGGAGCAACAGCGCATGGCTTCGCCCACGGTGGTGGAGTAGCGCATGGCCACGGCCAAGGTGCCCAGGACGCCGATGTCCTGGCGTTCCGCCAGTCGCAGCCCGAAATCGGCACAGCCCAGGTCGTCGGCCGAGCGCTCCAACAGGTCGATCAGGCTCTCGAAGCTGATGAAGGCCGTCAGCCGGTTGATGGCGGCCGGTTCGATTCCGGCTTTGCGCAACAGCCGGGTGGGGCTGCCGCCCAAGTCGGTGACGAGTTCCCGGTAGCCGCGCAGGGATTGGGCTTGGACCATGGCATTCACGGCCACCTCCGAACTTGTCGCCAGGTGTCCAAAGTCTGTCGCTCAATGTCCAGATTCGCAACCCTCTGCTCGCTCAGACTGGTTATGCGGTGCGGATAATCCGCATCACGAGCACAAAGAAACCCCGACGAAACACACACCTCAAGATCACCCAGTTTTGTACGCGGGCCGCACCGTGACACGAACCGAGGGGAAGGACGACCCGTTGACGACGCCTACCACCAGGTCACGCTCGATCCGTGGCCTCTTCCCAAGAGCCCTGGGCCTTGGCGCCCTGGTCCTTGGAGCCGTGGTACTTGGAGCGGTGATCGCCCCCGTGCTCTCGGCGCCCCAAGCAGCCTTCGCCGGTGGTGGTTCCGTCTCGGACAACTTCAACCGGGCCGACGGAAGCCTCGGCGCCAACTGGACCGACATGAGCGACGGTGGGCTGGCCATCTCGTCCCAAGAGGTCGTGGGCACCGATGCCGCCTACTCCGGCGACATCCGCACCGGAGAGGACTACGCCAGCAATCAGTCCTCCCAGATCGAGGTCAGCTCCACCCAGCTCAGCGGTGGTCAGTGGATCGGTGCGGCGGTGCGAGCCCAAAACGGCGGCCAGAGCCTCTATCTCGGTCTCTACTTCTGGAACAACGGCGATCCAGAGTTGATGCTGCTCAAGCGGGTCAGTGGCAACTGGACCCGGCTCGGCACGGCCTCGTTGCAAGGTGCGCTTGCGCCAGGCACCCAGTTGAACCTCACCGCCACCGGTTCGACGCTCTCGCTCTCGGAAGACGGTGTCGTGCGCATCACGGCCAGCGACACCAGCTTGACCCGGGGTGCGCCCGCCGTGATGGCCTACGGCGCTCCACAAGGTGATAACTGGGTCGGCGTGGGGACGATCTCCTCGGCCCCCACCCAATCGGTCGGGGGCACCATCTCGGGGCTCTCGGGCACCGTGGTCCTCGAGAACAACGGCGCCAACGACCTGAGCACCAGCGCCAACGGCACGTTCGCCTTCAGCACCCCCTTGGCCGAGGGCGCCGCCTACGACGTCACCGTCGAGACCAACCCAACCGGCCAGACCTGCAGCGTCACGAACCCCTCGGGCACCGTGGCCGGGGCCGACGTCACCAACGTCTCGGTCACCTGCGTGACCCAGGTCGCCGGCTTCTCGGCCCAGTACGTGAGCACCGACGCCAACAACATCGAATCCTTCTCGTTCACATCTCCGGACAACGGGAACGGGACCCAGACGTTGCGCGTTCTTCCCCCGACTCACCCGGCCGCAGGGGTCGCCCACAATTTCCTCTACGTGCTGCCCGTCGGGCCGGGACTCGGTGACACATTCGGCGACGGCATCGACACGATGCTCGCGCTCGATGCCCAGGACAAATACAACCTGACGATCATCGAACCGACCTTCTCCATCGACCCCTGGTACGCGAACAATCCCAATGATGCGAACCTGCAATACGAGACCTTCATGACGAAGGAGCTCGTGCCTTGGGTTCAGGCGAATCTTTCGACGACTGGCACCGAGCAGAACTGGTTGATCGGCTTTTCGAAGTCCGGCATCGGAGCACAGGACCTCATCTTGAAGCACCCAGATCTCTTCCAGTTGGCTGCATCCTGGGACTTTCCCGCAGACATGTCGGCGTACGATGAATACGGTTCGAGCTCGGCCAACAACTACGGGACCGATGCGAACTTCCAGGCCAACTACCGGCTCACCCCTGCCTTCCTCGATGCCCACAAGTCGCCTTTCCTGACGAACGATCGCATCTGGCTCGGCGGCTACCACGCGTTCAAATCTGACGTGTCAGATTACGACGCGCTCTTGACCTCAGAGGGGATTGTCCACACCATGGGCCCGTCGCAGCTGATTCCCCACAGCTGGAACAGTGGCTGGGTCCCAAAGGCGTTGGCCGCTCTGTATCAGGACAGCACCCAACAGCATTGACCCTGCTCGGGGTTGACCTGTGGGCTCCGACGTTGTCGATCGGCTTCGTGCGGGCGATTGAGCTGAGTGTCCGAAGTTGGAGATGTCAACCGCGAAGAGAGGAGCAGAGTCTCGTGGGAGTGACAGGGCGCCGCTGACCGGCCCAAAATCCATTCGGCGAACATGTCAAACGTCATTCCGCAGCCTCAGCCCTCGGCCGCACTCGTCGCCCGCCGGTCGCACCGCGCGGAGGCCTCGCGCCCCTTCCCACGCTCGCCGTCAAGTCGGCCGTTGTCGGCCATCCGACCGTCGAGTACTGGTTCGGCAACGTCGTAGCCTGATCCACCCACCACGCATCCACCATGCGGGGCCGGGCAGTCGTATTCCGGCCCTTCTTGCCGCCCGAGCTGCACGCGAAACGGAAGCACGGTCCCTGGGCACAAAGAAGCGTTGGCGTGGTGGTCGCCGTCACGATTGGCGATGGAGGACGGTACGTCAGGGTCCCGCGAAGTGCGGAAAGTGGCGCGTCACAGGGCTGAGGCCCGAGACGTGGGCCTGACGAATGGCGGGGATGTCGGAGATCGCCTGCAATGTGGGCCCGCCGTCGGAGGCCATGTCCACCACGTGTCCTAGGCCCGTCCCGACTCCGCTGCCGTCGAAGGGCGCGTCCCCGTAATTGAACAACCCTCCATCCGCGGCGCTGAGCCAGTAACCACCACCAGTCGGCATGGCTGCCATGGCCACGATGGGTTGAGCGAGATGGATCGCCCCTGTTGATCCGTAGAACTGGGCGTCCCCGTAGGAGAAGATCCCTCCGTCGGAGGCCACGAGCCAATAGCCCTGGCCGTCAGGAGTCCCCGCCATGCCCACGATCGGCTTGTTCAGGTGGATACTGCCGGTCGATCCGTAGAACTGGGCGTCCCCGTAGGAGAAGATCCCTCCGTCGGAGGCCACGAGCCAATAGCCCTGGCCGTCGGGGGTGGCCGCCATGCCCACGATCGGCTTGTTCAGGTGAATGGCCCCGGTCGAGCCGTAGAACTGGGCGTCCCCGTAGGAGAAGATCCCTCCGTCCGAGGCCACGAGCCAGTAGCCGCCGGCATCGGGAGTCCCTGCCATGCCCACGATCGGCTTGTTCAGGTGAATGGCCCCGGTCGAGCCGTAGAAGTTGGCGTCGCCGTAGGTGAAGATGCCACCGTCGCTTGCCACGAGCCAGTAACCCCCGTCGTCGCCGGTGGCCGCCATACCGACGATGGGCTTGTTGAGGGGCAAACTCCCCGCATCGCCGTAGTAGCCCGCGTCTCCGGCTGAGGCGACGTTGCCCGAGGAGTCGACCTGGTAGTAGCCGATCGTTCCACTGCCGGAGAGATCCCCGGACCACCCTGTGTCCACAGAGCCCCGGATCGTCATAGTGGCAGAGCGGTCGCCGAGCGCGCCGGGATAGAAATAGACGTTCATGGTGCACGCAGCCCCGGCCGTGAGGATGACCGTGTTGACACCGTCACCGGGACAGTCACTCGACGGGGTTACCACGTAGTCATTCGCGCCTGGACCCGAAAGGGACAGATCGTCGGTCAAGAGGTCAACGGTGTCGGTGGAGCTACCGTCGTTCTGCAGACTGAAGGTGTCCGGGCCCGCGTAGGTGCCGAGTGTTGTGTCCCCGAAGCTCAGGATGTTGGGTGTCCCGGTGCCCGACAGATTTATGGACGCGGGTGCACCGACAGAGGGATTGATCGTCATTGTGGCCCAGCGGTCTCCGAGCGCGCCGGGATAGAAAGAGACGTTCATGAGGCATGAATAACCAGGTGTCATCGTGATGGTGGCGGTGCTCGAGCCGGCGCAGCCGGGCACCGCTAGCCGGTAGTCGTCCGCGCCAGGCCCCGAAAAGGACACACCGGTCGAGAGGTCGACGGTGACAGTGGAGGGGTATTCGTTGTTCAGCCAGAAGCTGTCTGGGCCCATATGAGTGCCGACGGGAACGTCCCCGAAGCTCAGGCTGGCGATGCACTCGCCATCAATACCGCTGCACCCCGCCGTGCCCACCGTCGTGTTAAGTCGAGGAGAGGACGCACCCGCTCCAGAGCCGTTGGCGACGACCGATAGTGCGACCAGCAGGGCCCCAGCCAGAGCCGCTACCACCCCTCGACGAACCCGCCCACCCATTGTGCCCCTCCTTCTCCTGGAGCGCGTTGCTCCTCGCCACCTGGGTTGCAGAACCTAGCCCACCCCTTGGGGGTGATGCGGATGCAGCGCTTCATCGGGACGATATGTCAGTTCGGTAATTCCTGAGTAAATCGGCATCGAGAAGTAACCCCGAATTGCCTGTATCGAGCAGGAGAGGTCATCTCCGTTTGCAGGCCCCCCGCACCCGCCGCCTCCCCTCCGCTTCCAGATGACACCGCCGGCCTCGTCGCATCGTTCCCGTCCGCGGCCCTTTTGTCGTCGCGCGGCGGCCGTGGCCCTTCTCTCCCCTGGGCCATGAGTGGGGAGAGAGGGGCCCAGGCACCGAAACGGAACGGAAGCGCCGCGCACGGGCACCGAAGGGCGGGAGGCGACGACGGGACGCGGCCGGGGGCCGGCGCCACCGGGAAACGGAGGGGCACCGCAGCGCGGGGCGGGGAGGCTTGGAGGGACAAACGAAGACGCACTACGGCCTGCCCCATACCGGCACGCACATATGGGGCAGGCATCCAAGCATCGATCTGTTCTTCAGGCGATACTTTGCAGCGATGTCGGACTTGTGGCAAGTGGCCCGTCAGGCCTCACCGAGATTCGCGGCACAGGCTCTGGATTACGACCGTTTTCGACCCCGATACCCCGAGAGCGTCTTTGACGACATCATGGAACACGCAAACCTCGCCGCGGGGGCTGAGACGATTGAGGTAGGTGCTGGAACAGGCATCGCCACGGAGCCACTGGTCGATCGTGGTCTTGTTGTGACTGCGATCGAACCTGCCGCCGAGATGGCTGGCGTGGTGGAGACGAAGCTGGGCGATCGTGCCCAGATCTTCGTGGGTCGGTTCGAGGACTATCCACCACGACGCTCGGTTGATTTGATCACATCGTTCAACGCTTGGCACTGGATCGAGCTAGCGGTGGCTGTTGACCGCGTAGCACAACTGATCAAACCTGGCGGATACGTTGCCCTCATTTGGACAGAGGTGCTCTCGTGGGGTCAAGAGCCATTCGAAGAACGCCTCGCTGAGGTATTCGGCGCTCCGTGGGAAAAGCGCTTTGATTTTGTAGATGCTTCGATGCAGCCCGTTTGTGACGACGTCGGGTTTGATGACTTTGGGGTTCGTCATTATCAGTTCGTACGCAGACTCGACGCAGCTACCTTTGTTGCGGTCACCAAGACTTACGGAGGTCACCGAACCGACGAGCAATACCAGGACATCGAGCGAATCATCAACGATGAGTTCGAGGGGGAGATCGAGAAAGTAGAGGATGCTGCCCTCTACCTTGCCCGGCGTCGCTGATCACACGACTGCTCCGGCCCTATCCCAATACGCCGGGTAACGGTCGCATACCGGAGGCGGTTATGCCGGGGCTGGACGAACGAGACGCCAGATCAATAGGTACGGGGTGTTGAGGAAGGCTTGGCGAGTAGCGTCCGGCAGGACCGGGTAGCTGGGAAACACCGGCAGCACAGAGTCAGTGACGCACGGTTCGACGCACGCAACGATCAAAAGACCGACGTCGAGGAACGCGGTGACGTATTCGCCGACCTGATGAGTGAGGTTGCGGACATACGGGATCCCGCTGGTGATGTCGCGGTCAGGAAACGCGGCGATGGTGCCTGTCATCGTCGCGACCGGGTGAATGTCGGTCAGAATCGCCTGGCCGCCGGGGCGCAGGACGCGCACGAACTCGCGCATCACCGGCTCGAGGCGTTCGACGTGGGTCAGTGCCAGCGCGCACGTGATCAGGTCGACCGATTCGTCTTCGACGGGTAGCTGTTCGAGGCGACCGGAGCGGAAGTCGGCCACCGGCACTTTCTCTCGGGCAACCGCGAGCATGGCTTCGGTCGTATCGACGCCAACGACACGATGGCCGAACTCAACCAACGTAGCGGCGTGGCGGCCCGTGCCGCAGGCGGCGTCCAGCGCGTCGCCCGGAGGGGCGGCCGCGATCATGCCTCGCGTAATCGGCTCTTCGAGCTCGATCGCCGGATTCGGCCGGTCGTAACGGGGCGCCCATGCCGTGTAGCCGTCCTCGACTGCATGTTCCGTCAAAGGAATGGCTAGCGAGTTCGGGAACTCTTCGAAGCGGGCGAGGATCTGGCGCATTTCCTCCACTCTGGGTCGCGCCTCGGACGGGGCGGTGAGGCAGTAGCGGATCATCGCGTAGCCCTCGACCGCAAGGAAGTACTCACCTGCAATCAGGGTGTCAGGGTCTTGGCTCACGAAGCCAGGCTAGAGAGATGCCTTTCGGCGCGCGTCGCATATCACATGTATAACGAATCATGCCGGGACAGGGCGCCACCCTACGAATCCTCTTTGAGTCAAGACCCCTATTTGGAGTAGTTCCGGGCGCGACGAATCGAGCCGTCACGGAAGAGCACGACGGGCATAGGGTTTGTCTGGGTTCGGGAGTGACTTCGCCGAAGAACCGGTCGCGCAGGGTGAAGAGCCGGTCACGCAGGCACTGAGTCGTCCCTGGGTGTCCTCCCGGACCCCCTATCGGGCGTCGAGGAGCAGCTGGCGGTAGACGGCGTTGCTCACTTGGCGCTTCAGCGAGCGAATCGCCTCCTTCTTGGTCTTGCCCTCGGCGACCTTGCGTTCGAAATAGATGCGTCCCTCGGTTCCGGGATTGCGGATCTGGGTGACGGCGGGCATGTGCAGAGCGTGGTTGAGCCGGCGGTTCCCGCGTTGAGAGACGCGGTGGACTCGGCCCCCGAGGCGAATTCGACCGGTGCCGTCCCGTTGTAAGAAGCGAAAGCATCGCGGTTGGCGAAACGGCGCACGTCACCGGCGTAGCCGATGAGTTGCGCGGCGACGATCGGACCCACTCCGTAGATCTCGGTCAGCGAGGTGCCCGACGCCTTGATGACGAGGCGGATCCGGCGCTGCGACGCCTTGGTCTGCTCGTCGAGACGACGTACGTCGTCGAGGAGCTCGACGGCCATATCGTGGCGGACCTGCTCAGTTGGGCTGTGGGGCGGGATGTTAGCCAAGAACCTCTCGGCGTCAGAAACGTACAATTCCTTGGCTATTCCGCCCGGAGCAAGCTCGGCCAAGAGGGCGTGGAGTCGACATACGACACGAGTCCGATGGCTGCCGAGGTCGACATTGCGCTTGGCCAGGACCCGAAGGACCTGAGAGTGGTCAGCTGTTTCGACGCTGCGCAGGCTCGGGGCCCGAAAGGCGGCGACAGCAATCGAATGGGCGTCGTTGGGGTCGTTCTTGTTGGAACGACCGGTGGCAAGCACCCGGATCCGAGCGGCCAAGGTGGCCGGAACGTCGAGTACCTCTTCGCCCCGTGCCACGAGCTGCTGGGCCAGCAGGTAGCCCATTCCGCCCGCCGACTCGATGGCCCACCTCCGCTTCTCGAAAGGCTCGGCCCAACGCACCAGTTGTTCGACCTGACGACGCGTCGCACGCACCTTGACGCTTGAGACCTCATCTTCAGCCTCGTCGATGGCCACCGCCGTGTGCGATGCCTTGTGGGGGTCGACCCCGATCACCACATTCATGACTACCTCCTTGGTTGATGTGAACCACGGGGGCACTCCTGCTGTCCGGACGTTCGTGCTCGATCCTCTTTTGAGCCACTCCGTGGGCGAAGCCCTGGCGGGACGCTCTTCGCACGAAAGCCAGCCGGCTGTGCCGGCGGCAGGCACTTCGAGAGTGACCCCACCATGACCCCTAACGCTAGGGAATCGCCCTAACGCTCGGAGCTAAGTCTCAAGCAGGCACATATATGGGCGGACAGGCCAGGCGACCGAGGAGTCCAGCCGCTACCTCTTCCCTCCAGAGAGAGTCTGTTCCTCATCGCACAACGACAGCGCACCCATCGGACGCCGCCGAAATACAGCCATTGGAGTGGTGGCGTTCATCCGACCGTTCGTCGTTAGCGCTGCGCCGATTCGTCGTTCACCCCTTCGATCTTCCTGGACGACCACCCTCTGCTGCGATCAGCTTGAACGCGTTGTATGAGGCTTTGGTCTGATAGTTCGAGTACAAGAGACCGTCTCCGAATCCGTCGTCGAAGACCGTCTTGTCGTTCGTACGTGGGGGTGGTGCGTGGATCACGTTTGGGTCGACAGTGAATGTCCAGTTGATGCCGACCACGTTGTCGTCGTGTGCAAGTGCTCTGAACGTGTCGGTCAAAAAGCGGGCCTGGCCTGCCTCGCCGCCTTGGTATCTATCTCCCAGTTCCTCGGCGTGGACAGGCGATGCCTGGAGGACCGGAGTCGATGGGTAGCCGGCTTCGGTCACCCATACCGGTATGGGCCTCCCTCCATTGCACGCCTGAATGGCTCGCTCCGACGCGTCAACGATTTGGGGCGACCAGACCGGGCCGAAGTCGCCGACGTGGAGGTCGAGGATGTCGAGCGAGTTGCACCAAGAGGGGTCCGAGTACAGAGCAGTGGCGAAGGCGATGGCCTTTGAGTCATGGGCGGCCTGGGGCGCAAGGTTCTGAGCGAGAGAGGGTGTGACGGCCTCAGTGCCGCCATTAAGCACCTTGATAACGGGATCTGCGGCGTGCCCCGCTTGATAAACGACACTCTGGAAGTGTGCATACGACGCCGCATCGCCACCAACCCAGTTCATGTTGAAGTCCTGAGGTTCGTTGCGCACAATGAGGTAGCGGAGACCCTCGGGAGCCGCGTGATCCACCAGCGCCGTCACGTATTGCCTCACCGAGGCGCAGCTCGCAGACGGAGCATCGCAGTCTGACGGCGGTGCGTTGGTGTTCCCTCCGAGCGCGTCCCACATTGGCTCCTTCCCCAACTCGAAGAGGACGGTCAGTCCGTCGGCCTTGGCCAGAGAAAAAGTTGGTCGACCTCGGAGAAGTCGTAGTGCCCCCGCGACGGTTCCTCTGTGGCCCAGTTGCCGCCGGTGCGTACGGCCGACGCACCGGCGCGCTGAACCAACTGGAGGACACGAGGTACCCGCCCAAGGCCGATGGTGGGGTTGGCCGGGTTGACATCGAGGCCGAATGTGACGGCCGCGTCCTGAAGAACGGTGCGTTGCGCCCCCCGCGTCAAGATGGCGGACGCGCTCGCCTCTGCGTGGGTTGCTGCGCAGGCGCAGGAAAGGGCCGCCACTAGCACCAGGCCGAGTAAGCGCCCTTGCACGGAAACCTTCTTCCGTCCACCAGTCCGATCGCAGTCCATGGTGCGGCCTTTCGTTATCGGGAAGCGTCAGCTCCACCGTCATGCCACCATTCCCGCACCGAATGCACGTTGGCACCGAGATATTCGGAAACTATGAGCGCCCCAGCTTTCGTGATCCGACCCGTGGCTGCACTAGCCGCGATTGGTTTGCCCACGGGTATCCCACTTCGCCGGGATGAGGTGTCACCCTGCGATCAGGAGTTGGCGATCCAAACCCGCAGTGCTCCTGCGATCTTTAACCCACTGCTCTGAGCGTGGGTTAGTTCCTCACCCCTCTCGTAGCCGACAAGCGGCAGATTGGGAAAGCATGCCCGGGCACACTTCGCCAGACAGGACCACGTCTCGGATCCACGTCCTACCTCGGCAAAGACGTTGGAGATTCCGGCGACATGCGCGCCTCGGCTCACAATCCCGCCCGCAACGACTCGATCCTTCTCGATTCGACCGAGGACGGCGACGATCCCGCGAGAAAGCAGCTCCGGGAGTAAGAGCCCTCTTGGCCCCTCGTCGTGACACCAGGCCTCCTCCCAGAGGGCCAAGCCATCTGGGTCCGTGATTCGGGTCCAATCCGGGGGGAGGTTGCACGCCTGGCCCGGGAGAGCCGGCGATGTGATCCATTGGGCGTCGAACAGCACGCTGAAGCCCTCAGGAGCGAGATCGAGAGAGGCGAAGCTGTCCTTGATTGTGCATCCAGAAGAGGCGTCGATACGGGCAAGCAGGTCCGGAACAAGCGGCGATGGGATCAGCGTGACGGCATCAGGAAACAGCGGTGGAGTCCGAGTGGGACTCGTCCACGCATCGTGAGCGAAGATACCTTGGCCGCCGTGAGACCGAACAACGAGGTCGCACCATTCGGCATTGTTCTCAGCCCCGACCCCTTGCCACCGATCCATTATTCCGAGTGTTGCATGCTCGCCAGTTACGATTTCCAGTGAAGATCACCCTGCCCTAGTTCGCCGGCTCGGAGCGCACCGCAAGCATCCCGAAGTTTGCTGCCAGCTAACCCGCCTCGACCGGCACAACGGTGGTACCCTCCCTTCCTAGATTTTGGCGCCTGTCTTCGGTACCCTCGCAGCGTGAGCGAGGGCGGCCTGGCGGGTTTCTTCCGTGCATTGTTCCACCCAGTTGTGCGTCGTACCTGCGGCAAATGCGGTTACTCATGGACTGTGCCCCGCTATTACACCAAACGGCACGCCCGGGGCGTTTCCCGGCTCTCAACGGGAACACAGGGGATTGAATCTGGACAGATAGGAATAATGTCGGGTCTGACGAGTCAGACGCTCAACCAATCGAGCCGGGAGCTTGACGATGGTGCTCGGATTCGTGCCGGTTACCGATCTTGTGCCCAGTGTGGATCCGAGGTCTGGACACAAAAGCGGCAGTGGAAAGCAGCGTCCCCGTAGATGACTTCGACCCACCAACGGTGTCCCAGAACGCCGGCTCGGAGCGCACATCGTTCCCGTTCCGTTCCCGTACCAGACCATCACAGTGGCGCCGTGCCGATCCTCCCCAATGCCTCCCTGATGTAGGGCATCTTGAGTTCGCTGTAGCAGTCGACGTCGAGGCCCCGGGCTGTAAGGGAGCGCTTCATCTCCGCGTAGTCGTCGCGTTCGGTGGAGTTGGAGCGAAGGAAGTCGCGGAACAGGAGGGTGTCGTGCCAGACGGGATCCGCTCTGGGCCGGATATTCACGTTGACCGGGCGGCCCGGATCAGCGTCGACAACGACCTCCTCCCGGAACTTGACACCGCGGCGATCCTCTCCGTACCAGTCGCCCGCCACGTGCACGAATCCCGCCCGGGGCGCCCTCCCCGCCAACTCCAACGCAACGGCGAGGTCGTTGACGACCACTTGGATGTCGATGAGGTCCTTCGCCGGGAGACCTGGAACGGAGGTTGAACCGATGTGATCGATGCGATGGAGCGACGAGCCCATCGCAGTCCTGAGTCGAGCGATGAGGCGCTGGGCCTGCTGCGGCCACTTCGCGTCGGGCTGCGCGAGCATTGGCTGCTGCCGGCGTGGAGCTCGCCGGCCCGAGCGGAGGTTGGCTTCGAACGGTCGGATGCGGTCGGACTAGAGACTTTCGATGTCTGTCGCTTCGCAGTCGTGCCCCACCGCTATGTGGACGTCGCCAGGATCGGCGCCAACAACTACGGCGATCGAGCCCGCGTGCGGCTCCCACGCCGGGATCCTGGGATATGCAATGGCGCCCAACTCGACCAGCGCCCCTTGCAGTTCGTCGCTTGGAGTGGAAACGATGAGCATCTCATCCATAGGTTTAGCGTCCTGTCGGACCCGGAAACGTGAGGCCGCCACTGGCTGAACCTGCCCCCGAATACCGACCTTTGAACGAGGAGTCAGGGTGGCCGTGTTCGCTGCCGGAATGGTGGGACACTTCGGCACATTGGCGGACAGGCCAGCTTCAACTCACAGAGGATTTCCTCATCGCTGAATGCCGTTGCAGGTCGGTCGAAGGTCGCCGATCAACGGATGCGCATGCCAGACACAGAAACACCGCGACGCCGAACAAGTAGGAGAACCCGACGATCCCAGAGAGGAGGGTGGCGATCGACAGACCCCAAGCCAACAGGCCGGCGCCGAACTCGCCGCCCCGCCTACGCCGGCCTAGGAGGGAGCCGACAGCGACGACTACGCCAAGGACAACCGCAGTGAGAACCACTTCAGACAAGGCGTAGGTCTGTATATAGGTCTTAGTAGGCGGAACCACCCATCCAGCGCTGGTCAACTTCGCCCGCTCCGTGACATGTACATAGAAAGCCAGCACGAACTGGGCCATCGCCCAGGCACCCGCGAGAGCGAGGAATATCAGTGTGAGCCGATCCAGCCGTTTCATACGCACTCCTCTCGAAGCTGGCCCAGTCTCTCACAAGACCGCCGCAGATCCACGGGTCGAGTCAGGAACCTGGGGTGACCCAGAACGCCGGGACAGTGGGCAGTTCGGCAGAAAGGTGATACCCATGTAGGCGGCTCGGGTCCCGAATGCTCAGCCAGAAGCGAAGTGGCGCACCAGGCTGAAGAAACGCTCGGAATCGTCTTCGCTGACGTAGTGCCCTGAGTTGGGAAGCTGCTCGAAACGACGAGATCAACCAGGAGGGCATCTACGACGTCCTGCATAGGAGTGACCCCACAGAGCGGATCTTGCTCTCCGGCGATCACGAGCGTTGGACATCGAATTGCGGCGAGACCCGGTCCATGTCGGGCAGAAGAACCCTTACCGGGTCTATCAGCAATTCGAGGTTCAGTTCGCCCCGACTCAGGAGGTTCGGATCGGAATACCTAGAGGCGTACAGGGGAACACACCTCGCCGTATAGGCAGCCAGGGCATCGAGATCTCCACCGTCTGACCAGAACCCGCGGGCCGCCTCTGCTGCTTCGTCGCCACCGGCGCGTCGGAAGTCCTCGACGATCCTGTCGACCTCCAGACGACCCATGGTCGACTGCAAGATGAGCTTGGCCGGGTGGTGGGGGTGGCGGGCGGCATAGGCCATGGCGACCATCCCCCCAAACGACCAGCCGAAGACGATCGGACGCTCGATCCCCAGGACGTCGCAGAATGCCCGCGCGTCGTCGGCCCACACTTCGAGACGCCAAGCTGCAGGATCGCCCGGGTCGCTGCGACCGTGTCCCCGCTGGTCCAGGTAGACCACCTGGGCCACCTCGGCGAGAACCCCATAGTCGGGTTTGAACAGCGAGTGGTCGAATCCAGGACCCCCGTGGAGCAACAAAAGCGTGGGTCTTTCCCGCATGGCTGCCCCGTTGACGACCAATCCTGATCCCTCGACATCGAACCAGAGGTGGACGTCAACAACTCGGACGCGCATCGGCAAACCCTACAATCCGCCCCGACACCGATAAGGACTTCGGGTGGCCCCGTTCGCCGGGAATGGGCAGCCAGAACCAGTCGGTCAAGAACAGCCCACAGTCAAGTACGGCCTGGTGCCTTTCGCCGACGTACGCGGCAAAGCACCGAGAACGGCGCTCTTGAACGCGCAATCGACCCTGTAGTCGCCTGCAACCCTGCCCCCGATGGAGACCTCAACGTACCCGGGAGGTCCACATGGGTTATCAGTGACGGCATACTTCGGGTGAGTTGTCCCTTTCAGCACGAATGTGATTGAGACAACAGCGAGGGACTCCATACAAAGTGTCTTGGGAGCTGGAGTCAGCCTTCGAAGCGAGGAATAGATCTCAACCCTCTGCTTGGCGTTTGCGGTAACCGTCACCGGATCCAGAGGGCCGCCTGCTGCGGTAATCAAGTTGTAACCCGTAACTGTCATGACTCCAGGCTGAGGCGCGCGATACGCGCCCACTGGCTGAGCAAGAACAGCGAGCGTGAGGACCGCCAAAGCGCCAAACAAAACGCCGCTCCTCCCAGTCGACATAGGCCCAGCATATTGTGCCGGGTCCTAGACCGCCGGGCGGCGAACGAGTGAGTTCCGTACATTGCCGGGTGGGGGTGCCGCACGGGTGCACTGCTAGGGATACGGCTGTTATGTGCGGGACGGCTGACCCTTGGACTTGGTCTTGGCGGAGATGGTGGGCGTGAGTTCTCTGCCTTCGGTGATCCAAGTCAGGCGAGCGAACGTGCAGAGATCCTCGACCAGGGAGTGGCGGCACTGACAGCCCTGTGGGCCGGTGACGTAGTGAACAGCACCGGACGGGTCAAGATCGAGGGCGTCTGGATCGAGCCGGGACCGGTCCAGCGTCCGAGGATCCCCATCTGGTTCGGCTGCAAGGGAGTACACATGCGCCCTGTCGAGCGGGCTGCGGCGTACGACGGCATCTATCCCATCGAAGTGGACATGGCTCAAGTGGGCCAGATCCTTGAACTGGTTCGTGAACTACGTGGTTCGCTCGAGGGGTTCGATGTTGCTCTGGCAGCCCATCCAGGCGTCTCGCTCTCGGATCTGAAGCTGGCGGGAGCAACGTGGGCGATGCACGCCTTTTGGCCCGGCCACAGACCCGACCAGGTGATGAGATTCATCTCCCGAGGGGTCCCGACGACGTAGGAACGTGTATCCCGGTCGTGCCGCAGCGTGGCACCCTGTCCCGGCAGCGAGGGACACCTTTTCCGGGCAATGGATCACCCGTATAACCGGCCGAAGGGGAGCACTCTGAAATGGGAGCGTCCGGCTAGCTACTTCCCCCTGAAAAACCCGGATCGGGTGTTCGCCCGATCACCCTGAGTGACTGCCGCGTGCCCCCATGTGGTCCTGCCCTGTCCTCTCCGGTCACTTGTGACCCCATTTTCCGCCGTTTCCGGCTTTGGGGCGCGACAAGAGGGGACCACGGCGAGATCATCCAGGAATGTCGTTTGGTTGGGGTGGGGGGCGTCCCGATGCTCTGGTGGGGTGGATAGTTGCGGTCGTGGTGACGCAGCGGGTTGGACCTTCTTCTCGCGCTCATCGATGAGGAGGGCGATCTTGGTGGCGTTGTGCGCGAGCACGCCCCAGCCGCACCACGTCCACGCCCCGTCGATGCCGTCGAGCATCGTGCGCTCCCAGCCCCAGGCGTGCTTGAGGTGCGAGATGCGTCCTTCCGATCCGGTGCGCCACTTGATGAGTTTGCGGAACCGCCGCGAGGACTCGACTGTTTGGCGCTGCGCACCCGGGCGCCCCTTGCGTGGGATGGCGACGTGGGTGACGCCGAGATCATGGAGCTCGGTCTCGACCTTGGCCTCTCCGTAACCGCGATCGGCGGTGCAGGCGGTGGGCACCTTGGAGAACCTCTTCTTGATGCGGCCGATGGCGGCCCCGAGCATCGGTGCGTCGGGTGGGTTGCCCATCTCGACGTTGTGGTCGAGTACGATGCCGTCCGCGTTGTCGGCCACCTGGGCCTTGAAGCCGAACTCGACGGGGCGACCGAGGCGTCCCTTGGCGATGGGGCGGGCGTCGGTGTCGTGGAGCGACACGATGCGCGTCGATCCGTCAGGGACCTCGCCTTCGAGGCGGGTGCGGGTCTGGGTCACGACCGCTTCGAGCACCGAAATGGTGCGCTCGAGCTCGGCGACGAGGGCGGTGGCGTTGCCCGAGGCTCGCTCGCCGGCCCGACGCAGCGCCCGGTGGGCGTTCTGGGCCACGACCTGGGCCTCTTTGATGGACGCCTCGGCGATGGTGGTCAACTCGCCGGTCAAGACGAGCACCTCGTCTTTGGCGTCGCCGCTACGCCGGCGCAGCCAGGCCGCTATCTGATGGGCTCGCCGGCGCACCGATCGGGTGCGGTCCCGAAAGCGCGTGCGCCGGGCCAGCCCGAGTGCATCCAGCGCGCCGACGGTCTTGGTCAGCCTGGCCACGCCTTTGGCCAGCAAGCCCGAGTCGGTCGGATAGGCCACGTTGGCCGGGACCACCGTGGTATCGGCGCGGACCTTGTCGAGTCGCACGACTCTGGCCGCCTTCGCTTTGGCCAACAGGACCTCGTTTAACTGGTCGACGACGCCTTGCCCACAACGGGTGGTGATCTTCATCAGCGTGCTGGGGTGCGGCACGGCGTCGGTGAGCGCGATGCGACAGAAGCGTCGCCAGGCCAACGAGTCGGTCACCTCGGCACAGAGCGTCTCGAAGCCGAGCCTGTACCTGAAGCACAAGAACATCATGCGCAGGTAGGTCTCCATCGGGATGGACGGCCGACCGATGATCGGATCGAAGTCCGCGACGAAGGGCTTGAAGAAGGACGGGTCGTCGAGGAGGCGGTCGATCTGTTCGAGCCCAGGTGGGAGGGCCAAGAACTCGGGCGGGAGGATTGCTTCCCACAGGGTCGGCTGAGGGTCTACCTTGGTGCGCAACACGATGGCTCCATTCACTCCGGGAAGGGTGTGTGGAGCCATCGTTGCTTCATTCGGGCCCGAACGCGAGTACCCCGCTCACACGAACGCGCTGGTCGCGGGTGTTTTTCACATCTACTTTTTCAGGGGGAAGTAGCTAGAGGCCGCTCGTCGAGAAGAGACGATCGAAACCCTCCCGAACCGATGCGCTAGCCAGATATTGGAACCGTTTGAACATGGTGAGCAGCCATTCCGGCGGCTCCTCCTTGTTTGTTCCAATCAGTCCCACATCGGACTCGTTCGCCAGGGTGAGGTCAACGAAGTCTCGAAGTTGACTTTCGGTTGGAGAGAAGACCCGACCAGTGAACCGGTCTCTAAATTCCACCCGGCTGTCGCTAAGACTCGGGTAGACAAATCGACGGTCGCAGGAGGCATACAGGTAGACCAATGCCTCGACGTCAGCTCCCGCGACTCCTGAGAGCACATTGCGCTCTTCAACAATCAGCAAAGTCTAGGGAATCCGTCGGTTCCGTAAACGGCATGGCACAGACCGGCTAGCGAGACCATCTCAGAACAGCCCCACCGGCGAAGCAGCAACTCCGTTCGCTCAAGATGTTCAGGGAGTGGGCCGTTCAAGTGAGCAATCACGCCAGCACCGTGGGCTCGTAGGAACTGAACTACCTGCTCTCGTTGGTCGTCGTCGCAAGGCCAGGTCGAGGTTGTTCTTGAATCGGTGTGCCTATCCGGCCGCCCCGTGCCCCGCCGCTCTGCGCCCGTGCGCGGCGCTTCCGTTCCGTTTCGGTGCCTGGGCCCCTCTCTCCCCTGGGCCATGAGTGGGCGCTGAGGGACTCGAACCCCCGACCTGCTGGTTGTAAGCCAGCTGCTCTAACCAACTGAGCTAAGCGCCCGAAAAAGGCAACTCTACCTGCTCTTTTTGTCATACTCATTCTCGAACTCTGACAACAGGCACACGACCCCGCCCAGGCATCTTGGAAGGCAACTCGGCGCCGATTGAAGAGTTGTCGCGGCGCTCACGGAAGCCCGCGTTTGACGCTCACCGAAATTCGCGGTGGTGGCTGAGGCCGCGCTCCTCCTGACCGGGCATCCACCGGTCGGGGTCATGGCCCCTCCAACTTGTCGGTGCTGGCAAGCACCCGACGATCTGGAAGAAGCCGAAGAGATGATGACCCAGGAAGAGTGCATGAACGCGAAGGCCCTGCACGCCGGGGGCTGGACGATCAAGCAGATCGCCGAGCACCTCGGCTTCCACCCCGCCACCGTGTCGTCGTGGCTGAAGAACGGGGGCCGCCTCCGAAGAGGAGCGTCCCCGAAGAAGACCTGGTGATCGACGCTCGCCGGCAGGCCCTCATCACCGGCCTGTTGGCCCACAACACTGACCTGCAGTGCTCATCGATCATGCGGGTGATCAGCGCCGAGGGCTATCCCGGCTCGTATCCGACGCTGACGCGCTCCTTGCACTCGGTGCGCGGCCCGACGAGAGGCGCGGTCATGGTCACCATGCCCATCGAGACCGTGCCGGGCGAGGAGTTCCAGTGCGACTGGTCCGACTGCAACAGCTTCGCCCGGCGCTGGGGCTGTGGCCACGAGCTGCACTGCTTCGGGTGCGTGCTGTGCCGGAGCCGGATCAACTTCTGGTTCTTCGCGCCCTTCCATCGACCAGCACCAAACCCTCGAAGGCCTGGTCCGCTTCTTCGAGTCCATTGGCGGCGTCCCCGCCCTCGGGCGGACCGACCGCATGGGCCAGTTGGGCCGGTCCAAGTCCAAGGGGTTCGTCTTCCACCCCCTACGCGTTGGCCTTCGCCCGCCACCACGACCTGGCCCTCAAGGCCTGCGACGTCGGGGACGCCAAGCGCAGGGGCAAGATCGAGCGGCCCTTCGGGATCTCAAGCGCGGCTTCCTCTCAGAAGCGGACCTCGACCCACCAGAGGACGTCGGCGAACTCAACCGCCCGGCGCGGTGGCTGGAGCGCTACTTGCACGCCGTCGCCCACGGGACGACCGGGCGGGCCCCGGCTGAGCGCTTCGAGACCGAGCGCCACGTCCTCGGTTCCCTCCCACCGTGCGCTTCGACACCGCGGTCCGCGACACCCGTCGGGTCGGGCGCGTCCCCCTCGTCGAGTGGGACACGGTCTTTTACTCGGCCCCGCCCACGCTCGCCGGCAAGGTCCCAGAGGTGCGCCAGCCCATCGGCTATTCGGTCATCGAGCTACGGTTTTTGGGCCAGATGGTGGCGTTGCACCATCTGGCGCCCAAGGGTTCAGAACCCCAATGGCTGCCCGAGCACAAGGCCGAAGCCGAGGCCATCGCGCTCGGGCGGCGCCACCTCGGAGCAGTGCGGTCTGGAGGCAGGAGGCACATCGGGCTACCTTCTGAGCATGGACAGCGCGGGATGCCCAAGCTCCGCCACGTTCCGCCCCGAGGATTGCAGAGCCGTAGCAAGAGGAGCGCGACCTTCCGGCTCTTGGACCCACCGTGCAGGCTACCGACGCCATTGGGCCGGAATTGGAATCGTCGTGATAGCCGCAGTGTCTCTTAGCAGCTGTTCAACCGTCCATGCAGTAACTGGCAAGTCTTATGTCGGGTCGATGAATGTGTCTGGTGCATCAGACACATTCAATAGCCTTGATCGACAGATCGCAGTCTCCTGCGCTCGGTCCGTTACACAACGTTGTCGCCAAGACATTCAGAGTCAAATTGCACGGGCCCGAGCACTGCAAGCTCTGCCGACCAATAGCGACAATCAAACCGTTCTACGAGATCTAGTGCGGATCAGGCGCGATATCCCAGCACTAATTACTCTCGATATGACCTTGGACCAGTCGTCGCAGAAGAACCTCCAAGACAATCTCTCCAACCAACAGGACGCGAACCTAAAAACCGATCTTGAGGCTCTGGTTGGATATGTAGCACCCTCATCCAGGTGGGCGGTCTTGTGGGTTGTCGGGATATTGGGTGTCCTCGCCGTCCTCGCCGCCCCTGCTCTTAGCAAACGACTAATTGGTCGGGATGACAGCCCGAGAACCACCGGCTTTGCAAAGACTGACGAGGACGAGCCGCGAAAAGCAACGACTTCAGATACTGCCAAGCCACGTACCCAGGAGGAATTGACTGCAGCGACACTCGAGGCTGTAATTCTCTCCCTCGGACAGATCGACCTATATCTCCGAGATCTCCGAGATCGTAGGCGCGATCGCTATACCTTGCTGATCCAACTTGCAGGAGTGCTAGTCACATTGTATGCCGTATTTAAAGGTGTTCAGGGCTAACGCTTGGAGGCTCACACGGGATGCCCGACCCAGCCAGGTGCCGTTCATTACTGAGTGCTCCGTCAGTGGGACAGCCCACTTGACTCCGTATCAGGCGACGGTGACCGGTCAAGGTGGTGTGGAGGTGAGCATCGTGAAGCCGGGGGTTCGGTCCGAGCCTCATCAGTGCGCCGAACCAAGTTGAGCGCTGATTTCAGAGAGTTTTCCTTGACGGTTACCCGAGGCTTTGGAAGACATCGGTGAGATGATCGAGCGGTTTCTGGGTTTCCCAATTCTGTACGTCGACCCTGCTACCGAGGCGGATTTTGTCAGAGTGCCAAATCACGAAGGTATGAGTTCGACGGAATGACGAAGTGATCGGCCCATTTGAACCTCGACTGAGTCTTTAGCGGGAGGGGGGCAGGCCCCCCTCCCGGCCTCCTCCCGGCGCGACCTGGTTCACGTCGAGATTGTCGGGCCGGCAGAGCCGTCCCTCGGGCGGCCACGACTGTGTCGATGACCACCGTGGTGAACATCAACGACGTGCTCGACGGTCACGTGGGCCTCGACCTTGCCTGCATCGACCGGCTGTATCTGAATGCGTATGTCCCCACCCTCCAGGTGAGCGGACAGGTGGTGACCTTCTTGACCGCGACACCTTGGCTTCCCGATCCCGTCGCCCGCGTTGCTGCGACAAGATCGGCAACCGTTTCCGTCGTGATGTGAAGGCCTTCGCCGGCGGAGCACGAGATCCCGATCCTCCAGTCTCAAGAAGCCCGACCGGACCCGTTGGGACGATCGCAAGCTCGACCATGTCCGGCCCTATCTCGAAGCGGCCGAGGACGAGGGGCGCTTCGGCGTCGTCGCCATCGTCTCGACCCAAGAGTTCGCGTGGGTCTTCAGCGCGAAGAACCGCTCGTCGACTCCTGGGGTGGTCGAGCTTCGACTTCGTCAAGGAGGACCGACGGGTCGGCATGTACTACTTCTACGTGCTCGATCCCGAGTTCGGGCCCGGCTTCATCCGGATCTGCACCTACTTCCCTTATCCCTCGCGCGTCTGGGTCAACGGCCACGAGTGGGCCAAGCGCCAGGCCGCACGCGAGCACATCAACTTTTCCGAACTGGCCAACGGCTTCGCCTCATGTGATGATCCCGCCGCCCTCCAGGCCATCTGCGAACGCTTGGGCCCTCTCGAAG
The DNA here is from genome assembly GCA_963736515.1 of uncultured Acidimicrobiaceae bacterium. GTDB lineage: Bacteria > Actinomycetota > Acidimicrobiia > Acidimicrobiales > RAAP-2 > Bog-473. Next base: position 32,700 of record CAVTPE010000016.1, on the reverse strand, counting down.
TTCAGGCCTTCTTCGACCGCTGGACCCGTGTCATCCCCACCCCCTTCACCCAGAGCGACCGGGAGGCCGGCTACTTCTTCGAGCTCTCCATGCGCCAAGTCGAGGTGTCGCGCACCTTGGTCTTCGACGACCCGCGTCGGGCCCGAGGGTTCTTCGAGTCCTTGGTCCAAGACAACATCGGTGTCGGCCGCCCCGAAGAGATCCGAGCCGTGTTCGTTCCGACCAAACGTGGTGCGCGCACCGCCCTACCAACGCCAAACCCGTGTGTTCAGCCCGGGGACAGAGGTGAAGATGGACTTCACCTTCAAGCACAGCCGCATCAAGCAATACCTCAAGGAAGGGAGGGCCCTGCGTATCGAGACCGTCATCAACAAACCCGCTGACCTGGGCATCTTGGCTCGGCTCGAGCATCTGCCCGAGCTCGTCGAGCGCGCCCGGCAGATCAACGACCGTCTGCTTAGGATCGAACGTGCCGGCCAGGGCTGTGCCATCGGCTCTGCGCTCTTCGAGCGCATCCACCAGCCCTACGTACGGGAGGGCCAACGAACCGGGGCCTTGCGCTTCGGGGATCAACGCGCCATGGCCCTGGCCGGTGCACTCTGCCTCGTCGTCCACGCCGTCACCGGCTTCACCAACAAGAGCCTTCGCGGGCGTGTTGCCGGACTCCTCGGAAGGGACTACAGCTCCTCCCAGATGAGTTATGACCTACGCCGTCTCCGCCTCCACGGCCTGATCGAGCGAGCTCCGGGCACCAATTCCTATGCCCTCACCCCCGAGGGCATCCGCGTCGCCGTCTTCTACACCAAAGTGCGAGCTCGCCTGCTCGGTCCACTCCTCGAGGCCGACCAACCTCCCGCACCAGTCGAGCTCCGTCGCGCCCTGGGCACGATCGAGCATGTGCTGGGCGACTACGTCAACAATGCTCGGCTCGGAGTCGCAGCCTGAAACTTGTCACAAAATCCAGAGACCGGCGGACCAAGAAGATCTAGCCGAGGGCAATGGCTCTTTGTTCACCCAGAAGTTCCGGTCCGGCGTAGCCAAGCGCGAGCCTGTTACCGAGCGTCGAAGATCCGCCGATCCAACCCGCTCATGGACCCACCGTTCAACTCTCAACAGCCGAGCGCACTCTTCTTAACAGCCGAGCGCACTCTGACCCTGTGACGGCGTAACTGGCACAAAGGTTGTCGGATCTGTCGCTTGGAAGAAGTAGGAACCCAAGCTCTTTGCGTTGTTGATATTCAAGGCCTGCTGTCTGATCGTGCCGGAGACATCCGCTCCTGCTGATGAAGTGAACTTGATGGACGAGCCCGAAATTGTTCCGTTGATTTCGTACGTTTTCATGGGCTGCCCTCGATAGCTGTCACCATTGCAGTTCCCCGGTGACTCGATCACCGTTCCGCTTATCGAATCGCCATTCTGCGTCCATTGCAGAAGTCCGACGCAATGAAAATTCCCAAATTTGCACCCCAACGTGTCCACCCACGTGTTTGGCAGGTTTCCGCCTGTGCCGGGGCTGGAGCTGGAGAACCAGTTCTTGACGCCGGGAGTATGGTTACGCACCTGCGGTATGCCGAAGACGACACCGGCGGCGACAACGAGCACTGCTATCACCAAGATGCTCGCTACGCCGCCTCGCCAGTGGCTCCGCTTCGAGCTATCGGCTGTACTCCCACTTGGTTGTTCGAGCACGCCCGCTGCCACGGATGTCTTCAGGAGTGAGTGCCCACAATCAGCGCAGGACGAAGCCCCTGTCTCTGCCTTCCTGCCACAGCTGATGCAGAAGCGGAACGTATCGGGGTCCGGATCATCTGACATTTGGTCTCACCTCCTTGTAGACAAGGCCAGAAGCACTACGAATTCGACCAGGTGCGCACGTTGGTCTCGGTCAGATCGAAGTTCCGTGGCCACCTGGCCGATGCTGCGATCGCCCCGCCGGCACAGCTCGACGATCTCAGGTTTGAACTCCGGAGTGAACGAGCGGCGCGGACGCGGCTTCTTCTCCTCCATGGTCTCCATTTTGGACATCCTTTCTGGGGCTGTCGCCCCTGATGGTGGATGTCCGTCAGACCGGTGGAAGCCCAGCGGCCTGCGTACGCCACTTCTTCTTGATAGCCATCTCGATACGACCGATCCAAACTGAGGCGTGCTTGTACCTGCCCGAGTTCCAGTGGTCCCCATGTTCCCAGAACTGCTCTGTGAGTCGGACTGGCTCGCACGGGAACGACTGAACGGTGCCACAATGGCGCCGACCAGCCGGCGGAGAATCCACCTTTTACGGCTCTTCTCCTTCGTCGCCTTCGGTGCACTGCCTGCCTCACTGGGGATGATGCCTGGAGGCGGTAACTCATGACCGGGAGGTTCGGCCGAAGGTAGGTTGGCCACAGCGGCAGATTCGATCTCGGTCTGCCCGGCGTCTAGCCCGGCCGGACCTGTCGGTGTCTCGACGAGTGAGTGACCGCACTCACCGCAGAACGAAGCTCCGTCGACGGCCGGCATGCCGCAACTCGGGCAAAGGCGGCGTCGCTCGGGTTCGATCTCGATGTCAGTCATTGTGATCCATGTCAACCACGCACCTTCAGGATCGGAATGGGAGAGAGATCCTTCCCATCAGCATCGCCAACTCGACGGGCAGGAAATGCCAAAGTACAGAGATTACTTGCGACGGTGCTGCAAACTCGGCAGGGAGGTTCGCCCCTTCACGCTCCGCCACGATCAAGGAAATCCCTGGTCAGGCGACATTTGTCCCTGCGCCGCGCGTGAAGAGCGGCAATGCGTCGGGTGAGGTCAGGGCAATTGCTGGGCGAAGGTCGTGCTCCACGGCCGGGCCAGGGCACGCAGCTCTGCGCAACGCTCCTCGCCCAGAACCGCGTAGGGCGCCGCGGCCAGCGCGTCGGTCCCGTCCTCGAGCGCCTGGCGCTGGGCCGCTCCCAGCTCGGTGAAGCGGAGCTCCTCGCCCTGCTCGAGCCACCCCCGCCCCCGCAGCGCGTCCACGGCGCCGTCCCAGGCCTCCCGGGGCCAGCCCCGCGTTGAGCGCAGGAGGTGCGCCGGCACGTCGCCCGCCGCCGCGTGGGTGACCAACGCCTCGGTGCCCGACAGGCCCCGCACGACGAGCTGTGCGATGTGGCCGTCGCCGCGGTACTCGCGCAGGATGGACTGGGCGTGCCACAGCACCAGGTGCGGCGCGCTCGGCCACGCGACGTCGGCGTGGGCCGCCGCCAGCGGCCGTCCCTCCGCCCGCCGGCCGGCCTCCTCGGCAGCCGTGCGGGCCAGCTCGGCGGCGCGGCGCATCTCGCCCGACGCCAGCACCGGGTCGCCCAGGAGCCGCCGGAACGCCGCGTCGACCGCGTCGAAGCGCGCCGCCACGAGCGCCGCGGGAGAGGCGACCTCCCAACTGTCGGGGATCGCCGCGTGCACCAGCGCCGGGTTGAAGTTGAAGAAGGTGGAGACGACGACGTCGGCCGTCACCGCGCCCATCGGCGCCGCGCGCGAGGCGAAGTACCCCGCCCGCCCGGTGATGCCGAGTCGCCCGTACGCCTCCGCGGCCTCGGGCACGAAGTACACCATGCCGTGCAGCGGCTCCAGCGTCCTCCAGGTCTTGCGCGCGAGGAGCGCGGCGCTCCCCACCGGTGTCGTCCGTCACAACCCCTCCTCCCCGATCAAGCGATCGGCCAATGTACGGGTCGCCGCCACGACGGGCCGCCTGCTCGACGCGTCGCGCACGACCAGGTCCCTGCCCTCGCGCTCGCCGTCGGCCCCTCCCGCCTCGCGGCAAATCAGCAGACCCGCGAGGTAGTCCCACCCGTAGAGGGTGCTGCCCCCGACCGCCAGGTAGGCGTCGAGCACTCCCTCGGCGACGGCGCAGCACTCGAGAGAGGCTGCGCCGAGGGCGCGGTACTGCGCCCAGCCGGGGTGATGGCCCGGAAAGCCCGAGATGCCCACGATGGCGCGTCCGAGTTCCTCGCACCCCGAGGGCGCGATCGCCGTTCCGTCCTTCTCCGCGCCGCCGCCGCGCACGGCGGCATAGCGCTCACCGGTCGCCTGGTTGACCACGACGCCCACACGGGGTCCGTCAGCGTCCAGCACACAGATGCTCGTCGAATAGAACGGCACGCCCCGGTGGGCATTGGTGGAGCCGTCGACCGGGTCGATCACCGCCAGCAGCCCCGTGGGGCCGTCACCGGTCACCCCCGACTCCTCGGAGAGCACCGTCAGGCCCGCCCCGTGCAGCACCGGTAGGGCTGCCCCGTCAGCCGCCAGGTCGAGCCGGTACTGCCCGGGCTTCCCTCCGCTCGGGCCCCAGTCCTCGAGGACGTCCAGCGCACCGCGCACGGCGCGGATGGCGTCGTCAATCACAGCGAGCAGGCGAACGTCGTCCACGGGAGACGAACCCTACCCGGCGGCGTCGCCCGGCTCGCCTGGCCGTAGGCCGCCGCCGCCCATGTGCGAGAGAGCCCCGCCGGGCCACCTGTGGCTGGGGAAACGTGTGAGGGCGCCCGCCGTCGACGCCGAGAACGACCTTCGTCGGCGTCGGGCCCAATGGTTCGACCCTCGCAACTCGCCGGCCTCCGCGCACGCCCGATCTCTCCGAGCCGCCCGGACTGGGCTGCGCCATCATCACGAACGACGACGGGAAGCACCACCGCCGTACTCCCGGCCGCCTGACACCCACCTGTTCATTTCGCCCTAGGCTTTGCAAGTTGTGGCTGCCATTGACGTCGCGGGGTACGTCGCCGACCTGAAGGACCACTCCGTCGACCACGGATTTCACGTCCACGACGAGCGGCACTTCGTCGAGACCTACTCGTTGCGCCAGGTCTGGGAGGTCGATCTGCACCCCGAAGAGGGGTGCGGCGGCCCGCTGGACCTGCACCTCGCCCTGGACGTCGACCCCCGCGTCCTCCTGTCCTTCGAGGACGCCGTCGTCCTCCTCGCCGAGGACGAGGAGCCACCCGACGAATTCCACTTTCCGCTCACCTTCACCTGGGCGCTGCCACCCCTCCCCAGCGGGCCCGACCTGCTCCGCCTCGCGATCGACCTGGCGGGAGTGGGCGGGATCGAACTCCCCCTCGAGGTCTCTGCCATCGACTCCTTCGCCAACGCCACCGACGGCTCGGAGCGTCGCTTGAGCATCGTCGCCCGGCACCCGGTATCCCTGGCCCGGGTGCTCAGCGGCGAGGAGTTGCTCTGCGACGTCTTCGACCGGGCCCTCGCGGTGAGCCGCTTCCTTCTCGAGTCCGCCGAACGCTGGCTCGGCTGACGTGCGGCGGGCCGGCCGCCCCCGTGGAGCCCGGATCCTGGCGGGGCTTGCGCTGGTGGCGGTCGCGGCCCTCGGGCTCAGCGCCTGCAGCAGCCAGTCCGGTCAGGACCTGGCGCAACAAGCCTGCGTCCACGTGCACCGATCCGTCACGGACTACCTGCGCGCGACGAGCGCGGGCACGTCTCCGGCCGCCGCCGCGCAGCTGCAGAAGGAAGCCGACCAAGAGCTCCGGGCGGCCCTCCCGCTGGCCGCCGCGGCCAACTCCGACGACGGCTCTTGGAACTCGCTGATGACGACGATCTCGGAAGGCGCCACGGTCGACGAGGGGCATCTCGTCCCCTCGCTGCGCGCCCAGTGCGTCGTGGCGAACGCCAACCCCAACGTCAACCCGCAGTCCCCGACCGGGAACAGCACGCCGCAGAACGTGAACCCGAAGCCCGCATCACCCGCCGGCTGAGGCCCGGTTGGCGGTCTCGCGCCAGCTGCGCCCGCCCGGCCGCCACGATGGCCGGCATGATCTTGGGCGCCAGGTACTGGCCCCCGGCAACGGTGAAGTGGACGCCGTCGCTGGGCGTCCGGACCACCACGCCGTCCACTGTCCCGGCGTACTTCCCGCCGGGGCACGCCGCCCCGAAGAGGTCGACCACCGAGTCGGTCGTGGGGTGGGCAGCGGCGACTTCGCGGACCAGCTTGTTGTAGACGGCCAGGCGCGCCGGATCGTCTTCGGGCCACGGGGCACCGTCTGGCTGCTCGCCCTCGTCCGTGCACGGTGCGGTCAGGAACACCATGTGAACCCCCGCTCCCGTCACCAGCTTGGAGGCCTGCTCCAGCTGGCTCTTCACGTAGGCGGCATAGGCCGGGTGCAAGATGTTGGTCCAGGATCCCTGGTACTCACGGTCGACCACCTCCCAGCGACCGGCCAGGAGCACTGCCACGTTCGGTTTCACCTTGCTGATCGTGCTCAGCCACTGATTCGGCCAGGGTTGCTGCGCCGCCGGCTCATCGGGTGAGTACGGCGTGCCGTTGCAGGCAGGCGGAGTTTCGTCGCGGGCGCCCATGAGCTCGACCTCAGGCCCGAACACCACGCCACAGCCGAGGATCCCCTTGTCCGAGAGGACGTAGCCGTACCTCTGCTGCTCCTTCGGCAGCCCGAGCCCAAGACCGAGGGTCAGGGCCACCGAGTCGCCGAAGAGCAGCACCCGCACCGGCTGGGCCGCGGTCGGTGACGGAACAGCTGCTCGTCGTCGTGGTCGACGATCCCGTCGTGCCGATGCCGCCCGGGAGCGCCGTGCTGGCCACGGCCGTCGTCCCGGTGGTGGCCGCGATGACAGCCACCAGCACGGCCCCGACGCCGGCGGGCACGACCAGCCAGGCCCGCCACTGGCTGACGAAGGTCCCCATGCGGATCGGGCGCTCGATGAGGTGGAATGACACGACCGACACGGCGAACGTGACGAGCACGCGCAACGCGAAGAGCGGGTACCCGTGGAGGCCCGTCCGGGCATGGTCGAGCCAGATGAAGATGGGCCAGTGCCAGATGTAGAGCCCGTAGGAGATCCGGCCCACGTAGCGCACCGGTGTGAGCGACAACACCCGCGGGACGAGGCTGCGCGGTGCCGCGACGGCCGAGAGGATGATGCACGCCACCGCGAGGCCGATCAGGAAGAACCCACCCGAATAGGGGAACGAGGAGACCGAGGTGGTCAGGACCCAGAGGGCGATGGCGCCGGCGGCGCCGATCACGCCCAGCACCGCGCAGAACGCTCGCCCTGTGGCCCCCTCCGGGCGCCACAGTTCGCCCTTGGCCAGGCGGCCCTCCTCGTGGGCCCGGTGGGAGAGCATGACGAGCCCGACGGCGAGCGCGCAGCCGATGAAGAGGCACTGCGAGCGGGTGTCGGTCCCGAGATAGGCCCGATTGGTGTTGAGGCCGCCGTCGTACACGACGTACATCCAGGTGGCTGACGCGACGGCCGCCGCGCAGCACAATGCGAACAGGGCCCGCAGGCTCCGGGTGAAGTGCATCACTGCGAGCACCACCAGCGGCCAGATCACGTAGAACTGCTCCTCCACGGCGAGCGACCACGTGTGCAGCAGCGGTGAGGAGGCCGCCGTCTCGTTGAAGTAGTTCGAGTTGACGAGGATGAAGTGCCAGTTGCTCACGTAGAGGAGCGTGGCCAGCGCGTCGAGGCGGAGCGCCCCGTACGTCCCCTTGGGCACGATGACGGAGGCGAAGAAGGCCACGAAGAGCAACATCAGGAGGAGGGCGGGAAGGAGGCGGCGCGCCCGGCGGGCCCAGAACGCCCCGAGTTTGATGCTCAGGGTCTGGCGCCACTCTCCGATGAGCAGCGAGGTGATGAGGAAGCCCGAGAGGACGAAGAAGGCGTCGACGCCCATGAAGCCCCCGTCCATGTGCGGGATCCCGCCGTGGAACAGCATGACGGCCACGACGGCGCAGGCCCGCACCCCGTCGAGCGCGGGGAGGTAGGCGAGACGAGTGTGCGACGCCGCGCTCTCGTCGTCCTGCATGTGGCCCATCCCTCCTCGGTCGGCTCGGGGGCGGCACCGCACTCTGGGTGGCCGGGGACCTGCCATTGTCGCAGAACAGGCCCGCCACCTCGGGGCGGCACACGCTCACTACCCTGTGGCCCCCTGAGCCCGACCCGACAGCTGACCGCGCCCCCCGGGGGTCGCCGTGCCCCGGTGCGCCACCCTCGTTTCGTGACGTTCTTGGCCTTGCTTCTCGTGCTCGCCCTGGGGGTCGCCGTTGCGGTGCGTCTCGAAGGCGGATCGTCCCTCAGCCCCTTGCGGGCGCGGATCGTCGCCGTCGCCCAGGGCCAGGTCGGGTACCGGACCGACCCGGCGGACACCTACTGCAACAAATTCAGCGCCTACTGGGACGCCGGCGTCGACGACTGCGGCAACGACAACCTCGATGAGCAGTGGTGCGCCGACTTCGCCGCCTGGGCGTGGAAGCAGGCGGGCGCGGAGGTCTCCTATCGATTGGCGCCGGGGTACCTCAACAGCGACTCCGCCAGCTTCTACGTCTGGGGCACCGACCACGGCACCTGGCACCCCGTCGGGTCGCACTACACACCGCAACCGGGCGATGTGGCGGTCTACGGGCTCGACACGTCCGCGGTCACCGCCGTGCACGTGGCGATCGTGGTCGCCGCCACCGGCGACGATGCGGCGCCCGACGTCGTGAACGGCGACGGCGACCGCACGGGCTACAGCGTCGTCGAGGTCGGGGACCGCCAGGCGTTCGCCGACGTGAAGGGGAAGGGTGCGCCGCTGTCGGGCTACGTCTCCCCCACGTCGGCTCCCTCCGCATCCGCGACATCGTGAGCGTGACCGGCGGCTGACCCTCCGGAGCCGTTCGCGGGGGTGGCCCAGCGGCGAGGCCTACGCCGGCGTGTACCCGGCCGGCAGGGCGATCGACTTCATTTCGAGGAAGCCCTCCAGGCCCTCGGGTCCGAACTCACGCCCGACGCCCGACTCCTTGTAGCCGCCGAACGGCGTGGAGAAGTCGATGGGCACCGGCGCGTTCAGCATGTAGGTCCCGGTGCGCACCTGGCGCGCCACGCCGAGGCCACGGTCATTGTCTCCCGTCCAGACCGAGCCGCACAGCCCGTAGTTGGAGTCGTTGGCGATCTCGACCGCGTTGTCGTCATCGTCGTAGGGGATGACCACGAGGACCGGCCCGAAGATCTCCTCCTGGGCGATCTTCATCTTGTTGTCCACGTCGGAGAAGACCGTCGGCTCGACGTACCAGCCCTTGGCGAAGTCGGAGCCCGACGGGCGGCCGCCGCCGAGCGCGACGGTGGCGCCCTCTTCCCGACCGCTGTCGAGATACCCCTCGATCCGGTTCCGTTGGCGCTCGGCCACCACCGGGCCGACCTCGGTGGCCGGGTCCATGGGGTCGCCCACCTTCAGCGCGGACACGCCCGAGACGACCGCCTCGACGACCTCGGCGTAGCGGGCGCGTGGCGCCAGGATGCGGGTCTGGGCGATGCACGCCTGCCCGTTGTTCATGATGGCGTTGGGCAGCAGGGTCGGGATCGTCGTCGCCAGATCGGCGTCGTCGAGGATGATGGCGGCCGACTTGCCGCCGAGCTCGAGCGTGCAGCGCTTCAACCGCTCGCCGCAGAGCCCGCCGATGCGCTTGCCGCCGACCCCGGAGCCCGTGAACGAGATCTTGTCGACGCCGGGATGCTTCACCAGGTGCTCGCTGACCTCGCGTCCGGCCGGCACCACGGAGAGGACGCCCTTGGGCAGCCCTGCGTCGGCGAAGATCTCGGCCAGGCGGAACGCGTCGAACGGTGTCTCGGGTGCCGGCTTGTAGACGACGGTGCAGCCGGCGGCCAACGACGGCGCCAGCTTGGCCGCTGCGATGAAGAGCGGCACGTTCCAGGGTGCGATGGCGCCCACCACACCGACGGGCTCCTTGGTCACGAGCACCTGCGGGTTCAGCATGCCGGTGCGCACCTCGTCGAAGGCGTAGGTGGTGGCCAGCTCGGCGTAGTAGTTGAAGATCATGGCGGGGGCCAGCACCTGGCCCATGCCCGAGAAGGTGATGGGCGATCCCATCTCCTGGGTGATGATCTCGGCCATGTCACCCATCTCGGCCATGATCTGCGCGCCGACGGTGGACAGGATGGCGGCCCGCTCGGCCGGCGTCATTGAGGGCCAGGGCCCGCGGTCGAAGGCCGTGCGCGCCGCCGCCACGGCCTTGTCGATGTCAGCCTCTGTGCCGTCGGGCACGCGGGCGATGACCTCCTCGGTGGACGGCGAGACCACCGAAATGGTCTCGGTCCCCTCCGGGGCCACCCAGTCGCCGCCGATGAACAAGCGGTCGTAGTCCCGAATCGCCATGCGTTCCTCCCAGGAGCTCACGGGGCCGCGCCCCCGCCGCCGGGGCCTGCCGGGCGGCGTCTCAAGGGTAGCTGGACCGGGCCGGAGCCCGACAGACGGTTGGGCGCGAGCCGATGTCCTCAGCGCCGCGACGGTCGGGGATTCATCCGAGTGACCTCCTCGGACAGGCATCCGGAGTCCTGCTTCGAGGGCAGGTTCGAGCTGGACGTGTGACGGAGCCCCGGACGGACATGAGTGGAGATCGGCGGCGCTCGGAGAGCCGACGGCCGCAGAGACCGGTGCGGGCTTCACGCAGGTGCTGCGTCACCGGATGAGGCATTCTGTCCCGCGTGACAGATGGAGCGCCACGAGCCCTTGGCGGCGACGGGGACGCACGGCCATCGAGCTACATAAGTCGGGTCCACCTCGAGGTCATCGCCATCTTGTTGCCGATCTTCGTCATCTTTCTGGCCATTGGGTGGTCCACGCGACCGCAATCCAACGGCTTCCCGGCCGTCCCCGGGAACATGCTGGTCACTGTGAAGGCCGCGAACGGGGTCAATGGAGTCAGCGAGGTGCTCCACCGGACAGCCGACAACGGGGCCGTTTTGGACATCACCGTTGGTCCCCCCTGGTCGGCGGGAACCTGGACCGTTGGAATCGACAATCTGGACGGTGCACGTCTGTGCACACCATCGAGGTTGCCCGACAACGTCACCCCTGGGTTGGCACTGCTTGGTCCGACCCACGTCGTGCCGCAACGTCTCACCTTTCTGGGGACATCCCTCGGCGTACCGAGCTATGAGGTCAAGAGCAGGGGGCCCATGTCCGTCTGGCTTTGTTGGTCCTCCGACGGCCCGGTGAACCTCAATGGTCCGTATCTCGAGCGCGCAGTTTCCGGAGGTCGATGCCAACAAGCACAATCAATACGTCGCGGTGCCGATGACGCGTGAGCTCTATGCCGACGGCGGGAACACCGCCGACTATGTCATCCAGTCACCGGCGACGCCGACGACGTACTCCACCGATTCATGGCAGTGGTCTGCTCAGACCAGCGCAGCAACCGCGCTCCTCCACGTCTCCGCTGCCAATGCGAGCGGCACCCAGCAGCAGGCATTCCGAGGGTTTCTCTCCGGCATTGCGCTCGGCCTCGCCGGCGGCGCCTTGATCGCGATCCTCTTGGAGTTGATCGGCCCGCTCAGTCGCGCCCGCGACGCCAGACATCCGGTTTGAGCGCACCGTCTGCGACGAGCGCACGAGGGTTCGGCACATCCTCCCCGAACTGCGCAGGCGATCAACCGCGGCCGTTGACCAGCATGCGCCGCTCTACGGATCGCCGTTCGAACCGCGACCGCGGCGCCACTGCGCCCCGAGTGGCCGCCGCCCCGGCTCGTCGCGGACGGCGGTTCAGTCTGCCCGGCTGACGTGCGCGACGATGCCCCCGCCGGGCTCCACCCAACCCTTTCCGGCGGCGTACGCGCACATGCCGGCGAGGCCCTCGTCCCAGTCGTCGTCGGCGGCGGGCCCCGCCAGCGCCCGCAGGGCCGCCGGGTCCACCACCACGTGCTCGCCATCGGCCCCCAGGCGTCCCAGGCCCGACTGGCGCAGGACCTCGGCCAGGTCCCCTGCCCCCTCCAGCAGGACGGAGAAGCGGGTGAATTCGGCTGGGTCGCGCAGGGAGACCTTCGTCCCGGCGAGGTCGATCACGATGAGCACGCCGGGCGACGCTATCCCCCTCTGCCCGCCCTCCCGGTCCAGATCGCGCGGGCCGCACCCAGAGGCCCCGTCCCGTCACTAGAGTGCCGCCCCGTGCCCGACATCAGCCAGCGTGACCCCGAAGAGGTGGCCGCCATCCTCACACGCTGGCTGGGCACCAAGTCACCTCACGGGCCGGGTCCCGAGGTCTTCGACGTCCAGGCCCCGGGGTCCAACGGGTTCTCCAACGAGACGATCCTGTGCCGCACCCGTGCCGCGGACGGCGGAGAGCGACGCCTGGTCGTGCGCGTGGCGCCGACCAAGCACCTGCTCTTCTTGGACGCCGAGTTCTCCACCCAGTACCGGGCCATGCGCGCCCTGGCCGACGGTGGCTCGCCCGTTCCTCTTCCCCGACTCGGCTGGTACGAGGAGGACCCCCGGTACTTCGGCGTGCCCTTCTTCTCCATGGACCACGTCGAGGGCCTCGTGCCTTCGGACAACATCCCCTACACCCTGGAGGGCTGGGTGATCGAGGCCACGCCCGAGCAGCAGGAGCGGATGTGGTGGAGCGGCATCGACGCGCTCGCCGCAGTGCACCGCACCGACTGGCGGGCCACGGGGCTCGAGTGGCTCAGTGACCCCACCCGGGGCCGTCCGGGGCTCGAGCAGCAGATGTCCTACTACCGGGACTTCCTCGACTGGGCCACGCAGGGCGAGAAGGTCCCCGTGATCGAGTCGACCTGGCGGTGGCTGGTCGAGCACCGGCCCGCCGAGGAAGGCGATGTCGTGATCAGCTGGGGCGACAGCCGCATCGGCAACATCATCTGGGACGACTTCCGCTGCGCGGCGGTGGTCGACTGGGAGATGGCCTCGCTGGCCCAGCCCGAACTGGACCTGGGCTGGTGGCTCTATTTCGACCGGCAGTTCTCCGAGGGGCTCGGTGTCCCCCGCCCGGCCGGCTTCGGCTCGCACGAGGAGACCATCGAGCGCTACTCCGAGCTCATGGGCCGGCCCATGCGGGACATCTTCTTCTACGAGATCTTCTCGGGTTTCCGCTTCGCCGTGGTGATGTACCGGCTCTCGAAGCTGGTCTTCGCGAACAACCTGATGGACGCCGCCATGGCGACCGACAACATCGCCACCCAGCTCCTCGCCAGGATGCTGGAGCTGGAGCCGCCCTCCCCCGCCTGATCTCCCTAGTCGTCCGAAATGGGGTCTCCCGTCGGCCCGACGGCAACGCCGGCCGTCACGAGCCGCCGGCCCAGCCACTCCGTGCCCCCGTTTCCTTCTTCCCGCATGGCCTCGGGCCAACCCTGGAGGATGGCGTGCACGTTCTCGACCGAGTCGATCTTGGCGATGACATGGACGGTGATCTTGTTCTCGTACCCCTCTGGGTCCGAGATGTGCAGCCCGCCGAAGGGGTCTTCCCGCACATGGGGTGCCGGCTCGCGCAGCACGTAGAGCTCGCCGGTGTCCTCCACGTAGTTCAACTCGTGCTGCACCCCGTCCTTGCCCCGCCACTCCGAGCCCAGTTCGAGCTCGGCGGAACGCCGGCGGCGCGGGTCCGCTTCGTAGAACTCGTCGATGTCCATCGGCGGCACACTATCGCCCACCAGGACCATTGCAGCTGTCCCCGCCCGATTGGCCCCCGACGGACCGGGTGGGAGCGATCGGGGGAGGGTCGGGACGCACGCTGCGGCCATGCCCACTCCCACCTCGAAGCAACGCGTCGCCCTCATCGACCAGATGGCAGTCGAATGGCAGTCGATCGGCCGATCCCGCTCCGCCGTCCGGTCGCTCCGCGACGTGGCCGACCGCGATCCGTTCCTCCACCTCCTCGTCTTCGGACGCGGCGGCGACCCGCCGCCGTGCCCGACGCCCTGTGACCTCGTCGAGCACATGCGGCGCGCCTCGGGCCGGGCCCGGCGCGAGGAGGCCGCCCGCCTGGTCAGGGTCCTGCTCAGGGAGGCCGGCGCCGACCCCTTCATCTCGCGGCTGCTGGTCCAGGCTCTTGTCCCGGGACTTGTCACGGTGGCCGGGAAGCTGCGTTGGGGACGCGGTGGAGACTGGCAGGACGGCGAGGAGTTCTTCGGCGAGCTTCTCTCGACCACGTGGCTCGTCCTGCAGGAATGGTCCGGGCAGGACCGCCCCTACGCCGTGCTCGACCTGCTTTCTGCCATCCGCTGCCGTCTCCGGCGCCAGCTCTTCCGGTCCAAGGACCTCGATGGTCGCTCCGTCCCGCTCGGCCCCGAGCTGTCCGACGCACTGTCCTCCCGGCCGGAGACGGACCTCGAGGAGCTGGCCCGCCTGCTGATCGAGCTGCGCCGCGAGGGGATGCGGGCCGACGAAGTCAAGGTCCTCTACAGCCACCATGTGCTCGGCTATTCCATGGCCGAACTGGCCACCCTGACCGGACGCGACCGTCGCGCCCTCTATGCCCGACGCGACCGCGGTCAGCGGCGTCTGTGCGCCTGAGCGCCGAGTGCGGGAGGCGTGACGCATGCGTATCGTGTGCCCGTGCTTGGCGGAAGGCCCGACGCCACCGAGGGTTGGCGCTCGCGGGCGGCTCGGGGCCGCCCCAACTGGTGGGTGATCCTCGCCGTGTCGCTGGGTCTCATGGCGCTGCTGGTGGCGACCGCCGGCGGCACGCCGCGGGCCACCCGCCGCGGCGGGTCCGCCCGGGCGGCCTCCCGCGTCGCACTCACGCCGGGCGCTCAGCGGCGTGCGGGAACCAAGGGCGGGTCGCTGTCCGTCACCGCCACGACCACGACGACCACCACCCCGACGATCACCGCGGCACCTCCTTCGTCGGGGCCGGCCGATGGCGGCACCGCACTCATCTCTACCGGGGTACCGCGGGTCGTGAGCACGCCCCAGCCCGCGGCGACGAGCGTGACCACGACGACCCAGGCACCGCCCGCCACGACCACGACGACGACGACGGAGCCCGGCGCAGTGCCGGCCGACCGCACGCAGGGCTATCTCGACCCCCCGTCGGAGACGTCGAACAAGTACGGGTTCACCGGAACGGGCGCCATGGAGATCTCGGTCGTGTGGTCGGGCGACACGTACCTGACCATGGAGGTCAGTTGCGCCAACGGGAGCCAGAACGTGGGCGGGACCTCCGCCATGGCAGCGTCCCTTCCCGACGCCACCGGGAGCTGTCTGGCCACCGTTTCCGAGCCTGCGCCGGAGACGACATCGTTGACCTACACGATCTCCATCGGACCGGCCGGTGGCTAGGGAGAACGGGAGGCGGCGGCCGCCGCGGCTCCTCGACGTCGCCGGCGCAGCGATCGCCGCCGTGCTGGTCTTCACCGCCGTACCGGCCGTGCTGCTCCTGGTCGTGGGCAATCCACTGGCCGGTGGGCTCGGGCACGCCTGGCGGCCGCTGCCACGCGACCTGCTGTGCCTCCTGGTCCTGGCGGCCTGGGTGGCCTGGGCCGCCTGTTGCACGCAGCTGATCCGCGCGGTGAACGTGCACGTGCGCAGCGGCGAGGTCGGCGTCCTCCGGGGTGCACCGTTCATGGATCGCCTGGCGGCCCGCATCGCGTTCGGCGTGCTCACTGTGACGAGCATCGGCGCCCCCCTCTCGCTCTCTGCCGGCGCCGGGGCCAGCACCCCGGCCGCGGGCCCGGCGCGCGGCGCGATCACCAGCACGCTCCCGGTTGGCGCGCCGAAGTCCCCGGCGGAGACGTCCACAGCGACCTACGTGGTCCGGCCCGGCGACGGCCTCTGGGAGATCGCGGACGATCGCCTGGGCGACGGCGCGGACTGGACGACGCTCGCCGCGCTCAATCTGGGTCTCGACATGGGGGGTGGCACACGCTTCGTCGATCCGGATCAACTGCGGGCGGGCTGGCACCTGCGCCTGCCCGCGGAGGCGCGGCGCGCCGGCGACCCTGCGCCCCGGGCCCACCGGACCGACCACCCGTCACATCCCGAGCCGGCCGGACACCTGCCCGAACTGATCGTCCTCGGCCTCGGCTCGCTGGCCTGCGCCGCCATCGCCCGGCGCGCCGGGCACCGGCGCCGGATCGGCGACCGCTTCACGGGTACGGCCAGCGCGGGGCCGGAGGCCTCTGAGGAGGCGCTGGACGCGGCGGCCCTCCTGCAGCGCTTCGCGGGCGTCCCGGCGCTGCATTCCTTCGAGTCCGCCAATTGCCGCTTGGGCCTGTCCCTCGAGGGCCGCACCGGGCCCACCGTCCGCGCCATCTGTATCTCGCCGTCCGGCGTGACGTTCTGGTTCGCCGACGCCTACCCGGATACGCCCCCGGAACCCTTTACACGCCTGCCGGACGGCGCCGCGTGGCATGTCGACCACCGTGCTCTCGACGGCCACGACGATCCCCCCTTCCCCTACGTGCCCGTCGTCCTCCCCGTCGGCGACGACGCCGATGGCACATGGCTCGTCCCGCTCGAGCCGGGCGATGTCCTGCCCATCCTCGGCGAGGCGGCGCCGGACCTCCGGCGGGCGGCGCAGGTGGCCGCCGCCTCCTGGGCCTGGGCGGACATGATCCTGGTCACCGAGGATCCCGACGACACGGCGCTCAGGTCCGAGGTGGCGGCCGACCCGCGTGTGGCTCGACGCATCCTCTTCTGTGGCGACCCCCGCGCCCTTCCGCCCGAGACGGCGGCACGCTCCGCCGTGATCTCCCTCGACCCGGTCGCCGCCAGTGACCTGAGCATCCTGGTCGACCGGCGCGGCGCCACCCTCCACCCGATGGGCCGCGTCGTGCGGCCTCATCTCCAGGCGGCGACGACGGCCCGGCACATCGAGGAGCTGGTGGCGCCGGCCCTCGACGAGGACCCCGTGCCGTGGCGCGACAGGGACGAAGAGCAGACGGCAGCCCCGGCGGGCGGGGCGTCGGCGCTGGCTGCCGGCGCCGTCGACGTGCGGCTGCTCACCATGACACCCCGCCTCGACGGGCTCCAGGAGGAGCTCCCGCCCAACCGCGCCCGCCGGGCCGTCGAGCTCGTGGCCTACCTGGCGCTGCACCAGCCCGATGTCATCACGAGCGACCGGCTGCGCACGCGCGTGCTCGGGTCGTCCGACGCCGACGCGGCATCGAAGACGCTGTTCAACACCGCGTATGCGGCCCGGCGGGCCATGGGGCCCGACGAGCACGGCGATCCGCTCTTCCCGGCCGGCACGCGTCACGGTCTCTACCAGCTGTCACCGCGGGTCACGGTCGACGTGCAGCGAGCCGTCGCACTCGCCGCCGAGGCGAAGGCCCAGTCCGACCCGGCCATGGCCATCGCCTGCTTCCGCGCCGCACTCTTTTTGGTGGAGGGGGAGCCGCTGGCCAACGCCCTGTCGGGCTATGCATGGTGGGAGGCCGAAGGCCACGCTGGGCGCATTGCCACGGTGCTCGTCGACGCGGCCTGTCGCCTGGCCTCCCTGGCCGCCGATGCCGGGCTCTTCGATCTCGGGCGGTGGGGTGTCGAGCAGGCGCGCATCGTCGAGCCCTACAGCGAGGCCCTGTCCCGATCCGCCATGCAGCTGGCGGCGGCCGAAGGCGACGCGGACCGGCTTCGCCTCGAATGGCGCGAATGCCAGCGCCGGGTCGACACCCTCGACCCGGGAAGCTCGCCGTCGGCACGCACCGAGTCCCTCTACAGTGCGCTCTCCCGCCGGATCCTCGTCGGTGCCGACGCGCCGGACGGAGGCGGCGGCGCACTACGCGCCTGCCGCCAGGGACTGAACGCCGGTCGCCGCCCCGTAGCGCCGGACGACCTCTTCGAGACGCGCCACCCGACTGCCCTTCACCAGGGCCGCGTCGCCCGGGCCCAGAGACCGCAGCAGGGCCACGGCGTCATCGGCGCCGGTCACCTCGGCCGCGCCGTAGAGCCCGGTCTGGTACCCGACCACCTCGATCCCGAGGCCCTCGGCCAGCCGGGCGATCCGCCGGTGCTCGGCTTCGGTCTCGGCCCCCAACTCGGCCATGAGCCCGAGCAGTGCCAGCTGCCGCACTGCCGGCAACGCGCCCATCGAACGCAGCGCCGCCTCGGTCGAGGCCGGGTTGGCGTTGTAGCAGTCCACGACCAGGACGGGTCCATCCGGAACGCGATGCACCTCCATGCGCAGGGGCGACCCGGTGGCGGTCGCCAAGGCGGACAGCACACCGTCGAGGGGGACACCGCACCACATCGCCGCGGCCGCGGCTGCGAGCGCGTTCGGAACCTGCTGGATCCCGTGCAACGCGAGCCTGACGTCGCCGGCGCCCCATGGCGTCGACAACCGGAACCGCGGTCGCAGTTCGTCGTCGAGCACGACGCGCTCCGCCCGCACCTCGGCGCTGCCCTCGGCCGCGTACCCCAGCACCGGGCAGGGGCTGACCGAGGCCATGCGCGCCACCCGCGGATCGTCGAAATTCAAGATGGCGACGCCGGAAGGAGGCAGCGCAGTCACCAGTTCGCTCTTGGCCCGGGCCACGCCGTCGAGATCGCCGAAGTACTCCACGTGGGCCATGGCGACGCTCGTCACGATGCCGACGTCCGGTCGACCCACCTGGGCCAGGCGCGCCACGTGTCCCACGCCGCGGGCGCCCATCTCCAGGACCACCCACTGGGCATCGTCGGGTGCGTTGAGGAGGGTGAGCGGGAGTCCCAGTTCGTTGTTGAAGGACCGCTCGCTCGCCCACACCGCGAAGGTCGGGACAAGGCAGTGGCGCAGGAGATCCTTCGTCGTCGTCTTGCCGACCGAGCCCGTGATGCCGATCACGCCGGCTTGCATGTGCTCGCGTGCCACCAGACCGAGCTGCATAAGTGCGGCGCCCGTGTCCGCGACGACGACGGCGGTCGCCCCGACGGGGTCCCGGGCCGTGAGGTAGGCCGGGGCCCCCCCGTCGAGGGCGGCGCGGATGAACTCGTGCCCGTCGCGTTCGGCGACGATGGGAACGTAGAGCTGGCCCGGCGATGCCGTCCGGGTGTCGATGGTCACTCCATTGACGATGACGTCGGGCCCGACCTGTTCCCCACCGATGCGGGCGGCGAGTTCAGAGATGGAGAATCGCACGCATCGCCCTCGAGGGCGATTGTATAGCCTCGGTCGATGCCTGATCCCGGAGTGCTGGCGGTCGTCTATGGGGGTCCATCGGCTGAGCACGAAGTGTCCTGCATCTCGGCACGTCGCATCGTGGCCACCGCGCTGCAGAGTGGGTTCGCAGTACGCGTGATCGGGTTGACCCATGACAAACGGTGGGTGGACGCCAACCGGGTCCTCACCGAGGTAGCGGCAATGGAGGCGCTCCCTTCACCCGATGACCTGTTGGACCGCGACCCCGACACGGCGCTGGCCCACCTCGACGCCGGCCTCCCGTCGGCCACGGTCGTGTTCCCCGTCCTCCACGGCCCCTTCGGCGAGGACGGTGTTCTCCAGGGCCATCTCGAGGCGCTGAACCTGCCGTATGTCGGCGCCGGCGTACTGTCGTCCGCCATCTGCATGGACAAGGGCATCGCCAAGTCGGTGCTGCGCGACCACGGACTCCCGGTGGCGGAGTGGAAGTCGGTCTCCCGGTCGGCCTGGTCCACCGGGGTGATGGGCGAGGCGCTCGAATCGCTCGGCCTGCCCCTCTTCGTGAAGCCCGCCAACCTCGGGTCCTCCATCGGTGTGGCCAAGGCGTCCGACGCCGCGGCGCTCGGGGACGCCGTGCGGTCGGCTTTCGAGTTCGACGACCACGTGATCCTCGAGGAGTTCGTCGAGGGCCGCGAGCTCGAGCTTGCGCTCATGGGCAACGAGGACGTGCGCGTGTCGCAGGCCGGGGAGATCATCGCCAGCCGCGAGTTCTACGACTACGAGGACAAGTACGTGCTGGGACTCGCCGAGACGGTGGCACCCACCGACCTGTCCGACGCCCAGCTCGAGGGTGCGCAGCGGGTGGCGCTGGCGGCGTACCGGGCCCTGCGCGTGGAGGGCCTGGCCCGCATCGACGTCTTCCTCCGGAACGACGGTGCGATCGTCATCAACGAGGTGAACACCATGCCCGGATTCACCCCGATCTCCATGTTCCCCATGCTGTGGGAGGCCGAGGGCCTGCCCTTCGGCGCGGTCGTCGGGGAATTGGTGACGCTGGCGCAGGCCCGCAACGTCCGCCGGCGTGCGCTCCGGACCCACCGGGTGCTGTAGGTCCCCCACCTGGCCCGCTCCTCCCGATGGGCAGGGAGGACTCGCTTCGGCCACCATGGGCGCACGTCCGGCGGGTGCTGCGCGCACCCCCTCTGTACCGTGCGGAGTGTGGTCATGACGTTCGAGGGCTTGGAGAGCGACACCTGGGACACCCTCCCGGGTGCCAACCGCCTCACGATGACCCAACGCGAGGCCATCGAATCGGACGAGCCGCTGCTCTGCGTGGTGGCGGGGGCCGGGGCCGGCAAGACGAGGGTGCTGACGCTGCGGGTGGCCCGGCGGGTGCGCGACGGGTCGATCGAGGCGGACCGCACCCTGGTCACCACCTTCAGCCGCAAGGCCGCCGAGGAGCTGCGCACCCGGCTGTACTCACTGGGGGTGTCCGGTGTGAAGGCGGGCACCTTCCACCGCACGGCGCTCGGCCTGCTGCGCGAGCACCGGGAGTTACGGGGTCGACCACCCCCCACGCTCCTGCCGGACCGGCGCCGCCTCCTGGCCGACGTGACGACCGGCGATGCGCGTCGCACCCGCGCCCTCGACAGCGAGATCGGGTGGGCCAAGGCGCGCCTTGTCTCGCCCGAGCACTACGAGGCCGAGGCCCGTCGGCACCGGCGCCGCAGCGGCATGAGCGCCGAGCAGGTGGCGGACGCGTACACCCGCTACGAGGCGGAACGGAGCCGACGGCGGCTGCTCGACTTCGACGATCTGATCGTGGCCTGCGCCGACGCGCTGGCGGGTGACAGCGAGTTCGCCGACTCCATCCGCTGGCGCACCCGCCACCTCTTCGTCGACGAGATGCAGGACGTCAACCCGGCCCAGTTCCGCCTGCTCACCGCCATGCTCGCCGACGAACCCGACCTGTTCGTGGTCGGTGACCCCAACCAGTCCGTCTACGGGTTCAACGGCGCCGATCCGACACTGCTCGGCCGGCTGCCCGACATCTTGCGGGGCACCACGGTCATCCGCCTGGACGAGAACCACCGCTGCACCCCCCAGGTGGTGGCGGTGGCCACCGCCGTGCTGCGGGAGGGCGGCGCGTTGGGGGCGGGGGGCGAGGTCGTCCCGCCGCGCACGACGCGGGTGGATGGGCCGGTCCCGCAGATCGTCTCCCACACGACCGATGACGACGAGGCCGTCTGGGCGACCTCCCGGGCCAAGATGTCGCGCACCCCGGGCCGGACCTGGTCGAGCATCGCCGTGCTGACCCGGACCAACGCCCAGCTGGCCAAGGTCCAAGAGGCCATGGACAGGGCGCGGGTACCGAGCCAGGTCGCCGGGGCCGACCTCGGGCCGGCGTCGGACCTGCGCGGCGACGCCGGGCGGCGCGGCAGCGCCGCGGACGACGACGAGACGAACCGCCCGGAGTCCCCGGCCGATCGCGACAGGGTGGTGCTCACGACGTTCCACCGGGCCAAGGGCCTGCAATGGCCGACGGTGCTCGTCCTCGGGCTCGGCGAGGGCCTCATGCCCATCGCGTCGGCGCAGACGCCCGAGGCCGTCGACGAGGAGCGACGCCTCCTTTACGTGGCCCTGACCCGTTCCGAGGAGGAGCTCTGGTGCAGCTGGTTCGAGCAGGCGGGCGGCGACGGCGGATCGGGTGCCAGAGCCGGGCGCCGGCCCAGCCCGTGGCTGGCCCCGATTGAGCGGACCATCACCGAGCTGGAGAAAGAGGCCGCCCCGACAGCGGCCACGGAGGTCTCACGGCGCGTCGCGGAGCTGCGGCGCCGGCTCGCCGAGGGCGCCGACGACGACCGGTAAGGCCCGGTAAGGTCGGTCCACCCGATCGATCCGAGGTGGGGGTGGCGCGTCGCATGCCGGAATTCCTCGAACAGCTGCGCAAGGCCGTGGGCGAGAGCCATGTGCTCGCGGGCGAGGCCATCCACGCCGACTACACCCACGACGAGGCGCTCACGACGGTGCCCGTCGTGCCGCTGGCGCTCGTCATGCCGGGCTCGACGGGCGAGGTGTCCGAAGTCCTGAAGCTGGCCGGCGAGCACGGCGTACCGGTGGTGGCCCGAGGCAGCGGCACGGGGCTCTCGGGCGCGGCCGTGCCCGTCGCCGACGGCATCCTCCTGGCCTTCGACCGCATGAAGCGGATCCGCGAGATCGACACGGACAACCAGGTGGCCGTGGTGGAGCCTGGTGTGACGCTCGAGCAGCTCAACGGCGAGCTGGCTCCCCTGGGCCTCATCTATCCCGTGTCGCCGGGAGAGCAGAGCGGCTCGCTCGGTGGCAACGTGGCCACCAACGCCGGCGGCATGCGCGCCGTGCGCTACGGGGTCACCCGTCAGCATGTGCTCGGGCTCGAGGTCGTCCTGGCCGACGGCACCGTGCTCCGGACGGGCGGGAAATTCGTGAAGTGCTCGAGCGGCTACGACCTCACCCAGTTGCTCATCGGATCCGAGGGAACCCTGGCCATCACGACCGAGGTGACCGTGAAGCTCCAGCCCCGGTTCACCGCGTCGTCGACTGTCCTGGCACCCTTTGCGACCCTCTCGCAGGTGGCCAAGGCCGTGCCGCACATCGTGCACAGTGGCATCAACCCATCCATCCTCGAGTACGTCGACGTGCTGGTGATGCGTGGCATCACCCAGGCGGCCGGCCTGGACCTCGGCGTCCCCGAGGACATCAAGGCGCGCACCCTCGCGTATCTCGTGGTCGTCCTCGAAGGAATGGACGGCACCCGGGTCGAGGAGGACGTCGAACACCTGGCCACGCTGCTGGAGGAGCTGGGGTCGCTCGACGTGTACGTGCTCCCGCCGACCTCGGGGGCGCATTTGATCGCAGCCCGGGAGCGGGCGTTCTTCGTCGGCAAGGCGGCCGGGTGTGACGACCTCATCGACGCGGTGATCCCACGGGCGACCATCCCCGACTACCTGGCCCGGGTGGCCGAGCTGGCTCAGGAACACGGCGCCCTCGTCACCGGTTGCGGCCACATCGGCGACGGCAATGTCCACATCACCGTGTTCCAGCCCGACGACGACCGGCGGCACGCCCTGATGCACGCCAGTTTCGAGCTGGCGCTCGCCGTCGGGGGGGCGATCTCCGGCGAGCACGGCATCGGGACGGCGAAGCTGCCCTACTTCCTCGAGATGCAGGATCCGGTCTCGCTCGAGCTCATGCGCTCCATCAAACGGGTCTTCGACCCCAAAGGCATCCTCGGGCCGGACCGGCTGCTCGGCGCGACGCGGGGCGGAGCACGCTCGTGAACGGCGCCCGTGCCCTCCTTTCGACGTTGGTCGATGCCGAGGTCGACGTCTGCTTCGCCAACCCGGGGACCTCCGAGATGCACTTCGTCGCGGCGCTGGACGACGTGCCGGCCATGCGCGGCGTCCTCTGCCTCTTCGAGGGCGTCGTCACCGGTGCCGCCGACGGCTACGGGCGTATCGCCGGCCGGCCGGCGGCGACCCTGCTGCATCTCGGGCCGGGCCTCGGCAACGGGCTGGCCAATCTGCACAACGCACGGAGGGCCCGCACGCCGGTCGTCAACATCGTGGGCGACCACGCGACCTACCACGCCCGATACGACGCGCCCCTCCAGTCGGACATCGCGTCCATCGCGGGTCCCGTCTCGGGGTGGTACCGCGCCACGGCGCGGGCCGATGACGTGGCGGCCGACGCCGCTGACGCGGTGGCGGCCGCACTGGGGCCACCCGGGTGCGTGGCCACCCTGGTCCTGCCGGCGGACGCGTCCTGGTCGGAGTCGGCCACCGGCCCCCACCCCCCCAAGCCGCGGAGCCGGGCGACCCTGGTGCCGGCGGACACGATCGAGGAGGTGGCCAAGGCCATGCGGGGAGGCGAGCGCGCTGCGCTCCTCCTCGGCGGCAGCGCGTTGCGGGCCGACGGCCTGCACGCGGCCAGCCGCGTCGCCACGACGACGGGCGCCGCGCTCCTCAGCGAGACCTTCCCCGCCAACCTCGAGCGCGGGGCGGGCATCCCCGCGGTGGAGCGGTTGGCCTACCTGGCCGAGATGGCCCAGGCCCAACTCGACGGTGTCGGGCACCTCGTCCTGGTCGACGCCAAGCCGCCGGTGTCCTTCTTCGCCTACCCCGGCAAAGCGAGCGACCTGGTCGCCGCGGGCTGCATCGTGCACACGTTGGCCCGTCCGGGAGAGGATGCCGCGGCCGCACTGGCGGCCCTGGCCGAGGCCGTGGCTGCACCGCGAGATGCCGGAGCGCCTGCAGCGTCCAGCCGGCCCGACCGTCCCAGGGGTGCCCTGACGACGGAGACGCTGGCCGCCGCGGTGGGCGCAACGCTGCCCGAGGGCGCCATCGTCGTCGACGAGGGCAACACCTCGGGCCTCTTCGTGTCGGCCGCGACCGCCGGGGCGCCGCCTCACAACTGGCTGACGCTCACCGGTGGCGCCATCGGCATCGGCCTGCCGATGGCAACCGGGGCGGCGGTGGCGGCACCCGGACGGCCCGTCCTGTGCCTCCAGGCGGACGGCAGCGCCATGTACACGCTCCAGGCGCTCTGGACCCAGGCCCGGGAGGGCTTGAACGTGACGACCGTCGTCCTGGCCAACCGGAGCTACGCCATTTTGAACATGGAGCTGCACCGCGTTGGCGCCGATGCCGGCGGACCGCTGGCCCGCCGGCTGCTCGACCTCACGGATCCCGAGCTCGACTTCTGCGACCTCGCCCGCGGCATGGGAGTTCCCGCCAGGCGGGTCGAGAACGCCGAGGACCTGGCGACGGCTCTCGAAACGGGCTTCGCCGACACTGGCCCGACCCTCGTCGAGGTGGTTCTCTGAGAAGCTCGGCGGCATTCGTGCCCGTGGTGATCAACCGGCTCACAACGGGCGGACAACGGGCACGATGCGCAGACATCCACCCGCCCCGACGCTCCGAATAGGTCGCAACGACTCCCGCTGGGGGATCTGCTGCTCGACCTCCGGTAGAAGTTGTTCAGAAGTCCGGATCTCCGACCGATACCTCCCAAAGCTTGACCGAGCAGCGACGGCTGCTCTTGGCGACGGTCAAGTGAACGAGCAGGGCCGGGAGGAGGTGCTTGGCCGAGCAGCGACGGCTGCTCTTGGCGACGCCAAGCGCCTTCGGAGATCCGTGCCCCGGCGGCCCCGCCCTCAGGAGTCGGCGAAATCCACCACGACGGGCGCGTGGTCGGATGGTTTCTGCCCCTTCCACGCGTCGCGGTCCCGGAACGATCCGGTCGCTCTCTGCACGAGGTCGTCGCTCACGAGGATGAGGTCGATGCGCAGCCCGCGGCCCTCGTGGAAGTCCCCGGCCCGGTAGTCCCACCAGGTGAAGGTGCCGGCATCGTTGAAACGCCGGAACACGTCGTCGAGACCCCAACCCTCGACGGCGCGGAGCGCGGCGCGTTCAGGCTCGCTCACATGCGTCGAGCCCACGAAGGCGGCGGGATTCCACACGTCGCCGTCGTCGGGGGCGACGTTGAAATCACCGCACACTGCGACAGAGGATCCGGGGGGACAGGTCTGGTCGAGTGTCGTGCGCAGGCGGGCCAGCCAGGCCAGCTTGACCTCGTAGAACTCGTTGTCGAGCGCCCGGCCGTTGGGGACGTAGACCGAGAAGACGCGGGTCCCCGCGCACTCCGCCGACACGATCCGTCGTCCGTGTTCGTCATCCGGTGTGCCGAAGCCGCGCGTAACGCCCTCGAGCCCGACCTTGCTGATGATGGCCACGCCGTTCCAGCGCCCGTCGCCGTTGTGGGCGGACTCATAACCGAGCTCCGCGAACGTCTTCTCCGGGAATTTGTCGTCCGCCTGCTTGGTCTCCTGCATGCAGAGCACGTCGGGCTGGTTCGACTCGATCCATTGCGTGACCCGTGGGAGACGGGCGGTCAGCGAGTTGACGTTCCAGGTGGCCAGGCGCATCAGTTGGCACCCCCGTCGACGATCACGAAAAGAAGGTCGGCCTCGCAGGCGGGCTGCCCCCCGACCGACGCCCGCCCGTGCCCCTTGCCGGCCCGCGCGGAGAGCCGGTCCATGGTCACCTCGAGCTCGAGTGTCTCGCCCGGGAGAACCTGGCGGCGGAAGCGCGCCCGCTCGATCCCCCCGAACAGGGGCAGCTTGCCCGCGTAGCGGGGATCGAGGAGCACGGCGATGCCGCCGAGCTGGGCCATCGATTCGACCATCAGCACGCCGGGGAGCGTCGGCCGGCCGGGGAAGTGGCCTCCGAAGAACGCCTCGTCGCCGGTCAGCGCCCAGGTGCCCCGTGCGGAGACGCCCGGATCGACCTGCGTCACCTCGGTCACGAAGAGGAAGGGCGGCCTGTGGGGTAGGACGTCGGCCGGTCGGGGCGGCGCTGTCATCAGCGCTCCTGGGCCCTCATCGCTGCGCCTTGGCTGACTTCTTGGCCGGTGACTTCTTGGCCGGTGACTTCTTGGCCGCGTTCTTGCCGTGACTTCTTGGCCGCCGACTTCTTGGCCGCTGACTTCTTGGCCGGTGACTTCTTGGCCTTGACGGCCTTCTTCACCGCGGCCTTCTTGGGCGCCTTCTTGGCCGAAGCCGCCGGCTTCTTGGTCGCCTTCTTCGCCGGCGACGCCGCCTCCTTCGCCGCGGCCCTCTTGGTCGACGGGGCAGCCTTGGCCGCGGGTGCACGCGTGGCGGCGGCGGCCTTGTGGGCGGGGGTGGGCGTCGGGACGACGGCCCCGCTCGGCGGCAGCGCCAGCTCGGCCACCCGGCGGGGCGGGTCCAACCCGGCCAGCACGAACGGCCTGACCTCCCCCTTCTTCAGGACCTGGCGTGCCTTGGTGGGGGGAGGCGAGCCCATGGCGGTCAGAGGGATGTAGCAGTGCAGTTCTCCGCCGTCCGGCAGCGCGACGTCGACCATGGCGCCATGGGAGGTGAACGACACCACCTCGCCTTCAATGGTGCTCCCGACGGTGAACGCGGCGACGAAGTGGATGAAGGTCAGCGGCTCGTTGACCGCGGGCGGCGGCGCCGACCGCTTCTTCTGGGACTGGCCGGGGCTCTGCGCCGCCCGACTCTCGGCCCTCGGGTGGGAGCCCGTGGCGACGGCCGCCTTGCCCGGCGTCGTGTCCTTCTTCGCCCTTGCGCTCTTCCGCGGCGCCGCTTTCTTGGCGGCAGCGTGCTTCTGGGCGGTACCCCGCGACCTCTCGGGTTGCGGCGGATGGAGCGCTTCCTCGACCGCCTCGTCGACCGCGCTCGAGAACACCGGATTGACCTTGGCCCGCCCCGGGGGTGGAGCAGCGGGCGTGAGCGGCCACGAGGTGTCGACGGGCGCCGCCTTCTTGCTGGCGCTCTTCTGGGTCTTGGAGCCCTTCTTCGCTGCCTGCTTGGCCGCCTTGGCCAGCTCCGCCGCCTTCGCCGGCGCGGACTCGGGGTCCTTCTTCGCCCTCGCCTCCGCCGTCGCCGCCCGGCTCTTGGGTCCGCGGATGGGGAGTCTCGGGGTGAAGATCCACCCCACGCCGGGCACGGGCTTGCCACCGATCAGACGGCCATCGTCGAACAGCCACGGGTGTTCCCCGTGAAATTCCTGGAACGAGTCGTTGGAGAGGACAGTGGCCCTGGTCCGCTCCGCGATGCGCAGCACGAACGCGTCCCCGCGGCCGATGGCGCCCGCCGGCGGCGAGATCACCTCGCCGTTGAGCATCGCCTCGCGCACCTCTTCGCGTTCGGCGTCGGCCACGCGGTGCTCGAAGGTCGCGTCCACGACCACGATGATGCTGGCGGCAGGGTCTTCGGCGGCGTACGCGCGCACAGCCTCGTCGAGCTGCTCGAGGCTGGGGAACGTTCGGCCTTCAGTGGCGAGGTTCGACCCGTCCACCACGACGTGGTGCGATTCAGCCAATGGCACGCCGCAAGAGATCAGCCTGCTCCAACTGGTGGAGGGCGGCGCTGCCGATCGCGGGGCTGGCCGACTCGGGCCGGCTCACGTGGCGGAGCCGGAGGCGCCCGGGCATACAGGCGTGGAGACGGGCATGCACGAAGGACCAGGCGCCCATGTTCTCGGGCTCCTCCTGCAACCACACCACCTCGGATGCCTCCCCGTACTTCTCGAAGGCGGCCGTCAGGAGTCTGACGGGCCAGGGATAGAGCTGCTCGACTCGCACCACGGCGACCCCGGAGGCCTCAGCGGGCTCGAGGGCGGCCCGGTGCTGCAGCGCCTCGTGGGCGATCTTCCCGCTGCACAGCACGATGCGGCGGACCGTCGTGGGATCCTCGATCGACGCGTCGTCGATCACGTGCTGGAACGAGCCCGACTCGAGCTCGGCAAAGGTCGAACGCGATGCATGGGCTCGCAGCATGGACTTGGGGGTCACCACGATGAGTGGGCGCTTCGGGTCGGTCCGCGCCTGTGAGCGCAGCAGATGGAAGTACTGCGCGGACGTGGAGGGGACGGTGACGCGAAGGTTCCCGCGCGCCGACAAGGACAGGAAGCGCTCGTAGCGCGCCGACGAGTGCTCGGGCCCCTGCCCTTCGTACCCGTGCGGCAGGAGCAGGACGAGACCCGCGAATTGCCCCCACTTGTTCTCCGCCGCGACCAGGAAGTTGTCGATGATGATCTGGGCGCCGTTGGCGAAGTCGCCGAACTGCGCCTCCCAGGCCACGAGCGCCTCCGGTGCCTCCACCGAGTACCCGTACTCGAAGCCGACCGCGGCGTACTCCGAGAGCAGGGAGTCACGCACGGTGAAGTTCCCCATCTCGCCCGCCGGTTCCAGCGTGTCCGCGCCGATCCGGTGCAGGCCGTCGCGGATGTGGGCCAGCGGCACGTACTCCTCGCCGTTGGAGTAGTCGACCAGGACCGAGTGGCGGTGGCTGAAGGTCCCGCGACGGGTGTCCTGTCCCGTGAGGCGGACGTTGACGCCCTCGTACATGAGCGAGCCGATGGCGAGGGCCTCCGCCAGCGCCCAGTCGACCTGGCCGCTGGCGACCAGCTCGTCGCGCTGGACGAACTGGCGCTCCAGCTTCGGGTGGATCATGAAGCCGTTGGGCACCGAGCGCACGACGGACGAGAGGGCACGGAGCACCTCCGGGGACACGCCGGTCTCGGCTGACGGCACGTCACCCAGTCCCGGGTCGGGCACGTGCAGCTGGGTCGGGGCCAGCGAGGGCTCACCCCGCACCTCGTCGAGGACGACCTGGAGGCTCGCATTGAAGTCGTCGAGGGCGGACTCGGCCTCTTCGAGGGTGATGTCGCCCCGGCGCACCAGCGTCTCGGTGTAGAGCTTGCGCACCGAGCGCTTGGCCTCGATCCGCTGGTACATGAGCGGCTGGGTGTAGCTGGGGTCGTCGCCCTCGTTGTGCCCGTGCTTGCGATAGCAGACGAGGTCGATGACGACGTCCTTGTGGAAGGTCTGGCGGAAGACGAAGGCCAGCCTCGCCGCCCGCACACAGGCCTCGGGGTCATCGCCGTTCACGTGGAAGATCGGGGCCTGCACCATCTTGGCCACGTCGGTCGGGTACACCGAGGTGCGGGCCGAGGCGGGCGCCGTGGTGAACCCGAGCTGGTTGTTGATGACCACGTGCACGGTGCCACCGGTGCGGTAGCCCGAGAGACCGGAGAGGTTGAGCGTCTCGGCGACGACGCCCTGCCCGGCGAACGCGGCGTCGCCGTGGACGAGGACGGACATGCACGGGAACCCGTCGGCAACCTCGGCTGCGGCCGCGGGCGTCCCATCGGTGGGACGCGAGATCCGGTCCTGCTTGGCCCGGGTCATCCCCTCGACGACGGGGTCCACCGCTTCGAGGTGGGAGGGGTTGGAGGCCAGGGTGATCGGGAGCTCCTCCCCGGCACTGCCGTGGAACACTCCCCGGGCGCCCTTGTGGTACTTCACGTCACCGGAACCCTGCACCGACTCGGGGTCGAGGTTGCCCTCGAACTCCTCGAAGATCTCCCGGTAGGACTTGCCCACGATGTTGGCCAGCACGTTGAGACGGCCACGGTGGGCCATGCCCATCACGACCTCGGCCACTCCCGACCCGGCGGCGGCGTCGAGCAGCGCGTCGAGCAGGACGATGGTCGACTCCGCGCCCTCGAGGCCGAACCGCTTCTGCCCGACGTAGCGGGTGTGGAGGAAGCGCTCGAAGACCTCGGCCGCGTTGAGCCGGCCCAGGATGTGCCGCTGCTCGTCGAGACCGAGGGTGGTCGGCTGGCCTTCGACGTGGTGCTGGATCCAGCGCTTCTGCTCGGGATCCTGAATGTGCATGTACTCGATGCCGAGCGTCCGGCAGTAGGCGTCGCGCAACACGTGGAGGATCTCGTCGAGCGTGGCGACGTCACGCCCGGCCAGGCCGTCCGCGACGAACTGGCGGGGCAGGTCCCAGATGGTGAGGCCGTAGGTCAGCGGATCGAGCTCCGGGTGGATGTGCGGGGGCTCGGCGTCCAGCGGGTCGAGATGGGCGATGAGGTGGCCCCGCACCCGGTACATGTTGATGAGCGTCTGCACGTGCACCTGCTTGACGAGGCGCTGGTGCTCTCCTTCTTCGCTGCCGGCGCCCGCGTTGCTGTCGACCTGCCAGCGGACGGGCTCGTAGGGCACCCCCATCGACTCGAACAGGTCGTCGTAGAAGCCGTCGGCGCCCGTGATGAGGGCGGCGACCCGACCCAGGAACAGGCCCGACTCGGCTCCCTGGATGATGCGGTGGTCGTAGGTGGAGGTGAGCGTGACCACCTTGCCCAGGCCGAGCTGGGCCAGCACGTGCGGGTCGGCCGCCTCGAAGCCGGCCGGATAGCCGAGCGCACCGACGCCGATGATGGCGCCCTGGCCGGGCATCAGGCGCGGCACGGACTGCACCGTGCCCAGCGTCCCGGGGTTGGTGAGGGACACGGTCGTCCCTGCGAAGTCGTCGGGGGCGATCTTGTTGGTGTGGATCTTGCGGATGAGGTCTTCGTAGGCGAGGACGAAGGAGCGGAAGTCGAGCGTGTCGGCGTCCTTGATGCACGGCACGAGGAGGGTGCGGCTCCCGTCGCTCTTCTCCTGGTCCACGGCCAGGCCCAGTCCCACGTGCTTGTGGTGGATGACGCCCGGCTTGCCCTTCCCGTCGCCATCGGCCACGAAGGCCGAGTTCAGCGAGGGCACATCGTGCAGGGCGCGGACGACGGCGTACCCGATGATGTGGGTGAAGCTGACCTTCGCTCCCGTGGTCCGCGCCAGTTGGTTGTTCAGGATCAGGCGGTTGACCTCGAGGAGCCGGGCCGGGATCGTCCGCACGCTCGTCGCGGTGGGCACGGCCAGGCTGGCTTCCATGTTGGCCACGATCCGCGAGGCCGCACCGCGCAGCGGCGTGGCCTCCTCGCTCCCCGCCGCGACGGTGGAAGCCCGAGCCGGGGCGGCGGCCACCGTCAGGGCGGCCCCGGCCTGGGGCTCGCTCCGCGTCGGCGGGCGGCGGCGTCGGCACCTGGGGAGCGGGCGGCGGGGCGGGCACCGGGGCGGACCGGTAGTCGGCGAAGAATTCCCGCCAGCTGTCGCTGACCGAGTCGGGATCGGCCAGGAAACGGTCGTACATGTCGTCGACCAGCCAGGCATTGGGGCCGAACGAGCCCCCGAGCCGCCGAACTGGGTCATGGTGCAACCCTACCGGCGACGATCGGGTCTCATGGGCAGGCCAGGTAGCGTCTGCCCTGCCCATGAGCTATCCGGCCGCCCTCCACTTCACCCCGGGGCCGGTCCCCGCCGCCGGGGCGGCCACCGTGATCCTCGTCCACGGGTCGCTCGATCGGGGTGACAGCTTCCGGCTGGTGATGCGGCGCCTGCCCGAGTTCGCCACGCTGGCCTACGACCGGCGCGGGTACCAGGGCTCACGCTCGGGTGGGGTCGTGGACCTCGGGGGCCACATCGCCGATCTCCTGGCCATCGCCGAGGAGGCGCGCGTCGGCTCCGGTGGCCCGGTGGTGGCCATCGGGCACAGCCTCGGAGGCAACGTCGTGGTCGGTGCCGCGCTGGCCTCGCCGTGGGCCTTCGATTCCATCGGGGCCTACGAGCCACCCATGCCGTGGCTGGGTTTCCGCCGCCAGGGCGGCCGTCCCTGGCCCGCCCTGGCCGACGATCCCGCGGCGGAGGCCGAGCGCTTCTTCGGCCGGATGGTGGGCGAGGGCTCGTGGTCCCGCCTGACCGAGAGGGGCCGGGCCGAACGGCGCGCCGACGGCCCCGCACTGGTGGCCGACCTGCGGAGCATGCATGGGGAGGGTCCCCCCTTCGACGTCACCGCGCGGGACGTGCCGTCCGTCTTCGGGAGGGGCGGGCGGGCGTCGGCTGCGCACCACCGCCACGCGGTCGAGTGGCTGGGTGCCAATGTCCCCGGTGCCGTCGTCGACGAGATCGCCAATGCGCAGCACGGCGCGCACCTGTCGCACCCCGACCATTTCGCGACGATGGCGCGCCTCGTGGTGGAACGGGCCGGGGAACGGCCGCGCCAGTCAGGCGGATGAGAAGGGCGGCAGCCCGCCGTCGGTCATGGCCTCCTGGGCGCGGGGTGCGGGTGCTTCAACCGGCGCGACAACAGCTCGTCGTACTCGACACCCTTGCCCTCGCTCTTCATCCCCGTGATCAAGGGTGAGTTGGACAGCAGCACCGCGCCCATGAACATCACGAGGAGCGAGAGAGCCTCGAGCGGGCCGTAGGGGCCCGACGTGCGCAGCGAATCGCCGAAGAGGGCGATGCCCAGGCAGATGCTCACCAGCGGGTCGACCAGCACCAGCGTCGACTGCGAGGCGGCCAGCGGGCCGGCGTGGAAGGCGTTCTGCGTCAGGAAGAGGCCGAGCAGGCCGAACGCTATGACGCCGTAGGTCTGCCAGTGCTCGAACAGGGTCACCCAGTCGTTCGC
>CAVTPE010000015.1:0-128572 GCA_963736515.1 uncultured Acidimicrobiaceae bacterium | reverse complement strand
GACGGTCGACCCCGCCATCGACCTCTCCGGCGGGCCGATTCAAGATGGGCACCGTCTCGGCGCAGGCGATCACCTGGTGCGGAACCCGAAGTGGTGGGGGACTCCGGCCAACTCCCGGTCGATCACCGTGCACATCGCCTCATCGACGGCGCAGCTGGCGCAGTGGATGGCGTCGGGCTCGTGCAGGTGGCGGCGCCCGCCACCATCACGCCGGGATTCTGACGCAGATGACGGGGCTGCCGGGGGCGCAGACCGAGGTGGACGCGTCGGCGACGTTGCTGCAGCTGGACATGGCGAGCTCGGTGGACTCCGATCTTCCCCCGACCTCCGGGCGGCCATCGCGCTGACGATCGACCGCCAGGACCTGGTCAACCGGCAGGTGAGTTGGGCGGTCCGGGGATCGCGCCGGCCGACAGCCACGTATCGTGCAGGGCCACTGAATACAAGCCGCCGGCCTCGACGTCTCGCCACGACCACGATCCCGGCTCCGACGTCTTCGACGTCCACCACGGCGATCGGGTCGGGTGGCAGCGTGAACTTCCCAGTGACACCCGTGCCGGCGCAGGCGGCGGCCTTCATCGAGGCGTCGGGACTGATCCGCACGCCCGGTAACCCGTACTACCACTCGGCGTTCGGCGAGCCGTTTCGTTGCACATGGTGTACGACGCCAGCGACCCGTGGGCGGTGGCGGCCGGTCCCGTGATCCGGGACGAGCTCGAGGCGGCGGGTTCGACACGACGTTGCTCCCCGTCGAAGGCGCCGCCATGACCGGACAGGTGCTGGCAGCGGGGTTTGCCGACCTGGCGCTGCTGCCCGGGCCTTCACCCCGTACCTGAGCCAGATGATCCCGTGGTACACGACGCTGCTCGGGCCGACGGGCAAGAACGGGTCGCAGGACTGGACCGGCTACTCGAGCAGCCGGTTCGACCAGCTGGTCGAAACGGCCTCACAGCAGCTCAACCCGAACACCGCCGCCGGCTATTACGCGAAGGCGGACACGCTGCTCTGGGACGACATGGTCTCCATCCCGCTCTTCGCCGAGCCGGCGGTCGTGGTGTGGAGCCGGACCATCGGAGGGATGATGCCGATGCCCCGCAGCGACAGCCTCCTGTGGTTCGCCCAGCTGTGGGCCGTCCGCGTCCCCGAGTCCACCAACAACACGACGCCTTCGCTGCCGGGTCAGTAGCCCCGTAGCCAGGGACGCCGGCGTCCCGGTTGCCGGCCCGGCTCAAGTGTGTCGGGACCGACACGCTACGATCTGCGGACGCTGCATTCCAGTTGCAACCCGGTCGGAGTGGCGGAATAGGCAGACGCGCCAGCTTGAGGGGCTGGTGCCCGCAAGGGCGTGGGGGTTCAAGTCCCCCCTCCGACACGTTACAGTTGTACACGGCCGCCGTGACTCGATCGACTGCGTCGTGGCGTCGTAAGTGACGCGAATTCCCAGCTCCCGTATAGCTGATCCTTCGCTTCGGATCGGCGTGGCCAGCACGGAGGCGCATGTCGCCGCAGCCCGAGGACCAGCGCGCGGATCTCTTCCGTCGTCAGCTTGGCTCCGGCTGTGCGCCCGCCGAGTTCCCGCTCGGCCTTCAGGCGCTCACCCTGGACCTCGGCCATCCAGCCCGACGACACGACGGGGTCAGCGCCAGCCTCGAGCGTCTGGCGGTAGCTTGCGAGCCGCTCGTCGCAGTCGGCCAGCTTGCGTCGGGCGGCCTCGATCGCGGGCCTCGGCCTCGTGTCGACGCCGCCGGCCTGGCCGTAGCCTCGCAGGTGGCGTCGAGGTTCTCGGGGTTGAACAGCGTGGCGATCCAGCCGTCGAGCTGTGGGCACGACGCGTCCTCCGGACGTAGACGGTCTTCGGGTGATCGATCCCTGTTGGCGCGCGGCGTACTCGGCCGGGATAGCGGCAGCGGTAGCGGCCTGGTGCCGTGGGTCGAAAGTGCCCTGCATCCTGCGGCCGCAGATCCCAGCAGTAGACGAGGCCCGAGCAGCGCATAGTCAGCTTCGTCGTGTGGTCTTTGCCATGGTGTCGGCCGATGGGTCGCCTGCCGCCATCTGCACCTGAGCCGCAGTCGAAATGCTCCGAGGAGACGAGCGGTTCGTGGACTGTTCGGCCGACCAGATCCAGTCGGGTGGTCGTTCCACCGCATCTTCGTCTCGTGGCCCGCCGCCACGTCCTCGACATCGAGCAGCACCTCGTCGCGCCGCTGGCGGTTCCACACCTGGCGACCCGTGTACCGCGGATTCTTCAGGATGGCGCGGACGGCGACTTCGACCATGCCCGCTGGTCCCGGTGCCGGTTGCGGGCCGGGTCGTGGCGCTCGGGGAGGGGATGCGTCACGCGTGAGCCTTCCGCTATGGCGAATAGCCCCGTCCCGCGAGGTACTCCGCGAAGATCCGGCCGACGATGGAGCGGCGACGTGGGTCCGGCTCGAGGCGGTGTAGACGCTTTCCGTCCGCCGCCTTGCCGGGGTTCGGGATGGGGGCCGGCGTCGGCGAGGCGGTAGCCGTAGGGAGGACGGCCGCCGAGGAACCGCCCCTCGTGCTGAGCTTGGGCGGCCATGGCCGAGCGGACCCGGACCTTGATCCGGTTCCGCTCACCCTTCGACATGCCGCCGTAGAGCGACATCACGAGATCGTGGGCATCCGAGCCCGGATCGACTTTGCCGCCGACCTCGGGGACCCACAGCTCGACCCCGTAGTGAACGAGCACCGGGAAGGTCAGGCCGAACTGGTTGCCGCTGAACGCGCGGGCGGGCTCACCGATCACTACGGCGTCGAAGCCACGCTGTCGGGTCCTTGAATGCCTCGAGGAGTGCGGACGCCTCGGGCCGGCGCTTCCATGGCAGGGAGCGACTCTGGCCGATGTCGAAGTACTCGGCGACGATGACGCCGCCGATGGGCTCGATCATCGCCTGGGCCCGGGACCGCTGCCACTGCTTCGACGACGTCGGGTCCTGCTGATCCTCGGTCGACACCCGGCCGTAGAAGGCGAACGTTCCTCATCGGGTGTCTCCTCTCTCTGTTGGCTGGGTTCTGTGTGCGGCTCTGCCGGGCACGAGCCCGATAGGCCATCACGAGACAACTAAGAAGTTTATCCGTGCCTTTGGGGTGAGCTGCCCGCCGGCCCGGCCATCCCCCTGGGGGTGGGTCCATAAGCATGCGGCTTCAGAGCACACTGCGTGATAGGACCTTGTCCCGAATGGTCTTGTGCACGTAGCCTGTATTTCTCGGCCATCTTCGCGCAGGGGCTGCTTGGTTGGACCGCCCGTCCCTGCCGCCCGTGGCGAGGGCTTCCAGACGTATCGGCCAGCCCAGATGGCGTGATCCTTCTTCATAGGCTCCGATCCGCCGCCGGTGCCCCTGAACCAGCGCGGCCCAGGCAACGACCGCGTCCTTCTCGACGGCCTGGTTGAGACGGTCGAGACTTCAGGGCCTCGCAGATACGGCCGACATTGTTCTGCTTCTGGCGTTTTGCGGCCGAACTGGTGCGTGTGTCCTGCCGTGGGTCCCGCCGGGCCGCGTGCTCCTCGCAAGGTTGGAGGCGCCGCCCGCTGAGCGCACCCGCAGCTCGGTCATGCGAGGCGCTTCCGTCGATCCGCTCGTACCACGCCTGCACGTGCCAGCCGTTTTGGATGTCCTCGACGAGGCAGGAGCCCTCTGCGTTCGCCCACACCACCTCAGGCTGCCCTCGTGCTGCCATGACCCAAAAAGTACCACCAGTGTGACCGAAGGGGCGGATGGTTTCCAACAACCGTCAGTTGGCTGGTCGCGCTGGAATTCAGGATCGTTTGTGCATGGCCCTTCGGTGTCACCTCCTCGGTCACCGCTGGAGCCATGGGCGTTCCATCGAGCAGGGGCGTGGCAGCGAAACTCACGGCCGAGCGCCTGCCCCACGCCTGCGATGCGCAAGGCCATCCGGGATCCAGGCCGGGCTGGCGCAGTCCGATGTTGCCGACCTGACTCCAGTGACACGCGAAACCATCGCCCGCTGGGAGTCCGGCGCTCGCACGCCACGTGGCGAGAGACTCGGGGTTCGTCGAGGTTCTCGACCATCTTGCGGGAGATCGGAGAGTCGTGACCCGGGTCGTACCTACGGACGACGATCCGCCGCCACTCCCACCACGAGGCGCCAGAGCGTTGTTGTCCATCCTTGTCCGCAATGCCGAAGAGGACTTCGGTCCCGATTGGCGCTCGAAGCTGCTCGACGATGAGCGGGACGAGTGACCCTGGGACGCCTGGCGCCTCGGACGCTGCGTGACCTCGGACACGCCCTGATTGCGCCACGGCGGCCGAAGCAGCCGAACGAGCCGCCGGCATCGAGCTCACGCCGGAGGGGATGAACCGAGCTGGCTGGGCGCAAAATCACCACCGTCGGGGGTACGCCAACAATCGGCTTCTACCGCCGCTACAGCATTCAGCCCGATGACTGAGGGCCCGGCGGACTACAGTACCGCTCGGGTGGACCCGTTCGAGATCTGTGACCTCGCTCGGGAGAACCACCTGAGCGCTAATCAGGCTTGGGTCCTGCTGCTGATGGCGATGCAGGCCGAGTATCGGTCGGGGGAATGGACGCTCGGCTCTGACCGATGCGTCACGGCTTGGGCGCAACACAGCGACCAGGGTGGTCAAGAGCCTGATCCAGAAGAGGCTCTTGGTCGAGGTGGTCCCATTCCGCCCAGGGCAAGACGGACGTGTCCTAGTGGCTGTGCGGGATCGCCTGCTGCCGCCTGCCCGACGAAGGCGGCCCGCGCCAATGACACGGAGTCTGAGGCACAAGACACGCCGCCGTCGCCGCCCATCGCGCCGTGATCGCGCCACCACCGCGCCACGCAGATGACCGCGAGCGACCAGGGAAAAGGCGACCCTCCTAAGGCAGTAAGGAAGAAGGGACAAAGGCAGGTCCAGCGGGAGGCCCGCGTTGCGGGCAGTCCCTGCGCAGGGCATCCCTTCGGGGATCACGAACCAACGCCGCCGAGCGAGGAGCGCTTCGCCGTCTGGATCGAAACCCACGAGGAGACCGTGCGATGAACGCCCTCTGTCCCGAGTGCCGATCCGAGTTGGTCGCGTCCGCTCGAGCGGCGCTCAGCGTCCTTGCTTGACGACGCCGCCGACCAGTCGGAGCGCGATGTCGCCGCCAGTGTCCTTGCGAGCGAGCTCGCCTCCTCCGGCTGCCCACGTGTAACTCGGAGCGGTGACGTAGCGCCTGCTCAGCACGACTCCTCGGTCAGAACGACGGTGGTGCCGATGGGCGCACTTGTCCCCGCCGCCGGGTTCTGAGACAGCATCAGGTTGCAGTCACCGCCCGCTCCGACGTACTGGTATGCGATCGAGTAGCCGAAGCCAGCTTGCCGAAGCAGGGTGATGGCCTCGGCCCCAACGCCGGTCTGACGATCGAGTGCAACGGCGTCGGGGACCACGGCGGTGGCGACGGTGGTGGTCGTCGCAGGCAGGATCGTGGTGGCGGCCGTCGGAGGCGGCGTGGTCGTCGGCGGGAGGCTGGTAGTAGTTCGAGGAGGAGGCACCGTTCTCGAAGAAGTGCTGGTAGGTGCCTGTGCGTTGGAGTGCGGCCACGCGCTGCGAGCCGTGGTGGGGCTGAGTCGAACTCGGAGCGGTCCCGCGCCGCCGGCGAAGCCGATTTGCCGATCGGCGACCACCATTGCGGCCGCTATCGCGACGATCCGCCCATGGTGCTTGTCGCTCCAGGTGTCGCGTGCTCCTCGGATGCTGGGTCCACGGCGGCCATCGTTCCATCCAAGGGACCAATGCACCATCACGCGGGATCAAGGTGATCGCCACCCTCACTTGTTCCCCGTCCGTGCCGCTTCTGCAGCGAGCCCACATGGCTCGCTGACGATGACGGCCCAGTTGCACATCTGTTGCCGCTGGTGGTTGGGGAGAGGTCCAGCACACGCTGGTGTTTGAGCTGTCGCACCAGCCAAAAAGCCCGCGCCCGCCTTCGCCAGCGACCTCGCCAGCTCGGCAAAACGCTGCCCGCGCCGAGCGCCGCGCCCATGCCCGCCGCTGCCAGGGCCAACGGAGTGCGCCGGGGTGTACGAGGGCGTGTCGGATGTCCAGTTGGCCGCCGTCACCGCGCTGGGCCTGCGCGGGTTGGTCACCGCCTGGGCGAGCGATGCCCACGGACGGCGAGACAGGGCGGCAGCGGGCGAAATAGGGGCCAATGCGGGGCCATGCGAGGCGGGCAGTGATCGGCCAGTCCGCTCGTGGCTACAGCAGGCCGCCCTTTGAGGTCGGCAACGGGCGGCGGAGACGCATGGGGTGTGGCAGCCGGCCGCGCCGAGGCGGTCGCGGCCGAGTGGCCGCGCTGGCCGCGAGTCGCCGTCGCGTTCCCCGACGGCGCCCTACGCGACGAGCGCCGGGCCTATGCCCGGGCCGCGGTCAACGAGGCGACTCAGGCCTACCTCGACGACGTCGGCCTGCTCGACGAGACCACGCAGGAGCGCCCGGCCGTGCGCACGCTGGACCGGTTCGCCGCATCGCTGCCAGCCGCCGCAGGGATCTGGGCTTGACGCCGATGGCCCACGCCCGCCTGCTGGCCCTCGTGGCCGAGGTCGTCGCCTGCACCCCGACCGTGGTGGCGGGCCTCGAGGACCCCTCGACGCCTTGCTGGCCGAGGGACGGGCCGCGCTCGAACGCGGAACGCAGCGCCTGAGGGGAGGGGAGCCGTGACGACACGACGACCGGCTGGATACGGCGATGGAGTTGCTGGGCGCGCTGGTGCTCGACACCGGAGAACGGTGGGGTGAGGCCGCCACCGAGGTCCAGCGGGCCGATGCGCTGGCCATCCTTCGGATGACGGACCGAGGCGGCACTGGCTCGGTCGGCCCGTGGGTACTCCAAGACCACCGACGTCGCCGCGTTCCTCATCGTCCTGCTGCTGCTGCTGCCGAACGGCTCCGAGTGCGCCGCAGCCGCAGCGGACGCCGACCAGGCGGCGATCCTGGTGCGCCGGATGCGGGGCCTCGTGACCCGTACGGGCCTGCGCAACGAGTTCGAGGTGACCACGCGCCGGGTCACCTGCAAGCGGACAGGGACTTCGTCGAGGTCATGCCAGCCGACGGTGCCATCGCTTGGGGACTGGCCCCCGCCGTGGTCGTGCTCGACGAGTTCCCGCATTGGCGCGACTCGAGAACGCCC
This sequence comes from uncultured Acidimicrobiaceae bacterium, assembly GCA_963736515.1. GTDB lineage: Bacteria > Actinomycetota > Acidimicrobiia > Acidimicrobiales > RAAP-2 > Bog-473. Next base: position 121,417 of record CAVTPE010000015.1, on the reverse strand, counting down.
GGGAGCTTACCACGCCCTCGTCACCGCGCTGCCCAAGGTGCCGGGGTCGAGGCTCATCGTCATGGGAACGGCGGGCGACCCCGCCGGGCTGGGCCGCCAAGTCCGCGAGGAGGCGCTGGCGGACCCGGAGAACTGGCGGGTGTCCGAGCCGCCCGGGCCGCCCCGTGGATGAGCGCCGCCGACGTCGAGCTCGAGCGCGGCACCGGCTGCCGTCGATCTTCGCCCGACTGTTTGAGAACCGCTGGACCGCCCCCGAGAACCGGCTGCGTCGATGGAGGACCTCCGTGCCGCCGTGCGCCTCGACGGACCCCAGGACTACAGGCCGGGCTGTCGCTACAAGGTCGGGTCGACCTCGGGTTGCGCCACGACCGCACCGCTATTGCTGTCGTCACGCCGAGCCCGTCGAGGGCAGGGCACCCAAGCGCGTCGTGCTCGACCGCATGATCGTCTTCGAGGGGACCAAGGCCGACGAGGTGACGCTGGCCGACGTCGAGGAGACGCTCTTCGAGACCTGGCGCGCCTACGGGCGCCCACGGCTCCGCTCGACCCGTGGCAGGGCATCGGCCTCGCCCAGCGCTTGCGCGCCCGGGGTGTTACCGTCGAGGAATGGAGCTACTGCGACAAGCGCTACGGCGCCGCGGCGGGCGCGCTGTTCGGGCTGCTCCGCGACGGCCTGCTCGACCTCTACGACCACCCGGCCCTCCTCGACGAGTTGGCGACCGTCCGATTGCGCGAGACCTCGCTGCCCGGCGTGGTGCGAGTCGACCACGAACCGGGCCGGCACGACGACATGGTCCAAGCGCTCGGGTTCGCCGTCACCGCCCTGGTCGAGCGCCCGGGCAGGCCCGATGACCTTCGAGGCAAGCCCGAAGGTGTGATCCGCTCCGCACCCATCGAGCGCTCCACGACGTCCTCGTCGCCGGAGCCCCCGAGTCCCATAGTACCAGCGAGTGCCAGCGACCCGGTCGTCCGAGAAGCTCGAAGAAGCTTCGCTGGTCGGCGCGTTGTCATCCGGCTACCAACCACCAGGCCTCGTGGCGCCGAACCGTCGACGGCCCGGGTCCGGCGCGGCGCCGGGCTCGGCCCGGGCTGGCGACGCTGGGCGGCCTGCAAGCGGCAGTCAATCCCGAGCTGCTGTCTCGCCGGCGCGGGAAGCCGTGTCCGGAGCCGGCCAGCGAAAGCTCGTTGCCGGGGTCATGCCTCGTCCGGGAGGACTGCCTGGAGTACGCGCATCGACCTATCCGGGAGCGCTTCGGCGTGTCGGCGTGTCGCTCGAGCGAAGAGAGCGTCGACGCCGACGCCGGCCGACGGAAGGACCGCGGCATGAGCGGCTCGGGCCACGCCGCGCGAGGCGCTGGGCGTGGTGAGGGCCGCGTGCCGTGTCACCATGGCCGAGCTCGCCGACGGCACTCGGACTCGACCGATCGTCGGACCCGAGATCTCGTCGCCTCGCTCTTGGCGAAGCGACTCGTCGCCATCACCCGGGAGGCGATCGGGACGCAGGCCTCTGGCCTCCCGGTGAACGGGCTCGTCGTCTCGACTGCTCGAGCACTGTCCGGCGTGACGCCGATCGGTGGTCGCCCAGACCTCGAAGCGGCGCCCTCGCCCGAGCAGCGCAGGCGGTCGCGAGCGGCTTCACGGTGCGGTGCTGCGGCCAGTCCGTTCACCAGTAGCCTACCGACCGGACACGGCGTCGATGGATCGTCCCCGTCGGCCCGTTGCGGCGCCCGCGGGCACCGTCCATCATGGACATCAGTCCACAGTCGCATGGCCGCCCCGATCGAGACTAGCGCATAGCGTTGCGCTCCTCGAGCGAAACCTTTCAGGAGAACGACATGCCACATGACCGACCAGCGAGAAGGCCAGGGCGGCGGCTGAGTTCGTCTGCGCCGAAGCCGACCATCGGGCGTCGACGCCGGCGATGGCGGCGGCCCGCGGACGGGCAAGGGCATCACCCGAGCAACCAGGCGTCCCGGGACCCGCGCCGTCACCTCGGGCCGCCTGCGCGCCGGCCGCGGCGCCCCGGCGTGAACCCCGGAGCCACGCTGGGCGACCGCGAAGCCCTCGCGCGTGACCGCCGAGTCCTTATGGGCCTTGACCGCCACGGCGCGCGCGGCGCCGCCAGTGCGCGGGCGGCGCGATCGGCCACACCACAGCCCGGGCCCGGTGGAGCCACCTGTCCCCGGCTGGAGCGTCGGCCGGGCAACGACGCCGCGGCCAACGCCGCCGGATCGCTGCCGGTCCGCGCCCAGGTCGTCGTCGCTTCCGGCGGGGTGTGCCTCCCCGTGAACGTGGACTACTCCGTCCCCACCTGGGCGACGCGTGATCGACCGCTCCGCGACGGGCTGCCGCCGTTCCAAGCGGATCGAGGTGGTTTGCGCTTCGTCAGTCCGCCCGACATCGGCATTCCCTCCCTGCAGGCGGCCTCGTCGGGCCTGGGGTCGGCCACGGGCATCTGGACCGAGGCCACCGACGCCTCGCCGGCGGGTGCCACCAAGCCGGTGTACCAAGTGCAGTGCGGCACCGAGGAACTGGTCTACGTGAACGCCATCCCGCACCCGGGTCGGGTTCGGCAACATGCAGGGCAGGTTTGCCCCCGAGCAGGTCGCCGCCAATACCGACCTCGCCATCGCCGTCGCCGCGGCACCGAAGCCGAGCTCGAGCTCCTCACCCTGATGTACGACAGCTCGAAGCAGGTCGGGCCCGAGCAGTTCCTCGGCGCCATGCGCGACCTGTTGGCTTCGGCCGACTGCTGCTGCGCAGTACCGGTACTCGCACCGCATCCCGCGCAGCGCGGTGATGACCGCCGTCTTTCCCGATTGGGCGCGGACCTCATCCGGTGCCGACCTGGCCCGGGAGTCGCGCACGACAACGCCGGTGTGGTCAACGTGCTCGCCGTCAGCGACGACCAAATCGCCGCCTGGCTCAAGGCGCGCAACATCAACGTGGTGTGGCCCCTCGACGGCTTGAAAGCCGGGACGTACGGCACCGGCGGCTCGGCCATCACGAACCAGTTCTTCGGATTGATGGGCACGAGCGCCCGAGCCGCAGTGGCCGGGACAGTCCTCCGATGCCGCCTTCATGCTCGCCTGGCTCCTCTATCCGGAAGGCTCATTCCAATCTTGGATGGTGGCCGCCTTGACCTGGGTGTGGTCCGCGACAGCACCCTTGACGCCACCAACGACTACGAGACCTTCGTGGAAACGTTCGAGGGCGTCGCGTTCCGAGGGCTCGAGGCCTACCAGGTGCAGAGCAGCATCCTGCCGAATGGTGGCTCGTCGGGCACCGTGGCGGTGTCGGGCTACCACGAATGAGATCGCTGTCGGGATGAGCTCGCGGTGCTCGCCCCGGCAGTTTCGCTCCCGTCCCCGGGCTTCGTGTTCATCAGGCACGGAGTCCCCGCAGCGGTCCTGGGGCGGGAGCTCCATTTGTCACAGGGCCATGAGAGGATCACGCCGTGAATGAGGCTCGTCGGTGGATCCAGGCGCTCGACCGCATCGCTGAGGGCGACGACGAGCTGGCCCGAGAGGCTGCGCGCGAAGCGCGAGCGCGCCGTGCTGCGGATCCCGATGGCCGCGCAGGTGAACGTCCCCCTGGGCGCGGTCATCTCCTTCCGGCGTCCTCACGGACGAAAAGGCCATCGCCGACGCCGAGCGGGTCCATCGCACTGGCATCCTGCTGTCCGAGGTCGAAAGCGCGCCGCGAGATCCTCGCCCAGGCGGACGACGCCCCCGACGAGCCACCACCGGAGGAGCCCCGGCCAGCCGCCTGACCCAGCATTCTTGCTACGGTCAGCCGACATGCGGGCCGGTCATCTCCGATTGCGGAGGTCCCGATCCCTTGGGATGATCGCGCTTGGCTTGGCACGCTCCTCGTCGCTATCGGCGACGTCGTTGTGATCGTTGGCGTCGTGGTTGCCTACGTGATCTACATCCGACAGAACCAGCGATTGGACACGCAGCGCCAGAAGTCGACTCTTGCTCATCTCGAAGGTGTGAGGGACGCAATGAAGGACTGGTACGACAACTTCTTCAGTACCAGTTACGCAGGGCAGGCTGCCAGTGATCGCGCCGATTTTGGTCGACTTCAACTTGGTCATGCGAGGGGCCTACATGGCGAACTACATGGTGCCGACCGAACCGGTCGCAAGCTTGATCCAGCCTGCCGCGGATATTGACCCTATTCCCGGCGGACGTGCGGGCGGCGCATGTTGCGCTGAGCCGAATGACCGTCTTCAACCAGCTCGTCCAGCAGCAGACAGACTTCATCGCGGTCAACGCGGTCGGTTTCCGCTCGATTGAGCAGACAGGGGCGCCAACGGTTCAGGCCATGGTGGCTGCGCTCGATGCACCCCCTTCACTGCCAGAGGATGACCCGGCGAATGCCCTACGCCGAGATCGCACGGAGCATATCGACCCAGGTTCACGGAATCATCCGACGACGCTGGTTGGTACCGACCAGCTGAAGGCTGCCCTGAGCGAGAACATCGACGAACTTGCCGCTGCTCTCGCAAAGCGCCACGTGGCTTGGCGAGTGGTGCCTTACGCCGCGGTAAGCACCTCGGTCTGCTCACGCTCGGCGCCCTGTTGGGCGTGGCATCACGGTGATGCCCGTGGGTTCGTTCGACATAACGGACCTGCCGTAGTTGCGGTGGCTACGCCGCCATCATCGGAGAACACCGAACCGAGGAGCCTCAGGTTAGGGTTCCGTAGACTGGCCGAGCCACCGCCACGATGAGAGCCCAATCGGCGTCCACCATCTCCGCCGCCGTCACCCTGGCGAGCGCTTGAGGAGCTCGGAGGCGGCGCCGGGATCGCCGGGGCAGGCGAGCCGAGCGGCCGCCCATGCCTTCTCTCGGTCGTCGGTGTCGCCGTGCATCGGATAACACCCTCGGCCGGACCGCCGCCTGTCAGGTCCCAGTAGAGCTGCTCGGCGGGCCTGCCAGCAGAGCGACCCACCGCCTCATTCCTCGGGTCAGGCAAGGCGATGTTCGACTCGCCCGAGCCATCCGGGGCCACCTTCACCCAGGCCACTCGTCCACCAAGCCGATGGGCGACAACGGCGTGCCCAGCCTCGTGGATGCAGGGTGCCATCCGCTCGTCCCAGGCTCCGAGGGGTTCTGTCACAGGCGCACCCTATGGTCCGATTGGAAATCCTCCAAGGCCCTTGATCGGAGAGCGAGGCCGTGGGGGAAACTTCAACGGTGGCTCGTCGCAGAGGATTCCCAAGTGCCCAAGATGCCTGACCTCGGCGCCGCCCGGATTACAAACTGGGCCGGGAGTGGGTTTGCTTCCGATGCTTCAACGGGGCACGACGGAGGCCTGATTTAGGCGGTCTTCGAGCTGCACCTTGCCTATCAAGCGGGCCGGTGCTACGTCGAAGTCGTGTCGGACCTCCGACACGATCAAAACCCGACTCTTTGAGTCCGACCTCCTGGTAGAGGACGTGCACCGGAGGCGCTCCGTGCACTTTCACGTCGAGGTAATCCGGTAACACCGTGATCTCCTCGATGAACTCGTCGTCAGCACGCGCCGCTCGACGTCCGTGGCGGCCTTCCATGTCTGGTCGACGTCGAGCGTTGCGAGCAGCTGAGCGACTCGTCGAAGTGCTGGGCGACATCGTCTGCGCGTGCCACCTCGACGAGTGCATCGTCGGACCCACGTTGCGCCTCCCGGATCGCCACGGACAAGGGCCGAGCCTCCTCCTCGGCGAACAGGTCGGCCCCCACCTTGTCGTCGTAGTAGAGGCGCAGCAGCTTGCGACGCTGGGCCACCAGCTCCTCGACACGTGACGCGAGCGCCGAGTGCGGGCGCCTCCCGCGCCGGCCTTGGGGGCCGGCGTCAGCGCCCGATCGAGCTCCCGGCGGATGGCGGCCTGCAGTTCGACGTCGTCACCGATGAGCTGGAGCCCCAACACGGCGGCCCGGTGCAGCCCGATGTTCGTCCCGGCGGGGCTGGCTGCAGCCCTGGCCCCGGTGGTGGCAGCGGTAGAGCCGTTGACCCTTGCCGTTCGGTCGAGGGCCATGAGCCGGTGGCAAAGCCGCAGCGGACCCGGCCGCACAGGAGATCGGTACCCCGGGCCCGGCCTCTGACCCGGCCCCGATGGGCAGCGGCGAAGGTCTCCGGCGTGATGATCGCCTCGTGATGCCCGGGGAACCACTCACTGTTCATCTGGACCTCGCCGAGATAGATGCGAGAGCCCAGAATGCTCAGCACGGTCGAGTACTTGACTCCGGTCGCCTCGGCGATCTTGCCCTGACTGGCTCCTTCGCCCCGCATGGCGAAGATGCGCCGGACGACGGGTGCCATCTCGTTGGGCACGAGCTCGCCGTCGACGAGGTCATAGCCGGTCTTGAGACGATGACCCACTTGCCTTGGCGCACGGCCTGCTGCATACCCATGCGCACGTTCTCGGCCAGTTGCTCCCGGTAGAACTGCGCAAAAGAGCCGAGGATGTTGTAGAACATCCGGCCCGTCGCCGACGACAGATCGATCTTCTCGGTGAACGAATGCAGTGCGACGTTGGCCTGCCCGAAACGGTCGGCCAGCATGATGAGGTCGCCCAGGTTGCGGGACAGCCGGTCGAGCCGCCACGTCATGACGTTGGCCACGTGGCCCTCGTCGACCATGTGCAGCAGTTGCTGCAGCCCGGGCCGCTCGAGGTTCTTGCCCGAGAGTCCCGGGTCGGCGATGACCGTCACCTCACCGAGGTCGTGGAGCTCGGCGTAGACGCGCAGCTTGTCAGCTTGCCCGGCGATCGAGAAGCCCTCCGCCGCTTGCTCCTCGGTCGACACCCGGCAGTAGGCCACCGTCAACATCGCTGCCCTCCTGTTCCAACCTGTCTGGCTTGACTTCGTTCACCGTTCGTCTTCTCTGCACCATGCGCAGCCCAATCCGGACGAGTACCGCCGCCACCCGCTCGTAGTCGGGCCCCGCCGTACTCACCGCAGCTCCAGTTCACTGCGGCGGCGGGCCACCCGCTCGGCGAAGGCAGTGTGGCTGACGATCTCGTAGGTGTGCAGATGATGCCCGACGGCGCTCAAGGTGTCGTCGATGCCCTCTGTACCGATCAAGGCGCCCAGTGAAGCGAGGTAGCCGGTCAGGCCCGGGAGCAGCCTCTCGATCGACGTCGACCGTCTGGCCAGCCGCAGCCGCTCGACGCCGACGGCCCGGTGCCCGAGCGTGGCTGTTGCACCTGGCGCCACTCGGGGGCGACGGGCCAGCGAGAACGGGTCTGGTCGGTGGTGGGGGAGCGGTAGGTCAGCCATTCCCCGGTGGCGTAGGCCCACAGGTCACCGGCGGCGCCGAGGACCTGGTCCGGCGTGTTGAGGTCGAACTCGACCAGCCCCTGGCGACTGATCTCGAACTCGAGTCGGTGCACGGGCAAGCCGTGGACGTAGTGCTCGCCCCAGACCTCGTGCCACCAGCCGGTGTCCTTGGCGGCGATGTCGGCCGTCTTGTCGTAGAGACGAGCCAGCAGGGTCTTGGTCTTGCGGGAGCCGAACTCGAAGCCGGTCAAGGTGCCGCCGACCTCGTAGGTGCGGCGTGCCTCGGCCCGGCAGACGAAGCGCTGGGCGTCGTCGAGGGTGAGCGTCCAGCCCTGCCAGTCGGCGAAGAGGTCGACCCGGTTGACCCAGAGGCGCAGCTGCCCCAGTTCGGGTTCGAGCACGTCCCGCAGTGTCGCCACTGCCGCCGCGGGCCCGACGGCGTGGAGGAATTCGGAACGGGGCTGGACGCGCACGGTGGGCAGGTGGCGGCTGGTCGAGAAGCCGATGCGAGCCATGTGGTGGTCGAGGCAGAAGCGGTACTTCCCCCACCCGTGGGGAGCGATGCCGAAGGTGTGCTCACCGATCTGGCACGGGGCCGGGCGCTTGGCCTCGGCCGCCCAGGCCCGGCAGTCCTCGAGCCGGGCGAAGAACCGCCGCGGCAGCTCGGCTCGGCCCGAGAGGTAGAGGGCGTCGACTCCCGACGCCAGCTCCCGAAGCCCGGCGTCCGGTAGCTGCATATTTGCGACTAGCTGGTCAGACGTGTGCACGGGCCCTCTCGGCTCGGAGCTCAGCCGAAGAAGCCGCGGCTGCGGGCCGCCTCGATCTGCCGGGAGATCTGCTCGGACCAGGCGGTGTCGAGGTCGAGCTGGATCCACGGGAAGACGAACTCGTCGGGGTGCGCGCCGTAGGTGGCCCGGAAGCGGCGGATCTTGCGGAAGATGGTCGCCCGGTGCCAGCCGCCTCGCTCGAGGTTGTCGAACCCGCCGGCAAGGTGCCAGGCCACCCAGAAGCCGATGAGCTCCGAGCGCTCGAGGGCGTCGGCGGCGATGGCGTCACGGATTTCGGGATCGAGGTCCTCCATGCTCTGCGCAGGGGTCGAGAAGGCCTGGGCCATGACGTCCTCGTCGAGGTTGTGGTGGTACCCGGCCCAGCGGTTGACGGCCACCCGGCCGCCCTCGGCGCTGTCGCTCTTGTCGCTGCGGAAATCCAGGTCCTCGGTCATGGGCCGGAGTTTGTCGCATGGTTGCGACAAGCCGTTTCTGAAGGAGAAAATCGCAGGTAGGCCGCCCATCGGGCGGCCGGAGCCATGGTGACCACCGGATCCGCCCGGCCCCGTCAAGGCTTCCCCTACGGGCGGCTGCGCCGGCCTTGACCGGCCCTGCCCGTCCGGAGCTCGGTCGGGGGATGACTTTGTACGTCATATGGCGTACACTTCCTGTATGGCTTCTAAGACCGAACGACTGAGCTTGCGGCTGACCCCCGAACAGGACGCCGTCCTGCGTCGGGCCGCCGAAGCTCGAGGCGAATCGGCGAACGACTTCGTCCTGCGCCATGCGGTCGAGGCGGCCGAGACGGAGCTCGCCGATCGGCGGGTCTTCGTCGTCGACGATGCTGAGTGGGGTCACCTACAGGAACTCCTGTCGGCTCCGCCGGCACTCCCGGCGGCGATGGTCAAGCTGCTCTCCAATCCCTCGGTGCTCGAGCAACCTGCTTAGTGGCCTACGCCGGTCCGGAGTTGTTGGCTGGCGACCATCTTCTCGACGGATTCGACTGCGGCAAGCCGGCTCTCAATCAATGGTTGATCCGTCATGCCCGCAACAACCAGGCGAGCGGTAGGAGCCGCACATGGGTCGTCGTCGAAGCTGACTCCCGTGAAGTCGTCGCCTTCTACGCATCGGCGACAGCATCTATTCTCCGATCGTCTGCACCGAAGAGGATGCAACGGAACCAACCCGAAGAGATGCCCGCCGTCCTCCTCGCACGCATGGCGGTCGATGCGAGACACAACGGTCATGGGCTCGGTGCAGCACTCCTGAAGCACTTCATGCTCAAGGCCCTCGAAGTCGCCCAATCTGTAGGAGTCCGGATTCTGCTCATCCACGCCAAGGACGACGAGGCGAAGAGCTTCTACATCCACTACGGATTCGTCGAATCTCCGTTTGATCCCCTTGTCTTGATGATGCTCTTGCGAGATCTCTGACTGACGCCAAAACGTGAGGGAAAAGTGCTAGCGGCAGTGACCGGGTCCCGTTGAAGTAGTCCACCGCTTGTGTGAGTCCGATGCCCCAAGATGGGGCAAGGAGGACCGCACAAGATGAAGCAACGCCGGCATACGCCCGAGCAGGTGATCCGCAAGCTCGCCGAAGGCGAGAAGCTCCTGGCCGAGGGCAAGACGATCGAAGAGCTATCTCGGCACCTTGAGATCTCCGAGCAGACCTGGCACCGGTGGCGAAACCAGTACGGCGGCATGAAAGCCGACGACGCCAAGCGCCTCAAGGAGCTCGAGAAGGAGAACCAGCGCCTCAAGAAGCTGGTGGCCAACCAGGCGCTTGACATCGACATGCTCAAGGAGCTGGCTGAGGGAAACTTCTGACCCCGGACCGTCGTCGGCGAGCAGTTGTCACGCTCATCGATCGGTTCGGGGTCTCCAGCGTCACGCCTGCCGGGTCGTCGGCCAGCATCGGGCCACCCAGCGCAACAGCCCAGTCCTGCCGAGCGATGACGAGATGGCGCTGCGGGCCTGGCTGCGCGCCTTCTCGGTGTCACGTCCGCGTTGGGGCTGGAGACGGGCGGCCGTGATCGCCCGGGCCCAAGGTTGGCGGGTCAACAACAAGCGCATACAGCGCCTCTGGCGTGCTGAAGGGCTCAAAGTCCCTTATCGCAAGCGCAAGAAGCCACTGCGTGGCAAGGGCGTGGTGATGGGGGCCATGTGCCCGATCCGGCCCAATGTGCTCTGGGCTCTCGACTTCCAGTTCGACCAGACATCGAACGGCAAGACCCTCAAGCTCCTCAACGTCATCGACGAGTTCACCCGGGAATGCCCGGCCATCGTGGTGGCCCGCAACATCGACGCCGACGGCGTAGTCACATGCCTCGAACGCCTTGCGGCAGAACGCGGTGCGCCCATGTATCTGCGGTTCGACAACGGCCCCGAGTTCATCGCCAACGCCGTCGCCGACTGGTGCCGCTTCAACGGCACCGGGACCGTGTTCATCGATCCGGGATCACCCTGGCAGAACGCCTGGATCGAATCCTTCAACGGCCGGCTCCGTGACGAGTTTCTCAACGGTCACCGTTTCGATTCCCTCCTCGAAGCCCAGGTGCTCATCGAGGACTGGAGAATCGACTACAACATGAACCGTCCACACAGTGCGCACGGCTGGCTCAGCCCCAGCGAGTTCGCCCGAGCATGGACCAACCGACACCAACCCCAACTCACATAGCGGCTGGACCAACTATCGGGATCCCCTCAGCAGCAAGCGGATGCCCAGTTTCGTCAAGAAAACTGTGACTCCGGACCGGCCGGACTGGGGCGCGCTCAGTGAGTTTGAGTCGGTTCAACATCGATATGGAAACCTTGGCCCGTGAACGATCGTGACCCTCAGCGTCCTGACTACATGCACGGCTGGAGATGGGAGGATCCTCGTTGGCGAGAATGGACGGGCAACGACGTAACAAAGATCCTGCATGAGGCGCTCAGACGGGCCGTCGACATCCGAGACACGAATGCGCAGGGGTCCGCGCTCGAGGCTCGACCCCTAGTTCTGATGGACGTTTTGAATGCTCTGAGCGCATCACTGAAGGTCAGCGGATCGGACATCTGGGATGGATCGGACCTGTGGAATGCTCTTCGACTCACCGAGAGTGAGGATGCTTCGTTCTGGAAGCGTCACAACCAAACCTAGAGTTCGCCCACCTTCCGACGTTATACAGGTGATCCGTTGGTCCTGGGCTTTCCTCTATGGAAGCACACTCACTGGGCCTCGGCGACTCCTTCGATGAGGTCGTCGAAGAGCTGACTCCGGTCGTATTGACCACGCTGGTCGGCGTGCTTGCGCTGGCGCTTCAAGATCGTGACGAACTGGGGACCGGTCTCGAAGAATCCACACCGTTCGCAGACGCTCTCGAAGACGCAGTCGAGCAGGGCGGGCCTCGTGCAGTGACCGTTGGCCAGCAGTCGACGATGGTCGGGACGCGGTTTCGGGGTGCCGGAGACCGCGGTCCGTGCAAGGGTCGCGCTGGAGAGTCCGTAGTACTCGGCCTCGACCGCCTCGGTCACCTTGAAGTACTGCTCGGCGACGGTGCGGTCCGAGATGCGCGCGTAGGTGAGCGTCATGTCCATGGAACGGTGACCGAGCAAGGCGGCGATGGCCTCGAGGCTCATGCCCCGGTTGATGGACTGGGTGGCGAGCGTGTGGCGTAGCTGATGGGGGTGGACGTGACCGACCCCGGGGCGCTTGGCCACCGCGGCCACATAGCGGTGCACGGTGCGCCGGTCGAAGGGCCCGCCGTCGTCGCGTTCGAGCAGGTGCCCCGAGCGAGACGGTCCGCGCAGAGCCTTGTAGTCGACGATGAGGTCGACCAGCATCGGAAGCAGCGGTACGTGACGGTCGTTGTGGAGCTTGCCGACGGGGATCCGGAGGCGATCGACCCCGTCGTAGCGCACCATGGCGTCGTCTTCGAGACCGCCGAGCTCACCGACACGGATGCCGGTGCGGGCCAGTAGCTCGACCATGAGGCGGCCGCGCAGGTTGGGATCGAGCGCCAGGGCGGCCATGAACTTCGAGGCCGTGGGGTCGTCTAAGAACTTGGGCAGCGGCTCGTCGAGAGCAGGAAAGTCGCTCGAGTAGACGAGCAGGCGGGCCGGGGCGTCGTCGTACTCCCATTCCATGATGCGCTCGAAGAAGGTCCGCATGGTGCTGAGGCGGTGCCGGATCGTGATCGTGGCCAGTCGCTTGCCCTTCTTGCCCGGACGGTCCGCCAGCCAGTGCTTGAAGTCCTCGATATGCACCCGTGCGATGCCGGCCACGGCGACACATTCGGGGTCGGTGGCGCTGACCCGATGGGCGAAGAGTCGCAGCGTCAGCTCGGCGTCGACCACCGTGCTCGGACGGGCCGAGACCTCGAGTTGATCCAGGTAGGAGGCCATGGTGGCCACCATGAGCGGTGCTCTGGCGCTGAGTTCGGCCCACGTCACCTCGGGCCTCCCGCCGCCCCGGCGCCGCGGTTGGGGCTGCAGTCGGGCGAGCGCGTTCAGTGGGCCACCCCCACCAGTGCCTGGGCCTCGATGGCTTCGATGGCCCGGCGGTACTCGTCGGCGAGCCAGTGCATGTCGAGGTGCAAGTAGACCCGCGTGGAGCTGATCGAGCGGTGCCCGGCCTGGGCTTGGATGGCTTCGATGGCCATTCCCGCCTCGCGCAAGCGGGTGAAGCAGGTGTGGCGCAGTTCGTGGCAGGTGCCGTGGCTGAGACCGGCCCGCTCCCGGGCGGCGGTGATGATCTGGTCGAGACCCGGGACCGAGAGCGGCTGTCCCCGACGCGGCCCTTTGAGCGAGACGAAGAGCGCGTCCGTCGTCGCTTCCTCCGGTCGCTCGTCGTCCATGTAGCGCGCAACGGTGGCAAAGAAGGTCGGCGACAGCGGCACCAGGCGCTCGTGTCCGCCCTTGCCCTCGGAGATGAACACCCGCCACTCGCCGAAACGCAGATCGGAGAGCCGCAACCCGAGCACCTCACAGCGCCGGAGCCCTCCGAGGACCGTGGCCTGGGTCATGGCCCGGTCCCGCTCGGTGCGCAGCGTCCCCATGAGCGACTCGACCTCGTCGGCGTCGAGGATCCGGGGTAGCCGGCGCACCCCTCGCACCAGCGGCAGACCGCGTCCGCCGCGAGAGCGGCTCTGGCGGGTGGCGATGCCCCGAGGGACCGGGTTGGCTGTCACATCGACGTCGTCGCGGGTGATCAGGTAGCCATAGAGGCTCGACACCGCGGCGAGCCGGCGCTTGATCGTCGCTGCCGAGAGCCCGGCAGAGCCATCGGCGATACGCAACACGTTCTCGGCACCGGGCTTGGGACGACGCTGCGCGGTGACAAAGGCCATCACGTCCTTGGGCCTCACGTCGATGGGGTCCTTCTTCACCACCGAGAAGAAGACGCTCAGGTCATGGGCATAGGCCCGGACCGTATTGGGGCGGGCTCGGCCGACCACGAACTCCAAGAACTCGTCGATCAGCCGATGGCCGATCCGATAGACGCGTTCACCGTCGGGACGGACATCACACTCGAAGAACGGACTCCACTTCACCGCACACCTCCTGGTCGGGTTTGCACCCGAGGAGGTTCCCCCGGATGCCTATCCCAGGAGGTGGATCACCTGTATAACCGACGAACGGAGACACGTCCCAAGACTCAGACGTGTGCGAATACTTCACGGACAGTCAGGTCGAGCAAAGTAACGCCAGGCATTGGAGGCACCGGATATTTGGCGGCCTCTTCTGCATATTCCTTCGTCTCAAAGACCAGGACCGACGTTCCGATGCCTTCGATTGGCTCTAGCCAGTACCCGCTTACGATGCCCGGGGCGCGAGACACAAGTGTCTCTCGGGCCTCTGGAAGGCGTAGCCGGGCTTCCTCAGGGTTCTCGACCCTGACGTTGGTCACGATTGCGTACATGGGCCCATTCTGTCGTCTTGAGATCGTTCCTGGAATGCCCACATCCGGCGAAGTGGGGCACCTTGGGGCCCAAGCGGTAGCGACGCCCGTTGGATGACGCGCACCCTTCTAGGTCCGTCAGTTCTCAACCACCTCGAACCCGGAAGAAGTAGTCTCCATGTGACTCGAAGCCAAGACTGTTACGCAGATGATTGCGACGTTCGATGGTTCATCTGCCGCATGACAATGTCTATCCCCACGGTTTCGAGAATTTCTGGTAGCTCGGTCATGGGCCCGTCGAGCCAACTCGGGCCGCTCCTGCCCGGACTTGACGACAAACCTTGCTTCGAGGATTCCGCCCACCGTTCCCACTCCGGTCGGAGCACCTGAACCATCTGGTCGAGCGCCCACTGAGCATCTTCGATCGTGCGGAGTGGCCGTTTGAATTCAAACTGCCAGACTCCCCACTTCGTCCGGGTTACCTCTTCATACTCGCCATACCGCATCCTCGGACCGGTGACCCAGACGATTCCGGCTCGGCTCCCATCAGGCGCAACGATGTATAGGTCACCCTCCAGGGCGTCACTCTCGAGGGTGAAGTCGGTGATCATTCCGAGTTTGAATCCGTCACGCTCAATCCCGCTCAACAGCGGAAAGCCGTAATATGCGGGCGCGCCCTCGGGTGGCTTCAAGAAGGCGGGGAGGACTGGATCGGTCGAGATTGCATCGGGGTCCAATGCCATTGGGTGACCATTGGAAGTCCAGCGCTCTGGTGCCATGCGAACAGTCTGGCAGCAATGTCGACCGCTCAAAAGGTGCCCCTGGTTGGCACTCCGTCCCGGCGAACTGGGGCAGGCGGATCACCGGTACCTCAAGGTTGGGTGCGAGCTACATCGATAACGCTACGGAGCCGCAGTCGATACACAATGAACCAGGGAACGCCTTTGACCTGTGCGAGTTCGTCGGGGAACCGATCGAGTGCTTCGGCTGAGGGCTGAGCTTCGACGATTCGCTCGATCACAAACCCTTGGTCGGCCAATGCTTCCATGACAGCCCCGAGGGGTCTTCGCCAGTACCACTGGGTCACGACAACGTCGGCCTTCGTCCAGGTATCGCTGACTAGCTCCGTGTCGAAGTAGCCACCCTTCTGTGACAGAAGCGGTGGTCCGAAGGGATGTTCGAGCGAAACCACAACCCAGCCGTCAGGCCGGAGCACGTCGGCGAAGGACCGGAGGGGTACCGTCCAATCTTCCAGGTAGTGCAGGACGAGCGAGCAGGTAATCCCGTCGACGGATTGCGGTTGGAGTGGCAACGGCTCAGCGAGGTCTGCGACGAAGAAGCGCCCCCGGCCCGAGCAGCGACGTTGAGCTTCTTCGACCATGACGGGGCTCAGATCGAAGCCGGTCACTTCGGCACCGTTTTCCAGCAGCCACTCAGCGTGAGCCCCCGAACCGCAGCCGGCATCGAGAATCGCGAGTTCCGAAAGCGGGCCGGGGATCAGGCTGCGAAATGCCGGTCGCTCCAGCCATCCGTTGAATGGTCCGTCATCGCTGGCCATCGACCACACAGGTGCCAGTCGGTTATAGACCTCCCGCGTGTGCCGGGTGTGAGCAGCTTGGTTGGGAAACTGAGCTGACATTGCTCTGCGATTGTGCCGCGTTCCCGACGCATCATGCAGGGCGCCAGTAGCCGGGCGAGAACTGGGGCAGGGGGGTAGCCCCGATGTGCCTGCTTGAGACTTGACCCTAAGCGCTCAGCGCGATTTCCTAGCGTTAAGGGGTCCCGGTGGGGTCGCTCTCGTAGTGCCTGCCCCCGGCTTCTGTCGGGTGGCTTTCGTTCGAAGAGCGTCCCATCAGGGCTTCGCCCACGGAGTGGCTCAAAAGAGGATCGAGCACGAGCATCCGCAAGCAGGAGTGCCCCCGTGGTTCACATCAACCAAGGAGGCAGTCATGAATGTGGTGATCGGGATAGACCCGCACAAGGCATCGCACACGGCGGTGGCCATCGACGAGGCTGAAGATGAGGTCTCCAGCTTCAAGGTGCGTGCGACCCGTCGTCAGGTCGAACAGCTCATCCGCTGGGCCGAGCCCTTCGAGAAGCGGAGGTGGGCCATTGAGTCGGCCGGCGGATTGGGCTACCTGCTGGCCCAACAGCTCGTGGCGCAGGGCGAAGAGGTGCTCGACGTCCCAGCCACCTTGGCCTCTCGCATCCGAGTGCTCGCCACCGGTCGTTCCAACAAGAACGATCCCAATGACGCCCACTCGATCGCCGTCGCCGCCTTTCGGGCCCCGAGCCTGCGCAGCGTCGAACCGGCTGACCACTCCCAGGTGCTCCGGATCCTGGCCAAGCGCAATGTCGACCTCGGCAGCCACCGGACGCGGGTCGTGTGCCGCCTCCACGCCCTCCTGGCCGAGCTGGTTCCGGGCGGAATCGCCAAGGAATTGTACGTTTGGACCGTCCTGGGTCTGATGGAGACCCGGGCTATTGGATTCCAACCAATTCCTGGTCGGTCTTGTTGGCAGCATAAGCCGCCTCGAATTCAGCCGGCGGCACGTAGCCGAGATACTCGTGCAGCCTCTGCGTGTTGTACCAGTGGACCCACGCGAGGGTGGCCAGTTCTACGTCGTCCACGTTCCTCCAGGGTCCTTGATCGGGCCCTCTGATGAGCTCGCTCTTGTAGGCGGCGTTAATCGACTCGGCCAGCACGTTGTCGTACGCGTCGCCCACGCTTCCGATAGAAGGGACGGCTCCGAGTTCGTCGAGGTGCTCCCCATAGCGCACTGAAGTGAATTGCGACCCGGCATCGGAGTGTGACACCAGCCCTTCGAGGAAGGTGCCCCGCCTCCAGCGTGCCATCTCGAGGGCGTCGAGGACCATGTCGGCTCGCATGTGGCTCGCCACCCGCCAGCCAACGATCATCCGGGAAAAGGCGTCGGTGATGAAGTAGGCGTAGGCGAAGCCCGACCAGGTGGCCACATAGGTGTTATGTGCAGCTTTCCATAAGACCTATTCGGCTCAGTTCTCCGTTATGTGCAGTCGCCCAGCTGCAACGGAACAATCGGGCTGGATGAGGGCGATTGATGTCATCCTGAGGGCGACCAGCAACTGCACATAACGGCAGGCTCCTTGCTAGTCCGGCCACCCGGCCGGAGGACAAGGAGGAGCTCATGTCGGTCGACTCAACTTGGACTATCGAAGCGGCGCTGGCCGCCTTCGATGACCATCTGCGGCGAGCCCGGGGTGTCTGTGTAGGCACCCGCACCAATTACGCCCGCTGGGTCCGGGCGTTCTTGGAAGAGCGCTTCCCTGACGGGCACGTGCAGGTCGAGGAACTCGGCGCTCGAGACGTCGTTGCGTTCATCAGCGCGGCATCGTGTCGCTATCAGCCAAGGACGCTGGAGTTGGTGGCGACGTCGTTGCGTTCTTTCTTCCGGTTCCTTCGCACCCAGGGCCTGGGCGCGAATGGCCTTGAGGACGCCGTGCCGATGGTGCCGCACCGGCGGAGCGGTCTTGTCCGACATCTGGACTCGCAGGCCTTCAGCGAGCTCATCGCCTCGTTGGACGCCTCATCGGTCCGCGACCTGCGTGACCGGGCCATCATCTTGTGCATGGCCCGCTTGGGCCTCCGGGTCAGCGAGGTCTGCCGGCTCCGACTCGACGACATCGACTGGCGCCAGGGGGTCGTCTCGGTGCGAACTCGCAAGACTGGGCACGGAGCGCGCCTTCCGATCCCTGCTGAGGTGGGACACGCTCTGGCCGAATACCTCGAGCATGGCCGGCCCGATACCAGGGCGCGAGGTGTTCGTGCTGCTGCGCCTGCGCCCAGGTGCTCCGATCAGTGCCAGCATCGTGGGACGAGCGGTGCAAAGGGCGCTCGAGCGGGCCGGGATCGAGGCGCCGACCCGTGGCGGGAACCTTCTGCGCCATTCGATGGCCACCGAGCTCCAGGCCAGAGGAGTTCGCCTGGTCGAGATCGCCGGTCTGCTCGGACACAGCGAGCTCGCCACCACTCGGATCTATGCGGCAGTCGATGTCGATGCCCTTCGTGAGGTGGCGCTGCCGTGGCCGGGGAGGGCGTCATGACCCGGGCCATTGGCGACGTCATCGAGAGCTACATAGAGATGCGTCGTGGTCTCGGCTATCGCTCGGTCACCCACGAGCGCTCATTGCGCGAGTTCGCTCGATACCTCGACGGCCATGAGGGGCCGATCCCCTTGGAGACGACGCTGGAATGGGCCACCTCGACGTCGTCGACCAACCCGCGCAATCCAGCGCAGCGGCTGGGCAGGGTGCGGGGCCTGCTGCGCCACCTCCATGCGATGGACGGCACGACCGACGTGCCCGCCCCCGGGCTGCTCGGCCCGACGGGTCATCGCACCCCGCCCCACGTCTACTCCGACGCCGAGATCGCCGCCCTTCTGGCCGAGGCAGCTCGGCTGGATCCCCCCGGCGGGCTGCGGCCCCGCTGTTACGTCACCTTGTTCGGGTTGTTGGCCTGCACCGGGTTGCGCATCAGCGAAGCCCTTGCCCTCTCGTGTGCAGACGTCGACCTCCACGGCGCGCTGATCACGGTCCGAGCGGGCAAACGTGGCCTGACCAGGCTGGTTCCCCTGCACCCGAGTGCAGTGGCGGCCCTGGCCGACTACGTCGCCGAGCGGGAACGTCGCTACAGCGCTCCGGGGCCGGGCGACGGCCTTCTTCCGCACCGAGGCGAGCGAGCGGATCAGCTACAGCGTCGCCCATCATGCCTTTTGCGTGGTGCGCCGCCGGCTGGGTTGGACCGCCGATGGCCGGACCCGTGCCCCTCGGGTGCACGATCTGCGCCATCGCATGGTGGTGCGCCGCATCGAGGCCTGGCACGCCCAGGGCGTCGACGTGGACGCCAAGATCCCCGTGCTGGCCACCTACGTGGGCCACGTCGAGGTGCGTGACGTCTATTGGTATCTCTCCGCCGTTCCCGAGCTGATGGACATCGTGGGCCAGCGCTTCGAGGCGTTCGCCGCACAGCCGCCGGTGGGTGCGTCATGAGAGCGCCTGCGATCGGGTTCGACCAGTTGGTCCAGGACTTCTTCGTGCGTCGCCTGATCGACCAACGTGGGGCGAGTGCCCGGACGGTCGAGAGCTATCGCGACGCCTTCGAACTGCTCTTCGCCTACTTGGAGGACCACTGCGGCAGGCCACCCAGTGCGCTGACGCTCGCCGATCTCGATGCGCCGGTGATCTTGGACTTCCTCGAGCACCTCGAGTGTGTCCGGCACAACAGCGCTCGCACCCGCAACGCTCGCCTGGCGGCGATCCACTCCTTCATGCGATACGTCGCCGTGCGCGATCCGGCGTCCCTGCCGATCACGACACGGGTGCTGGCCATCCCGGCCAAGCGCTTCGACCGGCCGGTGCTCGGCTACCTCACGAAGGAGCAGATCACCGCCATCTTGGCCGCGCCCGATCGGACCACCTGGAGCGGGCGACGCGACGCCATCTTGTTGGCCGTGGCCTACAACACTGGCGCCCGGGTTTCGGAGTTGACCGCCCTGCGAGTCCGTGACGTCCTGCTCGAGAGCCGGAGCGCCCTCCAGCTCCACGGCAAGGGCCGCAAGCAGCGGGTCATCCCGTTGTGGGCCAGCACCGCCAGAGAACTGCGCACCTGGTTGCCGCGAGACCCAGCAGGCACCCGAGTCTCCGGTCTTCCCCAATCGCAGCGGGACGCCAATGTCGCGGTCGGGAGTGCGCGATCGGCTCGACCGTGCCGTGGCCACGGCTCAGCAAACCTGTCCGACGCTGCGCGGTCAACGGGTCTCACCGCACACGCTTCGGCACTCGACGGCAGTTCACCTCTTGGAGGCGGGCACGGATCTGGCCGTGATCGCGCTCTGGCTCGGCCACTCCAGCCCGGCCGTCACGCACCAATACCTCGAAGCCGACCTCGCCACCAAGGAGGCCACGCTCAACCGCCTGAACGACCCGAACCCAGGCCCAGCCCGGTTCCGGCCCCGTGACCGGCTTCTCACCTTCCTCGAGGGCCTGTGATTATGTGCTGTCTTTCCTCTCGCAAACCTCCGTGAGCACGGTGCGGAACCGCTGCGACTGCACATAACTGAGAACTGAGCCGAATAGGTCAGGTCGCTCACCCACAAGGCGTTGGGACGCTCGGCGGAGAAGACCCGCTTGACCAGATCGGGGTGCCGCTCAGCGGCGGGGTCGGCCTTGGTGGTCTTGCGCTTCTTGCCCCGGCGCAGGCCCTCGATGCCCGCCAGGCCCATCAGGCGAGCCACCTGGTCCCGTCCGACGTCGTGGCCCGCCCGCCGCGCCGCCTTCCAGAGTTTGCGCACCCCATAGACCCTGAAGTTCTCGCTCCAGAGCTGCACGAGGGCCGCGATCAACATGGCGTCGCCGCGGCCCGGGCTGAGAGGGGCCGGGACTTCGCCGCGTAATAGGTGCTCGGGGCCACCTGCAGATCCCTGCAGATGGGCTCGACCCCGAGCTCGCCCCGGTTCTCGTCGATGAAGTCGACGATCACCTCCACGGGCGGTCGAGCTCCGCCTGGGCGAAATACGCCGAGGCCCGGCGCAAGATCTCGTTCGAACGTTTGAGCTCGCGGTTCTCCTTCTCGAGCTCGGCGATGCGCTGGCGCTCCTCGGTGGTTGTGCCCGGACGAACCCCGGTGTCGATCTGGTCTTGCTTCACCCAATTGCGCAACGACTCGGTCCCGACGCCCAGCTGCTTCGAAATCCGGGTGATGGCACCGGTGTCGGCCGGATCAGCGGCCCGGGCTTCGAACACCATGCGCACCGCCCGCTCTCTCAGCTCAGGCGGGTACCGCTTCTGTGGATCTGACATGTCTCCATCCTCGCTTCCAAGGTATGGAGTCTCCAAGAAACCCAGGACGGTTCAGTTTCTGACGCCGAGAGGTTCTTGGCCAACCTCACGCCTTCGACCCCTGTAGAACAGGTCCGTTACGACATGGCCCTCGAGCTCCTCGACGACGTCCGCCGCCTCGACGAGCAGACCAAAGAGTCGCACCGCCGGATCCGCCTCGCCATCAAGGCCTCGGGGACCTCGCTGACCGAGATCTACGGGGTCGGTCCGATCGTCGCCGCGCAACTCATCGGCTATGCCGGTGACGTCCGCCGTTTCGCCAACCGCGACGCCTTTGCCTCTTACAACGGGACGGCACCGGTCGAGTTCGCCTCGGGCGGCCGAGTTGTCCACCGTGTCTCCCAGCGCGGGAACCGTCGGCTCAACCATGGGCTGCACATGGCGGCCGTCACCCAGATCCGCAATCCCGGAACCGAGGGACGCATCTATTTCGAGCGCAAGGTCGCCGAGGGCAAGACCAAGAAGGAGGCGATTCGCTCGCTGAAGCGCCACGTCAGCAACGCCGTCTACCGACAGCTGCTCCTCGACGCCGCGATAGGGGGTCCGGGAGGACACCCAGGGACGACTCACTGCCTGCGTGACCGGCTTTCACCCTGCGCGACCGGCTCTTCGGCGAAGTCACTCCCGAACCCATAGAAACACTACGCCGTCGCGTCCTTCCACGACGGCTCGATTTCGTCGCGCCCGGAACTACTCCAAATAGGGGTCTTGACTCAAAGAGGATTCGAACCGGGCGCATGCAACTATGGCAAGCACGCATCAGAATTTGGATGCTGTTTGAGGGTGCTGTGTTACAGGGATCGCACCCTGCCGGCCTGCGGCCGGCCTATCGTCGCAGGTCCAGAGGCTGGATCCGCCACTCGGGTTTTGCATAATCCGGCCCTCCGACACGATCAAAACCCGACTCCTTGAGTCCAACCTCCTGGTAGAGGACGTGCACCGACAGGCGCTCCGTGCACTTTCACGTCGAGGTAATCCGGTAACACCGTGATCTCCTCGATGAACTCGTCGATGAGCACTCGTCGCTCGACCTCCGTGGCGGCCTTCCATGTTTTGTCGACGTCGAGCGTTGCGAGCAGCTGTGCCACGGCATCGAAGTGCTGGGCCATATCGTCACTGCGCGCCACCTCGACCAGTGCATCGTCAGCCTCACGCTGTGCCTCACGGATCGCCACAGACAGGCGAGCCCCTCGCCGTTCTGGTCGAGAGCCATCAGCCGCTGGCACAGTCCGCAGCGGACCCGGCCCGACAGGAGGTCGGTGCCGCGGGCCCGGCCTCTGACCCGGCCCCGATGGGCAGCGGCGAAGGCCTTCGGCGTGATGATCCCCTCATGGTGCCCTGCGAACCACTCACCGTTCATCTGGACCTCACCGAGATAGATGCGAGATCCCAGAATGCTGAGCACGGTTGAGTACTTGACGCCCGTGGACTCGGCGATCTTGCCCTGACTGGCTCCCTCGCCACGCATGGTGAAGATGCGGCGGACGACGGGCGCCATCTCGTTGGGCACGAGCTCGCCGTCGACAAGGTCGTAACCGGTCTTCGGACGATTCACCCACTTGCCCTGGCGCACGGCCTGTGCATGCCCATGCGCACGTTCTCCGCCAATTGCTCGCGGTAGAACTGCGCAAAGGAGCCGAGGATGTTGTAAAACATCCGGCCCGTCGCCGACGACAGATCGATCTTCTCGGTGAACGAGTGCAAAGCCACGCCGGCCTGCCCGAAGCGGTCGGCCAGCATGATGAGGTCGCCGAGGTTCCGAGATAGCCGGTCGAGGCGCCAGGTGAGAACGTTGGCCACGTGACCCTCGTCGACCATGCGCAACACTTGCTGCAGCCCGGGCCGCTCGAGGTTCTTGCCCGACAGGCCGGGGTCGGCGATGACCGTCACCGCACCGAGGTCGTGGAACTCGGCGTAGACGCGCAGCTTGTCAGCTTGCCCGGCGATCGAGAAGCCCTCCGCCGCTTGTTCCTCTGTCGACACCCGGCAGTAGGCCACTGTCAACATCGCTGTCCTCCCGTTCCACCTTGTCTTGCTTGTCTTCGTTCACGTTGTCTTCGTGCACCATGCGCAAACCGATTCGTACGAGGACAGCCGCCACCCGCTCGTAGTCGGGCCCGGCCGAGCTCACCGCAGCTCCAGCTCGCTGCGACGGCGGGCCACCCGATCTTCGAATGCGGTGTGGCTGATGATCTCGTAGGTGTGCAGATGATGCCCGATCGCCCCGAGCGTGTCCTCGATGCCATCTGTGCCGATGAGTGCACCCAGGGAGGCGAGGTACCCAGTGAGGCCCGGCAGCAGCTTCTCGATGGAGGTCGACCGCCGGGCCAGGCGCAGCCGCTCGAGGCCGACGGCCTGGTGTCCGAGCGTGGGTGCTTGGACCTGCAGCCACTCGGGAGCGAGGGGCCAGCGGGAACGGGTCTGGTCGTTGGTGGGGGAGCGACAGGTCAGCCATTCCCCGGTGGCGTAGGCCCAGAGGTCGCCGACGGCGCTGAGGACCTGGTCCGGCGTGTTGAGGTCGAACTCGACGAGTCCCTGGCGCCCGAACTCGAACTCGAGTCGGTGGACGGGCAATCCGTGGACGTAGCGTTCGCCCCAGACTTCGTGCCACCAGCCGGTGTCCTTGGCGGCGACGTCGGCCGTCTTGTTGTAGAGGCGGGCCAAAAGGGTCTTGGTCTTACGGGAGCCGAATTCGAATCCGGTCAGCGTCCCGCCGACCTCGTAGGTGCGGCGTGCCTCGGCCCGGCAAACGAAACGGTGGGCGTCGTCGAGGGTGAGTGTCCAACCCTGCCAGTCGGCGAACAGGTCGACCCGATTGACCCACAAGCGCAAATGGCCAAGCTCTGCGGCGAGCACTTCGTGCAAGGCTGCCACCGCCGCCTCGGGCCCGACGGCGTGGAGGAACTCCGAGCGGGGCTGGACGCGCACGGTCGGGAGGTGGAGGCTGGTGGAGAAGCCGATGCGGGCCATCTCGTGGTCGAGGCAGAAGCGATACTTGCCCCAGCCGTGGGAGGCGATGCCGAAGAGTGAGCTCACCAACTTCGCACGGGGCGGGTCGCTTGGCCTCGGCCGCCCAGGCCCGGCAGTCCTCGAGGCGGGCGAGGAACCGCTTCGGCAGCTCGGCCCGGCCCGAGAGGTAGAGGGCATCGACTCCCGACGCCAGCTCCCGCAGACCCGGCGTCGGGTAGATGCATATTTGCGACTAGCTGATCAGAGGTGCGCACGGGTGCCATCTCGACGCTGAAGGTCAGCCGAAGTATCCGCGGCTGCGGGCCGCTTCGAGCTGTCGGGAGATCTGCTCGGACCATGCGGTGTCGAGGTCGAGCTGCATCCAGGGGAAGACGAACTCGTCGGGGTGGGCGCCGTAGGTGGCACGGAAGCGGCGGATCTTCCGGAAGATCGTCGCCCGGTGCCAGCCGCCACGCTCGAGGTTGTCGAACCCGCCGGCGAGATGCCAGGCCACCCAGAAGCCGATCAGCTCCGAGCGCTCGAGCGCGTCGGCGGCCAAGGCGTCACGGATCTCGGGATCGAGTTCCTCCATGCTCTGGGCGGGGGTCGAGAAGGCCTGGGCCATGATGTCTTCGTCGAGGTTGTGGTGGTAGCCGGCCCAGCGGCTGACGGCCATCCGGCCGCCCTCGGCGCTTTCGCTCTTGTCGCTGCGGAAATCGACGTCTTCGGTCAAGGGCCAGAGTTTGTCGCACGGCTGCGACAAGCCAAGTTGATGGGGGTAAAACCGCAGGTAGGCCGCCCGTCGGGCGGCCGGAGCCATGGTGACCACGGGATCCGCCCGGCCCCGTCAAGGCTTCCCCTACGGGCGGCTGCGCCGGCCTTGACTGGCCCTGCCCGTCCGGAGCCCGGTTGGGGGATGACTTTGTACGTCATATGGCGTACACTTGCTGCATGGCTTCGAAGACCGAACGACTGAGCTTGCGGCTTACTCCCGAGCAGGATGCCGTCCTGCGCCGGGCCGCTGAAGCTCGAGGCGAATCCGCCAATGACTTCGTTTTGCGCCATGCGGTCGAGGCTGCCGAGACCGAGCTCGCCGACCGGCGCGTGTTCTTCGTTGACGATGCCGAGTGGAATCAGCTGCAGAAGTTGCTGTCAGCTCCGCCGGCAGTTCCGGCAGCGATGGTCAAGTTGCTCTCCAATCCCTCGGTGCTCGAGCAACCTGCTTAGTGGCCTACGCCGGTCCGGAGTTGTTGGCCGGTGACCATCTCCTCGATGGGTTCGACTGCGGCAAGCCAGCTCTCAATCAGTGGTTGATCCGCCATGCCCGCAAGAACCAGGCAAGCGGCAGCAGTCGCACGTGGGTCGTCGTCGAAGCGGGCTCACGTGAAGTCGTCGCCTTCTATGCAGCGGCGACAGCATCGATACTCCGGTCGGCCACACCGAAGTCCATGCAGCGGAACCAACCAGAAGAGATGCCTGCCGTCCTGCTCGCACGGATGGCCGTTGATTCGAGACACAGCGGACGGGGTCTCGGAGCCGCACTCCTGAAGCACTTCATGCTCAAAGCCTTCGAGGTTGCCCAGTCGGTCGGTGTCCGGGTACTCCTGATCCACGCCAAAGATGACGACGCAAAGAGCTTTTACGTCCACTACGGGTTCGTCGAATCCCCGTTCGATCCGCTCGTCTTGATGATGTTGCTAGGCCAGCCCTAAAGGCTGCCGAACCTTCTTTCGGCCGCTAACTGAAGGAAGGCGGTGAGCGATTTCAAGAGGAGCCGTGTGCCACCAGGCCGGCGTTCGGGGACACCTCCGCATTGGACCAGGGCGAGGAGGAAGAGATCAGAAGGTGGAAACGAGCTTTAGAGCTGAACTGCGGCGAAGGGCGTCGGCAGCCACTTAATCCAACGATTCCGCACTGTAGGGGCCGCTGAGGCGCGCCGCACTATATCTGTCGAAGTAAATAATGGCGGAAGCACCATGCTGTTCGAACACCTGGGCGAGGTCGCGCGCAACATCACGAGAGCAGCCGACGCTCAGGAGCGCTTTCCCCTTGCGAAGGCCTTCGCCGTATATCGCCAGGTCATTCTCCAAGTTTCCGATGTTCTGCCACAAACGTTGCAGGCGGGCCTTCAGCCCGTGCTCGGTGCCGTGCGTATCGAGAATCCGCGCTCCCTCTTCTCCCTGGAGAATCCGAGGTTTGGTCGCATCCGCTGCTACCAAGTGCGTCTCATTCCACGCACTGATCGCGGCTTCAATATTTGGGAACAGAGCAGCGATTTCTCGGACAGGGATGCGCCGGAACTCATCAACATTGAGCGGGATCCCGTTGCTCCCATCGTCTGGGCGACTTGGTTCGGCCATCGAGCAACCTCCTGACGCCATAGCGCCATGGTTGGAATCAAGACTCCGGATCGTAGTTCTCTCGTTTCGTCGCCAGAGAGCACAGTGAGCTGCCGGCAGCATCATGCCCGCGTCTCGTCCATACACCAGTGCGGCCTTGTGACACTTGTTGGCGGCGGTCTGGCGGACTATCCCCAAGGTGCCTGCTTGAGACTTAGCTCCGAGCGCTAGGGCGATTTCCTAGCGTTGAGGGGTCCCGGTGTGGTCGCTCTCATAGTGCCTGCCCTCGACTCTGTCGAGTGGCCTTCGTTCGAAGGGTGTCCCATCGGGGCTTCGCCCACGGAGTGGCTCAAAAGAGGATCGAGCACGAAACATCCTTGAACCGTCCTGGGTTTCTTGGAGACTCCATACCTTGGAAGCGAGGATGGAGACATGTCAGATCCACAGAAGCGGTACCCGCCTGAGCTGAGAGAGCGGGCGGTGCGCATGGTGTTCGAAGCCCGGGCCGCTGATCCGGCCGACACCGGTGCCATCACCCGGATTTCGAAGCAGCTGGGCGTCGGGACCGAGTCGTTGCGCAATTGGGTGAAGCAAGACCAGATCGACACCGGGGTTCGTCCGGGCACAACCACCGAGGAGCGCCAGCGCATCGCCGAGCTCGAGAAGGAGAACCGCGAGCTCAAACGTTCGAACGAGATCTTGCGCCGGGCCTCGGCGTATTTCGCCCAGGCGGAGCTCGACCGCCCGTGGAGGTGATCGTCGACTTCATCGACGAGAACCGGGGCGAGCTCGGGGTCGAGCCCATCTGCAGGGATCTGCAGGTGGCCCCGAGCACCTATTACGCGGCGAAGTCCCGGCCCCTCTCAGCCCGGGCCGCGCGCGACGCCATGTTGATCGCGGCCCTCGTGCAGCTCTGGAGCGAGAACTTCAGGGTCTATGGGGTGCGCAAACTCTGGAAAGCGGCGCGGCGGCGGGCCACGACGTCGGACGGGACCAGGTGGCTCGCCTGATGGGCCTGGCGGGCATCGAGGGCCTGCGCCGGGGCAAGAAGCGCAAGACCACCAAGGCCGACCCCGCCGCTGAGCGGCACCCCGATCTGGTCAAGCGGGTCTTCTCCGCCGAGCGTCCCAACGCCTTGTGGGTGAGCGACCTGACCTATTCGGCTCAGTTCTCCGTTATGTGCAGTCGCCCAGCTGCAACGGAACAATCGGGCTGGATGAGGGCGATCGATGTCATCTTGAGGGCGACCAGCAACTGCACATAACGGCAGGCTCCTTGCCAGTCCGGCCACCCGGCCGGAGGACAAGGAGGAGCTCATGTCGGTCGACTCAACTTGGACTATCGAAGCGGCGCTGGCCGCCTTCGATGACCATCTGCGGCGAGCCCGGGGTGTCTGTGTAGGCACCCGCACCAATTACGCCCGCTGGGTCCGGGCGTTCTTGGAAGAGCGCTTCCCTGACGGACGCGTGCAGGTCGAGGAACTCGGCGCTCGAGACGTCATTGCGTTCATCAGCGCGGCATCGTGTCGCTATCAGCCAAGGACGCTGGAGTTGGTGGCGACGTCGTTGCGTTCTTTCTTCCGGTTCCTTCGCACCCAGGGCCTGGGCGCGAATGGCCTTGAGGACGCCGTGCCGATGGTGCCGCACCGGCGGAGCGGTCTTGTCCGACATCTGGACTCGCAGGCCTTTAGCGAGCTCATCGCCTCGTTGGACGCCTCATCGGTCCGCGACCTGCGTGACCGGGCCATCATCTTGTGCATGGCCCGCTTGGGCCTCCGGGTCAGCGAGGTCTGCCGGCTCCGACTCGACGACATCGACTGGCGCCAGGGGGTCGTCTCGGTGCGAACTCGCAAGACTGGGCACGGAGCGCGTCTTCCGATCCCTGCTGAGGTGGGACACGCTCTGGCCGAATACCTCGAGCATGGCCGGCCCGATACCAGGGACGCGAGGTGTTCGTGCTGCTGCGCCTGCGCCCAGGTGCTCCGATCAGTGCCAGCATCGTGGGACGAGCGGTGCAAAGGGCGCTCGAGCGGGCCGGGATCGAGGCGCCGACCCGTGGCGGGAACCTTCTGCGCCATTCGATGGCCACCGAACTCCAGGCCAGAGGAGTTCGCCTGGTCCAGATCGCCGGTCTGCTCGGACACAGCGAGCTCGCGACCACTCGGATCTATGCGGCAGTCGATGTCGATGCCCTTCGTGAGGTGGCGTTGCCGTGGCCGGGGAGGGCGTCATGACCCGGGCCATTGGCGACGTCATCGAGAGCTACATAGAGATGCGTCGTGGTCTCGGCTATCGCTCAGTCACCCACGAGCGCTCATTGCGCGAGTTCGCTCGATACCTCGACGGCCATGAGGGGCCGATCCCCTTGGAGACGACGCTGGAATGGGCCACCTCGACGCCGTCGACCAATCCGCGCAATCCAGCGCAGCGGCTGGGCAGGGTGCGAGGCCTGCTGCGCCACCTCCATGCGATGGACGGCACGACCGACGTGCCCGCCCCCGGGCTGCTCGGCCCGACGGGTCATCGCACTCCGCCCCACGTCTACTCCGACGCCGAGATCGCCGCCCTTCTGGCGGAGGCAGCTCGGCTGGATCCCCCCGGCGGGCTGCGGCCCAGCTGTTACGTGACCTTGTTCGGGTTGTTGGCCTGCACCGGATTGCGCATCAGCGAAGCCCTTGCCCTCTCGTGTGCAGACGTCGACCTCCACGGCGCGCTGATCACGGTCCGAGCGGGCAAACGTGGCCTGACCAGGCTTGTTCCCCTGCACCCGAGTGCAGCGGCGGCCATGGCCGACTACGTCGCCGAGCGGGAACGTCGCTACAGCGCTCCGGGGCCGGGCGCGGCCTTCTTCCGCACCGAGGCGAGCGAGCGGATCAGCTACAGCGTCGCCCATCATGCCTTTTGCGTGGTGCGCCGCCGGCTGGGTTGGACGGCCGATGGCCGGACCCGTGCCCCTCGGGTGCACGATCTGCGCCATCGCATGGTGGTGCGCCGCATCGAGACCTGGCACGCGCAGGGCGTCGACGTGGACGCCAAGATCCCCGTGCTGGCCACCTACGTGGGCCACGTCGAGGTGCGTGACGTCTATTGGTATCTCTCTGCCGTTCCCGAACTGATGGACATCGTGGGTCAGCGCTTCGAGGCGTTCGCCGGACAGCCGCCGGAGGGTGCGTCATGAGAGCGCCTGAGATCGGGTTCGACCAGTTGGTCCAGGACTTCTTCGTGCGTCGCCTGATCGACCAACGTGGGGCGAGTGCCCGGACGGTCGAGAGCTATCGCGACGCCTTCGAACTGCTCTTCTCCTACTTGGAGGACCACTGCGGCAGGCCACCCAGTGCGCTGACGTTGGCCGATCTCGATGCGCCGGTGATCTTGGACTTCCTCGAGCACCTCGAGTGTGTCCGGCACAACAGCGCTCGCACCCGCAACGCTCGCCTGGCGGCGATCCACTCCTTCATGCGATACGTCGCCGTGCGCGATCCGGCGTCCCTGCCGATCACGACACGGGTGCTGGCCATCCCGGCCAAGCGCTTCGACCGGCCGGTGCTCGGCTACCTCACGAAGGAGCAGATCACCGCCATCTTGGCCGCGCCCGATCGGACCACCTGGAGCGGGCGACGCGACGCCATCTTGTTGGCCGTGGCATACAACACTGGCGCCCGGGTTTCGGAGTTGACCGCCCTGCGAGTCCGTGACGTCCTGCTCGAGAGCCGGAGCGCCCTCCAGCTCCACGGCAAGGGCCGCAAGCAGCGGGTCATCCCGTTGTGGGCCAGCACCGCCAGAGAACTGCGCACCTGGCTGCCGCAGACCCAGCAGGCACACGAGTCTCCGGTCTTCCCCAATCGCAGCGGGACGGCAATGTCGCGGTCGGGAGTGCGCGATCGGCTCGACCGTGCCGTGGCCACGGCTGAGCAAACCTGTCCGACGCTGCGCGGTCAACGGGTCTCACCGCACACCCTTCGGCACTCGACGGCAGTTCACCTCTTGGAGGCGGGCACGGATCTGGCCGTGATCGCGCTCTGGCTCGGCCACTCCAGCCCGGCCGTCACGCACCAATACCTCGAAGCCGACCTCGCCACCAAGGAGGCCACGCTCAACCGCCTGAGCGACCCGAGCCCAGGGCCAACCCGGTTCCGGCCCCGTGACCGGCTTCTCACCTTCCTCGAGGGCCTGTGATTATGTGCTGTCTTTCCTCTCGCAAACCTCCGTGAGCACGGTGCGGAACCACTGCGACTGCACATAACTGAGAACTGAGCCGAATAGGTGTTATGCCTCAAGCAGGAGTGCCCCCGTGGTTTTCATCAACCAAGGAGGTAGTCATGCAAGTGGTGATCGGAATCGACCCCCATAAGACATCGCACACCGCGGTGGCCATTGACGAGGCTGAAGGTGAGGTCGCCAGCGTCAAGGTGCGTGCGACCCGTCGTCAGGTCGAACAATTGGTGCGCTGGGCCGAGCCGTTCGAGAAGCGGAAGTGGGCCATCGAGTCGGCCGGCGGGACGGGCTACCTGTTGGCCCAACAGCTTGTGGCACAGGGCGAAGAGGTGCTCGACGTCCCGGCCACCTTGGCCTCTCGCATCCGAGTGCTCGCCACCGGTCGTTCCAACAAGAACGACCCCAATGACGCGCACTCGATCGCCGTCGCTGCCCTTCGGGCCCCGAGCCTCCGCAGCGTCGAGGTGGCTGACCACTCCCAGGTCCTCCGGCTCCTGGCCAAGCGCAATGTCGACCTCGGCAGCCATAGGACTCGTGTCGTGTGTCGACTCCACGCCCTCTTGGCCGAACTGGTTCCGGGCGGAATCGCCAAGGAATTGTACGTTTCTGATGCCGAGAAGTCCTTGGCTAACATCACCCCTCAGACCCCGGCCGAGCAGGTCCGCTACGACATGGCCCTCGAGCTCCTCGACGACGTCCGCCGCCTCGACGAGCAGACCAAGGCGTCACACCGCCGGATCCGCCTCGCCGTCAAGGCGTCGGGCACCCTCGCTGACCGATGTCTATGGCGTGGGCCCCATCATCGCGGCCCAGATCATCGGTTATGCCGGTGACGTCCGCCGTTTCGCCAATCGCGATGCCTTCGCCTCCTACACCGGGACCGCACCGGTCGAATTCGCCTCGGGCGGACGAGTCGTCCACCGTGTCTCCCAACGTGGGAACCGCCGGCTCAACCACGCGCGGCACATGGCCGCCGTCACCCAGATCCGCAATCCCGGGACAGAGGGACGCATCTATTTCGAACGCAAGGTTACTGAGGGCAAGACCAAGAAGGAGGCGCTCCGCTCGCTGAAACGCCAGATCAGCAACGCCGTCTACCGCCAGCTCCTCGCCGACGCTCGATAGGAGGTCCGGGAGGACACCAGGGAACGACTCACAGCCTGCGTGGTCGGCTCTTCACCCTGCGCGACCGGCTCTTTGGCGAAGTCACTCCCGGACCCATCGAAAGACTACGCATCATCCCGTCTCATGGCGGGTCGATTTGTCGCGCCTTCAAGTCCACGAAATTTGGGGTCTTGACTCAAAGAGGATTCGTTTGAGGCGCATGCAACTGTGGCAAGCGCGCAGTGAGATTCTGATGCTGTTTGAGGGTGCTGTGTTACAGGAGCCGCACCACGCGGCCTGCGGCCGCCTACTTTCCCAGGTCCCAGGGCTGGAGCCGCCAATCTGGTTTTGCTCTACTAGGCCCTCCGACACGACCTAAACCCCATAAGCCAGGCTGCGCTTCGACCATGACGCAGTTCCGGTCGGGCTCGTAGGTGAGCCGGATGCCCAGGGCGGCCTAGAGGTCGCTCGTCGCCTCTGGATCGGCCAATGAGAGCATCCTGACCTCGTCCTCCACCTGCTCGATCATGCGGCGCACGTCTGCCTCAGAGAGCGTTTCGCGGAGCTTGAGGCTCGCCAGGGCCTGTTCTGCTGCCCGGCGATCTGCCTGCACCTCTGCCATCCATGAGGCGACGGTCTTGGGGTCAGCACCTTCGTCGAGCAGTTGCCGGTATTGATTGAGCCGACGATCACAGTCCCCGATGGCTTTCTGAGCGGTGCCACGGGCGAGCGTCTCACCGTCGCTGTCCGGCTTGGAGGCGGCGGCTAGAGGCGCGCAGGTCTGTTCGACGTTTTCGGAATCGAAGACCTGGGCGAGCCATGCGTCGAGATGCGGCTCGATTGCATCCTGGCGCACGTAGACGTTACGGGGATGATCGATGAGACGTCGCCGCGTACTCATTCGGAAAGCGGCAGCGGTAGTGCAGGCGACCGTTGTTATGGCTTCCTTGCATTCGCCTGTCGCAGCGCCCACAGAAGAGGTCCGCCAAACCGATTTCGACGTAGACGTCCGTCATGGTGACGGAGGATCCCTCGGAGGAGATACGGATGGCGCGCTCGGCGGGCCCTTTTGGCAGGTCGTTGAGTGCGTGGTGCGAAAAGACCCTGAACGCGCTCAAACATCTTCAATGATTGCTTCGGGCGCCTGATTCTCGGACCAGACCCAGTCATCGGGAGTGTTCTATCGCATCTTTGGTTCGTTCCCACGAGCTACGTCATCGACATCGATAACTGAAGGGAGCCGCTGCCACGTGGGAAGAAGCGTCGTGTGGCAGTGAGGCGGGGCGGAAGCCAAGAGAGCAGTGACTTCGCCGGAACGTGGCTCCGGCATGCCGTTTGGCCGTTATGAGGACTCCTGAAGGATCCATGTGAGCTTCCCTGTCTGGTTCAGCTCCAGACTGGAAATGGGGGCCTCGACCTCCAATGCATTGTGGCAAGCCACTGCCGTGTTCACGAAGGGCAAGAACTCCCCAAGAGCCTGGGCAGCAGCGCGGGCATCCAGCCTCTTCTTCCTCTTCTTGAGAAGAAGTAGCGGTACAACCACGACCGCCGGGTAAATGGAGAGAACAGATGCGGCGACTCCGGCGACTCCCTTCTTGGTCTTCAGGACCTTGATACTCCCAGCTGCCTCAGCGATTGCGTGCGCGACGGCCACCCCGGATGCGGCGCTCGTTCCCAACCAATACGAAGAGTCCTCCCGCTCGTTCAAGAGGCCAAATGTGAGTCCCAGGTGGAGCTGGTTGATGGCTGACTCTTCAAGACACGAGCACATTGGTTCTGCGTCGAGGAACCGCGATGCGGCTTCGTTCAACAATGTTGAGCGTCGATCGCTTTGTGATCCGACGCGTGCAGCTTCATGGAGACGAAGCTGTCCGCTTCGGAAGGCCTGCAGTCGTAGTAGCTCGACGTCGGCATGAATCGCATTGAGCATTTCTGCCTGTGCATCTTGGGCGCCTTCGATCGCATGGAGCAGACCAACGGCACAGTCGATCGCCTCGCCGCCACCCGGAACGCCTGCGACCAGGAAGCGGCAGAAAGTGAGGACGACGCTTGACCATGGGGATTGGCTGGTCCCCAAATCCTTCTGCCTCTCCATGGCGGTGTCCCCCTCTTTGCCAAATCGTGCCATGGAGGGCACCAATTTGCAATGGCCATTGACTGAGCAGGCGACCGCATGCTTCTGGTCGAAAGGCGCTACAACGCTCGGCAACGGTTCAGAGCTGACCACCGCCGCAACCAGATCATCGAGATGTGGGAAGACCTCGGCAAAAACGGGCGGTCGCCCTTCGACCGTGGCAATCAGACCTACTTGGCCGAGTTCTTCAAGGTGAACCGATCGACGATCTGCCGCGACATGGTCATTATCAAGAGGATGTGGAGGGCGGCCGAGTGCCCGACGTGCGAGACAGTGCTGGATATGGAATGAATCGAGAACCTAGAAAGAACGAGGGAAGATCAGGGTGACCGAGGGCCAGTCGCACAGGTGAGTCCGCGATCCAGAGGTCGCATCGCGCCACTATGGACGGGTGGCTCGACCTCCAACCAGCTCGACGGTGGCCGAAGCCGCTGAGGCCCTTCGTCGGCTCTTGGCCGCCATTGACGCCGGCGAGATTGATGCCGAGGACCCGAAGGCGCGAGCCCTCCGTCGTCAGTTAGAGGGAGCCGCGGCAGCGTGGGAGGAGGTGTCGAAGGGCGGTGGCGCGGGAGGGAAGCCAAGAGAGCAATGACCCCTGGGACCCCGCCCCATACCGGCAACGGGGCTAGGCGTGAAGACTTCATCAGAATCGCCGATGATGGTAGGAATCAGCCGGGGTCCGACACTGGAAACCCAAGAGTG
Organism: uncultured Acidimicrobiaceae bacterium; assembly: GCA_963736515.1. GTDB lineage: Bacteria > Actinomycetota > Acidimicrobiia > Acidimicrobiales > RAAP-2 > Bog-473. The sequence continues at coordinate 87,188 of CAVTPE010000015.1, read as the reverse complement.
GTCAGTTCGAAACGCTGACCAAAATGGTGGGGCCGAAAGCGCTCGCACCTGGGGGGGACCCGGCAGTGCAGTAGATGGCGTAAGACCCGTCCTCCACGCCCTCTGTGTTCCACTCATACAGCCAGCCGTAGTAGGTAGGCGTGGCATCACCCAAGAACTGTGCGCTCAGGTTTGGACTCTCGATCCAGAACTCGACGGCGCCGTAACCGGCTGGTGGAAAGCAGTCAAGCCACTGGGAGCCCGCCACCGTGGAGCCGTTCGCTGGCACCACCACCGTGGAGGTTGGGTTGTCCACCCCCATCGATGTTGTGGCGAGAGCGCATTGATTGCAGGCGACCGATACCTCGTAGGTGCCGTTTGGTACCTCGGTGCTGTTCCACAGCGCGATCCACCCGTAGATGGTGGGGGTGGCGCTAAATGTGCAAAGGGGAGGTTGGAGAGGAGCTCCACTAGGGGGACAGCCAGGGGCGCTGAAGCCGAAGAACACCCCGGTCACTCCCGCAGGGCCATCCGCGTCGAACACGGCCTGGGTGCCCGAGGCGGTGCCGCCGTTAGGGGGCGGCAGCACGAACGACATGGTCGCTGTCCCATTGCTCACCGTGATCGAGATGTCGGTGCTCGTAGCGCTTGAGCCCCCGGCGGTGGCGACGCTCTGGAGCGTGTAGGTGCCGCTGACCACGGTGGTGCTGTTCCACAGCGCGATCCACCCGTAGATGGTGGGGGTGGCGGTGGCAATCACCCAGTCGTTCAGGGTGCCGCCGGTCAGTTCGAACTGGACCCGGGTCACCCCCGCAGATGCAGCCGCGTCGAGCACGACCTGGGTGCTCGTGACGGTGGCGCCGGTCGAGGGAACCACGACTTGCGTGCTCGGTAGCTCCGCGCTGGCGACCTGCGTCTGTAGCGCGCTCAGAACTGACGCGAGGCACAACGCAGCCATGACCACCAAGACCCTCGAAAACCGCATGCGCACCTCCTTTCGGCAGCGGACCCAAGCGATTAGAGCAAGGACTCCTCGTGACGGCAGCGATTAGAGCAAAGACTCCCCGTCGTTAGGGCATAGCACGAGCGAAGTTGCCGTGCAATGGGTTTTCATTCTGGCTGGCCTTCGTTGGTCATTGGCCATAACGACCATCTCACGGTTGGACCGGATGCAATGTCCCGTCGTCGCAGCCGGGCCTATGGCGCCACCCTGCGCTGGCACATCGGGGCTACCTCACCTAAAGCCGTTCACAATCGAAAGGTGTCCCAACCTTCGGCGTTCGCGGAAAGCCCAGTTCCAAATCGGATAGCGAGCACCAGAGCCCGAATCCACGTTGATTCCTCATCGAACCCGAAGAGGTGGCCCGCGGCATAGGGTCGCCACGGTGCCCGCCGTCCCCCTCCGCCATAACCGCGACTGGATGCTGTTCCAGACCGGGCAACTGCTCTCGAACGCTGGCACCCAGGTCAGCTCCATCGCCTACCCGCTGCTCGTGCTCGCTCTCACCCACTCGGCTGTGCGAGCCGGCCTCGTCTCGCTCGCCCGCACGCTGCCCATGGCCATCTTCTCCATACCCGCCGGCGTGGCGGCCGACCACTGGAGCCGCCGTGCGCTCATGATCGGCGCCGACGTCGTGCGGGCCGGCGCTCTCGCCTTCCTTGCGGTGTCGATCTCCGCATTCCACCCTCCGTTCTGGGTCATCCTGGCCGTCGCCTTCGTCGAGGGCGCCGGTGCCGCGCTCTTCAACGCCGCGCAGGCCGGCGCGGTACGCGCGGTGGTGCCCACCGAGCAATTGCTCGACGCCGCCGGCGCGCAGAGTGGCCGGACGGCCGCGGTACGGATCGTGGGGCCGCCACTGGGTGGGTCGCTCTTCGAGGCGGGACAGGCGCTCCCCTTCGTCGTCGATGCCTGCTCATACGCCTTCTCGACGGTGTCCCTGCTTCTCATGCGGGCCCGCTTCCAGGAGGACCGCGCCCGCGACTCGAGCACCATCGCGACCCGGGTGAAGGAGGGACTGGCCTTCACCTGGAGCGAGCCTTTCGTCCGCATTACCGCCCTCCTCTATGGGTTGCTCAACTTCACGGCGTTCGGCCTGCTCTTTCTCGTTGTGGTCATCGGGGAGCGCCAAGGCTTGACTGGTGGTGCCATCGGCCTCCTGACCGCGGTGTTCGCAGTGGCGGTCCTGGTCGGATCGATCATCTCGCCCGCGTTGCGCCGCGTGCTGTCCGTCCGCGCCGTGCTCCTTCTTGAATTGTGGGCCTGGACGTGCTGTGTGGTGTTCCTCGTGTGGCCGAGCGTCTATGCCCTCGCTGTGGGCATGGTCCCGGTCGGCCTGGCCATCCCCTCAACCGACTCAGTCGTCAACGGGTACCGCATGGCCGTGACGCCGGACCGGCTCCTCGGCCGGGCCGAGGCCGTGCGGAACGCCATCGCGCTCTCCGTCGGGTCGGCGGCGCCTCTTCTCGCCGGCATCTTGCTGCAGACCACCACTGAGCGCCTCACCGTCGGGTTCTTTGCCGCGTTCTCGGCGGCGCTCGCCGTCTGGGGTACGTGCAGTCCGAGTCTGCGCAACTTACCAACCACGGACCTATCGGCTCCTGCCCAATAGTGTCGACGCTGCCGTGACTCGACCCAAGCTTCGCGGCAGCGACGCAAGGATATTGGCTAGTTGGTGCAGATGGCGGGATTTTCGCAAACTGCGGCTCTCACTTCTTCGGTTCGATGGGCGGCAGTCACCTCAATCGTCCCATCGTTGGCATCGCCGCCACCCAGGACGACGAGGGCTACTGGCTGGTCGTTTCAGACGGTGGGGTCTTTGCTTTCGGTGATGCAGGGTTCTACGGCTCATGGGTGGAAAGTCGCTCAACTCACCGATGACGGGTATTGCTGCTAACCCAGACGGCACCAGCTATTGGACCGTCGCTGCTGACGGTGGAGTGTTCGCATTTGGAAACGCACCATTTCTCGGATCGGCGGCGGATCAGGTGCTCGACGCACCGATTGTAGGCATCGCGTCAAAGGGGTGAACAACCCAATTGAGCCGAGTGCCCCCGTCCGCCGGGTTGGGGTGCGGCCGTTCGGCACGCCGGGGCTACCCGACGGAAGGGCGGCCTGGCGAGCCGACCGGACGTGTACTTGTGACCAATCGGTACAGTCGTTCCCATGTCTCACGCTACGTCGCGTAGTCCGTCCGGGGCTCACATTGCACAGACGACTGGCGTTGTGTGTTCGTTCCTCCAACGAACCGACCCGGAGCTGTGGTCGAACGACATCCCCGGGATGGGCTGGACGGTGGCACAGGCTGTAGCGCACGCCGCCGAAGGTTGCCTCTGGTACGCCATCGACCTCTCGGCTGGAGGAGTGGAGCTGCAAACTGTTACACACAGTGTCCGGGTTGACCGGCCAGCCTCTGAGTTGATCGCCACGGTGGGAACATACTCTTCGATCCTCATTGATGTCGTAGACGCCGTTCCGGCCGACCAACGTGGATTCCATCCTCAAGGGCTGGCGGACCGTTCGGGATTTGCCGCTATGGGCTGTGACGAGCTTCTTATTCACACCTGGGACGCTGCCCGTGGGCTGGGCACTGAGTTCGTTCCACCGCCTTCGGTGGCTGAGGCCGTCCTACTCCGGCTCTTCCCATGGACAGGGAACCTTGACGGTACGCCGTGGCAGAAGCTCCTCTGGGCCAACGGTCGCATCGCAGTTACGGGTCAAGCTCGACTCAGCAACTGGAAGTGGCACTGCGCGCCTCTTTCTGAGTGGGATGGCTCAAGCCCTTTGTCGGCCGACCCGGGCCGATGAAACGCAAAACTTGTCTACTCCAGGACCTGCCCCCGTACATTGCTCGCTGGGAAGGTGACAGGAGCAGAGGACGCTTAGGGTCCTCACAACGTCTTCGACGTCGAGGTCACTGGCCCGGGATCCACGGGATACACGTTGGGAGCCCCACAGCCCGGAAAGGCAACATTTGATCCAGCGAAACTGATCGTTCGAGATCGGTCAAGCCCGGAGGTGTCACCAAGATGGCGGGATAGAGAACGCATGACGTCGCGGTTCCGTATGGGATGTCAGATGCCGTCACCGTCGCCGAGACGATTTGCCCTGGCAAGACTTTGACGGTCTGGATAATCGCTCCATCCGTGTACGGCTTTCGTTGCGCCTGCAACATTTGGTTGTCCCGAGCATTGAGGTGGCGACGCCTGGATAACCGGTCAGAGTGCAGGGAATCTGGCTGTCATTTCGAAACCCGAGCACCTCGTAGACAGTTCCGCACGCCCCAGAGCCACTGAGTGGGCTCACGGTTATCTGGCCGTTTTGGCACATGGCGTCTGGGTTGACGGTCGTCGGCGTCACCATTGGTTGGTCGTTGTTGACGTAGTTGATGAGGTCGTCGTGGAAGGATGCTTTGGGCTCGCGGATCGATCCCCGGGTCTCCCTGCCCCGCAACCCGCCAGAAGGAGCCCCAACATGGTGGACGACGCGGCGAGTGTGAGGACCGTTCTCCATCGTGCTCCGGTCGTTCGCACTACTCGGTTCTTTTCCCGACGACCAGCCGCTTCACCGAGTTGAGCGACCCGATCCGAAACGCCAAGAGAATCCTCCCCGTTCGCCGGGAAGCGTCACACATTCGTGCCACCAACTTCTCGACAATGCCATGCTGTTCCAGTGAAAGCTGGCCGGTCGCCACTCGTCTTCGCCGTGCTGATCTGTGCGGGATTTGCTGGCGGTTGCGCGAGCGTTCATCGGTCTGCGTCGTCGTCAAACCCTCCAACGACGGCTGGTACCACCAGTCACATCGTGCCGAGCCAACACGCGGTGGCCACCACGGTGTCTGTCAACGGGAGTGCCAGCTCTGCACCCCTAGAGGAAGTCTCCTGTCCGTCTGCGGAGGTGTGTATCGCCGTTGGGGCCTTTGGATTCGCCACCCCAGGACATGAGATCGCCGCCCTCAGCACGGATAGAGGTGCCGACTGGCCGTCTCCCGGCCCTTCGAGGGTGTCACTCATCTAGACGCCATGGCCTGTGCGACGCCGAGCTCGTGCCTGGCGGTCGGATACAACCTGGTGGGTGCCAACACCGTGGGCGTCGCGGTCAACACGGTCGACGGAGGACACAGCTGGAAAACAGTGTCTGGCTTGCCCCGAAACGTCACAGAACTGAAGAGCATTTCGTGCCCGACCTCGACTCGCTGCATGGTGGTCGGCTTGTCGACTGACCAAGATCGGGGCATCGCCTTGGTGACCGATGCGTCAGGGTCCAAGTGGCGCTCTTTATCGCTGCCCGATGGCGAATCGATACCTTCGCTCGTCGCATGCACGAGCAATGATGCTTGTGCGATCGAGGGAACGAAAGAAGCGGTGGTGGGAAACCCGGGCTCGGGAGAGAGCCTCAGCATCCTCAACACCGCAAATGGTGGAGCATCTTGGGTGCCGGGGGCGCTCTCTGCGGGAACGGGTCCAGCGTGGCCGCTCTACCGAGCGATTGCTTGTCCGACTCCAGCACGCTGCCTGCTTGTCGGGGATGCCTCACCACCCGACGGATCACCGTCGGGTGTCACCATGGTTAGCCTCGATGCTGGTGCATCGTGGACGGAGGTGCGGCCCCCAGCGGGGACCACTTTCCTCAACGCGATTTCGTGTCCGACCGCCGTAAGTTGTGTCGTTGTCGGTGGAGGCATCGGGCCACGGGGAGGAAGCTCCCAGGCCATCCTCGGTACGAGCAATGGGGGGCAGTCCTGGATCTCCAGAACCGTTCCCACGCCGGTGACAGGACTCTCCGCTGTCTCATGCCCGACGCCCCTCGCCTGCGTCGCCGTCGGGTTCGGACCTTCGAGCACCAGCGTCTCGGGAATCAAGCCTGTGGTCACTGTCACGGATGACGGCGGTGCCTCGTGGACCGTACCCGGTTGAACCAGATCGATGTGTCCCTAATGCTGATCAGGGTGCCCCCGATCGCTACCCGGCCTGTGCGCAGCCGTCCGGCAGTTTCGAGGTGGACCTAGGACCAAGAGAAGACCCGCCAATGACGGCGGCCTACCCCCGTGTGGCAGGCTGCGTGGCCGTGAAGGTCCTCGTTCTGGGCGGAAGAAAGTTCCTTGGCCCAGCAATCGTGGAGGCCGCCCTTGGGCACGGCCACAACGTCACCCTCTTCAATCGAGGAAAGACGAATCCAACGCTGTTTCCTGGCCTGAAGACCATCGTCGGCGACCGCAGGGTCGACGCCGCCAAGCTGGAAGGCTTCGCTGCCGACGTCGTTATTGACGTTGCAGGGATGGCCCCTGACGATGTCACGCCCCTCGTGGGGGTCTTACACGACTCTGTTGGCCGCTACGTCTTCATCTCGACAGTGTCCGTGTACGCGGATCACTCGGTGCCGCAGGTGGAGGGCCAGGCCGTGATCCCACTAGCTGAGGGCCTCAGCCCTGGAGATGCCTACGGGGCGGGGAAAGCAGCCGCCGAAGCTGTCGTCATCGGTGCCTTCGGCGACCGAGGGTTGGTCATCAGACCAGGACTCATCGTCGGACCCCATGATCCAACCGACCGCTTCGCCTACTGGCCGAGGCGGATTGCCAGAGGTGGAAGGGTCCTCGCTCCAGGTGGCCCCGAGCACCCTGCGCAGTTCATCGACGTCCGAGACTTGGCTTGCTGGGTTGTCACCGCTGCGGAGCAAAGCCTCCACGGCATCTTTAACGCCACGGGCGACCCCACGACGCTCGGCCATCTCCTGCGCTCCTGCCAGGACACAATCACCGGCAGCCAAGCGGTCCTTGCTTGGGTGGGCGACGACGATCTGCTGACAGCGGGTATGAGCCCGTGGATGGGCGTGCCGCTTTGGATTGCCGAGCCGGGCTGGGGGGCTCATGCCCAAGTGGTCAACAACAAGGCTCGGGACGCAGGGCTGTCGTTCAGGCCCTTGGATCAGACGATCCGAGACACCCTCGCCTGGGACCTCGCCCGTGGTGGGCCGCCCTCCGAGGCGGAGGGGCTTACGCCCGAGCGCGAAGAGCAACTTCTTTCGGCGCTTGTCCGCTGAGAGAGACTGCCAAGGTGTTTCGCACCCGTGCTGAGTGCCGACGACCGCACGGTCGAAGGCGTCCCGAATCTCCACATGAACTGCGAGCCAGGGTGCCACCTATCGCCGGCCCGAGGCACACTTCAACCAGTCGACGCATCAACAACCACGCCCTCTCGAACCAAAAGATTTAGACGGCGAGGATTGAAGTTGGCTTCAACCGAGCCGAGCTTCTGCGCGGACCGAAAAGTCGCACGATCAAGCCGAGGCCCGTGACAGTCTCGGTGGCGACGTGCAGAGTGAGGCCGACGAACACGGGGCGCCCCTTATCGGAACGGTGATTTCCCACAACTTCAACCACGCTTCGTTATCGTCCACTGTCTTGGACCCTAGGTCGCTGGGCGTGGAGTGCGTCGGACCCGCCTCAGTTTGCCGGATATGAGCACATTTCGATGTCGAGGGGCATTACGTTTACTCGTTGCGGAGGAAGTGATGAACGCCCTTTTGCCAGCGGCCTTACGTTGGGCTAGTTGGCCACCGTGATTGTGAGAGGCGCGCTGCTACCGGCCGAAAAATACTGAGAGTACGAAGCAACGCTTTGAACTTTGTAGGTGCCGTCGGGGACGCTGGTGGTGTTCCACTCGGCCAGCCAACCGTAGATCGTGGGGGTGGCGATGGCAATGGCCTGTTCGCCGTTGATCGTCCCGCCACTCAATTCGAAAGCCACATAGGTCACGTTTGCCGAGGCGCTGGCGTCGAGAAGGGACGAGGTGCCCGAGACGCTGGCCCCGCCCGAGGGGATGAGCACTGCCGTGGTGGGCGTTGGGTTCGCGACCGTGACCGAGACCCCGGTGCTGTATTCGTAGTTGCCCGCGACGTCGGTCACAAGGCTCTGAAGGGTGTACGTGCCGTTCGGGACAGAGGTGGTGTTCCAAACGAAGATATAGCCGTAGAGGGTGAGTGTGGCCGTTCCGAGGCTCCCGAACACGCCGTTCAACGCGCGCTTTTTTAGTCACGTGCAGTCGCCCATCTGCGACGGAACAATCGGCCTGGATGAGGGCGATCGTTGTCATCTCGAGGGCGACCAGCAGCTGCACATAACGGCAAGCTCCTTGCCAGTCCGGCCATCCGGCCGGAGGACAAGGAGGAGCTCATGTCGGTCGACTCAACTTGGACAATCGAAGCGGCGCTGGCCGCCTTCGATGACCATCTGCGGCGAGCACGCGGTGTCTGTGTAGGCACCCGCACCAATTACGCCCGCTGGGTCCGGGCGTTCTTGGAGGAGCGCTTCCCTGACGGGCGCGTGCAGGTCGAGGAGCTCGGCGCTCGAGACGTCGTTGCGTTCATCAGCGCGGCATCGTGTCGCTATCAGCCAAGGACGCTGGAGTTGGTGGCGACGTCGTTGCGTTCTTTCTTCCGGTTCCTTCGCACCCAGGGCCTGGGCGCGAATGGCCTTGAGGACGCCGTGCCGATGGTGCCGCACCGGCGGAGCGGTCTTGTCCGACATCTGGACTCGCAGGCCTTCAGCGAGCTCATCGCCTCGTTGGACGCCTCATCGGTCCGCGACCTGCGTGACCGGGCCATCATCTTGTGCATGACCCGCTTCAGCCTCCGGGTCAGCGAAGTCTGCCGGCTCCGACTCGACGACATCGACTGGCGCCAGGGGGTCGTCTCGGTGCGAACTCGCAAGACTGGGCACGGAGCGCGTCTTCCGATCCCTGCTGAGGTGGGACACGCTCTGGCCGAATACCTCGAGCATGGCCGGCCCGACACCACAGTGCGCGAGGTGTTCGTGCTGCTGCGCCTGCGCCAAGGTGCTCCGATCAGTGCCAGCATCGTGGGACGAGCGGTGCAAAGGGCGCTCGAGCGAGCCGGGATCGAGGCGCCGACCCGTGGCGGGAATCTTCTGCGCCATTCGATGGCCACCGAGCTCCAGGCCAGAGGCGTTCGCCTGGTCGAGATCGCCGGTCTGCTCGGACACAGCGAGCTCGCCACCACTCGGATCTATGCGGCAGTCGATGTCGATGCCCTCCGTGAGGTGGCGCTGCCGTGGCCGGAGAGGGCGTCATGACCCGGGCCATTGGCGACGTCATCGAGAGCTACATAGAGATGCGTCGTGGTCTCGGCTATCGCTCGGTGACCCACGAGCGCTCATTACGCGAGTTCGCTCGATACCTCAACGGGCATGAGGGGCCGATCCCCTTGGAGACGACGCTCGAATGGGTCACCTCGACGTCGTCGACCAACCCCCGCAATCCAGCGCAGCGGCTGGGCAGGGTGCGAGGCCTGCTGCGCCACCTCCATGCGATGGACGGCACCACCGACGTGCCCGCCCCCGGGCTGCTCGGCCCGACGGGTCATCGCACTCCGCCCCACGTCTACTCCGACGCCGAGATCGCCGCCCTGCTGGCCGAGGCAGCTCGGCTGGATCCCCCCGGCGGGCTGCGGCCCCGCTGTTACGTCACCTTGTTCGGGTTGTTGGCCTGCACCGGGTTGCGCATCAGCGAAGCCCTTGCCCTCTCGTGTGCAGACGTCGACCTCGACGGCGCGCTGATCACGGTCCGAGCGGGCAAACGTGGCCTGACCAGGCTCGTTCCCCTGCACCCGAGTGCAGTGTCGGCCCTGCCGACTACGTCGCCGAGCGCGAACGTCGCTACAGCGCTCCGGGGCCAGGCGAGGCCTTCTTCCGCACCGAGGCGAGCGAGCGGATCAGCTACAGCGTCGCCCATCATGCCTTTTGCGTAGTGCGCCGCCGGCTGGGTTGGACCGCCGATGGCCGGACCCGTGCCCCTCGGGTGCACGATCTGCGCCATCGCATGGTGGTGCGCCGCATCGAGGCCTGGCACGTCCAGGGCGTCGACGTGGACGCCAAGATCCCCGTGCTGGCCACCTACGTGGGCCACGTCGAGGTGCGTGACGTCTATTGGTATCTCTCCGCCGTGCCCGAACTGATGGACATCGTGGGTCAACGCTTCGAGGCGTTCGCCGAACAGCCACTGATGGGTACGTCATGAGAGCGCCTGTGATCGGGTTCGACCAGTTGGTCCAGGACTTCTTCGTGCGTCGCCTGATCCAGCAACGCGGGGCGAGCGCCCGGACGGTCGAGAGCTATCGCGACGCCTTCGAACTGCTCTTCTCCTACTTGGAGGAGCACTGCGGCAAACCAGCCAGTGCGCTGACGTTCGCCGATCTCGATGCGCCGGTGATCTTGGACTTCCTCGAGCACCTCGAGTGTGTCCGGCACAACAGCGCTCGCACTCGCAACGCTCGCCTGGCGGCGATCCACTCCTTCATGCGATATGTCGCCGTCCGCGATCCAGCGTCCCTGCCGATCACGACACGGGTGCTGGGTGTTCCGGCCAAGCTCTTCGACCGGCCGGTGCTCGGCTACCTCACGAAGGAGCAGATCACCGCCATCTTGGCCGCGCCCGATCGGACCACCTGGAGCGGGCGACGCGACGCCATCTTGTTGGCTGTGGCATACAACACCGGCGCCCGGGTTTCGGAGTTGACCGCCCTGCGAGTCCGTGACGTCTTGCTCGAGAGCCGAAGCGCTCTCCAGCTCCACGGCAAGGGCCGCAAGCAGCGGGTCATCCCGTTGTGGGCCAGCACCGCCAGAGAACTGCGCACCTGGCTGCCGCAGACCCAGCAGGCACACGAGTTGCCGGTCTTCCCCAATCGCAGCGGGCAGCAATGTCGCGGTCGGGAGTCCGCGACCGGCTCGACCGCGCCGTCGCCACGGCTCAGCAAACCTGTCCGACGCTGCGTGGTCAGCGGGTCTCACCGCACACGATTCGGCACTCGACGGCAGTTCACCTCTTGGAGGCGGGTACGGATCTGGCCGTGATCGCTCTCTGGCTCGGTCATTCCAGCCCGGCCGTCACGCACCAATACCTCGAAGCCGACCTCGCCACCAGAGGCCACGCTCAACCGCCTGAGCGACCCGAGCCCAGGGCCAACCCGGTTCCGGCCCCGTGACCGGCTTCTCACCTTCCTCGAGGGCCTGTGATTATGTGCTGTCTTTCCTCTCGCAAACCTCCGTGAGCACGGTGCGGAACCACTGCGACTGCACATAACTGAGAACTGAGCCGAATAGGTGATGTCCCCGCACCATGCGGTGTCGAGCTCATGGGACTCGAGCGAGAAGGTGCGTTTGATCAGGTCCGGGGCGAGCGAGGTGGCGTCCGGATCGGGGTGGTCGTCACCTTGAAGCGGCGCTTGCAGCGCCCGACGAGCCCTCGGCGCACCATGAGACGGGCCACGCGCTTTTGGCCGACACAGATGCCCGACTCGGCCAACTCCGTGGTGATCCGCGGGGCGCCGTAGGTCTGACGGCTCTTGGTGTGGATGTCGACGATCTTGTCGCCGAGTTCGGCGTCGGAGACCTCCCGGGCCGAAGGGATGTGCTTGGACCACTCGTAATAGGCGGATCGGGAGACCTCGAGCAGGGCGCACGCCGTGGTGGTGTTGGCGTCCGGCTCAGCCTTCTCCGCCTCGATGAACGGGTACACGTTCATCGGTCTCCTTGGCGAAGAAAACTGTGGCTCTTTTCAAGATGTCACGCTCTTCGCGAACACCCAGTTCTCTTTTCGAAGTTGGACCAGCTCAGCGTGGTCCTCGCTGGTCATGCCCGGACGGCGACCGGCGTCGATGTCAGCCTGGGCCACCCAGCGCCGCACCGCGCTGACGGTCAGGCCGAGATCACCGGCCACCTCGGTGATGGACTTGTCACTGGTGCGACACAGCTCGACCACCTCGGCTTTGTACTCATCGGAGAACGACCGCCGTGGCCGCTTCCGTTTCCCTTCCATGCTCTCCATTTTGGACATCCTTCCGGGGCTTTGCAGCCCGATCGTGGATGTCCGTCAAAGCGGGGGAAGGCCACGCAGCCTCTGATCCACTACAGGGGTCGCTACTTCACGACGAGTGCCAGGGGATAGAGACTGCCCCTATCAGTGACAACAGTCGGATCGGACCATCGCCGCCGAGATTCACGTGGCTCACTCTTGAACGACCTGGCCAAGGCTGACCTCACCACGGGTCGGGGTAAAGGTGCCCCATACGCCGCGACTGGGGCCTCAATTAGCGCGGCGACTGGTGCTGCCAGGTAGCTGTATTCCCCGAGAGTTGCCAGCCAAAGAGGTAGCATTCGCTGCGTCCACGAGGTGCGAAGGGGAGAAAAGAGATGGCTGAGTTCCCTGCGATTACTCACGTGGCGCTAACGGTTACGAGCCTTGAACGGAGTGTGCCTTGGTACAAGGATCTGTTCGGCTCGGACCCAATCCTTGACGAGGACACGGGTCCGTTCCAGCGCGTCGCTTGGCTTACCGGCGGCACAATCGTTGGCGTAACTCAGTTCCCTGACTTGGACAGCACTGAGCCGTTCAACGAGCGGCGGCCGGGGCTCGATCATCTGGCTTTCGGCTGTGCCAACCGCGATGAGTTAAAGGCATGGGAAATCCGTCTGAACGAACTCGGCATCCCCAACGGTGGCATCGTGGACACGCCGCACTACTCGGCATTGTCGTTTCGAGATCCCGACAACATCGCACTCGAGTTCTTCGCACCCCTGGGCTAAGACCGGCGGAGTATCCGACTGCCTATAGGCCATCCCATGCCGCCGGGCTTGAGACCCTTGGCGGCCGGTTGCAGTAGGAATTGCTTGTGCGATTCCTCCCGATCGAAGAGGTGTACCTCGTCCGACACGGGAGACGGAATGGAACCGTACCGGTTGCCGCCAGGATCAGTTGGATTCACCCCTTAGTGACAGTGCGGCGGAGATTCAGCAGATCGCTGAACGAATCGGGCTACTAGCGGTGGACGGGGTGTTTGTCTAGTCCGCTCGGACGAGCCATCAGCACGGCTCAGAACCCGGCGCACGGGGGCAGCCTCCAAATTCCGAATAGGACATCGGTGAGGCAAACTGAACCCGTGCGTGACTCCGTTGCGGCTATACATGAATTAGTTGCCAAGGTCGCTCGGCTCGACGCATTGGAATCCGAACACATCGCCGAAACCTTACGCTGGCTCGAAAGCACAGACGATGTCTTCCGACGATCAAAGCCGGCTACTCCGGACCGTCATCTCGTGTCGTATGTCGTAATCCTCGAGCGCGACAACTTCGATGTCTTGCTGGTTGACCACTTGAACTCTGGCCTGTTCCTCCCGCCGGGTGGCCACGTCGAGCCGGATGAGCATCCGGCTGCAACGGCCCGTAGGGAGTGCCGCGAGGAACTTGGAATCGAGGCCACTTTTTCCGGCAGCGTCGCACCTGCATTCGTAACGATCACCACGACCATTGGACTTGACGCCGGTCACACCGACGTGAGCTTGTGGTTCATAAGTGAGGGATCTCGACACGTGCAGATGACCATCGACCAAGTCGAATTCCGTGGTGTTCCTCTGAGAATTGGTGTCACCCGATGAGCTGGGCTGCGGCATCTTATGGGTGTGGAAGAGGTGGACGCCGAGGTCTATCGGAAGCACGCTGATGACCTCGTCCGGTTCGCCACGGGTCTCGTCGGACCTAATGACGCTTCGGACATCGTGTCGGAAGCCTTCCTCAGTTGTCTGAACTCAGCGGGATGGCCCACCGTTATTGACAAGCGTTCATACCTGTATCGCAGCGTGTACAACAAAGCTGCTGAGCTCCATCGCTCCTCGAGACGGCGCAGGTCAAGAGAAACCCGCGCCGCACCACACGAACTTCTTGAGGACCCAGACCTTCGTCCCGAAGTCCTCACGGCGGTATTCATGCTCAGCGTCCGTCAGCGGGCGGTCATCGTGCTCACCTACTGGGAAGACCTGACTCCCTCGTCCATAGCGGCACTTATGGACATCAAGGAAGGTTCTGTGAAACGCCATCTAGCCCGCGGCCGGTCCCGCCTGAAGGAGGCACTGAGAACTCATGACTGACACCTTGGATACTCAGATTCGAATGCTGGTGACCGAACTAATGGATGCAGCTCCACAAGCGCCTTCCATCACCTCCATCGAATCACTGCAGTCAAGCCCTTCGACCCAGGAGTTGGTCGGCGGCAACACTGATGCCGGCCCACAATGGCGGCGCTCTCCTGTACAGCCGATCGGTCTGAAGTGGCTCACATCTCCCGGCCGGACCACCAAGGGCCGGCGCTGGTTGATCGCGCTGCCGATCGTCGCCGCGGCACTCGTACTCGCCCTGACGCTCGAGTTCGGGTCGACCACACCGTCTGATGCGACAGTACTCAAGGACATCAAAAGCAGCCCCAGTGTTGTGGCGAGGCTGTCCCAGACGGTCCGTTCGACGTCACGCGAGGTTGATCGAGCACCGCAGGGCTTCATAGACATCGAATACAAGAGTCGTAGCGCGGCCGATCCTCGGACCAATGCCTTCACTGTCACGGCAAAACCGATCATCCCTGGTGGCGACCCTTCATTCGCATCATCGACCACGGTGTCAGATGGCTCGCTCGTTTACCTCCCGTGCAATCACAGTTGGTTACTCATAGGCGAGAAGCCGTGCCTGGCATACCCAGCCCAGAATGGTGCAGCGTCGGGCCCACCCTCCCTGGCCTTCCTACGCTACGCCGGTGGGCCGGTCACGCGCCTGGGCCAACGAGAGATCCACGGCGTCGAGACTAATGGATACAGGGTGCAGGTGCCGGTCAGTGCGTTGGCTCGGAGTGCCGTCCCATCCGAGCGCTCACTCCTCCAATATCAGAACTCCACGATTTCAGATGTCCATGTCGAGGTCTGGTCCGACCAGCAAGGCTTGCCACGACAGTTAGATTTCACCTTTCTCGTGCACCAGGCCACGCTGTCAGCGGTTCTTCGAGCCTCAGAGACTCAGCGGCTCAGCTACAGCACATCTCCCCTGAAGGTGACCGTTCCTAGCCGGAGCACTGTGACCGTCGCGCCAAACCTAAATTTCGGCCCTCGCTCTAGAAAATCAGTACCGCAATGCACTCATTGCCTATAACACGCAACGGCTAGGGCACTGAAGAAGAGGTGCCTCTCTCGGAACTGTCCCATAGGTGCCGCACGGTGGCACCACCTTCCCGGCATGAAGAGTGTAGGAGTGCCTTCCCGTCGGAGCATCCACCAGTCGTCGAGGTCTCGACATTACGGTCGGGCACCCCTGGGCTTCGGCCTGACTCGACACCCATACGGTCTCACGTTGGTTCGTCGTCCGATGCCCAGGCTCACCCGGCACCACTGGTCGGGCGGTGTGATCAGTCGTCCTGTTCGCGCAGGCCGACATCTCACGATCCCGCCGTCCCAGCGGTGTTGCCACCCCTTGACCGATTCAGAGGAGAAGGAGCGGCAGTGACAATCATGGTAGATACTCAGCGCGCCTTGACGGGCGGCGTCGATACGCACGCAGATGTCCATGTAGCGGCGGTGATCGACCCAGAGGGCGGCTTGCTCGGCGTGGAGTCCTTTGCCACCGACCTCGCCGGCTACAAGTTGCTCAGTGCCTGGATGTGCGCCTTTGGGAAGATCGGCCTGGTCGGGGTGGAAGGCACGGGCTCCTACGGGGCCGGCCTCGCCCGTCACCTGCATCGAGTGGGCCTCGTCGTCGTCGAAGTCGACCGGCCCAACCGTCAAGAGCGGGCCCGGCAGGGTAAGTCCGACTCACTCGATGCCATAGAAGCGGCCCGGGCCGCGCTGTCCGGACGCGCCTTCGGCGTGGCCAAGACCCGCGACGGCAACGTCGAAGCGATCCGCGCCCTCATGGTGGCGCGCCGCAGCGCGCGTGAGTCGAGAACCAAGGCCATCAACCAGATCCGTCAGCTCGTCTACACCGCCCCCGACGAACTGCGGGAACGCTTTGTGGGGCTTCCCTCGTGGCGCATTGCCGAAGGGGTGGCCGTCCTGCGGGTGCACTCCGACGCCGACCCGGTGCGCATGGCGACCAAGAGCGCCCTCGGCACCCTCGGGCGCCGCGCCGTCGCGCTCGGAGAGGAGGGCAAGCGCCTCGATGTCCTGATAGCCCGCTTGGTCGACAAGGTGGCGCCCGAACTCGTCGAACTGGTGGGCCTCGGTCCCGACACCGCCGCGCTCCTCCTCATCGCCGCCGGCGACAACCCCTCACGGCTGCGCAGCGAGGCCACCTGGGCCAAGCTCTGCGGCGTGGCGCCGCTCGAAGCTTCCTCGGGCAAGGTCACCCGACACCGCCTCAACCGCGGCGGGGACCGCCAGGCCAACCACGCTCTTTGGCGCATCGTCTTGAGTCGGATGTCGTGCCACGCGCCGACCAAGGTCTACGTGGCCCGCCGCACTGCTGAGGGCAAGTCAAAAAGAGAGATCATGCGCATCCTCAAGCGCTACGTCGCCCGGGAGGTCTACCACTACCTGCCCCGGGATTAGAGCTCCTCGGAGCGGCAGGCCTGGCCCACATATCCCGGCTGCCGCGTTCACGTTGGCCTGCTAACGACTTGCCGGCCCGCCGCTCCGAGCTGCACCCGACTTCGTCGAAGTGATCGCACCGATGGCCTAATAAGAGTCTGCCCTACATCTCGAGTGGCCCGTTCATGTCGTGCCTCGCAGCATCACGTTCGACTTCAAACTACCTCTTGACACCCATAGGAGATTCGATAAGGGACACACCTTCGGTCGTATAATAAACTTCACGATTGGGGGAAGGCACTAACGAAGATCGAGTCTGGGGCGGATGATGTCCCGTAGAAACCGTGTCCGACAGAGCGTTGTCTGGTCATCCCGAGGCCGCATTTCGGCTCGGCCCTTGGTCTTGCTCGCACTTGTGGGACTCTCCGCCTTGAGTCTCACGGCCTGCGGGTCAGCAGGTCCCACCAAGTCGTACCAACAGGGTTGGGACCGGGCGATTGCCTCACCCGAGCACAACTGCAATACCGTCCCGCAAGGCGTCGCATCAGCCGCCGATTGGACAATGGGCTGTAGGAATGCTGAGAACTTCCAGAGTCTCCATGAATCATCGACCCGGCACTTTCCGGCCCCGACTCCGACCACATACTCTGGCGATCCGTAGTCTTCGACCCCTTCAACGGACTTACGGGAGCAGGTGGGCTAGACAGGCGGGTCGGCCGGACGACGCTTCGTAACGGGGCGTTCGGAAAAGCGAACACCTCCGCATTTGGCGCAATCTTTGAACTGCGTGACGATCCCCACCTGAGCCCCCACCAAGGACACGCGACGAGCGCTCCTGGCCCTCGCTCGTAGTGGAGGCTCTCGAATCATCATTTGCTTCTGCGCTCGGGTCACCGTCCAGTGATAACCGCAGATCTTGCAAGTTCTTTGGTAGAGCCGATGAAGAGCGACGATCGCCACAGATGTGGATTCTGCCACGGCGAGACAGCCGCAGAGGGGTTCCAGTGGCTGCCGCGACTATCCCCGTTGTGCCTGCTTGAGACTCTGAGCAGACCCTGCGGCTAATCCCTAGCGTTTAGAGGTCCTGATGGGGTCGCTCACATGCCCTCGCCCAATCTGCTCCGCTCGTTCGTTGAGGCTCGATTTGTGCTCGACAGCTTCACCGAAGGCGGGGAGCCGATTCCTAGCGTGCTGGCTGTGAGGGCGCTCAAACCGAAATGACTCAGCGATACACCGTGCCGAACTGCCTCACCGTCCCGGCGAAGTGGGGCACCCTCCCTCGCCGGACAAAGAGCGAAGGGCAGCTTCCCCGCGGAGTTGGCGCGGGGGGCACCGGTCGGTCGATCTCGTTGCTTACCGGTTTGTCCAGATGCCAACTCCGAAGCCTCAGTTTGGCAGGTCCTCGGTCCGCCGACTAGTGAATGGCGATCCCCAATAGTCCTTGGCCGGCTGGAATGGGACTCTCCGGGGTGTTTGTTGCCGTAGCGATCGGGACGACGGTGCTGTTGTTGGATACGACGTAGGCGGTCGTGCCATCGGGGGTGATGACGATTTGACCGGGCTGGCTGTTGAGAGGGAAAGCGCTTGTTGCATTGATTGCGATCGGGCTGCCCGCGGTGTTTGTGGCGATATCGATTGGACTGATGGTGTGGCTCTGAGCGTTCTCGACGTACGCGGTTTTCCCGTCTGGGGTAATGGCCACTGAGCTCGGCTCGGAGCCCACCGTGATCTGGGTGCCCGCGGCGTCGGTAGCGGTGGCGATTGGAGTCACCGTGGTGCCATCTGAGACTTGCATGACCGCCCCGTTCACGACCGCGAACCCTCCAAAATTGGTCACGTAGAGAGTCGCGCCGTTCGGGGTGATGGCGAGACCGAACGTCCCATTCGAAATAGCGATTGAGCTCCCGGCCGTGTCGGTGGAGAGATCGATGGGCACAACGTTGCTCGCGAGGGGACACGAGACGTAGGCGGTGGTGCCGTCAGGGCTGATCACAATGTCGTCTGGTCGGTCGTCGGTAGTGGTGCAGGTAGGGATGGGGGTTCCGATCCCATTGGTGGCCAGATCGACGGGCACGACGGCACCCGTGTTCTCGTCCTGCACGTAGGCGGTGGATCCATCGGGAGCGATCGCAATGGCGCCAGGCGCGGCGTTGGCGCCAATCGTGATCGGGGTTTCGGCGAATCCCGTCACAAGGTTGATCGGCGTGATGGTTCCTGGCACAGCCCCCGAGAAGTTCGAGACGTAGGCGGTAGTCCCATCGGGGGTGATGGCGATGAAGAACGGCTCGGCGCCGACGCCGGTAATCGGCGCCCCGGGCACGTTGTTTTCGGTATTGATCGGTGTCACGTTGGTGGGCTCGTTGCCGCCGCCGTTTTCAGCCACATAGGCGATGGGACCGTTGAGAACGCTAACGGCTATCCCTGTGCTGTGGGTACTGAAACCTTCTGCGTCGTAGGCGACGCTCTGGAGCGTGTAGCTGCCATTCGGAACGGTCCGGCTGTTCCAGTCCGCGATCCAGCCAAAGAGTGCGGGAGTTGCAGTGGCGATGGACGCATCGTTCA
This sequence comes from uncultured Acidimicrobiaceae bacterium, assembly GCA_963736515.1. GTDB lineage: Bacteria > Actinomycetota > Acidimicrobiia > Acidimicrobiales > RAAP-2 > Bog-473. Next base: position 68,302 of record CAVTPE010000015.1, on the reverse strand, counting down.
GGGTTCCTCCGGTCAGGTGGAACTCGACCTTTGTGACCCCGACGTTGTCCGAAGCCGCCGCATCGAGGACGGCTGGCCCAAAGAGGGTCGCTCCGCTCGAGGGAATCAGCACGCTGGTACTCGGAGGTGTGTTGTCCACTGTGATGGTGATCGCCGTGCTCGTCCCGCTCTTTCCATTGGCGTCGGCAACACTGTGGAGGGCGTAGGTCCCATTGGGCACAGTCGTGCTGTTCCAGAGCGCAATCCAGCCGTAGATCGTAGGGACAGCGGTGGCGATGCTCGCCTTTGTGTGACTGCCCTCTTTGAGCACGAACTGAACCTGGGTCGTCCCAGACGAAGCGGAGGCGTCCAGCACCACCTTGGCGCCCGAGACGGTGGCCATGTTCGGCGGCACCAGGACGGTTGTGGTGGGGGGTTTTGCAGACGCCGGCTCGACGAAGACAACGAACTGGACTGCGATCACCATCACCACCGCCGGGACTCCTACGGCGGCTCGTAACGGCGAGACGCGCTCTCCTCGGCGCCACCTGGTGACCCGTGACCGACTGAGCATAGGAGACCCCCCAACATCGGCGAGACGCCGGGACGGCTCCCAAAACGATTCCTGCGTTTTCGTTTGAAGGCTTAGTCCCGCCCTACTTCTACGTCAAGAGATTGATTCTTAAACGGGGCGGGTCCTGTGACGATCCACGGTGGCTGCGTAAGGGTCCAAGCATCGCCATTCGAGCGGCCGATGGGGACAGATGCCGAAGCTCGTCAACGGTATCCCCGCTGTGCCTGCTTGAGACTTATCCCGAGCGCTAGCGCGATTTCCTAGCGTTAAGGGGTCCCGGTGGGGTCGCTCTCGTAGTGCCTGCCCTCGACTCTGTCGAGTGGCCTTCGTTCGAAGAGCGTCCCGCCGGGGCTTCGCCCACGGAGTGGCTCAAAAGAGGATCGAGCACGAAACATCCTCAAGCAGGGAGTGCCCCCGTGGTTTTCATCAACCAAGGAGGTAGTCATGCAAGTGGTGATCGGAATCGACCCCCATAAGACATCGCACACCGCGGTGGCCATTGATGAGGCTGAAGGTGAGGTCGCCAGCGTCAAGGTGCGTGCGACCCGTCGTCAGGTCGAACAATTGGTGCGCTGGGCCGAGCCGTTCGAGAAGCGGAAGTGGGCCATCGAGTCGGCCGGCGGGACGGGCTACCTGTTGGCCCAACAGCTTGTGGCACAGGGCGAAGAGGTGCTCGACGTCCCGGCCACCTTGGCCTCTCGCATCCGAGTGCTCGCCACCGGTCGTTCCAACAAGAACGACCCCAATGACGCGCACTCGATCGCCGTCGCTGCCCTTCGGGCCCCGAGCCTCCGCAGCGTCGAGGTGGCTGACCACTCCCAGGTCCTCCGGCTCCTGGCCAAGCGCAATGTCGACCTCGGCAGCCATAGGACTCGTGTCGTGTGTCGACTCCACGCCCTCTTGGCCGAACTGGTTCCGGGCGGAATCGCCAAGGAATTGTACGTTTCTGATGCCGAGAAGTCCTTGGCCAACATCACCCCTCAGACCCCGGCCGAGCAGGTCCGCTACGACATGGCCCTCGAGCTCCTCGACGACGTCCGCCGCCTCGACGAGCAGACCAAGGCGTCACACCGCCGGATCCGCCTCGCCGTCAAGGCGTCGGGCACCCTCGCTGACCGATGTCTATGGCGTGGGCCCCATCATCGCGGCCCAGATCATCGGTTATGCCGGTGACGTCCGCCGGTTCGCCAACCGCGACGCCTTCGCCTCCCTGAAACACTGATAGTGCTGAGGACTCATGGCATTGATGTGATCTTCGAAGAGACGTCGGTTGCCATCTCGAAATACAACGATCTGGTGGCGGGTAATCGACGAGTTGCAGCGCTCATACGTAGCACCTGCTAACGCTGAGAACATGGTGTACCACTGTCCCGGCAGCGTACGGGGTCGGCGTGCCAAATTCAGAAGGCGTTGTCTGAAAGACCACTGAGGAGCAAGGCATACACGCCGAATAACAGGGCCATGATCAGAATGCAGATGCCGAGACCCAGCCCCCACTGGGCCGCCAGTCGGTCAGTGCCTGATTGTCTCGCCCTCCGCAACCCAACGATGCCTAGAACGGTTGCGAGGACTCCCAGGGCTGGCACGGCGATGGCAACTAGGTGGATACCACTGAGGGGAACGTGGCGAGCCACGAGGAATACCGCGATGGCGCCAACGGCTGAAATCAACGACGCTAAAGCTGGAGGGTTCCGAGAATCCGCGCCCGAGCCGGTCTCGCGCTGAGCTCGAGGTTCATCGACGCCCGCCATGGCATAAGTATCGCATTCGGTCGCAACATTTGCTCAAGTCCCGGCGTTCGTTCGGGGACGGTACGCCATTCCGGGTCGGTTGCGCGATTCTTCCAGCATGTTGACGCAGGTGCGTGGCTTGTTCGGATTTCCTATCGGCAGGAAGGACCGAGGCTACGAATGCACGATCCTCGCCTGGCGATTACCAACGAGCTTCTTTCCGAGTACAAGGGCGGTTCTCAACTCTTGGGCCCGAGCATCTATGGCATCACGGTCATCGCGGGCGGGACCACCCACTCTCAGGCGATCGATGTTGTGGAACGGCTCATCTTGACCGCAACCATGGACACTGAACTGCCAGCCGGACGGCTGATTGCCGTATCAGCGGACCGTATGACGACAACTTCCAAGGCAGCGACCGCGGCGGCATCAGGTTTGGTTAGAAGTCGCTGACGATGGTCGGGCACGCAAGTGACGTTTCCTCCCGTCCTCGTTGCTCGGCGCTCGAGGTATTCGGGTTGCCCCCTCGTGACGCCGGCGCGCCAGGCCGACACTCTCTTCTCTGATCGTCGTGTCCGGTGGGCCGCAAAGTCTTGTCAAGTGACCCCGCCGACATGTTCACAAAATGTGATCTTGCTTTTGGTGAACTGAGTTCCCTGTCCAAGGCGATGACGCTCGTTACCAACTTTCACTTACCTCTAAACGTTGATTTCCCTAAAATGCTCGATTCTCGCGTCATGCGGATCACCCGTTTTCGGCGTCTTTGACACGGGTATTTCTGTTGCAACCAGATAGGAGGGCTACAAATGGTTGGAGCCGGAGGACTTGTTGCGAGCATCATCGCCTTTGCCGTTGGTGCCATTCTGGATTACGCGGTCACGGTGAGCCCTGATCAACACGGGTTCAACGTGAACAAGGTGGGTGTCATCTTGATGATCGTCGGCATCGTCGGAGCGGTGTTGTCACTAATCGCCATGGTCTTCGGCAATACGCGTCGCCACCGGACCGTTGTCGACGATGGCCAAGGCAACGCCGTTGCACGTCGGGTCGATTCGACCTACTAGCCACACGTACTCGTTAGAGGCAATCCCAGCTGACTTAGTCAAAAGAAAGGTTCGCCATGGTACTGATTCTCGCATTGCTGCTCGTATTACTTCTCTTCGGGGCAGGCTTCGCAGTCCACTTGTTATGGATTGCTGCGGTTGTCCTTCTCGTCCTTTGGCTTGTTGGATTCGCAATCGGCCGGGGTGAGGGCGCGGGGACCCACAGGTTCTATCGTTGGTAGTGGGCGGCGTGCATTACGAGCAAACACCATAGATTCAGATCCCTTGACGATTCGGCCCCCTTCGGGGGGTCGTTTCGCGTCCCTGCCAACGACCCCGTTTCGCCGAAATCGGCTGGGCCGGAATGCGACAGCGACCGAACGGCTTGATGGTGGTAAGGAACGCTGAGGCCAAGCTCAGACGCGAAGCAGTCCTCGACTGCGGGAATAAGACAACTCGGGGGCCGTTCGCTGAAGGGCCCTGCTCCCAGGGGAGCGGAGCGAGACCCGACCATCACTACCCATTGGCCGATACCGAAGCGGTGGCTCTCACACGCAGACAAAAAGCTGACAACGCCGAACGCGGAGCTGGGCTCCCCGTTCCAATTCGGGGAGCCGCTCAACGCACACCCCACGACTCGTGACTGACGTAGCGTGCAGTGAGGTCTCTGCCCATTGAGGGCGTCCTGCAAATCACCCAATGGGATGATTTGCACGAGTAGCACCGCACAGGGACAGGGGAGTGCCTCGTGGAGGACGAACGCTCGTGGGCTGTGACCCAGCTCGGCCACGAACTCCAGGACAAGGACCACGATCGAGGAGGGCGGTTACCGCCTCGACGGTGATGTGCTCGGGAATGACGCCCTGGCCGCATATGACACTTCGGTTGAGGCGGCCGCGGCGACCTTCGAGACTCGCGGGGCGCTCGACGCGCCCTACGCCGTGTCCTACGGACCTGTCCCAGGCTCGGTGTACGCCGGCCATCGTTTCATTGATGTTCTGATTCACGGATGGGACCTGGCAACCGCCACGGGCCAGGATGCCACCCTCGATCCCGAACTGGTAGATGCCGCCTAAAAGTTGCTCCAGGATCAGGCCGACATGGTACGAGCCAGCGGGATGTTCGGCGAGGACATTCTCGTGCCCGCCGGTGGGGGACCGCAGACGCAACTCCTCGCGTTCATCGGTCGCAAGGGCTGAGCAAAACCGCGGGCAACTTCACGGGCCACCGGATCAGCCGGCGACCCCGGAGCAAAACCGAGTTGGACCTGTGGCGTACGTACCTTGGCCCTGGCGCCCGAAAGATTCATCGACCTGTCAATCGGTGGCACGTGGCGGCTCACGCCTTCAGTCGCCTCCGCGGCCACCCCGGTTGCGATCGTGACGTACGGCAGGGTCGGATTCAACACGTCAGCCCCACTCCTCGGCGCTCTCATATGCGGCGGTGGGGCATCACAGCCCGTCCCGTCGGCATCGGCATCGGCATCGGCGTCCACCGTTGCCCAGGCCTCGCTGGGTCTGGCTGACTGAGTGCACCGGCCGGTCATGGTCATAACCAGAGCCGAGAAGCCTCCCCTTCCTACGGGTTGTCTTCGAGCCACATCTCGACTCGTGCGGATTCTCCCCCGGTCGGCAGGTGCTTCGATCCCTCCACACTGGGGGTGTAAATCAGGAAGCCGCACAGGTCGCACGTTCCCGTGCCGAGGGATGGCTCAACCTGACCGACGGCGAGATGATGCGCATCGAGTAGCCAGCCAAGCCTGAGTGCCTCGGGCGACCTCGCGGTCGCCATCAGATCACCGCTCCACGGAACACGGATCGGATGCTTGCGATCCCAATGTCGAGCGCGTCCAGATGGCGAGTTCGCGCGACCTCCGGCGCCTCCAAGCCCTGAGCGATCGCCTCGGCCTCAGCGGGTCCCATAGCTCCGTGATCGACGTCGGTGTTGTGCATGATGTCGTTGCCTCATTGTAGGTGACGCCACCCCTCCGGCCGGGTATCTGCCGGCGCCTGGGCACTGTTGTCGGTGGGCAGTCTGCGCGCGTCGCAACGCGACACTCCAGACTTCAGATAAGGGCTTTCCGGATTCCGTTTGGAACGCGACAATATTTGGCCCACGTGTGCCGACGTCGGCATAGGTAACCCGGCGGACGGGTGGTGAGAGAAGGCGAATGACGCATGCAGAGCCAGAGCCAGGGCCAGATAACGAACGGCCGCCGCGTGGCGCATGGGCTCGGTTTGCCTTGGACCGAGTGACCAAGAGAGTCAGTTCTCTGTAGTGATTTGTACAGCTGGCTTGTGATGGAACGTCCGGTGACCCCTTCGCGATGCTCTGCACGCTGTAGGGCCCGTTCGGGAGGTTCGTCGTGACCAGGATTCCCGACCAGCCGTAGAGGAATGATGGACCATGAAGCAGCTTGACTTGTTGCCCACCAGAACTTCAGATTTGGAAGTTCACCGACCTTAATTGATAGTCGATGGATACTCTCGCAACGAGATCTTCGCGCCTTCGTGCAATGGCACCGTCAGTCGGCTTCGTAACACTGGTCATTGGTGGGGAGTATCCACTCCTCGGGAAGCTCACTCTTGCGTGACGAGCCTGGGCGTCGCTTGGAGAGCAATTCGGTCTGAGCGGGCACAGTCGCCGGGACAACCAGCAGGGCACACGCTCGGGATCCCCTTCCGCATCACTTGTCGCCCGGCAGGTGCGAGAGATGCAGTTCTCCCTCGCGTTGAACGGCTCTTCGTCGGACGACGAGAACGGCCGCGCCCACCACAAAGAGCACCGTGGCGAAGAAGAAGGAGTTTCCGGCGATCTGCTGCAGCGGGCTGAGGTGGAGATCTGAGGTGTTCTTGTACGGCACCCACCAGACGGGTGCACTCCAGAAGAGAACGGCGGCAACGACCGCGATCTGGCGCCCCCAGCGCGGCCTGTCCGCGGCCAAGGCCAGCCACAGGATCGCCGGCACGACCCACACCATGTGGTGGACCCACGAAATGGGGGACACGAAGAGGCACGTTGCCGCAGCGATGAGGACCCCCAACAGCGGCGACGACCGCCGGTGGGCCGCCGCGGCCAGCCAGAGACCGACCACGGCGGTGGTCACGAGCAACGGCAGCATCACGGTGCTCGGGAGCACTGCGTGCATGAAGCGCTCGAGGACTGACCACAGATTCTGGTTGTCGACAATGGACAGGTCGCCGGCACGCCCCGGCCGGAAGATCGCCTTCGTCCAATAGGTCCTGGACGAGGTGGGCGACACAACGAAGGTCACCACTTCGCACGCGATGAACGTCATCATGCAGGTGACCGCCCCGCGCCAACGCCGGGTGAGCAGCAGGTAGGGCACAAAGAGCAGGGGAGTGAGCTTGACCGCGGCAGCCACGCCGGTGGCGACTCCGAGAGGGATCTGTCGCTTCCCGATGCGACGCTCGCTCAGGAGGTCCCACATCACGAGGAGCATGACGAAGAGATTCACCTGGCCAAACCCGATGGTGATCAGCACCGGGTTGAGGAGCAATGCCGGGAGGCTGAGCGCAAGTGCAAGCTGCCAGCTCGAGGCCTTGCCCAGCGACGGTTTCACCAGCCGTACTGAAAGGACGAGTACCCCGGCGAGCACAAACACGTTGCACAATGTCCAGACCGTCTGCACCGATCCCACGGTGCTGAATGTCCGCTGCCAGGGGGCGAAGAGCAGTGCGGCAAACGGTGGGTACGTGAACGGGAGGCTCGTGTTCGGCAAGACGAATGAATAGAGGTGCGAAGTGAAGATGTACTTGCCGCCCAGGCGAAGGTAGACGCCGAGATCCACCTCGTATGTGCGGAGTGCGATGTAGATGGCGTAAGCCAGCGCCGCCGTGATCGAGACCAACGCCGGCCCCCAACGGATGAGCCGGCGTCGCGCCGGACCCGAGACGGTCAGAGGACGGCGGTCGCCATGCAGGGGCTGATTGACAGTTGTCACGGATCCTCTCTCGGATGCGCTGGGCGGGGCCCCTCTGGCCATACCCCATTCGGGTGGGGATTCGACGCGCGATCACACCGGAACGGGTGTGCTGCGACCGTGCGCATGGTACCTCGGTTGCCCCGGACCGAGGGTTGATCCGGATGGCTGACGGCTAACTCGAAGGGACCGTGAGGGGCGGAACGGTCGTGCTGGGCACCGTGACGGGGCCACCGCCGCCACCGCCACCAACCGGTCCGGACGAGCCGGACGAGGGCGACGTCGACACTGGGTTACCAGGCCCAGTCGTCAGGTGCAGCAGGACCTCGAGTGTGCCAGTGTCCGCGGTGGTGACGAACCCACCGATGCTCGGGTTGGCGATGTCCCACTCGGAAAAGGGGATCGAAATGTCGGCCAATACATAGATCTCGGTGCCGACCCGCTCGGCTGAGACTGGGAACGACACTGACTTGGTCACCCCGTGCATATCGAGATCACCAACGGCGTTGTACCTCGTCACGGCGCCGGCTACCGGGATCGTCCCGAGGCTGATGGGCGACGTGAGGGTCAACGTCGTTGTGGGGTATCGGTTCACATCCATGATCGGACCGGCAAAGCGCGCGTTGCGTTCACTCTGGTCGCTCAAGACGGAGGCCATGTTGACAGTGAACGTTCCCTTCGTCACCGTCGAACCAGCGACGGTCAGGGACCCCCAGATCTTGTCCGTGCGACCAACCGCCGTCGCGCTTTGACCGATCAATACTTCTCCAACCCGGTAGCCCGCGGTGGAGCTGCTTCCGACGTTCCAGGTCCCCTCGAGCGACGAAGAGGTCCTCTCGGATCCCTTCGCCGGAGTGGACGTTGTCGAGACGGACGAACGCGGCAGCTCGAGCCTCGCGGGCGCGGGCCCTTCGATGAAGTGGATGTACACATAGGGACCGAGGAAGCCCACCAGAACCGCCAGCACGGCGACGCCGATGACACCCATCACAATCCTGCGCCGCCTCTGAGTCGCCACCGCACCATCATGACCTGCCTGCCTCGAGAGCCGGCTTCGACCCCTCTGCCCGCACGGGCACCCGAATGTCGCTTCACGAGGTCTGGCCCGGTTCTGAGCGAACGGTCGGTCCGCTGGCCTGCCACTGCCACCGCACCACTGCCACCGCACCACTGCCACCGCACCACTGCCACCGCACCGGGTCGTGCTGTCGCCCTGCACCATGGCGGCTGCCGGGTGCTGGACCGTCGGGGGTGCTCGTGACTTCGATCGGCGCCTCCCCAGAGTCCTCGTGCTGGGCGCTGGTGCGCCGGATTTACGACCGGGGGAGGAAAGGGAGGAAGCTCAGCCCGACTGGCGGCAGAGCGATCATCGCCGTTTTCGGCTTGTGAAGGGTCAGGCCCCGAGCGCCTCGTCTTCTGGCGCCGGGAGCTCCGCCACCACCGCCTGGACGACTACCCCAACGCCGCGCCCCAGCGCCGCGGACGCCCGCCGGAGCAGCTCCGAGACGTAGGCGACGAGATTGACCACGTCGGACCGCGGCGAGCGACCGACCAGGGGGACCGGCTCTGTGGCCGGATCCAGGGCGCAGACTTCCAGAATCACCTCGCGGATCTCCAGGAGCGCCGAGCGTGCCTGGAGGAGGGACGTCCCGCTCGTCCGGAGCCAGACGGAAATGCCCAGTTCGAGGGACAGGTCGCCGGAGAAGGGCTCGACCGGGCCCAACTCGACCAACCCCCTGAGCAGGGCGGGGCCGAAGCCGGCCGACGTGTCCTTCACCATGGCCTCAGTGTGGCGAAAGGCTGTAACAAGGTGGTGGACCCGGTCTGGGCTGGTATTTTGGTGGGCGTGCCACGAACGATCTGGAAGGGGGCCCTCAGCTTCGGGCTGGTGAACATCCCCGTCGGCCTGTACCCGGCCACCTCGGACAAGAGCATCCACTTCAACCAATTCGAAGAAGGGACGTCCGACCGGATCCGCTACAAGAAGGTCAACGAGCGGACCGGCGAGGAGGTCTCTCAGGACCGGATCGTGCGCGGGTTCGACCTCGGCGGGGGCGAGTACGTCATCCTCAGCGAGGAGGAGCTGGAGTCGGCCGAGCCGAAGAAGTCGCGTCAGATCGAGATCTCCGATTTCGTCGGCCTGGTCGACATCGACCCCGTCTACTTCCGCTCGAGTTATTACCTGGCTCCCGAGGGAGCCGGTGCCGACAAGGCCTACGCGCTGCTGCGCCGGGCCATGGCCGAAGCCGGACGCGTCGCCATCGCCACGCTTGTCATGCGCAACAAGGAGTACCTCGTCGCCATCAGGCCGGAGGACGATGCGCTGGCCCTGCACACCATGTACTTCTCCGACGAGGTGCGGGCACCGGGGCGTGACCTCGAGCTCCCCGAGACCGGCGACGTCACCGAGCGGGAGCTCTCCATGGCGCAGCTCCTCATCGAGTCGATGGAGAGCGACTGGGACCCGGGGCGCTTCCACGACACGCACCGCGAGAAGGTCGAGGCCCTCATCGAAGAGAAGCGCAACGGCCGCGAGATCGTGTTGCAGGAGGGACCGGAACCCGCGGCAAAGGTCGTCGACCTCATGGAGGCGCTCAACGCGAGCATCGCCGCGGCCGCCAAGCCGGGTTCGGCGAAGAGCACCAAGCGGGCTCCGGCGGCGAAGCGGGCCTCGGCAAAATCCACGCCGGCCAAGAAGGCTGCGAAGACCGCCAAGCAGCCGTCCGGGGCCAAGGCTGCCGCCCGCCGCAAGGCCTCCTGAGCCTTCTTTCTTCACCGATCGGGCCCGCCTGCCTCCCCGGAGTCCCGAGGAGTCATTGCGCTGATCCACACTTCGCTGCACATAAAGTGTGTCAAGGCGCTGATCTGATCCATTTTCCCGCCCCAATTGGCCGAACCATGATGTGATGCCCCTGAGGCCGCCTCGTGGGAGGGAGTCCAGATGGCCACTGCGCAGGTACGGGTTCCGGAGGCGAAGAATCCCGAGTTGATGGGTTTCGACGGTCTGGTCCAGCTGATCTCGGTGGACGGGCAGCGGACGGTCGGGTGCCCCTACTGGGACCTGGTGGCGGACGTCGACGCCGACCAACTTCGAAGCCTTTACCGCGACATGGCGGTGGTGCGGCGTCTCGATGGCGAAGCGATGGCGCTGCAGCGACAGGGCGAGCTGGCGCTCTGGGCTCCGCTGCTCGGGCAGGAGGCCGCCCAGGTCGGGTCGGCCCGGGCCCTGCGCCCCGACGACTTCGTCTTTCCCAGCTACCGCGAGCACGGCGTGGTGTACTGCCGGGGCGTCGACCCGGTGCAGATGCTGCGCCTCTGGCGCGGCGCCGGCCTCTCCGGCTGGGACCCCGCGTCCTACGGCATCGCCACGCCGGCGATCGTGGTCGGCTCGCAGGCGCTCCACGCCACGGGCTACGCGTTGGGGATTCAGCTCGACGGGGCCACCTCGGCCGCCGTGACCTACTTCGGGGACGGCGCCATCAGCGAAGGTGATGTGGCCGAGGCCTTCGGCTTCGCCGCCAGCTTCATGGTGCCGGTCGTCTTCTTCTGCCAGAACAACCAGTGGGCGATCTCCGAGCCCGTGCGCCTGCAGTCCCACACCTCCATCGCCCGGCGGGGCCAGGGCTACGGCATCCCGGGCATCCAGGTCGATGGCAACGACGTGCTCGCCGTCCTGGCGGCCACCCGGCTCGCCCTCGCCCGCGCCTCGGCCGGCCTGGGACCCACGTTGATCGAAGCGGTGACCTACCGCATGGGTCCCCACACGACATCGGACGATCCCACCCGCTATCGCTCGGCCACGGACCAGGAGGCGTGGCGCGCCAAGGATCCGCTGGCCCGCCTCCATGCGCTTCTGCGCATGGAGGACCTCGCCGACGATGCGTTCGACGAGCACGTGGTCACCCGTGCGGACGAGGCGGCTGCGGCGCTGCGCCGAGGGTGCCTCGCCCTGTCCGACCCGGAGCCGGCCGACCTGTTCGCCCACGTGTACGCCGAGCCACACTCACTCCTGGAGGAGGAGCGCGACGACTACCTGGCCTACCTGTCCGGGTTCGAGGAGGACGGGTGACGGCCACCATGTCCCTCGGCCGGGCGCTCAACATCGGCTTGCGCCAGGCCATGGAGCACGACCCCAAGGTCGTGCTCATGGGGGAGGACATCGGGAAGCTCGGAGGCGTGTTCCGCGTCACCGAGGGACTGCAGCGGGACTTCGGCGACCGCCGCGTGATCGACACGCCGCTCGCCGAGTCCGGCGTCATCGGCACGGCGATCGGGCTGGCCATCCGGGGGTACCGGCCGGTCTGCGAGATCCAATTCGACGGGTTCGTGTACCCGGCCTTTGACCAGATCGTCTCGCAATTGGCCAAGCTGCGCTACCGCAACGAGGGCCGTGTGGGCATGCCGTTGACCATCCGCATCCCCTTCGGCGGCGGCGTCGGCGCAGTGGAGCATCACTCCGAGTCGCCCGAGGCCTATTTCGCCCATACGGCGGGGTTACGGGTGGTGACGCCGAGCAACTCGGCCGACGGCTACCGCATGATCCAGCAGGCGATCGCGTCCGACGACCCGGTCGTCTTCTTCGAGCCGAAGCGCCGCTACTGGGAGAAGGGTGAGGTCGACGACACCGCCCCCCTTTCCGACGTCCCGCTCCATCGGGCCGTGGTGGCCAACGAGGGGAGCGACGTCACCCTCGCCGCCTACGGGCCCATGGTGGCGACAGCCCTCGAGGCAGACGCGCATCGGGGAACAGGAAGGAACGTCCATCGAGGTGGTCGACCTGCGGTCGCTCTCCCCGTTGGACTTCGAGACCCTCGAGACCTCCGTGCGCAAGACGGGGCGGCTGGTCGTCGCCCACGAGGCGTCCGTCTTCGGCGGGCTCGGGGCCGAGATCGCAGCCCGGGTCTCCGAGCGCTGCTTCTACCACCTGGAGTCGCCGGTGCGCCGGGTCGGCGGCTTCGCCACGCCCTACCCACCATCCCGGATGGAGGGGCACTTCTTGCCTGATGCCGACCGTGTCCTCCACGAGGTCGACCGGTGCCTCCAGCCATGAGCGGAGTGCGGCGCTTCGCGCTGCCCGATCTCGGCGAGGGGCTCACTGAGGCCAACGTCGCGGCCTGGCACGTCGCGGCCGGTGACGAGGTGGCCCTTAACCAGGTCCTCCTCGAGGTGGAGACCGAGAAGGCCGTGGTGGAGCTTCCCAGCCCCTTCGCCGGCACCGTCGTCGAGCTCCTGGCCGCGGCGGGGGAGTCGGTCGAGGTCGGTGCCCCGCTCATCGCCATCGACACCGGGGATCAGGAGAGCGACGACGCCGACGGGAAGGTGCCCATGCTCGTGGGCTACGGGCCGTCCGACTCGCCGCCCAGTCGCCGACGCCGCAACGGCAGCGGGCATCGCGAGCGCGTGCCGTCGGGCGCACCCCCAGGACCCGCGGTCCGGCCGTTGGCGGCGCCACCGGTGCGCTTCATGGCACGTCGAGCGCGGCGTGGACCTGGCCGAGGTGAGCGGCCACGGGCCCGGCGGGATCATCACGCGTGAGGACCTGGCCGCCCATATGGCCGGGACGCCGGGGGACGGCGCTCCAGGCCGTGAGACGAGGGCGCCCGTGCGAGGCGTCCAGAAGCACATGGCCGAGGCCATGGTGCGCAGTGTGGCGACGGCGCCGCAGGCGTGCGTGTTCCGCACGGTCGACGCGAGCGCCACGGTGCAATTGGTCCATCGCCTCCGTGGGCATCGCCACTTCGAGGGACTCCATGTGACGACGCTGGCGCTCGTGGCCCGCGCCGTGGTGCTCGCCCTGCGTGACCATCCCACGTTGAACACGGCGTGGGACGAGCGCACCGACGAGGTCGTGACGAAGCACTACGTGCACCTGGGCATCGCCGTGGCGGGGCCGCGCGGTCTCGTCGTGCCCAACGTCAAGGAGGCGAACACGCTCTCCCTGCGCGAGTTGACCCAGGCCCTCGGCGAGGTCGCGGCACACGCCCGGGAGGACCGTTGCACGCCGGCCGAGCTGCAGGGCGGGACCATCACCGTGACCAACGTCGGTGTCTTCGGCGTGGACGCCGGCGTCCCCATTCTCAACCCCGGGGAGGCCGCCATCCTCGCCGTCGGGGCCCTGCAGCGGCGACCGTGGGAGCACGAGGGCGCGGTCGCCCTGCGCGATGTCGTGACTCTGAGCCTGTCCTTCGATCACCGGCTTGTCGACGGGCAGGCGGCCTCGCGGTTCCTCGTCGCCGTGGGGGAGTTCTTGGCCGACCCGACCAACCTCATCGCGGCCAGCTGAGGAGCGCGCGGGTGGGCGAGAAGCTGCTGGTCCCGAGGGAATGCCGCCGGACCGTTGTCGCCGGAGGGCCCAGGGCGCGAGGGTGGAGGGGCGGCCCAGCACCGACCGTGCCGCGGTGGGAGATCACCATGAGGACCATCCGGGATGTCATGTCCGGAGACATCGAGGTGCTCCGGACGACGGAGACCGCAGCGGATGCGGCCTGTTTTCTCGCCGCCCACGGCGAGGACAGCGTCCCCCTCTGCCTCCACGACGGCAGCCTGGCCGGAATGGTGAGTAGCCGCGACATCGTGACCAGGGTCGTCGCCCGCGGCCGCGACCCCCACGAGGTCAGCTTGACAGAGTTCGCCGAGGCGGATGGCGTGGTGGCCCTTGACATCGACGTACCGCTCGAAGACGCCGTCGCCCTCATGTGCCGGCACCAGCGGGCCCGGCTCCCCGTCGTCGAGGGCGCGCGCGCGTGGTGGGTTTCGTCACTCGAGCGCGACGTGGCGCGCTCCATCAGCTTCCAACCGCCCTGGGCCGACAGCTGACACCGTAGACGCCCTGGCCTTCTCGAGCGCGCGCAGCTACCGCACGAGCTCGTCGACGTCGACGTGGATGTCGACGCCCGGGCCGCCCCGGCGGCGGAAGTCGAGGAAGGCCGGTTAGCCTCGGCTCCGATGTGGCCACCGCCGCCCGGGGGGACATGGGTCGTCGACCTCGATGGTGTGGTGTGGCTCACGGGGCGGCCCATCCCCGGCGTGGACGAGGCGGTGGCCCGGCTGCGCGGGGCGGGAGTGCGCGTCCTGTTCGCCACGAACAACTCCGCGCCCACGCGGGCCGAGCTGCACCGCCGTCTCGCGAACTGCGGGATCACGGCGGCCGACGCCGACGTCCTCAGTTCGGCCGACGTGGCCGCGCGCATGCTCGCTCCGGGGGCGACCGCGTTCGTCCTCGCCGATGACGGGGTCGTCGAAGCCCTGGCCCGCCGCGGCGTCACGGTCGTGCCCGAGGGTCCGGCCGATGCGGTCGTGGTCGGGTGGACGCGGTCGTTCACCTTCGAGGCGGTGGCCCGCGCCGCGGCCACCGTGCGGGCGGGCGCTCGCCTCATCGGCACCAACGAGGACCCGACCCACCCCACGCCGGACGGATTGCTGCCGGGCGCCGGGGCGCTGCTCGCCGCCGTAGTCACCGCAGCCGAGACGGCGCCGGAGGTGGCGGGGAAGCCGCACCGTCCGACCGCCGACGCCATCAATGGAGCGGTGTCGACGGGGGAGCTGCGCGCAATGGTCGGCGACCGCCCGGCCACCGACGGCGAGCTGGCCGCCCAGCTCGACATTCCCTTCGCCCTGGTCCTCTCCGGGGTCACCCGACCGGGGCAGGTTCCAGACGATGCCGACCCGGCGATCGTGGCGCCCGACCTGCTCCGGCTGGTGCGGGACACCCTCGGGGCGGCCGGATGACGTGCGTCGTGCTTGCTATTAGCTAGCACTTGAGATACTCTTGTTTCATGGCAAGCAATGAGCGCATACGCAAGTACCTCGATGCGGGGACGGTCGTCGGACAGGTCAGCCGCGGCCGGGCCGAAGAGATCGTGCGAGAGTTGGTGAACGCAGGAGGCATCCAGCGCAGCCAGGCCCAGGAACGGGTCGACACCCTGGTCGAGCGGAGCCGCCGGTCCAGGGAACGTATCCTCGAGCTGGTGCGCCACGAGGTGGCCACCCAGTTGGACCGGATCGACCCGAAGACCCACGAGTCCCTCACGAACCACGTGGCCGAGATCCTGAAGAAGTCGGCCGAGGCCGGGCGCGGCGCCACCAAGGGCGTCACCACCCAGGCCGGCAAGACGGCCACGCGGGCCCGGGACGCCGCCACCAAGGTGGCCCCGTTCCGGATCCCGGGCGTCAACACCTCGACCCCCCCGCCGACCTCGTCCGACACCAAGACCCGGGCCAAGAAAGCCGCCGGGGCGAAGAGGCCCGCACCCAAGAAGGCCGCCAGCTGACCAGCGGGGCCCGCCGCCGGCTCGACGCCGAGCTCGTGCGACGCGGCCTCGTCGATTCCCGACAGGACGCCCGGGCGGCGGTCGCGGCCGGCCGCGTCCTCGTCTCCGGCGCCCCGGCCGACAAGCCGGCACGCCTCGTGGCGGCGGAGGAGCCGGTCGTCCTCCTCGGGCTCCCGTGCCCGTTCGTCGGCCGGGGTGGGCTCAAGCTCCAGGCCGCACTGGACCGCTTTCCCGTCGCCGTCACCGACCGGCGCGCCCTCGATGCGGGCGCGTCCACCGGCGGCTTCACCGACTGCCTGCTCCAGCGCGGCGCATCCCACGTCTACGCGGTGGACGTCGGCCACGGGCAGCTGCATCCTGCCCTGCGCGGCGACCCCCGGGTGACGGTCCTCGAACGCCTCAACGTGCGCACACTGACCACGGCGGACCTCCGGGTGGCCGATCCGGCCTACGAGCCGTGCCCGCTGGTGGTGGCCGACCTCTCTTTCATCTCACTGCGCAGCGTGGTGCCCGCCCTTACCGGGCCGGTGTCGGCGCCCGGCGCCGACCTCGTCCTCCTGGTCAAGCCCCAGTTCGAGGTGGGGCGGGTCGCCGTCTCCCGGGGCAGGGGCGTGATCAGGGACGCCGCGCTCTGGCTCGACGCGCTCGAGGGGGTGGCGTCCGCGCTGCATGACTCCGGAACCGGCATCATGGGAGCGATGGCTTCGCCTCTGACCGGCTCGGCCGGCAACGTCGAATTCCTGCTGCACGCCCGCAAGGGCATGCCAGGTCATGGGGCCGGGGAGGCCGCCGCCCTGTTCGGCGCCGCCGTATCGGAGGCGGTTGGACACTTTCCGCCGGCCCGACCGGCCGGCTGAGCCACGGCCCGGCGATGGCGACCGTCACGTTCTTGGTCCATCCCGACCGCCCCGACGCGCTTGCCCTGGCCACCGACACCGCGGCCTGGCTGACCGAGCGCGGGGACGTCGCTCGCATCCTCCAATTCAGCGGGCCCGACCGGGTCCGGGAGGCCGGCACCGACGGCGATCTCGCCGCGGTGGACTTCGCCGGGACGACAGTGGCGGTCAGCATGGGCGGTGACGGCACCTTCCTGCGCGTCGTCCGCCTGGCCGCGACCGAGGACGTCCCGGTCCTGGGCGTGAATTTCGGGCGCCTCGGCTACCTCCCGGACCTTCTGCCCGACCAGGTGCGCGGTGCGCTGACCACGTTCTTCGACGGGAACGCGATCATCGAATCCCGATGCGCTCTCGACGTGGCGATCGCGGACCGTTCGGTCGGCGGTGAGGTCACGACGCTGCTGGCACTGAACGAGGTGGTCATCGAGAAGATCGACTTCGGCCACACTGTGCGTCTGGCGACCACCGTCGACGGGGAGGAGGCCCTCACATATTCGGCCGACGGCCTCATCGTGGCCACCCCGACCGGGTCGACGGCCTACAACCTCTCCGCCGGAGGGCCCATCCTGGCCCCGACGCTGCGCGCCATGGTCGTGACACCGGTGGCCCCGCATTTCGCCCTCGACCGCAGCCTGGTGCTCACCGAGCATCAGGCGGTGTCGGTCGAGGTCGCACCTGACCGGTCCGGCGTGCTCGTCATCGACGGGCAGGAAATCGGGCGGCTGCAGCCGGGTGCCACCGTCACCTGCACGGTGGCCGAGCGGCCGGTGCGGGTGGTGCGGAATGAACCGCAGACCTTCGGCGGCATCCTGCGTTTCCGGCTCCTCGCCGACCGGGATCAGTGAGCGCGCCGTGCTGACCGACCTGCACGTCCGGGACCTGGGGGTCATCGAGGACCTGACGCTGGTCTTCGGGCCCGGCATGACCGCCCTCACCGGCGAGACCGGCGCCGGCAAGACCCTGGTGGTCGAAGCCCTGCAGCTGGTGCTGGGCGGACGGGCCAGTCCCGGCATGGTGCGGGCGGGCGCCACCGAGGCCCTGGTCGAAGCACGCTTCGTGGTGGGGGAGGGCGGCGCCGACCATGAGGTGATCCTGGCCCGGTCCGTTCCCGCCGAAGGCCGGTCCCGCGCCTGGGTCGACGGTCGCATGGCGCCGCTGGCCGCGCTGGGCGACGCGGCCACCGAGCTGGTCGAGATCCACGGGCAGCACGAGCACCGCGCCCTGGTCACAGCTACGGCCCAACGAAACGTCCTCGACGCGTTCGCCGGCACCGACCTGAGCCGGGTACGGGCGATCCGCAGCCAGCTGCACGCGCTCGACGAGGCGCTGGCGGGTCTGGGGGGCGACGCGCAGCAGCGCGCCCGCGAGGCCGATGTGCTGCGCTACCAAGTGACGGAGATCGCCGCTGCCCACCTCGAGGATCCCGACGAGGAGGTTGCACTCCGCCGGGAGGAAGATCGCCTCGCCGACGGCGCCGCCTATCGCGACGCTGCGCTCGGTGCCGTCGAACTGATCGACCCGAGCGGTGGCGAAGGCGGGGCCCTCGACCTGCTCGGTCGTGCCGCAGGTGCGCTGGCGGCCCGCGAGGCCTTCGGTGGTTACCACTCCCGCCTGTCCGCCGCGTCCGTCGAGCTGTCCGATGTGGCCCGATCGTTGCGCGACGACGTCGAGGGCTGGGATGACGATCCCCAACGCCTCATCGACGTGCAAGAACGCCGGCGGCTGCTGGCCGAGCTGCGGCGCAAGTACGGCGAGGACCTGGCCGCGGTGATCGCCTACGGCCGCGACGGCACCGCCCGGCTGGCCGCCCTCGAGAACGCCGAAGAAGAGGCGGCTCGGCTCCAGGCCGAGCGCGACCTCCGGAGCGGCGAGTTGGCGGCCGCCGAGGCGGACGTGCGCGCCACGCGTGTCAACGCCGCCGGTGGCTTCGGCGAGCTGGTCGGCGAGCGCCTCGGGGCCCTCGCCATGGCGGGGGCCCGGCTCGAGGTGCGGGTGGCCCCAGGGGGAACGGGCGAACCGGTGGAGCTGGCGCTCGGCGCCAACGTGGGGGAGGCGATGCAGCCCCTCGCCCGTGCCGCCTCGGGCGGCGAGCTGGCCCGGGCCATGTTGGCGATCCGCCTGGTCGGCCTGGGCGGGCCCCACACCATGATCTTCGACGAGGTGGACGCCGGGGTGGGCGGCGCGGCCGCCCTGGCCCTCGGTGAAGCTCTCCACGAGGTGGGGGGTGATCGCCAGGTGCTCGTCGTGACTCACCTGGCCCAGGTGGCGTCGCGGGCCGATGCCCAGATCAGCGTGGTCAAGCAGGAGTCCCGGGGCCGCACCGTGACGATCGCAACGGTGGTACGGGGCGAGGAGCGCGTCACCGAGCTGTCACGCATGCTCTCGGGGCATCCCGACAGCGATGCCGCCCGTGCGCATGCCCGCGAGCTGCTCGGCGCAGCACAGGGCCGGTAGTCCACCACGAGTTCTGCAGGCTTCGATTATCGTGGCCGGGTGCACCGATCATGCGAAACGCTCCTCGGCCTGCCGAAGGCGGCGTGAGCAAGTTCATCTTCGTCACGGGTGGTGTCTCGAGCTCGCTCGGGAAGGGTCTCACCGCCTCTTCGCTCGGTCGGCTCCTCAAATGCCGCGGCTTGCGAGTGACGATGTGCAAGCTGGACCCGTACATCAACGTCGACCCGGGCACCATGAATCCCGGCGAGCACGGCGAGGTGTTCGTGACCGAAGACGGTGGCGAGACCGACCTCGACCTCGGCCACTACGAGCGCTTCATCGACGAGAACCTGTCGAGGCGATCCAACACGACGACCGGCGGGGTCTATCGCTCCGTGATCGAGAAGGAGCGGCGCGGCGACTTCCTGGGTCGCACGGTACAGGTCATCCCGCACGTGACCGACGAGATCAAGGACCGCATCCACCGGCTGGCCGACGAGGACGTCGACATCGTCATCGTCGAGATCGGGGGAACCGTCGGTGACATCGAGATCGTCCCTTTCATCGAGGCCATCCGGCAATTCCGGCGGGACATCGGCCGCGACAACGTCTGCTACGTGCACCTCACCCTGGTGCCCTACCTGGTGTCGGGCGAGCAGAAGACGAAGCCGACCCAGCACTCGGTCACGGAGTTGCGAAGCAGGGGTATCCAACCAGACGTCATCGTGTGCCGGAGCGACAAGCCAATTTCCGAGGGCCTGAAGCGCAAGATCTCGCTCCAGTGTGACGTCGCCATCGACGCCGTCATCTCGGCCGTCGACGCGCCGAGCATCTACGAGATCCCACTCGTCCTGCATGAACAGGGTCTGGATTCTTATGTCTGCCGGACCCTCGGCATCGACGAAGCCGGACATCCGATCGATATCTCCGAGTGGGAGAGGCTGGTTGCCAGGGTCGAGTCGCTATCGCGCCGCGTCAAGGTGGGGATCGTCGGCAAGTACGTGAACATGCCCGACGCCTACATGTCGGTGGTCGAGGCGCTGCGCCACGCCGGCTTCCACCACGGGGCAGAGGTCGAGCTGGACTGGATCGACGCCGAGCTCGTCCCCGGCCTGATCGGGACCGACCGGCTGCGGGGACTCGACGCCGTCGTCATCCCGGGCGGCTTCGGCGAGCGCGGTGTCGAGGGCATGGTTGCCGCCGCGGGGTACACCCGCGACCTCGGGATCCCGTGCCTGGGCCTGTGCCTCGGCCTCCATGTGATGGTTATCTCCATTGCCCGCGACCGGGCTGGGCTGGAACGGGCCAACTCACGTGAGTTCGACAGCCTGTCTCCGCACATGGTCATCGACCTCATGCCCGACCAGGCCGAGGTGACTGACAAGGGCGGGACGATGCGGCTCGGCTCCTACCAGGCGGCGCTGCTACCGGGCTCCAAGGTTGCCCGGGCCTACGGCACCCTCGGCGTGACCGAGCGCCATCGCCACCGTTTCGAGTTCAACAACCGCTACAAGGCCAGGCTCGAGGCGGTCGGCCTGGTGTGCTCCGGGATCTCGCCCGACGGCAGGCTGGTCGAGTTCGTCGAGCTGGAGGAGCACCCGTACTGGGTGGCCACCCAGGCCCACCCGGAGTTCAAGAGCAGGCCCGACCGGGCCCACCCCCTCTTCCGGGAGCTGGTTGCGGCCGCACTGGAGCGGGCGGACGGACGCGAGCCGCACCTGCTCGACCTCGACGCCGTCACCTAGAGGGGTGTCGGGATTCCGCCGTGTCTCGGAGGAAGTGCTCCTCCAGGCCTGGCTGTTCCAGGTGGACCGCTTCCACCTGCGCGATCCCGACGACCGGCCCTTCGACCGCTTCGTCATCCGCCATCCCGGTGCCGTCACCGTCGTCCCTGTGCACGACGACGGCACCGTGACGTTGGTGCGCCAGTACCGGGCAGCCGTCGATGCCCTGGTGCTCGAGATTCCCGCCGGGACTCGCGACAAGGCGGGAGAGTCGCCGGAGGCGACGGCGCGGCGGGAACTGGCCGAGGAAGCAGGGCTCGAGGCCTCACACTGGGAGCTCCTGGTCGGGACGTGGAACACGCCGGGGATCAGCGACCAGCTCACTCTCATCTACCTGGCGACCGGCCTCACGCCCTGTCCGGCGCGGCCGGACGGCGTGGAGGAGGGATATTTGACTGTCGAGACGATCCACCTCAGCGACCTCGACGATCTGGTGGCGCGCGGTGACATCAAGGACGAGACCACGATGCTCGGCCTGTACCTGACCCGCCAGCGCCTGGTCGCGCACGGGCTCACGCCGTGATGGAGGCGCTGCCCCGCGACGCCGAGGAGTTCCTCTCGTGGCTCGAGGTGGAGCGCGGCCGCTCGCCCCGCACCCTGGCGGCCTATCGCCGCGACCTCGGGACGTACCAGGAGGCCCTCGGCGAGGGTGGCATCGGCGCTGCGACGTCCGCCGACGTGGCGGCATATCTGGCCGCCCTGCGCCGGACCCACGGTTCGTCGTCGGTGGCCAGGGCGCTGTCGAGCATCCGGGGCTTCCACCGCTTCCTGGTCGAAGAGGGCGTGCGCGGCGACGATCCCACTCTCGACCTGCCCTCCATCTCGGTGACCGATCTCCTTCCGAAGGCGCTGAGCGAGGAGGAGACCGGGCAGCTGCTCGGCGCGGTGGTCGGCTCCGGTCCTGTCGTCCTGCGCGACCGGGCGTTGCTCGAGGTGCTCTACGGCACCGGGGCCCGCGTCAGCGAGGTCGTCGGCCTCAACCTCGGAGACGTCACCGGTGCCGTCGAGGGTGCCGACCTGCCGCTCCTGCGCGTGCTGGGCAAGGGCGACAAGGAGCGGGTCGTTCCACTCGGGAGGCTCGCCCGCGCCGCCCTGGCCGACTGGCTGTCCGGCGAGGGCCGCCCCCTTCTCGAGCCAAAGAAGTGGCGCCGCAGGAACGACGCCGAGGCTGTCTTCCTCAACGCCCGGGGCGGACGGCTGACCCGGGTGGGTGTGTTCGGGGTGGTGAAGAAGTACGCCGGCCGCGTCGGTCTCGCGGACAAGGTCAGCCCCCACGTCCTGCGACACTCCTGCGCGACGCACATGCTGGGCCGGGGGGCCGACGTGCGGGTCGTCCAGGAGCTCCTGGGCCACGCCTCCATCGCCACGACGCAGCGCTACACGAAGGTCTCCCCCGAGCACCTCCGCCGGGCCTACGAGAGTGCCCACCCGCGGGCGGGAGCCAAAGGGGGGAGGGACCGCGTAGCATGATCCCATGCCGAACGAGGCCCCCACGGCGGAAACCGCCGACATCGACTTTGCCGCCCTCCTGCGCGAGGAGCAGGCCGGGTTGCAGGCCCAGCTGAAGGAGCTCGGGTTCGCAGACCAGGGGAGCGGCCTCAACTACGACTCCAACTTCGCCGACTCCAGCCAGGTGACGGCGGAGCGGGGCGAGGCCGAGCGCTTGGCCAGTGAGCTCCGCGAGGCTCTCGACGAGGTTGAGGCCGCCATCCAGCGTCTGGATGCCGGGAACTACGGCAGCTGCGAGGTCTGCGGCAAACCGATCGGGGCAGCCCGACTCGAGGCGATGCCCGCCGCCCGCCTCTGCATCGCCGACGCCGCCAAGCACTAGGTGAGCCCTTCCGGAGCCCCTTCCAGGGGGCGCCGACCGATGAATCAGCGCAACAGGCAGACACTCTGGATCGTTGCCGCCGTGCTCGTCTTCGTGGTACTGGTCGTGCACCACAACATCTCGAAGACGGAGATCATCATCTTCTGCGTCCTCGTGCCGTCCATCATCTTGCACGAGATCTCGCACGGCGTCGTGGCCAATGCCTTCGGGGACGACACCGCGAAGCGGGCGGGGCGGCTCAGCTTGAACCCCGTCGTGCACGTCGACCCCGTCGGGACCCTGATCGTTCCCGCTCTTCTCTCGTTGGGATCGATCGGCTTCTTCGGTTGGGCCAAGCCGGTCCCGGTGAACACCGGGCGCCTGCGCAGCCCGCGCAACCAGGGCGTCGTCGTGTCGCTGGCCGGGCCGGCCGTGAATGCGGCACTCGCGGCGATCTTCGGGCTCGTCTTCGTCCATTTCTCGCGGGCCGCTGTGCTGTCGTCGGGCTCTTTCTCCACCGGTGCCGAGATCATCTTCTACGCCAGCCTCGTCAACGTGGGCCTCTGTGTCTTCAATCTCATCCCGGTGCCCCCACTGGACGGTTCGGTCCTCTTCGAACGACTGCTGCCGACCCGCTACTGGCCGACCTATCTCAAGTACCGCCAGTACACGATGCCGATTTTGCTCGGGCTGGTGCTCCTGAATTTCTTCCTGTACCCGCACGGGCCACTCACCTGGTTCTTCAATCACCTCTACAGCTGGTGGTCCGGGGTGCTGGGAGTCTGAGAGGCCGGGGGCCGGGCTCGGTCAAGCCGGGCTGAGAAGCCCGATCGCGTCCGCGGCCCGGGCATACGTCGCCGCCGCGACGTCGTGAGCGTGGGCCGCCCCGCGGGCCAGCACGCCGTGGACGTAGGGCAGCTCCTTCTCGAGCTCGGACCGCCGCTCCCGCACAGGCCGGAGCAGGTCGCAGAGCGCCGCCGCCACGTCGTTCTTGAGGTCGCCGTAGCGCTCGTACTCGGCCGCCACGTCGACGGCCGCCCGCCCGGTGGCTGCCGCCAAGAGGTCGAGGAGATTGGCCAGTCCCGGTTTGGCGGCCCGGTCGTAACGCATCTCACCGTCCGTGTCGGTCACTGCTTTGCGCACCTTCCGGGCGATCTCCTCGTCGGAGTCGAGGAGCCCGATGGTGCCCAGGGGGGAATCGACGGACTTGGACATTTTTCGCTCCGGGTGCTGGAGGTCCATCACCCGGGCACCCGTGCCGGGGATGGCCGCCTCGGGGACGGTGAACGTCTCGCCGTAGCGGTTGTTGAACCGGGTGGCGACCTCCCGGGTCAGCTCCAGATGCTGGCGCTGATCGTCGCCCACGGGGACGGCGGCGGCGTCATAGAGAAGGATGTCGGCTGCCATCAGGACCGGGTAGGTGAAGAGACTGGCCCGGACCGTTTCCTGGCCTTTCCCCTTGTCCTTGAACTGGGTCATGCGCCGGAGCTCGCCCACGGTGGCCGTGCACTCGAGTAACCAGGTCAGCCTGGTGTGCTCCGGGACGTGGCTCTGGACGAAGAGGGTGCAACGCTCGGGGTCGAGCCCGACCGAGAGGAGGTTGAGAGCGGCATCGAGCGTGTTGGCCCGCAGGTCCGCCGGGTCGATCTCCGAGGTCAGGGCGTGCAGGTCAACCACGCAGTAGAAGGCGTCGTAGCCTTCCTGAAAAGAGACCCAGTGCCGGAGAGCCCCGAGGTAGTTCCCCAAGGTGAAGTTGCCTGAGGGCGCGATGCCGGAAAGGACCCTTTGCATGGGGCGCCATGGTAGAGCCCCCCGGGGGAGCAATGGCAGGTGGTCCGGGGTGCGCGTGGAGCGGTGGCCGGTTCGATAACGTCAGCTGGTGGCCTACTCGGTCTCGACGCCAAGCTTCGAAGGTCCGATCGATCTCTTGTTGCACCTTGTTTCGTCCCACGAGGTCGACATACTCGACATCCCCCTGCTGCCCGTGATCGACGGCTTCGTGAGCGTTCTGTCACAGCAAGGCGAGCAGATCGACTTCAACCAGCTCTCGGAATTCCTCCTCGTGGCGGCCATCTTGATCGAGCTCAAGTCGCAGAGGCTCCTGCCCGGGCCGGAGACCACTGAAGAGGACGATGATCTCGTGGGCTGGGAGGAGCGAGACCTCCTGCTGGCCCGGCTGCTCGAGTGCCGGGCGTACGCCGCGGCCGCCGACGTCTTCGTGGCCATGGCCGAACAAGCGTCACGCTCCATCCCGCGCGAGGTGGGGCTGGACGACGATTTCGTCGTGCACGCCCCGGACCTCTTGGCCGGGATCACGCCGGCGGACCTGGCTCAGGCCTATCTCCGGGGTTCGGCCGAGCGCCCGGTGCCCCGGGTCGATCTGTCCCACGTCACGGTGGACACCGTCTCGGTCTCCGAGGCGGTGGCGGACCTCATGGCCGGCCCCGAGTCCGAACGGGCGACCTCGTTCCGTGCGCTCGTCGAGGGCTGCAGCACGCGCATCGAGGTCATCGTCCGCTTCCTCGCCCTGCTCGAGCTGTGCAAGATGGGGCGCGTGACGCTCGGTCAGGGCTCGACGTTCGGTGACCTGCGCATCTCGTGGCTGGCCGCCGACGACCTGGCCGGGGTCACGAGCGGGCGCGGGCTGTCGGAGCTGGCCGGCTACGAGATCGACGACTACGAAGGGTGAGGGCTTGAATCCCGTGGAGCACGCAGAGCTGGGACGCACGATCGAGGCCATCCTTCTGGTGGCGGTGGAACCGATCCCGCCCCAACTGCTGGCCGAGCTGGCCGAGGAACCCGTCGAGCGGGTGGAAGAGGTGCTCGCGGAGCTCGCGCTGTCCTACGAGCGTGAACGCCGGGGTTTCGTCCTGACCCGTATCGCCGGGGGGGCGCGGCTGCAGACGCATCCCGATCTCGCACCCTACGTCGAGCGGTTCGCGAACAGGGAGGTGTCGCACCGCCTATCCACGGCAGCGCTCGAGACACTGGCCATCGTGGCCTACCGCCAGCCGGTCTCGCGGGGTCAGATCTCGGCGCTGCGCGGCGTCAACGTGGACGGCGTGAGCCGCCTGCTCGAGCAGCGTGGGTATATCGAGGTGGTCGGCCACGCCGACGGACCGGGCCAGCCGGCCCTCTTCGGTACCACCGATCTGTTCTTGGAGCGCCTCGGTCTCGACTCGCTCGACCAGCTGCCGGCGGCGGAGGACTTCCTGCCGGGACCCGAGGTGGCCGGCGACCTCGAGCGTGACCTGCAGTCAGCGCTGAGGCTCGGGGCCGAGGCCGCTTCTGACGACGTCTGAGGGCGAACGTCTGCAGAAGATCCTCGCCCGCGTCGGGATGGGGTCCCGGCGGGCCTGCGAAGAGCTCATCGCTGCGGGCCGCGTCACCGTTGACGGCGAGGTCGCCTCGCTCGGGCGGCGGGTCGACCCATTGGCTGTCCGGGTCGAGGTCGACGGCGTCCTCGTACCGGTCGCGCCCGATCTCGTCTACTACCTGTTGAACAAGCCCGACGGGGTCATCACCACGGCCGATGACCCCCAGGGGAGGCCCACGGTCATGACGCTGGTGCCCCCGGAACCCCGTGTCTTCGCCGTCGGGCGGTTGGACCGCCGCACCGAGGGATTGCTCATTCTGACCAACGACGGGGCGCTGTCCCAGCTGCTCACCCACCCGTCGCACGGAGTGGTCAAGGAGTACGTGGCCGAGGTCGAGGGAGGGACGCCTGCTCCGGGCGCATTGCGCTCGTTGCGCCAAGGCGTCGAGCTCGACGACGGACCGACCGCGCCAGCCGAGGTCGGGGTCCTGGCGCGGGGAGTCCTCCGTCTGGTGATCCACGAGGGTCGCAACCGGCAGGTCCGTCGCATGTGCAGCGCCATCGGCCACCCCGTACGGCGCCTCGTGCGCACTCGCATCGGGCCGCTGCGCGACGCGAATCTCCTTCCGGGGCAATGGCGCTCCCTCGAGCCTGGCGAGGTTCGCGCGCTGGCTGCCGCGGCCAGTCCCGGGCGTCGGGGTTCAGGGTGGCAGGCTTAGGGCGACCTGGTCAGCCAGGTGTCCCGAGCGAGGCCGGTAGAGTGACCCGCCATGGCACCCGCTCTCACGGTCAGGGGATTACGCGGGGCGACGACGGTCGACGAGGACACGGCGTCCCAGGTCACCCAGCGCTCCCAGGAGCTCATGCGCGAGTTGATGGCCAGCAACGGGCTGGTCGAGGACGACATCATCAGCGTGCTGTTCACGGCCACGGCGGACGTGACGAGCACGTTCCCCGCAACGGCCGTCCGCGAGATCGGGTTCGGTGCCGTCCCGCTCCTCTGTGCGGCCGAAATTGCGGTACCGGGCTCCAAGCCCCTGTGCATCCGGGTCCTCCTGCACGTCCATACGACCAAATCGCGCGACGAGATCAAGCACGTCTACCTCCACGGCGCCCATGGGCTCCGCGATGACCTCCCCGGCTGAGGTCGAGACGCGCCGGCGGGCGCTCGTCGTCGGGACCGGGCTGATCGGAGGATCGATCGCCCTGGGATTGCGCCGGCGCGGTTGGCACGTCTCCGGGCTCGATGCCGACGAGGAACGGGTCCGCGCCGCGCTCGACGCGGGGGTCGTCGACAGCGCCGGTGACGACCCCATGGCGGAGGTGGTCTTCGTCGCCGTCCCGGCCGCCGCGGTCGCCGGTGTGGTGCATGGCCTCCTCAACGGGGACGGTCGACTCGCTGACGCGGTGGTGACTGACGTGAGCGGGGTCAAGACGGCGATCGTCGAGGAGGCCGATCATCCGCGGTTCATCGGCGGGCACCCCATGGCCGGATCGGAGCAGGCGGGCCTGCACGGCGCCGACCCCGACCTGTTCGAGGGAGCGGTGTGGGTCCTGACCCCGACCGCGGCCACTGACCTGGAGGCGTTCAACCGGCTGAAGGGCGTCGTGATGAGCCTGGGTGCTGACGTCCTCGTCCTCTCCGCGGCGGACCACGACCGACTGGTCGCGGTGGTGTCCCATGTGCCGCACCTCGTGGCGGCAACGCTCATGAATGCGGCGACGGACGGTGCCGAACAGGACGGCGCACTGCTCCGTCTGGCCGCGGGCGGCTTTCGCGACATGACCCGCGTGGCCGCCGGCCAACCCGGGATCTGGCTTGACATCTGCGCCGAGAATGCCGGCGCCATCGTCGCCGCCCTCGATGCGCTCGTCACGGACCTGGGCGTCATGCGGGAGAGAGTTGCCGCTCACGACCCTGCCGGACTCCTCGCCTCACTACAGAAGGCCAGTGCCGCACGGAGGAACCTTCCGGCTCGTGCCGTGCGGCCCGAGCACCTGGCCGAATTGCGGATCCCCGTCCCGGACCGGGTGGGCGTCCTGGCGGAAATCATGTCGCTGGCCGCCGATGCGGGCATCGGCATCTACGACATCGAGATCGCGCACTCGGCCGAGGGGCCGCGGGGTGTCCTCATCTTGGTGGTCGATGGTGCGGATGCCGCTACCCTCGGGGTCGCCGTGGAGTCACGCGGGTACCGCTGCCGAGCCGAGCACCTCTCATGACGGCACCACGCGTCCTGGTCGTCGACGGCGGAACACCGTGCCGCGGGACCATCCACACACCCGGCGAGAAGTCGATCTCGCACCGCGCCGTCCTGATCGGAGCACTGGCGGAGGGCGCGTCCGTCATCCACGGGCTCTCCGATGGCGCCGACGTCGCCGCCTCCCTGGCGGCGGTGGAGGCCCTGGGGGCCGGAGTGGAGCGCCACGACGACGGGACGGTCGTCGTCCATGGTGGCCGCGCCCGACTCCACCGTCCGGCGGCGCCGCTCGACTGTGGCAACTCCGGGACCTCCATGCGCTTGCTGACCGGTCTGGTCGCCGGCTTCGACTGGGAGACGGAGCTCGTCGGTGACGAATCCCTCTCCTCGCGACCGATGGACCGGGTGGCCGAACCCCTCGGCCTCATGGGGGCAACCGTGGCCGGCGCAGGACCGCGCTGCCGGCCGCCGCTACGCGTCGGGGGTGGAGACCTGCACGGCATCGACTGGACCTCCAAGGTGGCGAGCGCCCAGGTGAAGTCCGCTCTCATCCTCGCCGGCCTATCGGCCGACGGCACGACGGTCGTACGCGAGGCCGTGACGACACGCACGCACACCGAGGAGATGCTGACCGAAGCCGGGGCCGATCTGACGGTCGAACCCTGGGGTGAGGGTCGCATCGTGCGGGTCCGGGCGTCCTCCCTCGAACCCGTCGAGCGCACGGTGCCGGGGGACCCCTCCGCATCGGCCTTCTTCGTCGTGGCGGCATGCGTCGTGCCCGGTAGTGCCATCGACGTTGCCGGCGTGTACAGCGGGCCGGCTCGGCTCGGCTACGTCTCGGTCCTCCAGCGGATGGGAGCACCGATTGAGCTCCTTCGGGGAGATCGCGGCACCAGCACGATCAGGGCGACACCTGGACCGTTACGGGCCACTGAAGTGCGGGCCAGCGAAATCCCGTCGCTCGACGAGATCCCGGCCCTGGCCGTAGCGGCGTCCATCGCGCACGGCACCACCGTGTTCTCTGACGTCGGCGAGCTGCGGGTCAAGGAGGTCGACCGTCTGATGGCAGTGGCGGCCATGGTCGACGCCTTCGGAGCAAGCGCCACCGTCGCCGGTGACACGCTGGCGATCACAGGACTCGGTGGCCCGCTCCGGGGCGGTCGGTTCGACAGTCACGGAGACCACCGGATGGCCATGGCGGCGGCCGTGGCTGCCCTGGCCGCTCGCCCAGGGGAACGAAGCCTCATCTCCGGTTTCGATGCAGTCGTGACCAGCTACCCGGCGTTCGCCGAGGACCTGGCGCGGCTTGCCACCCGAGCTCCGGGCCCCCGGCCGCTGGTGGTGGCCATCGATGGGCCGGCGGGAGCGGGCAAATCGACCGTTTCGACGGCGGTGGCGGAGCGGCTCGGCGTCGATCGGCTCGATACCGGCGCAATGTACCGGGCCGTCGCCGCGCTCGCCCTCGAACGCGGAACGGCGCCGGGCGACACCGATGCGGTCGCAGCACTGGCCGCAGGATCGATCATCGACGTCGGGGAGCGGGTGACGATCGATGGACTCGACGTCACGGGAATCATCCGCTCGCCCGATGTGGGCCAGGCGGTCTCCCTCGTCGCCGCCAATCCGCACGTCCGACGTCACCTGGTGGAGCGCCAGCGGGCCTGGGCCCGTGCCCACGGTGGAGGTGTCGTCGAGGGCCGGGACATCGGATCGGTTGTCTTCCCGGGAGCCGAGGTGAAGGTCTACCTCACGGCATCGGCCCAGGAGCGGGCTCGGCGACGCAACGACGAGGCACCCGAGGGTGTCGCACGGCGTGATCGGATCGACTCGACCCGCGACGCTTCACCGCTACGCGAGGCCGAAGACGCACACCGGCTCGATACCACCGGGCGCACCGTAGAGGATGTAGTCGAGGAGGTGCTGTCGTGGCTGTGAACACAGCCGGCTCGTCGCCGGACTCTGATGGCGTTGGCAATGGCGATGGCGATGGCGATGGCGATGGGAGCCATGGTGCAGTGGAAGCACCGGGGCGGCACCAGCCTTTCGAGATCGACCCTCGACGTTCGGTGCTGTACCGGGCCGAGCGCATGATCTTCGTCACCGTGCTCTGGGCCTGGTTTCGGCCCAAGGTCGTCGGGAGAGAAAACATCCCCGCGACCGGACCCGCCATCCTGGCCCCGGTGCACCGATCCTTTGCCGACTTCGGCTTCGCCGCTTTCTGCACGGAACGCAAGCTCTTCTTCATGACCAAGGACGAGATGTGGAAGAACAAGTGGCTCGGCAAATTGCTCCTCACCGTCGGGGCCTTCCCGGTCCACCGTGAGTCGGCCGACCGTGAGGCGCTCCAGCGTGCTGAAGAGGTGCTGCGCCGGGGCGAGCTCCTTGTGATCTTCCCCGAGGGCACTCGTCGGGAGGGAGCGGTCGTCGAGGATCTGATGGAGGGTGCGACCTTCCTCTCTGCCCGCACCGGCGCTCCGATCGTGCCGATCGGCATCGGTGGGTCCGATCTGGCCATGCCCAAGGGCAGTGCCGTCCCGAAGCCGTACACGATTCAGCTGGTGATCGGCCCCGCCATCCCGCCTCCACCTCGCACCGGGGGTGGTCGCGTCTCACGATCCGCCGTGCGTGCCGCCACCGAGGCGCTGACTCCGCAATTACAGGCCGTCTACGACGAAGCACGAGAGAAGTCCGGGCGCTACTAGCCGCCGTTCAGCCGTGTTTCGGCTCCTTGCGGACCTTCCACCAAGTCTCGAGGACCACGCGCCCATAGCGAAAGCCGAAGAGCCAGTTCTTGCCCTTCTTCGTCGTCCCGGACGCCCGTGGCAACCAGACCGTGGGCTGCTCGCTGATTCGCCAGCCCCGTTTCATGGCGATGATCAGGAGCTCGGCCGTCTGGTACTGCGGTTGGACCAGGCGGTAGGCCACATCGTCGAGCATGCTGACCCGCAACGCCCGATACCCGTTCGAGGTATCAGTCAATTTCGTGTGCCCCATCGCGCTCATCGCCCACGAGAAGACGCGAACGCCAACCTTGCGGAACCGATCGGTGGTCGTGTCCCGCCCGAGGACGCGGGAAGCGACGACGAAGTCCGACGTGTCGTCGACCAGAGGCTGCATCATCACGGGAATTTCAGATGGGTCATTCTGACCATCCGCATCGAGCGTGACGACGTATTGCGCGCCGAGCTCGATGCACAACGCATAGCCGACGCGGAGGGCATAACCGTGCCCAAGGTTCTCCTGAAGTACGAAGGTCAGTGCGCCGGTGTCCTTGGCGACCTGGTCGGTCTGGTCGCTCCCGCCGTCGACAATGACGAGGGTCGTCAACGCCAGGCCGCAAACCTCCGTCGGCATGGCTGCCAATACGGCGCCGATGTTGTCTTCCTCCTCGTACGCACAGATGAGTCCCACGACGGGGGCGAGCTTCACATCGGGGTGACGGGTGTCGAATTCCCGACGAGACTCCTGGATGACGCGGCGCGCCCGATCGGGGTCGGTGTGGATGCTGGCGGCCGAAGTCGAGCCGCGGCGCCGGCTCAAAATGCCCGAGGCCTGGCGAACACCTGGCGCACCAGGGGCTCGAAGTGCGACAGAGGCTTCGTGGGGTAGTCGGGGTCGAAGCTGATCTGGTCCCACTCGTCGGCGAACTGCTCCGCCAACCCGTACCAGGGGGCGCCCGCATACTTGATTCGGGCATCGGGATCCTGTCCCAGATATTCGTAATAGTGCTTCCCCTGGAAGTCCTGATGGGCCTCGATCATCCGGTAGGTGTCCTCGGTGACATACGGGCGCAGGATCTCGGCCGCGATGCGCGGATGGTTCATCACCGAGACCGCTTTGCCGATGTCGTGGCACAGCGATGCCACGACCACCTCGTCGGATGCTCCTGCCTCCTCGGCGCGCGTCGCAGTCTGCAACGAGTGCACCAGCTGATCGACCTCGAAGCCATCGGTGATGTCTTCGAGCGAGGCCAGCATCGTGAGCACACGCTCGGCCACACGGGGCTGGTGTTCAATCGACTCGACGATGATGTGCTGCCACTGCTCGGCCGTCGATTCGTCCATCCGGGTGAACGTCATGGTGCAATCATCGCGCTGCGGAGCTCAGGAGGCCAGCAGGTCGAGTACGTCGGCCGCGGAGACCGAGCGATCCTCTGCGGCGGGATCGGCACGGGCCGTACGGGCCCGCCCGGAAAAAAACCCCAGCGTGGAGCCCACGGCACGCAGGAGTTCACGAAGCTCGGGTGGAGGCGGGAAGTACTCGTCCTCGGTCGTGACCGTCACCTCGGTCACACCCTGGGCTGGAGCGAGACGGGCGATGACCTCGTCCACCAAGGCTTCTGGTGCCGAGGCACCTGCGGTCACGCCGATCGTGCCCGTGAGATCATCGGGGAGTTCGTCGGCCTCATTTATGCGCAGCACCCTGGGGCAGCCGCCCGCCCGGGCCACCTTCTCGAGCGCCACCGTGTTGGACGAATTGCTCGAACCGATCACCACCACGGCATCGGATTCCGAGGCGATCGCCTTCAGGGCGGCCTGGCGGTTGGTGGTCGCGAAGCACAGATCGCTCCGGTTGGGCATCCAGAGATCTGGGAAGCGCCGGCGGGCTGCCTCCATGAGGCCCCGCCACTCGTCGTGGCTGAGGGTGGTCTGGGCCAGCAGCGCGACGGGTGCGCCCTGGTCGGCCAGTTCTTCGAGGGACTCGAGGTCCTCTTCATGCTCGAGGAGCCGCACCGATTGGGGAGCGACGGCCATGGTGCCCACCGCCTCTTCATGGCCGGCGTGGCCGACGTAGAGGACGGTGTACCCCTTGCGACTCCGCACTTTCATCTCGTGGTGCACCTTGGTCACAAGCGGACAGACGGCGTCAACCACGACACCGCCCTGCGCCCTGGCCGCTGCAACGACCGCCGGAGCCGAACCGTGGGCGCTGAGCATGAGAGGCGAACCCTCGGGCACCTCGGCCACGTCGTCGACGAAGACGACGCCCTGGTCACGGAAGCGCTCGACCACATGGCGGTTGTGGACGATCTCGTGGTAGCAGTAGACCGGCGGCTCGAAGACCCGGACCATCCAGGCCAGGGCTTTGATGGCTTTCTCGACGCCTGCGCAGAATCCTCGTGGCTCGGCCAGCATCACTCGGTCGACTCCGGGCACAAACCCCAGGTTATCGGCAGTAACCTCTTGGTCATGTCAGCTCCCACGGTGACTTCGGTCACCGAGGCGTCGCCGGCAGCCCGGGCCGGTCTGGCCGTGGGAGACGAGCTCCTCAGCATTGACGGGCACGAGCCGCGCGACGTCATCGATTTCCAACGCCTCAGCGACGCAAGTGACCTCAGCGTCCTCGTTCGCCGTGCCGGTGCGCCCCTGCCCCGGGTCGTGCGGGTCGACAAGGACGCCGGGGAACCGCTCGGGGTCGAGGTCTCCTCGGCCGTCTTCGACCGGATCCGGACCTGCGACAACCACTGTGCGTTCTGCTTCATCTACCAGCTGCCCAAGGGAATGCGGCGCAGCCTGTATCTCAAGGACGACGACTACCGGTTGTCGTTCCTCTACGGCAACTTCACGACCCTCACCCGGTTCACCGAGCTCGATGCCGAGCGGATCCTGACCGAGCGCCTCGGGCCATTGTTCGTGTCCATCCATACGACCGATCCCGAGCTGCGGGCTCACATGCTGCGCAATCCGAAGGGGGCCACCAGCCTGCGCTGGCTTCAGGTCCTCCTCGACGGGGGGATCGAGGTGCACGGCCAGGTCGTCGTGTGCCCGGGCGTCAACGACGGCGCCGCACTCGAGGACACCCTGGCCGGGATCCTGGACCGCTATCCGGCGCTGTCCAGCGTGGGGGTGGTGCCGCTCGGACTGAGTCGCTATTCCAGGGAACCCGAGATGCGCCCGCACACGGTCGAGGAGGCCGGCTGGGTCCTCGACACCATCGAGGAGTGGCAACGCCTCTACAAGAAGGCGCTGGGTCACCCCATGGTCTTCGCGGCCGACGAGTACTACCTGTTGGCGGGGCGCGATCTTCCTCCGGCCCACAGTTACGGCGACTATCCGCAGCACGAGAACGGCATTGGCATGGCGCGGGCATTCGTCGAGTCGTTTTCGCGCCCCGCGGCGAGTGGCCCCGGTGGCGTGCGCCACGGGTTCTTTGCCTCAGTGGACTCCGCACCCGCCGAGGGCTACCGCGCCCCGCGCGCTCCCGCGGTTCCCGCTGGTGTCGACACTCGCCCCATCACCATCCTCACCGGCACCTACGGTGGCCGCGTGTTGGGCCCTCTGGTGGCACGCCATCCGCGTCACGACGTCGAGTTGCTGGCCATCCCCAACGAGTTCTTCGGGGGCAACATCGGGGTGGCGGGCCTGCTCACCGGTGAGGATCTGTCCCGCGCCCTGGGCAGCGTCCCCGACGGCTCACGCTGCCTGTTACCCGATGCGTGCCTCAACGAAGGTCGCTTTCTCGACGGACTGTCGCTGGCAGACCTGCCCAGGCCGGTCGAGGTCGTGCCCAGCGAAGGCGCTTCGCTCCGTTTGGCCGTCGACGGGACATCCTTCCGACCGGTGTGCGGATCATGAGCCCCATGGTCGTGGTGGCCGGTCGCCCGAACGTCGGCAAGTCATCCCTCGTCAATCGCATCGTGGGCGCGCGCGCCGCGGTCGTCGAGGAAGAGCAGGGGGTCACCCGCGATCGCAAAGAGCTCTCGGCGGAGTGGTCCGGCGTTCCGTTCTCCATCATGGACACCGGGGGGTGGCTCGCCGCCGGTGACTCGCTCGAAGCCAAGGTCAGCGAGCAGGCCGAGCGGGCCCTCGCCGAGGCCGACGTGATTCTCATGGTGGTGGACGTGACAACCGGTGTGACCGAGGAGGATCTCGCCGCGGCCAAGGTCATCCGCCGGGCCGGCCCCCCGGTGCGGCTCGTCGTCAACAAGGTCGACGGCGCCAGCCGGGAAACGGCGGCCTGGGAGTTCGTCGCCCTCGGCTTGGGTGATCCGTATCCCGTGAGCTCGCTGCACGGGCGAGGGACCGGCGACCTCCTCGATGAGGTCGTGGCGTTGCTCCCGGTGCCGCCCGAAGCCGAAGACGGCAATCCGACCGGCCGCGCGGGGGAAGGCCGTGGCCGGGGCGACAGCGTCCCGGGAACGCCGAGCGTTGCCATCATCGGCCGACCCAACGTCGGGAAGTCGACGCTCTTCAATCGACTTCTGGGTGAGGAACGCTCGATCGTGCACGACATGCCGGGCACCACCCGCGACGCCATTGACACCGTCGTCGAAACGCCGGACGGACCCGTTCGGTTCATCGACACGGCCGGCCTGCGCCGACCTTCCAAAACGGATCGTGGCACGGAACAACACGCGACGATGCGCGCCCTGCGGGCGCTCGAACGGGCCGACGTCGCTGTGCTGGTCATCGACGCCACCATTGGGGCATCGCACCAGGACCAGCGGCTTGCCGAACGGATCGGCGTTTCAGGCTGTCCGGCCATCGTGGCCCTGAACAAGTGGGACCAGGTCCCGACCGACGATCGCGACGATGTGCTGGCCGGCGTCGGAGACCGCCTTGCGTTCCTGGGCGCGGCACCGGTGCTCAAGGTCTCCGCCCTGTCCGGAAAGGGTGTACACCGCATCCTCCCGGCGCTGCGCGACTGCGTGACTGCCTACCACCAGCGGGTGCCTACCGGGACCCTCAATCGCACCGTGCAGGAACTGCAGAACCGTCAGGCCGCTCCCCGGGCCAAGATTCGGTACATCGTCCAGGGTGCCATCGACCCCCCGACGTTCACGCTCTTCACAAACGGCCGGTTGCCCCAAACGTATCTCCGCTACATAGAGCGAGGCATCCGAGAGCGCTTCGACCTTGGCGCGACACCGATGAAGTTGCGGGTGAGGATCGGGGGGAAGTGAGGAGCCGGTCCTGATGGCCTGGTGCGAGGAGTGCGACGCGCTCGTCGAAGATGAGGATCTGGGCGAGGAGGGTGAGTGCCCCACGTGCGGCACGATTCTGGCCGAGCAGGAGCGCCAGCCGATTCCCTGGTACTTCAAGGCGATGCTGGTCGCCAGCGTGATCTATCTCGGCTACCGCGGCTACCAGGGCGTGACCTGGATCGCTGCCCACGTGTAGCGTCGCCCGCCATGCCCATCTACGAACTCGAAGGCGTTGCACCGAGGATTGATGTCGACGCCTTCATCCACCCCGAAGCGGTCGTGATCGGCGACGTGGTGATCGGCCCCGAATCGAGTGTGTGGCCGAGCGCCGTCCTTCGCGGCGACTACGGGACCATCACCGTCGGCGCCGGCTCCTCCATTCAGGACGGGAGCGTCGTTCACGCCGGCCCCGGGTTCCCCACCGTCATCGGCAACGGCTGCGTCGTTGGTCACCTGACCCATCTGGAGGGTTGCACCCTCGAGGACGAGTCATTGGCCGGCTCGGGCAGCGTGGTGCTCCACTGGGCCGTGATCGGTCGTGGCGCGACGGTCGGCGCAAACGCGGTGGTGCCCAATCATATGGTCGTGCCCCCCGGCGCACTGGCTCTGGGCGTGCCGGCCAAGATTCTCCAGGACAGGTCGGACGTGCCGATGATCCGGTTCTCGGCAGCCGAGTACGTCAGCAACGCCAAACGCTACCGAGCGTCCCTTCGACGTCTGGACTGACCCCGTTCGCCGACAAGCCCGGCAGCGACTTTCGTCCGGTCCGAATCAGCGTCCCCGGGGCCGACTAACTGCGGGCAAATCCGGCGATATCTCGGGCTGTGTCTGCAGAGATGTCGGGGCACGCGATGGTGAAGATCTCGGTTCCGTGCATGGTGCCCATCATCTGACGGCAGCGTGCCAGGACACCGGCGGAGAGGAGGAGGCGGTAGAAGTTGATGCCCTCGTCGCGGAGGGGATCACACTCGTTGACGTTGATCACGGTCGGGGGGAATCCGGTGACGTCCTCAACGGTCGCAAAGGAGGGCCATGCCAGCGGATTTCCTTCGTTGAAGGCCTCGATGCCGTAGCCCATGGCGCCGCGATTGTTGTGCAGGTGCAGCAGAATGCCCTCGTTCTCGACGGAGGAAGGGGACGCGGACGCCGGCCATTGCCCGGCGATGTACGGGCACAGGGCATAGAGACCCTTGATCAGGCCGAGGTCGCCGTCTCGCTTGAGCCTGAGTCCCGTGGCCAGAGTCAAGTTGCCCCCACCGCTCTCCCCGGCGACCACAATCCTGGTGGGGTCGATGGCAAGGTCTGCCGCGTGGCTCGCCACCCACTGCAACCCCGACACACAGTCGTTCAACCCCGCTGGGAACGGAGCGACCTCCGGCGCCGACGACGCCACGAGGCAGTTGCGGAAGTCGACCATGACAACGACCACGCCATTGGCTGCGATGTGCTTCCCCCACCCTCGATACATTCCGTCGAAACACGACATGGTGGCCATGCCGCCACCATGGATGTAGTAAACCCCGGGCAACGCCACGTCCGACTGGGGCCGGATGACTTGCAAATTCACGGTGTTACCGTCCGGTTCGGAAACGAACTGCGTCGTACTCACCGACAGGCCGGTTGACGGAGCCGCCTCCTCCGTATCGCACATGTCCTGAAGGGACCGGAACGCCTCCCGGGATTCTCGCGCCTCGGGCGAGTTGGCCTCGGCCAGCAGCTCCTCCCGGTTGGCCACATCCTTGAGGTTCGCTGAAGGGAACAGCTCGAGAAGACGCCGAATACGAGGGTCGAGACGTGGATCGTTTGCAATATCTGGGCTCATGTGGCCCATTCGACCATACCGACGCCGCTCAGGCGGGAAGAAATGGCGGTCGGCTTGTCGGTGGTCGATGTGCTGGGCCGATCCCCCTTGGGTCGGGCCACAGAAGTGCGCGCCACAGTGAGACGTTCATTGGCCGTGACGTCGTTGCCCCGGACTCCACTGGAAGCCCTAGACCGGCGGGGCCTTTGGACCGCAGCGGCGCTTCAGCGAATGGGACTACCGAAGCGGATCACGTTGCCGTCGGGGTCGGTCACGGAGCCCTCCCTCTTGCCATAATCCTCGTCCCACGGGCCGTTCACTTTGATCCCCGCCCGTCGCCACTCATCGGCCACCCGGTCGGCTTCTTGGCAGTGGATGTAGAGAATCCCGTGACCCGGAGGTTCGTCTCCCACTGTCTGGGCAAGGTGGATCGTGAGGTCGCGATCTCGGTGAGCGAAGGCATAGTTCTCATCGTGGAACGACACGTCGAAGCCTGCACACTCGAACCAGGCGGTCGAGCGGGCAACATGGGCGACCTTGAAAATCGGCTCGAAGCCCGCGACCATCCACGTTCCCGTCATGAGTTGCAACTGACCGTCTCGCTGCGTGTTCAGTCCGGCGAGGCAGTTGTGGCAGATCGGCAAGTCGGGGTGAGATCGCATTCTGACCCACCAATCGACAGATGTTGAGCAGCAAGCGCAGATTTCAGCCATCGCCGACCATGGTAGATGGCTGCCCGGAGCTCGACGCGTTCGAGGTCTCGTCAGCCCGCGCCGACTTCAACTGAGAACCAGACCGGACACATGGCGCCGCATTGGATGCCCCCAGGAGTCTCGGGCCTGGCCTGGAGAATGTGTTTGTGCTGTTGCGATTCCTTGGCGTGCCCACTGTCGCCGGACTAGCCAGGTGCAACTGTCGTAACGCCGCGGGGACGTCAGCGAGCAGCATGAAGTACAGCACCTCTTCGTACTCTGGCTCACATCTGTGAGGTTGAAATCCTGCGGCTACCTGTCGCTGGATTTGAGACAACGTTCTCCGGGTTCGGCCGCGCTGCTCGGCCCCAGCGGACCCGATACAGGAAGGCGCTCTACTTCTCAGGAACGTCAAAGACGTCGAGACGGTCGTGGCGATCTGCCAGACGTGCCCGTGCGCAAGCAAGGCCGTCAGACCGCCTTGGGTGAACTGGGGCTTCGAGGATGTTTTGGCCGGCTTCACCACAGGGATGGGCGGCAGACGCGGTAGGGGTGCGGTGGCGCCTGGGGACCCTGCGGACTTTGAGTAGCCTCTCGCGGGGACATTTGAGAAAACCTTGTTCGCAAGGCGTTGGCAAATGACCCTTTCGGGTGAGGACTCGGTACACGCTTCAGGGTTCTGACCAGGAACGGGCTGTGGCGCAGCTTGGTTAGCGCGCTTGACTGGGGGTCAAGAGGTCCCGGGTTCAAATCCCGGCAGCCCGACTAGAAAAGACCAGTTCAGAGGCGGAATCCGAGAGATGCGCTCTGCTGGATACGCCGAGTTCAACCCCTGCAGGTGCTCACGGGCAACCTGTCGAACCTCACCCAGCCGAACATGCCGGCGGCCTCGAACGCTTCATTCTTCGGGTTCACCTACACCGACTCGGCGGCCGGTGGAGTGACCGCCGTCGCCAACGGGGTGGCAGTGCCGGTCGACTGGGCGATGACGTTCACCAAGGCAGTGCTGCTAACCGGCGCCGCCGCTGGAACGATCACCCACTTCAACGCCCAGCTATTCAGTGGCATTGCCACCCCGGCTGCGCTGGGCACCCAATCGGTTGACGCGACCTCGACCCCGCTTACCGTCAACACCTCGTTCACGATCACGCTGGGATCGGCGGTCACGGCCACGCCGACGAACGCCCCCAACAAGTACCTGTACTTCAGCCTCGGGCTGACGAACTCGGTGGCGCCCTCATTCGCGTCGGCGGCCACTCCGGTCGCCATCGTGACGAGCGGTACCGCCGGGTTCGGTGCGAACGCCCCGGTGCTCGCAGCCAAGTACACGGGCGGCGGCGCAACCCAGCCTGCCACTCTCGCCTCGGCGACCACCGTGGCTGCTGCGACGTTGGTGTGGCTGATCTAGCGCTTCGGCCGCCCGAGCTCCCTGAGGCCCGTTAGCCCGTCGAGGTGGTCAGGACATGCCCACACACGGAACCACCGGTCACCCTTGGGCGAGAACCACCTGCCTGCCCATGAGGGCGTCTGGCGGGCAATGTGTCGCCTGCAATTGACAGCTGTAGATCATCTGCCAGCACCGCCCAGGCTCGCTCATGAAGCCAGGGCACGGGTCGCCGGGCTCGGGCATCGGGCTCACGGGCCGGGGGTAGATCGACCGTGGCTCTCGTAACTACACGGCGCCCCAAACCGGCGAACGGAAACACGTCCCAAGACTCAGACGTGTGCGAATACTTCACGGACAGTCAGGTCGAGCAAAGTAACGCCTGGCATTGGAGGCACCGGATATTTGGCGGCCTCTTCTGCATATTCCTTCGTCTCAAAGACCAGGACCGACGTTCCGATGCCTTCGATCGGCTCTAGCCAGTACCCGCTTACGATGCCCGGGGCGCGAGACACAAGTGCCTCTCGGGCCTCTGGAAGGCGTAACCGGGCTTCCTCAGGGTTCTCGACCATGACGTTGGTCACGATTGCGTACATGGGCCCATTCTGTCGTCTTGATATCGTTCCTGGAATGCCCACATCCACCGAGGGAAGGTGCGAAAGGCGAGCACTTCCTCTTTGGCCCGACGCATTTGGGCGGCGGCCTTGTCGAAGCGCTCGGCCAGCATGTTCTCCACGTGATCCCATTGGGCGGCGATCTCTTCGGGACCGACCTGGGCGAAGATCATGCGGAACGCAGCCGAGACCATCTCTTGGTGGCCTTTTCCGATGTTGGCCATGAGGTTGCGGGCAAAGTGCACCCGGCAGCGCTGGTGGCCCGCCCCTTGGAAACAGCGCCCGATGGCGGCCACCAGGCCGGCGTGCTGGTCAGAGATGACGAGGCGCACACCATCGAGTCCCCGGCGCTTGAGCGAACGCAAGAACTCACGCCAAAAGGCCTCGTCTTCGGAGTCGCCGATGGCAATGCCCAAGATCTCCCGGCGTCCGTCCTCGGTCACGCCGGTGGCGACGACGACCGCCTTGGACGTCACCTGGTGGTCGGCTCGCACGTGCAGGTAGGTCGCATCGAGCCAGATGTAAGGGAAGCGGGCGTGGTCGAGTCGGCGTTCGCGAAAGGCCCCCACCATCTCGTCGAGGCCAGCACAGATGCGGCTGACCTCGGACTTATGTACGGGGGCAGATCGCAATACCCGGGATCTAGCGTTCCATGGATGAGAGATGCCACTGAGGTTGTGACTGCATACTGGGCGACTGCCAATGCAAGGGACTGGTCCGCCTTCGAAGCCCTGCTCTCGGAGGATGTCGTCTACGAAGGACCCCAGACTCGGGAACGAGTCCGTGGCCGTAGCAACTACGTGCGGTTCAATGTGGAGGGCTTCCCCGGTGATTGGCATCTAGAGGTCAACAGGATCATCGGGGAAGGGTTGCATGCGTCCAGCTGGATCCAGTTCACGAACGCCGACGGCACAGTCCAGCCGGGGCTGTGTTTCTTCGATCTACAAGACGACGGCACCATCGTCCGTATCACCGACTTCTGGCCAGATCCGTACGAGCTACCCGCAACACGAGCGCATCTCGTCGAACGGTACTGACAGCTCCCTTTGATCCAGCTCAAGTGACCTACACCCGGCATGAAGAGTGTAGGAGTGCCTTCCCGTCGGAGCATCCACCAGTCGTCGAGGTCTCGACATTACGGTCGGGCACCCCTGGGCTTCGGCCTGACTCGACACCCATACGGTCTCACGTTGGTTCGTCGTCCGATGCCCAGGCTCACCCGGCACCACTGGTCGGGCGGTGTGATCAGTCGTCCTGTTCGCGCAGGCCGACATCTCACGATCCCGCCGTCCCAGCGGTGTTGCCACCCCTTGACCGATTCAGAGGAGAAGGAGCGGCAGTGACAATCATGGTAGATACTCAGCGCGCCTTGACGGGCGGCGTCGATACGCACGCAGATGTCCATGTAGCGGCGGTGATCGACCCAGAGGGCGGCTTGCTCGGCGTGGAGTCCTTTGCCACCGACCTCGCCGGCTACAAGTTGCTCAGTGCCTGGATGTGCGCCTTTGGGAAGATCGGCCTGGTCGGGGTGGAAGGCACGGGCTCCTACGGGGCCGGCCTCGCCCGTCACCTGCATCGAGTGGGCCTCGTCGTCGTCGAAGTCGACCGGCCCAACCGTCAAGAGCGGGCCCGGCAGGGTAAGTCCGA
The DNA here is from genome assembly GCA_963736515.1 of uncultured Acidimicrobiaceae bacterium. Lineage (GTDB taxonomy): Bacteria > Actinomycetota > Acidimicrobiia > Acidimicrobiales > RAAP-2 > Bog-473. The sequence goes on along the minus strand of CAVTPE010000015.1, from coordinate 26,261 downwards.
CTCACTCGATGCCATAGAAGCGGCCCGGGCCGCGCTGTCCGGACGCGCCTTCGGCGTGGCCAAGACCCGCGACGGCAACGTCGAAGCGATCCGCGCCCTCATGGTGGCGCGCCGCAGCGCGCGTGAGTCGAGAACCAAGGCCATCAACCAGATCCGTCAGCTCGTCTACACCGCCCCCGACGAACTGCGGGAACGCTTTGTGGGGCTTCCCTCGTGGCGCATTGCCGAAGGGGTGGCCGTCCTGCGGGTGCACTCCGACGCCGACCCGGTGCGCATGGCGACCAAGAGCGCCCTCGGCACCCTCGGGCGCCGCGCCGTCGCGCTCGGAGAGGAGGGCAAGCGCCTCGATGTCCTGATAGCCCGCTTGGTCGACAAGGTGGCGCCCGAACTCGTCGAACTGGTGGGCCTCGGTCCCGACACCGCCGCGCTCCTCCTCATCGCCGCCGGCGACAACCCCTCACGGCTGCGCAGCGAGGCCACCTGGGCCAAGCTCTGCGGCGTGGCGCCGCTCGAAGCTTCCTCGGGCAAGGTCACCCGACACCGCCTCAACCGCGGCGGGGACCGCCAGGCCAACCACGCTCTTTGGCGCATCGTCTTGAGTCGGATGTCGTGCCACGCGCCGACCAAGGTCTACGTGGCCCGCCGCACTGCTGAGGGCAAGTCAAAAAGAGAGATCATGCGCATCCTCAAGCGCTACGTCGCCCGGGAGGTCTACCACTACCTGCCCCGGGATTAGAGCTCCTCGGAGCGGCAGGCCTGGCCCACATATCCCGGCTGCCGCGTTCACGTTGGCCTGCTAACGACTTGCCGGCCCGCCGCTCCGAGCTGCACCCGACTTCGTCGAAGTGATCGCACCGATGGCCTAATAAGAGTCTGCCCTGACATCTCGAGTGGCCCGTTCATGTCGTGCCTCGCAGCATCACGTTCGACTTCAAACTACCTCTTGACACCCATAGGAGATTCGTTATGGGGCAGGGCTCTCGGAGTCGTTCTGCGCTTTCAGCGAGCCTCGATCGCTGCCCGGCAACGGCCGTCTCGGCTCTCTGACTCCTCCGGGCGGTCCTACGTCATCATCAGGCCCATCGGTCAGGTTGGCGACTTCTTGTTGGAACTCGATTGCCGTTCGAACTGCCCGGTCGAAGCGATCGCTAGCGGCAACGGAATCAACGTCGAGAGGGGCCTTTAGGTCCTGGACAAGTTCCGCCAACTGGAAATCATCCATGGCGTCGTCACGTTCCACCGCACCAAGGTAGTGGCTCGTGGACCCAGGAGCTGGCCGTCCACCTCCCGGTGTACTGTGGCACCCCCTCGCGACCCTTACCACCGAGGCGGCGCCAAACGACAGGATTTCGAGGCATACTGCGCCCGATCCCATGGCAACCCTCCCACCGGCATCCGAACCGAGCCTCCGTGAGCGCTTTCAGGGTTGTCTCCTCGCGGGCGCGATCGGTGATGCGCTCGGCGCGCCGATCGAGTTCATGTCCTGGCGCGAGATCGAGAGACGATTCGGCCCGAACGGTATCCGCACCTTTGCCTCCGCCTATGGCGGCGAGGGCATGATCACCGACGACAGCCAGATGACGCTGTTCACGGCCGAGGGTCTAATCCGAGCCCAGCACTGCATGGCTGACCGTGGTCTAGCTGACGTCGATGCGGTCCTTCATCGCGCCTATCTACGTTGGCTTTACACGCAGATTGGCGACCGTCATGAGGTCCCGTGGGATTCCGAGTTCAGGGAGGACATCTCGGGCTGGCTGGTGGAGCAAAGCTTCCTCCACGCTCAGCGGGCACCGGGGCTCACCTGCATGGGCGCACTCCTCAGCGGGAAGACTGGAACCCCTGGCACGCCCCTGAACGACTCCAAGGGCTGCGGCGGGGTAATGCGGGTCGCGCCGGTCGGCTTGGTTGCCTCACACCCATTCGACCTCGGCTGCAGGGCTGCAGCGATCACGCATGGCCATCCGTCCGGTTGGATTGCCGCAGGGGCCTTCGCCCAGATCATCGCGGATGTGGTCCACGGCGAGTCCATTCGCACCGCTGTAGACGCCACTCTTGGTCGCTGCCGAGCGGTTGAAGGCAGCGTGGAGGTCGTCGAGTCTCTTGATGCCGCCCTTGCGCTGGTGAACGAGGGGAAGGCGCCTACCCCTCAGCGGGTCGAACTCCTCGGCGGAGGCTGGGTGGCCGAGGAAGCGGTGGCGATCTCCGTCTACTGCGCGCTCAGTGCCACGAGCCCCGCCGACGCCATGGCCAACGCGGTCAACCATGGAGGTGACAGCGACAGCACGGGAAGCATCACGGGCAACATCCTGGGCGCAGCACTGGGCGTGGATTGGCTGGACGCCGAGCTCCTCGGGGAGCTCGAGGGGCGTTCGGTGATCGAGCAGCTTGCGGACAACCTCTACGACACATTCATCCAAAGGCCTGATGTCCGAATCGACTGGGACCGTTACCCCCCTTGGTGACGTAGTGAGGTACGGGTTCCCCACTCCCGGCGCCTGGGGGACACCCGGGTCCTGCTTACTGGCTCGATAAATAGGAGTCAGTCCGGGTAAGCCACTCGACGATCGCCCCGGCGCACTGAGATGGTGCGGTTCTCGTCGTATCCACGACGAGGTCGTAGCGAACTCCCTGATGGACACGCAGGGCCTGGTCACGAGCTTGTCCGCGGATCCGGTCACCCCGCTGGATCCCGCGAGTCTCGGCCACATCTGGGTCGCAGCGCACGCCAACCCAGACGACGGTCAATCCCTGCAGCGCAGCCGCGAGGCGCGCCTGTGATTTCCCTCCATCGAGGAAGACCTCGTCAGCGATGACGGCGGCCCCAGCGTGGGCAATGGCGGCGACACCTTGGTACCAAGCAGCCTCAGCATCGTGGAATACCTCTCCCACACTGATGGAACCGTCCGAAGCGAAGTGGATTGAGCCACCCGCCGTGGTGTCCGTGGGGCCGTGTGACAGCGCACGGATCAGGTCATCGACTCCCAGGGTCAACCAAGTTTCCTCGAGCTGCTGCTGGAGACAAGTGGCGATCGAGGACTTGCCCGAGCTCGACCCACCATTCAACATGATGACCTCGACGTTCACGTCGCCGAGAGTAACGTCGATCTCTCCCGAGACGCGAACGAGCATGCCCACGGCCCGGCGCATGGGGGCGGACGCCCGTGATGCGATCTCTGCCGCTCCCCAGATCCTTCGATGTGCGCTATCACGTAAGGCGTGGCGAACCCATTTGTGCGGAGCATGGCCAGCAACTTCGAGGAAGCGCTGCGGCTGATGGAGGCGGCGCTGACGGATTGTCCCGACGATCTCTGGGAGACGGATCTGTGGCCGGACGAGGCGCCAATGGGTCCGTCACCGCACGGTGGATTGCACGGCTCAGCCCCTTGGTTCCTGGCATACCACGCGCTGTTGACCCTCGACTACGACCTCACCGCCGAGTTCGAGCCGTGGAAACCGCCACAACCTTTTGACGAGAACACCTACGCCTTGCCCGACCGCATGTTCACCAAGGCCGAACTCCTCGCTTACATCGACTACTGCCGCGGGCGGGTGCGCCGAACGCTCGATGCGCTCACAGAGGACGCGGCTGCCCGGCCACTGCCTAGCGCCCATCGATACCACGGCACGCTGTACGGAGTGATGGTCGGCAGCATCCCGCTGCACGTCCTTGAGCACGCCGCCCAGATCCGCCAGTTCCTCACTGCAGCCGGAATCAGAGTCCAACCCATGCCCGGCGACCGTGGGTACGTGGGGTGAACCGTGACCATGATCCGGCGCGTGGCGTGGCGAACGCACCACCGTCGGTGAACTGGCCGATGCCGAGCCTTTGCTCGCCCTCCCGGCGGCTCCGTTCCCCGCCACCACCGAGGTCTCACGGGTCGTCGCCGACAACGCCAGCGTCGCCTTTGGTGGCAACCGCTACTCGGTGCCGCCGGGGCTGAGCGGCACCACCCTCCTCGTCCGGCACCGGCTGAGCTCTCCGACCATCGAGGTAGTGGCTCCCTCGGGGGCGATCCTCGTCACCCATCGCCTCGCCCCGGCCGGATCGGGCGCCCTGGTGCGCAGCCGCGAGCACGAAGAGGCGCTCGGCTGCCGTGCTGAGCGCCTTCACCACGGCGCGTCCGTGCGACAAGAAGGCCAACCGTCCACCGGGCAAAGAGGCGCTCGAAGAGGCGGCACGCTTGCTCGGGCCTCTCGGGCGTGAGCCCGTCGTCGACCTGTCGCTCTATGGCGAGATCGCGGAGGGACGATGAGCGAGTCCTCCACCTATCAAGAGATCCGCAGCCATCTCGCCTATCTGCGTCTCGGTGCGGCCGCCGAGGCACTGCCCGGAGAGCTCGAGCATGCCCGCACCGAAAGTCTCGGACACTCGGAGTTCTTGGCTCGCCTCCTCGAAATCGAGGTCACCGCCACCGAGATCAGACGACGCGCCGGGTTCGAGCGCTTCGCCTGCCTGCCCTCGCCTTGGACACTCGACGACTTCGACTTCAGTGCCCAGCCCTCGGTCGACAAGAAGCTGATGAGTGAGCTCGGCACACTGCGCTTCTTAGAAGACGCCACCAACGTGCTGTTGATCGGGCCACCGGGCGTCGGCAAGACCATGCTGGCCGTGGGACTGGCCCGGGCCTCGATCAACGCCGGCTATCGGACCTACTACACGACGGCCGCCGATCTTGCCGCGCGCTGTCATCGCGCCGCGCTCGAGGGTCGGTGGGCTACCACCATGCGCTTCTTCGCCGGGCCGAGACTGCTCGTCATCGACGAGGTGGGCTACCTGCCGCTGCAGAGCGAGGCGGCGGCTGCCCTGTTCCAGGTCATCACGCAGCGCTATCTCAAGAGCTCCATCGTCATGACCACCAATCTCGGCGTCGGTTCGTGGGGGAAGATCTTCGACGACCCGATGGTCGCCGCCGCCATGCTCGATCGCCTGCTGCATCGCAGTGTCGTGTTCAACATCGACGGCGAGAGCTACCGGATGCGCTCCCATCGGGCCCGCACCGAAGGCCTCCGAAAGAGGGTGTCCAAGGTCAAGGAGTAAAATGAAGAAAACTCACCGGCCCATCAACTGGGGAATTTCGTTGTTCGCCCCTGGGGAGTTTCGGAAATCGGCGGCAAAGGCGCGACGAACCTCTTCCAGCTCGTCCGTGCCTTCGAGGCGTGCGTACCGGCCGTGCTCGGCCGACCACCGACGGCCATGATCGGGTGTAGGCGTTCAGATACAGCCGATCGATGCACGAGAGGGTCAAGGACCACGTGGCCGTCGAGAACATCGTTGATGTTGGTCAGGCTCGTCATGGCCACGTGATCGCGCACGAGGGGACGACTTTGCCGGCCCGACAACCCCTCTGAGCACTCGGTCACGGGGAGGAAGCCGGGAAGGGGGCTCGCCCCCCCTCCAGCTATGTTGTTGGCCAAAACCCAACCCCAGATGACGCAAGTCAGGCTTTGGACCGAGCGCTGTCGGAAGGACTCGAGTGACCCACTCCCGTCATTGGGGAGAAGTTTTCTTGGATCGCGGCTACCGGTGGTAGCTCTCTCGCTGGACCTCGGCCAAACACCTGTGGGGACCGCCTCCTCTAAGGGCCGTGAGTCGGATTCGTCCACCGCTCCTTCGGCGACGGCCGAACGGCCTCTCGTCCCCTTTCTCAGTAGTCGCCTCCCCGCGGTCGTCGTGGGGATGCTGTGCGCGGTCATTCAGTTTGTCGCCCTGGTTCGGGGAGGCTTCGTGCTGGACGATTTCGCGAATCTGGCACGTAGCAAGAGATCCATTTCCTTGGACCTTTTGACCGCCCCCATCGGGACCAATCATTTTCAGCCCATGACCCAGCTCGTGGTCTGGTTGTCGGCCGAGCCCTTTCATGCCAACTACCCAGCCACCGTTGCCGTGCTCGCCGTCATCACCGGATTCGGCGCGTACTGGATGGTACGCCTGCTCGACGCACTGTTCGGAGGCCGCGTGCTCCACCTTGTGATCGGCTTCCTGTTCGGGACCTCATGGATCCTCATCAACACGAATCAGTGGTTCGCCGGCAGCGCGGCTGCCGCATCTACCGCGTTTGCCGTCGGGGCGTGCCTGTCCTTCGCGCTCTGGCTCCGGTCGGGCCGCTGGCACCACTATCTGTCCTCTCTGCTGGCGACCGCCGCGGCAATCGGGTTCTGGGAACAGGCGCTCGCCGTGCCAGCCATTCTGGCGATGCTGTGGTTGTGCTTCAGATTCGACCGGCGGCGCCTGTCTCGTGTGGTTGTCGGCCTCATACCCTTCTTCGCGGTGGTCCTGGCTTACCTGTGGTACGTCGAGGCCCAGCCCTGGTCGAGCTCGATCTCGATCCCGGCCGTCTCGCGGTGGGTCCAACTGCTCTGGGTGATGCTGATGAGCGGGCTCCTTCCCTCGGTTGTCGGAACCGGCGCCTCGTCGAGTGCCCTCTCCACGACCGTCGTGCTCAGCGATGCCCTGGCCGCCACCGGGCTGGCGCTCGGCGCTCTCTGGCTGTGGACGCGCCGGCGACTCCGCTGGCTCTCTCTCGTGTTCTTCGTGGTTGGGCTGCTCCTCGTTAGTATTCCGGTGGCGATCGAGCGGAACACGCTGCCTTCAGCGGCCGGCATTACGTCGCGGTACCTCACGTTCCTTCCGATGCTCCTGGCCATCGCCGCGGCCGGTGCCGTGCGTGACGCGCCCGGCGATGTGGACACGGATCTCCGCCGCGCTCCGGGCGGACGACCTCGTCCGGCGTGGTGGCTTGTCGGCTCAGTCATCGGAGCCGCATGCTTGTTCTACCTGGGCAATTTGCACGCCACCTACGTGCGCGGCCCGGGCCTTTTGCGGCAGCTGGGCGACCAGGCATCGGTGGTCTCGGGGAACATCGCAGCGGGCATCGACGGCCTGCCCCGAAGCCAGGAGCATTCGATCGTCGACGTGTCCCTGCCTTTTCCGGTCTGGTACAACGCGTTCTTTGGCTACCTCCCGAAGAACGGCGAGTTCGGCCGGCTGATGCCGAACTGGTCGTCAACGGCGCGTACCTACGGCGAAGGCCCGAGCCTCGTCGGGCTCGACGCATATGGACAACTACGCCGGGCCTCGTTCGATGCGCAGGGCTCGGGCCCTTCGGCTGGAGGAACGTCCGTGGGAGCGTCCGCGTCCCTAGGATCACCCGTAGGAGCGCCACTGTACGAAAGGATTGTCGTCACCGCTCCCTCTCGGACCACGGTGCGCGTCGTCATTGTGGGGGTTCGATCGATCGAGCCTCCCGCGCCCTGGTTGATCCCCGTCGATCCGGGTAAACGCTCGTTCGTCCTGCCGGTGTGGTCGACCGCGCTGCGCAGCGTGCGGGTCTCAGGACGAGGTGTCAAGCTCGTCGGGCTGCAGACAGGAACGGTGATGCTCGGCGAGCTCGAGAGAAGTGCGGCGTCGAATTGATCTGCTCCAGTCGTGCCGTTCCGGCGACGGCGGACATTCCCCTTCGTTGTCCTTGATGCGGCGCCGGGCCTGCGCGAGCTCAAAAACGCCATGGGGGCCGTCAACCGTAGAGATCCGCTGCAGAGTCGTCACGAGCTCCAACGCCCCTTGACTTGTGCCTCTGGCGAGTCAGGATGACTTGAGACGAGCTGTGACCAAATCCAAGACGGACTCGAGGTCAAGTGGCCCGGGTTCATTCCGGCAGCCCGAACAGCGGGGAGGATGCAGATGAATTCGGAGGGTCGGGCAGCTCAGACGAAAGCCGAGTGTGGATGGTTCAAACATTTGATCACTTGAAACGTAACGGCATCGTCTTCGCAATCACATTGCTCGCAATTGTGCTGGCCTCAACTGTCACGAACTTATCGACCGAACCCACCGCAGCCGTCACGTCATCGGCGCCACCATCAACCTGCGGCACGAACACCGACAGCACGGCAGCGCTACAGGTTTGGATCAACGGCCAACCGGCCAACTCGACGCTCACGATGCCAGACGGTGCGTGCTGGAACGTTGATGGCACTGTCACCATTCGGAGTACGACAGGGCTGACCATCGACGCCAACGGCTCGACGTTCCTACAGACGGAGGCACCGACGACCCCAAATCCGATCTTGCAGCTGTGGCTTGACACGAACCTCGCGATTGAGAACCTCAACATCCATGGCGCACTCAATCCGACCGGCAGCAACGGTGGCGACAGTGTCGAGGGCGACTACGGCATCCAAATGGAAGCGGACAACGGCATCTTTTTAAGTAGCATTACCATGAACGAGATCCAGGGCGATTTCGTTTACCTCAGTCCACCGTATGACGTCACGAAGACAAGCGACGCGCTGAACAAGAACATCTGGATTTTTGGATCGACGTTCCGGAACGGTGGCTATCACGGCCTGTCGATTGAATCCGTGGATGGCTTCCTGGTCGACAACGACACGTTCACGAACATCAACGAAGACGCCATTGACCTTGAATACGACGATTACTCAACTCCGTTCAACGCCGATGGCACACCGTACTGGGCGGCACAGGATGACATCTACATCCTGAACTCCACGTGGACCAACTGGAATGGCAGTGATTGGTTGGTGTCGGACCAAGGCCAGACGCCTGGCGTACAACAACAGCACGTCACCATTAGCGGCAACACGCTGGACGGCAACGGACCACTGTTTGAGATTTCCGGTACGACGACATACGCCATTGATCCATCGACCGGCCAGCAGGTCGATGCCCGGTATCTGAACATCTACCTCACCATCACCAATAACAAGATGGGTCCTGGCGGTTATGCCGAACCCTACCGTGGTGGCACGTCGCCAGCGATGTTGATCTACGCCGTCGCTGGGCTAACCATGGAGAACAACGACTTCCCGTTGTGCGCCGGAACGTACGAGTACCCGCAACCAGCCAGCCTTTGCAGTACGCCCGACGAAGACGTGATGGATATCTACAACATCACCTTCGGCACCATCGAGGATAACAACTTCTCTGGCGCCAGTGGCGTGGTGGAACCCCAGACCTACAGCCAACGAAGCGCCTACGTGTCAGAGTGCGGAAACACGTACGACGTGAACGGAACACAAACGGACGCGACCTGTTCGTAGCTCTTCCCCCGAAAGGCTTCTGTGACGATCGCGTACTGGTGGATCGGAGACGAGCTCACAAGCTCAGTCGCAATCCGGGGGACGTAGTGACGCCGCGTTGCAGCAGCCACGTTCTGACGTCGATATGACGTAGAACCCCCGACGGGGCAGGCATCGTTTGGTGCCGCCCCATCTGGGAGGTGCTCCCGCGTTCGGTTTGATCAACCTCCCGACAATCGCCGCCGGTGGGCGAAGGACCAGCCGGCGCCGAAGACTCAGTGGTGTTCCTGAGCGCCCAGGAGGCCACCACCCGGGCATGCCCCTCTGGCTCAGCCTGCTCGAGTTGGGAGGTCACGTGGTCGAGCTTGCGGTCGTCGCAGCGAGTGCGAGCTGCGCGAGACACTCAGAACGCGGGGCCCCCACTTCCACCCGTCGGCACCCCTACCTGATGTCCCGTCGTCGTGGGCGTGTTCGAATTAACCGCTCCACCATTTGGAGCTCGATACCTTTCCTCTTTGTTGCGTGTGAAGCGCACGACGGGACTACGGTCGACCGGGCGTCGCGCGGAGTGCGGGGATTGGCACGTCAGCAGGGGAGTGCCGACGAGGCGGGTGCTGGCGGAGTGCGAGGCACGCGCCGGCATCCTGGCGGCCGCTACGTCCCTCGAGTGGCTGTGGTGTCCGACTTCGAAATCTCCCTCGTCGGGCTCGTCAACTGCCTGGCCCTCACGGCCAGGACGCCGCGCCTCGGGGCGCACCGAACCGGGGCAACGTGTCCCCGCATCAGGTCGCCTGTCCGGCAAAGAGAAACCAGTCCTGTCGGATTATGGTGCATGAGTACGTCTGACGGCCTGGGAGGACCCAAATGAGCATCGAGTGGCTTGCCGCTATCGACGAAGCCAAAGTGTCGGAGGTTCAACTGGAGGACGGCTGGCACTCGATCGATGTCCCGAGCTTCACCGTCGGCCGATCGGACGAGTCCTTCTCGTTCGATGAGACCGTGGCGCTCACGCACACTTCACCCCGCACCCGAGTGGTCGTGGGCCCACTGAGTGCGGTACTGGCTGTCGCGTTTTCGACCTGACTGGGCGGCTCCGGTGAACTGTGCGGGCGAGCCCGGTGCCGCGGGCCCGCAGTCGAGCGCACCACCGATCCGCGGGGTGCAATGCGGTCGCCCTTCACGCCGCCACGCCTGGCGAAGACAATTCGCCTCGACACCCCCCGGAGGTGAGGCCGAAATGTCACGTTGCCCGGGCTGATCCATTCCTTGCCTGTGGGCGGTTGTTCGTGCGGGGTCTGGTGGAGCTCCGCGTGGTGCATGTGTCTGTGGCTGTCGTGGGGATGGGAGTCGGGCCGGGATCGACGACGGGCGTTCAATGCGCTGCTGGTCAACGACGCGGCGGTTCGACCTCGCCCGGCGCCACGCCGGGGCTCTACCCGGCCAAGAACGCGGTGATCCAGGAACTCTTGACCGAGGAGGGATGACCGACGCGGCCGCAGACAGGTTGATTCGAATCTATGGTGGAGTCACGGACCGACCCCAGGGAGGGAAACATGGGCATCTTCCAGCGGGCTCACGACATCGTGCAGGCCAAGACGAACAAGGCGCTCGACGCCGCCGAGAAGCCCGACGAGATGCTCGACCTCTCCTACGAGAAGATGCTCGAGCAGATCACGCAGGTGCGCCGCGCCCTGGTCGACCTGGCCGCCTCGAAGAAGCGCCTGGAACTCCAGCAGGAGCAGTTCCAGCACACCGTCGACCACCTGCAGGACCAGGCCAAGCAGGCCCTCTCGGCCAACCGGGAGGATCTGGCCAAGGAGGCCCTGTCGCGTAAGGCGGCGGCGCAGCAGCAGATCGACGAGATGGAGCCGCAGCGCCAGCAGCTCGACGAGGAGGAGCAGAAGCTCACCAAGACCCTCGACGTGCTGCAGAAGCGGGTCAACGACTTCCGCACCCAGAAGGAGACCCTCAAGGCTCAGTACACCGCGGCCAAGGCGATCTCGGAGGTCGACGAAAGCACCGCCGGCATCTCGAAGTCGGTCAACGACTCGGGGGCATCGCTGCAACGGGCGCAGGACAAGATCGCCACCATGCAGGCCCGCTCCGGCGCCCTCGACGAGCTGCTCGAGTCCGGTGTCCTCGAGGACGTCGGCGGTGGCACCGACGACATCCAGAAGGAGCTCGACAAGGTCGGCAAGGACGCGCAGGTCGACAACGAGCTGGCTGCCCTCAAGGCGCAGTTGGGCAGCGGTGCGCCGCCCGAGCCCGATGCGCTGGCCGCCCCGGCCCCCGAGGAACCGACGCCGGCCCCCTAGTCAGGCGGGGCTCGCACCCTCCACACACCGCGCCACCACGTCAGCCAGTCGGGCCCCGCGATCCTCCTGGAGGAAATGCCCGGCGCCCTCGATGGTGCAGTGGGCCTGTCCCACTGCACCGGGCACCTGCGCCTGTAACACCTCGGCCCAGCCGCGGGTGGCGGGATCGCCGTCGGAGAACGCGGTCAGGAACGGACCGTCGAAGCGGGCCAACGCATCCATGGTGCGGCGGTTCAGGCGCGCGCACTCGCTGGCCGGGGTCAGCCCCATGAGCAACGGGAGCTGACGCGGCCCGGCGCAGAAGGTCTCGTCGGGGAACGGAGCGTCGTAGGCCGCCAGGACGAGGTCCGGGACATCCGATTCGGTGGCCCCTTGCACGAAGAGGCTGGGATGAAAGGGCGTGAGCTCCTGGGTGAAGCGCTGATAGTCGAGCAGCTGCTGTTCCACGGTCACCGTCCCGTCGGGGCCGGCGTGGCAGGCCCAGTCCAAGCGGCCCGCCAGGGCGGCATCGGCCGTGTGCAGCACGGTGTTGGCGGCGACGACGCGACGGACGAGGCCCGGAGCGGCAGTGAGGAGACCCAGGCCGATCGGACCGCCCCAGTCCTGGACGACGAGCGTGAGGCCGGACAGGCCGACGGCCGCGACGAACCGGGAGAGCCAGTCGATGTGGGCGTGCACCGAGTACGCCGTCCGGGCCACCGGCTTGTCGGACCGACCGAAGCCGATCAGGTCCGGGGCCACGGCGCGCAGCCCCCGCTCGGCCAGACCCGCCACGACGGTGCGGTAGAGGTACGACCACGTGGGCTGACCGTGCAGCAGCAGGATCGTCTCCGCGTCTGCCGGGCCCTCATCGACGTAGTGCATGCGCAGCCCGTCGGGCAGCGTGGCGTAGCGGGGGGTAAAGGGGAACCCCGGGAGGTCGTCGAAGCGCTCCTCGGGTGTCCGCACGACCTGCATCACGCTCATAGTGCCGCACCATTGGCGGGCGGGTGACCTGGCCTGGTGGACTCGGGTGGTGAACGGGGAACGCTGCGACGTGGCCGTGGTCGGAGCCGGCCTGGTCGGCCTGTCTCTGGCCTACGAGCTGTCCTGCCTGGGGGCGACCGTCACGGTCGTCGACGCCGGCCATCCGGGGCGGGCGACCGATGCCGGGGCGGGCATCCTCTCGCCGCTCACCAGCACCGAGCCCGAGGCCGCCCTGGTGCCCTTCCTGCTGCAGGCGGGCGCGCACTACCCGGCACTCCTGCAGCGGATGCAGCTCGACGGGGCGGATGTCGCCGGGACGGGCTACCAGCGCTGCGGCATCCTTACCATCGGCCTACGAAAGCAGGAGGACGCGTGGTTCGCCCCTTTTGCCGACCTCGTGCTCCGCCGGGCGCCGGGGAAGGTGGTCGAGATCACCCCCGAGGAGGCCCGAGCCCTGTTCCCCCCGCTGGGCGCGGTGCACCGCGTCCTGCACGCACCCGGGTCGGCCCGGGTCGACGGCCGGGGGATGGCGGCGGCGTTGCTGCAGGCCGCTGCGGCGCGCGGGGTCGGGTTCGTGACCGGCCGCATGCACGGCGTCGTCACAGCCAGGGGCGGGCGGCACATCGCGGCCATCGCGGTCGAGGGACAGGCGGACGTGGCGTGCGCCGCCGTCGCCGTCGCCGGGGGCGCCTGGACCGAGGCGGTCGGTGAGTGGCTCGGCGCCAAGCTCCCCGTCGGCCCGACGAAGGGGCAGATCGTGCATCTCGGCGTCGATGCGGACACGGGAATCTGGCCGATCGCGCAGCCGCTGCTCACCCACTATCTCGTGCCCTGGCCCGGCGGGAGGGTGGCCTGCGGCGGCACGTTCGAGGAGGACGCCGGGTTCTCGGTCAACGTGACGGTGTCAGGCCTCCACGAGCTCCTGCGCGAATGCCTGGCGGTGGCTCCCGGACTGGGGGGCGCGAGCTACCTCGAGACGCGGGTGGGGCTGCGGCCGACGTCGGCCGACGACCGCGCCGTCGTCGGCCGGGTCCCCGGCTGGGACAACGCCTGGGTGGCCACCGGCCACGGCGCCAACGGCCTGCTCCAGGGGCCCTACTCGGCTCGCGGGCTGGCGCACACCATGGCGGGGGTGGCGCTCCCGGGGGACGAGGTGGCGCTCCCGGCGTCGTTCGACCCGGCCCGCTTCGCCTGAACGACTCATCCACCAGGGCGCCGCCGGGCGGGGTGAGACTGTGGGGGTGCTGCAAGGGACCCTGCGCCAAGGCGGCAACGACGTGCAGGCGACGACGGAGGACGTGCTGGCCGCACTGGCCGGGACCGACTTCTTCTGGCTGGACCTCGACGACGAGGCGTCCGACGGCATGGTGGGTGAGCTGTTGGGCACCCACTTCGGCTTCCATCATCTGGCGGTGCAGTCGGCCGAGCGTTTCAACCAGCGGCCGCGGGTCGACATCTACGACAATTTCGTCTACCTGGTGGCGCGGGGCGCCGACCCGGACCACACGGGCAACGCCGAGGTCCATTGCTTCTGGACGGACCGCTACGTCGTCACCGTGCACCGGGGAAACTGCCCGACCCTGGCCCACACGCGCGACCGGCTCGAGCACCACCCGGTCGCCCAGGTCGCTTCGCCCCAGCTCGTCATCGTGTATCTCGTCATCGGCTCGCTGGTGGACAGCTTCTTCCCGGTCCTCTCCGAATTCGACGACAAGATCGACACGCTCGAGGACGAGATCCTCAAGACGCCGACCGAGGAGCAACTCGGCGAGCTCTTCCAGATGAAGCGGTCTCTCATCGACATGCGCAAGATCGTCGCGCCCGAACGCGACATGGTGGCCAGCATCAACGCCGGCGTCACCGACGTGCCGGGCATGAACGACGAGGCGACGCGCTACTTCCGCGACCTCTACGACCACCTGATCCGGGTGGCGGACATGGTCGACAACTACCGGGACCTTCTCTCGAGCGTCATGGACACGCATCTGTCGACGGTGTCGAACCGCCTCAACGTGGTGATGAAGCAGCTGACCATCATCGCCACCATCTTCCTGCCGTTGAGCTTCCTGACCGGGTTCTTCGGGCAGAACTTCAGCTACCTGGTGCGCGTGTGGATCGCGCCGACGTGGAGCTTCTACGTGCTGGCGATCGGGCTCGACATCGTCACCGTGGTGTTCCTCATCGTGCTGTTCCGCCGGCGGGGCTGGATGGGCGGGCCGACGGTCTGACGGCGGGCCCGCTGCCGGCCGGCGTGCACGGGCCTTCAGTCGCGGCCGGTCGAGAAGGCCGGGAGGCCCTGCGGGCGCTCGGCCGTGTGCGCCTCGTAGCCGGTCCACCAGTCCTCACAACCGTCCGGCACGGGGAACCCGAGCTGCTTGCGTCGGTCGATCAGCGCTCGGACCGTCTCCTTGTGCTCACGGACCAGGGCGAGCGTCCCGGCGTCGCCATCCCCGATCCGTCCGGCGGCCCACAGCGTCTCTTCCAGGCGCCAGGCCTCGCGCCGGGCCTCGACGATGCCGTGGGTGCCTTCCGCGATCCCGGCCGCGATGTCGGCGTCACCCTCCGTGAGGACATCGGCCGCGCGCAACCAGCCGTAGTCCTTGTTGATGCGCAGGAGGCCCGGTTCCACCTCGAAGAGGCCGACCACGTCGACCACGGGGTCGATGGTCGTCAACGCCGCCCCGTCGGGGAGGGGGACGTTGAGGTTCGCGATCTGCCGCTCGGCCACCCCGATCATGCCCATGGACCGGAGGCCGATGTAGCCGGCGGGCGCCGCGGCGTAGTTCCGCTCGTCACGGGGCAGCGCGAGCGGCACGGCCACGACGGCGATGATGCGGGTTGCCCCGAGCGCCGCGGCCGCCGCGACCGGCACGATCTCGATCACGCCGCCGTCGACGTAGTCGTCGTCGGCCATGGGGTGCGGTGGGAAGATCATGGGCACACTGGCCGACGCGATGGCACCGTCCACGATCTCGACCGGCCCCGCCGATTCTCCCGGGGCGGGGGTCAGGGCGTCGGACTCCACGATGGTGCCGTCCTCGGACACGAAGCGCAGCACGCCGGCGCGGAGCGCGGTGACGGCCAGCCGCAACCGCAGGCCCGGGCGGGCGATCAGAGCGGGGTCGACCGCCCGCACCCCGTCCTTGCTCCCGTGGCGGAGCGCACCGGCCAGCGGATCGAGGTTGAGGACGGCGCTGCCGCTGGTGCGCAGGTGGCGCCGTACCCGGGGCAGCCGGAGCCCGGCCCCGGCGACCAGTCGCGCGAGGTGCCGCTGCCGCCGGCGCCGGGCCCGCCGGGCCTGGCGTCTTCCTTTGCGGTCGGACCGGCTGGCCGGCACCACCTCGTCGCCCGCCAGCACCGTCGAAGGGGTGAGCGGGAAGGGCGGGCGGGTGCCCTCGGTGATCTCCTGGTGGATCTCGCGGCCCAGGGCCGTGCCGTCGAGCGCGCCCAGCCAGGCCTGCTTGCCGAAGACGTGCTCGGTCTGCGTCCAGGCGAGGACGTCACCCTCGATCTCGTTCACCCGCTCCTCGAACTCGGGATGGGTGCGGGCCTGCGCCAGGACGGTGGCGGCGATGGCCCCGGCGGAGGTGGCTGTGATGATGTCGGGGACGATGCCCTCCACGCCGACCAGGTACTGGAGCACGCCCACCTCGAAGGAACCCTTGGTGCCCCCTCCGGCCAGCACGAACGCGGTGGGACCGGGAGGGAGTGCAGCAGGCATCGCAAGAGTGTGGCACCGGCCGCCGGGGGCGGACAAAGGCGCTCAGCCGCCGGCGGCGGCGCTCACCACCTCGACCAGGGACCCGGCACGGGCGGGCGTGCCGGCCCACTCCGAGCGCGGGATGACGGCGCGGTCCACCGCCACCGCCACCCCCTTCGGGTTGTCCGCCCCGGTGATGGCGGCCACGAGGTCGGCGATGGTCGTGCCGGACCGCACCTCCACCGGCTCGCCGTTCACGAGGAGCGCGAGGGTGGTCATGCCGACGCCGACGCCCCGGAGGCCCGGCGTCCGACCAGGTCCACGACGGCGGCCGCGGTGAGCGGCGCCAGCAGCACGCCGTTGCGGTAGTGGCCGACGGCCGCCACGACGCCGTCCAGCGCCGTCCACCCGATGTGCGGCATGTTGTCGGGTGTGGCGGGGCGCAGCCCGGTGGCCGCCTCGACCAGCTCGAGCTCGTCGAGGCCGGGGACGATCGCCCGCGCGTCGCTCAGCAGCTCGTGCACCGCGCCGACCCGGACCGCCGTGTCGCTGCCGCGCTCCTCGACGGTGGCGCCGACCACGACGGAGCCGTCGCGGCGGGGCACCAGGTAGACCGAGCGGCCGTGCACGAGCCCGCGCACGGTGCGGCCCAGGTATGGCGAGGGCCGACACCCACTCGCGGTCGCGGTCGCATTCGCCCCGTCGGCCGGACCGAGGCGCAGGATGTGCCCCTTGACGGGGCGCAGCGACGGCAGCCCGGCGTCGGCCAGCCCGTCGATGGCGCGGAGGCCGGTCCCGGCGGCCAGGACGACCAGGTCCGGGCGGAGCCGGCGGCCGTCCGCCAGGACGAGCTCGGGACCGGCCGCCGGCGCGGCTGGCGGGGCCAGCGCGGCCACGGTCGCTTCGACGAACGTGACGCCGCCCCGGCGGCAGGCCTCCACCAGCGCGCCGAGGAGCGCACGGTTGTCGACGTGATGGTCGCCGGGGACCTCGATCCCGCCGCGCAGGGCGGGGCTGAGCGCCGGGACCAGGGCGCGGCACTCGCTGGCACTCCGACGGTGGGCTTCGAGGCCGAGCGAGTGCTGGTAGGAGAGGAGGTCGTCGAGGCTGGCTCGATCGGACGAATTGAGCGCCACGGTCACGGTCCCCGTCGTGTCGTAGCCGACGGTGTGGCCGGAGGCGCCCTCCAGCGCGGCGGCGAAGGCCGGCCAGCGCCCCGCCCCCTCGACGAGGAGTCGCGTCAGGGCGGACTCGCCGAACTGCGCCTCGGTCACCGGGGCCAGCATCCCGGCCGCCACCCACGACGCGCCGTCACGCCCGGGGGCGGGCGCAACCACCGTCACTTCATGACCGTTGCGTGACAAATCCCACGCACAGGCCAGCCCGATCACGCCGCCCCCCACGACCTGGACGCGCGATGCCATGTGCCAAGCCTACGAGGGCGGTCGTGTATCCTGTTCTTTCGACTTCGGGCCAACGTCGTCCCGGTATCCGTTCAACTTCTCCTCATTCGGAAGGACGCCGATGGCCACTGGCCTCTACGACCCGGCATACGAGCACGACGCCTGTGGCGTCGGCATGGTGGCCGATCTCAACGGCCGTCCCGACCACGACATCGTGGACCGCGGCCTCACGGTCCTGGAGCGACTGGCCCACCGCGGCGCCTCGGGCGCGGAGGTCAACACCGGGGATGGTGCCGGCATCCTGGTCCAGATCCCGCACCGCTTCCTGGCCGGCGCGGCGGAGGCGGCGGGATTCACGCTGCCCGAGAAGGGTGGGTATGCGGTCGGACTCGTCTTCCTGCCCACCGACCCCGACAACGCGCTGAAGGCGCGCACCGTGGTGGAGCACACGGCCACCGAGGAGGGGCTGGCGGTGCTCGGGTGGCGCACGGTGCCGACCGAGATGGGCGACCTCGGCCAGATCGCCAAGGGCGCCATGCCGCTCATTCAGCAGCTGTTCGTCGCCCCGGCGGACCCCGGCGTCGACACCATGGCGCTCGAGCGACGCGCCTTCGTGCTGCGCAAGCGGGTCGAGCACGCCGTCGACGACGTCTACTTCCCGTCGCTGTCGGCCCGCACCATCGTCTACAAGGGCATGCTCACCTCCGAGCAGCTGCGCCAGTTCTTCCCCGACCTGCGTGACCCTCTGTTCGAATCGGGCCTGGCGCTCGTCCACTCCCGGTTTTCCACCAACACGTTCCCCAGCTGGCCGCTGGCCCACCCGTACCGCTACCTCTGCCACAACGGCGAGATCAACACGCTGGCCGGCAACCGCAACTGGATGCGTGCCCGGGAGGCGCTTCTCGAGACGTCGTTGATCGAAGGTGACCTGTCGCGCATCTACCCGATCTGCACGCCGGAGGCCAGCGACTCGGCCAGCTTCGACGAGGTGCTCGAGTTGCTGCATCTCGGCGGGCGCTCGCTGCCGCACGCCGTGCTGATGATGATCCCCGAGGCCTGGGAGAACCACTCCACCATGGACGGGGCGCGTCGCGCCTTCTATCGCTACCACGCGTCGTTGATGGAGCCGTGGGACGGTCCGGCCGCGGTGTGCTTCACCGACGGCACGGTGGTGGGCGCCGTCCTCGACCGCAACGGGCTTCGGCCGGCTCGGTATTGGGTCACCGACGACGGGCTCGTCGTGCTGGCCAGTGAGGTGGGCGTGTTGGACATCGCCCCCGAGCGCGTGGTCCGCAAGGGCCGCCTGCAGCCGGGACGCATGTTCCTGGTCGACACGGCCAAGGGCCGGCTCGTCGAGGACGAGGAGATCAAGGCCGAGCTGGCGACGGAACACCCCTACGGCGAGTGGCTGGCCCAGGACCAGATCCGGCTCGAGGAGCTTCCGGCCCGCACCATGCTCACGCCGCAGCACGGCAGTGTGGTCACACAGCAGCGTCTCTTCGGCTACACGACCGAGGAGCTGCGGGTGATCCTCGGTCCGATGGCCCGCACCGGGGCCGAGCCCATCGGCTCCATGGGCTCGGACACCTCCATCGCCGTGCTCTCGGACCGCTCGCGCCTGCTCTACGACTACTTCACCCAGCTCTTCGCCCAGGTGACCAACCCGCCTCTCGACGCCATCCGCGAGGAACTGGTGACGTCGCTGGCGGCCACCATCGGCCCCGAGGCCAACCTGCTGGAGGCCCGGTGCGGCTCGTGCCGCCAGATCCTGCTGCCGCTGCCCGTGATCGACCGCGACGACCTGGCCAAGCTGATGTACGTCAACGAGGGCGGCGAGACGCCTGGGTTCAAGGCCTTCGCCATCGACGGCCTCTTCGAGGTGCGCGAGGCGGGGAAGACGGGCGCGCCGACCACCGCGGGCGGGGAGGCCCTGCGACGGGCGATCGCCGACGTACGGAGCCGGGTCTCGGCCGCCATTGCCGACGGCGCCAACGTGATCGTCCTCTCGGACCGCAACGCCACGGCGGACTGGGCCCCCATTCCGTCCCTGCTGGTGACCGCGGCCGTCCACCACCATTTGGTGCGGGAGAAGGCGCGGACCAAGGTCGGCCTGGTGATCGAGACGGGCGACGCCCGCGAGGTGCACCACATGGCGCTGTTGATCGGCTTCGGGGCGGCGGCGGTGAACCCGTACCTGGCCCTCGATTCCATCGACGACATGATCTCGGAGGGCCAGCTCGAGGGTGTGTCCCCGCGACAGGCGCGCCGCAACTACGTGAAGGCCGCCTGCAAGGGCGTGCTCAAGGTGATGTCCAAGATGGGCATTTCGACCGTGGCCTCCTATACCGGTGCCCAGGTCTTCGAGGCGATCGGTCTGGACGGGGCACTCATCGACGAGTACTTCACTGGCACGGCCAGCCGCATCGGCGGCGTCGGGCTGTCGGTGCTGGCGGCCGAGGTGGCGACGCGCCACCGGGCGGCCCACGAGCCGCGGCCGACCGAACGTGCTCACCGCGAGCTCGAGGTCGGCGGCGAATACCAGTGGCGCCGCGAGGGCGAGTTCCACCTCTTCAACCCGAAGACGGTGTTCAAGCTGCAGCACGCCACGCGGTCCAAGCGTTATGAGATCTTCAAGGAGTACAGCGCCGCCGTCGACGACCAGTCCGAGAAGCTGGGGACGTTGCGCGGGCTGCTGCGGTTGAAGCCGGCGGCGGGCGGGCCGATCCCGATCGAGGAGGTGGAGCCGATCTCGTCCATCCTGACGCGCTTCTCCACGGGTGCGATGTCCTACGGATCCATCTCGGCCGAGGCGCACCAGACGCTCGCCATCGCCATGAACCGGCTCGGAGGTCGCTCCAACACGGGCGAGGGTGGCGAGGACGCCGACCGCTATACGCCCGACGCCAACGGCGACCTGCGTCGCAGCGCGATCAAGCAGGTGGCCTCCGGCCGTTTTGGGGTGACGGGGGAGTACCTCGTCAACGCCGACGACCTGCAGATCAAGATCTCCCAGGGCGCCAAGCCCGGTGAGGGCGGTCAGCTGGCCGGCTTCAAGATCTACCCGTGGATCGCCCGCACACGGGGTTCGACGCCGGGCGTCGGGCTGATCTCTCCGCCGCCGCACCACGACATCTACTCCATTGAGGACATCGCGCAGCTGATCCACGACCTCAAGTCCTCCAATCCGCGGGCCCGCGTGCACGTCAAGCTGGTGGCCGAGGTCGGCGTGGGCACGGTGGCGGCCGGCGTGGCCAAGGCGCATTCCGACGTCGTGCTGATCTCGGGTCACGACGGTGGCACCGGTGCGGCGCCGCTGACCTCGCTCAAGCACGCCGGCATCCCGTGGGAGATCGGTCTGGCCGAGACGCAGCAGACACTGCTGGCCAACGGGTTGCGCGACCGCATCGTGGTCCAGGTCGACGGCCAGCTGAAGACGGGCCGCGACGTCATCGTCGGCGCCCTGCTCGGGGCGGAGGAGTACGGCTTCGCCTCGGCGCCGTTGGTCGTCTCGGGCTGCATCATGATGCGCGTCTGCCACCTCGACACCTGTCCCGTCGGGATTGCCACCCAGAACCCGGCGCTGCGCGCCAAGTTCAACGGCAAGCCCGAATTCGTCGAGACCTTCTTCGAGTACGTCGCCGAGGAGGTCCGCGAGCTGCTGGCCTCCCTCGGCCTGCGCTCGCTCGACGAGGCCATCGGGCGGGTCGACCTGCTCGACACCGAGACCGCGGTGACGCACTGGAAGGCGGCGGGTCTCGACCTCTCCTCCGTGCTGACCCAGCCCGACGTCCCGGCGTCCATGGGGCGACGCCAGGTGCGGGAGCAGGACCACGGCCTCGAGAAGGCCTTGGACCACCAATTTTTGAACGAGTGCGGGCCGGCCCTCGAGAACGGCACGCCGGTCTCCATGTCCCTTCCCATCACCAACGTCGACCGGACGGTGGGCACGTTGCTGGGTTCGGAGATCAGCCGGCGCTACGGCGCGGCCGGGCTGCCCGACGACACGATCTCGTTGACCTTCACCGGCTCGGCGGGGCAGAGCTTCGGCGCCTTCGTGCCCAAGGGCGTGACCATGCGCCTGTACGGGGATGCCAACGACTACTTCGGCAAGGGCCTGTCCGGCGGGCGGCTCGTCGTGCGGCCGCCGGAGGGCTCGCCCTTCGCCGCCGAGGAGCAGATCATTGCGGGCAACGTGATCCTGTATGGCGCCACCGATGGCGAGGTCTTCATCCGGGGCCAGGTCGGGGAGCGCTTCTGCGTCCGGAACTCGGGGGCGACCGCCGTCGTCGAGGGCGTGGGCGACCACGGCTGCGAGTACATGACCGGCGGGTTGGTGCTGGTGCTCGGGCCGACCGGCCGCAACTTCGCCGCCGGGATGTCGGGCGGGATCGTGTACGTCTATGACCCGGGCCGGTGCTTCGGGCAGCGGGTGAACCTCGAGTTGGTCGACGTCGAGCCGCTCGATCCGACCGACGCCCTCACGGTGCGCGCGCTGGTGGAACGCCACGCCGTCGAGACCGAGTCCGTCGTGGCGGCCGCACTGCTCGGGCGCTGGGACGCCGAGGTCCTCGAGTTCGTCAAGATCATGCCGCGCGACTACCGCCGCATCCTGGAGGCGACCCGCCTGGCCGAGGCCGGGGGGCTCTCGGTCGACCAGGCTGTCATGGAGGCCGCACATGGGTAAGACGACGGGGTTCATGGAGTTCCCGCGTCGGCTGCCGCGGCGGCGATCCGTGTCGGTCCGGCTGCGCGACTGGCGTGAGGTCTACGAGCCCTTCGGTCAGGAGGCCACCAAGGAGCAGGGGGCGCGCTGCATGGACTGCGGCATCCCCTTCTGCCACGACGGCTGCCCGCTCGGCAACCTCATCCCGGAGTGGAACGACCTGGTCTACCGGGACGACTGGCCCGACGCCATGGAGCGCCTCCATGCCACGAACAACTTCCCGGAGTTCACCGGGCGGCTCTGCCCAGCCCCTTGTGAGGCGGCGTGCGTCCTGGGGATCAACGAGGACCCGGTCACGATCGAGCGGATCGAGTACGAGATCGTCGAGCGGGCCTGGGACGAGGGCTGGGTGACCCCGCAGTTGCCGACGGTGCGCACCGGCAAGTCCGTGGCCGTGGTGGGCTCGGGACCGGCCGGCCTGGCGGCGGCGCAGCAGCTGGTGCGAGCGGGGCACCTCGTGACCGTCTTCGAGCGGGCGGAAAAGCCCGGTGGGCTCCTGCGCTACGGCATCCCCGAGTTCAAGATGGAGAAGGCCGTGTTGGACCGGCGGCTGGCCCAGATGGAGGCCGAGGGGGTCACCTTCGTGTGCTCCACGTCGGTCGGCGGCCGCACCAGCGAGGCCGCTCCTGGTCCAGGGGACGACGAGGGCGTCGTGGAGCCCGGCGAGGAGCGCGGCCTCGGGACGGCCTGCGCGACGGACGTGACGGTGCGCTCGGCGGCTGACGTGCGGGACGCCTTCGACGCGGTCGTCCTGGCGGGGGGAGCGACGCTGCCGCGCGACCTGCCCGTGCCCGGACGCGACCTCGACGGCATCCACCTCGCCATGGAATACCTGAAGCCCTCGAACCTGGTCCGGGAGGGCGCGCTGGGCGCCTCGCCCATCAACGCCAAGGGCAAGCGCGTCATCATCATCGGTGGGGGCGACACGGGGTCGGACTGCCTCGGCACGGCGCACCGCCAGGGCGCGGCCTCGGTGCACCAGCTCGAGATCATGGCCGAGCCTCCGAGCGACCGGCTCGCCGACAACCCGTGGCCGTTGTGGCCGCTCATCTTGCGCACCTCCTCGGCTCACGAGGAGGGCGGGGCGCGGCTCTTCTCGGTCACGACGACGGAGTTCGTCGACGACGGTTCCGGGTCCGTGCGGGCGCTGCGCGGGCACACGGTGGAGGTCCGCTCCGAAGACGGCCGCCCCGTCTTCGAGGAAGTGCCCGGCTCGGAGTTCGAGCTGGAGTGCGACCTGGTGTTGCTCGCCATGGGTTTCGTGGGGACTGAACGCCACAACGCGGTCGGCGAGCTCGGGATCGAAATCGGGCCGCGGGGCACGGTGGCGGCGGACCCCGAATGGGCCACCAGCGTCGACGGCGTGTTCGTCTGCGGGGACCAGACCCGGGGCCAGAGCCTGATCGTCTGGGCCATCGCCGAGGGACGCTCCTGCGCGGCGGCGGTCGACCGCCGGCTCATGGGGACGACCTCGCTGCCGGCGCCGATCGTGCCCGGGCAGGTGGCGCTCCGCTAAATCCTTGTAGCCGCGCGCGCTCTTCCCTCGGGCCGGGACCGTTCCTCTTCCCGATGGACGTGATTCCCACCGATGCAGCGGACGAGACCGCTACCGCCCTTGTCATCGCCCGGACGAACGAGGAGATCATGGCGCGTCTCGATTGGCTCCTTCGCCGGGCCACGGCCGCCGAGGAGGAAATCCTCACCCTGTTCAGTGAGCTCAACCGACGCCGGGCGTCCCTCCCACCCCCACCCGCGGATCCGACGTGATCTCTACCGCGGCCGCGCTGTCCAACGAGGAGGTCGTCGACGAGCTCGATCAGGCCTTCCGGCAGAAGGCCGCCGCCGAGGGGAGGATCGTCGTGCTCATGGGCGAGGTCGAGCGGCGCCAGGCGTACCGCGACGAGGGTGCGACGTCGGTCGAGTCCTGGGCCGCCGAGCGCTTCGGGATCTCGACCCCGACGGCCCGGACGCTACCCGCCTGGGCGAGAAGGCCTGGGACATCCCGCACCTGGTCGGGTCGCTGTGCGCCGGCGACCTGTCCATCGACAAGGTGCGCGCCGTGGCCGACGTGGCCACCCCCGAGAGCGACCGCGAGCTCTGTGCGCAGGCCCGCCAGTGCACCGTGCGTGAGCTGGCCGACGTGGCCCGCACGACCGCTGACGCCACCAGGGCCACCACCACCACCGGCGCCGCCGGCGCCACCGCCGCCACCGGGCCGTCGGGGCGCTCGGAGCACGAGCGCCGTTACCTGCGCTTCAACGAGGCGTTGCGCACCATGAGCGTGCAGCTGCCCCCCGAGTCCTTCGCCCAGACCCGGGCCTGCCTCGAGGCCCGGGCCCGAGGGGTCCCCTCCGACGGGGAGACCCCCTGGGACCAGCGCCTCTGTGACGCCTTCTTGGAGATCATCCATGGCTCGGCCCCGGGTGCGCAGGTTCAGGGCACCACCACGACGGCGAGCCCGTACTTCGTGGTCGTCCACACAACGCTCGGCGCCCTGGTCGAGGAGGACAAGGAGGGATCCGCCCTGGCCGGAGAGCTCGAGCGCGACGGGCTGATCAGCACCGAGACGCTGCGACAGATCGCCTGTGACGCGACGCTCGCCATCGGGGTCGACGACGACGTGGGCCACACCATGTACGAGGGCCGGGCCCGGCGCACCCCCTCTGACGCCCAGCGCCGCGAGGTCATGCGCCGCGACCGCCACTGTCGCTTCCCGGGCTGTCCCAACGTCACCTTCACCAACGTCCACCACATCGTGGGCTGGAAGCCCGGGGGGCGCAGCGACCTCGACAACCTCGTCCTCGTCTGTGTGCACCACCATCACCTGGTGCACTCGGCGGGCTGGGCGATGACGGGCAACGCCAATGAGGAGCTCACCTTCACCGGCCCGAGTGGCCGGGCCATGACCTCGCGCCCGTCACCGCTCTGGACGAGGGTCACGGCCGGCCCGCGATCGGGCTAGCGCGAGCCTCTCGAAGAGCTGAGGGCCGCGCTCCCGGTTCTGGACGGTGCGACCGGGCGAGCTCGCTCAAATTGCTTGCGGCGGGTCTGCGGAGAACCCCTGAAGCCGGCGCAGGCCGGGACGTCTGACGGTCGGTACTGTGCTGCCATGGCCTTCCACCATGTCAATGGCGTCTCGCTGTATTGCGAAATGGCAGGCGCCGGCGAGCGACTGCTGAGCATCTCGGGCACCGGCGGCGACCTGCGCCAGAAGCCAGGCGTGGCCGATGGCCTCGTGGGGCAGTCCTTCGAGGTCCTGTCGTACGACCAGCGCGGCCTGGGCCAGAGCAGCGTGCCGCCGTGGCCCTACGCCATGGCGGACTTCGCGGACGACGCCGCGGCGCTCCTCGACGCCATCGGTTGGGAGGACTGCCTCGTCCTCGGGATCTCCTTCGGCGGCATGGTGGCCCAGGAGCTCGCCATCCGTCACCCTGAACGGGTGCGTCGGCTCGTCCTGGCCTGCACCTCCGCCGGTGGGGTGGGCGGGGCCTCCTACCCGCTCCAAGACTTGGTCGACCTGAGCCCCGACGAGGCGTCGGCGCGACGAATGGAACTCCTCGACACCCGGTGGGACGAAGCCTGGCGCAAGGAGAATCCCGAGATGGTGTCCCTCATCGCCCAGCGCATGCCCGCAGGGTCGGGGGAGCCCCCCGCCCGGGGCCTGACCAACCAGCTGGCCGCCCGCGCCGAGCACGACACCTCCGGGCGCCTGGGGGCCATCGCGTGCCCAACCCTCGTATGCGGCGGGAGGTTCGACGGGATCGCGCCGCAGGCCAACAGCGAGTTCCTGGCGTCGAACATCCCGGGCGCGCAGCTCGAGATGTTCGACGGGGGCCATGCCTTCTTCATGCAGGACCCGGCCGCGCTTCCAGCCATCGTCGCCTTCCTCTCCGTGGAGGCACCCGTGGGCGACGCGCCGTAGATTGCCGGTCATGGACCTCACTGCAACACCGGAGTGGAAGGCCTTGGCGGCGCACTATGAGACGGTCTCGACGCGCCACCTGCGCGAGCTCTTCGCGGACGATCCCGAGCGGACGGCACGCATGACGGCGGGGGCGGCCGATCTCGTCCTCGACTACTCCAAGCACCGCGCGACCGACGAGACGCTGCGGCTC
>CAVTPE010000014.1:0-259202 GCA_963736515.1 uncultured Acidimicrobiaceae bacterium | reverse complement strand
TACGAGAGGGTCGAGGCGCTGGTCTCGGAGGCCGGGTCATCCGGGGCCGCCGTGCTCCGGCCGGGCCGGGTGCGCGACGAGGACGCGGGATCGGGTGGCTACTTCGTGTCCCCTGCGTTGGTGGTGGCACCGTCCCGTGACGCAGGCATCGTGCGCCGGGAGCAATTCGCTCCCGCCCTCCCGGTGATCCCCTACGACGACATCGACGAGGCGGTCGACGCGGCGAACGACACGCCGTTCGGTCTCTGCGCCTCGGTCTGGAGCAACGACGACGCGCTGGCGGCCGACGTCGCGTCACACCTGTCGGCCGGGACGGTGTTCGTCAACGCTCACGGCCTGTCGGCCATCGACATGTACGCACCGATGGGCGGGTGGAAGCAATCCGGCTTCGGTGTCGAGCTGGGGACCGAAGGCATGCAGGCCTTCGCCCGCCAGCGGGTGAGGGTGCGCCGGCCGAGGCCGGGGGAACAGGAGGGACAATCATGACGGTTGCGGTCCGCGGTGGGACGCTCGTCGACGGCACGGGTGCGCCGCCGGTCCGGGCCGACGTCGTGATCGACGGTGAGCGAATCGTCGGCATCGGGCCCGGCGCCGACGGCGCCGGCGCGGACACCGTGATCGACGCCACGGGAATGCTCGTCAGCCCCGGCTTCGTCGACCTGCACACCCACTACGACGCTCAGCTCTTCTGGGACCCCAACGCCAGCCCCTCCCCGCTCCACGGCGTGACCACGGTGCTCGGCGGCAATTGCGGGTTCTCGCTCGCGCCGATGGTGCCGGAGCACGTCGACTACATCGCGCGGATGATGGCGCGGGTCGAGGGCATGCCCCTGGCCGCGCTGCGCGCCGGCCTGGCCTGGGACTGGGGCTCGTTCGGCGAGTGGATCGGCCGCCTGGACCGCCACGTCGCCGTGAACGCCGGCTTCCTCGTCGGCCACTCGACCCTGCGCCGGCTCGTCATGGGCGACCGCGCCGTCGGGGGCAGCGCCGATACCCGGGACCTGGAGGCCATGGAGGCGCTGCTGCACGCGGCGCTGGCGGAGGGGGCACTCGGCTTCTCGACCTCGCAGGTCCACACGCACAACGACGGTGACGGTCAGCCCGTCCCCTCGCGGGCGGCGAGTCGGGAGGAGATGGAACGCATGGCCGCCGCGGTGCGCCGGCACGAGGGCACCACGGTCGAGCTCATCGTCGCGGGCTGCCTCAACGGCTTCAGCGAGGAGGACATCGACTTCCTCTCGACCATGTCGCTGCTGGCGGATCGACCGGTCAACTGGAACGTGCTCGGGGTCTCGGCCATGAATCCGGACAACGCCTGGAGCCAGCTGGCCGCGGGGACGGCGGCCGCCGCCCGCGGTGCCACCGTCGTGGCCCTGACCCTGCCTCACACCATGCAGCTGCGCTTGAGCTTCGAGCACGGGGCCATCCTCGACGGCCTGCCCGGGTGGCGCGAGGTCTTCGCGTTGCCGGTAGCCGAGCGCATGGTGGCGCTGTCGGACCAAGCGACGCGACGCCGGCTCGACGCCGGCGCGCAGTCGGACGAAGCCGGGATCCTGCGGCATCTGGCGGTGTGGGACCGCCTGATATTCGAGGAGACGTTCGCCCCGGAGAACGCCGACGCCGAGGGTCGGAGTGTGGGGGAGGTAGCGCGGATGCGGGGCCTGGAGCCGTTCGACGCCCTCCTCGACGTCGTGGTGGCCGACGGCCTGCGCACGGGACTGCGACCTCCCATCGGTGAGTCCGAAGAGGACTGGGTACTGCGGGCGCAGGCCTGGCAGGACCCGCGCGCCATCGTCGGGGGCTCCGACGCCGGCGCGCACCTCGACACCATGTGCGGGGCGATCTATTCGACCTCCATGCTGGGCGACGGGGTGCGGGCACGGGGTCTGCTCAGTTGGGAGAAGGCGGTGCGGCTCCTCACCGACGTCCCGGCGCGTCTCTACGGGTTGCGCGATCGCGGCCGCCTGGTCCCCGGCGCCTTCGCCGACGTCGTTGTCTTCGACCCCACCGCCATCGGCCACGGTCCGGTGCGGACCCGCGACGACCTACCGGGCGGTGCCAGTCGCCTCTACGCCGACGCGGTGGGCGTCGGGCACGTCCTGGTCAACGGTACCGAGATCGTCCGCGATGGCGACTTCACCGGCGCCGTCCCCGGGCGCATCCTGCGCTCGGGGGCAGACACGTACACCGTGCACGCCGGGTCGGACTGGGCGGGGGCCGCCGCGTAACGACGGCAGGGTGCACCATGGCGTCGTCGTGCACGCACCGCGGGTTCACAGAAGCCGGGTCTCCAGCGCGACCTCGCGGGTCTGCCCACGCTCGCGGGTCAACGAGTAGGCCAACTGTCCCTCGACCTCGGTGAAAGCGCTGTTTAATTCGGTGCCGAAGAAGACCAGACCGGTGCCGTTCTCCGTTGCGTATCCGTCGGGCAGCATGCCGTCGGCGATGAGGCGGTGGATGAGCGGCCGCCGTTGCACCTCCACGTCATGGTGCGGGCTGTTGGACCAGGGCAGGAAGGCGAGGCCGTTGGTGACCGGTACCAGCGTAGGCCCGAAGGAGTCGGTGGTCCCGCCGACGTGCCAGCACAACGAGCCGGCGGAGACCCCCTTCAAGACGACGCCCGCCTCCCAGCAGTCGCGTAGCACGGCGTCCAACCCGTGCAGGCGCCACAAGGCCAGCAGGTTGGCGGTGCTGCCTCCCCCTACCCAGATGACGTCTTGCGCCAGAAGGTGCGCGCGTACATCCGGGACATTGGGCATCGGGAACAACGTGAGGTGTGAGCTGATGAACCCGATCTTGGAGAACGCGTTGTGTGCCGCGGCGAGCCGGGTCGAGTCGTCGCCGACGGCGGTGGCGATGATGCAGATGCGGGGGTGTGCCCCCGCACGCGCCAAGTCGGCCGCGAGGCGGTACGACGGGCCGGGCCGCAGGTTCGCCGGATCAGGCCCCTCGGCCTGGAATCCGATGGACGTGGCGATGATGGTCGGTTGGCGTGCCGCCACGTCAGGAAGGGAGGACCTCGGGGTTGACGATATGGAGCGGCCGTGCTCCCGCCATGAGCCGGCACAGGTCCTCGGCGATCGTCCGGGTGTGGTTGGACTCGGTGTCGTAGGTGGCGCCTCCGATGTGCGGTGTCAGCACCACCTGGGGGAACGTGGTCAGGGGATGGTCCGGTGCCAGGTGCTCACCCTCGAAGTGGTCCAGCCCGGCCGCCCCGACCTTGCCAGAGGCCAGCGCAGCGACCAGCGCGTCCGTGTCGTGGATCTTGGCCCGGGCGGTGTTCAGGTACACGACTCCGTCACGCATCTTGGCGAAGGCGTCGGCGTCGATGAGACCGGTCGTCTCCTCGGTCACGGGTGCATGGATGGAGATTACGTCCGACCGGGCCAGGAGCTCATCGAGCGAGCTGGTGGCGTCGGCCGCATAGGGGTCGTAGGCGAGGACGTCCATGCCCAAGCCACGCAGGCGCCAGCGCAGGGCGCGCCCCACCGCTCCGAGCCCGACCAGGCCGACCGTCCGGCCGGCCAACTCCCAGGCGCGGTAGCGCTGGTAGGGGATCTTCCCGTCGCGGTAGATCTCACCCTCTCGAACGTCGCGATCTGCGGGGACAACGCCCCTGGTGGCGGCGAACAGGAGGGCGACGGCGAGCTCGGCCACTGCGTCGGCATTGCGTCCCGGAGCGCGCAGCACCGGCACCCCCGCAGCGGTGGCCGCCGCCACGTCGACGTTGGTGGGGTCGCCGCGGCAGCTGCACACGGCGATGATCGGCTGTTCGTAGAGGTCGGCACCGCAGACATCGCTCTCGACGATCACGATGGAGGCGCCTTCCGTGGCCGCCCGTTCGGCCAGCTGGGCGGAGTTGTAGATGCGGAGGGAGGGCTGCTCCAGCCATGAATCGAGCACCAGATCCGCCAGCTGGTGCAGCAGGTCGAGGCCCGGACCACTCACAGCGGCCGTCACCAGAGCTTTCGGGCGAGAACCTGTCATATCGGTGGAGATCTCCTTCGGTGGTGGCCGTCGTCCAGAATGTCGTGATACGTCCTAAAATGTACGCCAAGCGGATCATCCCGCTCGGCCCGTTCGGTGAGCAGGGTGCCGGCGAACTGGGAGGCCACGAAGCGCGCGGAGGGGGTGCGACCTGGGGGAGCGGGTGGTCAGCTACTCGAACGGTGACGTGCCGTTCGGTGGCCGGAGCTTGACTGCCGACTTCGGGCGAATCGCGAAGGCCCTGAGCACCGACCCGAGGTGCCAGGATTTGCGGCACTTCGCCCAGAGCCTGCTCGTCGCCGCGGGGATCGACTCCGTGAGCGCCGCACGATCTGCTCGCAAAACGGTGGAGGGTCGCAAGAAGGGTTGCCGCAGTGGCTTCGCCGGCCCGGGGACGCTGAACGACCCCGCCGAATCGGGACCGAGACGCTGGGTTGTCTGCCTTCCCGGCTTTGCGCGGCAACCCGGGGTGACGACCCGACGTGGCCGGTCTCGGTTACTGTGCCGACCGCGATTCGGCCGGCGCCCAACCCTCGGGGGGCCATGGGTGTGGAGCAGCGGGCGCCGGCCGGTTCGCTTGCCCACATGACTCTGCGGCGAGTCGTTCAGGACACACGCGAGGCCGCTGGGCTGCCGAACTCGCGTAGTCCCGTCAGCCCTTCGAGGTGGTCGGGACAGGCCCACACTCGCCACCAGCGGTCACCCTTCGGCGAAAACCACCGGCCCGTCCATGAGGGCGTTTCATGGCAGTGGGTGCTCTGGAGCTGTTGCGAGTACACGAGCGCCCAGCACCGCCCGGCCTCGGCCATGAAGCCGGGAGAGCGATCGCCTGGCTCGGGCATCGGGCTCATGGGGCGACGGTAGACCGAAGCCGCAACGCGGAGCGGCCCCTCGGTTGGCGGGGGGAGGGGCCGCTGCACCCCTGGTCTCGTGACTGACGCAGGTGTCACTAGGTATACCCGCTGAAACTGGTGGATCGTTCGCGCCCCGTCACCCCGTCCCCGTTCCACAGACGATGAGCGCGCTGCTGCCGATCGAATGGCTGATGGCCCCTCACGCCTCCGCGCCGAAACCCCTGGTAAGCGATTCGGTATGAGCCCCGCAAACCGGACGTCCTGCACCCAGCCCCACGATTCTGCGCCGGGGGGTTGATCAAAATCCGCCCGCGATCCAACCAGGCGGAAGGGTTGGATCGGTCACCGCCCCATCGGACCGTTGGCGATCGGTCTGGTGACGGCGTGATTTGAGCGCACATCCGCGGCGCTTGCAAAGTTGCACGGCGTCACCCGACTCGCTACCGCGTTTGCGTACCATCGGTCTGCCCATGAATTGTGCGCTTGTCCAGTGGTTGACGGCGCCCGAGGTGCCCGACGAGCCGCTGGCCCTCGAGGACCTTCCTGACGCCACCCTGTGTGTTATCAGCGGGCCGCCTGTGAGAACGTGGGCACCGGCACCGGCACCGACAAGATTCCGAACGTCCATTTTGCTCCGATGGGACTCGGGAGTTCCTGAAGTACCGCAGTCCTGCCACAGCTAATCCGGCCGAAGACCCGAAGTTGAAGAGCAGTGCGACACGAACAGCCGACGTCCAAGATTTCTGGACGGCGCCAGCGTGGTCCGCTGGTGCCGCCCGCCTTCGTGGCCGCTGCAAAGGCTGCCAAAGGCATCGGCCAGGGCGCAGCGATACCTGCTCCCCATCCGACGACCAGCCCAGCGGGAACCGAGAGCGGAAGTCTCAGGCCCAGAGCTTCCGCGGGGAGTTGCTCTCGAATCGCGACCGCGCTGGCAAACCCCACCGCACCAGCAAGCGCCGCCACGCGAAGTGCAGTGTTCTCGGTCACGCCGGTCAGCGCGTGAGTACACGGCTTGGGGCAATGTCTGGGCCAGATATTGCTAAGAGCGAACAGGAACCGCGGACGACAGCTCCGCAATACTGCAGGTCAAAAGCACTGTGTGTGTTTGGACGCGCCCCAACGAACCCACCTGACACAATGACGTGATCATGACACGCGTGTCAGATTCATGAAGCGATCCGGGCGGCCGATCACAGTCGGCGTCGACGTGGGAACGACGTCGGTCAAGGCGCTGGCCGTCGACGAGGAAGGCCACGTCGTCGCTCGGAGCAAGGTGCCCCACACTGTGTTGGCGCCGGAGCCCGACATCCTGCGCCACGACGCCAAGCGGGCCTGGCGATCCGGGCCCCGCAAAGCCTTCCAACAGGTCACCGCGCAACTCGAAGCGGACGGGAACTCGCTGGCGGGGGTGGCGGTGGCGTCCATGGTCCCCTCGCTGACCGCCGTGAGTGAGCGGGGGGTGCCTCTCCTGCCCGGCCTGCTCTACGGGGACCGCGAGGGACGGGCCATCAGCGACGCGCCGCCGGGCGACGCGGTGCTGCTGCCCGGAACCCTGCCCGATGCTGAGGGTTTCCTCCGTTGGGCCGCCGCATCGGTGCCAGACGCCCGCGGCTACTGGCCCTGTCAGGCCGTGGCCACCCATGCGCTCTCGGGCCTGCCCGCCGTCGACACCGGGGTCACCGCGTCGCTGGGCCTGCTCCACACGCACGGACGCTGGAACGCGGAGTTGCTGCACTCGTTGGGTGTGGCCAAAGAGCAGATGCCGACCGTCGTGCCCATGGGCCAGGCCGCCGGCACGCTGCCCGGAAGCGATACCGTCATCACGGGCGGGACCATCGATGCGCTGTGCGACCAGATCGTGTCGGGTGCCACGGAACCGGGCGATGTCCTGGTGATCTTCGGGGCCACGCTCATCTGCTGGGCAGTGTGTGACGAGTGGATCGTGGCGCCCGGGTTGATCAGCTACCCGCACACGACGGCCGAGCGATTCTTGATCGGCGGCCCGAGCAATGCCGGCGCTCTCTTCGTGGACTGGGCCCGTCGGCTGCTGCGCGGCACGCCTCGGCCCGGTCCCGAACGCGAACGTCTCGAGCCACGGCTGGGCGATCCCCGACGGATCCCCGTCTGGCTGCCCTACGTCCGGGGGGAGCGCACGCCCTTCGAGGACCACACCTTGCGCTCAAATCTGTACGGCTTGGACATCGGGTCAGGCGCCGAGGCGCTCGAACGCGCCGCGTACGAGGCGAGCGGGTTCGTGGTGCGGCGCATGCTCGACAGGGCCGGCGTCAAGGCGACCCGGATCGTGGCCAGTGGCGGCGGTTCGCGGGTCACGGCGTGGATGGCCGCCGTGGCCGATGCCACCAACCTGCCGGTGGACGCCGTCGCCGTTCCGGAGGGCGCGGCGTTGGGTGCGGCGTATTTCGCCCGCTTGGCCGCCGGCCTCGAGTCGTCGCTCGACGGCGCGGCGCGTTGGTCCCGGGTGGGGCGCAGAATCGAGCCGGAACCGGCTTGGGTGCGCGCCGCCGCCGTGCGCTATGAGCGGTTCAGCGAGTTGGGAACCGGCGCCCCGTCCGCCTGAGTCGGCGAGCGACGCGATGTCGGTCTTTCTTCTCTTGGGGCCATCGCGGCAATGGTCACGTCGTATGCGGCCAACGTCGTGCCCTATTTCGACGCGATGAAGAAGGCGGATCCCGCCGCGAACACAGGGGTGCCGTGGCGTTCAGTGGAAGGCAGGCCGCGGGGGCGGCTGTCAAGAACCCTTTCCTAGGGAACGCCGAGGTGCTCCGGGCTGTGAAGAGCGACGTCGGTTTTGTCGACGCCCACTGGTATCCGTACGACCGGATCCGCGGAGTCAGCGACCGGCCAATTGTCGTGTCGACCCGGCGGATCCCCGCCGCGGCGGCCCTGATCCGTTCGACACTGCATCGATACGCGCCCGGCGCGGCCTTCGTCGTCGGTGAGACCAACATCTCGGAACGGCCGACCACTCTCGATTTCAAGCCGGTGTCGGCCCTCTTCGCCGCTGCCACGTCCCTCACCTGGTTGTCGCAGGGGCCGAGAGCGTCGACTGGTGGGACCTCAACAACTTCGGTTCGCCCACCGGGGGCAACTACGGGATGCTTTCCTCCGGCAGTCCGGAGAGCGAGCCTGCCGGGACGCCCTTGCCCCCGTACTTCGGCGAACAGCTGGCACCGAACCTCACACGTAGCGGCAGTCGGGTTCGGGCCGTCGACACCGGTTCGAACGACGTGCTTGGCTTCAAGTCCGACCTCGGCCAGGAGCGGCAGATCCTCTTGGTCAACACCGCCCCCTCCCGGGCTGTCTCGGTCGCCGATCGGTGGTTCACCCCAGACTCGGCCCTCCAGACCCTCACCTACGGCGCGTCGACCGTCGACACCGCGAATCCGATCGCGCCTTCTACCACGACGGCCGTGCGGACGATCGCCCTGCCCGCCGAGTCCATTGTCGTGCTGAGCGGGACCTCCAGATCCTGAGCCGTTACCCGATCGAAACTGGTGCCGCGAGCGGAACCGGTGCCGTCACCCGTTGGGCGTGAACGCCACCTTCAGCGCGCCGCTCTGGTCCTGCCGAGCCAGCGCCTTGAGCGCGGGCCACCATTCCTCCAGGCCGAACCGGTGCGTCAGCATTGGCGTGATGTCGAGCCGGCCCTCGTCGACCAGTTGCAGGTAGTGGGCGATGGCGTGCTGGCGCCGCCCCTCGAAATCCTCCATCCCGAAGGCGTTGGACCCCGCGATGGTGATCTCCTTGAAGTAGATGGGCGTCGACTCCCACCGCTCGGGGGTGGCCACGCCCGTGTAGACCAGACGTCCACGCTCGGCCAGCACCCGCACCCCGACCTCGAGTGTCTCGCCCTTGGCGATGGAGTCGTAGACCACGTCGATATGTCCCGGGTGGGTGACGGGTAGCCCGTCGAGTGGCGCGTGCAGCACCGCCCCCGACCACTCGGCCAAGGCCTCGACCAAGGCGAGGCGAGGCTCGTGGGCGAACACGGCGGAGGCCCCGAAGGCCAATGCCATCTCGCGCTGCGCCTCGAAGCGGGCGACCACCCCTACCTCGACATCCGGGTACAGGGATCTCAGGATGGCGACGCTTGTCTGGCCGAGAGCGCCGGCGCCGTAGACGAGCACGCGGCCTGAGGGCGGCGGCGGATGGCGCACGATGGCGTGGAACGACACGGAGAAGGGGTCGGCCAGGACTGCGGCTTCGTTCGAGATGCCGTCGGGCACCGGGATCAGCATGGAGTCGTGCGCGGCCAACTGCTCGGCCCACGCACCGGGGGCCGCAGTGATGACGCCGACGTGGACGCCCGCGCCGAGGTCGCCCTTGGTGAAGCTCCAGCACAGGCTGAGATCACCGGCCTGGCACGGGGGGCAGGGCGGGTCGATGCCGCGCGGACCGCAGGTCAGCCAAGGGTTCAGCACGACGCGTTGCCCGACGTCGAGGCCACGGGCCTCGGGCCCGAGGGTGACCACTTCGGCCACCACCTCGTGTCCGGGCACGTGGGGGAGGGATGAAAAGGCGGCCATCGGGTTATCGATGTCGCCCGTGTTGAAGTCGCCCAGGACGAGCTTGGCATCGGACCCACAGATGCCGGAGAGAATCGGTCGCGTCACCACCCAGTCGGGACGGACCAAGCGTGCGTCGTCGACATTGTGCAGCCCGAACGGCATGCCCGCGAGCATCGTCTCCAGCTCGTCCTCCGGTGTGGGCCGGATCTCCTCCTTGTCCGGCGGGGCGCCGAAGAGCAGGGCCTTCACTGGTCCGCCTGTTGGTCGCTCAGGGCACGCATGCCGATGAGGAAGCTGTCGATGTCAGCCGTCTTCATCTCGATGACGGCCTTCATGTCCGGCAGGTAGTGCTCGAACTTCTCGCTCTCGATGGCATCGATCATAGCCGCGGCGATTTCCTCGGGCGGCTCCTTGGGCCCGTCGTAGAGCGGCGCGTCGTTGTCGGGCTGGTCCCAGATCTCGGTGTCGATGGCACCGGGGAGGATCAGTTTGATCGACACGCCCGACCGGTCGAGGTCGACGGCCAGGGACTCGCTCCATCCTGCGAGGGCGAACTTCGACCCCGAGTAAGCCGCCTCGGCGGTGATGCCCAGGCGGCCGCCGAGGCTGGACACGTTGACGATCGTCCCCGAACCCCGCTCGAGCATGCGCGGCAGGACGGCCAGCGAGATAGCAACCGGGGAGAAGTAGTTGATGCGCATCGTCCGCTCGACCTCAACCATGGTCAGACGCGTGACGTGCCGGCGCATGGGGACCGCCGCGTTGTTGACGACCACATCGAGCCCGCCGTAGTGGTCCCAGATCTCGAGGGCCAGGTTCGCCGCAGCCTCCGGGTCGGAGAGGTCGGCGGCCCAGCGGGCGGAGTCAGGCGAGGTCGCGTGGCAGTCGGCCAGCACCGCATCGAGGCGGTCGGCCCGCCGGGCCACGAGCGCCACTGCGTCACCCCGGTAGGCGAGGGCCCGGGCGAGGGCGGCGCCGATGCCCGACGACGCGCCGGTGACCAGGACGGTCCGGCCCGTCTGTGCAGCGCTCACCTTTGGAACCTCCCCGACCTGTGTCCGCCGCCACCCCCTCGCTTGGAGGGAGCGGCGGCTTCTTCGGGGTGAGCGAGGGGTCTCGAACCCCCGACCTCCAGGACCACAACCTGGCGCTCTAACCAACTGAGCTACGCCCACCGAGGGGCATAAGTGTGGCACACCTCCCGGTGGCTGACGGGCACACCCGCTCGGGTCCGGGACGCTGCGACGGAGGATGCTCGCGCGCGTCGAACCAGCTATGTCAGGCTGTGCTGCGCCGCCTGCCCCCGTAGCTCAGCGGAAAAGAGCAGTGGACTTCTAATCCAATGGTCGCAGGTTCGAGTCCTGCCGGGGGCGCCAGTCAAAGGGTATTGAGCATGAAGGACGAGGCCGCGACCGGTGCCCATAGCCCGGACACGACCGCCGCTGGGGTCGCCATATTTGGACGGGCTGGACTAGGGGCACTGCGACCCCGGATAGCTGCGACGGGATTGTTGAGGCAGCGCAGAGCGACACAGCTAGGTTCACCGAGCTACACGCCCCCTCAGATCCGCGAGGGCCCCGAGGAGGACACCGCCAAACAGAACGCAGATTGTCAACGGTGACGACCACCCGCGAGATTAAAAGCCAATCACGCATCGAACAAGGATCGATGAAAACCCACATTGGCCAAGCTGATTGAGTGGCCCTGAGTTACATGAAGGGAGCCAGTGGCTTGCAGGGAGTCAGAGTCGATCATTTCAAGGTTGTCGGACAGCCACACGGCGCCGCGGTCGAACAGGACATGGTGATTTGGGCACAGGCAAAGAACGTTGCCCTCTGTGTCGTCGCCGTCATGAGGAGAACCCAGTGGACGTATTGCGCGCCCTCGGCGTAGCCGAATCCACCAGGGAGTGTCAGTCGAAGTCCACGGAACTGGCAGGTGTAGTCGTACAGCTCCTTGATGCGTCTCGTCATTGCCGTATCACGAACTCTTCGGAGAGTCGTGACCTTGACCTTCTTGATGGGCGTTGGAGGCGGTGAAGCTTCTGGAGGCGACGGGGTGTCGTCGGCCTTGATCATTCGGAATCTGCACCGTAGAATCCATCGACGCCCGGTTTGTGCCATGCATCTGTAACGGCGTAAAGCCCGTCATATCGATAACCGGAAGCAGGCGAAAGGGCCTTCTCGCCCTTGTACCCTCGGATCAGCCTCACTAGCCGACCTTGACTCCGAGCACCCCTACCTCGTAACCGAGTGGTCCCCGGCGGGAATCTTCTCGACTTCGTCCACGTCCATGGTGCATTGAAGGACGAGCGCCTGGTTGGTCTTGCTGTCGGTCTTGCCGAGGGGTTGGTGGCAACAGGCGCCACCGGGAAATGGAGGGGCGGCGCGGCGCGGGCGGGACTCATGGCGCACCAGGCGCCGAATGTGTCGATTCAGGTCGGAAACCAATGTCGATCCTCACCCGCCATGCCCCGGTCAGAGATCGTCGTCACGTCGATCCGATCAACTGACCATCGTGTTAGCAAATTGCCACATACCGGCGGGACAGCCTCAGTTGTCTCTGGTCAGTCATCAAGTCCACCACCGAGTCTGATCGAGGGTCAACATCTGATCTCCTAGGTCCTGCCTGCTCGACGGCGTTCAACTGACAATAGGTGTCCCTGGCGTGGATGGTGAGGGTCGTGGATGGTGAGGGTAGAGCACCGGCACCCTCGTGGTCAGGCTTGCCTCAAATAGAGTCGCGCTGGTGGAGTGCTTCTTCGGACAAGTGAGCTGATGGCTGGAACGGCGAATGTTCGTGAGCCGACCTCGACGCAACCACTTGGGGGCGACGAGTCGGGCCGCGCTCCTGGGGACCGGTCGTTCCGACCCGATGTACAAGGTCTTCGAGCTGTTGCAGTGCTTCTCGTCGTTTTCTTCCACGCAGGGGGCTCTTTTGCGCGGGGAGGCTTCGTAGGAGTCGATGTCTTCTTTGTGATCTCCGGCTTCGTGATCACCGGAGTGCTTCTGCGGGAACGAGCAACGGGTGGTCAGCCTTCGATCCTGGCGTTCTACGGACGGCGAGCCAGACGCATCATCCCGGCGGCCACCCTGGTGATCATCACCACCGTGGCGCTCTCCTATGTGGTGCTTGGAGTCCTATCTGGCAACCGGGCCGCAATCGATGGCAAATGGGCTGCAGTCTTCTTGGTCAACTTTCACTTTGCGGCCGAGGGTACCAACTACCTCTCGTCCCAGGAGCTTCCATCGCCACTTCAAAACTTCTGGTCCCTGTCCGTCGAAGAGCAGTTCTACCTCGTCTATCCAGCGATGTTCCTATTTATCAGCTCGCTTCGGTCTCACCTGTCCTTTCGGGCACGATTGGCGCTCGGGCTGGGACTTGTCATC
This sequence comes from uncultured Acidimicrobiaceae bacterium, assembly GCA_963736515.1. GTDB lineage: Bacteria > Actinomycetota > Acidimicrobiia > Acidimicrobiales > RAAP-2 > Bog-473. The sequence continues at coordinate 246,443 of CAVTPE010000014.1, read as the reverse complement.
GCTGCTTCCTTTACTCTGTCAGTCCTCCAAACGGCCTCGAATCCCACCGTTGCCTTCTTTTCTCCTTGGACGCGGGCGTGGGAACTGGGCCTCGGCGGTCTCGTAGCGGTCGGCAGCTCGCTCTTCTCAACACTTCCCGCTCGTGCCGCAGCGATCCTGACATGGTCGGGCCTCGCGGCGATCCTATTTTCGGGCGTCGCCTTCACGAGTCAGTCCGCCTATCCGGGGTGGATGGTTGCCGTCCCCGTCGTCGGCTCTGCGCTGATTATCGCCGGCGGTGTCGCTGTACCCAGTGGCGGAGCCGAGCGGTTGCTCGGGCTGGGACCGTTCCAGTGGCTCGGAGCACGTTCTTATTCGTTCTACCTCTGGCACTGGCCAATCCTGATTATCGCTGCTGAGTCCCAGAACACCACTACCCTCCCGTTCCCGGTAAATCTTGGCTTGCTGGCCGTTGCCCTGGCGACGTCCGTCGGTAGCTATGTTTGGATCGAGAACCCGGTCCGACACTCCACATTCCTACGTTCGAGGAGATGGAACAGCGTCTTGTTGGGGCTGCTCTTGATCGCCGCCACGCTTGTCGTTACGGCGGTTCTCCTACGGGGTCATTCGGCTCCAACCGAACGAGCATTGAACGGTGTCACCCCCGGGACCGATGAACAGGTCGCCAAACTCGTGGCGGCCTCCACGCGGATCCAGCAAATTCCGGCTGACGCAATTCCTTCCCTGCAAGCGAGCGCTAGCGATTTCGGAGCACCACAAGGTCCGTGTACCCCCGCTGTGCAGCAGCTCACCGTTCCGGCCTGCGTTTTTGGTGATCCACACGGGTACCGAACCATGGTCCTCTTTGGCGATTCCCACGCACTCATGTGGTTCCGAGCCGTCGATGCAATAGCTAAGCATGCGCACTGGAGACTGGTCATTCTGGGTAAGGGCTACTGCATGGCCAATGAATATCCGCCCAACGTTGCGGGGATTCTGAACCTGTGTTCGCGTTGGCAGACCTTCGCCGTTCAGCGGATCAGACAGCTTCACCCAGACCTGGTGGTCGTCACTCAGGAGTACCAGAACGGACCCGGGCAGGTCGCTTACACCGAAAATCAGTGGAGGAGGGCGTTGGAGAAGACCTTCGCCAAGATCAGAGGCCCTCATACACGTTTCGTAGTCATCGGAAATATTCCATCGGGCGTTCCCAGCCCACCAGACTGCCTGGCGGCGCATCCCCAGCAGGTCCAGGAATGTTCCGTGCCTTCCACAAACCCCGATGAAATCTACGATCAGGCTGAAAAGACGGCTGTGACCGCTTATGGGGGCCGTTACATCTCAGTCAGGCCGTGGTTCTGCAGCCAACGGTGCAGTGCGATGATCGGGCGTTACTTCGTGTACGTCAACGAGCTGCACATCACTGCTTCGTATTCCATCTATCTGGAGCAGGTTCTCGCAGAGAAGCTGGATCTCACTCCGTCCTGATGATGATCACCATGCTCAAGAACATGATGCTCGTTTGCCCCGTCGGACGAAGCGGCCGATCGGGAGCTGCCCGGGCCAGAGGAAGCCTGATAGTCGACGGCACCCTCGACGCTGTGGGCACCTCGGCCAGCTCATCACCTTCACCTCGACCGCTGTCTAGCGAGTTCGCTGTCGCCGTTCAAGTGGCGGACGCCACCGTTGACAATCTGCGTTCTAGTGCTAGTGGACGGTGTCCTCCCCGGGGCGCTCGCGCATCTGAGGGGGCGTGTAGCTCGGTGAACCTGGCTGTGTCGCTCTGCGCGGCCTCAACAATCCCGTCGCAGTATCCCCTCCCTTCCCCCTTCCTTTATTCTTCTCCTTCTTCTTTCTTTACCTTTCTTTTGCACCTTTCGCTTTCTCTTCCTTCCTGCTCATGTCAAAGGGTATTTCTATGCGCACTCTCCTACGCCCCTCTCTAACAGACCACCAATGAAGCCCTTCCTGGCTGAGTCCTTTCGTCGCATGGAGCACATGCGATGACAGCCAATGGATCACACAGACCTAGCCGAGTGCGGCCAAAACGGCGAGCGAGGGCTCCGCTACCACTCGAGTCGTGTGCTGCCGTAGGTCAGGGCAACGGTCAGCACGGCGACAGCGATGGGAACCACGACAACGACGAAGCGTCGAGGGGATCGTCTGGCAGGGTGATGGCCCCGATGATGACAAACGGGACGAGTACCCAGTAGATAGCTTTCCCGACTAGTTCGGAGGTCCGGTTGCGGCCTTCCGCCTCTGCTTAGCTGTAGCTGAAAGTTCTGGTTGCCCAACCCCCAGGCTGATACCTCGCTGCCAAGACGACTCGAGGAAGATCCCCGAGATGACTCAGTGCAACTGCTTCTCTGATTCTGTGGTTGCGCTGTCCAGCTACAGCTCCGTCCAACCCTGCGCCCGGTCAGGTGGTTTGACGTCCGCGGAGGATCGCCGCGACGATCGCACAACCAGCGGAGAAACTTCCGTAGGCAGGGTTCGCCCGATCGAATGCCGACGAGCAATATGACCCGAGCAGAGGCCGCCCTCCTGAGTCGAAAGGACGGCGCCACCCATTTTGAGCTCGTTGCGAACCAGCCAGGGGCCGAGCAGCAATGTAACTCCAACGAGCAGCGCCCACCCAGCACGAAATGACTTTTCCACGAGCCACGAATCATGAGGAGCAGCGGTACACCGAGCAGCACCACGAAGTCGATCGCTTCGCTCCGGGTCAGTACCCCCAGAGCGATGGCAAGACCTAACACCCCGAACCGCCAGAATGTCTGCCTTTCGAGACACCAGAGCGCCAGCAGCATGACGAGCGGAATGATGATGAGGTAGAGGCTCTCGCTCATCAACGCTCCGATTTGTCCTAGCCACAGCGGGTCCAGCGCCATATGAGGGCTGCCCCTATCCCCACGCCGACCGGAGACCTCTCGCCCAGCAGACCCATGATCAGACGCCAGGAACCGACGATTGCCAGCGCACGCGCTGCTCGGTGAGCACTTGAGTCCAGCTATCAACACCCAACACTACAGCGCGTGTGCTCCTTGCTACCACTCCTACCTACCACAACCCCCTCCACCCATCCTCCACCACCCCACACCCCCCCCCCCCGTTGCCAGCAGGGCCGGACGGAACCAATGAGGGCTCGACAGCTGCCTGTAGTAGGACGTGGGGGAGGACTTTAACTAACCCCAGTGACCCATGAAGAGCCGATCGGGGACCTGCGAAACGGCTTTGGATGAGGTAGCCCCGATTGTGCCGGTACGGGATAAGGGCTCGCCGGGCTCGGGGCCTCGGGCTCACCGGGCGAGGGTAGACCGAGGCCGTACGCGGAAAGGCCCCTGGGTTGGGGAGGGGGAGGGACCGCTACCACCCCTGGTCTCGTGACTGACGCAGGTGTCCCTGGGTATACCTGCTGAACCTGGTGGATCCGCCGCGCCCCTTCACACCGTCCCCGTACCATCACAGACGATGAGCGCGCTGCTGCCGATCGAATGCCTCCTGACACCCCCGCCGCAAAACCCCTGGTAAGCGATTCGATCTAAGCCGCGCAAACCGCGGCGCTGGCACCTAGTCCCACGATTCCGTCGCCGGGGAGGATCAGGGTCCGCGCGTGGTCCAACCAAAGGGCCGGAGCCGGATCATCTGACAACGTCCAATCAGTTCACCGAGCGCTTCGACCCCCCATTCACGAGTTGGCACCAAAAGGCTCCGCCTAACGTCAACGAGCACTCCCTGCACGTCGCCAGTTCGGTCGCAGGCAGCGATGAGGAGCCACCAATATGTCGAACCGTGCCGGCAACGACGGGGGCAAGGACATGGGCCGACACCCAGCCTCTTGACCTTGAGCGGAGGTCTCACGAGAATTGAGTACGTGTCCAGTGACGAGATTGATCAGTACCTGACGGACCTGGTGGAGCCCAAGCGATCCACTCTGCAGCGATTGCGCGAGACGATCCTCGAAGTAGTCCCGGATGCCCAAGAAGGGATCTCATATCAAGTCCCCGCGTTCAGGATCGACGGGAAGGTCATCGCAGGATTCGCCGCTTTCAAGAATCACTTGAGCTACCTGCCCCACAGCGGTTCCGTGTTTCCGGTGCTTCGAGACGAGCTTGCAAGCTACAAGACGTCTACAGGAGCACTCCAGTTCCCAATCGACTCACCGCTACCGAAGCTCCTTGTCGAGCAGCTCATCAGGGTACGAATCGCCCAAGCGTTCCCGGAGGGATAAGACCGTCGCTGCAAGAAATCTCTTTCCAAATTCTCATCCAACCTACTTTACCTCACTTGTTGTTCTCGAGTCCCCTTGGGAGGTGCCGTGTGGAGCTCTCCACTGAAGCTCACATGTGGGTGGACCATCCGAGAGGGACCCGCTGGTGCCCCTAGTGTGAACTGTGCTCCCTACCTACGACCAGCCGAAGAACGCGAGTGCGCCACCTCGATACCTGCCAGTTCTTACCTACCTGCACGCTCGACGCCTAGAGTCTATGCCCCTAGCACGGCTCCGGTCCGTCTGCCCTGGCCGAGCCGATGTCACGCTTCACCCCTCTTCAACGCCTGGCGATCGACGTGCTCTGAGTGTGACGTGCCGGTGCGGCCGCTGCTCCCACCAGCTGGAGAGACTTGCACCTGATGGAGCGCGCCGTGGTCCGGGCCAGGCGCGGCCGGTCGCGGTGCCGTCCTCATGGGTGTCGACGGGGCGGCGCGGCACGACTACATCACGTCGTGAGCGATCTGAGCGGGGCACCGTCGAGTCCTGGCCGACGCGCCGCCACCAGTTTGGATAGCTATTTCGACCAGTTCAGCGGAGCAGCTGGCGCGGATCGGCAGTGCCATGGACATGTGGGAGCCCTTTGCCACGTCGGTGCGTGGCATCTCGGACGCCGACCAAGATCGTCTTCGACAAGTTCCACCTATGAAGTACATGGTCGGCTGTCGACACCGTCGCAAGCCGAGAACCGCACCCTCTCGGCCGACGGCGACAAGTCCCTCACTGGTTCGAAGTACTTGTGTGTACTCATCGGAGAACCTCCCTGAGCGCCACCACACGTTTCGCCGTGCTGCGCAACGCGATCTCAACGTCGGCCTCGGCCATCAAGGAGAACCTGCGGTTCTTCTGGACTACCGCTCTCGGCTGGCCGAGAAACACTGGAGACCTGGTACTTCTGGGCAGCACTCACGCTCGCCTCATCAGTGCCGCACCTTCCACGCACCTCACCGCCTGCTCGCCTACTTCACACCTTATCACCACGCCCAACTCAACTCTCTCATCCCCATTCTCTCTCCACTCTTTACCTCACCTACACTTCAACCCCATCTACTCCACTCCCTCTTACCTCACCATCAGAGACCTCCGGCAGCGGCTCGCTCCCCGAGACTGGGGCGGTTCGCGTCAGCTCTCGCGCCTGAGGCATCAAAAGCATCAAAGTAGGGTGGCTCTTGATGCCTTCTCTTCGCCAGCGTCTGGTTCGGGCTGCGTTCAGCGTCGGATCGTGGTCAACGAACGTCAGCCTGCGGTGGTGGGCAGGGCTCCAGCGGAGAGGTCCAGTTCAACGACTGCTGCGGGGCCTGTACCGGTTCTCTCGGCGCCACCCTGTCGAGGTGAAGCAATGGGATGCTCAGTACGCCGGAGATTATGGGGACCGACTCGGCTCGATCAATGAAGTGACCCACCACATGGTCATCGTGGGGTATCTGGCCTACGGAAAAAAGGAACCGACCATCGTCGACGTCGGCTGTGGGCAAGGGCGGCTTTTGCAGCTTCTCGCTGACTTCGGCTTCACCAGCTATGTGGGCGTTGATTGGTCGGGTCAAGCCATCGAGTACGCGGAGTCACTTTCGATCCCGCATACTCGATTCGAAATCGCCAACATGGACCATTGGGAAACGACCGAGCGGTTCGATGCAGTCGTGCTGAACGAAAGTCTGTATTATTCAGCGAACGATCCACGTGTGATGTTCGAGCGGGCGATCGGGTGGTTGGCTGAGGATGGAATCATTGTCGTGTCGATGTTCAGGAATTTCGGCTCGCGCTACATATGGTCCCGGCTTCAATCTGACGGACTCGAACAGTTGGCCGCCTGCGCGGTGAAGGACGGCACGACAAGGAAGGTGTGGGACGTCAAGGCATGGCGACCCGTTCGGACGCACGCCTAGCAAACGCCGACGATCCGGCCGCCCGGCCCTAGGAGTTTGCGGGCAGTTTCCTCTTTCGGCCATCGCTCGTCGCCGGACGTTCCCGCCTCAACCTGTTGGGGTCGAATCGCGGGACACGAGCGCGGCGAGGTTCTCGACCGACTTCTCCAGCATCGTCAGGGGCACGATGGGGAAATGCTCGCGGGCCTTCTCCGGGACGTTGGGCCATTCGCAGTAGTTGGTGATCTTCGTCTGGCCTGGCCCGACGGCGATGATCTCCCAGCCGTAGACGTGACCGTACGGGCCGCGGTCGGAGGAGCCGACGTTCCATTCGAGGAGCGCGTCCGGAATGATCCTGGTCACGGTATTGAGAGCCTTGTACCTGCCCATGGGTACGTCACCCAAGGGCTCCCTGTCCATGTCCATCTCGAAGGTGTCGCCCAGCGCCTCCAGGCGTTTTGCACCGGGCGCGGCCTGGAGCATGCCCGATCCGTCGATCTCGACGTGCATGGCAGGGTCCGTGACGATCGCGAAGACCTCGGCTGGGCTCGCCGTCACGGTGCGGCTGGCGGCGATCCGATCCGCGCTGGGCACGATACTTCCTCCATTACCTCGGCTCATCGAGAGACTAGCGACACGATTCCTCGGTGGTCTCACGCTCTCGTCACGATTTACGTATACCGATTGCCGAAATCGGCGAGGCGCACGAAGACCGGCAGCGCCAATGTTCGGTCATGGAGAAGGCCACCGTTGCGGAGAAGCCGTATCGGTCCGTGTCCGAGCTCCCGGTCGACGGGCATCGGACGAGGTGCGCAACGCCCGCTGCCCCCCGGCTTGCCCGGCACCGACACCGTCTACCCGGCCGGGACCTGATTCCGATTCGAGCTTACGAGCGAGTCGAGTAGTTCGTCGACGTCGTCGGAGATGACCAGCGCCTCGACCTGCCGGGCTCGTATGAAACCCTGTCCGACAGCGTGGCGCACGAAGACGAGGAGATCGTCGAAGAATCCTTCGACGTTGAGAATGGCGCAGCGCTTGTCGTGGATGCCGAGCTGCGCCCAAGTCACGGATTCCATGAATTCCTCGTAGGTGCCGAACCCGCCCGGCAGCATGACGAACGCGTCCGACATTTCGGACATGAGCGCCTTTCGTTCGTGCATCGTCGCCACGACATGCAGCTCGGTCAACGTGCCGTGAGCGATCTCGTGGCCGGCCAGTGCCTCGGTGATCACGCCCGTGGCCCGTCCGCCGGCCCCCATGGCGGCGTCGGCGACGACACCCATCAGGCCCACTGATCCGCCGCCGTAGACCAGTGCGATGCCTCGCTCGGCCATTGCTGTGCCGAACCGCGCGGCCGCTTCCGTGAAGGTCGGGTCCGTCCCGGGACTGGAACCGCAGAACACGCAGATCGTGTCCACGGCGTTCACGCCGGGCTGCCCTCGGGCACCGGGATTTCGGGACGAGGCACCGGCGCGGGTCGCCGGCGGACGCGCCGCACGATCGTCTCGGCGGCGTCACTGTCGTGGATGGTAAGGGAGAAGCCCGCTGCGGCCAGGGCGAAGACCGCTGCCGTGAGAAAGGCGAGATGGTAGGCCGTGATGTCGGGCGAAGTCCCGCTGCCGCTGGCCTGGGTCGAGCCAACGCCGATCAGCACGGTGGAGAGGATGGCCACCCCGGTCGCGCTGCCGACCTGCCGCATGGTGTTGAAGAAGGTCGAGGCCCTGCCCATCGACTCGGGGGTGATCATGGCGAACGACGCCGCCTGGTTCGGCACCATGACCTGCGCCATCATCCAGCCCAGGACGAACATGAGGCCGCGGATGAGCCACAGGTTGGTCGTCACGCTGATCTGAGTGAGGGCGAGCATGCAGACCGCGAGCCCGAACAGCCCGCCGGTGATGTGCCGCCGAGGTCCGATGCGCGGGTAGAGGAAGCGGCTGGCGAATTGCGCGCCGAGCATGACGCCGATGGCCTCGGGGAAGGTGGAGAGCCCGGACTGCAGGGCGGAGAGGCCACGGGCGTCCTGGAAGTACAACGGGATCAGGTAGAGCATGCCCAGAAACGCGGCTGCGGAAAGGAACATGACGCAGTTGGTCGAGCGGAAGAGCCTGCCCCGCAGCAGGTGCAGGTCCACCATCGGCCGGGTGGTCCGCAATTCCACCAGGACGAACACGATCAGGAGCACGGCGCCGCTGACGCAGCTGGCGATGACCGCCGGCGACGACCATGACTGCAACGGGCCTTCGGAGACGCCGTACATCAAGAGCCCGAGTCCGGCGCCGCCCAGCACGAAGCCGGGCACGTCGAAGCGGCCGGCGTCGATCGCACCGGTCCGCTCCAGGACGAGCGAGCCGAAGACGACCGCGGCGATGCCGATCGGCAGGTTGACGAAGAACACCCAACGCCAGGAGAAGTTGGTGACCAGGAAGCCGCCGAGCACGGGTCCGACCGCGGGCGCCACGGTCGTCCCGAGGGTGATGATGCTGGCCGCCCGTATCCGCTCGGCCGGCGGGAAGACCCGGTAGAGCATGGCCATCCCGACCGGGGCCATCATCCCACCCCCGGCACCCTGGACGACCCGGAACAGCACCAGCTCGGTCATGTTCTGGGCCACGCCGCACAGCGCCGAGCCAACCGTGAAGACGACGATGGCGATCAGGAGGACACGCTTGCCACCGAAGCGGTCTCCCAACCACCCCGACGCCGGGATGAAGACCGCCAGGCTCACCAGATAGGCGATCACGACCCCGTCGACCGCCGTGGGCGGAATGTTGAAGTCGCGTCCGATCGTGGGAAGCGCGACGTTCACGATCGTGATGTCCATGATGTTCATGAACATCGCCGACACGAACACCATGCCGACGGCGATCTTCTGATTCATGCGAACTACGGCCACGTTCTCTTTCGATCTCTGGTCTGCGGTCGGGGCGCGCCACGGCGAGCGCCCTCGCCGTCCGGCTGCTCCCCCGACCCTATGCGCTTCCTTGCTCGACGATGGTCCACCTGCCGGGATGTCCTCTCAGCCCCGATCCCAGGCTTCTAGGCTGGTCGAGCGATGTGGCGAGCGTCGACGTGAACGCGAGGGACAGGGACACAGTCGCCGTGGCGATATGTGCGGCACGCAGGCTGCGGGCCGTAGGCGTTGCCGGTGCAGTGAGCGCGGGCGTGCTCGCCCTGTTCGTGCCGGTCGCGGGTGCGGCCACCCGCCCCTTTCACACGGCATCGAGCACCGTCTGGCTCTGCCGGCCGAACCAGGCCGCGGATCCGTGCACGACCAGTCGGGCCAGCACGAGCGTCACCGGCACTGGCACGACCAGCCCCTCCCTTGCCCCCGCCTCCCTCCGGGCGCGTGGCTTCGACTGCTTCTACGTGTACCCGACCGTGTCCGCAGAGACGAGCGAGAACGCCGATCTCACCGTGCAACCGGCCGAGAGGGCGGCAGCGATTGTCCAGGCCTCCCGCTTCGCCCAGCGCTGCACCGTATGGGCGCCCATGTACCGCCAGGTGACGGTGGCGGGACTGAAGGGCCTGACGAGGCTCCGGACGGGTGTGGCGACAGCGTACGCCAGCCTGCTGGCGGCCTGGAAGGACTATCTCGCCCACGACAACCACGGGAGGCCGATCATCTTCATCGGGCATTCGCAGGGCGCATCCATGCTCATCAGACTGTTGCAGACCCAGATAGACCCGTCGCCGAGACTGCGCGCGCGAATGGTGTCCGCCATCCTCTTGGGAGGCAATGTGCAAGTCCCCACTGGGCGGTCCGTCGGTGGGACCTTCCGGAAGATCCCCACATGCGGGTCGGCCAGCCAGACCGGCTGCGTCATCGCCTATTCGACCTTTGGCTCGACGCCGCCGGCCAACTCCCTCTTCGGGCGCGCCGGACGTGGGGTGAGCTTGCTGTCGGGTCAGACCGTCTCCGGGTCGCAACAGGTGGCGTGCGTCAATCCGGTGACGTTCAGTGCCCTCGCCGGCAACCTCCAGCCGTACTTTCGTAGCGCCACCGCAAGGCCTTCCGGTGTCCGGCTGGTGACGCCCTGGGTGAACTTCCCAGGCCTGTACAACGCGCAGTGCCGGCAGAGCGCCGGTGCATCCTGGTTGCAGGTGACGACCACACCGGACGCCGGCGACCCCCGTCCCACGGTTTCGGCCACCCTCGGCCCCGAGTGGGGCTATCACCTGGACGACGTCAACCTGGCCCTGGGCAACCTGGTGACAGATGTCGGCAGTGAAGAGACCGCCTACCGCTGACCCACCGTCCCCGGAGCGAGGCTCTGGGAAACGCGCCGCGTCGGTCCTAGACTTCGACGATGGTCAAGGTCGTCGCCGTCGCGAACCAGAAAGGCGGCGTGGCCAAAACGACGACCGTGCAGTCTCTGGGCGTTGCGCTGGCGCAGCAGGGGCACCGGGTGCTTGTGGTCGATCTCGACCCGCAGGCGTGCCTCACCTACTCGCTCGGCTTCGATCCCGACGAGCTCGACTCGTCGTTGCACGACGTGCTCGTTCGCCGGGCCCGGCTGTCGGACGTCGTCAAGCCCGTGCCCGACGTGCCAGGTCTGGCGCTCGTGCCCGCGACGATCGACCTGGCGGGAGCCGAGGTGCACCTGCTGAGCCGGACCGGCCGTGAGCACGTCTTGTCCCAGGCGCTGCGGCCGGTGCTCGACGACTATGACGCGGTGTTGATTGACTGCCCCCCCTCGCTCGGCGTGCTGACGATCAACGGGCTCACCGCGGCGGAGGCCGTCATCGTGCCGCTGCAATGCGAGGCGCTCAGCAACCGTGGGGTCGGACAACTGCTCGAGACGATCGACGACGTTCGACAGTTCGCCAACGAGAAGCTGCGGGTGCTCGGCGTGATCCCGACGATGTTCGACGCGCGCACGACCCATTCCCGCCAGGTCCTCTCCGAGGTCGAAGAGCGCTACGGCCTGCCCTTGTTCGGTCCGCCTGTCCCGAAGTCGGTACGCTTCGCAGAGGCTCCGGGACTCGGGCAGTCGGTATTGCAACACGCTCCGACGTCGCCCGGCGCGGTGGCCTATCGGACGCTCTCGACATGTGTCTACGACGCCATGCAGTCCGCCTGAGCAACGTGGCCACCTCGCGGAGCGACCGGCCGCCCGACCCACTGGGTAAGCGTGCCCTGTTCTGGGTGCCGTCGCCGGGTGAGGCGGGAACCGCAGAGGGCGGGGCTTCGGCTGTGGCGCTGCCCGTCGGCAAGCGGGCGCTCTACTCGGGCGCCCGCCCCGAAACGGACAGCCTGGCGCTGACATCGGGCAACCCTCTGGACGAGCGGGGCACCTTGACCGTCGAGTGTGCGCGCTGCCGACAGACGTCGCGAATCGGGATACTCGACCTGCTCATCTTCCAGTTCCCGATCGGGATCTGGCTGCCCCGCCGGCGGTTCGACCACCGTATGACCTGTCCCGCATGCCGTAAGCGGGCGTGGTGCAGCGTGACGCTCCGTCGGACCTGACCGTCCCTTCGGCGGAGCCGCCCGGCCCTCCCTCAGGCCTCCTCAGGGTCGAGCTCCTCGGGTCCTGCTTCCTCGTCTCCGGGCTGGACCGTGGGGAGCCGGCGAGTAAGGCCGAGCGCCACCAGGGCGATGAGGGCGAGCACGGCTAGTGCGGACCGGAGCCCGTTGATCCGGCTCTGGGCGTTCGCGTCCACGATGGCGGCGGCCGTGACGGGTGGGACGTCGGCCTTCCTCAGCGTCTCGTTGAGGTCGGCATCGCTCACGAAGGGGATACCCGCGGAGAGGTCGACCTGGGCCTGCGAGGACATCGCCTTCGGGATGGCCGGATTGGACGCGACCGATCCGAGGAACGTCGTCGTCAGCACCGCGATGAGGACGGCCCCCGACAGAGCGGTGCCTATCGATGCGCCGAGGTTCGTGACGGTGTTCTGAATGCCGCCCACCTCGCCGCTCTGGGAGTCGGGCACGGCCGAGACCGTGACGCTGCCCAGCTGCGAGGCCAGGGTGCCGATGCCCAGTCCCGCCAGCAGCAGCGGGCCGGTTACGACCTCGGCGCCTGCCCCCGAATTCGAGCGCGGCCAGCAGGGCGACGATGCCGAGGAACAGCAGGGCGAATCCGACGCGCACGATCCGTCGGGGGGAAGCCCGCGGGAAGACCCGGGGTACGCCGACGGCGCTGGCCAGGAGCGCGATCGAGAGGGGGAGGAGGCGCACCCCCGTCGCCACTGCGGAGAGACCGAGGGCGACCGAGAGAAAAAGGGGGATGACGAAGAACAGACCCGCCTGCAGCAGGAACTGGAAGAAGAACGACGTGAGCCCGGCCTGGAGCCGGGGGACCCGGAGCATGCGGGGGTCGACCAGGGCGGATTGATGGCGTCGGAGCCGTCGGCTTTCCCACAGGACGAAGAGCACGAGCACGGCACCCCCACCGAGGAGCAGCCAGATCACCGGGGACGTGCCCAGCCATTGGGGCGCATCGGGCTTCGGCTGCACGAAGCCCCAGGTCCCGGAGCGGATCACGCCGTAGACGATCATGGCGAGGCCGGCGGCGGACAGCAGCGTACCGACCGGATCAAGGTGCACACCTGGAAGGGGTGGCGAGTCGGCCATGCGCCTCGTGAGGAGGAGGATGCCGAGAACGAGGATCACTTCACCGACGAAGACCCATCGCCAGCTGAGGTAGGTGGTGAACAACCCGCCGACGAGCGGTCCCACCGCGACGGCGACGGCACCTGCCGACGCCACCAGGCCATACGCCCGCGGTCGTTCGAGCCGACCGAAGTTCGTCGCAACCAGCGCCACCACCGCGGGCATGATCAGTGCGGCACCGAGCCCCTCCAGGACAGACCACCCGATGATGAGCACGGGGAGTGATTTGGCCAAGGCGGTGATGAACGAGCCGCACCCGTACACGATGCAGCCGATCATGAAGGCGCGCTTGCGGCCCAGGATCTGCCCAAGCTTGCCGCCCGTGATCATGAAGGCAGCCATGACGAGCGTGTAGAGCGTGATGGCGAACTGGATCCCCGTGATCGTGGTCCCGACGTCCTTGGCGACCGTGGCGATGGAGACGTTCATGACCGAGGTGTCCAGGGTCATGAGGAACTGCGCGGCCGCCAACGTGAACAGGACGACGTGCCCGCCTGCAGCCCGGTTCGGCTCTTCCCGTCCGGTCCCGGTCACGGGCGCATTGTGGCCCACTTCGACGGCGTCCGAGTGATGCTCGGGAACGAGGAGCGCTGGGATCGGCGTGCTGGTCGGGATGCCGGGATTTGAACCCGGGACCTCCTGCTCCCAAAGCAGGCGCGCTGCCAAGCTGCGCCACATCCCGTGAAATGGCTTGGTCGGATTGTACGCCTATGAGCTGGCGGTTTGCTTCATCGGCGGCTTGCGTCCGAGCTGCCCCCGAGCCACTGACCCGGAGATTCCTCGAGGTTTCAGGCTAGTGCGGGGAGGCTTCGGGGTAGCGCCCACCGTACTCGTCGTTCCTGGGCCATTGCGCCTGATTTTCGTTCCGGTGATCCGATGCCGGGCCTCGAGACAAGGAGGAGGCCCAAGTTGAGTGAAGCGGAAGCAACCATCATGGATGTGTTCACTGCGACCCCTTGGCACAGCGACAAAGGGGACGGGAGGCGAGGGCGGTCGGCCTGACAAGGTGGTGCAACCGTGACGAGCGTGACGAGGGTGACGAGCGTGACGAGGGTGACGAGCGTGACGAGCTCGTGCTCGAAGTCGCGCTCAGTAAGTTCGCCGCGATCACTGAACTGAAGGAGCGATCGGACGAGAATCCGTTGTCCCGGTACTGCTTCGAACCAGCGGATCGAGGCGAGCCGGGGCGACGGCTGCTGCGAGCGGAAGTGGCACGGTCGCTCTCTCTCGGTAGCCTTGCTCCCGCTGCTCGTCAACTGAATCGAAAGGTGGCCAGACGATGGCGAACGAAACCCCGGGCGCCCTGGGCCCGATCAGCTACCTCATCGTCGAGTTCCCCGGCAACAAGATGACCGGCGAAGGGTTGCCACCCTGCTCGACTTCGTTGACCGTGGCCTCATCCGGATCCTCGATCTCAAGTTCGTGACCCGGCACTCCGATGGCTCCGTGCGAGCGCTCGAGCTCGAGGATATCGACCACGACGGGCAGTTCGATCTCGCCGTCTTCGCTGGAGCGTCGTCGGGTCTGCTGGGGGAGAGCGATCTCTCTGAGGCGGCATCGGTGATCGAACCAGGGTCAGCTGCCGGGATCTTGATATTCGAGAGCCGCTGGGCCTTGCCCTTCATCCAGTCGTTGCGGCGTGCCGAGGCCGAACTTGTCGCAGCCGGATACATCCCCCAGGATGACCTCGTCGCAGCGCTCGACGAAACCGAAGACTGATCCACCACCAGCTGAACCAGGAAGAAAGGACGAGAACATGCCGCTACTCCGAGGTCTGGCGCGCACCGCAGCCATCGCCGGAACCGCCACGGCTGTGTCGAACCGCGTCTCGCGGCGGCAGCAGAATCGGTGGGCGCAGCAAGAGGATCAGCAGTACGCGCAACAGCAGTACAGCCAACCACCACCGCCTCCGGCGGCACCTGCTCCGGACCCCAATTGCGCAGCTGAAGGACCTGGCCGAGCTGAAGGCACAGGGCGTCCTCACCGACTCCGAGTTCGAGGCGCAGAAGGCGAAGATTCTGGCATCGTGACCGCTTGCCGCCGGACCCTCCGCAGCAATGCTTAAGCGGGGACCCGATGGGGTCCGATACGGGTTGCGCCCTACTGGGATTCGCCCTTGGCGTCGCCTTCGATAGCCTTCTGGTCGGCCTTCAACTGCTTCGCCTCGATCTTCTCGGCGCGCTTCATGGCGCTTTTGACCTTGGCCTCCATGTCCGAGACGGCCACCACGACGAGCCCCGCCTGACCGCTATCGAGGCTTTCGCCCAGATCTTTGAGATCTGATCGGCTCATGCCGGCAGCGGCGTGCCCGGCCACAGCGCCGAGGATCGCTCCGCCCCCTCCAGTGGCAAGCAGGAGGCCACCGCCAATGGCGGCCGCGGGAAACAGGGCGATGACCAGCCCGGTGGCCAGACCGACGCCCCCACCGAGCACCCCGCCGACCCGGGTGGGCGTCTCGTGCTTCTTGACGATCTTTACTTTGCCGTCAGCGGCGCGCTCCACAACTGCTGCGTCGTACGCGTCGATGAGCCCGGTTTCGGTATGGAGGCTGTGGACGGCGTCGTAGTCCGTCAGAGCATCGGTGACGTCGGCGTAGACGCCGCAGTAGGCGAAGAACGTGTCGAGTGCCATGGTGAGATTTCTTCTTTCGTCTCGTCGATACAAGCGTTGGAACTGCGGCCTCTACTATGCCCTATGAGCAGCGAGTCAATTGGCTGTGACAGAAGCCACGACCACAGAGAGGGCCATGTCAGAACTCCTCGCGCGCGGTCCGGTTTCCGAATATCGATCAACCAGAGCAACGAGAGGTACGAAGGGGTTCAGCCGACGTCCGAGGGTTGAGGGACCAGGAGCGCGTCGACGAGCACGCGTGAGAGCCACGACCGGATCTCGTCCCAGCTCCATCCCCGCACGCGACGCAACAACAGGAACACCTCGGCACTGGCAACCGCCCACACGGTATCGGCGCTGGCTTCCGGCGTGGACCGCAGCCGGTCCTCGGGCAGCATGCCGATGACCGCCCGGATCGTCTCCAGTCGGAGCCGGTGCGCGCTGTCCAAGGTGGTGGCCACCGCTGGGTCGGACGCGGCCGCTTCCCTCTGCGCCAGCTGCATGGGTTCCGACCGCTCCTGGATCTGGCAGATCAGCTCGGCGATGATGCCCACCTGAATGACGGGGTCCGGCTCGGCGGCCACGGCGGCGAAGGCCGGGCGGTCGTGCACCAGCACCTCTTCGTCATCGCCGGCGACCGCGAGCCCCACGGCGGCGTTGAGCAGGTCTGCCTTGCCGCGCCCTGCGGTGTAGACCGACTGCATGGCGACGCCCGCCTCGCGGGCGATGTCGGCCATGGTCGTCCCCCGGTAGCCGTTGGCCTCGAACAGTCGGGTGGCCGCTTCGATGACCCGGGTCCGCGTGGCCCGCCGCTCCTGCTCTGCCCGTTGGCGCCGCTTCCGCGCGTCGTAGGGGCGTTTGGCGTCTCCTTCCCCAGTTGACATTAGAACCTCATTATGCGCAGAATAGAGTTCCGTGTAGAAAGTGATTCTACCGTAACTGAAGGAGGCGGCATTGGACCCAATCGACGGACTCGAGCAGGCCTGGGACCAGGGGAGCGACCTGGTGGGCGCATTCGGGGGCGGGGATCTGGAAGCACCTACGCCGTGCGACGGCTGCGACGTGCGCAAAGTGGTCAACCACGTGCTCGGCGAGGCGCTGATGATGACCGACGCCAATCGTGACGTGGCGGGAAGCAATGAGCGCGGCGACCTGGTCGGCCGGCACGACGCCCTCGCCACTTGGCAGACAATCGGAAAGGAAAACGTCGCGTCGTGGCGCGAGCGCGGCCTCGACGGCGACCGGGCCTACGTCTACGGCACGTTTCCGGCCACGGTCGGCGTCGTGATCAATCTGGGTGAGGTGCTCGTGCACAACTGGGACGTGGCCACGGCCACCGGGCAGCCCTGCGAACTCGACCCCGAGCTGTCGGAGATCGTCTTCGGGCTCTACAACGCCATGCCGCTCGACCAGTTGCGGGCGAACGGCGTGTTCGGCCCCGAGATCCCGGTCCCCGAGGACGCCCCGATCGCCGATCGACTGCTCGGGCTGCTCGGCCGCCGGCCAACGAGTGTGAACGGCGACACCAAGCGCGCCACCCCACCGGCTATCGCCCGGGCCGCCGAGTCAGAGACGCTCCGCCTCGGGAACGGCACGCTCCAGCTGTTGCTGGACTCCTCGGCGACGGGCGGCGCACTGAGCGCACACCGAGTGCACCTCTCGGAAGGGCAGCTCGGTGCGAACCCGCACGTGCACACCCGCACCAGCGAGCTCTTCTTCGTGTTGGACGGGAGCATCGACGTGTTGGCCGGCGACGGCGTTGTGACAGCGTGCGCTGGTGATCTCGTCGTGGTGCCGCCGGGCCAGCCCCATGCATTCGCGGCTTCCTCCGCGCAATGCGCCGACGTGCTCGTGATGATCACGCCTGGCACCGAGCGCTTCGAGTTCTTCCGAGCTCTGGCCCGCGCCATGGCGCCGGGTGCCGACCCGGCTGAGCGGTTGAGCGTCCTGCGCGGGCAAAACAACTACGACACGCAGATCGCCGAGAGCGCCAACTGGAGCACGCGATGAGTGCCGTTACCCTTGACGGACGGTACGTCACTGGACGCGAAGTCGAAAATCAGGCAACACGTTCGACTGAAGCGCTTCAGATATGGCGCAAGGGATCAGTTCGGCACCACGACCTGGGTTCCGTCGGACAGCCCCGAAACGATCTGCGTGACGTCGGTTCCGACAACTCCCACCCGCACGTCGTGGCTGACGTTGCGACCATTGACGAGTTCGTCGACGAAGGTGCGCGTGCCGCTCGTGTGCACCGCGGTGGACGGGACGGTCAGCACGTGCGTCTTCTGAACGAGCGTGATGCTCACCTCGGCGGTCATGCCCGCATGGATGCCCGGCGGTTGCCCGGTGATCATCACAGTGACGGGCACCGATTCCACCCCGGACTGGTCCGTCGAGAAGATCCCGACTGAGCTCACCGTCCCGTCGACCATCGTGCGCTGTCGTGGTAGGGCCAACTGGACGGGATCACCGACGCGGATGCTCGCGGCGCCGGATCCGCGCGACGTGTGTCTCGGCGACGAGGGAACCACGACTGTCGATCACAATGGCAGCGGTCGGTGGCTTCGACGCGGGTGTGAGCGCCGAAGGGGCGGCGGTGACCGCCATTCCCGGCTTGATCTGGACACTTTTGACCGTTCCAGAGATCGGAGCGGTCAGCTGATCATGTTTCAGGCCGTCCTTCTGGGACTGGACCTGCGATTCGACTTTGGTGACCCTTTGGGCATCGACCTGTGCGACCACGTCCACCTCGCGTTGCGATTGCGAAACAGCCGCCTGCGCATTTGCGAGAGATGCTTCCGCAACCGAGAGCGTCAGCTCGGCGGTCGTGGACTTCGACGTAGCCTGCGTCAACGAGGACTGGTCGTTGAGCCCGGCCATCAAGAGATTGGTCTGATCGTCCTGGACGGATTGTTGGTCGTTTTCTGCGGCTGATTGATCGGCGCTGACAGTTGCCCCCTCCGATGTGACGGTGGTCTGTGCCTGTGTGACCGCGCCTGCCAGAGACGTGCAGTCAGCGCTTGACCCCGCCGGAGGTTTCGGACAACCGGCATTCGCGTATTGCTCCTGGGCGGTTTCAAGCGCAACCTGGCCTTGGCCCAACGTTGCCTGGGCGGTGGTCAATGCTGCAGTGTCAGCCGTCCAAGTTTGCTCAGCCTGGGACACCGCCGGTTCCTCTTGCTGGAGAGATGCCTGGTTTTGCGCCTGCAGCGTCGCCAGGCCGACCTCTGCCTGGGCGGCGGCCGCCTGGTCGGTCGTTACCTCTTGCTGGACCGTCGCCAACTCCGCCTCGGCGGACCGGAGGGACTGGTCGGACTGGTCCGCGGCAAGCTGGGCCTCGTCTTGGTTGAGGGCAAGGGATTCCTCGTACAACGTTGCATCGGCGCTGTAAGGATCCGTGGCTGCGAGCGTCTCGTCGGCGTAGACGTAATCGCCGGGCTGCACGTCAACGGAATCGATGCTCCCGGAGATGTCGGAGTTGACGTCGGCCTGAGACACATCGTCGAGCGTGGCTGGCTCCGCCACCTTCTCCCGGACGGCCCCGGTTTTTGCGGTGACAATCGTGGAAGCGGGGGTCCCGCCCTGCTGAGCGGCCCACGTGCCCACAGCAGCGCCAACACAGAACACCGCGACGGTCAGCGCGGCCCAGAGTCCCCGACCTCCGCGCCCGCCCGTGTTCAGGGCCATGGCTGCGGTGTGAGCCCGGAGCCGACGCCGATGAAGGCTGCGTCGCAGACGCCGAAGCACGCCAGGGGATCGGTCCCGTTCACTCTCTGGTGTTCACCTGTCACTCGCCGCCCACCGGGACGAGAGTGAGGTCGGGAGCGGACGCGCCGGCGAAGCGCCGGGCGAGGAGCTTGCCCAGCTCCCAGAGCAAGAAGAGGCCGACGACCGGCACCAGCGCCCAGGTGAATTCGCGGAAGGTGAGCTGGGTCGTCCCGAGGATGCGCCGCAGCGCGTCCATCTGGGTCGTGAGGACGGCGAGCACGAACTCGAGGACGATGGTCCGGTTCATCTGGCGGCTCTCGAAGGTGGCGGTCGTGATGACCGAGTCGGTCTCACTGCGGCATTCGAGCGCGGCCACGATCAAGCAGAGCGCGAAGGCGGTGAAGGCGATGGAGGTGCCCACCGCCGTGCTGTGGAAGTGTGTCGTACCGATCTCGATCATGGAGAGCAGGCCGATCGTGATGAGAAGGCCCGCCAGGCCGACGGTGGTCACCAGGCTCGGGGTGAGCACCGTCGCGCCGCGGGGCTTGGGCACGCGGGACATGAGGCCCGGGGTCTCGTTGTCGAAGCCGAGGGAGAACCCGAACGCGGCATTCACGACGAAGTGGATCCAGAGGACCTGTGGGGGGGTGAAGGGCTCGCCGGCGGCGATGTTGAAGAGCGCCGCGCCGAGGAAGGTCAGGACGAAGACTACGAGGAGGACGAGGACGAAGCGGATGTACTTGGTGAGGTTGTCGAAGATCTTGCGGCCCTGCTCGACCGCGTAGACGATGGTGGCGAAGTTGTCGTCGGAGAGGATCATACGTCCGGCGTTCTTGGCCACCTCGGTCCCCGAGCCCATGGCGATGCCGATGTCGGCGGCCTTGATGGCGGGCGCGTCGTTCACGCCGTCGCCCGTCATGGCCACCACCTCGCCCTTCTTCTTGAGGGTCTCGACGAGGAGGACCTTGTGCTCGGGCGCGACCCGTCCCACGACACCGATGTCGTCGATGCGGGCCAGCCGCTCGGCCTCGGAGAGGGCGGCGAAGTCGGCACCGAGCCACGCCTCGCCGGGGATGCCCAGCTGCTCGGCGATCGCCGCACCGGTCGTGACGTCGTCGCCGGTGATCATGCGCACCCGGATATGGGCGGCCTGGGCCTCCTCGACGGCCGCCTTGGACTCGGCCCGGGGCGGATCGACCATCGCGACCAGGGCGGTCATCTGGAGGTCGCTCATGTGCGCGAGTAGGTCGCCCTCGGGGTCGAAGGCGTCGGGGTCGATGTCTCCCATGGCGGCGGCCATGACGCGTTGGCCGAGGCCGGCCATCCGCTCCACGTTGTGCTGGGCCCGGCGGGCCAGGTCTGGGTCCCAGGCGATGGTCGAGCCGTTCGAGAGTGCGGTGGCCGAGAGGTCCATGACCGCCGGTGCGGCCCCCTTGACGAAGCAGCGGATCATCGGGCGCCCGGAGGGGTCGGTGACCTCGTGGAAGGTGGCCATCAGCTTGTAGGTGGGGTCGAAGGGCAGCGTGGCCAGCCTCGGCAGGCGCTCGCGGGTGGCGTCGATGTCCACGCCGGCCTTGTGCCCGAGGACCAGCAGCGCCCCCTCGGTGGGGTCGCCGACCACCTCCCCGTCGACCAGCTTGGCGTCGTTGGCCATGAGGAAGGGCAAGATGGCGTCCTCGATGGTGTCCGCCGAGCCGGCGGGGTGCTCGACCCGGCCCTCCAGGCCGTAGCCCGAGCCGGTGATGGTGTAGCGGTCGGTCGGATCGATGACCTCGACCGCGGTCATCTGGTTCAAGGTCAGGGTGCCGGTCTTGTCCGAGTTGATGGCCGAGGTGAACCCGAGGGTCTCGACGGCCGGGAGCTCTTTGACCAGCGCATGGCGCTTGGCCAGCTCGACGCTGCCGAGCGAGAGGATCACATCGGTCACGGTCGGGAGCGCCTCGGGTATGGCGGCGATGGCCAGGGAGACCGCGCTGACGAAGAGGACGTCCCAGGCCGTGCCCCTCGAGCGCCCGAGGGCGAACATCACGACCATGGTCAAGCCGGCGGCGGCGACGATCCACAGCGTCAGGCGGTTGAGCTCTTTGGTCAGCGGTGACTCTTCGGTGGCCGTGGCCGAGAGCATCCCCGAGATCTTCCCGAGCTCGGTCTGCTTCGCCGTGGCGGTGACGATCATGACGCCGCTGCCGTGGGTGACCGGGGTGTTCATGAAGGCCATGTTCACCTGATCGCCCGGGCTCATGGCGCAGTCGTCCAGCGTCGTGGTCTCCTTCTGTGCCGGCGTGCTCTCACCGGTGAGCGCCGATTCGTCGATCTGCAACGCGCTCGGCCTCGATGATCCGGCCGTCGGCGGCCACCTCGTCTCCGGCGGCGAGGAGGATCACGTCTCCGGTGACCACCTGCTCGGCCGGGATCTCGGACTCGACCCCGTCGCGCCTCACGCGGGCCGTGATCTTCATCATCGACTTGAGCGCGTTCATCGCGCTCTCCGCCTTGCCTTCTTGGCGTAGGCCCACCACCGCGTTGAGGAGCGTGATGATGACCAGGAGTACGGCGGTGCTCCACTCTTTGACGGCAAGTGACACGATGGCGGCCCCGACGAGGATCAGTTGCATGTAGCTGCGGTACTGATCGACGAAGCGGCGCCAGCTTGGCTTGGGCTTCTCCTCTGGAAGAGCGTTGGGCCCGTTGCTGCGAAGAAGCTCGGCCGCTCGTGGGGAGTACAGGCCGACCGCCGGATCCACGCCGAACGCGGCGGCGACATCGGGCGCGCCCCGGGCGTACCAACGGGGGGCGCTCGGGGAGACCGTATCGGGCGCTGACGTCGTTGTGGTCATACCAGGATCACGCGATCGTGCATGGTGTGCCCTGCCGGAGAACGCTCTGGTCGGGAAGGTTGCAACGGCCGAAGCCTTCGATCTCCTTCACGGCCTCCCTCCTCCGGTCGAACCTCGAACCGCGGCCTCTTGCACCCGTCGGCCGATCCATCGCCGGACGCTCGCGGGACGCGAATCAAGGTGAACGTACCACCGTGGTGAAGGTCGTGGTCGTGGTGGAGCCAGCCGGTTCTCGTTCGGGCCTTTGCCACTCCAGCCCGCGAAGTGGTGTGTGGGCTTACACTGAAGGCCGAGATCGGGGCGACCGGGAGGGTGCGGTGAACGGGACAGGTCGTGGGTGGATCGTCTTCTCGGGCGTGGTGCTCGGGGTAGCCGGCATCATGAGGCTCTTCGACGCCATCTGGGCCTTTCGGTACCACGGTGTCCTGCCCCAGAACTTCGAGGGAGCGATCTTCGGCCACTCTCTCAAGACCTACGGCTGGGTGTACCTGGTCGTTGCGATCGTCTTGATGCTCTCGGCGATCGCCGTCATGAACGGCTCCCAAGTCGCCCGCTGGGTGGGCATCGGGGCTGGCGCCATCGCCGCGGTGACCTCGGTGTTCTGGTTGCCCTACTACCCGGTGTGGTCGCTCCTGTACGCAGCTCTCGGCGTCCTGGTGATCTACGGGTTGGTGGTCTACGGGGGCGAGTCGAGCACCGCCTGATGGGTAAGAGCGGAGCGGAGCCTCCCGTCGAGATGCGACGCAAGGAGTACGAGAAGGACCTCCGGCACTTGCAGGTCGAGCTGGTCCAGCTGCAGCGCTGGGTCGTGCACGAGCACGCCAAGGTGTGCATCGTTTTCGAAGGCCGGGACACCGCGGGAAAGGGCGGAGTCATCAAGCGGCTGACCGAGCGGGTGAGCCCCCGCGTCTTCCGGGTCGTCGCTCTACCCGCCCCGAACGAGCGTGAACGCTCTCAGATGTACGTGCAGCGCTACATTCCCCACCTCCCCGCCGGCGGTGAGGTGGTTGTCTTCGATCGAAGTTGGTACAACCGGGCCGGAGTCGAACGGGTCATGGGCTTTTGCACCGAAGATGAGGCGGACCGGTTCCTCGAGCTCGTTCCCTTCGTGGAGCAGGCAATCGTCGACTCCGGCGTGATCCTGCTCAAGTACTGGCTCGAGGTCAGCCAGGAGGAGCAGACGCGTCGCCTGAGTGCCCGCATCAACGACGGCCGTAAGACCTGGAAGCTGTCTGACATGGACCTCGAGTCCTACGGTCGCTGGTACGACTACTCGAGGGCACGCGACGCCATGTTCGCCGCCACGGATACCGAGACGGCGCCCTGGTATGTCGCCGACTCCAACGACAAGCGACGGGCCCGCCTCAACATCATCAGCCACGTTCTCGACGTGGTTCCCTACACGCGCGAACAGTCGGCGCACGTCGTCCTGCCACCTCGCCAGAAGAAGGGTGACTACCGAGAGCCGCACACGCATCGGCACGAGGTGCCGATGCGGTTCTGAGCTCAGGCGAGCTGCCTGGGCCGGCCCCGCGGCACGGTCATCCTCAACCCGTCTGCGGGTGGGTCGGGGTCGTCCCGTTCGGGGCCAGCAGATCGAAGCCGTCCGGGATGCTGACGAGGCCGGGCGTCGTGCCAGAGACGTCCGTCAGCCCGTACTGCCACACGATGGTGTCGTAGCGCGGGTCGATCACGACGACGCGGTTGCGGTAGTCGTCGTTCACCATGAACAACCCGTTGGGGAGCTGCTCGGCCAGTGACGGCTTCTTGAGCATCCCGTCGCCGACGGCGACGTCATAGGTCCACACGATGGCGCCGGAACGATGAATGGTCAGGAGGCGCCCCTCCGCCGGTGGGTCGTAGTCGGCGAGGAGATAGAGGTCCGTACCGATCTGCTGGGGATCGGAGGGATAGTTCACGGTCGGGAGATGCACGGTCCACGCCAACCCACCGGCCTGCGTGTACTCACTGATCCATGAGCCGTTGATCTCCGATACCAACACGTCCCCGTTGGCCAACGGTGTGTCGCCGTTGGGGTACCCCACGCCGGTCGGAGGGTTGTGCACCGCGTCCCTGTTCGTGCCGATCTGGCTGAGGACGGTCCCCGCGGGGGAGAGGAAGAGGATCCGGTCGTTCATGGCGTCGGCCACCGTGACGTCGCCGTTCTTGAGCAGGTAGGCATCGTCGGGCTGGTTCAGGTAGCCGGGGGCGCTGCCCGGTTGGCCGGCGTGGCCGTACTGCCACAGGAGCTTCCCCGACGGGTAGCCGATCTCCACGATGGTGTGGTTCTCCTCTTGGTTGGAGATGATCCCCGTTCCCCGGTGGAAGAAGAAGGCGTCGTCGGGGAAGTAGAACCCGCCGGGCGGCGGCGGCATCGTGGCGGACGGGTACTGCCATTGCAGGTTCCGCGCCGGGTCGATCACCAGGAGCCGGTTGTTGCCGCGGTCGGCGATCAGGAGGTGGCCCTGGTAGGGCGCGCCCGCGCTGGCGGGACCGACCGGCCCGCCGTACGTGCTCGGCCGCAGAGAGATCACGCTCCGCAGGGAGCCCGTGACGACGCCGGCCTGGTCGTTCCCCGACTGGTGGTCCACCTCGCCGCCCACGAGGTACCCGACGGCTGTCTGTCCCGATCCGACCGTGGCGTAACCCGCGAAGGCCACGGCCTGGGGGAGCAGGCCGGCCGCGGCGACCCGGTGGGTCCGCTCGTCGAATTCGTACATCTGCGTGAGTGTCTGCCCGTCGCCCGTCTGACCGCCGGCGATGTACACATGGCCGGCGATCACGAACGCCGCCGCGCCGTACAACGCTTGGGGAAGGGCGCCGACGACCCGGCTCGAGTGGGTGGCGGGGTCGATCTCCTGAATGGCGGCCGTGGCGGTGACGGCACTGCCCGCACCGCTCCCGGTCTGGCCGCCGAACGCGAAGATGGAATTGCCCTGCGCGACGACCGCCGGGTAGCGCACGGGCACCTTGAGAGTGCCCGCCGTACTGAAGTCTGTGCCGTCCCCGGTGGCCAGCACCGAGGGTTCGTACGTGGTGCCGTCGTAGCCGCCGACGAGGTAGACGGTCCGGCCCACCATGGCGGCCGCCACGTCCGAACGGGGTTGGGGCAGTTCGCCGGCGACGCGACCGGTGCCGGCGGAGGGCCCGAGTGACTGCACCGTCGCGAACGTGGTGGGCGAGCCGCCACCGAAGACGAACGACGTCGCGCCGAGTTGCGCCCCCGCCCCGTCGTGGACGACGTCGGCCAGGGAGCCGGCCGCGCTCACGGTGCCGCTCCTCGGGTCGAGCCAGGATGCCGTCCCGAGCGAGCTGCCCGCGGGGGACAGGCCGCCGACGATCCGCAACCGGTCGCCAACCGCCAGGAGGACCTCGCGCGAGATCGGCGCGGCCAGCTGCCACGGCTCGACGCCGGCTTCGAGCGAGGGCGCTCCGTCGCTGGTCCTGGTGGCGTGGATCGTGCCGGCCGCCACGGAAGCGGGGGAGGTGGAGGTCGCCGAGGTGGACGCCCCGGTCGCCGAGGTCGCCGAGGTCGCAGCCCTCGTCGGGGCGACGTGCCCGGTTGGTGCGGGCCGGCCACTGCCCGACGTGATGACCACGACCAGGGCGGCCAGCAGGAGGAGGGCGCCGCCCAGCACGACGGCGCGCCGCCCGCGCGTGCTGCCGCGCCCGGCGGGGAAACCGGGGCTGCTCACGGGCACGGGGACGGAGGCCGCCGCGTGCCCGGGCTCGCTGTGGGCACGTCAGTGACGGCGGAGAAGGCGGAGAGGGCGGAGAAGGTGGAGAAGGAGAGGGCAGAAGGGAGAGACGCCCCGAAAATGGTCATGACGGAGCCGGCGTCCCCTGCGCCCCGCCCAGCGTCGGGCCCGGTGTGAACGGCCGGTACACGGCTCTGCGAGCCTAACTTTGATTCGGGGCGTCCGCGGGGTCGGCTACGCGCGCTCCACCGCGAGGACCTGCCACTCGTCGGGCAGCCCCTTGAGGGTGTGCCGGCCGCGGTCGTCGAAGACGATGCCCGAGCCGACCACGAGGTCGCGTACGGTGCCGGTGACGAGCACCTCGCCGGGTCCGGCCATGGCGCTGACCCGCGAGGCGATGTGGACGGCCAACCCCCCGATGTCGTCGCCGCGCAACTCCACTTCGCCCGCGTGCAGGCCGGCCCGCAACTGCAGACCGAAGCTGAGAGCGGTCGCCACCATGGCCTCGGCGCAGCGCACCGCCTGCGCCGGCGCGGCGAAGCGGGCCAGTATCCCGTCACCGGTGGACTTGACGAGGATGCCGTCGTGCCGGCTGAGCAGCCGGCCGACGTTGACGTCGAACTCGTCGAGGACGGCGCGCCACTGGCGGTCGCCCACCTCGGCGGCGCGCACGGTCGAGTCCACGATGTCGGTGAAGAGCACGGCGGCGAGCAGGCGGGTGGCGGCGTGCGTCCCCCGGGTGCCGGTGACGAACTCCTCCATCTCGTCGACGATCGAATCGAACTCACCGGCCCACGGGAGCAGGTCGGGCCCGGTGGTGGTGATCAGGCGGGCGTCGGCGATCTGCTCGGCCAGATAGCGGCCGTGCTCGCTCAGGTTGGCGTAGCTGCCGAGGCGCGCGAAGACGAGCGTCGGGCAGGTGATGGCGGGCAGGCACCAGCGCACGTCGGCCGAGAAGGTGAGGAGGTTGAAGGCGACGGCGGTAGCCGGGCTGGCACCGCGCCGGGCGGCCCGCCCCCACCATTCCCGGAAGCCGACCCGGTGGGCCAGGCTCGGGGCGAAGATGGCGATGTCCCGCGGGATGTCGTCCTCGGTCAGCACCACCTCGATGCCGGTCCCGGCCCCGATCTCCTCGTCGGGCACGCCGAAGCCGTAGTCCTCGGCCTGCCCCACCCGCGCCGTCCCGTTGACGATGACGAGGGAGGCCACGCGCTCGGGGTGCGTGGCGGCCAGCCACAGGGCGGCCATCGCCCCGCCGGTCGAGGCCAGGACGACGGCCCGGGCGCACCCGGCGGCGTCCATCACGGCGAGGGCGTCACGGCCCCAACCCTCGATGGAGGGCTCCGTCCCCGTCGGCAGGGGATCGGACAGCCCGAGGCCGCCGGCGTCGAAACGGATCAACCGGGAGAACTCCGCCACCCGCTCGGTGTAGCGCAGCCAGTTCGGCTCGTCGACGGTCTCGTCGACGGAGATCATCAGCCCACTGTTGAACTCGAGCACGTCGACCCTGTCGTCCCGCGCCAACTCCGCGGCCGGACCCCAGACCTGGTAGCCGAGGTGGCGGCCGTCACGGAGCGCGTACTGCGTCAGGGGCGCCTCCATACGGGATGCAGTCTGCCCCGGCCGTCGGTCCGGCGATGTCCGAGAGGGCGGCCGGCGGGGTCGTGTGGGCTCAGCGGGCGCCCCGCAGCAGGCGGCCCGGCAGTGCGCCGGTCGCTTGGCCGTGCTCGAACGTCACGGTCCCGGCCTTGATGGTGGCCACGTACCCCGAGGCCTTCTGCAGCAGCCGGCGACCGCCCGCCGGCAGGTCGGCCGCCACGTACGGCGCGCCCAGCGAGAGCGCGTCGTAGTCGATGAGGTTGAGGTCGGCCAGCGCACCGGGCTCCACCGTGCCCCGGTCCGACATGCCGTAGAGGCGTGCCGTGTCGTGCGTCTGCTTCTTCACCACGTACTCGAGCGGGAGCAGCTCGCCCCGGCTGCGGTCCCGGGTCCAGTGCGTGAGCATGAAGGTCGGCATGGAGGCGTCACAGATGGTCCCGGTGTGGGCGCCCCCATCGGCCAGACCGACCAGGCCCTGCGGGTGCAGCATCATCTCGCGCACGTGGTCGAGGTTGCCCGAGGCGTAGTTGAGGATCGGCAGGTAGAGCAGCCCCTGCCCGCCGTCGCGGGCCATCTCGTCGTAGGCCACCTCAAGCGGCGACACGCCGCGCGCCGCGGCCAGGCCGGCCAGTGACCGTTCGCGGCCGGGCTCGTAGTCGGGCGGGCTCCCGAGCACGAAGGTGCGCTCGTAGGCCTTCGCCATGGCGTCGGCCTGGCCCGGGGACGACGGTGCCCACGACACGATCGAGCGCCGCACCTCGGGGTCGGCCAGCGCCGTCGCGAGATCGGCGGGCGAGGCGCAGCGCGCGCGCAGCTCCGCGTAGGCCGGGAAGTCGGCAAAGAGGCAGAGGGTCGTGTGGTGACCGGTGAGGATGCCCGTCGGGCGGCCGGCGATCTGGGGGAAGAGCTGTGCCCCTTCGGCACAAGCGTCGAGCGACACCTCCAGCTGCTTGCGCCACAGCTCGGGATCGTCGTCCGCTTGGAGCAGCGCGTAGGACACGGGCCGGCCGATGCCGGCCGAGAGCCGCCGCATCCAGTCGACCTCCTGCATGACGTCCGCGAGCATCTCGCCCGCCGAGCCCAGCGGTGCCAGCTCGAAGACGCCGGCGCCGGCCTCGCCCAGGGCGGACCCGATGCCGAACAGCTCGTCCTCGGCCGCGAACGTGCCGGGCACCAGTTCGCCGTCGATGGCTCGGTGCCCCATGGTGCGGGAGGTGGAGAACCCCAGTGCGCCGGCCCGGATGGCCTCGAGCACGATGGCACGCATCGCCTCGATGTCCTCGGCCGTGGCGGCCTCGTTGCGCGCACCCCGCTCACCCATGACATAGGCGCGCACGGCCGCATGCGGCACCTGGGTGCCCACGTCCATGGTCCAGCGCCGCCGCTCGAGCGCGTCGAGATACTCGGGGAAGGTCTCCCACTCCCACTCGATCCCCTCGGCCAGTGCCGTACCGGGAATGTCCTCGACCCCCTCCATGAGGCCGATCAGCCAGTCGTGGCGGTCGGGCTGGGCCGGCGCGAAACCCACTCCGCAATTGCCCATAACGAGTGTCGTCACGCCATGCCAGGACGTCGGGGCGAGCTCCGGGTCCCAGGTGGCCTGGCCGTCGTAGTGGGTGTGGACATCGACCCACCCCGGGGTCACCAGCAGGCCCTCGGCCTCGATGGTCCGGGTGGCGCCGCCCTGGACGGCGCCTACTTCGGTGATGCGGCCGGAGTCGACTGCGACGTCGGCCGCAGTCGCTGCCGCGCCGGTCCCGTCGACGAGCGTCCCACCCTTGATGATCAGGTCGTGCACGCTCTTGATGTTCTCACGCCGGCCGACGGCACGCTCGGCGGCGGGCGTGCCGTGCGTCAGACCTTGGCTTTGCCGAGGATCCGGTTCATCTTGGTGCCACAGACCGGGCAGGTGCCCTGCGCGGCGCGGCGCCCGTTGGCCAATTCGACTTCCAGGCCGTCGAACTCACGCTTCTCCCGGCACTTCACGCAATACCCCTCATAGTCAGCCACGGCAGCTCCTTCGGTCGGTGATCGCCTTGGACGGGAGTCGAACGTAGCGGGGGCGTTCCGGGGATTGGGGGATGGTCGGCGCGACTTCCGGGATGATCCAGGGGTAGGGTCGGCCTCGTGGGCGACAACGGTGCAGGTCAGGACGGCGACTGGCTCCAACAGGGCCGCGTGGCCCGACGTGCGCTGGCCGAGACCTGGGGGGCACTGGCGGAGGTCTGCTCCGACCTGTCGGACACCGAGTGGGCGTTGCCCACCGGGTGCCCCGGCTGGGACGTCAAGGACCAGCTCTCTCACCTCATCGGGATCGAGCGGGCGATCATGGGGGAGCCGGTTCCCGAATGGTCCGGACCCCTCGGTGACCATGTGAAGAACGACTTCGCGGCCACCAACGAGCGCTTCGTCGCCGTGCGGCGCTCGCTGCCCGGTCCGACGGTGCATGAGGAGTTCGTCGAGGTGACAACGGCCCGGTTGGCCCAGCTCGACGCGTTGTCCGCGGCGGAATGGGCGGCGCCCGGCTGGAGCCCGGTGGGCGAGGTGCCGCGGGCGGAATTCATGACGGTGCGCGTCTTCGACAGCTGGGTGCACGAGCAGGATGTCCGCCTCGCCCTCGATCGTCCCGGGGGGAGCGGGAATACAGCCTCGTCCATCTCACTGGACCGCGTCCAAGGTGCCATGCCGTTCGTCGTCGGGAAGAAGGCGGGGTGCGCCGAGGGGACCGCCGTCCGGTTCGAGGTGGAGGGCCCCGGGGCAGACGCACGCGCCTTCACGATCGCCGTCGAGGGCGGCCGTGCCCGCCCGGTGGGCGACGAGGTGGCCCCGGCTGTCACACTCTCGCTTTCGACCATCGATTTCGTGCGCCTCGGCTGCGGCCGGGCCACGGCGGCGGACGTGGCAGACGGCGGCGGAATAGGCCTGGAGGGAGACGGCCACGTGGGCCAGACCGTCCTCGGCGCCATGAACTTCATGTCCTGAGCGGGTGGCCCATGAACCGGTGGCCCATGAACCGGTGGATGGTCTCGGCGGACTGTGCGCCGGGTCGCGGGGCGGCGGCCGGTAGAGTGATCGGCTCGTGATGCGTGCGACAGCCGAGCCAATGGAGGGAAACCTCGTCCGCCTGAGCGTGGAGATCGATGAGCCTGAGTTCGATCGGGCGCTCGGCGACGTCGTGCGCTCCCTGGCCCAACAGGTCCGGGTGCCGGGCTTCCGGCCCGGCAAGGTGCCGCGCAAGGTGCTCGAGGCCCGGATGGGCGGCTCCGGCGCGTTGCGCGCGGAGGCGCTGCGCGAGTCGTTGCCGGACTTCTACGCGCGGGCTGTCGTCGACACCGAGCTCGATCCGATCGCGCAACCCGAGATCGACATCACCGGCGGCGAGGACGAAGGCGCCGTGTCCTTTGATGCCGTCGTGCAGGTGCGGCCGACCGTCGCCATTCCAGGCTACGACGGGCTGCAGGTCACGCTCCCGAGCCTGTCCGTCACCGAGGACGAGATCCAGAGCCAGCTCGACCGCCTGCGCGAGAACGACGCCGAGCTCGACGTGGTGGGTCGTCCCGCCATCGACGGGGATCTGGTCACCATCGACTTGCACGGCAACGACGCCTCCGGCGCCGAGGTGGTCGGTGTCGACGACTACCTCTACGAGGTCGGCTCGGCTTCGGTTGTGCCCGAGCTCGACGCAGAGCTGCACGGCGCCAAGGCCGGCGCCATCCTCGCCTTCGACACCGCCAATCCGGACGACCCGGAGCAGAAGGTCGCCTTCCGGGTGCTCGTCAAGGAGGTCAAGGTCAAGAAGCTGCCCGAGGCCACCGACGAATGGGCCGCTGAGAGCTCCGAGTTCGCGACCGTGGACGAGCTGCGCTCCGACATCGAGACGAGGATCGGCCGCGTCAAGCTGATGCAGACCCAGATGGCGCTGCGCCAGAAGACGATCGATGCGCTGGCCGAGTTGGTGACCGACGATGCGGTTCCCGAAGTCCTGGTCGATGCCGAGGTCAACGAGCGGCTCCACGACCTCCAGCACCGCCTGGAGGCGCAGAAGCTGGGTCTGCCCGAATACTTCCAGGCCACCGGCACCACGCCCGACGAGCTGCTGGCGGCCGTTCGCGTGGACGCCCAGGCTGCGGTCAAGGCCGACCTGGCGCTGAGAGCCCTGGTCGAGGCCGAGGAGTTGACGCTCACTGACGACGAGCTCCTGGCCGAGATCGTCACCATGGCCGAGCGGATGGGCACCACGCCGACCGAGCTGCGCCGCCAACTCGACACGGCCGGCCGGACCGGCGCGGTACGCTCGGAGTTGCGCAAAGGCAAAGCGCTGGAGTGGCTGCTGGACCACGTGGATCTCATCGACGAAGAGGGCAACCCGATGTCACGGGACGACCTCCGGGTGAACGCCTCGGGAGAGGGCGAAGTGGAGCAGAGCGAGGAGAGCGAGTGAAGATGGGGAGTGCGCCGGAGCCGATGAAGACCTACAACTATCTGGTTCCGACGGTGATCGAGTCGTCCAACCGCGGTGAGCGCGCCTACGACCTGTATTCGCGGCTGCTCCGTGAACGGATCATCTTTCTCGGCACGCCTGTCGACGACGCGGTGGCCAATCTCGTCTGCGCCCAGATGCTCTTCTTGGAGTCCGAGGAGCCGGACAAGGACATCCACCTCTACATCAACTCGCCCGGCGGCGAGATCACGGCGTTGTTCGCCATCTACGACACGCTGAAGTTCATCAAGGCCGACGTGTCCACCTTCTGCTTCGGGCAGGCTGCTTCGGCCGCGGCTGTCCTCCTGGCGGCCGGGGCCAAGGGCAAGCGCTTCGCACTGCCCCACGCTCGCGTGCTGCTGCATCAACCCTGGGGCGGTGTCGAGGGCCAGGCCAGCGACATCGAGTTGCAGGCCAAGGAGATTCTCCGCATGCGTGACCTCCTCTCGGGGATGTTGGCCGAAGACACCGGGCAGACCCAGGAGAAGGTGGCCCAGGACACGGACCGCGACTTCATCATGACGGCGGAAGAGGCCGTGACGTACGGCGTGATCGACGAGGTCATCACAGCGCGGACGGTGGCGCCACTCGAAGCCATCGGCGCCGCGTAGGACGAGCTGGCACGGACGGGAGAAGCGATCTGGTGGCGAAGTTCGGAGAGGGCGGGGATCTCGTCAAGTGCAGTTTTTGCGGCAAGACGCAGAAACAGGTCAAGAAGCTGATCGCCGGCCCGGGTGTCTACATCTGTGACGAGTGCATCGACCTGTGCAACGACATCATCGCCGAGGAGCGTGACGAATCCACCGAACTGAGCTTCGAGGATCTGCCCAAGCCGCGTGAGATCTTCGACTTCCTCAACGACTACGTCGTCGGACAGGAGTACGCCAAGAAGATTCTCTCTGTCGCGGTCTACAACCACTACAAGCGCGTACAGGCCGGCCCACCCGCGGCCGATGACGGTGTCGAGCTGTCCAAGAGCAACATCCTCCTTCTCGGCCCGACCGGTTGCGGGAAGACCCTGCTGGCCCAGACGCTCGCCCGCATGCTCAACGTTCCTTTCGCCATCGCCGATGCCACGGCGCTGACCGAGGCCGGGTACGTGGGCGAGGACGTCGAGAACATCCTGCTGAAGCTGATACAGGCCGCCGACTACGACGTGAAGCGGGCCGAGACCGGGATCATCTACATCGACGAGATCGACAAGATCGCCCGCAAGAGCGAGAACCCTTCCATCACCCGTGACGTGTCCGGTGAAGGTGTGCAGCAGGCACTCCTGAAAATCCTGGAAGGAACCACGGCTTCGGTGCCCCCCCAGGGCGGCCGGAAGCACCCGCACCAGGAGTTCATCCAGATCGACACGACCAACATCCTGTTCATCTGCGGTGGGGCCTTCGCCGGGCTGGACAGGTTGATCGAGGGTCGCATCGGCAAGCGCGGCATCGGTTTCCGGGCCGAGGTGCACCGAAAGGACCGCGATGACGGCGAGATCCTGCGCCACGTGCTGCCCGAGGACCTCATCAAGTTCGGGTTGATCCCCGAGTTCATCGGTCGCCTGCCGGTCGTGAGCGCGGTGTCGCCGCTGTTCAAGGACGCGCTGGTGCAGATCCTCATCGAACCGAAGAACGCGCTGACACGGCAGTACGAGCGGACCTTCGCGCTCGACAACGTTGAGCTCGAGTTCACGCCCGACGCACTCGAGGCCGTGGCCGAGCAGGCACTCTTGCGCGGCACGGGCGCCCGGGGCCTCCGGGCCATCCTCGAAGAGGTCCTGCTCGACGTGATGTACGACCTGCCGAGCCGCACCGACGTGGGCAAGTGCGTGGTGGATCGCTCCGTGGTGCTCGACCGGGTGGCCCCGACGCTGGTGCCGCTCGGAGGCGCGCCGGTCAAGTCGACCCGCTCGCGCCGCGCCGCGTCCTGACCGAACCCGAGTCGGTCCGCGTGGACGATCCGGCGCTCCCGCCCTTCGGCGGGTTGCAGGATGCGTTGGCCTGGCTCGACAGCCATGTCGACTTCGAGTCGAAGATGCCCCGCCGGCGCGCCCTGCCGACACTCGACCGCATGCCGCGCGCTCACCTCGCTGCTCGGTGAGCCCCAGGAATCGATCCCGTCCATTCACATCACCGGCACCAACGGCAAGGGGTCGACCTCGGCCATGGCGACCGCCTTGCTCTTGGCGAAAGGCCTGACCGTCGGCACCTACACCAGCCCCAACCTCCACGCGGTGGCGGAGCGACTGGCCCAGAACGGGGAGCCGATCGACGACGCGTCGCTCACCGGCGTCCTCACGGAGCTGGCCCTGCTCGAGCCGCTGCTGACTGAGCGACCGACCCGCTTTGAGCTGCTGACGGCGGCGGCACTGTCCTGGTTCGCCACCGAGGCGGTCGACGCCATGGTCGTCGAAGTGGGTCTCGGCGGGACCTGGGACTGCACCAACGTCGTGCACGGCGACGTGGCGGTGCTCACGAACGTGAGCTTCGACCACACCGACGTCCTGGGGCCCACCCTCGAAGGGATCGCCCGGGACAAGGCGGGCATCATCGAGCCGGGAAGCCGGGTGGTGGTCGGCGAGATGGCCCCTGACCTGGTCGACATCGTCTCGAGCCGGGCCGAAGAGGTCGGGGCGTCATCAGTGTGGGTGGCGGGTCATGACTTCGGCTGTGAGACGAACCGGGTGGCCGTCGGTGGCCGTGTCGTGACGCTGTGGACTCCGGGCGGCCGCTACGAGGATTTGCTGGTGCCCCTGCACGGCGCCCATCAGGGCGTCAACGCGTCGGTCGCGCTGGCGGCCACCGAAGCGTTCTTCGGAGACCCGCTCGCTCCCGACGTCGTGGAGGAGGGAATGGCCGCCGTGCACGTGCCCGGTCGACTCGAGGTGCTCGGTCGGCGCCCGCTGCTGCTCGTCGACGGCGCGCACAACGCGGCGGGGATGGCCGCGTTGGGCGACGCGCTGAGGGAGGAGTTCGCGGTCGACGGGGTGTCGGTCGCCGTGGTGGGCATGCTGTCCGGTCGCGACCCGTCGGCGATGCTGGCCCCGTTGGCATCGGTCGGTGTCTCCGCCGTCATCGCCTGTGAACCGCACTCACCGCGTGCGATGCCGGTCGCTGCGATCTCCGAAGCTGGTCGCGCGCTCGGGCTGTCCGTCTACGAGGAGCCCGACGTCGGCCAGGCACTGCGCGTGGCGCGTGGCATGGTCGACGCCGACGGACTGGTGGTGGTGGCCGGGTCGCTCTACGTCGTGGGCACGGCCCGCGCTGACGCGCTCGCCGCGTCCGTCCCGTGGGAGGACGCTGGTCGTTGACGGCGGCGGCACCCGCCGGCTGCGGTTGTGTAGTGTCCACCCCTCGTGGACCGCACCCTTGTCATTGTGAAGCCCGACGGCGTCGAGCGGGGCCTGGCCGGCGAAGTACTCAGCCGCCTGGAACGCAAGAAGCTGCGCCTGGTGGCGGCCGAGCTCCGGACCATCACCAAGGTGGTGGCCGAGACCCACTACGCGGAGCATGCCGAGCGCCCCTTCTTCGCTGACCTGGTCGCCTTCATCACACGCTCACCCGCGCTCGTCATGGTTGTCGAGGGTCCGAAGGACACCTACGCCGTTGTGCGCCTGATGATGGGGACCACCAACCCGGCCGAGGCGGCACCCGGCACCGTCCGCGGTGACTATGGGATCGAGACGACGGAGAATCTGGTGCACGGCTCCGATTCCCACGAGTCGGCGGCGCGGGAGATCGCACTCTTCTTTCCCGGCCTCGCGAGTTCATAACCAAGGCGCCCTGCGGCCGGCCAACGCCGGTGTAATCGCAGGCCAGGTCGGTGCTGGCCGGTGTCCGCCTTGTGGACCCCCTCTGCGTCCCATAGCCTGGGGTCGCACCATCACGGGCGCCGGCCCTCATCGGCGCCCATCAGGAATTCCTCGGGAGTGCTGCAACTATGGCCGAAAATCGCCTTTCCCTCCTTGGTCGTGACATGGCTGTCGACCTCGGAACCGCCAACACGCTGGTGTACGTCCGCGGCCGTGGCATCGTGCTCAACGAGCCATCCGTGGTCGCAGTCGACATCAAGGACGGGCGGCCGCTCGCCGTAGGGGCCGAGGCGAAGCGGATGATCGGGCGCACACCGTCGAACATCCAGGCCATCCGGCCCCTCAAGGACGGCGTCATCGCCGACTTCGAGATCTGCGAGAAGATGTTGCGGTACTTCATCCACCGGGTGCACCAGCGCCGCTTTGCCAAGCCGCGCATGGTGATCTGCGTCCCGTCGGGCATCACGGGTGTGGAGCGGCGGGCCGTGATGGAGGCAGCCGAGTACGCCGGCGCGCGCCGCGCCTACATCATCGAGGAGCCGATGGCAGCCGCGATCGGGGCCGGACTCCCGGTGCACGAACCGACGGGCAACATGGTGGTCGACATCGGCGGTGGGACGACCGAGGTCGCCGTCATCTCCCTGGGTGGGATCGTCACGAGTCAGTCGGTGCGCATCGGCGGCGACGAGCTCGACGAAGCGATCGTCTCGTTCGTGAAGAAGGAGTTCAGCCTGGCGCTCGGTGAGCGCACCGCCGAGGAAATCAAGATCACGCTCGGCTCCGCCTACCCACTGGAGCAGGAGCTGCACGCCGAGATCCGCGGCCGCGACCTCGTCAGCGGGCTGCCGAAGACGATCGTCGTCTCGACCGAGGAGATCCGTCGGGCCATCGAAGAGCCGGTGTCCGCCATCATCGATGCCGTCAAGGTCACCCTGGACCGGACGCCGCCGGAACTCGCGGCAGACATCATGGAGCAGGGGATCGTGCTGACCGGCGGCGGAGCCCTGCTGCACGGGTTGGAGTCGCGCCTGCTGCACGAGACCGGGATGCCGATCGTGGTGGCCCGGGATCCCCTGAACTGCGTCGCCATCGGGAGCGGCCAGTGCCTGGAAGAATTTGAAGCGCTGAAGCGGGTGCTGATCACCACCTCAACGCGCTGATCGATCGACCGGTTTCTCCTGGGTGCCCCGGTCCCGGCGGTCGCGCCGCACCCTTACGGTCATCATCCTGGTCGTGCTGTCGCTGTCCTTCATCTCACTGGACCTCAACGGTCGGACCCACAGCCTGACCTCGGGGGTGAAGTCGGTGGCCAACGACGTCTATTCCCCCTTGCGCCAGGGCGTCCTCGACATCATCAGCCCCATCGGGGATTTCTTCGCCGGCGCGTTCAACTACGGGTCGGTGCAGGCGCAGAACGAGCGGCTGCAGAGGACGATCGGCCAGCTGCGGGCAGCCCAGCTCGAACAGGGCTTCGAGAAGAACCAGCTGCGTGACATCACCGCGCTGCAGAACCTGCCCTTCCTGCAGTCCCTCCCGACCGTGACGGCACAGACGCAAGACCAGTACTCGTCCAACTTCACCGCGACGATCACGTTGGACAAGGGCCGTGACGACGGTGTCGACATCGGCTATCCGGTCGTCGGCGCGGGAGGCCTGGTGGGTCAGGTGATCCAGGCGTTCCATCACACCGCCGTGGTCCGCCTGATCACCGACGGACAGTCGAAGGTCGGGGTGACGTTCGGGTCGAGCAACCAGTACACCGCCATCGTCGACGGCCAGGGGCCGGGGAGCTCCATGACGGCGGATCTCGTGGCGCCGCACACCCCGCTGCACAAGGGCGACGTCATGTTCACCAGCAGCCTCGACGCGGCCGCGTTCCCCCCGGGCATCCCGGTGGCCACCGTGCGGAGTTTCCACACCGCGGCCGGAGCGAGCCAGGAGAGCATCAAGGTCGACCCCGCGGCCGACCTGGGCCAGCTGGCCTACGTCGACGTCGTGCAATGGGTGCCCTCCACATGACCGCGCGCTCGATGCTCAGGGTGGCCCTGGTCATCTTCATCGTGCTCATGGTCCAGCAGACGGTGATGGTGGCGCTGCGCATCGGTGGCGCCCATCCCGACCTGCTCTGGCTGCTGCCCATCACGGCCGCACTCCTCGACGGGCCCGAAACTGGAGCCATCGTGGGTTTCTGGGCCGGCTTGTGCTTCGACCTGGTGCTGCCGACGCCGTTCGGACTATCCGCCCTGGTCGGGTGCGTGCTCGGCTATGCCGCCGGGGCCTTGACGATGGCAGCGGATCCCCGGGCGACCTGGCTCAAGCCGGTGGCCGCGCTCGCGGGAAGCGTCGCAGCGGACATGCTGTTCGCCGTGCTCGGAGCAATTCTCGGTCAGGACCAGATGGTGCAGGTGGACTTCCTGACCCTGTTCCTGGTGGTCGGGGTCTCGAGCGCGGTGTTGGTCTTCCCGGTCAGCCGGCTGATGCGGTGGGCCCTGGCCGGGGAGAGCAATCGCCGGTCGCTCGTCCCCGCAACGGTCGACAGCAGGATCCGGTGAAGCGGACACTTCGCCATCCGATCCGCGGCGACCGGCTCCACCCCAAGCCCCCGACGCGCTCGTCGCGCCGGAACAACTGGCGCGGGAACAGCAGTGGGCCGCGCATGCGGCCGCGCAAGAGTGTCAACGTCGCCTCCATCGTCGGCTCCCCGGAGGAGGAGGAGGCCCGGCCCAATCTCCGCCTGCGCATCGTCGGGGTCGTCGTGCTGCTCCTCTTCGGTGTCCTCGTGCTTCGGCTCTGGACGCTGCAGGTCGTCGAGGGGAAGTCCTACGCGGCCGCCGTGACGCGCAACCAGGTCCGGGTCGTCAGCGTCGCCGCTCCCCGTGGCGAGATCGTCGACCGCAACGGCACCGTGCTCGTGTCGAACATCCCCCAGGAGGAGATCCTGTTGTCGCGGGCGGAGGCCACGCAGAACCCGGCCATCGTCGGCATGGTGGCCGCACTCGTCGGTCAGACGCCCAAGCAGGTGCAGGCGTCCATCAACAACGACCAGTACAGCCCGTACGAGCCCGTACCCGTCGCGGTCGGTGTCTCGCAGGACACCGTCCAGTTCCTCCAGACGCACCAGTCGGAGTACCCGGGTGTGAGCGTCCAGACCGTCGCGCAGCGCACCTACCCCCAGCAGGGCACCACGGCGACCCACGTCCTCGGCTACGTCGGCGCCATCTCCTCGAGCTACCTCGCCGCGCACCCGAACGACGGCTACACCCAGGGGAGCCAGATCGGTGTCTCGGGGATCGAGGCACAGTACGAGCCCTATCTGAAGGGCGTCGCCGGACGCCAGGCGCTCTCGGTCGACGCCACCGGCACCGTCGTGGGCACCCTCAGTACGACCGCGCCCCAGATCGGCGACACCGTGGTGCTCAACATCGACACGGGGCTCGAACAAGCCGTGCAGAACGACCTCCAGCAGCAGATCCTGAGCGATCGCAAGACGCCCGACCAGGTCGACGGCGGCCGGCTGCCGCCGGCGCCCAACGGTGCCGCCATCGTGATGAACCCCCAGAACGGCCAGGTGCTCGCACTCGCCTCGTTCCCGAACTACGACCTCAACGAGTGGGCGGGCGGGATCTCCTCGGCCAACTTCGCGTCGCTGCAGCAGAGCGGTGCGGAGACCAACTACGCCACCGAGGGGCAGTACACGCCGGGCTCGACGTTCAAGCTGATCACCGCGACGGCCGCGCTGCAGGCCGGCCTGATCGCGCCGACCACCCCGTACGTCGACACCGGGACCTTCAAGATCAACGGGTGCCCGGCGGCCGGCGTGGTCGCCGACACCGGCTGCGTGCTTCACGACGACCCCGGCGACACCGGCGGCACGTACAACGTCACCAGTGCGCTCACGGCGTCGAGCGACGCCTTCTTCTACAACCTGGGCGAGATGTTCTGGGAGCAGCAGTCGAGGTTCGGCCAGACGCCGATCCAGAGCGAGGCCGCGCTGTACGGAGAGGGCACGATCACCGGCATCGACCTTCCCGGTGAGGCCCAGGGCCGTGTGGACAGCAAGCAAGTGCGGGACCAGCTGCACGCCGAGGCACCCAAGGCTTTCCCCTACGCCGGCTCGTGGTTCACCGGTGACAACATCGAGATGGCCTTCGGCCAGGGCGAGACGGTGCTGACCCCGATCGAGCAGGCCGTGGCTTACTCCACCTTTGCCAACGGGGGCACTCGGTATGCGCCCCAGGTCGCCTCTCAGGTCGTCGATCCGACGACGGGCTCCGTCATCAAGAAGATCGAGCCGCAGGTCACCGGGAAGGTGGCGATCTCGCCGGCCAACTACAGCGCCATGCTGGCCGGGTTCGAGGGCGTCGTCTCGAGCCCGCACGGGACGGCGTATCAGGACTTCCAGGGGTTCCCGGCCTCGTGGAACCTGGCCGGCAAGACTGGAACTGCCTCGAACCAGCAGGGGCTCGAGCCCAACAGCTGGTTTGTGGCCTTCGGTCCCAATCCCAATCCGCAGTACCTCGTGCTCGCCGTCATCGACCAGGGCGGGTACGGCGCCCAGGCCGCTGCCCCCCTGGTGCGCAACATCTTCGACTACATCCTGGCCAATCCCGGGATGAACGGCGCCGTCAAGACGCCGACGCCGGCCAACCCGGCCAGCCAGACGGCGCCGGCGACCAACCCGCCTCTCGGGACACCGACCACCACCACGACGACGACCACCGTGCCGCCGGGCAAGTCGGGCGCCCCGACCACTCCGAGCACGACGACCTCGACCACAACGGGCGGGGGCTGAGCGTCCCGTAGGGTTGCTGGCAATGGAGACCCTCTGGCCGGAGATCGAGCGCATCCTGCCCACGGTGTCCAAGCCGGCGCGCTACATCGGGGGCGAACAGGGTTCGGTCTACCCCGAGCACGGGCCCGGCACCGTGGCCTGGTTGCTGCTCTACCCGGACACCTACGAGATCGGGCTGCCCAACCAGGGGCTGCAGATCCTCTACGAAATCCTGAACGAACGCCCGGACGCGCTGGCCGAGCGCGCCTACGCCCCCTGGGTCGACATGGAGGCCGCCATGCGGTCGGCGGGCGTGCCCCTCTTCAGCGTGGAGCAGCACCTGCCGGCGGCAGCCTTCGACGTGTTGGCCTTCAACCTGTCGGCCGAGCTCGTCTACACCAACCTTGTCAACATGCTCGACCTGGCCGGCCTCCCGCTGCACGGGGCGGATCGCGGCGGCACGGATGCACTCGTCGTGGCCGGCGGCCACTGCGTCTACAACCCCGAGCCGCTGGCGGACTTCGTCGACGCGTTCGTCCTCGGCGACGGCGAGGAGGTGGTGGGTGAGATCAACGAGGTGATGGCGGCATGGCTTGCCGCGTCGCCCTCCGAGACGCGCGACCGCGCCCCGCTGTTGCACGCGCTGGCGGGGCTCGAGGGTGTGTACGTGCCGGCGCTCTACACCCCGTCGTACGAGGACGGCCGACTGGTGTCCACCCTCCCCGTGGTTCCCGGCGCGCCAGCCGAGGTGACCAAGCGCACGGTGAGCGACCTGGCCGACTGGCCCTATCCCTCCCGGCCGCTGGTGCCGCTGACCGAGGTCGTCCACGACCGGCTCAACGTCGAGGTCTTCCGCGGTTGCACCCGAGGATGCAGGTTCTGCCAGGCGGGCATGATCACCCGGCCGGTGCGCGAGCGGCCCGCCGCCCAGGTGCGAGAGATGGTGCGGCGAGGTCTGGAGTGGAGCGGGCACGACGAGGTGGCGCTGACCTCGCTGTCCTCCGCGGACTTCTCCGGCATCGAGGGTACGGTGCGCGACATCGTCGACGATCCTGAGCACGGAGGACGGGTCTCGGTGAGCCTGCCGTCCCTCCGGGTGGACGCGTTCACGGTGGGCACGGCGGCCGAGATCCAGAAGGTGCGCCGCACCGGCCTGACCTTCGCGCCTGAGGGTGGCACGTGGCGGATGCGCACGGTGATCAACAAGCTGATCACCGAGGAGGACCTCTACAGCGCCGTCGACGCCGCCTTCAGCCAGGGCTGGCGGCGGGTCAAGCTCTACTTCCTGATCGGCCTGCCCACCGAGCTCGACGAGGACGTGCTCGGCATCGCCCAGCTCGGGGCGCGGTGCGTCGAGATCGGCCGGAAGTACCACAAGGGGGTGACGGTGGTCGCCTCCGTCGGGGGATTCGTGCCCAAGCCGCACACGCCGTTCCAGTGGTTCGGCCAGGACACCGTCGCCGAGCTCGAGCGCAAGGTCGCCCTGCTGCGGGGCGAGGCCAGGCGCACCCGCGGCCTCACCATCCGCTGGCACGAGCCGGCCGCCTCGGTGGCGGAGGGACTGGCCAGCCGGGGCGACCGGCGGATGGGTGCCGTGATCGAACGCGTCTGGCGGGCCGGCGGCACGTTCCAGGAGTGGTCCGAGCGCTTCGACCTGTCGCTGTGGGAGACCGCGCTCGCCGCCGAGGGGCTGAGCTTCGACGAGGTGTGCCATCGGGACCGTGAGGCCGACGAGGCCCTGCCCTGGGACCACATCTCGGCGGGGCTGCACCGCGACTTCCTCTGGGGTGACTGGATGGACGCGCTGGCCCGCGTGGCCGTGGAGGACTGCCGCTGGACCCCCTGCTACGACTGCGGCGCCTGCACCGAATTCGGGCTGGAGCACGTCGTGGCGTCGCCGCTCCCTCCGGCGGGCGGGAGCCAGGGCACCGGGCAGGACCTCACCGGGGGCGACCGGATCCCGGTCCGCCTCGTCAGCCGTGTCCCCTGAGGACCAGCGCCGGCTCCGCCTGCGTTTCACGAAGGCGGGGAAGATCCGGTTCACGAGCCACCGGGACGTGGCCCGCATGTGGGAGCGGGCGTTGCGGCGCAGCCGTCTGCCGCTGGCGTATTCACAGGGGTTCGTCCCGCACCCGCTCGTCAGCTTCGGCCTGGCCCTCCCCACCGGGTGTGAGTCGCGCGGCGAGTACCTCGACCTGCGCCTCGACCCCCCCGGGCCTGGGGAGATCCCAGTGGCGGATCTCCCTGCCGCGTTGAGCACGCTGTTGCCCGAGGGGCTCGCCGTCGAGGCGGCTGCCCTGATCGGAGAAGCGGAGGGTTCGCTCCAGCAGGAGGTAGCATCGTGCGATTGGGAGCTGGAGGTGCTCGGCGTGCCGGATGAGGAGTTGCAGGAGCGGGTGGAGAAGGTGCTCGCTGCCCGCATGCTCACCGTCAGGCGGGAGCGGAAGGGTCGCCAGGCCGAAGACGACATCCGGCCGGCCATCCGGGCACTGTCCGTAACCGGCCAGAACGGCCACCTCCGGGCAGAACTGGCCACGCACCCGCGCGGCGTCCGCCCGGGCGACCTGGTAGCGGCCCTCGGCACTCCCGCAGTGGCCGGAAGGGCCTGTCGAACGCATCAATGGATCGAGCGCGATGGTGCACGGTTCGAGCCGCTCGTGGTGAGCGGGCTCGGGACCCACGCCAACGCGACACAGCACGCGAGGAGGGCTTTCCCTCATGTCCGAGACGGAAATCAGCCAGAGCCCGGAGGGTCGACCCCCGGAGTCTCCGGGGGGCAGCGCTAGCCCCCCTGACGGCCCGCGGCCCGCGGGCGCTCGAAGGCCCAAGATCGGGGATACCCGGCCCGCGCCGGCGGTGCCTCCTGCGCCCAAGGCCGCGCCACCCGTGCCCCCGGCGCCCAAGGCGGCGGCGCCCGTGGTCGCGCTCGACCGACCGGAGGGCAACGCACCGAAGGAAGTGGGCACCCGCGTCGCGGACCCCGACGATCCGTCAGGCGACGAGACCGGGAAGCGGGCTCGTAGCCGGCGACGCTCGGGCCGAGATCGCAAGTCCAAGCAGGTGGGCCGCTACCTGGTCTGCGTCCACGTCCGGCCCGACATGACCCAGATCGCCGTGCTCGAGGGACGCTCGCTGGTCGAGCACTACGTCTCCCGGTCCGCCGACGACACCAACCAGATCGATGGCAACGTCTACCGGGGCCGGGTCCAGAACGTCCTGCCCGGTATGGAGGCCGCCTTCATCGACATCGGCATCCCCAAGAACGCCGTGCTCTACCGGGGCGACGTGCGTTACGACCGGGAGGACGTCGAGGGCGGGGTGTCCCAGCAGCCCCGGATCGAGGACGTCCTCAAGGCCGGCCAGACCATTCTGTGCCAGGTCACCAAGAACCCCATCGGGGCCAAGGGCGCCCGCCTGACCCAGGAGGTCTCCCTTCCAGGGCGCTTCGCGGTGCTCGTGCCCGATTCGAGCGCGTTCGGCATCTCGAAGCGCCTGGGCGACACCGAACGGCGCCGGCTGCGCCGCATCATCGACGAGGTGAAGCCGTCCGGCCACGGGATGATCGTGCGCACGGCCGCCGAGGGCGTCTCGGCCGAGGAGCTCCAGCGTGACGTGACGTCCCTGCTCGAGCAGTGGAACACCATCGAGGCAGAGGCCAAGAAGTCCGATGCCCCCGGCCTGCTCTACCGCGAGCCGGAGCTGTCGGTGCGGATCCTGCGCGAGGAGCTGAACCCCGAGTACCGGGGTGTCGTCATCGACGATCTGGCGCTCTTCGAGCAGGTGCGCGACTACGTCCGCGCGGTCAGTCCCGAGCTCTCCGACCGGGTCGAGTACTACGACCCCGAGGTCGAGGGCCTGCCGATGTTCGAGCGCTATCACGTGCACGAGCAGCTCCACAAGGCGCTCGATCGCAAGGTCTGGCTGCCCTCCGGGGGCTCGCTGATCATCGAGCGCACCGAAGCGTTGACCGTGATCGACGTGAACACGGGGAAGAACGTCGGCAAGACGAATCTGGAGGAGACCGTCTTCCGCAACAACCTCGAGGCGGCCGAGGAGGTGGCGCGCCAGCTCCGGCTGCGTGACATCGGGGGCATCATCGTCATCGACTTCATCGACATGGAGATACGGGAGAACCGTGACAAGGTGGCGTCCGCCCTGCGTAACGCATTGGCGCGGGACAAGACCCGGACCCAGGTCTTCGACATCTCCGAACTGGGGCTGGTCGAGATGACCCGCAAGCGGGTCTCCGAGGGCCTCCTCGAGACCCTGTCCACCGAGTGCACGGTCTGTGGTGGCCGGGGCGTGACCCTGGACGACTCGGTCCTGCGCTAGGATCTCGCCCTTATGTATGCCGTCATCAGGTCCGGAGGGAAGCAGGAGCGCGTGGCCGAGGGTCAGCGCGTCCGCGTGGAATTGCTGGGCCAGCCGGTCGGCGCCGAAGTGTCACTCGAGCCCGTACTGGTG
Organism: uncultured Acidimicrobiaceae bacterium; assembly: GCA_963736515.1. Lineage (GTDB taxonomy): Bacteria > Actinomycetota > Acidimicrobiia > Acidimicrobiales > RAAP-2 > Bog-473. Next base: position 201,735 of record CAVTPE010000014.1, on the reverse strand, counting down.
GTCGACGGTCCAACCGTGCTGGCCACCCCGGCGCAGCTGGCCGGCGCCTCGGTCACGGCCAAGGTCGTGGGCTCGGAAATGGGGCCGAAGATCAACGCCATGACTTACAAGAACAAGTCGAACCAGCGTCGCCGGTGGGGCCACCGTCAGCACTACGCCACGCTGGAGATCACCGCCATCACGGCGGCCGGGTAAGTCCGAGGAGTCCGACATGTCCAAGACAAAGGGTGGCGGGTCGACCCGCAACGGCCGCGACTCGAACGCACAGCGCCTCGGCGTGAAGCGGTTCGACGGAGCGGCGGTCACCGCCGGCTCCATCCTGGTGCGCCAGCGGGGGACGAAGGTCTACCCCGGGGTGAACGTGGGCCGCGGGGGCGACGACACGCTCTTCGCCACCGCAGACGGCGTCGTGAAGTTCGGCGAGCGCCGCGGCCGCAAGCACGTCAGCGTCCTCACCGGCTGAACCCCTGGCGCGCCGAACCTACTGGCTAGGCGCGCTGGTGCAGCTCGATCCCGTTGCCCCAGGGGTCGGCCGTGAACGCTTGCTGGCGGCCGGTCGTCCCTACCTTCACCGGGTCACTCACCTTCAGTCCGCGCGACCGCAGCTCGGCCACGGCGGCACCCAGGTCCTCGAAGGCGAGGGCGAAGTGCTGGCCGACGTTGCCCGGCACCGCCGCCTCGATCAGGTGCACCTGCTGCCCGTTGGCCGTGTCCAGCCAGGCCCCGGCAAAGCCGAAGTCGGGGCGGGTGAAGTTCTGCACCAGGCCGATCTTCTCGGTGTAGAAGGCGATGCCGCCGGGAACGTCGGCGACGTTGATGGCGACGTGGTCGACGCCGGTCGGCGCCACAGGGTCGGTCATGCCGTCGAGATTACGACGTGGCGGACGACGGCGGCCACGGCGGGCACCGCGGCGGTGCCCACCTCGGCGATGTCCGCGGCGTCGATCGTCGTGTCGGGTGAAGCGGCCGGGTTGGTGACCAGGGCCAGTCCCAGGACGGCCGCCCCCGCCTGGCGTGCGGCGATCGTCTCGAGGGCCATGGACATGCCCACCACGTCGGCGCCGGCGGTGCGCAGCATCCGGATCTCGGCCGGCGTCTCGAACTGGGGCCCCGGCAGCTGGGCGTAGACGCCGGGTCGGGCGGCCAGCACCGAGGCGGCGGGTTCGGGCGCCGTCAGGGCGGAGGCACGCAGCGCTGGTGCGTAGGCGTCGGCCATGTCGACGAAGTCGGGCCCGATCACAGGGCTGCGGCCGGTCAGGTTGAGGTGGTCCTCCACGACCATGAGGGAGCCGGTGGCCAGGTCGTCGCGGAGACCGCCGGCGGCGGCGGTCAGGATGACGGTGCGGCAGCCGGCGGCGATGCCGGTGCGCACCGGGTGGACCACCTCGGCGGGCGTCAGGCCCTCGTAGAGGTGGCAGCGCCCGCCCAGGACGAGGATCCGGAGTCCGTTCTGGGCGACCGACCAGGCCTGGGCCCGGTGCCCGCCTGCCGTATAGGGCGGGAAGTTGGGCAACGTGTCGAGCGGGACGGGGCCCGCGCCGGCGCCGGCGCCGGCGCGGGCGCCCAGGGCTTCGGCGGTCCCCGAAAGTCCGGACCCGAGGAGCACGAGCACGTCGTGGTGATCGGTCTCGAGCCGTCGGGCCAGTTCCCGGGCGCTCTGCGCCGCTCGGTCGGCGACGTCCTCCATGGACCGATGGTAGAAGGTGATCGACCGCACGCCACGTAACATCGGCGTCACATGTCGTCCCGGCCCGCCTCCTCCGCTCCCGCCGCGTCTCCCGCCACCTCCGCCCGGCACCCCCTGGCGCCCCTCAACGGGGACGAGATCATCGCGGCGCGCGAGGTCGTCTACGCCAGCGGCCTGGCCGCGGTGCCCAACGAGCTCCTGCGCTTCGCCTACGTCGGCCTGTGCGATCCCCCCAAGGAGATGGTGCGCGCCGTGGACGCGGGGGAGGAAGTCGTGGCCGACCGGAGGCTCCGACTCGTGATCCTGCAGGGCCCCGAGGCGGACGTGGTCGAGACGGTCGTTTCGGTCACCCGGAATGAGGTCGACCGCTGGGAGATCGTGCGCGACGTGCGCCCGCCGCTCCAGATGGAGGAGTCGATCATGGTGCTCGCGGCGTTGCACGAGCATCCGGAATGGAACGCCGCCCTGGACCGGCGCGGTGTGGTCGATCGGTCGCTGGTGCAGATCGACCCCTGGCCGGCCGGCACCTTCGGTCTCGGTCACGAGGAAGGCCGGCGCATCACCCGCTGCCTCGCCTACCTGCGCGAGTCCAAGGAGGACAACGGCTACGCCCGGCCCCTCGAGGGGCTCCTGGCCTTCGTCGACATGGGCCGGGGCGAGGTGCTCGAGGTGGTGGATCATGGTGTCGTGCCCGTGCCGCCCACGCACGGGAGCTACTACGCCGAGCACAACGGGCCCCTGCGGACGGACCTGAAGCCGCTGGAGATCACCCAGCCCGAGGGCCCGAGCTTCGAGGTGGACGGCAATCTCGTGCGCTGGCAGAAGTGGTCGCTGCGCTTCGGCATGGACCCGTTGGAGGGCCTCGTGCTGTGGACGGTCGGGTACGAGGACGGCGGCCGGGTCCGGCCCATCGTGTACCGCGCCTCGGTCAGCGAGATGGTCGTGCCCTACGGGCACCCGGGACCGATGCACGCCTGGAAGAGCGCGTTCGACGCCGGCGAGTGGGGCCTGGGCCGCATGGCCAACTCGCTCACCCTCGGCTGCGACTGCCTCGGTGAGATCCGGTACTTCGACGACGTGTTCGCTGACGAGCGCGGCAAGCCGCGCACCCGGGCCAATGCCATCTGCTTGCACGAGGAGGACTACGGCATCCTCTGGAAGCACGTCGACATGGTCTCGGGACGGACGGAGGTCCGTCGGTCGCGCCGCCTGGTCATCAGCTCCATCGCCACCGTGGGGAACTACGAATACGGGTTCTACTGGTATTTCTACCTCGATGGCACCATGCAGCTCGAGGTGAAACTGACGGGGATCATGTCCACCATGGCCGTGGCCGGCGGCGATGCCGGCGACCACGCCACCATGATCGCCCCGGGGCTGGCTGCGCCCTACCACCAGCACCTCTTCAACGTCCGGCTCGACATGGAGGTGGACGGGCCCGACAACGCGGTCTACGAGGTCGACGCCGTGCGCACGCCCGCGCCCGGCAGTGCCGAGAACCCGTGGGGAAACGCGTTCGGCACGACGGCGACGCTCCTTGACACCGAGCTGGCCGCCCGGCGCGACGTCGATCCCGCACGTAGCCGCATCTGGCGCATCGCCAACAGCTCCCGCCGCAACGGCCTGGGCGAGCCGACCGCCTACAAGCTCCTGCCCGGCTCCACGCCGACGCTGCTGGCCGACCCGACCTCCAGCGTCGGGCGCCGCGCCGCCTTCGCGTCGCACAACCTGTGGGTGACGCCCTTCGACCCCGGTGAGCGCCGGGCCGCGGGGGACTACCCGAACCAGCACGGAGGAGGCGCCGGCCTGCCCCACTGGACGGCGGCCGACCGACCGGTGGTCGACACCGACATCGTGCTGTGGCACTCCTTCGGCGTCACCCACATTCCGCGGCCGGAGGATTGGCCGGTGATGCCGGTCGAGTACACCGGGTTCACACTGATCCCGGTCGGCTTCTTCGATCGCAACCCGGCACTCGACGTGCCGCCGTCGCCCGACCACTGCCATGACTGAGCGCCGCGGCGCGGACCACCAGCCTCAGGAGTACCACCCGCCCGTCGAGGAGTATCTCGAGACGATGCTGTCGCTGGCCGAGGAGGGCGTGCCGGTGATCCAGGCCCGCATCGCGGAGCGGCTGGGCCGTTCGGCCCCATCGGTCTCCGAGATGTTGGACCGCTTGCGCGAGGACGGGTACGTGACGCGCGACGGCCGCCGGCTCTCGTTGACCGAGAGCGGGCAGGCCCTGGCCGAGAAGGTCGTGCGCAAGCATCGCCTGGCCGAGCGCTTGCTGGTCGACGTGATCGGGCTCGAGTGGCACAAGGTGCACCGCGAGGCGGGACGTTGGGAGCACGTGATCTCCGACGATGTCGAGGCCCGCCTGGTGGAGCTGCTCGGCGACCCGGCCACGTGCCCGCACGGCAACCCGATCCCCGGGTCGCGTTCCCCGGCGCCGTCGGCCCCGGTGCGACCGTTGGCCGAAGTGGACGCCGGCGAGCGTGTGCGGCTCTTCCGCATCAGCGAGGAAGTGGAGATGAACCTGGGATCGCTCACCCTGCTCGACGAGGGCGGTTTCATTCCGGGCGCCGTCGCCCAGGTGGACGGCCGCGATCCCGAAGGCAACGTGGAGATGACTGTCGAGGGCGGTGCCGCGGCCATTCGGGTCTCGCGTGACCTCTCCGACCGGCTGTACGTCGGGGCACCGTGACCCTGCGGCTCGAGGCCGACGTCGTCTTCACCGTGGACGCCGGCGACTCGGTGTTGGCCCCGGGTGCCGTCGAGATCGACGACGACCGCATCTCTTGGGTCGGGGACCCGTGGCAGGTCCCACCGGCGTCCGGGACGGAGGTGCGCCGGTTGGGCGGCCTGCTCATGCCGGGCCTGGTGAACTGCCACGGGCACTCGCCCATGACGCTGGTGCGCAGCGCGGGCGATGGGCTTCCTCTCGAGCGCTGGCTGCACGAGGCCGTCTGGCCGCGCGAGGCGCGGTTGTCCGACGAGGACGTGTACTGGGGCATGCTGCTGGGCGCCGTCGAGCTGCTGGGCAACGGGGTCACCACCACCTGCGAGCAGTACCGGCATCCCGACGGTGTGGTGGACGCCGTGCTCGATGCCGGCATTCGCGCCCTGTACACCCCGGCCATCTTCGACGTGCCCGGCGCCGGTCCGGGGAGCAGCTGGGAGGCGCTGCTGGCCGGCGCCTGCGCGGTGGCCGACGCCACGGCAGGGAAGGACGACCGGCTCGAGGTGGGCTTCGGGCCGCACGCGGCCTACACGGTGCCCCCGGAGGGTCTGCGCGTGATCGCGGCCGAGGCGCGGGCACGCGACGCGCTGCTGCAGATCCACCTCGCCGAGACGGCAGCCGAATGTCAGGTGGTGCGGGACCGCTACGGCATGAGCGCGCCGGCGCTGCTGGCGTCCGAGGGGGTGCTCGAGGGCCGGGTGCTCGCCGCGCACGCGGTGTGGCTCGACGACGCGGACCTGGCATTGCTCGGCGCGCACGATGTGGCCGTGGCGCACTGCCCGGGATCCAACGGGAAGCTGGGGTCGGGCATCGCCCCGTTGCGGTCACTGCTCGATCGCGGCGTGCGGGTCGGCCTGGGCACCGACGGCCCGGCCTCCAACGACGATCTCCACCTGTGGGACGAGCTGCGGCTCGCACCGATGCTCGCCCGGGCCACCGCCGGCGACCCCGATGTCCTCAGCACCGCCGCGGCGCTCCGGCTGGCCACCCGGGGCGGCGGCGAGGCGCTCGGCCTCCCGGTGGGTTCGCTCGAGGCGGGCCGGCCGGCCGATCTCATCCGGCTGCGCACCGACGACGCCCGCTTCACTCCTGCGCTGAGCGACGCCGAGCTGCTGGGTCATCTCGTGTGGGCGGGCGCCGGGTATCTGGTGACCGACGTCTGGGTGGGCGGGGCGCAGGTCGTCGAGGAGGGTCGGTGCACCACGATCGACGGTGACCGGGCCCGCGCCGAGGTGGGCCAGCGCGCCCGCCGACTGCTCGGCTCGTAGGCTTTCCCCCCTATGTCCGGCTTCGTCGACCAGGCCCAACTCCACGCGCGCGCCGGTGACGGGGGAGCCGGGGCCGTGTCGTGGCGCCGGGAGGCCCACGTGGACCGGGGTGGTCCCGACGGCGGCGACGGCGGTCACGGCGGAGACGTCTGGCTCGTGGCTTCGGTCAACCAGTCGTCGCTCCTCGGCTTCCGCGACCACCCGTTCCGCCGCGCCACCGACGGCGTGCACGGCTCGGGATCCAAGCGGCACGGCGCCCGGGGCAAGGACCTCTCGGTGCCCGTGCCCGTCGGCACGGTGGTGCGTGACCGGAGCGGCGCGGTGATCTGCGACCTCGACCAGGATGGCGCGCGCTCCATGGTGGCCGAGGGCGGCCAGGGAGGTCGGGGCAACGCGCGCTTCCTCTCCAACCGCCGTCGTGCCCCCGCCTTCGCCGAACAGGGCGAGAAGGGGCAGGAGTTCTGGCTGGACATGGAGCTCAAGCTGATGGCCGACGTGGCGCTGGTCGGCTTCCCCAACGCCGGCAAGTCGACCTTGATCTCGACGGTGTCGGCGGCCAAGCCGAAGATCGCCGCCTACCCGTTCACCACGCTGGAGCCGCATCTCGGCGTCGTCCGGGTCGGTGGCGCGCGCGACGGCACCGAGTTCGTGATGGCCGACATTCCCGGCCTGGTCGAGGGGGCGGCGGCGGGCAAGGGGCTCGGGCACCAGTTCCTGCGCCACATCGAGCGCGCCCGGGTGCTGGTGGTGCTCGTGGACCTCGGTGCGCCCGACGCCGGCGGCGTCGCGCCCTCGGAGCAGCGGCGCGTCCTCTTGACCGAGCTGGGCTCGTACCGGCCCGAGCTCCTGGAGCGCCCACGGATCGTCGTGGGGAGCAAGGGCGACATGGGGGCCGACGACGAAGGCGTGTGCGAGATGGTGCTGTCGGCGGCGTCGGGGTCCGGCGTCGGCGCGCTGGTGGAACGTCTCGCCCCGCTCGTGCAGGAGGCGCGGGCCGAGGCGGACGTGGCCACCTCGAGCGAGATCGTCGTGCACCGTCCCATCCCCGAAGGTGTGGCCGTGGAGCGGGCGGGGGTGGGTGCCTGGGTCGTCCGCGGGCGCGCCGCAGAGCGCGCAGTGGCGCTGTCCGACCTCACCGACGAAGGGGCCCAGGCCGAGGTGGTACGGCGACTGCGGCGCCTCGGCGTCGACCGCGCCCTGGCGCGGGCGGGTGCCCGCGACGGGGACGACGTCACGGTGGGGGCCATGACCTTCACGTGGGGCGAGGAGCAGTGATCGCCGTCGTGAAGGTGGGCTCGTCCTCCGTGACCCCCGAGACGGTGCGCCGGCTGTGCGCGGACCTGGCGGCGGCGCGCGCCGACGGGCACACCGTGGTCGTGGTCACCTCCGGCGCCATCTCCGCCGGCTGGGACGCGCTCGATCGCGGCCGGCAACGGCCCTCGGATCCCGCCGTGCTCCAGGCGGTGTCGGCCGTGGGCCAGCACCGCCTGATGCGGATGTGGCAGGACGGCTTCGAGCCGCACGGCATCCTGGCCGGTCAGGTGCTGCTGGCGCCGCTCGACTTCGTGCACCGGACGCAGTACCTGCACGCGCGGGGGACGCTGCGCCACCTGGCGGACCTCGGCGTCGTCCCGGTGGTCAACGAGAACGACGCCGTGGCCGACGAGGAGATCCGCTTCGGCGACAACGACCGCCTGGCGGCCCTGGTCGCCCACCTGATCGGCGCGCAGCTCCTCGTCCTGCTCACCGACGCGCCCGGCCTGCTCACGGCCGACCCGCGCCGGGATGCCGAGGCCTCCCTGATCGAGGAGGTGGTGGAGATCGACCAACAGCTCGAGCGCCTGGCCGGCGGGCCCGGGAGCGCCATGGGGAGCGGCGGCATGGCCTCGAAGCTGGCGGCGGCCAAGATCGCCACCTGGTCCGGGGTGCAGACGCTGATCGCCGACGCCGGTCGTCCCGGAGTGCTGGCGGCCGCCCTGGCCGGCGAAGCGGGCGTGGGGACGGTGTTCCGGGCTCGCGAGGCCAGGCTCTCCGCCCGCAAGCTGTGGATCGCCTTCGCCCTGGGCTCGAGCGGCGGCCTCACCGTGGACGACGGCGCCCGGGCGGCGCTGACCGGGCGCGGGCGGTCGTTGCTGGCGGCCGGGGTGACCGGGGTGTCGGGCGGCTTCCGCCCGGCCGACGCCGTCGAGATCGCCGGGCCCGACGGGGTCGTCTTCGCCAAGGGCCTGGTCCGGGTGCACGCCGAGCGGTCCGCCGAGTGGATCGGGCGCCGCAGCCAGGTCGTCGTCCATCGAGACGACCTGGTGCTTGTAACCTGAACCGATGACCTCGCCCGCATTGGAGCAGCTCGCGGGCCGCGTCCGGTCGGCCGCCCGGGTGGTGGCGAGGGCACCGAGCTCGGTGCGCGACGATGCGCTGCGCCTCGCCGCCGACCTCCTCCAGGAGGACGGGGCGGCCCTGGTGGAGGCCAACCGAGCGGACCTCGAGCGGGCCGAAGCCGCCGGCATGGTCGAGGCGGCCCGGGACCGGCTTCGCCTGACCCACGAGCGTGTGCGGGGCATGGCGGACGGCCTGCGCACGGTGGCGGGACTGCCCGACCCGGTGGGGGAGATCACGGAAGGGTGGGTGCGGCCCAACGGCCTGCGCGTGTCGCGGGTGCGCGTGCCGCTCGGCGTGGTCGGGGTGATCTACGAGAACCGGCCCAACGTCACGAGTGACGCCGCCGGCCTCTGCCTCAAGGCGGGGAACGCCGCGTTCCTGCGCGGCTCGTCGTCGGCCCTTCAGTCCAACCGGGCCATCGTGGGCCTGCTCCGCCGGGCCGCGGTGAAGGCGGGCCTCCCCGAGGACGCCGTCGCCCTGGTGGAGGACACGTCGCACGAGACGGCGACCGCGTTCATGCAGCTGCGCGGCTTCATCGACTGCCTGATCCCGCGCGGTGGCCAGGCGCTGATCGCGTCGCTGGTCGAGCACGCCACCGTGCCGTACGTGCTCGACGGCGACGGGAACTGCCACATCTACATCGACGGCGCCGCCGATCTCGCCATGGCCCACGAGCTGGCCGTCAACGCCAAGACGCACCGCTTCGGGGTTTGCAACGCGGTCGAGACGATCCTGGTGCACGCGGGCGTGGCGGCCGACTTCCTGCCCCGGCTGGCGGCCTCGCTGGCGACGGCGGGGGTGGAGATCCGGGCCGACGACCGCGTGCGGGCCCACGTGCCCGACGCCGTGCCGGCACTGGAGAGCGACTTCGCCACCGAGTTCCTGGGGCCCGTGGTGGCGGTCGGGATGGTCGACGACGTGGGGGAGGCCATCGAGCACATCGCGCGGTACAGCTCGGGCCACTCCGAGGCGATCGTGACCTCCGACGTGGCGGTGGCCGACCGCTTCGTGGCCGAGGTGGACGGGGCGGCCGTGCTGGTGAACGCGTCGACGCGGTTCGTCGACGGCGAAGAACTCGGGCTGGGTGCCGAGGTGGGGATCTCGACCCAGAAGCTGCATGCCCGCGGACCCATGGGAGTGAAGGAGCTGACGACGTTGAAGTGGATCGTGCGTGGAGACGGACAGGTGCGCCGGTGAGCGAGGGGAACGCAGCATTGGGCCTGCCGGAGAGCGGTCCCCCCCGGTTCGGGTCCCTGGACGCGGTGCGGGGCGGCCTGGCCGATGTCGGCTACCTGGCCGACGAGTCGATCAGCGGCGTGGTGTACCTGGCCGACCGGCTGGCCAAGCCTGTGCTGGTCGAGGGGCCGGCCGGAACCGGCAAGACGCAGTTGGCCAAGTCGGTGGCCGAGCTCACCGGGGCGCGGCTCATCCGTCTGCAGTGCTACGAGGGGCTCGACGAGTCCAAGGCCCTCTACGAGTGGAACTATCGCAAGCAGCTGCTGCGGATCCAGGCCGGTGAGCACGGCAAGGCGGAGGAGGAAGGCCCGAGCTGGTCCGAGCTGGAGGAGGACATCTTCTCGGAGGACTTCCTCCTGACCCGGCCCCTGCTCGAGGCGATCCGGGCCACCGAGCCCGTCGTGCTGCTCGTCGACGAGGTCGACCGGGTGGAGCTCGAGACCGAGGCGCTGCTGCTCGAGATCCTCTCGGAGTACCAGGTGTCGATCCCCGAGCTCGGCACGGTGCGGGCCACCCAGCTGCCCATGGTGTTCCTGACGTCCAACAACACGCGTGAGCTCTCCGAGGCGCTCAAGCGTCGCTGTCTCTACCTGCACATCGACTATCCGGACCTCGAGCGCGAGCGCGAGATCGTGCGGACCAAGGTGCCCGGCATCAGCGAGGAGCTGGCCGACCAGGTGGCGCGCATCGTGCGCTCGCTGCGCACCCTCGAGCTGCGCAAGGCACCGTCGGTCTCCGAGACCATCGACTGGGCCCGCACGCTGGTGCTGCTCGGCGTCGAGACGGTCGACGCCGCCGGGGCCAAGGACACCCTGCACATCCTCCTGAAGTACCAAGCCGACATCGAGCGGGCCTCCAAGGAGCTGCTGTCGGCCTCGCCGGGCTGAAGCCGTGCTCGACCTCCTGTCCGGGTTCGTCACCGAGCTGCGCCGTGCCGGGCTACCCGTCTCGCTGACCGAGCACCTCGATGCGGCCGAGGCCGTCAAGCACATTCCCTTGGAGGACCGCGAGGCCCTGAAGTACGCCCTGGCCGCCACGCTGGTGAAGTCGTCCTCGCACTGGCGCGCCTTCGAGACGGCCTTCGAAGTGTTCTTCGCCGTGCGGACCGGCGGCGCCGGAGGGGCCGAGGGCGAGGGCGGCGACGAGGAGGGCGACGAGCTCGACGGCGAGCAGTCCGGGCAGGGCGGCTCAGCGGGGCAGCGCCGCTCGTGGCAGAGCGGCGGGGGCGGCGAGGGCATGACGCCCGAGGAACTGGCCGAGATGCTCTTCAAGTCGCTGCTCTCGGCCGACGCCGGCCTCATGAACATGGTGGCCCGCAACGCGGTCGAGCGCTACGCCGGCATGGAGCCGGGACGCCCGGTCGGCGGGACCTACTACCTCTACCGCACCCTGCGGAACCTGGACCTCGACGCCGTGCTGGAGCGACTGTTGAGCCAGGCCCAGGCGGGCGCGGCCGGCGGCTCCCTGACCGATCTGGAGGAGCGCCTGGCCGCCGACGAGTTCAAGGCACGCATTGAGAAGTTCCGCCGCTCCGTCGAGACGGAGATCCGCCGGCGCCTGGTCGAGGACCGGGGAGCAGAGGCCTTGGCCCGCTCCGTGCGCAAGCCGCTGCCCGAGGACATCGACGTCATGCACGCCACCCGCGAGGAGCTGGCCATGCTGCACCGGGTGCTCCAGCCGCTCTCCCGCAAGCTGGCCGTCCGCCTGGCCCGCAAGCGGCGCCACGGCCGCAAGGGCCCGCTCGACTTCCGCGCCACCATGCGGCGCTCGCTCTCCACGGGCGGGGTGCCCATTGAGCCGCGCTTCCGCCACCCACGCCCGGCCAAGCCGGAGATCTTCGTCATCGCGGACATCTCGGGGTCGGTGGCGAGCTTCGCCCGCTTCACCCTGCACCTGGTGTACGCCATTTCGTCGCAGTTCTCCAAGGTGCGCAGCTTCGTCTTCGTCGACGGGATCGACGAGGTGACGCGGTTCTTCGAGGGCGTGGTCGACCCGGCGGAGGCGGTGGCCCGCATCAACCTGGAGGCGGACGTCATCTGGGTGGACGGGCACTCCGACTACGGGCACGCGCTGACCGAGTTCCACCGGCGCTGGGGCGACCAGGTGACCTCGCGCTCGAGCGTGATGGTGCTGGGGGACGCCCGCAACAACTACCACGCGGCCCAGTCGTGGGTGCTCGAGGACCTGCAGGCGCGGGCGCGGCGCGTGTACTGGCTCAATCCCGAGCCGCGCGACTACTGGGGATCGGGCGACTCCATCGTGGGCGAGTACGCGGCGCACTGCGACGAGGTGGTGGAGTGCCGCACCCTGCGCCACCTCGAGCAGTTCGTTGGCAACCTGGCGTGAGTGCGGGCGGCGCGAGTGCGAGTGCGGGCGCGGCCGATGCGGCCGATGCGGCCGAGCGCGGGCCCGCAGCTTGCCCACGAGGGGGTCCTGCGGATCTTCCCCCCGGAAGCGGGTGTTGCCCGGATCGTGCTCGTGCGCCACGGCGAGGCCGAGTGCAACCGCAACCTCGTTGTCGGCGGGCGCCACGGCTGCACGGGACTGACCGACCTGGGGCGCAGTCAGGTGGCCGCACTGGCCGACCGCCTCTACGAGAGCGGCGAACTGCGCCAGGCGACGACGCTGTATTCCTCGGTGCTCCCCCGGGCCACTGAGACCGCGGAGCGGCTCCGGCCCGTGGTGGGGCCCGGGCCGACCGCCCTCGGCCCGGTGCGCGAGCGCCGCGACCTCTCCGAGTTGGAGCCCGGACAAGCCGACGGCATGGAGTGGAACGACGTCGTCGAGAAGTTCGGGGTGCCCGACTGGGACAACGACCCCACCGTGCCGATCGCTCCGGGGGGCGAGAGCTGGTCGGAGTTCGTGGCCCGGGCCTCAGGCGCCGTGCGCGACGTGGTGCGCCACCACCCGGGTGAGCTGGTGGTGGCCGCCGTCCACGCCGGGGTGGTCGAGGCGACCATGATCGACTTCCTCGGAGTGCCCCCGGAGGTGTACCGGCGGGGCTGGGTGCGCATTGCGCACGCGTCCATCACCGAATGGGAGTGGGTGCCCTCGGAGGACCGTTTCATTTTGTTGCGCTTCAACGACTCGTGGGGGATACCGCGCCCACGTGAGGGAGGGTCAGGGTCAGGGTCGGGTGTCGCCGAGGAAGCCGCGGGCCAGGGTCTCGGGAGCGCAGGCCAGCCAGGCGTCTTCGATCGCCTCACGCAGCGGCTTTTTGGCGGCCGCCCGTAGCTGCACGAGGACGGCGGCGTAGCCGTCGAAGTGCGGAATGGTGAAAAATCCCTTGGTGCCGGTGGCCAGCAGGGCATCCTTGTCGGCCACATCGGCGGTGCAGAGGGCGAGAATCGGACCCTGCGGTGGTGTGGCGTCGCCGAACCGCTTGATATCGGCCTTGGAGAACGGTCGTTCCCAGGCGAAGGCCTTGCCGGCGACGTACCAGGTCCGGTTGCCGTGCCTCGCCCCCTCGGTCACGTCGGGGAGCCCGGCGATGAACTGTTCGACGTCCGCGAGAGCCGCCACGGACGAACGCTACCGCTAGCGTCGCAACGCATGACGATCCTCGGAATGCTTCACCCGGCGTGAGCGCGGCGTGAGCGCGGGCCTGGACGCCGCCGGGCTGCGGCGGCTCCACCGTCGGCTCGCCGCGCACACCGAGAGCGGGCGGGTGCCGGGGCTGGTGGCGCTGCTGGCGCGGGGGGACGACGTGCACACCGAAGTGCTCGGGCATGCCGCCCTCGACGACCCGGCGCCGCTGGGCCGCGACGCCATCTTCCGAATCGCGTCGCTCACCAAGCCGATCGCGGCCGCCGGCGCCATGCTCCTGGTGGACGACGGCACGCTGTCGCTCTCCGATCCCGTGGACGTCCTGTTGCCGGAACTGGCCGGGCGGCGGGTCCTGCGCAGCCTGGAGAGCGCCCTGGACGACACCGTCCCCGCGACACGGGCCATCACGCTGGAGGACCTGTTGACCTTCCGCCTGGGGTTCGGCCTCATCATGGCCCCGCCCGGCACCTATCCGATTCAGGAGGCCGAGGCCGAGTTGGACCTCAAGACCCTCGGGCCGCCTTGGCCGCCTCCGCCCTTCGGATCGGACGAGTGGATCGCCCGCTTCGCCACCCTGCCCCTGCTCCACCAGCCGGGGGAGGAGTGGCGCTACAACACGGGCGCGCACGTGTTGGGCATTCTGCTGGAGCGCGGCGACGGGGCAGCCGCTCGAGGTCTTCCTGCGGGAGCGCCTGTTCGACCCGCTCGGCATGGTGGACACCTCGTTCAGCGTGCCGGCGGAGAAGCAGGCCCGGTTCACCACGGCCTACCTGCCGGACGAGTCCGGTCATCTCGGTGTCCTGGACCCGCCATCGGGCGGTTGGTGGAACGGGCCCCAGGCCATGGCCAACGCGGCGGGCATGCTCGTCTCGACGCTCGACGACTACCGGGCCTTCGTCTCCATGCTCGGGGCGAACGGGAGGCACCGCGGGCAGCCGCTGCTGTCGCCCGCTGCGGTCGAGGCGATGACCCGGAACCACCTGACCGACGCCCAGCGCGCCTCGGCGCCGGTCTTCCTGGGCACGCACGGCGGCTGGGGGTACGGCATGGCTGCGCCGGGACCGACCCGCGCCGCCCCACCCGAGCCGTCGGGCTACGGATGGAACGGCGGCACGGGCACCCTCTGGACGACCGACCCCGACTACGGCCTGACGGGGATCCTGTTGTCGACACGGGCGATGACCTCGCCCGCGCCCCCCGCGCACGTCGTGGAGTTCTGGGAGTTGGCCTACGGGGCGCTGGTGGACTGAGACGAGCGATTCCGTGCGACCCCGGGGTACGCTGACCGTTCCGGCGAGAAGGGACCCACGCGATGTACAAGACACTGCTGGTCGGCACAGACGGCTCTCCCACCGCCGACCAGGCGGTCCAGGCCGCAGCGGACCTGGCTCGGTCGTTGGGGGCTGCGTTGCACATCGTGACGGCCTTCCGCACACCGCGTCCCGGGATGGGGGCGGCGACGGGCGTTGCGCTGGTCGACACTGGTGTGGGGCAGGCCCTCGCCGAGGAGAGCGCCCGGGCCGTGGGGCAGGCCGCCATCGAGAAGTTCGGTGAGGGCCTCGTCGCGGAGGCGCACGGCGCCCAGGGCAACGCGGATGACGTGATCCTCGCGACTGCGGTCCAGGTGGAGGCGGACCTCATCGTCGTCGGGAGCAAGGGCATGCAGCGCCGCTACCTCGGCAGCGTGCCCAACTCGGTGGCCCACGGCGCGCACTGCGCCGTGCTCGTGGTCAAGACCGTCTAGACATTGGGTACCGGTGGGTCCCGGTGGGCGGGGCCCCCGTCGCACCGTTCCCGCCGTCCTGACACAGTGGGCCCGTGCGCCGGAACTCCTTCGACGAGCCGATCGCGTCGAGCTTTGACGGTGCCGGCGGAGTGAGGGCGGCCGGCGGGGCGATCGGGGACCGGCCGATGAGGCTCGGTTCAGCGAGCAGGCGCGGGCCGGGCCGATGCTGCCGCCACGATGGCGGCGACCGCGGCCACGACGGCGGTGGCAACCGCTCCCCGGTGCCACAAACGCGCGTAACGCTGCACCCTGCACGGTCATGGGATCTCCCTCACGCACCGCCGGCCGCTGCCTTCGGTACCGGGCCAAAGGCTAAGGGACAGGATGCAGCGGCGCATTGGCCAAAAGGATGATTCGCTGCTCGTCCTGACCACGGGCCTCCCGGGGACCGGGAAGTCCACGATGGCCGAGGTGGTGAGGCACGCTCTCGGGGCGCCCGTGCTCGGGCACGACTGGGTGATGAGCGGGCTGCGACCCCATACCGAAATCCAAGCGGCGCTCGACACCATGGGCCGGCGGGGGCACCGTGGGGTCGGGTGGTCGCTCCTGTGGGCCCTCGCGCGCTCGCAACTCCGTTCGGGCTCCTCGGTCGTGCTCGACGGGGTGGCGCGTGGACCCGAGGTCGAGGGGACACGCCGGGTCGCGCGCGAGGAGGGCGCCCGCAGTCTCGTCGTCATGACCACGTGCCACGACGCCGCGCTGCACCGCTCTCGGGTCGTCGGCCGGCAACGGCTGATCCCGAATTGGTACGAGCTCGACTGGGACCACGTCGCGCGCGCACGAGCGGCGTGGATCCCGCCCGACGATGTCGACCTCGTCTTGGACGCAGCAGACCCGATCGAGGAGAATGCGGCGCGGGTGCGCTCGCTCCTCACGCCACTGCTCTGACATCCCCCTTCGCGGCACGGCGCGAGCGGCCCGACGAGGTGGCACGCTTGGCGCGTGTTCGAGCGCTTCACCGATCGCTCCCGACGGGTCCTCGTCCTCGCGCAGGGGGAGGCCCGGCTGCTGGAGCATCCCTACATCGGCCCCGAGCACATCCTGCTTGGCCTGGTGGCGGAAGGGGGCGGCGTCGCCGCACGGGCGTTGGCCTCGGCCGGGGTCGAGCTGGAGGCCGCCCGCGCGGCCGTGCGCCGCATGACGGATTCGACGGGTGCGAGAGACTCCGCACCCCCTTTCACGCCGGATGCGAAGAAGGCGTTGCAAGGATCGCTGCGTGAGCTCCTGGCTCGCGGCGGCGCCACCATCGGGACCGAGCACCTGTTGTTCGGCCTCCTCGCCGTGGAGGACGGTCTGGTGCTGTCCACCCTGGCCAGCTTCGGGACCGACGGCAGTGACCTCCGACGGCGCGCGGAATGGATCCTGGCCGACGGCGAGCCAGATGCCGTGTCGCACGCAGCGCCGGCACCCCGAGGGACGATCGAGCTGTTCTTTGTTCGTCTCGACGCCCGGGACTGGGTCGGCCTCGGCACCGTCCTGGCGCCGGAGGTCGAGCGGACCGGCCCGCTGGGGGATCTCGTCCACGGGCGCGCGCCCTACCTCGACCTCTTACGGGGGTCAGTCCCGGAGGTCTACGGCAAC
Source organism: uncultured Acidimicrobiaceae bacterium (assembly GCA_963736515.1). GTDB lineage: Bacteria > Actinomycetota > Acidimicrobiia > Acidimicrobiales > RAAP-2 > Bog-473. Next base: position 185,512 of record CAVTPE010000014.1, on the reverse strand, counting down.
GACATCCATCGGATCACCTACAGCCTCGGTGGCCGGACCGGTTTCGCCCGGGTCACGGAGCACCTGGGCTACCCGGACCGGGAGCTCCATCTGGAAGAGGCGTACTTCTTCCAGTTCGACGAGCGGGGCTTGATCTCCCGCGTCGAGATCTTCTGGCAGAGCCCCCGGGCCGGCCCCGACGCCACGTAGCGCAACGTGATGATGCCGGCCGCTGATTCCGTCAGTCGATGTCGAGCGCGCCGTGCCCCTAGCAGGCGTAGTCGTCGTCGAACTGCGAGCTGTTGTATTGGACGATCTCGAGCGGACCGGTGGGGAGTTGTGCGCCCATGGACTGCCACCGGGTGATGTCGGCGCAACTGGCCGGCCCGCTGGCGGGGCTCAGGTAGTCGGCCATCCAATACGGCACGTCGGGTTGATAGTTGCCGACGATGTTGTTCCAGACGCCGGGGCTGGCGTAGATGCCGACGTCGGCGATCCCCTCGGCCTCGTGCAGTGCGTTCAACGCGCCCTGGACGAACTGCGCGTTCTCACCCGGATTGGCGGACCAGCTGGGGTCGGTCTCGACGTCGAGCCACCAGGGGGTTGCCGCAGAGCCGGCACCGGCGTTGAACGCATCGTTGTAGGCATTGATCGCAGCCTCGTAGCCGGCATTGCACGCAACGTCGCCGTTGCATCCGGGCTGGTTCGCACCCGACGTCGCGTAGGTCAGGTAGGTGTAGAGGTTGAGCCCGCCACCGGCCCAGGCCAATTCCGCCGGCAGGCACGGGTTGGTGTTCCCCGACGAGCTCCCGTCCACCTGCACGATGCCGATCTGGTGGTCCCCCGCCGGGAGGCTCGAGCACTGGTACTTGCTGATGTCGTAGCCATAGGACCCCGACGGGAATGTCCCGCCCACGAAGGCGCCGGTGCTGCCGGGGGCCTCCGCCATACCGACGATGGGTCGGAAGAGGTTCGCGGGCGCCGACCCGTAATAGTTGGCCGACCCGAAGTTCGACACCAATCCCGCCGTGTCGGTGAACCAGTAGCCGTTGTCGGTCGGCGTGGCCGCCGCGGAGACGATCGGGTGCTTGATGGTCAGGCCGCCGAGCGAGCCGTAGAAGGGTGCGCTGCCGAAGCTGAAGATGCCGCCGTCCGAGGCGACGAGGAAGTAGCCGCCGCCGGCCGGCCCCGTGATCATGCCGACGATCGGCTTGTTGAGCACCAGGCTGCCCGTGCTCCCGAAGAAGTTGGCGTCGCCGTAGCTGAAGATCCCTCCGTCGGAGGCCACCAGCCAGTAGCCGTTACCGCCCGGCGTGGCGGCCATGCCCACCACCGGCTTGTTGATCCGCATGCCGCCTGTGCTGCCGTAGAACCTGGCCGTGCCGAAGCTGAAGACCCCGCCGTCGGAGGCCACCAGCCAGTAGCCGCCACCCCCCGGGACCACCGCCATGCCGACGATCGGCTTGTTGAGCGCGATGCTGCCCGTGCTCCCGTAGAACTGCGCGTCGCCGTAGCTGAAGACGCCACCGTCGGAGGCCACCAGGTAGTACCCGCCGCCGTCCGACGTGGTCGCCATCCCCACCACCGGCTTGTTCAGCACCATGCCACCGGTCGAGCCGTAGAACGGCGCGCCGCCGAAGCTGAAGATGCCCCCGTCGGAGGCCACCAACCAGTAGGCCGGCGTCGGGCCGGCCGCGGCAGCGGGCGCCGCCGGCGTGATGACCGCGGCAGCGACGAGCGCCAGCAGCGGCAATGCCGTCACCAGCACCGCGAGAACCAGGCGGCGGATCAACTTCTGAGGAACTCCGCCACGCGGAAGGCCAGATCGAGCGCTTGGCGGGCATTCAGCCTGGGGTCGCACGTCGTCGTGTAGCGGGCATCGAGGTCGACCTCCAGGATCTCCTCGGCGCCGCCCAGGCACTCGGTGACGTCATCGCCGGTGAGCTCCACGTGGAGCCCACCGGGCCAGGTTCCCTCGGCTCGGTGGACGTCGAAGAACGAGCGCAGTTCCGAGAGGATGTCGTCGAAGCGCCTCGTCTTCCGGCCGCCCTCGCTGGTGAAGGTGTTCCCGTGCATGGGGTCGCAGGCCCAGACGACGGGGTGGCTCTCGGCCTCGACCGCCCGGATCAGCGCCGGGAGGAGCTCGGTGACCCTGTCCGACCCGAGGCGGGTGATGAGGGTGAGGCGGCCCGGAAGGCGATCGGGGTTCAGCTGCTCGCAGATCGCCACCACTGCGCCGGGGGTGCACTCCGGCCCGACCTTGGCGCCCACCGGGTTGTTGATGCCCGAGAGGAATTGGAGATGGGCGCCGTCGAGTTGGCGGGTGCGGTCGCCGACCCAGACCATGTGGGCCGAGCAGTCGTACCATTCACCGGTCAGGGAGTCGACGCGGGTGAGGCACTCCTCGTAGGGCAGGATCAGCGCTTCGTGGCTCGTCCAGAAGTCGACCTGGTGCAGCCCCTCCTCGGCGCCGAGATCGATGCCGCAGGCCGCCATGAAACGCAGCGCCCGGTCGATCTCCGACGCGATGCGCTCGTAGCGCCGGCCCTCGCTCGACGACGAGACGAACTGCTGGTTCCACAGGTGCACCTGGGACAGGTCGGCGAACCCACCCTTGGTGAACGCCCGCAGCAGGTTCAGGGTCGAGGCCGACTGCTGGTAGGCGGCCACCAGACGTCCGGGGTCGGGCGTGCGCGCCTCGGCCTCGAAGGCCTCGTCGTTGACCATGTGGCCGCGGAAGGACTGCAGCTCCACATTGCCGATCCGCTCGGTGTCGGCCGAGCGCGGCTTGGCGAACTGCCCGGCGATGCGCCCGACCTTCACCACCGGCACGCCGGCCGCGTAAGTCAGCGCGACGGCCATCTGCAGGATGATCTTGAGCTTGTCCCGTATGGAGTCGGCGGTGAACTCGGCGAAGGACTCGGCGCAGTCCCCGGCTTGCAGGAGGAAGGCTTCGCCGTTGGCGACCTGGGCCAGCTGCGCCGTCAGGGAACGGGCCTCACCGGCGAAGACGAGCGGTGGCACGGCGGCCAGCCGCGCCTCGGCCCTTTTCAGAGCGTCGGCGTCGGGCCACTCCGGCTGCTGCGCCGCGGGGAACTTCCGCCAGGACGCGGGGCTCCACGAGGAAGTCTGCGTCGGGCTCGTCACCTCTACAGGGTAACGCCGTAGGATCGCCGTCCATGGCCGCCTTCCGCTTTGCTCTCCAGGCGTCGAAGGCTGCATCCCCGGCTGCGTGGCGCGCGTTGGCGCGAAAGGCCGAGGACCTGGGCTACTCGACCCTCTACGTGCCGGACCACCTCGACGACCAGTGGGCCCCCATGGTTGCCGCCACCGTCGCCGCGGAGGCCACCACGACACTGCGGGTGGGCACCCTCGTGCTCGACAACGACTTCCGCCACCCGGTCGTCCTGGCCAAGGAGGCGGCCACCCTCGACATCGTCACCGACGGCCGCTTCGAGTTCGGTCTCGGCGCCGGCTGGATGACCACCGACTACGAGCAGTCGGGCATCAAGATGGAGAAGCCGTCGGTGCGGGTGGCCCGGCTGGCCGAGAGCCTCGAGATCATGCGTGCCATGTGGCGCGACGGCAGCGCCACCTTCACCGGGGACCACTACCGCGTCAGCGGTGCCGCGGGCACCCCCGTGCCGACGACCCCTGGTGGCCCGCCACTGGTGATCGGCGGCGGCGGTAGGCGCATCCTCACGCTCGCCGGCGAGCACGCGGACATCGTGAGCATCGTCCCGAGCCTGACTGCGGGGTACGTCGGGCCCGAAGTGGCGGCGGAGTCCGTGGTGGAGAAGTACACGGACCGCGTGCGCTGGGCCCGGGAGGCGGCGGGGGAGCGCGCCGGCGAGCTCGAGTTCCAGTGTTGGACCGTTGCGGTGCAGGTGGTCCCGAACGCAAGCGAGGTCATCGAGTCGCTGGCACCGTTGTTCGATCTCACACCGGACCAACTGCGCTCGGCGCCGCTCGCGCTCATCGGGACCGCCGAAGAGATCACCGAGATCCTGCGTACGCGCCGCGAGGAGCTCGGGTTCAGTTACGTCGTCGTGCACGAGGCGGAGATGGACGCGCTGGCCCCGGTGATCGCCGAACTTGCCGGCACCTGACGCTCCCACCCGGATCGGGATCTTCGGCGGCACGTTCGACCCGCCGCACGCCGGCCACGTCGCGGCGGCGCGCGCCGTCACCGACCGGCTCCGGCTCGATCGCCTCCTCCTCGTCGTCGCCAACGATCCGTGGCAGAAGTCGGGGCAGCGCCGGATCTCGCCTGCGGCGGACCGCTACGCGCTGACTGAGGCCCTGGCCGAAGAGATCCCGGGCGCCGAGGCGAGCGGGCTCGAGATCGAACGGGGCGGCCCCAGCTACTCGGTGGACACGGCTGAGGAGGTCCTGGAGCGGGCCGGCGACGACCCGGTCGAGCTCTTCCTGGTCGTGGGGGCCGACCTGGTTCCCGAGCTGGGCTCCTGGCACCGCCACGAGGATCTCCAGCGCCTGGTCACGCTGGCCGTCGTGTCCCGCCCGACCGCGGCCGCGCCCGCGGTCGGGCCCGGCTGGAGGGTCGAGTGGGTCGACGGCCCCCAGGTCCCCGTCTCGAGCTCGGAGGTCCGTGACCTGCTGGCGGCGGGCCGACCGGTGGACGGCATCGTCCCCGAAGCGGTCATCCGTTGCGTCCGCCGCCGCACTCTGTACGCTGTGCCTTGAATGAGTGCCATGCCGGCCGGGTGGACGGAGCTGTCGGAAAGCACCCGCGTGGGCGCGCTCCCCGCGCCGGTGCGGCCCCGGGCCGACCGCCGGGCCGAGCAGAAGCTGGCCCGCCGCTCGCGTCGGCAGTGGGCCGTCGCCGGGTGCTCGATCCTCGTGGCCTCGTTCGGGCTGACCGTCGTGATCCTGGAGTTGCTCCATTGACGCCAGGGTTGGACGTGCACGTCCAGCTCCCGCCGGCCGCGGCCATCGCCGCCGAGTCGGCCGACGCCAAGCTCGGGCGCGACACGGTGGTGCTCGGGATGGCCGAGCTGTTCGGCGTGGTCGACGCTTTCGTGATCACCAGCGCGCAGAACACGCGCCACGTACGCACGCTGGTCGAAGAGATCGAGCGTGGCGTCAAGGAATCCCACGGCATCACGCCCGTCCGGATCGAGGGCCTGCAAGATGCGACGTGGGTCCTGATGGACTACGGCGACTTCATCGCGCACGTCTTCTTGCAGGAGACCCGCGAGTACTACGACCTCGAGCACCTGTGGTCGGGCGCGCCCAAGCTGGCGTGGCGCCGCCAGGTCGAGGATGCCGGCTGACCTGATCGGGCTGGCGCCCGGTCACGGCGCCACGGGGAGGAATTCGACGAGGTAGACGGGATCGGTGACCTGCGAGCCGTTGGCGATCGGGACGCTCGTGCGCTGGCCGTCGATCTCGAAGACGACACCGGTGGTGAACCCACTCTCGTTGGCGATGGTGGAGACGATCTGGGCCACCGCAAGCTCGATGCTGCTGCCGGTGATCTGGCCGAAGGCAGCGTTCAAGTTCACGGTGACGATGTTCCCCTGCGACGTCGCGGAGATCACCGCCACGTCGCTCGGGATGGCGGTGGAGATCCCCTGACGGGTCTCGGCCACCCCGGGACCGGCCAGCATGGCGGTGATGATCCCCGTCAGTGGCGCCGGCGCGGCGACGACGCGTTGTACCGGCACCAGCTGATTGGCCGAGTCGAGGAAGAACACCTTGACGGGCACGAGGGACGATGGCTTCGGTTGCGTGGTGGTGGTGGTGGGCAGGTGCGGATCCAGCAGGTTGAACGGAACCTTCGAGGGCGCCATGGTGCTGGGCGCGCCCTGCGTCGGGATGGCGCAGCCCGCGGCGAGGAACGCCACCAGGAGCAGCCCCAGCGCGGCGCCACGGCGCGTCACTCCTCACCGCCCGGCTCGTCACCGTCGGGCTGGACCGGCAGGGTGAGGACGAAGCGGCCACCACCCGCCGGGGAGGACTCCACCCGGACCGCGCCCCGCATCACCCGCATGTGCTCGGCGACGAGGGCCAGGCCCAATCCCGTCCCGGTCCCCGTGCCGCGCCGTCCTGATGCCGAGCCCCGGTAGAAGCGCTCGAAGATCTTCATGCGCTCCAGGGGGTCGATGCCCGGCCCGTCGTCGTCGACGGTCACGTCGACGGTCGTGTCGGCGCCCGGGCCCACCGCGATCTCCGTTACGCCGCCCCCGTAATGGGCGGCGTTCTCCATCAGGTTGACCATGACCCGCTCGAAGCGGCGTTTGTCCACGCCCACCCGCCACGTCCGTACAACCGGGTCGACGTGCACCGGGGGGGACCCCCGGTCCCATGGGGCACCATATGCCCGAACCCCGTCTCGACGGAGCGTTGCACGAGCTCGGAGACGTTGACCTCCTCGAGGAAGACGTCGACCGACCCGGCGTCGGCCCGCGACATCTCGAGCAGGTCGCCGACCATGCGTTGGAAGCGCCGCAGGTCGTCGCTCAAGAGTTGGAGGGCCCGCTGGGAGCGCGGGGGGAGACGGTCGCGGTCGGCCTCGAGCACCTCCATCGCGGCGGCCAGCGTCGTCAGTGGTGACCGCAGCTCGTGGCTGACGTCGGAGTTGAAGCGCGCCTCGCGTTCGATGCGCTCCTGCAGCTGGTCGACCATGGCGTTGAACGAGTGGGTCAGGCCCTCGAGGTCGGGGTCGGCGGCGTCGGCGTCGAGCCGGGTATCGAGCTCGCCTCCGGCGATGGCGCCCGCCGCCCGGGACACGTCGGCCAGCGGGCGCAGCGAGCGCACGCTGGCGAAGCGGCCGAGTGCGGTGCCGAGGATGGTGGTGACCACGCCGGCGCCGAACAGGGTCAAACCGAGGACCCGCAGTGTGTGATCGAGGTCGGAGAGATCGAAGACCTCGAAGTAGAAGGCATGCACGGAAGGGATGGGAACCCCGACGCCGATCTCTGCCGTGCCCTGCGGGGTCCGGTAGGTCTGGGTGGCGGCCGCGCCGGTCAAGACGTCATTCCGCAGCTGCACGGGGATGGACGCACTGACCGAGAGCGACGACTCGTAGGCCTTGGCGCGGTGGTAGAGCACGGAGTGGGCGTCGGACCCGGCGTCGATGCTGGACAGCAGGGGCACATACTTCTGCGGCTTCGTCCCCTGCTCCAGCGAGCTGCGCACCAGGACCGCGTTGTTGAAGGCCTGGTGCTGGGCCGCCGACTCCCGGCCGGCCAGCAGGAAGTGGCGCACCGTGAAGTACGACAGCCCGCCCATGAGGATGGAGAGGATCAGCGCCCCGAGACCGAAGACGGCCGTGATGCGGGCGCCGATGCCCAGCTTCACGTCAGGGCACCAGCTTGTAGCCCATGCCCCTCACGGTGAGTATGTGCTGGGGCACCGCGGGATCCACCTCGACCTTGGTGCGCAAGCGCCGGATGTGGACGTCGACCAGGCGCCCGTCGCCGAAGTAGTCGTATCCCCAGACCCGGTCGAGCAGCTGCTCGCGGCTCAACACCTTGTTGGGGCTGGCCGCCAGTTCGCAGAGCAGGCGGAACTCGGTCCGGGTGCAGTGCACCTCGTCTCCGTTGACCCGCCGGAGGACGCCTTGCTCGGGCAGGAGCTGCAGGTCGCCGAAGGTGAGCGCGCCGGGCTCCTCCTCGGCGGGCCGGGCCCGGCGCAACAGGGCACGGATGCGGGCCGCCAGCTCCTTGGCCACGAACGGCTTGGTGACGTAGTCGTCGGCCCCGGCCTCCAGCCCGGCCACGACGTCATGGGTGTCCGAGCGCGCCGTCACAATGATGATCGGCACCGCGCTGCTGCGCCGCAGCGCCCGGCAGCACTCGAAGCCGTCCATGCCCGGCAGCATGAGGTCGATGAGCGCGACGTCGGGCGGCGCCTCGGCGAACATGTCGAGGCCCTCTTCGCCGCTGGCAGCATCGTTTACCTCGTAGCCTTCGCCCTCCAGGGCGAGGCGCATGGAGGATCTGATGCGCTCATCGTCCTCAACGACCAGAATGCGTCCGCTCATCGGCCTCCAGCTCAGCTGATCCAGATCTGGGTCGGCCAGATGGAGCCCCCTATCATGCCGTACGCCGGCGCGCCCTGTGGCGTGGTGGGGTTGTTGAAGTTCTGCACCGTGGGGTCGCCGATGACCGCCCAGACCGCCCGGTCGGTCCACAGATAGGGCAGGTCGAGCGCCAGGCGCTTGTTCACCGTCTTGTACGCGGCCTCGCGGATTTCCTTGTCGGTGCTGGCCCGACCGGTCAGGAGCGATTTCTCGATGGTCGGGTCGGCGTTCCGGGCCATGTTGATGGACAGCGACCCGGCGCTCACGGTGGTGGAGCTCCAGAAGATGTAGTTGAGGTCGGGGTCGACCGCCCCGAACTGCCGCCAGCCCAGGGCCTGGTACTTGCCGGCCAGCGCGTTGTTGATGGTGTCGTTCTGCTGCACGATGGTGGTCTTGACCTGGAAGCCCACCGACTGCCACGCCTGCTGCAGGTACTGGGCGGCCCGGATGGCCGCCGGCGAGTTGGTCGAGCCGTACGAGAACGAGATGGGCCCGCCGTTGGTCTTGGCGGCCTGCTTCACCAGCTTCGCCGCCTGGCTCGGGTTGTAGGCCGGGTACTTGGTGGGCGAGTAGTAGGGCGAGCCCGGCACGAAGAGACCGTTGCTCACGGGCAGGACGCCCGCGTCGATGACCTTGGCGTATTGGTTCCGGTTGATCGCCTTCGCCGCCGCCAGCCGCACGTTCGGGTCGCTGAACGGCTTGGCCAGACAGTTGAGCTGGACGCAGTTCATGTCGGGCTCACCGGCGACATGCGTGCTGTCGTCGATGTAGGAGTAGCTCTTGTTGCCCCGGAACTGCGAGATGATCTGCGGCGTGTCGGTGATCATCAGGTCGATGGTGCCCGACTTGAGCGCCTCGGCGCGCGCCGACTCGTCGGGGATGGGCTTGAAGGTGATCTGCGACAGGTACGGCAGGCCCTTGCGCCAGTAGTTGGGGTTGGCGGTGGCGGTGAAGTGGTCGTTCGGGACCCACTCCTTGAAGATGAAGGGCCCGGTGCCGACGGGGTGCGACGTCCCGTTGGGGTTGGCCAGCATGGCCGGTGCCGCCATGTAGGCGATCTGGCCGCCGATCCCGCCCGCCAGGTAGAACGGGAACGGCACCCATGGCTCCTTGAACGTGATGGTGGAGGCGAGGGGCCCGGTCTGGGTGATGGAGATCAGCGTCGGGTTGAGGACGATCCCGGTCAGGAGCGACTTGGACTGGGCCTGGAGGTTGGTCGTCAGGGCGGCGCCGTTGCACGGCGTGCCGTCGTGGAAGACCAGATTGGGGCGGAGCGTGATCGTCCAGGAGGTGTAGGAGGCGTTCGGGACGACGGACTGGGCCAGGTAGGGGGCCCAGTCGCCGTTGGCCGTGATGATCGTGAGGGGGTCGAACACGGTGCGGGCGTACATGACGCCAACCTCGTCGAAGCGGGCCTGGGTCGGATCGAAGCCCGACTCCTCGGCGTCCACGCCGAAGACCAGCGAGCCGCCCTTCTTGGGGGTCTTGGTGGAGACCCCGTTGCGCCCCGGGCCGTTGGTCGTGGCGCCCGCGACGCCGTCGAGACCCAGGCCGAGTGCGCCCGCCCCTGCGACACCTGCCGCAGCCGCGGCACCGCCCAAGAGCACCTGACGACGATCAAACCTCGAGACCATCGGTCCTCCATTCACCGAACCAAGCGGACCCCCCGAAGGTTCCCGGGCGACGTTAGTGCCCAGGATCCCCTGCGTGGGGGCGGTACCGTTGCCCTCGTGTCGGACGGCTGGGATCTGCCGGGGTTTTCCGCCTGGCTCGGCGGCCGCGCCGCCGCGACCCGCCAGGCCTACGTCGGCGACGTCAGGGCCTTCGCAGAGTGGATGTCCCGCAGTGGCATCGGGAGCCCCGGGGGCGTCGAGCGCCTGCACCTGCGGCGCTACCTGGCGTCGCTGGGGACGAGGAAGCTCGCCCGGGCCACCATCGCCCGCAAGGCGGCTGCGCTGCGCTGCTACTTCTCCTGGCAGGTCCGGCAGGGTCACCTCGGCTCCGACCCGGCCCGCTCGCTGCGGGCCCCGTCCGGCGGTGGGCGCCTGCCCCGTGTGCTCTCGAGCGGGGAGGTCGGCTCCCTCCTCGACGTACCGGCCGGGACCGCGCTGGACCGGCGCGACCTGGCCGTCCTGGAGCTCCTCTACGCGGCCGGGCTGCGCGTGTCGGAGCTCTGCGGCCTCGACCGGGGTGACATCGACCTGCGGGGGCGTACCGTCACCGTGCTCGGCAAGGGGGGCAAGCAGCGCCGGGTGCCGGTGCACGACGCCGCGGTCGCCGCGCTCGAGGCGTGGCTGCACGAGGGGCGGGACGACATGGAGGGGCCCCCGGAGGCCGTCTTCGTGAACCGCCGGGGCGCCCGCCTGGGCCCGCGCGACGTGCGACGCATCCTCGACCGGCGCTCCGCCTCGCCGACCCACCCGCACGCCCTGCGTCACACCTACGCCACCCACCTGCTCGACGGCGGCGCCGATCTGCGGGTGGTCCAGGAGCTCCTCGGCCACGCCAGCCTGGCCACCACGCAGGTGTACACGCACGTCAGCAAGGAGCGCCTGCGCGCCGTCTATGGCGAGACACACCCCAGGGCCTGAGCTTTCGGGCCCTGAAGGCCCGCTGAGCGGCTAGCATGATTCGGCCCACCAGAGGGTGGGTGGCAACACCGACCAACATCACCTGCGCGCGTTCCACGGTCGCCGCCACCGCGCGGCGCTGCGCCAGGGGAGCAACCGACTGGAGGAACATCTCTATGGCCGTCGTTTCCATGCGACAGCTTCTGGAAGCCGGAGTCCATTTCGGCCATCAGACGCGCCGATGGAACCCGAAGATGAAGCGCTTCATTCTTGGTGAGCGCAACGGGATCTATCTCATCGACCTGCGGAAGACGCTGACCGGCGTCGAGGCCTCGTACTCCTTCGTGCGCGATCTCGTCGCCAACGGCGGCACGATCCTCTTCGTGGGCACGAAGAAGCAGACCCAGGGACCCGTGGCCGAGTACGCCGAGGCCTGCGGCATGCCCTACGTCAACCAGCGCTGGCTCGGCGGCATGCTGACCAACTTCGCCACGGTCTCGGGCCGGGTGAAGCGCATGCAGGAGCTGCGGACCATGCAGGCGGCCGGCGACTTCGACGGCATGCCCAAGCGCGAGGCGCTCCAGCACACGCGGGAGCTCGAGAAGCTGAGCCGCAACCTCGGTGGCATCGCCGACCTCGACCGGCTGCCCAGCGCGGTGTTCGTCATCGACACCAAGAAGGAGCACATCGCGGTGACCGAGGCCCGAAAGCTCGGGCTCCCAGTGGTGGCGGTCGTCGACACCAACTGCGACCCCGACGTGATCGACTACGTGATCCCGGGCAATGACGACGCCATCCGCTCGGGCTCGCTCATGTGCCGCGTGATCGCAGACGCCGTGGTGGAGGGACGCTTCATCGCCGAGCACCGGCGCAAGATCGCGCCTCCCGCTGCCGAGGAGAGCGGCCCGTCCTCGGCACCCCGACCCCGCCGGCAGCCCGCGGCGGCCGCTGCACCGCCCTCCGCAACATCGCCCTCCGCTGCACCGCCCTCCGCCCCGCCCGCCGCGGCCGCTCCGGCGGCCCCGGAGCCGGTGGAGGTGGCCTGACAGTGGCCGGCTACACCGCCAAGGACGTGTCGACCCTGCGCCAGATGACCGGCGCCGGCATTCTCGACTGCCGGAACGCGCTCGAGGAGAGCGGCGGAGACCTGGAGGAAGCGGCCAAGCTCCTCCGGATGAAGGGCCTGTCCGGCGCGGCCAAGCGGAGCGACCGCGAGGCGTCCGAAGGCGCGGTGGCCGTGGCGCGCGCCGACAACGCCGCCGCCGTGGTCGAGCTGCGCTGCGAGACCGACTTCGTCGCCAAGGCCGAGGAGTTCGTGGCCCTGACCGACGAGCTCGCCGCGTTGGTGGCCGCCAAGGGCGAGGAGGCCGCGGCCGACCTCGACGATGCCATCGACGGGCTGCGGGCCACGCTCAAGGAGAACATCTCGGTGGGACGGCTGCGCCGCCTGGTGGCCGAGCCCGGCCAGCTGCTCGATACCTACCTGCACCAGCAGGCGGGTCGCGGCGTCAACGCCGTGGCGGTGGTGATCGAGGGCGGCACGGCCGAGTTGGCACACGATATCGCCGTGCACATCGCGTTCACCAAGCCGGCCTACCTGAGCCGTGACGAGGTCCCCGAGGCCGATGTCGCGGCCGAGCGGGCCACCGTGGAGGAGATCTCGCGCAATGAGGGGAAGCCCGAGGCCGCCATGGAGAAGATCGTCGAGGGGCGCATGACGGGCTGGTTCAAGGAGCGCGTGCTCCTCGATCAGGCCTACGTGCGGGACGAGAAGCAGACGATTGCGGGCATGCTCGGCTCCGCCCGCATCGTGTCGTTCGCGCAGGTCGTCATCGGCGCCTGAGCTACGGATCGTGGGAGAACCGCGCCGGATCGTGCTGAAGATGTCGGGGGAGGCGCTCGCCTCCGCCGCGTCCGACGAGACCATCGACGCCGCCACCGTGGAGCGCATGGCCAAGGAGATGCGGCGCGCCATGGACGGCGGCGGGCTCGAGCTCGCCGTGGTGGTCGGCGGCGGCAACATCTGGCGCGGCACGACGGGGGCGAGCGGCGGCATGGACCGCGCCACCTCCGACACCATGGGCATGCTCGGGACGGTCATCAACGCGCTGGCCCTCCAAGATGCGCTCGAGCAGCAGGGCCAGCCGACACGGGTCCTGAGCGCCCTTTCCATGGCCGAGGTGGCCGAGCCCTACATCCGGCGCCGGGCCATCCGGCACCTCGAGAAGGGCCGCATCGTCGTCTTCGCCGCCGGAATGGGGAACCCCTTCTTCACCACGGACACGCCGGCGGCGCTCCGGGCGGCCGAAATCGGGGCCGAGCTGCTCTGCAAGGGCACCCACTCGGGGGTGGACGGGGTCTACAGCGCCGACCCCAAGCTCGACCCCACGGCCACGCGCTACGACGAAGTCTCCTTCATGGAGGTGATCAACCGGGACCTGCGGGTGATGGATCTCACCGCGATCACCTTCTGCAAGGACAACGACCTGCCGATCCGGGTCTTCGACCTCATGATCCCCGGCAACATCCCTCGTGCGCTCAGTGGCGAGCCGATCGGTACGCTGGTCCGCTGATGGACGACGACCTCGCCGCCCTGGTCAAGGATGACACCAGGGACAAGATGGCCAAAGCAATCGATCACGTCCGCCACGAGATGAGCAGCGTGCGCACGGGCCGGGCCTCCTCGGCGCTGCTCGAACCACTCACCGTCGACTACTACGGCACTCCCACCCCGCTCCGGCAACTGGCCGGCTTCAGCGTCCCCGACGCCATGCTCCTGGTGATCTCGCCCTACGACAAGGGCTCACTCGGGGCGATCGAGAAGGCCATCATGGGTTCGGACCTGGGCATCAATCCCACCAATGACGGGACCGTGATCCGACTTGCCTTTCCACCGTTGACGGAAGAGCGGCGCAAGGAGCTGGTGAAAGTCGTTCGGCACAAGGCCGAGGAGGGGAAGGTGGCTGTGCGCAACCTGCGGAGGGCGGGGCGGCACGATCTCGAGGCCCTGCAGAAGGACGGCGATCTCTCGACGGACGAGCTCGAACGCGTCGAGAAGGATCTCGAGAAGATCACCCAGGAGCAGGTTGCCGCTATCGACCAACTGCTCGCGCACAAAGAGCAAGAGCTGCTGCAGGTCTGAGGAGCGACGCGCATGCCCGACGACACCGACGACACCGACGACACCGAGAATTTGGACAACGGCCTCGACGGCAACGCCGACGCCGGCACGGAGGGGATCGACGAGGATCCGCCGGGCTACCACTCGGGTCGCGTGCGCATCATCGGCGCCGAGCCGGCGGGTGACACGGTGCGCGAGGTAACCGGCCCCGTCGTCGACGACCACCCCGAGTTGCCGCACTGGAACGACGCGCCGACCGGACAGGTTCCGGCCGTCCTCGACAGCAGTACCGGCGACGCGCAGTCGGTGGCGCCGCCGATGTGGCGCGAAGAAGAGACCGACTGGGAGGCCCAGGAAGAGATGTTCGAGCCGTCCATGCTCTCCGACGACCTGCCGGCGGTGGGGGCGCTGCTCGGCGAGCGGAGCGAGGACGTGGTCGACGTGGAGCGCCGGCCCTGGCACTTCGAGTCCGACGACACGTTGGTGATCCCGCCCGAGCCCGGCTTCGAGCCTCTTCCGCTCACCGCCAATGAGTCGGTCCGCGCGCCCGAGCCCGTCTCGCCCGAACCCGTCTCGCCCGAACCCGTCTCGCCCGAACCCGTCTCGCCCGAACCCGTCTCGCTCCAAGACGAGCCGTACGAGCCGTACAAGCCCTCTGAGCCGAACGGGTCGGAGTTCGAATCGGCCGAATCCGCGGCGCGCGCGGCCGTCCCTGCCACCGCCGCGGCGACGCGCCTGACCCAGCCCCCACCACCCGAGCCGAGGACGCGGGCGCCCCGGACGACGCGGAACAGCGCCAAGGTCCGCACCGGCAACGTGAACACGGCGGGGACCGCCGGCCGCGACATGCGGGTGGCCATCGGCTCCGGCGTCCTGCTCGGCGCGATCGCGTTGGCGTGCTTCGCCGCCGGCACGGTTGCCACCATGGTGATCGTCTGCGTCGTCGTTCTCCTGGCGACGGCGGAGGCCTACGCCGCCTTCCGGCGAGCCCAGTTCCACCCGGCCACGCTGCTGGGACTCGTCGCCGTCCTGTCGCTCTTGATCGAGACGTACAACAAGGGCGTGGCGGCACTACCGCTCGTCCTGGTGCTGCTCGTCGCTGGGTCCTTCATCTGGTACCTCGCCCGGGTCGAGCCCGCCGCGGAGCCCGTGTCGGGCATCTCCTCGACGGTGTTCGTCTTCGTGTGGGTCGGCGCGTTCGGGTCCTTTGCCGCACTGCTGCTCAATCCCAACCTGTTCCCCGACCGCCACGGGATCGCCTTCGTCCTCGCCGCCGTCATCGTGACGGTGGCCGACGACGTCGGCTCGCTGGTGGTCGGTGCGGCCATGGGGCGCCACCAGCTGGCTCCCTCCATCAGTCCCAACAAGAGCTGGGAGGGGCTGATCGGCGGGGCCGTGGCGGCCATCCTCGTCTCCGTCATCGTCGTCCATTTCATCCACCCGTGGACGATCGGTAAGGCTGCGCTCTACGGGGTGGTGGTGGCGATCGTGGCTCCGCTGGGAGACCTGAGCCAGTCCATGATCAAGCGGCACCTGGGCATCAAGGACATGGGCCGCCTGCTGCCCGGCCACGGCGGCATCCTGGACCGGGTCGACGGCTTGCTCTTCGTCATGCCGGCCACGTACTTCGTGGTCAAGGCGATGCACCTCGGGTGAGCTGACCCCACATGCGCACGGTCAGCCTGATGGGCTCCACCGGGTCCGTCGGGACCCAGGCGCTCGACGTCATCCGCCGGGAGCCTGAGCGCTTCCGCGTCCACGCGCTGGCCGCCCAGCGCTCCGTCGAGGAGCTCCTGGCCCAGGTGGCCGAGTTCGGGCCCGCTCTGGTGGTGATCGGCGACCCGGCCCGCTACGACGAGGTGCGGACCGGGGTCCCCGCCGCCACCGAAGTGATGGTGGGCGAGGAGGGCCTGGTGGCGGCGGCCGGCAGCGCTGACGTCGTGCTGAACGCGGTCGTCGGCTTCGCCGGACTGCCGGTGACGATGGCGGCGCTCGAGTCGGGCAAGCGGCTCGCGCTGGCCAACAAGGAGTCGCTGATCGCCGGGGCACCCGTCGTGCAGAAAGCCCGCCGGACACCGGGTGCGGAGATCATCCCGGTGGACTCCGAGCACTGTGCCCTGCATCAATGCCTCGCCGCGGTGCGGGCCACCACCGACGTGGCCCGGCTGCTCCTCACCGCGTCGGGCGGCCCCTTCCGCGGCTGGCCGGCCGAGCGTCTCGACAGGGTCACGGTGGCCGACGCGCTGGCCCACCCGACATGGTCGATGGGGCCGAAGATCACAATCGACTCCTCCACGCTCATGAACAAGGGCCTCGAGGTGATCGAGGCCCACGAGCTGTTCGGCATCGGCTACGACCGCATCGACATCGTCGTGCACCCGCAGTCGATCGTGCACTCCATGGTCGAGTTGCGCGACGGGTCGACCCTGGCCCAGTTGTCGAACCCCGACATGCGCCTCCCGATCGGCTATGCCCTGGGCTGGCCCGACCGCGTGGCGACACCGTTCGGGGCCCTGGACTGGTCGGGACCCACGAGCCTGACCTTCGAGCCGCCCGACCGCACGGTGTTCCGCTGCATCGGGTTGGCCTACGAAGCCGGCCGGTCCGGCGGCTCGGCCCCGGCCTGGCTCAGCGCGGCCAACGAGGTGGCCGTCGATGCCTTCCTGAGTGACACCCTGCCCTGGAGCGGCATCGCCGACGTGGTGGCCGAGACGATGGCCGGGTGGGTCGACGAGCCGGTCGACCAGGTCGAAGCAGTCCTGGCCGCTGACGCCGAGGCCCGGACACGGGCCCGCCTGGCGCTGGACCGACGCCGCGCCCCGGGTGGCGAGCGGTAGCGTTGGCACTGCGATGACGCTCACCGAGACGCAGGCGCCGGCGGCGGAGCCGCCCCTCGAGACGAACCCTGAGCCGGGAGGCAACCCGGCGCGGGTGGCCCAGCTCCTGGTCGGCCTCGCCCTGGTCACCGCCGTCTTCATCGCCCTGGGCTGGGGCTATCTGCTCCTCTTCATCGCCATCCTCTTCGCGATCGTGATGCTGCACGAGTTCGGCCACTTCGTGACGGCCAAACGCGCCGGCATGAAGGTGACGGAGTACTTCGTCGGCTTCGGCCCGCGACTGTGGTCGGTGCGCCGGGGTGAGACGGAGTACGGCATCAAGGCCATCCCGGCCGGCGGGTACGTGCGCATCACCGGGTTCACCTCCACTGAGGAGGTACCCGAGGAGGACGAGCCCCGGGCCTACCGCCAGCAGCCGTTTCACCAGCGGATCATCGTGGCGTCGGCCGGCTCGGCCATGCACTTCCTCATCGCCTTCGTCCTGGCGCTCGTCCTGGTCCTGGCTTTCGGCCAGACCACGAACAACATCAAGGTCGCCTCCCTCGACCACTGGGCGGGCCAGACGACGCCGGCGGCCCTGGCCGGCCTGCGAGCCGGTGACACCATCGTCTCCGTCAACGGGAAAACGTTCACCAGCGCCACCGGGTTGACCGACATCATCGGCCGCTCCACGGGCAAGCCGCTGACGATCGGGGTCGAGCGCGACGGCAAGCCGCTCCAGCTGACGGCCACTCCGGAGAGCGGCAAGGGCATCAAGGTCGACCACAGGCCCTTGGCCGACCATGGCTACCTGGGCTTCACCGTCGGCGGGTACGCCACCCGATCGGTCTCGCCGCTCGGTAGCCCGGGCGCCGCCCTGTCCACCATGTGGAACGTCACGCACCAGGAGGTCACCGGGCTCGGTCAGACGTTCTCGCCCAGCGGCCTGCAGTCGGTCCTCCATCAGGTGACCAGCTCCAAGGCGGCCCAGTCGGCGGTGAACAACCCCGGCTCCGCGCCCCGCCCGGTCTCCATCCTCGGCATCGCCAATCTCGGTGCGCAGTCAGAGCAGGCGGGCCTGGCTTCCGTCCTGACCCTGCTGATCGCGATCAACATCGTGTTCGGGATCCTCAACATGTTGCCGATGATCCCCCTCGACGGCGGCCACGTGGCCATCGCCGGTTACGAGTGGATCCGCACGAAGCGCGGTCGGCCCTACTACCGGGCCGACATCACCAAGCTGTTCCCCGTGGCCGCGCTGTTCATCGCGTTCCTGCTCGCCTTCGTCTTCGCCGGCATCTTTCTCGACATCACCCACCCGCTCCAGATCCCGCACTGATAGCAGTGGAGCTCTCGCCGTCGCTCCTGTCGCCCCGCCGGCCGACCCGTCGCATCACGTTGGGCGGGGTGCCCATCGGCGACGGTGCACCCGTCACGGTGCAATCGATGACCACGACCAAGACCGCGGATGTCGACGGCACGCTGGCGCAGGTCTACGCGCTGGCGGCGGCCGGGGCTGACATCGTCCGCTGCACCTGCAACGAGGAGGCGGCCGCCGAGGGCCTGGCCCACATCGTCCCACGATCGCCGGTGCCGATCGTGGCCGACATCCACTTCCACCACGAGATGGCACTGGCCGCGCTGGAGGCCGGTGTGCAGGGCCTGCGCCTGAACCCCGGCAACCTGCGCAAGGAGGCCGAGATCAAGCAGGTGGCCGCCGAGGCGCGTGGATCGCGGCGTGCCCATCCGCATCGGAGTGAACGCCGGGTCGCTGCATCCCGACCTCTACAAGAAGTACGGGGGGGCCACGCCCGAGGCCCTCGTCGAGTCGGCTCGCAACGAGCTCGCCTTCTTCGAGGAGGTCGACTTCACCGACGTCAAGATCTCCGTGAAGGCCTCCTCGGTCGCGTTGATGATCGCCGCCTACCGGCTCGCCTCAGAGACCTTCGACCACCCGCTGCACCTCGGCGTCACCGAGGCCGGTCCGCCGCCGGCCGGGTTGGTCAAGGGCACGGCCGGCATCGGCGCCCTGCTGGCCGAGGGCATTGGTGACACCATCCGCTTCTCATTGACGGCGGACCCCGTCGAGGAGGCCCGCGCCGGGCGCCAGCTCCTGGAATCGCTGGGGCTGCGCGAGCGCAAAGGCCTCGACCTCATCGCGTGCCCGTCCTGCGGGCGGGCCCAGGTCGACGTCATCGCCGTGGCCAAGGAGGCCCAGGAGGCGCTCGAGAAGCTGAACCTTCCGATCCAGGTGGCGGTGATGGGCTGCGTCGTCAACGGCCCGGGCGAGGCGCGGGAGGCCGACATCGGCATTGCGGCCGGGAAGCAGAAGGGCCACCTCTTCATCCGGGGCAAGATCATCCGCGTCGTCCCCGAGGCGGACATGGTGCAGGCACTGGTCGACGAGGCGGAGCGTCTGGTCGCCGAAGGGGTCGAGGCGCGCATCGCGGCGGCGGACTCCAACGCCGAGGCGGAGGCGGAGGCCGACCGGCGCGCTCTGCTCGACGCAACGGGCGCGGACCCCAACCACACCTCGGAGAAGATCGAGATCATCAGGCGTCAGACCGAGAACTAGCCTGCGCCCCCATGGCGAAAGGTGCGATCGTGACGCGGGCGGAGGATTTCCCCCGTTGGTACCAAGAGGTGATCGCCGGGGCGGAGATGGCGGAGAACGGCCCCGCCCGCGGCACCATGGTCATCCGCCCCTGGGGGTATGGGATCTGGGAGCTGATGCAGGCCGAGCTCGACCGGCGCATCAAGGAGGCCGGTGCGGAGAACGCCTATTTCCCTCTCTTCATCCCCGAGTCCTTTCTGAAGCTCGAGGCCGAGCACGTCGAGGGCTTCGCGCCCGAGCTGGCCGTCGTCACCCACGGCGGCGGCAAGGAGCTCGAGGAGCCGTTGGTCGTCCGGCCCACCAGCGAGACGGTGATCAACAGCTTCTTCTCCAAGTGGATCCAGAGCCACCGGGACCTGCCCATGCTGCTCAACCAGTGGGCCAACGTGGTCCGCTGGGAGATGCGCCCTCGTCTCTTCCTCCGCACCACCGAGTTCCTCTGGCAAGAGGGACACACCGCGCACGCCACCGAGGACGACGCGCGCGCCTACGCGCTACGCATCCTCGATGAGGTCTACCGCGCCACTGTCGTCGACTTCCTCGGCATCCCGACTCTCACCGGCCACAAGACGGCGCGCGAGCGGTTCCCCGGGGCCATCTGCTCGTGGACCTGCGAGAGCATGATGGGCGACGGCAAGGCGTTGCAGATGTGCACCAGCCACGAGCTCGGGCAGAACTTCGCCAAGGTCTTCGACACGACGTACACCAACGCGCACGGCACGCTCGAATACGTCTGGCAGACGTCGTGGGGCATCACCACCCGGCTGGTCGGCGCCCTGGTCATGGCGCACGGCGACGACTTCGGTCTGCGCCTGCCCCCGGCCCTGGCCCCGACGCAGGTGGTGGTCCTGGTCGTCAAGGACAGCCCCGAGGTGGGCGCGGCGGCCGAGGCGCTGGTCGCGGAGCTCACGGCGGCCGGGCACCGGGTCCGCCTCGATGACCGCACCGACACCAGCTTCGGCCGCCGCAGCGTGACCTGGGAGCTCAAGGGCGTCCCGGTAAGGGTGGAGGTGGGCCCGCGCGACCTGGCCGAGGGGAACGTCACGGTGGTCACCCGGCACCTCCGGGAGAAGCAGAACGTTGCGGTGGGTACCGTCGCAGCCACGGTGCGCGCCATTCTCCACACCGCCGGGCCCGAGCTTCTGGCCGAGGCGACGGCGGCCCGCGACGCCCGGACGGCGGATGCCGCGTCACTCGAGGAGACCGTGGAGGCGGGTGCGGTCGGCTTCGCCCGGGTCCGGCTGGGGGCGCTCCCGCCCGACGGCGAGGATCGCCTGGCCCGGCACGCCCTCACCATTCGCTGCCTGCAGCGGCCCGACGGCTCCCTGGCCGAGCCCGGGGACGCCGAGGACGACCTCGTGGCGCTCGTGGCCCGGTCCTATTGACCCCGGGATTGCTATAATCCCCTTTGCTGTCCATTTTGAAGATCAGTACCTCGTTGAAGCGTGGGCTGCGGCCCACGCTTTCGCTTTGGGGCGGCTTACGACGGACGAAGGGAGGAGGTGACGGCGATGAGTGGGAAGACGACGGATCTGGAGCATGCGCTGGCACCCGTCCTCGAGGCGCGGGGCCTGGACCTGGTGGACGTCGAGTTGCGCGGGGCCCAGCTCACCGTGTTCGTCGACCGCGAAGGGGGCGTCGGACTCGACGAGCTGGGTGACGCCACCCGCGACGTATCGGCCGCCCTCGACGACATCGACCCCCTTCCGGGCCGCTACACCCTGTCGGTGTCGAGCCCGGGGCTCGAGCGGCGGCTCCGCACTCCGGCGCAATTCGCCCGGGCGGTCGGGGAGACCGTCACCATCCGGATCGACGCCGGCACGGCGGACGTCCGGCGGATCACCGGCACGCTCGAAGGTGCAGACGATTCGGGCTGCACCGTGTCCGGTCCCGAGGTGCCGGACGGCGGGATGCGCATCGTCTACGACCAAATTGAACGGGCGCGGACGGTTTTCGAGTGGGGGCCCCAGGCCCGGAGAGCGAAGAGTGAGAGGGTGAAGCGGCAATGAGCAAGACCAATTTCGAGTTCCTCGACGCGTTGGGTCAGATCGCGCGCGACAAGGGGATCTCGGTCGAGACGCTGCTCGACGCCCTGGCCAACGCGCTGGTGGCGGCCTACAAGCGCCGCCCCGACGCGGCGGAGGAGGCCGTGGTCACCATCGACCCCGACTCGGGCGAGATCCGTGTCTACGGGCAGGAGCTCAACGAGGAGGGCGAGGTCGTCCGCGAGTGGGACGATACGCCGGACGACTTCGGGCGCATCGCCGCGCAGACCGCCAAGCAGGTGATCCTGCAGCGGATCCGCGAGGTCGAGAGGGACATGAAGTACGAGGAGTACGCCGGGCGCGAGGGCGACATCGTGACCGGGATCGTGCAACAGACCGACAACCGCTACACCCTGCTCGACCTGGGCAAGGTCGAGGCGCTGCTGCCGCAGGCGGAGCAGGTCTCCTACGAGCGTTACGAGCACGGCGCTCGCCTGAAGGCGTACATCGTCGAGGTCCGCAAGACGACCAAGGGCCCCCAGATCGTGGTGAGCCGAACGCACCCCGGGTTGATCAAGCGGCTGTTCGAGCTCGAGGTGCCCGAGATCGGCTCGGGCGTGGTCGAGATCAAGGCCGCGGCCCGCGAGCCGGGCCACCGCACCAAGATCGCCGTGTGGTCCAACGACCCGAACGTCGACCCCGTCGGAGCCTGCGTCGGAGCCCGTGGCTCGCGCGTGCGCATGGTGACCAACGAGCTGCGCGGCGAGCGTGTCGACGTCGTCCCCTTCTCGGACGATCCGGTCGAGCTCATCCAAAACGCTCTGGCCCCGGCGCGCGTGCGCGAGGTCCGGCTCGACGAGGAGACAGGCACCGCCACGGTGATCGTGAGCGACTTCCAGCTGTCGCTCGCCATCGGCAAGGAGGGGCAGAACGCCCGCCTGGCGGCGCGTCTCACCGGTTGGCGCATCGACATCAAGAGCGAGACCCAGCTGGCCGAGGAAGAGGCCGGTGGCTACGGCGAGCAGGACTGGGCCGAGGGCGAGTGGGTCGAAGACGACAGCGGCGAGCTGGTCTGGAAGCCCGCCGAGGGCGGTGAGGCCATGTCGGCCGAGGAGTGGTCGCATCAGGCGGAGGACACCACCGAGGCGCCCGCCGCCGGGTCGGGAGCGGCCCCGGCGTCAACCGAGGCGTCAACCGCAGCCGAGCCACCAGTCGGCGAGGAGTCCCCGCCCGCGCCCGCGCCCGCCGCGGTGGCGGACGGCCCGGCGGCCGAATTGCCGGAAGAGGCCGAGGCATAACACCGACACGGACCTGTGTCGGTTGCCGGAGCGCCCTGCCGGCCGACCAGCTGATCCGAATCGTCCGGCTTCCGGGCGGGGCCTTATCGGTGGACAGGCACGGGACGGGGCGGGGGGCCTGGCTGTGCCGTGACTCACCGGGCTGCCTGGACGATGCGGTGCGTCGGCACGGCTTCGAAAGGGCCTTCGCGGCGTCCATCGACGCCGGGGACATTGAGCAGTTCCGTGCACACCTGGGTGAGGCGTGGAGGCGCCCGCCACCTGATGTGCGAGGATAGGGGGCTGGGTTGACGCCATGCCCCCAGACAAACCAAGGACAAAGAGAACCACTTGCCGAAGAAGATCCGCGTCTATGAGCTGGCCAAAGAGCTAGGCCTCACCAACAAGGAAGGGCTCGAGTTGGCCCTTTCCCTGGGCATCGGGGTCAAGAGCCACTCGTCCTCTATCGAGGACGCGGAGGCCGACCGCGTCCGCCGCAAGGCCGACGCCGAGGGTTTGCGGCGCCCCGTCCAGCCCGAGGAGCCCGCTCCGGCCAAGAAGGCGGCGAAGGCCGCGAAGTCCGCCTCACCTACTTCGGGGACGGACGGCGGCGGCACCGGTGAGGCCCCGGCACGACGACCGCTCACCTCCGTATCGAGCAGCGCGGCTCCGAGCGCCGGTCCGGTCAAGAGGGCTCCGGCGCGCCCGGTGTCGGCGCCGGCTGCGGCCGGCTCCGGAACGGCCGCCGCACCCCCCGCACCCGCTGGGCCCACCGCGCCCACCGCACCCTCCGCTCCCGTCGCCCCGGACCTTCCGGCAGCGCGGTCGCCCCGCCTGATCAGCAGCAGCCGTCCGACTCCACCGGCCGCACCTCCGGCCGCCCCGGCCGTCTCGCCGGCGCAGTCCCCGGCTCCGCACCCGGCCCAGTCCCCGGCGGCTCCGGCGGCTCCGGCGGCACCGGCGACGCCGGTTGCCCCTGCAGCCCAGGCGCCCTCCGCCCCCGCGCCCGCTGCCCAGGCGCCGCCCGACGCCGCGGCGCCGACCGCGCCCGACCGCCAGCGTGCCGCCCGGCCGCCGCTCAGCCCTTCGGGTAGACCCGTGCCCCCGCCACCGGGATCACGGCCGCCCCTCGGCCCGAGTGGCCGGCCCATCCCGCCCCCGCCCGGCATGGGTGGGCGCAAGCCCAGCGCGACGCAGTCGTCCGGCCGCCCCGGCGGCTCCTACCCTCAGCGAACCGGTGGACGCCCTGCGGGCGCCGGTCGTCCCAGCGGAACGGGCGGTCCGTCCGGAGGTGGCTACGGCGGTCGCCCCGCCGGTGCCGGCGGCTTCGGTGGCCGCCCCGGAGGCGGTGCACCGACGGGCGCACCACCCCCCGGTGGGCGTGGCGGCATGCCCGGCCGGCGCCCACCCCAGCGCAGAGCCCGCCGGCGCCGGCGCAACCTCGAAGAACTCGAGCCGACGCAGCTCACCACGTACCAGCCCTCGACGGCCCCTGTGCCGGACGGCGAGATCATCATCGAGCGCGCCTCGACGGCACGCGACCTCGGACCCAAGCTCAACCGCAGCGCCGGCGACATCGTGCGCTTCCTGCTGTTGCAGGGCGAGATGATCATGGCGACCCAGTCGCTCACCGACGACATGATCGAGCTCTTCGCCGCCGAGATCGGTGCCGACGTGCGCCTCGTCGACCCCGGCGAGGAGCAGGAGGCGGAGCTGCTGGCCCGTTACTTCGACGAGGAGGACGAAGAGGACGAGTCCGACCAGCGACCGCGGCCCCCGGTCGTCACCGTCATGGGCCACGTCGACCACGGCAAGACGCTGCTGCTCGACCGCATCCGCTCGACCGACGTCGTGGCAGGGGAGGCGGGCGGCATCACCCAGCACATCGGTGCGTACCAGGTGGAGTGGCAAGGCCACCGGATCACGTTCATCGACACACCCGGCCACGCGGCCTTCACCGCCATGCGTGCCCGGGGGGCCCAGGCCACTGACATCGTCATCCTCGTGGTGGCGGCCGACGACGGGGTCATGCCCCAGACCATCGAAGCCATCGACCACGCCAAGGCGGCCGACGTGCCGATCATCGTGGCCGTCAACAAGATGGACCGGCCCGACGCCGACTCGTCCCGCGTGCTCCAGCAGCTGTCCGAACGCGAGCTCGTGCCCGAGGCCTGGGGCGGCGACACCATCGTCGTCGAGGTCTCTGCGCTGCAGGGGACCAACATCGAGAGCCTGCTCGAGCAGATCGTGCTGGTGGCCGAGGTCGAGGAGCTGACCGCACGCGTCGAGGGGGAGGCACGTGGCGTGGTGCTCGAGGCCAACCTCGAAGCGGGTCGGGGCCCCGTAGCCACACTGATCGTCCAGCAGGGCACGCTGCGCGTCGGCGACCCGGTCGTGGCCGGCGCCGCCTGGGGCAAGGTCAAGGCTCTGGTCGACGACCGGGGTGATCACATCAAGGAGGCACTGCCCTCCACGCCGGTGCAGGTGCTGGGCTTTTCGGAGCCGCCGCACGCCGGCGACGAGATGCGGGCGGCCAAGGACCTGGCCCGGGCCCGCACACTCGGCGAGGCCAGGGCCCAACGATTCCGGCTGTCGGGGCACCGGCCGGTGGCCGCGGCGGCGGGAGCCAAGCTCGAGGATCTCTTCGAGCAGATTTCGCGTGGTGAGACCGCGACGCTCAACATCGTCCTCAAGGCCGACGTGCAGGGCTCGCTCGAGGCCGTGACGGAGTCGTTGAAGCGCCTCGAGCGCGACGACGTGAAGCTGAGCTTCGTCCTGCGGGGTATCGGAGGGATCACGGAGAACGACGTCCAGCTCGCCGCCGCCTCCAACGCCACCATCATCGGATTCAACGTGCGCCCCGACAAGCGATCACGTGAGATGGCCGAGTCGTCCGACGTCGAGATCCGCACCTACGAAATCATCTACAAGCTGCTCGAGGACCTCGAGGCCGCCATGCTCGGCCTGCTCTCACCGCTCTACGAGGAGGTCGTGACGGGCGAGGCCGAGGTGCGCGAAGTCTTCAGGGTGCCCCGGATCGGCGCGGTCGCCGGATGCTACGTGCGCGATGGCAAGATCACTCGCGGTTCGAAAGTGCGCTTCCTGCGCGACGGCACGGTCATCTGGAAGGGCGCGATCAACTCGCTGCGCCGCTTCAAGGACGATGTCCGTGAAGTCGCCTCCGGCTTCGAATGCGGCATCGGGCTGTCGGACTTCCAGGACCTCAAGGAAGGCGACATCATTGAGACGTACGACGAGCGCGAGATCGCCAGGAGCTGAGAAGCTCACGACCTGCACGAGTTGAGGAGCTGAATCTGTGAGACGGCGCACGGCGACGTACCCGCGTGCGTTGCGGGTCAACCAGGTGTTGCGGCAGGTGGTGGCCGAGGAGCTCGAGCGCCTGGCCGATGCCGACGAGCTCCCCATGGTGACGGTGACCGCGGTCGACGTGGCACCCGACATGCGGACGGCGGTCGTGTACGTGGCCACACTCGACGATGCGACGGCGGTCGTCCTCGAAGAGCGCCGGGTGCACCTCCAGCGCACGGTGGGCACGCAGATGACGATGAAACGCACGCCCCGCCTCACCTTCCGGGCCGATCCGGCGATCGCCGCCGGTTCCAGGGTCGAGGAGCTCCTGCGCGGGCTGCACGAGGGGGAGTCCCCGGCCGACGGGTCGTGATCCCGTGAGCCCCGGCGTCACCGGCCTGGTGGTCGTCGACAAGGAGGTCGGCTGGACCTCACACGACGTAGTGGCACGATGCCGCCGCATCTTCGGCCAGCGCCGGGTCGGCCACGCGGGCACCCTGGACCCCGACGCCACGGGCGTGCTCCTGGTCGGGCTCGGACGTGCCACGCGGCTCATGAGGTTCCTCACGGCGCTGCGCAAGACCTACACCACGGACATCGTGCTCGGGAGCGAGACGTCGACCCTCGACTCCTCGGGCGACATCCTTGCCACCTACGACATGACGCACGTCACGGCGGACGCGGTGGCCGCCGCCGCCGCCGAGCTGACGGGCGAGATCGAGCAGGTGCCGCCGATGGTGTCGGCCGTGAAGATCGGGGGACGACGCCTGCACGAGCTGGCCCGGCAGGGCATTGAGGTGGAGCGCCCCGCCCGGACCGTGACCGTCTGGCGCTTCGAGACCGCCCCCGACCCGGCGCGCCCGGGCGTCTACCGGGCCGAGGTGGAGTGCTCGTCGGGCACCTACATCCGGGTGCTCGCCCATGACCTTGGGCGGGCGCTGGGCGGCGGGGCGCACGTGGCCAACCTGCGACGGACCCGCATCGGCTCCTTCGGCGACGCCGACATGCGTCCGCTCGACTCCATCGGACCCGAAGCGGTCCTCACGCCGGCCGAGGCGATGCGGGACCTCGACGCCGTGACGGTCGAGGCCCCGGCGGCCGCGTCCATCCGTACCGGGTTGCCGCTCGACCGGGTACCCCTCGGCGCCATGGGCGAGGGCCCCTGGGCCATGCTCGACGAGGCGGGCGAGCTGCTCGGCGTCTACGAGGCGACCGGGAGTGACCGGATCCGGCCGGCCGTGGTGCTGGCCGGGCGGTGACGGGTACCCGACTACCCTCGGTCGCGATGCCGCCGGGTAAGGGAACCGCTGTCACGATCGGGGCCTACGACGGGGTCCACCTGGGTCACCGTGCCCTGCTGCGCGACCTCTCGGCGCGGGCGGAGGCCGCCGGCCTCTCCACCGTGGTGGTCACCTTCGACCGCCATCCGGCATCGGTGGTGCGTCCCGAGTCGGCCCCCAAGCAGCTGACCGGACTCGAGCAGAAGCTCGAACTCCTCGCCGACTGCGGCATCGACCGCACGGTCGTCGTACCTTTCGACCTGGCCCGGGCCGAGGAGTCGGCCGAGGACTTCGTGAGGGAGGTCCTCGTCGACCAGCTCTCGGCCCGCCTCGTCGTTGTGGGGGAGGACTTCCACTTCGGGCACGCCCGCCGGGGCAACGTGGACCTGCTGCGCCGTCTCGGCGCCGAGCTCGGGTTCGAGGTGGTCGGGGTCGGCCTGACCGGTGACGGGCGCGACGCGGTCTCCTCGACCCGCATCCGGGCGCTTCTGGCCGAGGGCGACGTGGCGGGGGCGTCCCGGCTTCTCGGGCGACCCCACGAAGTGCGTGGCCAGGTGGTGCGCGGTGATGGCCGTGGTGGGCCCGAGCTCGGGTTCCCGACCGCCAACCTGGCTGTGCCCGATGACATTGCGGTGCCCGCCGATGCTGTCTACGCCGGGCATTTCCGGCGGGGTGACGGTTCGCTGCACCGGGCAGCCATCTCGGTGGGGCGCCGCCCGACCTTCTACGAGCCGGGTACCGCACCGGTCCTGGTGGAGGCATACCTCCTGCACTTCGACGGCGATCTCTACGGGGAGCCGGCCCGGGTGTCCTTCGCCCACCGGCTGCGCGAGGAGCAGCGATTCGAGTCCATCGACGCCCTCGTGGCGCAGATGAGGGCCGACGTCGAGGCCACCGAACGGGTGCTCGCCTCGGCCGATCTTCCCTGAACTCCCCTGATCAGCGGGCGGCTGCTACGATATTCGGTGGCTAGGGCAGGTTCCCGCCACACTCCAACAAGCTCTTCGAGGTTCTTCCTACATGCCCGACACGCAGGCCACCATCTCCGAGTACCGGTTGCACGAAAGCGACACCGGCTCTCCCGAGGTGCAGATAGCCCTGTTGTCGGGCCGGATCAACCATCTGACCGAGCACCTGAAGGAGCACAAGGGGGACCACCACACCCGGCGTGGCCTGATGAAGCTCATCGGCCAGCGTCGGCGGCTGCTCGATTACGTCCGCAAGAACGACGTCGAGCGCTACCGCACCATCATCGGCCGACTCGGCATCAGAAGGTAGCGGCAGCACCACAGAACCGGGCGTCTTCAGCCACCTGGCTGCCAGTCGCCGGTCACTTCGGGTGCGAGGTGGTCGACCACTGGGAACCAGAAACGAAGATGCCCCCGAGACACGAGGAGCATCATGGCTGACGCCATTTCCGTGTCGGGCCCGATCAGCGGGACCGACCGAACCATGTCCTTTGAGGCGGGGAAACTCGCCCAGCTCGCCGACGGGGCCGTCGTGGCCCGCATCGGCGACACCGTCCTGCTGGCCACGGCCACCGCAGCCCGATCGGTGCGGGAGGGGACGGACTTCTTCCCCTTGACCGTCGACATCGAGGAGCGGGCGTACGCCGCCGGCAAGATCCCCGGGTCCTTCTTCCGCCGGGAGGGGAAGAGCTCCGACCAGGCCATCCTGACCTGCCGGTTGATCGACCGACCCCTGCGTCCCTCCTTCCCGGATGGGTTCCGCAACGAGGTGCACGTCGTCGGGACCATCGTCGGTGCCGACCAGGTGAACCCACACGACGTGCTGGCCATCAACGCGTCGTCGGCCGCGCTGATGCTCTCGGGCATCCCTTTCGACGGTCCGATCGGCGCAGTGCGCGTCGCCTACACCACCGAGGGCGAGTGGATCCCGCACCCCACGTTCGAGGAGGGCGAGGAGTCGACCTTCGAGCTCGTCGTGGCCGGCCGGGCACTGACCGAGGACGCCGACAGCGAGATCGCCATCATGATGGTCGAGGCGGGTGGGACCGAGAAGTCGTGGTCCTACTACGACGCCGGCGCGCCGAAAGTGACGGAAGAAGTGCTGGCCTCCGGCCTCGAAGCCGCCAAGCAGTGGATCCGCGAGTCGATCAACCTGCAGCGCCGCCTGATCGAGGCGTACACGACGGAGCGCGGCCCGATTCAGACCATCCCGTTCTCGACTTTCACCGACTACCAGGACGACGTATGGGCCCGGGTGGAGGCGGTCGGCACCGACCCCATCGCCAAGGCCAATCTGGTGACGAGCAAGGCCGAGCGCAACGCCGCGCTCGACGCCGCCGGTGAGGAGATCCGGAGCGCCCTCGGCGACGAGTTCGCCGACCGGCCAGGCGAGGTCAAGGCGGCCATCCGCTCGCTGACCAAGAAGCTGGTGCGCAAGCGCATCGTCGAGGACGGCGTGCGCGTCGACGGTCGGGGCACCGCCGACATCCGGCCGCTCTCGGCCGAGATCGACCTGCTCCCGACCGCGCACGGCTCGGCGCTCTTCCAGCGCGGCGAGACCCAGGTGCTGAACGTCACGACGCTGGGCATGCCCCGCATGAACCAGCTGCTCGACACGATCACCCCGGTCGAGTCCAAGCGCTACATGCACCACTACAACTTCCCGCCCTTCTCCACCGGCGAGACCGGCTTCATGCGCGGTCCGAAGCGCCGGGAGATCGGGCACGGGCTGCTGGCCGAGCGGGCGCTGCTCCCGGTCGTGCCGGGCGCCGAGGAGTTCCCTTACACCTTGCGTGTGGTCTCCGACGTGCTGGCCTCGAACGGTTCGACCTCCATGGCCTCGGTCTGCGGTTCGACGCTGTCGCTGATGGCCGCCGGGGTCCCACTCCGGGCCCCCGTGGCGGGCATCGCGATGGGACTCGTCTACGACGAGGGCACCTACGTGACGCTGACCGACATCCTGGGTTCGGAGGATGCCTTCGGCGACATGGACTTCAAGGTGGCGGGCACCGCGGACGCCGTGACGGCGCTCCAGCTCGATACGAAGATCGCCGGCCTCCCGGCTGACGTACTGGCCAAGGCGCTCCTCCAGGCCAAGGAGGCCCGGCTCACCATTCTGGGTGTCATGGCCGGGGCGATCTCCGAGCCGCGTGGGCACGTTGCCAACAGCGCGCCGAAGATCGTCTCCATGGAGATCCCGATCGACAAGATCGGTGAGGTCATCGGCCCCAAGGGCAAGGTCATCAACACCCTGCAGCAGGAGACGGGTGCGGACATCGCCGTCGACGACGACGGGGTCGTCGGGACGGTCACCATCGGCGCCAAGGACGGCAATGCCGTCGAGGAGGCGCGTCGGCGCATCTCGCTGATCCTCGACCCGCCCACTGCCGACGTGGGGGCGGTCTACGCCGGCAAGGTGGTGAACATCACCAAGTTCGGTGCCTTCGTCAACGTGCTGCCGGGCCGGGACGGCCTGCTGCACATTTCGAAGCTGTCCTCGCTGGCCGGAGGCAAACGCATCAACAACGTCGAGGACGTGCTCACGCTGGGCCAGGCGGTCGAGGTCCGGGTGGACGACATCGACCCCCAGGGCAAGGTCTCGCTGTCGCTGGCGGGGGAGCCCGAGCGCGCCCCGCAGTCCAGCGGCGGCGGTTCGGCCAACGGAGATGCAGCACCGTCGTCGTCCTCGCACTCCTCCTCCTCCTCCTCCTCCTCCTCCTCCTCCCCCTCCTCCTCGAGGCCGACCGCGCCGGCCAAGGCCGCCGGGGTGTCCTTCGAGGACGCCTTCGAGGCAGAGCTGGTCGCCGACCTCGGCGACCTCGGGCCGGGTGCCGTCGAGGGCGGGAACGACCGCGGCGACCGCGACCGCGGCGGCGACCGCCGGCCTTCGCGTGGGCGTTCGCGCCGCCGTTGATTGAGACGTCCGTCCTGCCGTGCGGCATTCGCCTGGTCACCGAGACCATGGCGGATGTCCGCTCGGTAGCCGTTGCCTATTGGGTCGGTACCGGGTCGCGTGACGAGGCTGGCGAGATCGCCGGGGCGTCGCACTTTCTCGAGCACCTTCTGTTCAAGGGTACGGAGCAGCGTTCCGCCGCCGCGATCGCCGAGGAGCTCGACGAGGTCGGCGGCGACTGCAACGCCTTCACGACGAAGGAGTACACGACCTTCTACGTGCGGTTGCTCTCCGAGCACCTCTCACTCGGGCTCGACATCCTGAGCGACATCATGTGGGCGCCGGCGCTCCGTCCCGATGACATCGAGGCCGAGCGCACCGTGATCCTCGACGAGATCCTGATGCACGCCGACGAGCCGGCCGACCTGGCCGGGGAGCGGTGGCAGGCGTCGCTGTTTCCCGACCACGCACTGGGACGGGACACGCTCGGGACGGCATCGTCCGTCCAGAGGATCACCCGCGACGACATCCTCGCCTTCTTCGAAGAGCACTACCGCCCGGCGAACATGGTCGTCTCGGTCGCCGGCGATTGCACGCACGATGCGGTCGCGGCAGACCTGGAGCGGCGTTTCGCCGGCACTTCCGGAGGCGTAGGGCCGACCCGCACGGCGCCGGGACCGGAGACGGTCCCCCTCGACGTGGTCCGCCGCTCCACCGAGCAGGCGCACGTGGTCTACGGCATGCGCTCGGTCTCGCGCTTCGACGACCGCCGCTGGGCGCTGGCCGTGCTCAATCACGTCCTGGGGGGCGGGCTCTCGAGCCGGCTCTTCCAGAAGGTGCGTGAGCAGCGCGGGCTGGCCTACTCGGTGTGGTCGGAGCGGGCGGCCTACGAGGACAGCGGATCCCTGGCCGTAGTGGTGGGCACGGCACCCGAACACGTCGACGAAGTGCTGCGCATCGTGAGCGAGGAGCTCGAGCTCCTGGCCACTGACGGGGTGACCGATCGTGAGCTGGCCATCGCCAAAGGCAACCTGCGCGCCGAGATGCTTCTCTCGGGTGAGGACTCGGGGGCCCGCATGAGCCGTCTCGGTGCATCGCTGCTCCTGCACGGCGAAGTGCTCTCGGTGGACGAGGTGCTGGCCCGTATTGACGGGATCGAGCCGGCCCAGGTACTGGAGGTGGCGGCCGAGCTGGCAGACGCGCCACGGACCTTGAGCGCAGTCGGCCCCTTCGACCGATCCGACTTCGAGTCCTACCTGCCCGCTATGGCCGCCCGGTAGCCTGCTGGGCATGCAGAAGGTCGGTGTGGTCGGCGCCGGCGGCCGCATGGGCCTCGAGGTGTGCCACGCCGTCTCGGAAGCGACGGACATGGAACTGGTCGCCGCCATCGATCCTGCCCACGCCGGCGACGATGCCTGCGGCCGGACCATCGTCGACGAGGTCAACGCGCTCAGCGACCTCGGCGTCGAGGTGGTGGTCGACTTCACGATCGCCGCGGCCGTCCGCCACAACATGACCCACTACGCCGAACAGGGCATCCACGCCGTCATCGGGACGAGCGGGCTGTCCGACAGCGACCTCGCCGACATGGCAGCGCTCTTCTCGGGGACCGGCGCCAACGCCGTCGTCGTTCCCAACTTCGCCATCGGAGCGGTGCTGCTCCTGCACCTGTGCCGGATCGCCGCGCCCCATATGAACGGCGTCGAGATCATCGAGCTGCACCATGACGCCAAGCGCGACGCGCCGTCCGGGACGGCCATACACACCGCGGCGGCTATCGCAGCGGCGCGACGCGACGCCGGCAGCGGCCCGTTGCCCGCGGACCCGACGACCGATTTCGTGCTGCCCGGCGCCCGCGGGGCCGAAGCCCCCGATGGCGTGCACGTCCACTCGGTGCGGTTACCCGGCCTGGTGGCGCACGAGGAGGTCATCTTCGGCGCGCCGGGCCAGAGCCTGAGCATCCGCCACGATTCCTACGACCGGCGCTCCTTCATGCCCGGCGTGCTCCTCGCCGTGCGCGCCGTGGCCGACCGACCCGGTCTCACGGTGGGCCTCGAGGCGTTGCTCGGGCTGTGAACCCCGACGTCCGGGAGCGTCTCCTGCAGGCGACCTACGATTGCGTCGCCCGCTGGGGCCTGGCCAAGACGACGGTCGAGGATGCGGCACGGGAGGCCGGCGTCTCGAGGGCGACGGTGTACCGCTACTTCCCCGGGGGACGCGACGAGCTCATATCCGCCGTCGTCGGGTGGGAGTTCGCCCGCTTCTTCCTCCGCCTCTATCAGGAGGTCTCCGACGCCGACACGCTCGAGGAGGTCATGGAGCGCGGCCTCATGTTCGCCCACCGTGCGCTGATCGAGCATGAGGTCCTGCAGCGGATCCTGGTCACAGAGCCCGACATCCTCCTGCCCCGGCTGACGACCGAGGCGGACCAGACCCACACGCTCGTCGCCGACTTCTTGGCCCCCTACCTCGTGCGCCACGGAATGGCGGAGGGCACCGACCTCGACGCGGCGGCCGATTTCCTGGCTCGCATGGTGCTCTCCTACATCAGCTCGCCGGGACGCTGGGACCTGAACGACCCTGAGCAGGTGGCGCTCCTCGTCCGGTCTGAGCTCCTGGCCGGCATCCGGTGAGCTACGTGCAGCCGCAGCCGCAGGCGGCGCCGGCGCGGACCTGCTACCGCCATCCCGACCGGGCGGCCTCGGTGCTCTGCGCTCACTGCGACCGCCCCATCTGCACCGACTGCATGATCGAGGCGCCGGTGGGTTGGCAATGCTCCGAGTGCACCTCGCAGGGGGCGAAGCGGTCCCGGCAAGTACCGGCCTTCACCCACACCAGCCGCGGCCGGACCGGTGTGGTCGGCTCGACCAACCCCACGCCGATCGTTCTCACCATCATCGCCGTCAACGTGGTGGTGTTCTTCCTCGAGGGGTTCGGCACAAATGCGCGCGTCGTCGACCGCTACGCCATGTTCCCAGACGGAGTGCATTTCTTTCACCAGTACTACCGAGCCTTCACGGCCATGTGGCTGCATGCGAGCTTCGCGCACATCTTCTTCAACATGATCGCCCTGCTCATCGTCGGACCCGCCGTCGAGGTGCTCCTGGGCAAAGCACGCTTCCTGGTGCTCTATCTGTTGGCCGGGCTCGGGGGCAGCGTGTGCTCCTACATCCTCAGCCAGCCCAACGTCGCCGGGATCGGGGCATCTGGCGCCATCATGGGCGTCCTGGGCGCCTACGTGGTGGTCGGCCTGCGCCGCCATCTGCCGGTGGCGCCGGTGGTCGGACTGCTGGTCCTCAACTTCGCGATCGGGTTCACCAGCAATATCGACTGGCGGGCCCACCTCGGCGGACTGGTGATAGGGGGCGTCCTCGCCCTGCTCTACGACTACGCCGGCGATCTGCGGGACCGGAACACCGCGCTGGTGCTCACGGTCGGGGGGAGCGTGGCTGTGTTGGCCCTCCTGGCGCTGCTCATCACGTCGATCGCCCCGGGCCACTTCGATCTCAGTTGAGCTCAGCCGAGGCCCCAATGGTTGACAGTGAGACAAAAAACGCCATACTGTTTCATCTGTGGACGCAAACGCCGTACGACCTGAAGCCGTCACCGGCTCCGTCGGCGCCCCGACCGCGGGGCGCGACAGCGTCGTGCGCCACCTCGGGGCAGACGACCGCTCCTCGACCCGGGTCCGTCTCGTCGATGGAGCGCTCCAATGCTTGGCTCGCCAGGGCATCGCCAAGACGACGGTCGACGACATAGCCCGTGCCGCCGGGCTGTCCCGGGCGACCGCCTACCGGACTTTCCCCCGGGGCAAGGACGGGATTCTGGCTGCGGTGGTCGAGACGGAGCTGGCCCGGCTCTTCTCTTCCCTGGCCGTCGCTATGGGCGAAGCCGGCGATCTCGAGGACGTGCTGGTCGCCGGAATGGTCGCGTCCGCCCGTTGGCTGCGGGGGCACGGGCCCCTGACCTACCTGTTGGAGCACGAGCCCGGCGCCGTCCTGCCCTTCGTCACCTTCGGCGGCTTCGACGAGGTGATGCTGAAGGCGAGCGACCTGGCCGCTCCGTTCTTCGCTCGCTGGCTCGAGCCCGAGCAGGCTTCTCGCGCCGCGGAGTGGGCCGTGCGCATCGTGATGGCCTATTGCTCGGACCCGTCGCCGCACGCCGACCTGACCGACCCGGCCGACACCCGGGCGCTCGTGCGCACGTTCGTCTTGCCGGGCATCCTCGCCCTCCGTCTCGAGGCCGCGGGCGGCTCCTCTGACACACCCGACTCTCCCGACTCTCCCAGTCTCAATCCCAGTTCCAATTCCACGACCAACCGAGCATCCAGTTCAACCAGACCAACCATCAAGGGGGCGGCACAATGACCACACTCGACGAAAACCAGGAGGAACTGAGGTCCAACCTGGACCTGATCGGCCGCGAGAGCATCGATGACATCGAGGCCGTTCTGAGCTTCGTCGGCAAGTACGACGTCGAGGGGTTCCACCGTGTCCCCGACAACTGCCCGGCCGAGTTCACCTGGAAGTACGAGAAGGGCGCCAAACCGCAGCTCGACAAACTTTACGAGAAGGCCAAGAAGGCGCAGTGGAACGGCCAGACCGATCTGGACTGGTCGATCGAGGTCGACCAGGAGCGCGTCGTCATCGCCAACGCCGAAGCCAACGCGGCTCAGGCGCAATGGGACGAGGCCGCCATCGCCGGCACCGTCCTAGAGAAGTGGGACGAGAAGCGTTTCTTGCAGTTCGGGATCGAGAACCAGAACTGGATGCTCTCACAGTTCATGCACGGTGAGCAGGGTGCGCTGCTCTGCACGGCCAAGATCGTCGAGACCGTCCCGTGGATCGACGCCAAGTACTACGCCGCCACGCAGGTGATGGACGAAGCCCGCCACGTCGAGGTGTTCTCCAAGTACCTCGACGAGAAGCTCTCGGGCCACTACCCGATGAACGCCCACCTCGGACTGCTGCTCGACGACATCGTCTCGGATTCCCGTTGGGACATGACCTATCTCGGCATGCAGATCATGGTCGAGGGACTCGCTCTCGCCGCCTTCGGCTTCATCCACATGATGACGACCGAGCCGCTCCTCAAGAAATTGCTCCGCTATGTCATGGCCGACGAAGCCCGCCACGTGGCCTTCGGGGTGCTCAGCCTGCAGGAGTACTACAAGGAGCTCAGCGCGGCCGAGCTCAGGGAGCGCCAGGAGTTCGCCTTCGAGGCGGCCATCCGGATGAAGGACCGGATGGTCATGCAGGAGGTATGGGAGCGCATGGAAGTGCCCACCGCCGACGTGATCAAGGTCATGCAGGCCGGGCCCGAGCGCGACGACTTCCAGATCCTGCTCTTCTCCAAGATCGTTCCCAACCTCAAGAAGCTGGGACTGCTCGATGCGGCCGACGGCTGGCTCCGCACCAAGTTCACCGAAATGGGAGCGATCGCGTTCGAGAACCTGACCGACTCCACACAGGAGGAGGATGCGTTCGCCGACGGCTCGCCGGCCGAACGCCAGGTCGCCTGAACGATTGGTCGCCGAATCGCCAGGTCGCCGGGCATCGCTGGTAGCGTCAGGGAGCGATGAGCTCCGCGCTGGTTGACTCACCCCGCTTCGGGCGGGTGGTCACGGCCATGGTCACCCCGTTCGACGACGACGGGGAGCTGGATCTGCCCGCCGCGGTCGACCTGGCCCGCTGGCTGGCCACGCACGGCAGCGACGGGCTCGTGCTCAGCGGCTCCACCGGTGAGGGCTCGGTGCTCACCGACGACGAGAAGGTGGCGCTGTGGCGGGCCGTGGCCGAGGCCGTGACGATCCCCGTCATTGCGGGCACCGGATCCAACGACACGGCGCACTCCATCGCGATGACGGCCCGCGCCACCGAGTGCGGGGTCGACGGCGTGCTCGTGGTGACGCCGTACTACAACCGGCCCTCCCAGACCGGCATCTACGAGCACTTCCGGGCCGTGGCCGAATCGGCGGGGAACCTCCCCGTCATGCTCTACGACATCCCGATCCGCGCCGGTCGGCGGATTGACACTGCGACCATGCTCCGCTTGGCCCGGGACGTACCGGCCATCGTGGCGCTGAAGGACGCAGCGGCCGACCCTCCAACCACAGCGCACCTGGCCGCGCAGGTGCCGGCGGGATTCGAGATCTACAGCGGTGACGACGTCATGACCTTGCCCCTTATGGCGGTCGGTGCGGTCGGGATCATCAGCGTGGCCGCGCACTGGATCGGCCCAAAGCTCCGCCAGGTCGTCGACGCCTTCGCGGCTGGCGACCTCGCCACCGCCATCGCCGGGAACGCAGAGCTCCTCGACTCCTTCGACTTCGAGTCCACGCCCGAGTTCCCGAATCCGCTGCCGGCCAAGGCCATGCTGCGGGCCATGGGTCAGCGGGTGGGCCAGTGCCGGCTGCCGATGGGGCCGTCCAGCCCCGAGCTCGATGCCCAGGCCCAGAAGATCCTGGCCGCCGTCGGGCCACCCCCGGTCACTGGCGCCCCGCTTGGCTGAGCGCAGCAACAGGCCGAAGCCGAAGCCCGTCCGTGTCGTCTTCCTGGGCGGGCTCGGGGAGATCGGACGGAACTGCGCCTGCATCGAGGTGGAGGGGCGCATCGTCATCCTCGACTGCGGGATCATGTTCCCCGACCCCGACATGCCGGGCATCGACCTGGTCCTGCCCGAGTTCACCTACCTGTACGACCGCAAGGACCGGGTCGACGGGATCGTCCTCACCCACGGCCACGAAGACCACACGGGCGGTCTGGCCTACCTGCTGAGGGAGGTCCGGGCGCCCATCTACGGCTCCGAGCTGACGGTGGGACTGGCCCGCCACCGCATCGACGAGGCCGGGCTGGCCGGCAACACCAAGTTCATCCCCGTGGCGGACGGGGAGCGGGTGAAGATCGGCGCCTGCGACGTTGAGTTCATCCCGGTGACGCACTCGGTGCCCGAGGCGATGGCAATCGCGTTCCACACGCCGCAAGGAGTGATCCTGCACTCGGGGGACTTCAAGCTCGACCTGCAGCCGGTCGATGGGCGACGCACCGACATGTCACGCATGGGGGAGCTGGCCCGCACAGAGGGTATTCGCCTCCTTCTGTCGGACTCCACCAACGCGGAGGAGCCCGGGTTCACCGAATCAGAATCCACGGTGGGCGTGACGCTGCGCCGGGTTTTCGCGGCCCAATCCGGCAAGCGCATCGTGGTCGCCTGCTTCGCCAGTCACATGCACCGTGTGCAGCAGATCATCGACGCCGCGGTGGCAAACGGGCGCAAGGTGGCCACCCTGGGCCGTTCAATGGGTAAGAACGTCGAGCTCGGGACGCGGCTGGGCATCATCAGCATCCCCGACGGGGTGCAGATCGACATCGAACAGGTGGACAGCGTGCCGCCCGGCGAGGTGTGCGTGATCTCGACGGGCTCGCAGGGCGAGCCCATGTCGGCGCTTTCGCTCATGGCCACGGGGGAGAACAAGTGGCTCCGCATCGGTGAGGACGACGTCGTCGTCATCAGCGCCCATCCGATCCCGGGCAACGAGTGGTCGGTGGGACAGGTCATCGACGATCTGCACCGCCGGGGCGCCGAGGTCGTCCACTCGGGCTCCGAGGCCGTCCACGTCAGCGGCCACGCCCGCCAGGGGGAGCTGCGGACGCTGATCTCGGTGACCGAACCGGAGTGCTTCGTGCCGGTGCACGGCGAGTTCCGCCACATGGTGCACCACGCCCGACTCGCACTGTCCATGGGCCTCGACCCGGCCAAAGTGCTCCTCTGCGAGGACGGCGATGTGATTCAGCTCGACGCCAAGGGGATCTCCCGGGATGGACACGTGCCGGGCGGATACGTCTACGTCGACGGCACCGTGGGCGACCTCGAGCACGGTGTGCTGCGCGACCGTAAGAAGCTGTCCGAAGAGGGCGTGGTCATGGCCGTGGTCACGGTCGACCGCCAGCAGAGCAGGCTCAGCTGTCCGCCGGTGATCGAGACCAGAGGTTGGGTCTACGCCCCCGAGGCCGAGGAGCTCCTGGAAGAGGCCAGCGACGTTGTCGCGGCGGCAGTGAAACAGGCGCTGCGCGACGGCGTGCACGATATCGAGGTGCTGAGCCGTCACACCCGCAAGGCCCTGGGCAAGTTCGTCGGTGACCGCACGAAGCGGCGCCCGATGATCGTGCCCGTTGTGCTGATGGTCTAAGAGAGCTGGCCTGGCCGCCGTCAGCCTTCGCGTTCGCCTTCGCTGCCGTCCCCGTCGGTTGGCGCCGCTCCGGCATCGGCCATCGCCCCGCCGTGGAGCTCGTGGCCCCAGCGGAAGGACGGGGTGTACATCCCGACCAGGCGGGCGACGAGGACGACCAGGAAGATCTGGCCCAACAGTGCCTCGAGCACCGCATTGGTGCGGGGGAGCCCGGTCGCCGGCGTAAGGTCGCCGTACCCGACGGTGGCCATGGTGATGTAGCTGAAGTACGCGAAGTCGGCCGGGCCGTGGTGACCGGCCTGGGCGAAGAACGAGTTTCCCGAGACCAGTTGGACTCCGTAGTCGGCGTTGGCAAAGACCAAGCCGATCAGCACGTAGATGCATAGTGCTCCGAGAACGGTCTGCGTGGTGACGCGTGTGTGGTGGAGGATCCGCCAGCCGATCGCGATCGGGCTGCCGAGCACGAGGAGTGACGCCAGAATCACGATCGCGCCGTAGGCCCGGTCACCTCCGCCGAGTGCCACCCCGATCGCGGCGACCACGGTCAGGGCCACGGCCAGACGGACGGCGAACATCACCCGGTGCGGGACCTCGGACGTGCGGAAGGCGAGCAGCACGGTGAGCCCGAGCCAGATGACGCTCACGACCAGGGCGACGGTCCCGCTCCATCCGATAGTGAGGAACACATAGTCGACGAGGAGGAACAGGAACACGATCCCGTAGGAGTCCGGTCCGAGGACGATGTCGAGCAGCGCCTCCAGGCGGGTGCGCTCGCGAGGCTCCGGGGTCAGGGGTTCGGAAGGCAACGATGTACTCGCCATTGGTCCATCATGGCCAATGAGTGCGGCCGGCAAGGGGATGTGTGGATCTCGCGTTTTGCGACTGCGGGCGCCCGAGAGGACCAGCTGCGGAGGAATCGGTGGACCGTCATGTTCGAGCAGTTTGCGACCGACCCGGTGCCTGGAACGGCAGCATCGGGCCGATCGTGCTCGAGCCCGTCCGCGCCGTTCGGCGGCCGAATTAGTCCGTCACCGGCCGGGCTGGGACGGGTCATACGGGCGGACCGAGCTCCGTCGGGCACGAATTGTCGTGGAGATGGTCGGACTTGCTGCGCTGCGGCCTCTGCACCTCCCGGCTGCGCTGACCGTTCTCTCCGGGGGGCTCGTCTGGGCCGTTTCGACACGCGCCGGACAGAGCCCATTCACGAACGCCGGGCGGTCGCAACCGCGATCGCACAGGGAAATTCACAGTCTCAGTCTTCGGCGCGGGTCCATGGTGGGTTCGAGCGACCCGTCCAGTGGCTCACGATCGCCACGCCGACGACAAGAACAAAGGCGATGATGAGCGGGAGCGCAACGCGCACATGGAGGACCAGGACCGCTCCGATAAGCGCTCCGATGAACATTGCGGCCACCGAGATGAGGCGCCGGCCCGACTTGGACCCTTTCCCGCCGCCGAGCGCGCTGTCCGCCGCGATTCCCGTCACCGTCAGGGTGAGCACCGTGGTCGTCAGATCGGGAACCGCCAACTTGCGCACGCTGGCGTTCTGCACGCCCATGGCCAGGCTCAAGGCCACGATGAGGGTGTAGCGGACACCGGAACCGAAGGGGTGCGAGCCCACCAGGGCCAGGATCATCGAGACGGCCAGCAATACTGATTGGGCACCGGTCGCTGCCGCGAGGTGATGGCCGCGGTGGGTACCGAATCGGCCGCCGATCCGCCCGCCGAGGACGGAGCCCAGCCCGAACGACGCCAGAGCCACGAGCGACGCGCCGATCGAGAAGCCCTGGGCTCCAGCGACGGCGAATCCCAGGAACACGACATTGCCGGTCATGTTGGCGACGAACACATGCCCCAGCAGTAGGTAGCTGAACGAATCGACGAGACCGGTGACCACCGTCATGGCGACCAGGAGAGGTGGGAGCGGCCCGAAACGGGCGGTCCGGCTGGGAGCCAATGTCTCGCGGACCTCGGTCAGGAACGTAGTCATGTTCGCGCCTCTCCATTCAGGTTTTCAGGTTGTGCTCGGAGTGCTCGCCCACTGGTCGACCCGCCCGCCGGCGCGCCGCCGCGCGCCGCCGTGCGCCGCCGCGCGGTGCCCCTTCCCTGTGCCCAGGTCAAAGTGTCTTGATGAGCCCTCCATCGATGGTGAAGTCCGCCCCGGTGACGTTGCCGGCGCGTGCACTGGCGAGGAACACGATGAGATCCGCCACTTCTTCGGACGTGGTGAAGCGGCCCGTCGCGGCGTCCGCAGCGGCCTGGTGCGCCACGGCGTCGGGGTCCCCGCCGGTGGCTCGGGCAATCGTCTGGGCGACGCCGTCCGCACCGAGCCACAGTGCCGTGGACACCGGCCCGGGGCTCACCGTGTTCACCCGGATGCCGTGCTGCGCCACTTCTTTGGAGAGCGACTTGGAGAAGTTCGCCACGGCGGCCTTGGCCGCGCTGTAGTCGAGGACGGCCGGGTCCGGAAGGAACGCGTTCACAGAGCTCGTCGTCACGATGGTCCCCGTGCCGGCAGCGATCATCGACGGCAGCACGGCGCGGGTCATCCGCACGGCCGCCATGAGGTTCAAGTTCAGCGAAGCGGCCCAGTCTTCGTCGGTGATGCTCAGGAAACCCCCCAACCGAGGCTGTGCCGCGCCGACGTTGTTGACGAGGATGTCGATCCGACCCTGCGCGACCTCGACCGCCACCGCGACGAGGTCGGCCGGGCCCGACGACGTCGAGAGGTCCACTGCGACCGCCTCGACCGACCCCGCAGCCACGAGGGCCTCGAGGTCGGGGGTGCTCTGGCGCGCCCCGGCGACGACGTGGGCGCCCTCGTCCGTCAGTGCGCGCGTGGCCGCGAGTCCGATGCCCCTGCTGGCGCCGGTGACGACCGCGACCTTGCCTTCGAGTCCGAGCTGCAACCGGCACCTTTCATCGGTCCAACAGAAACTGAGACGTGACGAAGGTGAGCCTAGAGCCGGCCCGCCGCAAGCCAGAGACGGCAGCGGAAGCCAGGGCAACCAGAAGCCCGCGACGACCGGAACACTAGGGTTCAACGCCATGAACTACTGGGTGACCTACCCGCTCACGACGCATCCCTACAACCCTGAGTTGACGACCAAGCCGGCGCTCACCCGCTTCTGCCAGGTGGCCGAAGCCGCTGGATTCGCGGGAATCGGCTTCACCGACCACCCCGCCCCGAGCCATCGGTGGCTGAAGGCGGGCGGCCACGACGCGCTCGACCCGTTTGTCGCGCTCTCGTTCTGCGCGGCGGTGTCCGATCGGCTGCGCCTCATACCCAACATCGTCGTGCTGCCGTATCGCAATCCGTTCGTGGTGGCCAAGGCCGTGGCGACGCTCGATGCGCTCTCCGACGGACGCTTCACCCTGGCCGTCGCCACCGGCTACATGCGAGGCGAGTACCAGGCGCTGGGCGTCGACTTCGAACAGCGCAACGCGCTCTTCGACGAGGCGATCGGGGTGATCCGGGGCGTCTGGAGCGAGGATGAGTTCGCCCACCAGGGGATGACCTTCACGGCCAAGGGCCAAACGGCGAATCCCAAGCCGAAGACGCATCCCCCGATCTGGATCGGCGGGAACAGCACGCTCTCGCGCCGGCGGGTGGCCCGTTACGGCGACGGCTGGAGCCCCTTTCCCGCGCCTCGGGTCCTGGCCACCACGGCCAAGACGCGGCCGCTCGAGGGAGTCGACGACCTCCGTCCGATGCTCGATGAGCTCTGGCAATTCATGGACGAAGCAGGTCGGGATCCCTCCACCATCGACGTGTCGTTCGGCTCCAGCGCCGGAGGGGATCCGGGCGGCGACAACTTCAATCCCGACGCCCAACTGGCGGCGGTCGAGGAGCTGGCGGCGCTCGGCGTCACGTGGTCGGGGATCGGCGTCCCGGGCGACTCGCTGGCCCACGCGCTCGAAACCCTCGAACGCTTCGGGACGACCGTCATCAGCTGACGCCCGGCCCGGGCGGGCCACCGATGTCGCACCGCGTTCCGATCTCCCAGGGGACCGTTCGTCCGTATGGTACCCACCGCCCCGGCTTCCAATCCGGCTCGTACGGGCGGGGCCGCATCGGCCCGCCGGACGAGGCCACTCAGCCGGGACTACGGCAACGATGCGCGCTCGGCGAAGTTGGCGGACAGCATCGGACGGCATCAGCGTGTGATCTCCGAGCACGAGGGTGCCATGCTCCGTGACATCGCCGAGTTCGACCGGACCGAGGCCTGGCGCGGGGACGGATCGCTGTCCATGCGCGACTGGCTCGTCGCCCACTGCCACATCAGCCGAGGACGCGCCCGCACGCTGGTCGACGCGGCCGCCAGAATGGGGGACCTCCCGGCACTCTCCGGTGCGCTGTCCGACGGCCGCCTGACACTCGATGTCTTCGCCCCCCTGGCCGCGGTCGCCACGCCTGCGTCAGACGCCGACCTGGCGCAGGCGTCGGAGCACTGGACACCGAAGCAGGCCCGCCAGCTGGTGGCCGAGGTCAAGGGAGCGAGCGACACGGATGCAGCGGCGCAGTTCCAACGCCGGTACGTCCGCTTCGACGACGAACGCTGCCTGCTCTGGGCGCAGCTCACCGGTGACGCGTACGCGCTGGTGAAGTCCGCCGTGCTCGGACGAGCCCGCCGCAACGACCACCCGAGCGCCGCCGATCCTGACTACGTTCGGTTCGAAAGCCGCTGCGCCGACGCCCTGCTCGACATCTGCATCGAGCAGGGTCGCCGGAAGCGCACCGGTCCGGCGCCCGTCCACGGCGGCGGCCAGACCACCATGATCGTGCACACCGACCTGGACCGCCTCCTCTACGGCGACGGGTACGGCCACGCCTCCATCCAAGGTGTGGGCCCGATCTCGGCCGAGGTGGCCCGCCGGCTGGCGTGCAATGCCCACATCACGCTGTCCCTCGACGCTCCCGACGGCAGCGGCCTCGACCAGAAGCCGCTGCAGCGCGACCCGAGCGACGCACAGCGGATCGAGATCCGTCGCCGGGACAACGGCTGCCGTTTCCCGGGTTGCGGTTGCCGGAACGTGACCGACGTCCATCACGTCGTGTGGGCCTCCAAGCAGGGCCCCACGGTCATGTCGAACCTCCTCACGCTCTGCGTCGCGCACCACAGCCGGGTGCACGAGTTGGGTTGGAAGCTCGATGGTGACGCCCAGGCCGAGGTGCGCTTCATCAGCCCGCACGGAAGGGTCTTCGTCTCCCCGCCCTCGCCGACCTGGCGCCGGCCGAGAAAATGAGCGCCGGAACCTTCTGATACCCGGCCCCCCGGGTCCGGCAGGCACTCGACCTCGACCGGGGTGCGGCTAGCCCGTCACGGCCCTCACGATCTCGTCGGTCACCGCGTCGGGATCTTCGAGCGGGAGCATGTGCCCCCTGTTCTGCAGGGTAACGAGTCGCGCCCCTGGAACGGTCGCCACGATCTGCTCTGCCTTC
The DNA here is from genome assembly GCA_963736515.1 of uncultured Acidimicrobiaceae bacterium. Classification (GTDB taxonomy): domain Bacteria; phylum Actinomycetota; class Acidimicrobiia; order Acidimicrobiales; family RAAP-2; genus Bog-473. The sequence goes on along the minus strand of CAVTPE010000014.1, from coordinate 141,022 downwards.
TTGGGCAGCGTCAGCGCGTCACGGCTCCCCACCATCACGGTCGTCGGCACGTCGATCGTCGCGATACCTTCCAAGAGGTCCATCGTCGCGAACGCCAGCAGGAAGTCTCCGCGCACCGTGCCGTGGCAGTCCCCGAAGAGCTCCCTGGTCAGGTCCACGTGTGCCCTGACCGGACTGTCGCCGAAGGCGTATCGCACGAACAGGTGGCCATTCTTGGCACGCATCGCCCGCGTGACCATCGGTGACGCGATCATCGCACTGGCGACCCGTGCACTCTGCCCCGAGCGATCGCCCACACTCGTCGCGGCGGTTGCCACGAGCACCGTCGCCTTGGCCCGCTCCTTCAGGACGTCGGGTCGGTGCGTCGCGAGGGACATGATCGTCATGCCGCCCATGGAGTGCCCCGCCAGCACCGCGCCGCGCACATCGGTTGCATTGAGCACCACCGCGAGGTCGTGCGCCAGCGTCTCGATCGCAAGCGGAGCGGTGCCTCTGGTGCTCGCCCCGTGGCCGCGCTGGTCGTAGAGGACCACGCGGTACCCCTGTTCCCGGAGCCGGCGGGCGACGGGAAGCCAGACTTCGTGGCTACAGCCCCAGCAGTGGGGGAGGACGACCGCCGGGGCATCCGGGCCGTGCCCGGCCAGGTCCCACACGGCCAAGTCCGCCCCGTCGGGGGTCCGCAGGACCTGATGGTCCGGACGGACCACTCCCTCGCCCCAACCGAGCGCAACACTCACGTCGTCCGCACCCGAATCCCCCGCCCCCACCCCCGTCCCGGACCCCGCCCCCTGCAGCGCGAACCGCTTGTAGACCGCCCCGGCCACAGCCCCGGCGGCGAGGCCGGCCCCCACGAGCAGGAGGCGGCGGGAGCGGGACCGGGTCCGGGATGCAGTCATGACTCCGGAGCGTATTGGCCGCATACGCACCCAGACGATCCCAAACCACCAAGAATCAGGCCAGTGTGGCTTCCACCACCACTGACACGCCACGACGCCTGTCCAGCCCACTCCGTCGACCAGCGGCTCGAGCGCCCCTCCACCGCCTCGCCGACACCGACGTCCCCGTCGCCCTCGCCCCGGGTTGACCCCGGACCAGCCTCGATACAATCGTTTCCCCACCTGCCAACCGCCAACCAGCAGCGCCGGCCCACCACAGATGGCACCGGCGGGGAGAGGAACGAGGGAACATGTCGGGTCACTCGAAGTGGGCGACCACCAAGTACCGCAAGGGCGCCCAGGACAAGGCCCGTGCCAAGATCTTCGCCAAGTGCATCCGCCTCGTCGAGGTCGCCGCACGGGACGGCGGCGGGGACCTCGAGGCCAACGCCACCCTGCGCACCGCCTACCAGAAGGCCCGGGCGGCCAGCGTCCCGCTCGACACGATCGAGAAGGCGATCAAACGCGGGACGGGCGATCTCGAGGGCGTGCGCTACGAGGCCATCAACTATGAGGGCTACGGCCCCGGTGGCGTGGCCATCATGGTCGAGACCTTGAGCGACAACCGCAATCGCACCGGTGCCGAGATGCGCAACCTCTTCAGCCGCAACGGCGGCAACATGGCCGAGCCCGGCGCGGTCGGATGGCAGTTCGAGCGCAAGGGCATCGTGACCGTCAGCCTCGACAACGACGAGGACAAGGTGATGGAGATCGCGATGGAGGGCGGCGCCGAGGACATGACCAGCAACGGCGCGGCCTGGGTCGTCACCAGTGCGCCCGCCGACCTCGAATCGGTGCGCCAGGCCCTCGACAGCGCCGGCATCACCTCCGAGTCCGTCGACCTCAGCCTCGAGCCCACCACCCCGGTCCCGGTCCCCGACGAGGCCGAGGCCAAGAAGGTCCTGCGGTTGCTCGAGGCGATCGACGACCACGACGACGTCCAGGCGGTGCACTCCAACGCGGACATCGCCGACGAAATTCTGGCCGCCTTCGAGGGCTGATCCGCCGCCCCGGCTCCGGCAACACCGACTCGGCGGCCTCACCCGGATCCGCCCCCTGTGCAACGGCCCCGGCTAACCTACGAACGCATGTTCGTATTGGGTATCGATCCCGGGCTCTCACGCTGCGGCTACGGGCTCGTGGGCCGGACCGAGGGCACCGTCGCGCTGCGGGCCCACGCGGCCGGGGTGATCGAGACCGACCCGGCGGCGCCGCTCGCCCAGCGGCTCTTGATCCTGCATACGGAGCTGCGGGCGCTGGTGCAGGAGCTGCGACCGCGGGCGGTCGTGGTCGAACGGGTCTTCTTCCAGGTGAATGCGAAGACCGCCATGTCGGTGGCGCAGGCCAGCGGTCTGGCTCTCCTCGTCGCCGCCGAGGGCGGCTGCGACGTCGTCCAGTACACGGCCAATGAGGTGAAGCTCTGCCTGGTCGGCTACGGGGCCGCCACCAAGGACCAGGTGCAGCGCATGGTCGCCCAGGTGCTGGGCCTGCCGGCCGTCGACGGGCCGCCCGACGTGGCGGACGCGCTGGCACTGGCCGTCTGCCACCAGACCACCATGCCGTTGCGCCGGGCCACGGATGCGGCGCTCATCAAGGAGGGAACGGCGTGATCGGACTGCTTCGTGGAGCGGTGGTGCTGCGGACCGGCGAGGGCGAGGTGATCATCGACGTCGGGGGCGTGGGATACCGCGTGGCCCTCACCCCGGCGACGGCGGCCGCCCTGGTGACGGCGGCCAGCGGTGCCGAGACGACGCTCTACGTGCACACCCATGTGCGGGAGGACGCGATCGTCCTGTACGGCTTCGTACACGACGACGAGCGGCGCTGCTTCGAGGTGTTGCTGGGATCGCACGGGGTCGGTCCCGCGCTGGCGCTGGCCATCATGGCGGCGTTGTCGCCGGCGGCGTTGTCCACGGCGGTGCTCGAGGAGGATCTCGAGACTCTGTGCACGGTGCCGGGTGTGGGGCGTAAGACGGCGGCCCGACTGTTGATCGAGCTCAAGAGTCGGCTGGACCTGCCCGACCTGTCACTGTCGGGCGGTGGGGCGGGTGCCGTGGCGGGGTGGGGGGCGGGTGGCGACCCGGGGTTGCGGGGCACCCGTACGTCCCGGGCCGAGGCGCGGGCCGCGCTCAGCGAGCTCGGCTACGCCCCGGACGAGATCCGCGCTGCACTCGATGGCCTACGCGACGATGTCGGGGTGGAAGAGATGCTCCGCCTCGCGCTGCGCGAGCTGGCCAGCCGATGAATCGGTGAGCGGCGCCCGCCGCGAGGTTCTCGCCCCGGAGCCCGTTCCCCGGGTCGTCGATCCGGCTGCATCCGACGGTGCCGAGGAGCACGAAGAGGTCGGTCTGCGGCCCCGGACCCTGGCTGAGTTCGTCGGGCAGCCCGAATTGGTCGAGCATCTGGGGATCGTGCTCCAGGCGGCGCGCCAGCGGCGCCAGCCGGTCGACCACATACTCTTCGCCGGCCCCCCCGGATTGGGCAAGACGTCCCTGGCCGGGATCGTCGCCGCCGAGATGGGCGCCGGGTTCCGCATCACCGCCGGCCCCGTGCTGACCCGGGCGGGTGATCTGGCCGCGCTGCTCACCGACCTGCAGGACGGTGACGTCCTGTTCATCGACGAGATCCACCGCCTGCACCGCTCGGTCGAGGAGATGCTGTACTCGGCGATGGAGGACGGCCGTCTCGACATCCTGATCGGGAAGGGTCCCACCGCGCGCTCCATTCGCCTGGAGCTGCCGAGCTTCACGCTGGTGGGCGCGACGACCCGCACGGGTCTGGTCGCCGGGCCGCTGCGGGACCGTTTCGGCTTCGTGGGACGCCTGGACCTCTACGACCCGGCCGATCTGCGCGCCATTGTGGAACGGTCCGCGCGGATCTTGAAGGTCCAGATCGATGCCGACGGCGCCATCCGGATCTCGGAGCGCTCCCGGGGCACACCGCGGGTGGCGAACCGGCTCCTGCGCCGGGTGCGGGATTTTGCGGAGGTGCGAGGCGAGGGCTACATCGACGGCGCCACGGCCGGCGACGGCCTCGAGCTCTTCGGGGTGGACGAAATGGGTCTGGACAAGGTCGACCGGGCCATCCTGTCCACGCTCTGCAGTCGCTTCGGCGGTCAGCCGGTGGGCCTGACCACGCTGGCTCAGTGCGTGGGTGAGGAGACCGACACGATCGAGGAGGCCTACGAGCCCTTCCTGCTGCAGAGCGGGTTGATCCAACGAACCTCTCGGGGTCGGGTGGCGACACAACGGGCCTGGACCCATCTGGGTTTGGAACGGCCCGCGTCGGCCGCCGACGCAATGAACACGCCTCCGCTCTTCTGACGGGGCTGTCGTCGTGCGCCGCCGACGCGTCAATTCGTATTTCTTGCGCGATTCCGCGGTGCGATGGATTACGGTTTTGGGCGTTGCACCACAAGACGGGAGCGAGGTGACCACATGGCAGGAATGATGACGCGCTCGACGCTGATCGTGCCCGCGCCCGCCCGCCACCGTGGCCCAGCCGGCCGACTTTTTGCTTGGTGCCGTCGGAGGGAGGTCCCGGATGGCCGGGCCCGACCTCTGCCCCGCTGGTCACTGACGCCGACCACGACACCGACGGGCTGACCGCCCGGACGCAATCCGAGGCAGACCGCGCACTTCCGGTGCGCCCGTTTCCTCGACCCGCCCGTTTCACCTCCCGCCTGGAGAGACCCATGGGTGAACGCACCCTTTTCCCCACCGCATCGACCAAAGAGACCCTGAGTTACTGCCGGCGCCAGATGGAGCCCGACGGTCGGGTCTTCGCGGGCGCCTGCACGGCCATCGTTCTCGGCACTCTGGCGAACGCCGTGGCCGCGCCGCTGATTTTTGCCGCGCTGTTGAGCCGCATATCGAACCTGGACCCGCACGAGGGACTGTGGCAGTCCTTCGGCCCTCTGTTGGTCGCCTACGCCGTGGTGCTGGCTACCGCCACGGTCTTCGGCCGCATCGGCGGCTGGATGATGTGGGGCGCCACCCTTCGCTCTTTCGGCCGCGCCATCACGGGTGGCTACGAGCACCTCATCGGACTGAGCCACTCGTGGCACACGGACAGGCCGTCGGGGGAGGTCATCGCCACCCTCGAGACGTCGACATGGGCCTTCGCCGACATGATCGAAACCATGGTCTGGGGCATCCTGCGTATCAGCGTCACAACGATCGGGGCCATCGTGGTCCTCGGGATCGTGGCCTGGCCCGTCGCGCTCGTGATGACCGGGCTGGTCGCGGTGTTCGTCCTCGTGTTGCATCGCCGCATGGGCCGCGTCGTGGCGGCAGAGAAGCAGTTCTCCGACGCCCATTCCCGGGCGACCGGTGTCATTGCGGACACCATCGCCAACCTGACGACCGTGCGCTCCCAGGCGGCGGAGGAGCGGGAAAAGGAGCACGTCGGCGCGCTGGTGGCCGACTCCATCAGTGCGGACCTGCGGGCACGAAAGGTCTTCACCGGAACGCGGATCCAGATGGAGTCGGCCATGGCCTTCTTCAATTGGGCCTCCATCGTGGTCGGGGTCCTTTTGGCGCTACACCACGTGGCTGCAGCGGGAGCGGTCTACCTGATCCTCTTCTACGCGACCTTCGTCGGCACCAGCCTGGAGGAGTCGTTCGAGTTCATCAGGTTGATCTCGCGGTCTATCGGTCGTTGTGCGAAGTTCGCCGGCATCGCGGCCACCCAACCCGACATCGTCGATGCCCCGGGCGCACCCGACATGGTGGTTCCTCACGGGCGGGTTGAGTTCCGGGACCTGCACTTCGCCTACCGGGCGGGCGCCCCGTTGTTCGAGGGCCTCGACCTGCGCATCGAACCGGGCGAGCACGTGGGCCTCGTTGGGCCCTCCGGTTCGGGCAAGACGACGTTGACCAAGCTGATGCTCCGCTTTGCGGACCGTGATGGTGGTCTGATCGAGATCGACGGCCAGGACATCGCGTGCGTCACCCAGCACTCGCTCCGACAGCACATCGCCTACGTCCCCCAGGACCCGCAGATGCTGCACCGCACCATCGCAGAGAACATCTGTTACGGCCGTTACGACACCGAGGCCTGGCCGGGGCCGCACGGTGTCGACATGGACCTCGTGCAGGCCGTGGGCCGCGCCGCGTGTGTGGAAGAGTTCGTGGAGCGCCTCCCGGACGGGTACGAGACCGTGGTGGGGGAGCGGGGCATGAAGCTCTCCGGCGGTCAGCGTCAGCGGGTGGCCATCGCACAGGCGATGGCCAAGCGGGCGAAGGTGCTCGTCCTGGACGAGGCCACCTCGGCGTTGGACTCCGAGTCGGAGTCACTTGTGCAAGAGGCGCTATGGCACCTCATGGAGGGCGCGACCGCCCTCGTAGTGGCGCACCGGCTGGCGACCATCGCCCGCCTGGACCGGATCGTGGTGCTCGACCGAGGTCGCGTGGTCGAGCAGGGCACCCACGCCGAACTGCTCTCCGCCGGCCGTCCCGGCGTCTACGGGCGTCTGTGGGCCCACCAGTCGGGGGGCTTCCTCGCTGCGTGAGGTGCGGGGGTCCTACCTGCTGCGCGCTCCCTGCCCCGCGGGCAGGGTCGACTCGGCAGGCGTGCGCAGGGGCAGGTTGACCCTGAAGGTCGTCGACCAGCCGGGCGTGTCGACGATGTCGACGAAACCCTCGTGGGCCTCGACGACCGATTTGGCGATGGCGAGGCCAAGTCCCGTCCCGGGCACGCCCATCTCGGTGGAGGAGGCGAGCCGGTAGAAGCGCTCGAAGAGTTGGTCACGCTCGCCCTCGGGGATGCCTGGTCCTTCGTCGAGGACCTGCACCCTGGCGAAGGAGTCTGCGCTGTCGACGATGACGTGGACGCGGCCACCGCGGGACGAGAACTTGATCGCGTTGGCCAGCAGGTTGCCAAGGAGCTGGTGCAGGCGGGTCGGGTCGCCGAAGATCGGCACTTCGTCGCCGGGGTCGATGGTCAACACGATCCCAGCCACCGTGGCCGAGGTCTGGATGGCATGGACCGCCTCCTCGGCGAGGCGGCTGAGGTCCAGCTCGGTGAACGCGACCCGGAGCCCTCGGCCGGCGCCCGGGTCGGCCAGGAGATCCTCCGCCACACGCTGAAGCTGGTCCGCGTTGCGCTCGATGGTGTGGAGCATGCGCATCTGGCTCTCGGTCAGATCCGACTGGGCATCGAGCAGGAGCTCGATGAAGCCCCGGATGGAGGTGATCGGCGTGCGCAGCTCATGCGATACCGTGGCGACCACGTCGTCCTTCATCTGGGTCAGTTCGCGCAGGCGGTTGTTCTGTTCGATCAGCGACTGCGTCACTTCCTTCTGGATGGCGAACAGGCGCTCCCGGTCGGCGGCCAACTCTTCGCGCTCGGTCACGTCGATGGCAACGACGACATAGCCGCCGGTGGCCTGCGCAATGCCGTCGCCCTGAGCTGTCGAGCCATTCGAACCCGCGACGCCGTTGTCTTCGGCCGCGTCAATTTCTTCCGGTGACTCCTCGTCGAGGGCCAGGTCGGGCGAGGGGGCGGGCAGGGCTCGCACCCGAACGACGCACCGGCGCTGCTGGCCGTCCTTGCGCGTCGCGGTCCACGGCACCTCGGCCGCCGTGTCCGGGTCAACAGGTTCCAGAGTGGTCCGCATGGCGTCGATCGTCAGGCGCCGCTCATCGATCTGGGCGGGGTCGATGAAGTCGGCGATCGATTGGACCCCCACCACTTCCGCCGCCCGGAACCCGAGCATCTGTTCCGCCCCGGCCGAGAAGAACGTCACGGTCCCCGCCGGGTCGACCCCCATGATGGCGCTCCCGGTCGCAGCCCGGAGCAGGGTCTCGAGCCGGTCCCGGGCGTCATCCGCCTCGCGGGCGTTCCGGCGAGCGATGCGGGTCTGCTGGGCCAGGTCGCCCAAGAAGACCCGATCCCGCGAGACCATCGTGTAGACGGTCAAGGCCACCAACGTCGTGACCGTGGCCATCACGGCGACCTCGCGCCACTGGAGGGTCGGGTATTCGGGCGCCCCCACGACGAGGAGGGGCACCACCAACGCCAGGTCCATGCAGAACAAGCCGACGAGCAGGTGCAGGCGTCGTCCGTAGAGCGAGAGCCAGACGATCGGGAGAAGGAAGACGACCACCAATCCGGAGTCGGAGCCGCCCTGGGCGTCCCGGATGATGGCGATGACCGCGATGTACCCGATCGGGATGATCAGCCAGGCCCAGTCGGGCAATCGCTCCCAGGGCAGCATGAAGGCCGCGGCAACGAGGACGAAGAAGATGACGCCGGCCAGCGAAATCTCGCGGCGGGCGTCGTGGGGGAAGGGGATCACGGCGATGAGGACCGTCCCGACCGCGACGAGGGCGAAGATGGGGAGACGCACTCGCATCGATCCCGAGATCCCGAGGGGCGGCGCAGACCCGGGCATTGGTGAGCGGCGACGCCCGTCGTCGTCGGGTTGGGACGAGAACGGCTCGCTCACCGGTGCCGCGCGCGATATCGATAGCCGAAGCCCCTGACGGTCTCGATAGGGCCGTCATCGCTTTCGCCCCAGCCCAGCTTGCGCCGGAGCCGCAGTACCGCGTACTTGACGCGTGACGTGGCCAACCCGCTCGGATCGTCCCAGGCCAACTCGATGAGCTGGTCCGGAGAGAGGATCTGGCCCTGGTGACGGGTCAGCGTGGCCAGCAGACGGTATTCCGTCGGGGTAAAGGTGACGACCCGGCCGTCGACGACGACCTCGTGGTGGGCGTAGTCGATGTGGAGGGTGCCGTCGTCGAAGGCCGTCACGGGCTCGTCCCGCGTCACCTGCCGCCGGCCGATGGCCTGGAGGCGGGCCAGCAATTCGCTCCGGCCGAATGGCTTGGTCAGATAGTCGTCGGCACCTGAATTGAGGCCGCGAACTTTGTCGCGCTCGGTCCCGAGCGCCGTGAGCATGAGCACGGGAACGTCGCTCATGTCCCGGATGCGCTCCAGGACCTGCCAACCGTCCAGGTCGGGCAACCCGACGTCGAGGATCACGATGTCGGGTTGGCTCTGATGGAACTGGCGGACCCCGGCGCGCCCTTCGAGTGCCTCGGAGACCCCGTAGCCTTCGCGCTCCAGGAGGGTCCGGAGGAGTTGGCGGATGTCCGCCTCGTCCTCAATGACCAGCACGGAGATCGATCCGTCTCGCATCAGGCTGCAACTGTACTGGCCGAACGGCCAAATCTGAGTTGAATGAAGGACGCTCAGCGCCACTTGGAAACTTCCTGCTCAAACCACCAATTGAGTCACAGATGTTCGAGCCGGAGATCGCGGGACGCCTGAAAACGGCGCGGGACGGGGGACGCGGCAGGCGCCCGTGGGCTGAAGTGCGCAGCAGCGCGGGCCGTTGACCAGGCGGATCGCGGCCCATCGCAGCCGGCGCCGCCACAGCTCCAGAGTGCGAAAAGGCGCGCCAGCCCGGGCCGTCGGATCCCCCGAAAAACTCCCTCCGACGGCCTCAGGAGGCCGGCGCACCTCTTCGCTTCTGCTGCCTCACCCTCGGTGATTCCCCGCTTGAGAGTCCGTTCCCCTTCATCGGACTCTCAAGCGGTCGCTCTCCGCCGAACGAACTTCACCGTGAGGTCGGTTACTGATGCTCCGTACTCTGCACAACGGCTGTCGCAAGCGGGTCCACATTGGGTTGCGATTCGGTTGCCCCGTGCGACGGGAGTCGCCATATGACCGGAAACGGGCCTCGCCCCCCGGCCGGGCGGCGAACAGGGCGAATGGGCTCCCCGTGCCCGGGGACGGCCAGGCGGCGCGGAACGCACTGAAAGGTGGTCGGGTGATCCATCCGAGTGCGCTGATGCCGTCCCGATCAGGGTCCTCGGCCAACCCCGAACACCGAGCGCCGAGCGACGTACCGGCACGGCCCCACTCGCCCCACCAGGATGGACTCGGCCCCCGCCCGGATCCGGAGCCGGCGCACCCGACCGGCGGCGATGGGGGCACTTGACCGCGGGCAGCGCGGCCGGCCCGGTGCCCGAGAGATCGGGAAACCAGGCACTAGGCTGGCCCGCCGCAACCGATTCCGGTCCAAGGATCTCTCATGACACCAAACCCTGCGCTGGCCCATTTCGTGCTGGTCGCCGCTTCTTCGAAATCGAGCTCGAGCTCGCTGCTGACCCTGTTGCCCTTGGTGGCGATCGGTTTGCTGGGTTATTTCTTCTTCATTCGTCCCCAGCAGCGAAAGGCCCAGGCAGCGCGCCAGTCCCAGGGATCGGCCTTCGAGGTGGGAGACGAGGTGCAGACGGTCGGCGGTGTCGTCGGCACCGTCCTCGAGGTCCACGGGGATCGCTACACGCTCTTGACGGGCGCCCTCGGCGACGACGGCAATCTCGACGGCCCGCAGCCGACCCGGATCGTCTTCGTCCGCCAGGCCATCGCCAAGAAGATCGACCCGATCGAGGACGTGCGGGTCGACGACGAGCCCGTCGAGGACATCAAGCCAAATCGACGAGCCGGCGCAAGCGGCAATAGCAAAAACAGCAGCAACAGCGGCAGCCCTACCGCCGACGCGCATGACGCAGACATCGACGACGTAGGTGGGGACGGCGCCCCCAGCAGCGGCGACCTCGGTGGGGAGGCCGAAGAGGCGTGAGCCCGAAGGCGGGGGGACGGGCCCAGCGGCGTCTGCGGCGCAACCTGTGGATCAGCGTCATCGTCGTGGTGGCGATCTCCCTCGGATCGTTCGCTGCCGTGTTCGCCGCCAAGTGGTCGCCGCGGTTGGGGCTTGACCTCGCTGGCGGGGTGGCGGTCGTTTACACCGCCGAGGGTCAGCACGTGTCCCAGGCCGACCTGAACGAGACCGTCAACATCCTGAACCTGCGCGTCAACAGCCTCGGCGTGTCGGGCGCCGAGGTCCAGACAAGCGGGAAGAACCAGATCTCGGTCTCCATTCCCGGTGTCACGAACGCGCAGCAGGTTCTCGACCAGATCGGGCAGACGGCTCGCATGTACTTCCGACCGGTCGAGTGTTTCGCGTATCCCCAGGGCGTCCCGAAGGGATCGAAGGTCAAGCAGTTGCCAGGCATCGGGGCGGTTCCCGCCTGTACGGCGTCCTCCCAGTTGACCGAGGCCAACCTCGCCGTCACACCCAACAATTCGCCCCAGGGCTACAGCTCGAACAACGTGCCCCCGGACAGCCAGTACGTGTCCTCCCCGTCGACGAGTGTCGACAAGCCCGGCTACGCCACCAGCACCGTGCTGCTGCCCGGGATCAACGGCGCCTGCGACGGCCAGGCCGTGGTCCGTTGCGTGCTCGGGCCCGCGCAGATGACGGGCCATTCGATCGGGAGCGCCCAGGCCACGCAGAACCAGACCGGGCAGTGGGTGGTCGACTACACGCTGGCCGGCGCGGCCGGATCCGCCTTGTGGGACAAGGTGGCCCAGGAGAACTTCCACCAGCTGCTCGGGATCGAGCTCGACGGCCAGGTGTACTCGGCGCCCATCATCCAGCCCACGCAGGCGAGCTTCACGTCTTTCGCCGGCAAGGGTGAGATCTCGGGGAGCCTGACGCAGGCCGACGCGCAGAACCTGGCACAGGCCATGAACTTCGGTGCCCTGCCGATCACGCTGAAGGCGGCCACGTCGGAGACGGTCTCGGCCACGCTGGGGCACTCTGCACTGGTGGCGGGACTCGGTGCCGGCATCGCCGGACTGGTCCTCGTGCTCCTCTACGTGCTCGTGTACTACCGCGGCCTCGGGCTCGTGGTGATCTCCGGGTTGCTGTTCACGGCCATGATGCTGTGGGCCATCATCTCGGCGCTCGGCCATACATCGGTCGCGCCCAGTTTCGACCTCGCGGGCATCACGGGCCTCATCGTGTCGATCGGCATCACCGTGGACTCGTACATCGTCTACTTCGAGCGCTTGAAAGACGAGACCAGATCGGGCCGGTCGGTCCGCACGTCGGTGGACCGCGGCTTCAAGAGCGCATGGCGCACGGTGTGGGCCGCTGACTTCGTGTCGTTGCTGGCGGCGATCGTGCTGTACCTGGTCGCGGTCGGCAACGTGAAGGGCTTCGCCTTCTTCCTGGGCCTCTCCACGATCATGGACATGGCCGTGACCTGGTTCTACACGCGCCCACTGGTGATCTTGATGGGCCAGAGCCAACGCCTGCAGGGCTCGGGTGCGTTCAGCATCGCGACCGGCCTCGGCGCCGGCCCGCAGACCCAGGGCGTACCGGCGGGCGTGGGCGCGGCGGCAGGAGCGGCCGGAGGTGGCTCGTGAGCGACGGGGAGCGCCCCGAGGACGGCAGCTCGCTCGACGACGTGCCCGAGGAGGACGTCGAACGCCTCGAGGAGAGCGTCGATACCAGCAGCCTCGACGAGGAGGAACTGGTCAGCCTCGATGACGCCGCCCGCGCCCTCCTGGCCAAGCCCCAGCGGGGTCACGGTCCTATCGCCCGGCTCTACCGGGGCGAGACGCGCTTCGATTTCGTCGGCAAGCGCAAGATCTGGTTCGCCATCTCGACGGCGATCATCGTGCTGGGGATCGTCTCGATCGTGTTGCGGGGCGGGCTGAACCTCGGGATCGAGTTCAAGGGCGGGACCGAGTGGACCATCGCCGCGCCGGGCGTCACCCAGACCCAGGCGACCGATGCCCTGAAGGGCACCGGGATCGTCGACCCGACGGTGGAGCTCCTCGGCAGTGGGAACAAGCAGACGCTCAACGTGCAGTCCGACCTGAACCACCTGACGCAGAACCAGCAGGACGCGGTGAGCAAGAACGTCCAGAAGTCGCTGCTCGCCCTGACCGCTGCGGAAGCTCCCAAGTCGGCGCCGACGAGCACGACTTCGAGCACGACCTCGAGCACGACAAAGCACGACCACGGCCAAGGCGGGGGCCGCCGCGGCCGCGTCCACCACGACAACGACGACCTCGGCCACCAGCACCGTGCCCCAGACGCAGGCCGACAAGATCAGCATCACGAACGTCGGCCCGACGTGGGGCTCCTCTATCACCAACAAGGCGATCGAGGCACTGATCATCTTCTTCATCGTGGTGGCGATCTACATCAGCATCCGCTTCGAACCGAAGATGGCGCTGGCCGCGTTCATCGCCATGATCCACGACGTCCTCATCGCCATCGGCATCTATTCCATCTTCAATTTCCAGGTGACGCCGGACACGGTGGTCGCCATCCTGACCATCTTGGGCTACTCGCTCTACGACACCGTCGTGGTGTTCGACCGGGTCCGTGACAATACGAAGGGCATCGGCAGCAGCGGCCGCTTGACCTACCCCCAGCTGATCAACCTCTCCATGAACCAGACGCTGGCCCGGTCGATCAACACCTCCATGGTCGCCATCCTCCCGGTGCTGGCCGTGCTCCTCATCGGCGCGCAGCTCCTCGGGGCGACGACGCTGCAGTCCTACGGACTGGCCCTCTTCATCGGCCTGCTCTCGGGGGCCTACTCGTCGATCTTCATCGCCTCGCCCGTGCTCTGCATGATGAAGGAGCGCGAAGACCGCTGGGTGCAGATCGCCAATCGACTGGCCAAGCGGGGCGATGCCGGGGGCTTCTACTCTGCCCTCGACGCCGCCACCATGAGCACGGCGATGAGCGTTGCCGCCTCCGGGGTGAACCGGGGCGGCGGCGGGGCGCCGGCAGCGCCGAAGTCCGGCAGCAACAAGCGCAGCGGGCCGATCCGGCCGGGTTCGGGCAGCCGACCGAGCGGTGGCGGCGGCAGCGGTGCCGGCGGCGGGACCGGTACTGCCGTGATCAACCGTCCGGCCGGCTCGTCGGCTTCGGCCTCGGCGTCGTCAGCGGCGTCGGCGTCCGCGCAGGCCTCTGCGGACCAGGCCGATGCGCAGGCGCCCCAGGGACCCCGCCCCCGCAAGAACAGGGGCAAGCGTCGGCGCTGATCTGAGCTGATCTGCCACCACGAGTGGCCGACGACACCCCGCGACACCCCGCGACACCCCAACGGCGGCCCAAGAGGGGCTCACGACGGCGCGCAAAGGTCTGCATATGCGACCGCAAGGCGCGTTCCTGCATTTGCCCTGGCGGGTAGCCTGTATGGATGGTGGCCCTGACGCGGGTGACCCCGTCCGAGACAGACACCGAGACGAGCGCTCGAGACCTCGAGCCGGGGCAGGCAGAAGAGCCGGTCCTGCGCGACCTGTTGGCCCCTCTCCTGGCCGAATTCGTCCGGCACCGCCCCGACGACGACACCTCCATGATCGTGGAGGCGGGCCGAACGGCCGCCGCGGCGCACGAGGGCCAGTTCCGGCGCTCGGGCGAGCCGTACATCACGCACCCGGTGGCCGTGGCGACCATCGTGGCCGAGCTCGGCCTGGACGAGCAGACGGTGGCCGCCGCCCTGTTGCACGACGCCGTGGAGGACACCGGGCTGACGCTCGAGACCCTTCGGGAGACCTTCGGCGAGGGGGTGGCCCGCGTCGTCGACGGGGTGACCAAGCTGGACCGGCTCCAGTTCAACTCCAAAGAGGCGCAGCAGGCGGCGACCATCCGCAAGATGCTCGTCGCCATGGCCGACGACTGGCGCGTCCTGCTGATCAAGTTGGCCGACCGGCTGCACAACATGCGCACCCTCGCGGTCATGCCCGACTGGAAGCAGCGGCGTACGGCGCAGGAGACATTCGATGTCTATGCGCCCCTGGCCCACCGGCTCGGGGTGCAGCAGGTCCGTTGGCAGCTCGAGGACCTCGCCTTCGCCACGCTGCACCCGAAGCGCTACGCCGAGATCGAGCAGATGGTGGCGGCGCGGGCGCCGCAGCGGGAGGAGTATCTCGAGCGGGTGCTCGTCCACGTGCGCCAGCGCCTGACCGACATGGGTGTCGCCGCCGACGTGACGGGCCGGCCGAAGCACCTGTGGTCGATCTACGAGAAGATGGTCGTGCGGGGCAAGGAGTTCGACGACATCAACGACCTGGTCGCCATCCGGGTGGTCGTCGAGTCCGAGAAGGACTGCTGGGCCGCGCTGGGCGCCATCCATGCCATCTGGGCTCCGGTCCAAGGGCGCTTCAAGGACTACATCAACACGCCCAAGTTCAACATGTACCAGTCGCTGCACACGACGGTGATCGGGCTGGACGGCAAGCCCGTGGAGGTGCAGATCCGGACCTCGGAGATGCACCACCGGGCCGAGTACGGCATCGCGGCGCACTGGGGCTACAAGTCCAAGGAGGACCACTCCTCGGAGATGGCGTGGCTCCAGCGCATCGCCGACGTGGACCGCCAGACCGACGACCCGATCGAGTTCCTCGAGGCGCTCAAGCTCGACCTCGAGCAGGACGAGGTCTACGTCTTCACGCCCAAGGGCAAGGTCATCGCGCTGCCGGCCCGCTCGACGCCGGTCGACTTCGCCTACGCCATCCACACCGAGGTGGGGCACCGCTTCATCGGCGCCCGGGTCAACACCCGGCTGGTGCCGCTCGAGACCCAGCTCTCCAGCGCGGACACGGTCGAGATCATCACGTCGAAGGCGCAGACGGCCGGCCCGTCGCGGGACTGGCTCCAGATCGTCGCCTCCACCCGGGCCCGCAACAAGATCCGCCAGTGGTTCTCCCGGGAGCGCCGGGAGGACGCCATCGAGAACGGGCGGGAGGAACTGGCCCGGGCGCTCCGGCGGGACGGGCTGCCCGTCCACAAGCTCCTCGGCTCGAGCGCCCTGCAGCAGGTGGCCGACGCCATGAACCTGGCCGACCTCGATGCGCTCTACGCCTCCATCGGAGAGAACCAGGTCTCGGCGCAGTCGATCGTCCAGCGCCTCACCAAGGCGCTGCGCGGCGGTGGCGAGGCCGACGAGCAGCTGCCGACCATCGCGTTGCCCAGCAGGAGCCGGCAACGCCAGGGGCGGCGCACCGGGACGGGTGTCTACGTCGAGGGTCTCGACGACGTCATGATCCACCTCGCCCGCTGCTGCACCCCCGTGCCCGGCGACCAAATCGTGGGCTTCGTCACCCAGGGCCGGGGCGTCTCGGTGCACCGCGCCGACTGCGCCAACGCAGCCGCGCTGGCCGACCGCTCCGGGGAGCGACTCATGGAGGTCGAGTGGGACCGCGGCAACGACGGGGTCTTCGTGGCCACGATCGAGGTCCAGGCCTTCGACCGGGCGCGCCTGCTGGCCGACGTGTCGCGGGTCGTCTCCGAGCACCACCTCAACATCGTGGCCGCCCGCACCGCCACGACGGCCGACCGGGTCAGCCGGATGGCCTTCGACGTCGAGCTGGCCGACCCGACCCACCTGCATTCACTGATCAGCGCACTGAAGCATCTCGACGGGGTCTTCGACGCGTATCGTCAGCTCCCTGGCAAGAAAGTCTGACCCCCGACCTGTGAGGAACCCGGGATCGCCCGCGCCCGCGCCCGCGCTCGCGCCGAATGAATTCGGGTGAGGCCGCCGCGCCGGTTCCCGGCCGCCCCGACCCGGCGGCCCGCACCCCGAAGGGCATGCACGACGTCCTCTGGCCCGAATCGGCCCGCTGGGAGGGAACGGTCGCCCGTTTCGCCTCGTTGGTCGAGGGCGCCGGCTACGGGCTGACCGTCACGCCCATCCTCGAGCACGCCGGCGTGTTCCTGCGGGGCATCGGAGAGGGCAGCGAGGTGGTCGGCAAGGAGATGTACGTGTTCGAGGACCGCGACGGCCAGATGATGGCGTTGCGCCCCGAGGGGACCGCCCCGATCGCCCGGGCCTTCGTGCAGCACCACCCGGTGCCCCCGTGGAAGGCCTGGTACGTGGCGCCGTCGTTCCGGCACGAGAACCCCCAGCACGGCCGCTACCGCCAGCACCATCAGCTCGGGCGTGGAGGCCCTCGGGCCGGCCGATGCCGACCTCGACGTCGAGGTGGTGGCGCTGGCCCGGGACTTCTTCGCCGGCCTCGGGCTGCGGCAGGTGACGCTCAAGTTGCACTCCATGGGCGACGGCGTCTGCAAGCCGGGCTACGTCGCGCTGCTGGGCGCATTCCTGGCCGAGCGGGCCGATCAGCTGTGCCCGGCGCACCGGGCCCGGCACCTGGAGAACCCGCTGCGTGTCCTGGACTGCAAGACGGCCGAGTGCCGCGCCGCCACGGCGGACGCGCCGCGCTTCTTGGACCATCTCTGCGACCCGTGCGCGGCGCACTTCGCCCGGGTCCGGGCCGGGCTCGACTCGCTCGGGGTGGGCTACACCATCGACCACCGTCTGGTGCGGGGCTTCGACTACTACACGCGCACGACGTTCGAGTTCGCGGCCGAGGCGTTGGACGCGGCCCAGAACGGGGTCGGGGGCGGTGGCCGCTACGACGGCCTGGTCGAGCTGCTGGGCGGGGACCCGACGCCGGGGATCGGGTTCGGGATCGGTATCGAGCGGGCGCTGCTCGCGTGCGACGCCGAGGGCGTCTTCACGACCTCGTCGGTGGTGGCGGCGCGTCCGCTGCACGCCTACGTGATCGACACGGCGGGCGGCGAGTCGGCCGTGGCCCTGACGGCCGAGCTGCGCCGCGCCGGCTTGCGGGCCGACCGGGCCTTCGACGGGCGCTCCATGAAGTCCCAGATCAAGTCGGCCGACCGCTCGGGCGCCCTGGTGGCGCTCGTGATCGGCCCCCACGAACTGGCCGCCGGAACGGTCGGCCTGCGGCCCCTGCGCAGCGATGCGGAACAGCGCAGCGTGGCCCGGGCTGCCATTGTGGACGAGCTCAGGGCCTTCCTGGCGGAGACGGCGCCGGAGCTGCCCTGACCCGGACTCCGCACCTGCCCGCACCTGCCCGCACCTGTCCGCACCGACCAGACTGAGCCCCGAGACCCCACCATGACGACCGAGTCCGAGCCCCACCTCCCCGAGCAGAACCGGCCCACCGCCCTGCGCACCCACCTCTGTGGCGTGTTGCGCCAGGCCGACGTCGGGACCACCGTCCGCGTCTGCGGCTGGGTGGCGCGCCGGCGCGAGCACGGCGAGCACCTCGCCTTCGTCGACCTGCGCGACCACACCGGCATCATCCAGTGCGTCATCGACCACGCCACCGACGTGCGCTCCGAGTGGGTCATCGCCGTCACCGGGACCGTCCGCCACCGGCCCGAGGGCACCGTCAACCCCGCCATCGGCACGGGCGAGGTGGAGATCGGGGACTGCACGGTCGAGGTCCTCAACGAGGCCGAGCCCCCACCGTTCTCCGTCGACGACCGTGACGAGTCCGACGAGCCGGTGCGGCTGCGCTACCGCTATGTCGACCTCCGACGACCGCGTATGCAGCGCAATCTCCGCCTGCGGGCCCGGGTCAACGCCGCCATCCGGTCGGCCATGGACCGCCAGGGCTTCGTGGAGATCGAGACGCCGCTGCTCTGGGCGCCGACGCCCGAGGGCTCCCGAGAGTTCTCCGTGCCGGCCCGGCTGCACCACGGCTCCTTCTACGCGCTGCCCCAGAGCCCGCAGCTGGCCAAGCAGCTCCTCATGGTGGGCGGCTTCGACCGCTACTTCCAGATCGCCCGCTGCCTGCGCGACGAGGACCTCCGCGCCGACCGCCAGTTCGAGTTCATGCAGCTCGATATGGAGTGCTCCTTCGCCTCCCAGGACGACGTCATGGGCTTCGTCTCCGATGCCGTGCTCGACGCCGCCGAGGCCGCCACGGGGGAGCGGCCGCCGCCGATCGAGCGCATGACGTGGGCCGAGGCCCGCGACCGCTACGGCACCGACAAGCCCGACCTGCGCTTCGGCCTGGAGCTGATCGACCTGACGGAGGTGTTCGAGCGCACCGGGGTCAAGGCGTTCTCGTCACCGACCGTGAAGGCGCTCGTCGTCCCCGACGGCGCGACCTACCCCCGGGGGAGGCTCGACGAGCTGACCGAGCAGGCCAAGAAGGCGGGCGCGGTCGGCCTGGCCTGGTTCCGCGTGGTCGAGAACGGGCCGTCGCTCGACGGCCCCCTGGCGCGCCACCTGTCCGAGCGGGAGGTGGTGCGCGTCCTGGAAGAGACGAAGGCGGCACCCGGGGACCTCATCCTGGCCGTCTCGGACGAGTACGCCACGGCGTGCGCGGTGCTGGGCACGCTGCGCGTGGCGATCGGGGCGCCCCCCGTGGGCCAGGGCCCGCATCGATACGTCTGGGTCGTCGACTTCCCCATGTTCGACGCCATCGGCGCCGACGGCCACCCGCAGGCGGCGCACCATCCCTTCACCATGCCCTATCCCGAGGACCTGGCGTTCCTGGCGACCGATCCGCTCGCCGTGCGCTCGCAGGCGTACGACCTCGTGCTCAACGGATGGGAGCTGGGTTCGGGGAGTGTCCGTATCCACAACCGGGGCACGCAGGAGCAGGTGTTCGCCGCGCTCGGTATCAGCGCCGAGCAGGCCGAGTCCCGCTTCGGGTTCCTGCTCGGGGCGTTCCGCTACGGCGCGCCGCCCCACGCCGGGTTCGCCTTCGGGGTCGACCGGCTGGCGGCGATCCTGGCCGGCGAGGAGAACATCCGCGAGGTCATCGCGTACCCCAAGACGCAGTCCGGGGCGGACCTCCTGACCGGCGCGCCCACACCCCTGCCCGCCGCCACCCTGGCCGAGCTGGGCATCCGGGTGGTGGTGCCGCCGAGCGCCCCCGCGCCCGGGTGAGCCTGTTCGCCGACGCCGCCGACCGGCGCCTCCAGCGCCAGGCACCCCTGGCCGCCCGCCTGCGCCCCCGCACCCTCGACGAGGTCGTGGGCCAGGAGCACCTCGTCGGCCCCGGTGCCCCCTTGCGCCGGCTGGCCGAGTCCGACCGGGTCGGCTCGTCGATCCTGTGGGGCCCCGCCGGCACCGGCAAGACCACCCTCGCCCGCCTCCTGGCCGACACCACCGCAAAGCACCTGACCACGCTGTCGGCCACCGCCGCCGGCGTGAAGGACGTGCGCGAGGCCCTGGCCGAGGCGCAGCACCGCCTGGGGGAGCAGGGCCAGGGCACCATGCTCTTCATCGACGAGGTGCACCGCTTCTCCAAGTCCCAGCAGGACGTGCTGCTCCCCGCCGTCGAGGACGGCCTCGTCGTGCTCATCGGCGCCACCACGGAGAATCCTTTCTTCGAGGTGAATCCGCCCTTGTTGAGCCGGACCTCACTGTGGCGGCTGCACGCCTTGTCGCCGGACAACCTGCGCACGCTGATCCGGCGGGGTCTCGACCTGGAGGGGGCGGACGCGGAGGAGGACGCGATCGATGCGGTGGTGGCGGCCTGCGAAGGCGACGCCCGCGCCGCGCTGACGACGGTCGAGGTGGCGGTGGCGCTGGCCCGGGCCGACGGCGGCGACGGTGATTCGGATGCCCGCGTGGTGCTGACCATGGACGACATGTCCAGGGCCCGGGACGGCCGCCTGTTCCACCAGGGCGCCGACGAGCACTACGACCAGAGTCAGCGCCTTGATCAAGAGCGTGCGGGGCTCGGACCCCGACGCCGGTCTCTACTGGATGGCCCGCATGATCGAGGCGGGGGAGGACCCGCGCTTCCTGGCCCGCCGCATGGTGATCCTGGCCAGCGAGGACATCGGGCTGGCCGATCCCCAGGCGCTGCTGGTGGCCGAGGCCGCCGCCCGGGCGGTCGAGTACGTCGGGCTGCCCGAGGCCGCGCTGAACCTGGCCGAGGCCGTGATCTACCTGGCCCGGGCGCCCAAGTCCAACGCCGTCGTGGTGGCGCTCGGCCGGGCCCAGGCCGACGTCCGCTCCAGCGTGAGCCAGGAGGTCCCGGCCCACCTGCGCGACGCCCACTACAAGGGCGCGGCCGCCCTCGGGCACGGGGAGGGCTACGTCTATCCCCATGACGACCCCTCCGGGGTGGTCCCCCAGCAGTATCGTCCAGGCGCGCTCGAGGGCCGGGTCTACTACGAGCCCACGCCTCACGGCGCAGAAGGCGGGGGCGGGGCGGGCGGCGCCCGCCAGAACAGGGAGGCCGATTCGTGATGCGGGGTCAGCGGCGAGGCGCGGCGGTTCTCGGTGTCGCGCTCGCGGCGGCGGCACTGCCGCGGGTGCGCTGGCCCCGGCCGCCGCGGCCGCTGACCCGCAACCCGGTCGGACCGCCCTGCCCCAGTCGCCCCCCGCACTGCCCGCCGGCGCCGAGCAGCTCGGGGCGCCCCCCGCCGATCAGGTGCTCGACCTCGACGTGGTGCTCGCCGGCCAGAACGCGGCCGGCCTCGCTGCCAGCCGTCGCCGCGGTGTCGACGCCGGGCTCGCCCGACTACCGCCACTATCTGACGTCGTCGCAGTTCGCGGCCGCAGTACGGGCCGAGCCCGGCCGCGGTGGCGCAGGTGTCCTCCGTCCTGCGCAGCGAGGGGCTGATCGTGGGGACGCCCGATCCCGGGAGCACCCTGCTGCCGGTGACGCGGCACGTCCTCGGTGGTCTCCGCCGCGCTCGGCACGCCGCTCGAGATCGGTCCAGGCGTCCGACGAGTCGGCCCGGGCCGATCGTGAACACGGCGTCGCCCCAGGTCCCCGACCTCCCTCAGCCGGCGTGGTGACCGGCGTCGTCGGCCTCGACGGCCTCTTCCAAGAGCACTCCATGTTGCGGCGGGGCCACCCGTCGACGACCGAGCTCGCCGGAATCGGCGTCGCCGGGCGCGGGCGGGGGTGCGAGTGCGGTCCCGGGCGGGGGTGCGAGTGCGGGCGCACAGAGCAACGCCGAGGTGGCGCACGCCGCGTCACCCCAGGCCTGCCCGGCGGCCCAGGGGGTGGCGTTCGCCGGGAGCTACACGTCGACGCAGATGGCCTCCGTCTTCGGGCTGGACCAGCTGTTCGCGCAGGGCCGCACCGGCATCGGGCAGTCCATCGCGGTCGTGGAGTTCGAGAACTACCTGCCGAGCGATTTCGCGAGCTTCGGGTCCTGCTACGGACTGAGCAACCCCATCCACAATGTGGTGGTCGACGGTGGTCCGACCGGCCCACCCCAGGGCAGCGGCGAGGCGGCCCTCGACACCGAGCTGGCGGCGGTCAACGCTCCCTCCGCCTCCATCGCGGTCTACGAGGCGCCCAACGGCAACGACGCCCAGGCCTTCGACCTCTTCAACCGGATCGCCAGCGACGACAGCTCCCAGATCGTGACGACGAGCTGGGGGAACTGCGAGGCCGACATCACCCCCGGTGACCTCCAGACGGAGAACGGGATCTTCCAGCGCATGGCCCTGCAGGGGCAGACCGTGATCGCGGCATCGGGGGACTCGGGCTCGGAGGACTGCTACGACACCGCGATCGGTGACACCAACACCGCGCTCGCCGTCGACGACCCTGGCGCGCAGCCCGATGTCGTCAGCGCCGGCGGCACTTCCCTGCCGAGCCCGTCGGCGTCGGCGCAATCGGTGTGGAACGACTGCCTGGTCTCCGGCGTAAACGTCTCTGGGTGCGCCATCGGGAACAACGGTGCGGGTGGCGGCGGCTACTCCCTCGAGTGGCCCGCCCATGCCGGGCAGCCCGCCGCCGCGGGCGAGACCAAACCGTGCGGGCTCAGCGCCTGCCGGGCGGTCCCTGACCTCTCCTACCCGTCTGACCCCGCGGCGGGGAGCGTGGCCGCCTTCTACGCCGGCAGCTGGCGCGCGTTCGGCGGGACCAGTGTCGCCGCGCCCACCAACGCCGGCCTCTTCGCCGACACCAACCAGGGCTGTTTCAACCCGCTGGGCCACGTCGGCCCCGCGCTCTACGCGGCGCAGCAGGCGAACACCGCTACCTTCACCGACATCACGGCCGGCAACAACGACCTCACCGATACCAACGGCGGCCTCTTCCCCGCCGCGGCCGGCTTCGACGCCGCCAGCGGCCTGGGCACGCCCGTCGACCAGAACCTCGCCATCGCCCTGCAGGGCGCGAACGGCTGCCCCTCGGTGGCGGGAGTGAGCCCCAGATACGGGTCCGGTCAGCGGGGGTGGGGCCATCACGATCTTCGGGGGTGGCTTCGGCAACGCCACCTCGGTCTCCTTCGGGTCGGTGGGCGCCGGCCACGTCGTCTCTCAGTCCGAGACCTCCGCTCACCGTCGTTCCGCCGAATGCGGCGTCCCCCACGTGCGTCGACATCACGGTGGCGAACTCGCAGGGTGTCTCGGTGCAGACCGGCGCCGACCGCTACGGCTTCGGCGGGAACCTCAACTGTGGTCAGGGCTACCGGTTCGTGGCCTCGGACGGCGGCGTCTTCGACTTCGGTGACGCCGGCTTCTGGGGGAGCACGGGCAGCATCCATCTGAACGCGCCGATGGTGGGCATGGCCGACACGCCCAGCACCAACGGCTACTGGCTGGTGGCTTCCGACGGAGGCGTCTTCGGCTTCGGCGACGCCGCCTTCTTCGGCTCCATGGGCGGGCAGCACCTCAACAAGCCGATCGTCGGCATGGCCGCCACGCCCGACGGGCGCGGCTACTGGCTGGTGGCCTCCGACGGCGGCATCTTCAGCTTCGGCAGCGCGCCCTTCTTCGGGTCCACCGGTGGGATGGTCCTCAACAAGCCCATCGTGGGCATGGCCTCCTCGCCCGACGGCGGGGGCTACTGGCTGGTGGCCTCCGACGGAGGGATCTTCGCCTACGGCGACGCGCAGTTCCACGGGTCGGCCGGATCCCTGCACCTGAACTCGCCCGTGGTCGGGCATGGCGGCCGGGCCGGGCGGCAGCGGCTACTGGCTCGTGGCGGCCGACGGCGGCATCTTCACCTACGGGAGCGCCCAGTTCTACGGCTCGGCCGGCTCGCTCCGCCTGAACCAGCCCGTGGTCGGCATGGCCGCCACGCCCGACGGAGGCGGCTACTGGCTGGTGGCGTCCGACGGGGGCATTTTCAGCTACGGCGACTCGCTGTTCTTCGGGTCCACCGGCAGCATCCGCCTCAACAAGCCCATCGTGGGGATGTCGTCGGCCTGAGCCTGAGCCTGAGCCTGAGCTTGAGCCGGGCTCCGGCCCGGGCTTTTCGGCGGCCGGCGCGGCCCCGGAGCCGTTTTTCGCCCCGGTAGGCTGGAGCGATGGACGCCAACGGACTGCGGGCGGCCTTCACGCGCTACTTCGCCGAACGGGGCCACAGCGTCGTCCCCTCCGCCAGCCTGATCCCACACGACCCCTCGGTCCTCTTCACCATCGCGGGCATGGTGCCGTTCAAGCCGTACTTCGTGGGCGAGGAACCGGCGCCCTGGCCCCGGGCCACCTCGATACAGAAGTGCTTCCGGACCCCCGACATCGAGATCATCGGCACCGACACCTACCACTGCACCTTCTTCGAGATGCTGGGGAACTTCAGTTTCGGGGACTACTTCAAGGCGGAGGCCATTCCGATGGCCTGGGAGCTCCTCACCGAGGTCTTCGGCCTCGATGGAGACCGCCTCTGGGTCACGGTCCACGACAGCGACGACGAGGCCGAGCAGCTGTGGATCGACAAGGTCGGCCTGCGGCCCGAGCGCATCCAGCGCATGGGCGACGAGGACAACTTCTGGGCCATGGGCGACACCGGTCCCTGCGGCCCGGACTCCGAGATCTTCATGGACCTGGGCGAGGCCTACGGGCATGACGGCGGCCCCAAGCACGGGGGCGACGCCCGCTTCGTCGAGATCTGGAACCTCGTCTTCATGCAGTACAACCGGGACGCCGACGGCACCCTGAGCGACCTGCCGCGCAAGAACATCGACACCGGCGCGGGGTTGGAGCGGATCCTCCCCGTGTTGCAGGGGCACGATTCGATTTTCGACACCGACCTGTTCGTGCCGATCATCGACGCGGCGGCCTCCGTCCTGGGCACCGCCTACGGAGCCGATCCGGCGACCGATGTCGCGTTGCGCGTCCTCGCCGACCACGGCCGGGCCTTCTCCATGCTGGTGGCCGACGGCGTGCTGCCGTCCAACGAGGGCCGGGGCTACGTGTTGCGACGGGTGGTACGGCGCGCCGTGCTGGCCGCCCGGCGCGCCGGGGTGGAGAAGCCCATCGGCTCGACGCTGGTGCAGGCGGCCACCGAGGTCCTGGGCGAGGCGTACCCCGCGCTACGAGCGCAGCAGGATCTCATCGTCAACGTGGTGGCGCGTGAGGAGGCCGGGTTCGACCGCACGCTGCGGGCGGGTTTGAGCCGGTTGGAAGAAGCGTTCGCCACCGGGACGAAGATGCTCGAGGGCGACGTGGCCTTCACCCTGCACGACACCCACGGCTTCCCGGTCGAGCTGACCGAGGAGCTGGCGCGGGACGCGGGGGTGGCGGTCGACCGGGCCGGCTTCGATGCCGCCATGGCCGAGCAACGGGAGCGGGCGCGGGCCGCGGCCAAGTCCTCTCGTGCCGGTGACGAGGGCGCATACCGGGCGCTGCTGGACCGCGAAGGGCCGACGTCGTTCGTCGGCCGGGGCCAGGAGAACTACGAGGTGCCCGCTCAGGTGGTGGCCGTGCTCGAGGGCGACGGCGCGGGCGCCGGGGACGGGGAGCGGGCGGTCGAGATCTTCTTGGACCGGACGCCGTTCTACGCCGAGAGCGGCGGCCAGGTGGGCGACACCGGGACCATCGTCACCGAGTCGGGCATCGCCGACGTGTACGACACCGTGCTCGCCGTGCCGGGGCTCGTGGCGCACCGGGCCCGGGTGAGCGGCGAGGTGCGCGCCGGGCAGGATGCACTGGCCACCATCGACGGCGAGCGCAGGGAGGCCATCCGGCGCAACCACACCGCGACGCACCTGCTGCACGCCGCGCTGCGGGCGGTGCTCGGCGACCACGTCCGCCAGCAGGGCTCCCTCGTGTCGCCCGAGTACCTGCGCTTCGACTTCTCCCACCACGCGCAGCCAACGGCGGCGGAGCTCGACGAGGTCTTCGCGCGGGCGAACGCCGCCGTGCTGGCCGACGTGGGGGTGGAGACCACCGAGACGTCGCGGGATGAGGCCGAGGACATGGGGGCCATCGCCTTCTTCGGCGACAAGTACGGCTCGTCGGTGCGCGTCGTACGGGCGGGTTCCACGTCGCTCGAGTTCTGTGGAGGCACCCATGTGGACTCGCTCGGGCAGATCGGCCCCATCACGCTGGTCTCGGAAGGGTCCATCGGATCGAACACGCGGCGGATCTTCGCGCTGACCGGCCACGCGTCCCTGGAACGGGCACTCGAGCGGGAGCGCCTGGTGCAGTCGGCCGCCGAGCTGCTGCGCACGGAGCCGGACGAGTTGGTCGCAGCGATCGGCCGCCTCGCGGAGCGCCAGCGCGACGCCGAGAGGGAGCTGGCGCGCCTGCGCCAGCAGTCGAGCGAGGCGGAGGCCAAGACACTGGCCGAGGCGGCCGTAGCCGACAGCGGGATCCTCGTGGCCCGCCGCGACAACGTGGAGGCCGATGCCCTGCGGAACCTGGCCCAAGCCGTCCTGCGCCACGACGGGGTGCGCGCCGTGGTCCTCGCCGGCTCGCCCGATGGGACCAAGGCGACGATCGTGGCCGCCACCGGCGGGACGCCCGACGCCACCCAGCTCGTGCGCACGTTGGGCGCCATGGTCGGCGGCGGGGGCGGGGGCTCGGCCGAGGTGGCGCTGGCGGGGGGGAAGGATCCGTCGCAGATCGAGGCGGCGCTGGCCGAGGCGCAGCGGCTCCTCTCCGCGTGAGCGATGACGGGACCGGGCGCGGCCCGGGCCGGGTGGCCGCGCTGGATCTCGGGGCACGGCGGATCGGCGTGGCCTACAGCGACAGCCGGCGCAGCCTGGCGAGCCCGTGGGGGACGATCGAGCGCAGCGGTGACCCCTTGCGCGACCGAAATGCGGTGGTGGATGCGGTGCGCGAGGTCGAGGCCTCGACGGTGGTGGTCGGGCTGCCCCTGAGCCTCTCGGGTCAGGTCGGGCCGGCCGCCCGCTCGGCTCTCCATGAGGCGGCGGCCCTGCGGGAGCTGCTCGAGCCCCTCGGGGTGAGCGTCGAGACGGCGGACGAGCGCTTCACCACGGTCGAGGCTGAGCGATCGCTGCGGGCGGCGGGACGCACCGGCAAGGCGGCGCGCCGGCTGGTCGACAGCGCGGCGGCCATGGTGCTGCTCCAGGCGTGGCTGGACAACGCATGAGCGGGCCCACGGGACCGCGCGACGAGGACCTGCCGTGGCCGCAACCGGAGCCGGGGCCGGGGCCGGTGTCGGACGGCGCCGTGTCCGAAGGTCTCGACGCCGGGGATGTCACTGCCGGCGAGGGCGCCGACCCCGACGGTGAGAGCCGGACACAGCGCCGCGCCGCCCGCGCCGCCCGGGTGCGCCGGCGCCGCCGGGTCGTGGCCGCCGTCGGCGGTGGCCTGCTCGTCGTCGTCCTGGCCTTCGTGTTCTGGTACGAGCTGGAGTCCCATGCGCTGGGCCCGGCCGGACGGCAAGTCGTGGTCACCGTCCACCAGGGCGAGTCGACCGGTGCGATCGTCGACGCGCTCAGCCGGCAGCACGTGATCGGGAGCTCGCTCGCCTTCCGGGTCTCGGAGGTCGTCCATGGCATGCCGACCGTGCTCCCGGGGAGCTACGCGCTGCACCAGAATCTGGCGTTCTCCGAGGTTCGGGTGTTGCTGGCGGCGGGCCCGAACATCTATCCGGTCGACGTCCGCCCCGGCTTCACCCTCTCCGAGGTGGCCCAAGAGGTCGACAGCCTGCCGGGCCACGCCGGGGGTGGTTTCGAGAAGACGGCGGCCAGCGGCGCCGTGCACTCGGTCTTCTCGCCACCGGGTTCCGACAACCTCGAGGGGATGCTCGGGACCGGGGACTACCTCGTCCTCCCCAACGAGAGCGACACCACGATCCTGACGGACATGGTGCAGCGCTTCGACCAGGATGCGCAGGCGGCCGGTCTCAGCACGGCCTCGGCGGCGGCGCAGGGGAAGACGCCCTACCAGGTCATCACGGTGGCCTCGATCGTGGAGAAAGAGGGCTACATCCCGGCCAACATGCCCGACACGTCACGGGTCATCTACAACCGGCTGGCCCAGGGCGTCCCACTCCAGATGGACTCCACAGTGCTCTACGCGCTGGGCCAGGACGGAGGGCCGGTGACGTCGCAGGACCTGAAGATCCAGTCCCCGTACAACTCCTATCTCAACAACGGCCTCACGCCGACACCCATCTGCATGTCCTCGGTGGAGGCGCTCGAGGCTGCGGTGCATCCGCCTCCGGGGAGCTGGCTGTACTTCGTCCTGGTCAAGAAGGACGGGACCATGGCGTTCTCGGACACCTACTCCGAGCAGCTCGCCAACGAGAAGCTGGCCAAGTCGCGTGGCCTCCCCTGAACCGGCAGCGGGTCCGGGCGTGACCATCGACGGGGCTCGGACGGGTGCCGGCCCCGACACACGACTGGTCGGCGTGATCGGCAGCCCGATCGCGCATTCGCTGTCGCCGCTGCTGCACCATGCGGCCTTCGCCGCGCTCGGGCTCGGTGACACCTGGCGGTCGCTGGCCTTCGAGGTGGCGCCGGGTCAGGCGGCCGAGGCATTGGCGGCGATGCGCCGGGCCGACCTCAGGGGCCTCTCCGTGACGATGCCGCAGAAGGCCGCCGTGGCGGCCCTGGTCGACGACCGCACCGAGGTGGCGCGCCGGCTCGACGCCGTCAATTGCATCGTCAACACCGACGGGGTGCTCCTCGGCACCAACACCGACGGTGAGGGGTTCGTGGCCTCCCTGGCCCGTGGCGCGGGGTTCACACCCGCCGGGAAGCGGTGCCTGGTGATCGGCGCCGGGGGCGCCGCCCGGGCCGTGGTGTTGGCGCTGGCCGACGCGGGGGCGAGCGAGGTGGCCGTCCTCAATCGGACCCCCGGTCGGGCCACGCCGGCGGCGGCGTTGGCCGGTGCGGTGGGGTCGGTGGTGACGCCGGGGGCCGACGCCCACTCCCTGGCTCAGGCGGTCGCGTCGGCCGACCTGGTCGTCAACGCCACGCCGGTCGGCATGTCGGGCGTGGCCGCCGGGCCGTGGCTCGTGGCGCCCCAGCTTCTCCGTGCGGGCCAGGTGGCCGCCGACCTGGTCTACCTCCCGCGGCCGACGCCCTGGCTGGTCCAGGCGGCCGCAGCCGGTGCCCGCAGCGTCGATGGGCTGGGGATGCTCGTGCACCAGGCCGCCGCGCAGTTGGCCCTGTGGACCGGCGCGGCCCCACCGGTCGAGGCCATGTGGCAGGCGGCCGAGGCGGTCGATCGCCCGGTGGCCTGAGTGGCCTGAGTCAATATCCCCCGGGTCACGAAGTCGGGGTCGCCGGAGGGACGGACTCCGGGGGCTCCACGGCGGCCGGCCACAACGCCGCCCGCGCCAGAGCCGCCAGGGTGGCCTCCCGCAAGGCGCGGGTCAGCGGATCGCGCTGGGACGGGATGGTGAGCAACGTCACCCGCACCGTGATCGTCGTGGCATCGGCCGACTGCAATCCGACCACGGTCGGCGGTTCGGTGCAGTGCGCGGCGAACGCGGGGTCCGTCGCCACCGCGTGCGCGGCGTCGGCGATGACATGGCGTAGTGCCTCGAGGTCGGCGGCGCTGGTACCGGGCAGCGTGAGGTCGACGATGGCGCGGGCCCAGCCGCGTGAGAGGTTGCCGATGAGGCGGATGTCCCCGTTGGGAATGACGAACATGGTGCCGTCCACCCCGCGGAAGCGGGTCAGGCGCATGGTCACCTCCTCGACGACACCGGTCACGTCGCCAACCGTGACGGAGTCACCGACGTTGTACTGGTCCTCCATTGTCATGAGGATGCCCGAGAAGTAGTCGCGCACGATCTGTTGCGCGCCGAATCCCAGGGTGGCACCGATGATGGTGGCGCTGGCGAGGAGAGGCGTCAGGTTGATGCCGAGCATCCCGAGCACGATGGCACCGGCCACGACGAAGACGAAGAACCGCCAGACGTTGGCGACGACCCCCGACATGGTGGCCACGCGTGCCCCCGCTCGCGAGGAGCCGGAACGGTTCGCCGCCTGAGTGGCCACGCGTTCGAGCACGCGGCGGATCACCCGGCTGCCCAAACGGGCCACGATGAGTGCCACGACGACGACGAGCAGGATGCTGAGCGGGCGCACGATCAGGTCCGTCACCGTCGACGCGCTTTCGGGGTTGACGCCGAACTTGATCAGGAGGTGGTAGAGCCAGCCCCCTCCCTGGTCGACCGGGCTGGTGTCGCCGGCCGCGCGCAGGGTGCCCACCAGGGCAGGAAGCGGCGCCAGGGAAGGAGAGGTCACGGCCGGTATTCTCTCCCTGAATCCGACGTTATGACCACTCTCGCCCGAACACACGTTGCCGCCCGCCGCAACGTGCCCCCGTTCGACCTCATCCTGCTCGTCGCCACCATGCTGGTGTCGATCCTCGGTGTGGTCATGGTCTACACGGCCACCCGGGGCTCGCTGCTGGCCCAGGGCGATGACCCCAAGACCTTCCTGAAGAAGCAGGGCCTCTTCGTCATCCTCGGCGTCATCACCATGGTGGTGGTGGCCCTGATCGACTATCGGCGGATCGAACCGGTGGCGACCATCCTGTACTGGCTGATCGTGCTCTCCCTGCTGGGTGTGTTCGTGGTCGGGAGCAGCGCGCAGGGTGCGGCGCGTTGGTTCAGCCTGGGCCCCCTGCAGCTCCAACCCTCCGAGTTCGCCGTGCTCGCCCTGATCCTGGCGGTGGCGTCGTACTGCGCGCGCCGTGAAGAGGAAGGCCTGTCGTGGCCCGACGTCTTCCGGCTGCTGATCATGGCCGGCATCCCGATCGTGCTGGTGCTCCTGCAACCGGACCTCGGGACGGCGATGATCATGGTGATCGTGCTGCTGGTCATGTTGGCCGTGGCCGGCCTGCCGATCAGGATCTTGGTGATGCTGCTGGTGGGCACCGTACTGGTGGCCCTGGTGGCGGTCGAGGGCGGCCTGCTGCACCACTACCAGATCGCCCGCCTGACCACCTTCTTGAACCCCAACTCGCACAGCACCAATCCGTACGTGCAGTCGGCGATCTACAACACGCAACAGGCCAAGAACGCCATCGGGTCGGGCGGCCTCCTCGGTTCGGGCATCGGGCACGGGGTGGAGACGAATCTCGGTTACGTGCCCGAGCAGCAGACCGACTTCATCTTCACCGCGGTGGCCGAGCAGCTGGGCTTTGTCGGATCGGTCGGGCTGCTGGCGCTGCTCGGCGTGATCGCCTGGCGGGTGCTGCACGCCGCCGTGGTCTCCCGGGACATCTTCGGGCGCCTGATTTGCAGCGGCCTCTTCGCGTTCATCGCCTTCAGTGTCTTTCAGAATGCCGGCATGACGATGGGCATCATGCCCATCACCGGGATCCCGCTCCCGTTCGTCAGTTACGGGGGAACGGCCGTCCTCGTCTTCTTCGGCGCGATCGGCCTGGCCCTCAGCGTCGGCGCCCGGCGGAAGTTCCGGTGACCGACGTACGGCCCGAGGTGCCCGAGGTCCGGCGGAGGTGGCGGAGGAGTCCGCGGCCCCGTCCCCCGAGCACGAGTCGGCCCCGCCCGCCGCCTTCCGGGTGATGGACGTCGAGGACGTCTCCCTCGAGCTGCCCTCGCCGTACCCGGCCGTCACCCTCGTCGAGTCGGAGCCACCGATGCGCGCGCTCGTCTTCCCGGTCGGGCTCCCTGAGGGCACCGCCATGGCCCAGGCGCTGCGCCGCACGAGCTCGCGCCGGCCCATGACCCACGAGCTCTTCATGCAGGTGCTGCAGCGGGTGCGCATCGACGTCATCGCCGTGCGGCTGGTCGGACGCGACGAGGGCAACCTCCTGGCCGAGCTGGACCTCATGACGCCCGACGGCCGCGCCCGGGTCGACTGCCGGCCCTCCGACGGTCTCGTGCTGGCGTTGCGCATGCCGGTGCCCGCGCCGATCCTCGCCGACGAACGACTCCTCGAGGAGGCCGGCGACGTCGAACCGATGAGGGACGACACGCCGTAACGAGTGACACGGGCACGAGCACATCTCTGCTCAAGTGGATCTCGTGTTCAAAGTTGCAGATTGCCGACGTAAAACTGGGGTAGCGCGCATGTACAACGTGATCGTGGTGGGTCCAGACGGTTCGGATCGAGCGGGTGTTGCGGTGAGGGCAGCCATGGCTCAGGCCAAGGTGTCGGGGGCTGAACTGAGCGGTGTGATGCGCTTCGTCCAAGGAAGCATGGCCAACACGGTTGCTCACAGCTGCCACTGCGACGTCTTGATTGTGGAGACCGATACCGCGTCACGGCATCCAAGCTGATGTCGCGCTTGGTGATCTGGTTGCCCCCTCTCAGTCGCCGGTACTGGGATGCTGAGCATGAGTTCCGACACTCCATGATTTCGTTGCTCGCGGGCCGACTTTTCTCCTGAGGGCGAGAGCAGCGGTGGACCTGAGAAGATCGGTGCGAGATCCCCAACCCCTGGTGAGGTGCCATGACTGCTCGTGAAAGACCGACCGTGATCAAGATCAACGCCATCACCGTGCCCGAGGACTCCGGCGACGAGCTGGCCCGCCGCTTCGCGGCGCGGGCCGGTGCCG
Organism: uncultured Acidimicrobiaceae bacterium; assembly: GCA_963736515.1. Lineage (GTDB taxonomy): Bacteria > Actinomycetota > Acidimicrobiia > Acidimicrobiales > RAAP-2 > Bog-473. The sequence goes on along the minus strand of CAVTPE010000014.1, from coordinate 108,782 downwards.
TCGACAACCAGGAGGGATTCGAGGGCTTCGAGCTCCTGCGCCCCACCGACGACCGGCTGCAATGGCTCGTCGTCACCCGCTGGCGCGACGAGGAGTCCTTCCAGAGTTGGGTGTCTTCACCGGCCTTCGCCCACGGCCACGCCGGCGCCGACCGGCCCTCCCCGCACGGCGGGGCGGTCTCCGTCTCGTCCGAGTTGTGGTCCTACGAGGTGGCGGGCGGTTCGGACGGGGACGGAGCCGATCCCGCCTGAGCGGGCCAGCGCCCCGGCTCAGGGCGTCAAGGGTTGACGGGAACCCCGGGGCGCCCTAGGACGTGGGCCCCGGCTGCGCACAGGGGGAACAGGGAGGAATGCGATGACACCCGAGGGACCACCGGCCGGGCCGGCCGGGCCGATCGCCACGCGCGAGATCGACCTCGCGAAGGACTCGATGCTCGGCGACCGCTTCATGATCCGCTTCAGCGAGGACACGCTCAAGCACCGCCCCCTCGGCATCCGGCTGATCGTCGAGTTCATCGGGACGTTCATTCTCGTGACTGTCGCGGCCGGGTCGGGCGTGATCAACCACTACGTCGGAGGCGGCCCCATCAGCCGCAGCGCCGCGGTGATCGCGCCCGGGGCGGTCGTGATGGCGATGATCTACGCGCTCGGGCCGCTCTCAGGCCTGCACATCAACCCGGCGGTCACGCTCGCCTTCACCGCCCGCCGCGTCTTCAGGGCCATCTGGGCGATCCCCTACATCGTCGTGCAGCTGGCCGGCGCGATCTGCGCCGCGTGGGTGTTGCAGCTCATGTACGGCCACGTCTCCTCGGGCGGCAACTACCCGATCGCCAAGCCGGGCGGGGAGTGGCGCTCCCTCGTGATGGAGGTCATCCTCACCGCCATCCTCGTGACGGTGATCCTCAACACGGCGACCGGCTACCGCAGCATCGGGCACAACGCCGCGCTCGCCGTCGGCGCGACCGTCGCGCTGCTCGGCCTCTTCGCCAGCCCCATCAGCGGCGCCTCCATGAACCCGGCCCGCACGCTCGGCCCCGACATCGTGTCGCTGGACTTCACCGGCTGGTGGATCTACATCGTCGGGCCGACCGTCGGCGCCGCCATCGCCGTCATGCTCATCGGGCTCGTGCGCGGAGTTCCGGGCAAGCTCGAGCGCGGGGCGGCCGAGGGTGACGCGCTGCCGCTCGAGAACTGAGCTCCGGAGGAACCGCCTCAGCCCGCCGGGACCATCGGTCGCTCACCCGGCCCGGCGGCCGCGCCAGCGGCCAGCATGGCGGCCTGGGCCATCGCACCCTCGTCGGAGATGCGCAGCATCAGCGCGATGAGGACGTAGTTCGCCAGGAGCGACGACCCCCCGTAGGCGACGAACGGGAGCGTGACACCGGTGAAGGGCAACAGCCGCACCACCCCCGCCATGATGAAGAAGGCCTGGAAGCCGAGAATGAGCGTCAGCCCCGTCGCCATCAGGCGTGAGAAGTCCGACCGCGCCGTCTGGGCCACCCGGAAGCCGGCACCCACCAGCAAGATGAAGGCCATGACGACGGCGGCACAGCCGACGAGGCCCATCTCGGTGCCGATGGCGGCGAAGATCATGTCGCTGGTCAGCTCGGGGATGACCTTGGCCCAGTGGTCGAAGCCGAGCCCGGTGCCGCCGACCCCTCCCGTCCCCATGCTGTACCAGCCCTGGCTCAGCTGGTAGCCGCCGGCGTTCTGGTTGGTGGCCGTGGGCCAGGGGTTCTGCCACTCGGTCACCCGGAGGTGCACCTGGCCGAAGTATCGTGCCGCGATATACGCACCCACGCCGAACAGCACCAGTCCGAGCACCAGATAGCCCACCCGCCCCGTGGCCACCCAGAGCAGGCCGATGAAGAGGACGAAGAGCAGCGCGGCGAAGCCGATGTCGTCCTCCAGCCCGATGATGGCCATGGCGGCGCCCCAGGCGACGAGGATCGGGATGAGGGGTCGCGGATCGAGGAAGAGGCGGTTCCCGAGCTGGGCCGTCGGGATGGTGAGCAGCTCCTTGTTCTCCGCGAAGTACGAGGCGAAGTAGATGCAGAGCAGGATCTTGGAGAACTCGATCGGCTGGAACGACAGGTTGCCGTAATGCACCCACAGGCGCGCGCCCCCAATGGGCGAGAAGAAGAGAGGAGCGACGAGGAAGAGACCGGCCACGAGCAACAGCAGATAGCGGTAGCGCTCCAGGTCGCGCGAGTACCGGACCACGAGCAGAGTGAGGACGTAGAGCATGATGCCCAGCCCGGCCCAGGCCGCCTGGCCCTTGGCCTGGCCGGGGTCCCAGCGGGCGATGACGACATAGCCGATCCCGTTCAGCAGCACGGCCAAGGGGAGGATCACGGCGTTGGCGTTCGGCGCCAGCCAGCGGTTGGCCATGTGGGCCAGGAGCGCCAGCCCGAGCACGACGCCGAGGAACACGCCGATGTTGTCGGGGATCTTGGACTTCTGCCCGAGGACGGCGATCACGTACAGCGCGACGATCAGCAGCGAGCCGAAGACGAGCAACCCCAACTCGGTACGGCGCTTGGGCTTGGGGCCGAAGACGTAGCGCGGGAACGGCGTGCGGCGGACGGTGGACGGCACCGGGCGAATCGTAGTAGCGGGGGGTAGGATCCAGCGTGACATCCCGCTTGACAGACACGGCGTCGGACCTCCTCCCATGACCCAGACCCAGCCCCAGAGCCAACCCCCGGTGGCGCCCGAATCCGAGGTCACGGACGATGCACCGTCGGCAGCGGCAGCGGCAGCGGCAGCGGCAGCGGCAGCAACCTCGGCAACGGCGCCGGCAGCAACGCCGACGCCGGAGAGGATCGGGGCGGAGGTCGAGCACCCCACCCCGCCGACCTACCAGCAGATCGAGGCGTTCGGCTACCAGCGCTTCACCAACCGGGAGCAGTCGCGCCTCGACTTCGGAGCCCGCCTCCTCGACCTGGCCGAGGACGACGGAGTCCCGTTGCTGGAGCGCGGCGAAGTTCCTGGCCATCTACTCCGAGCTCCTCGACGAGTTCTACCAAATACGCGTCGCCGCCCTCGAGGACCAGGTGGCCGCCGGCGTGCGCACCCGCTCCGTCGACGGGCTGCGGCCGGGCGAGCAGCTGACCATGATCCGGTCCCGGGTCGAGGAGCTGGGCCGGCGCCAGGACCACATCTTCTTGGACCTGATCGTGCCGGGCCTGGCCCAGGCCGGCATCCGGTTCGCCAGTTGGTCCTCCCTCGACGACGACGACCGCCAGCACCTCGTCGACGTCTTCCTCCGTCAGATCTACCCGGTGCTCACGCCGCTGGCGGTCGACCCCGGTCACCCGTTCCCGTACATCTCGAACCTCTCGCTCAACCTGGTAGTCGAGGTGGAGGACCCCGTCTCGGGGGAGGGGCGCATCGCCCGGGTCAAGGTGCCCCCGGCGCTGCCGCGCTTCGTGGTCATGCCCGACGGCGAGCGCTTCGTGCCGCTCGAGCAGGTCATCTCCGCCCACCTCGACGCGCTGTTCCCGGGCATGACGATCGGCCACCACCACGCCTTCCGGGTGACCCGCAACGCCGACCTCGCCCTCGAGGAGGACGAGGCGGACGACCTGCTGGTCGCCATCGAGATGGAGCTGCGCCGCCGCCGCTTCGGCAAGGCCCTCCGGCTCGAGGTCGAGGCCGACATGGGCCAGGAGCTGGCCGACCTGCTGGCCACCGAGCTCGAGGTCGGAGCCGACGGCGTCTTCCGGGTCTCGGCCCCGCTGGACCTGAGCGGGCTGTGGGGCGTCTACGCCCTGGACCGCCCCGACCTCCACGGCGAGATGTGGACCCCGATGACCCCGCCCCGGCTGGCCACCGTGGCGGGCGAGCCCGCCGAGCTCTTCGCCATGCTGCGCGAGCGCGACGTGCTGGTCCACCATCCCTACGACTCGTTCGCCACCTCCGTCGAGGCCTTCGTCGCGCAGGCGGCCGAGGACCCGGCGGTGCTCGGGATCAAGCAGACGCTCTACCGGACCGGCGGCGACAGCCCGATCGTGGCCGCGTTGATCCGGGCGGCCGAGAACGGCAAGCAGGTGGCCGCCATCGTCGAGCTCAAGGCCCGCTTCGACGAGGAGGCCAACATCGGCTGGGCCCGCGCGCTCGAAGAGGTGGGCGTCCACGTGGTCTACGGCATCGTCGGCCTCAAGACGCACTCCAAGACGGCGCTCGTGCTGCGTCGCGAGGAGGACGGGGTCCGCCACTACTGCCATGTGGGCACGGGGAACTACAACTCCAAGACGGCGCGCATCTACGAGGACATCGGACTGCTGACGTCGGACCCCGAGATCGGCGCCGACGTGGGCGAGCTCTTCAACTACCTCACCGGCTTCTCCCGGCACGCCGACTACCGCCAGATCCTCGTGTCGCCCGTGACGGTGCGCAAGCGCATCATGGCCATGATCGAGGAGCAGACGGCGGCGGGTCCGGCCGGGCGCATCGTGTTCAAGCTCAACGGCCTGACCGACGCCAGCATGATCGACGCGCTCTACCGGGCCTCGGGCGCCGGCGTCGAGATCGACCTCGCCGTGCGCGGCCTGTGCCGGCTGCGGCCCGGCATCCCCGAGCTGTCCGAGCGCATCCGCGTCCGTTCGATCGTGGGCAGCTTCCTCGAGCATTCGAGGATCTACCGCTTCGGCGGCGCCCCCGTCGACCCGGCGGCCGGACCCGGCCTGCCGCTGAAGATCTTCATCGGTTCGGCGGACCTGATGGGGCGCAACCTCGATCGCCGCATAGAGGTCGTGGTGCCGGTGCACGACCCCGAATTGCAGTCCCGGCTCTTCGAGGTGCTGGACCTGGGGTTCGCCGACGAGACCAACGCGTGGGAGCTCGGTTCGGACCGCCGCTGGCGCCGGGTGCCCAACCGTCACGGGGTGAGCTCCCAGGACCGGCTCAAGGAGCTGGCGCGGGAGCGGGCCCGCCGGCGCCTCGACACGGAGATCCGCGGCGGAGAGGCTGACGAGGCCCGGACCTCTGCGTAGAGAGCCCCGGGATCCGGGCGCCGCGCCGCACCACCGCCACCGGTCGGCCCCGGCGGGAGACTTGGCGTTGAAGCTGGGCTCGCTGGCGTCGCGCCGCGGGTGGGGGTGGCCGGTCGTGTCCGCCGCGGTGGCGTTCGCCGGGGCGACCGTGCTGGCCCTCTCCCATCAACAACTCGACCTGAGCACGTACCTGTTGGGCGGTGCGCACGCCACGTCGAACAACCTCTTCACGGTCACCTACCCGACCGACCACCTCGGGTTCACCTACCCGCCGTTCTCGGCGCTGCTGTTCGCCCCGTTCGCCCATTTCCCACGTCGGGCCTGTGAAGTCGTCTTCTCGTGGGTGAACCTCGTCGCGCTGTTCGCCATGATCGTCGTGAGCCTGCGCGCCGTGTGCGCTGCGCTCGACAAGCGGACGCTCCTGTGGTGGGGTCTCGCGCTCGTGCTGCCCGTGGTGCTGTTCGACCCGGTGCGCCAGACCTTCCTCCTCGGCCAGGTGAACATCATCCTGGCGCTCATGATCGTGGCGGACCTGACGATGGACCTGCCGGTGCCCCGGGGGATCCTGATCGGGCTGGCCGCGGCCATCAAGGTGACGCCGATCATCTTGATCCCGTACCTCTTCCTGACCCGGCAGGGCCGGGCCGGCCTTCGGGCCGTCGGCGCGTTCGCGGCCGCCGCCGTGCTGGCCGCCGCGGTCAACCCGTCGACCTCGTGGTCGTACTGGACCCACTACATCCGTGACCCCCAACGGGCCGGGATGCTCTCGTGGATCGGCAACCAGGGCGTGCTCGGGGCGACCGAGCGCATGCTGGGCCGGACGGTGGCCACGCCGACCACCTTCGTCATTGTGGTGACGGTCGGCGTCCTCGGGCTCCTGATCGCCGCCGGCGCCTACCGCCGGTCCTCGCCCGTACTCGGGCTGCTGGTGGTGGAGGCCACCGAGTCGCTGGCCAGCCCGGTCTCGTGGTCGCACCACTTCATCTGGATGATCCTGCTGGTGGCCTGGTTGGCGCTGGCCGAGGACCGCCCCCGTTACGGGGTGTGGTGCGCGCTGGCGGTGTCGGTGCTCTTGTGGGCGGCGCCCTATTGGTGGGTGCCACACGGGCCGAGTGTCCGGTTCGCCGGCCGGGGCTGGCTCATCCCCCTGGGCGACGCCTACGCGCTGGTCTTCATCGTGCTGCTCGTGGGGGCCGCTCTCCGCGTGGGCCGCACCACCCTGGAGCGGCCGCTCCGTGTCGGTCGTCGGGCCATGGCGCCGACCGGAGCGGGGTCCTAGAGAGCGGGTCCGGGCTCGCAGACGAGGACGAACGTGCGGGCCCCCGGGTCGAGCCGGCGCCCGGCTGACGACTCCGCGTGCGTGACCCTCCAGCCGGTCACGACCATCAGCTTCTCGGGGTCGCCGGGACGGAACTCGTTGCGCCAGGGCTCGTCGACCGCCCGGCGCAGCAGGTCGGTGGCGGAGCGGAGCGCCCGCGCCGGCGCACCGGGTTCGGGCGCCACGGAGAAGGTGGCCGTCAGGACGCTGCCCGCGGCCGCCCGGGCGCGCAGGGTCGCGCACAGGGCCGCCCCCACCTCCAGCGTCAGGGCGTCGAGCAGCGCTTCGCAGACGAACAGCGACGGCGACGCCGCGCTGTGTCCCGCCGCGTCGAGTGCGGCGTCCAGGTCGTCCTTCGAGAGGTCGAGGCCGAGGGCGAGCGATCCGGTGGTCGCCAGGCCGAGCGCGTCGAGGCGCCGCCACTTGTCGGCCAGCACGGCCCTCCGGTCGACCTCGAACCAGCGAACGGCGCCGCCGCCGAAGCGGAACGGCCGGCCGTCGTAGCCGGCACCGAGCAGGACGATCTGCCCGGTGCCGTGGCCGAGGGCGCGGGCCACCTCGGCATCGATCACCCGGGTGCGCAGGGCCAGGACCGCCGACCGCCCCCCCGCCATGGTCACCTTGCCCGCGACGTCGCGGGAGAGCCGGCGCTCGGCGTCCACGTCACCGCCCGGCGTGGACGGGCGCGTGCGCTCCAGGCGCAGCCGTTGTGCCGCGGTCCAGCGCGCGGTGACCGACGGACTGCGGAGCGGCTTCAGGGGGTGATCGCCTTGGCCGTCGCCGCCCTGGGGTGGCCGAAGCGCAGCGACAGATAGGACGCGCCACCGAAGGGAATGGGCAGCCAGAAGTTCACGAGGCGCCAGCTGAGCACGCCGGCCGCCGCGATGCCGCCGGGGACACCGAAGCCCTTCAGGACCGCGATGATGGTGATCTCGACCACGCCCAAGCCGCTCGGCGTGATCGGGATGACGGCCAAGATGTTGGCCAGCCCGTAGGCCACCAGGACGTCGATGGGCGAGACGTGCGCGCCGAAGGCGAGGAGGAAGACGAACAGCGAAGCGCAGTCGAGCAGCCAGTTGGCTGCGGCCCAGGCACCGGCCTTGACCAACAGGTGATCGGAGCTCGAGAAGAGGATCTTCATGCGGTCCGCCACCTTCTGGACGAGCGAGGTCACGGTCTCGGCCCTTATGAAGGGCAGCCGGTCAGCCACCTTCTTCACCACGACGGCGGCCTGCCTCTCACCTCGGGTGAGGAAGAAGACCACGACGGCGAAGATGGCCAGCAGCAGCACGCCGAGAATGGCGGCGAAGCCGTAGAGCGGGTTGTAGCCCTGTAGTGGGATGGAGATCAGCAGGGACAGCCAGAAGATCACGTTGAGGACCACGGCCGACCCGATGCCCTGGGTGGCCAGGCCGAAGGCGGCGGTGGTACCCGAGACGTTGGAGTCCGTCAGCAGCTTGTAGCTGGCGGCGGTCCCCGGCACCTGGCCGCCGGGCAGGGTATGGCTGATGGCCAACGCCCACATGTTGATGCGGAAGATGCGCCACCGGTCGGGCGCGCCGGGGGAGAGGACCGTGTGCGTCAGTTGGGTGTAGGCCACCAGCGCCGCCACCTCGAGCAGCGCGCCGAGGATCAGCCAGAGGACGTTGAGCTGGGTGAGCTGATGCACCTCTCGGCGGGCGCTGGCGAGCTCGGGGAGCAGGATGTACTCGCCGATGAAGAAGAGCAGCAGCACCATCAGCGTGACTTTCACGTTGCGCGGCAGGAACCTCCGGCGGACCCGCGGCGGCGGGACCGGCTCCTCGGCGTCCTGCTGTCCCTCCTCTTCCATCGGACACTCATGCTTGCACGTGGACCACCTGAGGAACCGCCTCTTGGGAGTCCGAAGCTGCCAAGCTGGTCGGCATGCCCCCGGAGTCCCACGAGACCTGGCGGTCGAGATTCTCGGGGAACGCGGATCGTCGCGGCATTCCGCTGGGGACCATCGTGGTGTCGGTCGCGACCGTCGTCGTGCTGCTCGACTTGAACGCGGCACTCATCCTCGGACTGTGGGTCCTGCGCACCATCGTCGTGTACGTCGTCATCGCCTTCTTCTTCACGCTCCTGTTGACGCCGGCCACGCGCTTCCTGCGTCGGCGAGGGCTGAGCCACGGGGGCGCCACCCTGTTGGTCTTCCTGATCGGCGTCCTGCTGCTGATCGGGCTCGTCTACCTGTTCACCGAGCCCCTCGTCACGTCGGCGCGGCACTTCGGCGAGCAGGTCCCGACGCTGGTGCGGGAGGCCAAGAAGGGCCATGGGCCATTGGGTCGGCTCCTCTACCGGCTCCACCTGCAGAAGTACATCTCCGAGGGCTCGACCAAGCTGACCGCGCAGATCACCAAGATCCTCACGCCGGCGACGGCGTTCTCCGTGGGAGCGGCGGCCCTGTCGACCCTCGTCACCATCGTGACGATCGGCGTCCTCACCTTCTTCACCATGCTCGAGGCCCCACGCATGTGGCGGGGCTTCCTCAGCCTCTTCCAGCCCACGACGGCGGACCGTCTGCACCGGGTGGTCGACGAGTCCATCCGCTCGGTGACGGGCTACATGCTGGGCAACGCCTCCACCTCGGTGATCGCCGGGATCATCACCGGGATCACGCTCGAGATCCTCGGCGTGCCCTTCGCGCTGCTGCTGGGCGTCTTCGTGGCCCTGGTGGACCTCCTCCCCCTGGTCGGCGGGCTGCTGGCCGGCGTGCCCGTCGTGGTGATCGCCGCCATCCACTCGGTTCCGGCCGGGATCACCATGCTGATCGTCTTCCTCGTGTACCAGCAGATCGAGAACCACGTCCTCAATCCGGTCATCATGAGCCGGACGGTGCAGCTCAACCCCTTCTGGGTGCTGATCGCCGTCCTGGTGGGCGCCACCATCGGCGGCCGGGTGGCCGGCGGGCTGGGCACGTTCGTCGGCGCGCTCGTCGGCATACCGATCGGCGGTGCGATCCAGGTGATCGTGCGGGAGCTCCGCCGGGGCCCGGGGTTGGGCCCACCGACGGTGACGGATCCCGTCGACATCTGACCGGTCTCCCGTCCGCCCAGCGGGGCCGAGCCCCGTCACCCTGCGTTGCACCAGGCCAGAGGCAGATCCGGTTCCGGCCGCCGATCCGACCGGCGAAGCGGTCAGCGCGGCAACCTCCCCTAGAATGAGGTTGTGCGACCGCTGGTGGTCATCCCGACCTACAACGAGTCGGAGAACATCGAGCGAATGCTGCACCGGATCCACGAGTGCCTTCCCGGTGCCGGCGTGCTGGTGGTCGACGACGGCAGCCCCGATGGTACGGCCGACATCGTGAAGCGAGTCGCCGCCGAGCTGCCCGACATGCACCTGCTCTCGCGGGCCGGGAAGTCCGGGCTCGGGAGCGCATACCGGGCGGGCTTCGCGTGGGGCCTCGAGCGGGGCTACGACGCCTGCATCGAGATCGACGCCGACTTCTCGCACGACCCCGCCGCGCTGCCGGCGTTGCTGGCGCCGCTCGACGAGGGCTTCGACGTGTCGATCGGCTCGCGTTACATCGAGGGGGGCTCCATCCCGAACTGGGCCTGGCACCGGCACCTGTTGTCACGCGGCGGCAACACCTACGCGTCCGTCGTGCTCGGTCTCGGCGTCGCCGACTCGACCGCGGGGTTCCGGGCCTACTCGGCCCGCATCTTGCGCCGGCTCGACCTCAATCGCATCCGAGCCGAAGGCTACGGCTTCCAGATCGAGATGACGTACCGGGCCCGCCAGCACGGGGCCGTCATCACCGAGGTGCCGATCAGCTTCGTCGACCGGGAGGCCGGCGATTCCAAGATGTCCTCGTTCATCGTGGTCGAGGCGCTCGCCCTGGTGACCTGGTGGGGCCTCGGCCGGGCCGCCCGCGGCGTGCGGCCTGCGCTCACCCCTCGCAGGGGCCCGCGCCCGGGCGCGGGAAGCGGCAGCGGCGAGGTTCGCGCCGACGCTCCGGTCCGGTCTGCATGAGCGGGAGCAGGCCGGCGTGACGATCGAGGCACACCCGGCGCGCATCCTCGTCGTCGACGACGAGCCCAACATCGCCGACCTGCTGTCGGCCGCGCTCACCTTCGAGGGCTACCAGGTGGGCGTGGCCGCCACCGGATCCGAAGCGCTCGAGCAGGTGCGCAGCTTCCGGCCCCACCTCGTGATGCTCGACGTGATGCTGCCCGACTTCGACGGCAACGAGGTCTGCCGGCGATTGCGCAACCAGGGCGAGGTGATGCCGATCGTCTTCCTGACCGCGCGCGACACCACCGAGGACAAGGTCGAGGGCCTGAGCATGGGCGACGACTACGTCACCAAGCCCTTCAGCGTCGAAGAGCTGATGGCGCGGGTCGGGGCGATCCTGCGGCGCGCCGGCGAGATGGCGGCGGCCGACACCTCCATCCTGCAGTTCGCCGACCTGACCATGAACGTGGACACCCACGAGGTATGGCGCGACGAGATGGCCATCGACCTGACGGCGACGGAGTTCAACCTCCTGCGCTACCTGCTCGAGAACGCACGGCGGGTGATCTCAAAGTCCGAGCTCCTGGACAACGTCTGGGGCTTCGACTTCCACGGTGATCCCAACATCGTCGAGACCTACATCAGCTACTTGCGCAAGAAGATCGATGACCGCGAGCCGGCGCTCATCCACACGATCAGGCGCGTCGGCTACACCCTCCGCCTCCCCCGGGAAGGATGAGCCTCCAGAAGCGGCTCGTCGCGGTGGTGGCGGCGCTGCTCGTCCTCGGCCTCGTGGTGGCCGACGTCGTGACCTACGCGTCGGTCCGCTCCTTCCTCTACGGCCAGGCCGACAACACGCTGGCGCAGAACGAGTCGCTCGGCTTCAACTACGTCACCTTCGCCGCGGAGAAGGGCGTGCCGGTCAAGCAGGCGGACCTCTCGCGGCGCGTGTCCTCCGATGTGTACGTGGTGCTGCGCAACCGCAGCGGCGGGGTGATCCTGATGCGGCCCTCGGGGTCGGCGGCGCATCCCGACCCGGCCCCGATCCTCACCAAGGACATCCCGGTCCAACAGGTGCCCGACATCGACAGCCGGGTGCGCGTCGGGCGCTACGCCGGCACCTTCCGCCCCGACCCCGACGCAGTGGTGCTGGGCAGCCGGGGTGACCCCGACGGCGAGTACCGCACCGTCGCCGTCACTGTCCCGCAGGGCACGCTGATCACCTCGATCTCGCTGAACCCGACGAACGACACGCTGGCCTCCCTGCGCAAGGTGGAGACGATCGCCAGCCTGGCCGTCCTCCTGGCCATGGGTGCGCTGGTTCTGATCGTCGTCCGTCGGGGACTCCGACCGCTGCGCCTGATGGCGGGCACGGCCGACGCCATCGCCTCGGGGGACCTGACCCGACGGGTGCCCGAGGGCCGCCCGGGCACCGAGGTGGGCCGCCTGGGCTCGGCCCTGAACCAGATGCTGTCCCAGATCGAGGGGGCCTTCGCCGAGAAGTCGGCCTCCGAGGAGCGCCTGCGCCAGTTCGTGGCCGACGCCTCTCACGAGCTGCGGACCCCCCTGACCTCCATCCGCGGCTACGCCGAGCTGCTCGGGCGGGGCGGCTTCTCCGACGAATCCGGGCGCCGCAAGGCGCTCAATCGCATCGAGGACGAGGCCACGCGAATGGGCGGCCTGGTCGAGGACCTCCTCCTGCTCGCCGAGCTGGACCGGGGGCGCCCGCTACGAGCCGAAGCCGTCGATCTGCACCGCATCTGTGCCGACGTCGTCGGCGATTCCAACGCCGTGCCGCACGGCCACCACCTCACGCTGCGGGTGGGGCAACCGGTCGTCGTCATCGGAGACGGCGAGCGTCTGGCCCAGGTGGCGCACAACCTCGTGCGCAACGCGTTGGCCCACACGCCACCGGGCACGGAGGTCACGGTGTCCACAGGCGTGAGCCAGCAGATGGGGTACATGCGGGTGTCCGACGACGGGCCCGGGATCCCACCCGCGGAGGCCGCCCGCGTCTTCGACCGCTTCTACCAGAGTGATCGTTCGCGGTCGGCCTCAGGCACCGGACTGGGACTGGCGATCGTGCGCGCCATCGCCGAGGCCCTGCACGGGTCGGCCGAGGTGGCCGCCTCGGCGTCCGGCGGCGCCACCCTGGTCGTCAAGATCCCCTTGGCCGCGACCCATGTCACCGCGGCCGTCGTCCCACCGGAGCCGGTCCGCTCACCGCAGCTGCACTGAGGCTCCGGGGACGACCGCCTCCAGGACGGTCGCCAGCTTCACGTTCGCCTCGGCCGCCTCGGCGTCGGGGGCCGAGTCGGCCACAATGCCCCCGCCGGCCCGCAGCGTGACCGCGGTGCCGTTGGCGTCGAGCCGGGCGCTGCGGATGCCGACCATCCATTCCCCGTCCCCGCCGGCTCCGACCCAACCCACCGGGCCGGCCCAGGGTCCGCGCGCGCCGGCCTCGTGCTGCGCGATGAACGCCAGCGCGTCGGCCCGTGGGGTGCCGCCCACGGCCGGCGTGGGATGGAGTCGCTGCAGGAGCTCGAGCACACCGACGGGTCGGGCGAGGCGCCCCTCGATCCGCGTCCCGAGATGGGCCACCGAACGGAAGGCGACCACGGAGGGATCGGGCGGTACCGCCAGCTCGTCGCAGAACGGCGCCAGGGTGGCGGCGATGTCGTCGACGACGTAACGGTGCTCCTCGCGGTTCTTGGCCGACCCGGCCAGGTCGCGCTGGGCGTCGGCATCGGCCCGAGCGGTCTCCCCCCGGGGGACCGTGCCCGCCAGGGGATGGCTCGACACCCGGGTCCCGTGCCGGGCGACCAGGAGCTCGGGGCTGGCCCCGAAGAACGAGCCGTCGGGGACGGGCATGGAGAAGATGGTGCAGTTCGGTTCGCCAGCCCGGAGCCGGCGCAGGACGGCGGACAAGGGGAGCGGCCCGCGCAGGCGGACCTCCACGGGCCGGGACAGCACCACCTTGTGGAGGGCGGCGCCCGGCTCGCCCATGACGGCGACGGCCTCGGCCACCATGGCGGCGTAGCCCGCCGAGGTCATGGGGGTCTCCAGCGCCACCACGCCGGGATCGCTCGACGCCGGGGCCGTGGGCGTCGTGCCGTACTGCCAGATGACGGCATCGAAGAGCTCGCCGGTGTCGGGCAGCGAGACGTCGGCCGGCCCGACCGCGGTGGCCCAGCGCCGGGTCACGCCGTCGGCGTCGCGCGACGTCCCCATGGTGAAGCGCGGGATCACGAGGTGCCCACCGAAGGCGTCGTTGAACGGCAGGGCCCCCAGGGCCACGGGTCCCGAGCCCAGTGCGCCGACGTCGTCGTCGCACGGGATGGCGGAGAGGGCCGCTTCCGCCTCGGCGGCCCCAACGAGTCGGGCCGTGCCCCAGCCGACCAGGGTCAGCCCCGGGCGGTCGAAGAGGACGGTGGGGCTGGCGTCGAACTCGAGCGCGTCGGGCCCGTACTCGAGCGCCACCGTGCGGGCGTGCAACGCCGCGGTCACGGCGTCACCTCGTCACCTCGTCACCTCGTCACCTCGTCACGGCGTCCCGGCGCGCGTGGCCACGACCATCTGGCTCAGGCCGCCGGCCAGTGGGCGGACCCCGACGGCGGAGAACCCCGCGGCGCGCAGCATGGAGCGCAGTACGGGGGCGGGCGGCAGGTAGGCCACCGACTGCGGGAGGTAACGGTAGGCCTCCTTGTCCGAGAGCGCAGCCCCGAGGGCGGGCACGGCCTTGGTGAACCACACGTCGTAGCCGGCGCGCCACACCCGCGCCGTGGGTGTGTCGACCTCGAGCACGGCGAGGCGGCCGCCCGCCCGGAGCACGCGGGCCGACTCGGACAGGGTGGCGGCGAGGTCGGTGAAGTTGCGCAGCGCATAGCCGCAGACGAGGCCGTCGAACGCGCCGCTGACGAAGGGGAGCCGGCTGCCGTCCGCTTCGACCAGTGGGGTCGACGCGCCGTTGGCCGCCAGCATGCCCGAACTCAGGTCGGCGCCGACGACCCGGTAGCCGCGCCGAAGCGCGAGCCGCGAGAGATCACCGGTACCACAGGCGAGGTCCAGCACGAGGGCGCCGTCGGGCAGCGCCAGCGCGGCCACGGTGCCGCGACGCCAGGCCTGGTCGAGCCCGAACGTCATCATGCGGTTGATGAGGTCGTAGCGGGGCGCGATCGTGTCGAACATGGCGCGCACGCGCGCGGTCTTCTCCTCCCCGGTGGGCAGCGGCGGCGGTGACCCGGCCCGGCGTCGCGCCATGGCGTCGGCCGGTCTCAGCGGTAGTAGCGGTAGACCACTTGGGCCACACAGGCGGGCTTCGGCGCGTCCTTGACCTCCATCACGAGGTCGTAGGTGACCTGCACGCCGCCGTCGGTCTCGTCGACCGCGGCCACGGTCACGCCCATGCGGAGCTCCGAGCCGACGGGTACGGGGGAGGGAAACCGGACCTTGTTGCAGCCGTAGTTGACGCCGAACTTCATCTTGTCGACCCGGATCACCTTGTTGAGGAGGACGGGGGCGAGCGAGAGTGTCAGGTAGCCGTGCGCGATGGCGACGCCGAAGGGGCCTTCCTTGGCCCGCTCGGGATCCACGTGGATCCACTGGTGGTCGTCGGTCGCGTCGGCGAAGAGGTTGACCCGCTGCTGGTCGATGAGCTGCCACTCGCAGTGCCCGAGATCCTTGCCGACGAGCTCGTGGAAGGCGTCGACGCCGTCGACGATGGTGGTCATGGTGCGCTCCTCGCTGGTCAGGGTCTACTTCCGCTGCAGGACGCTACCCGCGTGGGGGCACCTCACTACGCTGACCCCGTGAGCTTCGCGCACGAGCACGACACGACACCGCCGCACCGGCACCGGGACTTCCGGGGCGGTGGGGCCCGGGCGGCCGTCTTCGGGGTGAGCGACGGCCTGGTGACCAACGTCTCCCTGGTCCTGGGCATAGCGGGGGCCAACCCCGGTGGGTCGATCGTGCGCCTGGCGGGGATCGCCGGGCTGGTCGCCGGGTCCTTCTCCATGGCTGCCGGCGAGTACCTCTCCATGACCGCCCAGCGCGAGCTGATGGAGCGCGAGCTCGAGGTGGAGCGGCGGTCGCTCAGTCACAGCCCCGAGGGGGAAGCGGCGGAGCTCCGGGGCATGTACGTGCGCCGGGGGATCGACCCGACCGTGGCGTCCGACATGGTCAACGAGGTCATGCAGGACCCCGAGCTCGCCCTCGAGACACATGCCCGCGAAGAGCTCGGGATCACCCCGCAGGGACTGGGGTCGCCCTGGCAGGCCGCCGGCGCCTCCTTCGTCACGTTCGCCATCGGGGCCTTCATTCCCCTGGCCCCGTGGCTCTTCACCTCGGGGACCACGGCGATCGTGCTGTCCATCGTCCTGGGCGCGCTGGCCGCCATCGCCGTGGGCGTCGTGCTGGCCCGCTACACCGAGCGGCCCGTCGTGGTCTCGGCGCTCCGTCAGCTCGCGGTGACCATGGTGGCGGCCGGGGTCACGTTCGGGGTGGGACGTGCCATCGGGAGCGGCATCAGCTGAGCGGCATCAGCTGGCGCGCCGGACGGGTCACGCCGGTACGACCGGTCGACGTGGTCGACCGTGAAGCCGAGCGAGCGGTAGAGCGCCACCGCAGCCACGTTGGACGCGTCGGTGTAGAGCATGCCGACCGTGATGCCCGTCCCGGCCAGGTACACCAGCCCGGCCACGGTGAGCGAGCGCCCCCAGCCCTGGCCGTGGTGTCGGGGGTCGACGTCGATCACGTAGATCTCGCCGAGTGGCGGAGTGCGGTCGCGGTGGATCTTGGTCCAGCAGGCCCCGATCAGACCCGGCCCGTCAGGGTCGTCGGCCATCAGGAAACCGTCGAGCTCTACCCAGTCGGCCGCCATGCGCTCCTGCAGCTCGGCGACGGTCCACGCACCCTGCTCGGGGTGGCCGGCGAAGGCCCGGTTGTTGGTCTCGACCCAGGCGCGCTCGTCGCGGCCGGGGACGAACCGTCGGGTGGCCAGGGGCCGGGTCGCCGCGAGCACGTCGTCGGGGAGCGGGAGGGCGACGCGCATCTGCAGGAGGTCTCGCTCGGGGACGAACCCCTCCGCCCCGGCGCGGTCGTCGTCGGAGGCCGTCGCCTGCATGATCCAGAGGTGGACCGGGAACCCGGCCGGCGCCTCCTGTACGGCATGGCGGATCAGGGCGGATTCGAGCGTGGTCGTCACGGCGGGGTCGACCACCACGTGCAGCACGGTCGAGCCGTCGCGGGCGGGGGAGAGCACGGCGCACCCTGCCAGCTCCCCGCCGCTCCGGACCAGCACGAGGCGCCCGTCGTGCGCCGTCCCGCCCGGGTGTGTCAACGCGAGCAGCTGTGGCTCGGGCAGCGCTGGGTGGTCGTGTGCCGCCGCGGCCCGCTCCAACAACGCGCCGAGCGAGGACCGGTCGGGCGGGGCCAGCTCGGCCAGCTCGACCACGGCCATCTCCATGTCCACGAGGTCCACTGGGGCCAACGTAACCCGGTACCGTGAACCGGTGGCGAGGCCCCGGACAGCAAAAGGCCGGGCGCGCCTCACTGTCGAGCGCCTGGCCGAGGTCTATCCCGGCACTGCGACGGAGCTGTGCGCCCTCGACTTCGCCGATCCGTTCCAGCTCCTGGCCGCCACCATCCTCTCGGCGCAGAGCACCGACGCGCGGGTCAACATGGTGACGCCGGCGCTCTTCGTGGCGTATCCGGACCCGGCGTCACTGGCCGCCGCCAACCCGGAGGACGTCGAGGAGCTGGTCCGCTCCACCGGGTTCTTCCGCTCCAAGACGAAGAGCCTCATCGGCATGGCCGCGGCGGTTGTCGAGCGCTTCGGGGGCGAGGTGCCGACCGCTCTCGAAGACCTGGTGACGATCCCGGGGGTCGGTCGCAAGACGGGCAACGTCGTGCGCAGCGTGGCCTTCGGGCTCCCGGGACTCCCCGTCGACACCCATGTCCTGAGGGTGAGCCGACGCCTGGGGCTCACCGAGGGCCTCCCGGCGCCGGCCCAACGCGACGCCGTGAAGGTGGAACATGAGTTGAACGCCTTGATCGCAGCGCCGGAGCGGGGTGCGTTCAGCCTACGCGTGATCCTGCACGGCCGGCACACATGTGTTGCCCGGAATCCCCGTTGCGGAGCATGCCCTTTGGCTGATTATTGCCCTTCTGTGCAGTAATCGGCGCGGGCCGGGTGATTCAGGTTCTTTTCGGGCAATTTTTGTGGGTCACGGTGAAATCACCATATCCAGGGACTACGATGAATATCGGAACCGGTTCCCGCCACCTGGTTCCAAAAAGAGTTGTTGCTGGGATCCGCCTCCCGGCCGACTCGCCCAATGCCGGCCTCCGGGCCGGCATTGGTGTTCCCGGTCCAGGTCGGGAGGGATCGGCCCATGGTACTACTTCGGGTGCTACCCTCGAACCCATGGTCACGAAGCGCTCCGTCTCGCTCGACGACGAGGTGGCGTCCTCGGTCGAGGAGGCGGCCCGCCAGGACGGCGTCTCCTTCAGCGCCTGGCTCTCGTCGGCCGCCGAGAAGCAGTTGCGGGTCCGCCAGGGCCTCCGTGGCGTGGCGGCCTGGGAAGGCGAGACGGGGTCCCTGAGCGCCGAGGAGCTGGCCGCCGGTGAAGCGTTGCTGGCCCGCCTGCGCTCGGGTGTGTCCGGCGTGGCCTCGCGCGTCCGGCGCCGGTGAGCACGGCGCGCCGCGAGGGCCTCGTCTACGGCCTGGGCGCGCTCCATGCTGCCGCCCGCGGTGATCGCATGATGTGGGCGCTGCACCGTGCCGCACTGTCCAACGGGATCGTGCCGGTGGTGCCGGCCGTGACGGTGGCCGAGGGATACCGGACCGAAGCGCGCAGCGACCGCATCGGTGAGCTGCTGGCGGGAACCGAGGTCGAGCCGTTCAACGATGACGCCGCTCGCCGCTCGGGCGAGATCGCGGCCCGGTGTGACACGTCGGACCTGAGCGTGGTGGCGGTGGTCGAGGTGGCCGAGCGGCGCAACTGCGCGGTGGTGGCCCAGCGCCAGGCCGTACTGCGAACGGCCGCGTCCCTGCTCGGTCACGAGCTCGTCCTCTACGCGGTCTGAAGTCGGGCGTCCGGGCGGTGACCGGCCCCGGGAGCCCGGGGGCTCAGCGGCCGGTGCCGGGGCCCTGGCCCGCCGCGAAACGGCGGAGGCGCCGGAGCGCCCCGCCCAGCGCGCGCTCGACGGCGATCAGCTCGTGAGCCATGTCCTCGTCGCCGCTGGCCAGCGAGCTCTCGGCCAGCGCCGTGACGCGGTCGTGCAGTTCGGACAGGGTCGAGGACAGGGAGGAGATCTCGGCGGCGGAGGACATCCCACGATGATGGCCGATGGCGGGCAGCCCGGCGGCCGACCGGGAAGGGGGCCATGGGGGCCGCCGGTAGCCTTGTGACCCCATGTCCCTCCGTACCCTGGACCTGCGCGGCACCGCGCCGCCGTACGACGCGGTCCTGCCGCGCCCTGCCGCGCCCGGCTCCGACGTCCACGATGTCGTGGCGAGGATCTTGCAGCAGGTCCGCACCGAGGGCGACGAGGCCCTCGTCCGCTTCACCGCGGAACTCGACGGGGTCGATCTGTCCGACGGGCTGCGCGTCCCCGCTGTCGAGATCGAGAAGGCCTGCGCCGACGCCGACCCCGGCCTCTGGCGAGCACTCGAGGTGGCCTACGGGCGCATCGTGGCCTACCACGCCCACGAGGGCACGTCACCCGGAGACATGGTCGAGGGCGGCATCACGGTCGGGCACCTCACCCGGGCGGTCGAGCGGGCCGGCCTCTACGCGCCGGGCGGGCGCGCCCGCTATCCGTCCACCGTCCTCATGTGCGCCGCACCGGCCCGGGTGGCCGGGGTGGGGAGCATCGTCCTGTGCGTGCCCCCGGCCTCCGACGGGAGGATCGACACGGCGACCCTTTGCGCCGCCTCCATCGCCGGCGTCGACGAGGTCTACCGGATCGGTGGCGCGCAGGCCATCGCCGCCATGGCCTACGGGACGCGCAGCGTCCCCGCCGTGGACGTCATCGCCGGTCCGGGCAACGCCTACGTGGCCGAAGCCAAGCGGCAGCTGTCGGGCGTCGTGGGGGTGGCGTCGGCCTTCGCCGGGCCCTCGGAGATCGTGGTGGTGGCCGGGCCGGACGCACCCGCGTCGTTCGCCGCCGTGGACCTGGTCGTCCAGGCCGAGCACGGGCCCGACGGCCTTGCGTGGCTCGTGAGTTGGGACGCGGCGCGGGCCGGGGAGATCTCGGCCGAGGTGGACCGAATCGTGGCCGCGTCGAGCCGACGGGCCGACCTGGAGGCGACGCTGGCGACGGCGGGGATCGTCTGCCTGGTCGATGGGCCCGAGCAGGCGCTGGCGGTCGCCAATGCCGTCGCGCCCGAGCACCTGCAGCTGATGGTGCCCGAGGAGGAGGGACTGGCGCTGCTCGCGCTGGTGCAGAACGCCGGTGCCGTCTTCATCGGGCCGTGGTCGCCGGCCAGCATGGGGGATTACATCGCCGGGCCCAACCACGTGCTCCCCACCAACCGCACGGCGCGTTTCGCCTCGGCACTCCGGGCGGACGACTTCCGCAAGCACGTGCACGCGGTCCGAGTGACGCCGGACGCCCTGCGCGTGCTGGGCCCACACGTCGTCACGCTGGCCGAGACCGAGGGCCTGCCGGCGCACGCCGATTCGGTGCGGCGCCGACTCGATGTTCTCGACGGGCTCGACGAGCCCGGCACGCCGAGCACGTCGTGAGCGCCGTCCCGCCTGTCCGGCCCGATCTCACGCTGTCCGAGGGCTACCACTCGCCCCAGGTCGAGGCCGAGGTGCGCCTCAACACGAACGAGTCGCCCTTCGCGCCGCCGGACGCCTGGCGCCAGGAGCTGCTGGAGGCACTGGCGGAGGTGTCCTTCCACCGCTATCCCGACCGACCGGCCACCGAGCTGCGCCAGGCCGTGGCCGACCAGCACGGGGTCACCCCGGACGAGGTGTTCTGCGCCAACGGGTCGAACGAGGTGCTGCAGTCGCTGCTCCTGGCCTTCGGTGGACCGGGCCGTCGCGCCCTGGTGTTCGAACCGACGTACGCCCTGCACTCGCACATCGCCCGTATCACCGGGACCGAGGTGGTCGTGGGTGCGCGCGACGACGACTTCCAGATCGACCCCGGTCACGCGCTCGGGTTGCTGGCGACGCAGCGGCCCGACGTCACGTTCCTCTGCTCGCCCAACAATCCGACCGGCCGGGCCGAGCCGGCGGCGACCGTGACCGCGGTCAGTGAGGCGGCGCCGGCTCTCGTCATCGTCGACGAGGCCTACGGGCAGTTCTCCCCGTGGTCGGCCCTCGAGCTGCGCGGGCCCGCGCACCCGGGCCTCGTGGTGACCCGCACCTTCTCCAAGACGTGGGCCATGGCGGGCGCACGCCTGGGCTACCTGGTGGCCGATCCCGCGGTGGTGGCGGCCTGCGAGTCGGTCGCGCTGCCCTACCACCTGTCGGCGCAGACGCAGGTGGCCGGCCTGGTGGCGTTGCGCCATGTGCCCGAGATGGAGGCGCGGGTGGCCCGCATCTCCGAGGAGCGGGGGAGGGTGGCCGCCGCGTTGCACGACCTTCCCGTGGACAGCTGGCCTTCCGACGCGAACTTCATCCTGTTCCGGCCCCGGGACCGTGACGCGGGCGAGGTATGGCGTTCGCTGCTGGACCACTCGATCCTGATCCGCAACTGCGCCAGCTGGGACGGACTGCGCGGCTGCCTGCGCGTCACCGTCGGGACACCCGACGAGAACGATCGCTTCCTCCACGCCTTGAAGGAGAGCCTGTGACCACCGAAGCCCGCTGCGCCACCAGGGCGCGTTCCACCAAGGAGACGACGATCGACGCCATGGTGGCGCTCGACGGATCGGGCCGGACCGAGGTCACCACCGGCCTGCCGTTCTTCGACCACATGATCGAGCAGTTGGGCCGGCACGCCGGCTTCGATCTCACGGTGCACGCCACCGGCGACCTGCACGTCGACGCGCACCACACCGTCGAGGACGTGGGGATCGTGCTCGGGAGCTGCCTGGCGGAGGCGCTGGGCGACAAGGCCGGCGTGCGGCGCTTCGCCTCCATGCTGCTCCCCCTCGACGAGGCGCTCATCGAGGTGGCCCTCGACCTCTCGGGCCGGCCTTACCTGGCCTACTCGCTCGAGTTCGCCCCCGACACCCGCGGCCTCGGCACGCCGCCGTTCGACCCCCAGCTGGCCGAGGAGTTCTGGCGCGCCTTCGTCACCGCCGCCAACCTGACGCTGCACATCCGTCAGCTCGAGGGGAAGAACACGCACCACATGCTGGAGGCCAGCTTCAAGGGGGTGGCCCGCTGCCTGCGCGACGCCGTGCGCGTTGAGGGGGGAGGCGTCCCCTCCACCAAGGGCAGCCTGTGACGGGAGGGCCGCGCATCGCCGTCCTCGACTACGGCATCGGCAATCTCCGTTCGGCCGAGAAGGCGCTCCAGCACGTGGGCGCAGCGGCGCGGCTGGTCGACGACGCGGCGACGGTGGCGGCGGCCGACGCGGTGGTGCTCCCCGGGGTGGGCGCGTTCGGCGCCTGCGCGCGAGCGCTCCGCGACAGCGGTCTGGAGGATCCCGCCCGCACCGCGCTCGCGGGCGGGGTGCCCTTCTTCGGAGTGTGCGTCGGGTTCCAGCTGCTCTACGAGGGCTCGCTCGAGAGCCCCGGCGCGTCGGGCCTCGGCGTCTTCCGCGGAACGGTGGCGCCGCTCCCGCCGGGCGTCAAGCACCCGCAGATGCAGTGGAACACGCTCGAGGTGCGGGGCACCGGCGAGCCGGAGCCGTTGCGCGGGCTGGGGGAGCGGCCCTGGGTCTACTTCGTCCACTCGTTCGCGCCGCCGGTCGGTGACGAGACGGTGGCGGTGTGCGACTACGGGGGCGCGGTGGCCGCGCTGGCCACGCGCGGCGTCCTGTGGGGCGCGCAGTTCCACCCGGAGAAGTCGGGAACGACCGGGCTGGCCCTGCTGGCCAACTTCGTGGGCCTGGCCCGGGCGGCGGCCTGATGGAGCTCCTGCCCGCCATCGACCTCCGCGCCGGCACCGCGGTCCGCCTCACGCAGGGCGACTTCGCGCGGCAGGAACGCTACGGCGACCCGTCGGCGCTGGCGGCTGCCTACATCGCCGGGGGGGCGCGCTGGATCCACGTGGTCGATCTCGACGGTGCGCGCACGGGCGTGCCGCACGAACGTGGTGTTCTGGGCCAGATCGTGCGTCTCGCCCGCGCGGCCGGGGTCAGCGTGGAGTTCGGTGGCGGGATCCGCTCCGAGGACGACGCCGCGGAGGTCCTCGAGTCCGGTGTGGCCCGGGTCGTCCTCGGGACGGCCGCCCTCGAGGAGCCCGCGCTGGCCGGCCGCTGCGCCCGGCGCTGGCCGGGCCGGGTCGCGGTCGGGCTCGACTACCGGGTCGGCGACGACGGGGTGGCCGAGGCCCAGGCCCAGGGGTGGCTCGCCGGATCGGGCCTCGCCGTGAGCGAGCTGCTCGAGCTCTGGGAGAACGAGCCCATCGCCGCGGTCGTGGCGACGGCCGTGGCGCGCGACGGCATGCTGTCGGGCCCGGACCTGGCGGGGTTGGCCGCAGTGCTGGCCGCCACGGCGCTACCGGTCGTGGCGTCGGGTGGCGTCTCGAGCGCCGGGGACCTGGTGGCGCTGGCCCGGTTGGAGGTCGCGGGCCGGACCCTGGCCGGGGCGATCGTCGGCAAGGCCATCGTGGAGGGCCGGCTCAGCGTGGAGGAGGGTATCGAGGCGTGCGCAGCGTCCGCCTGATCCCCTGCCTCGACGTCACCGGCGGGCGCGTGGTCAAGGGGGTGCGCTTCGTCGACCTGACCGACGAGGGCGACCCCGTCGAGCTGGCCGCGCGTTACGACGCCGAGGGCGCCGACGAGGTCACGTTCCTCGACATCACCGCGTCGTCCGACGGTCGCGAGACGATGGTCTCGGTGGTGGCGCGCACGGCCGAGCAGGTCTTCATCCCCCTCACCGTCGGGGGTGGGGTCCGGGTGGCGGAGGACGCACGCCGCCTCCTCCGGGCCGGGGCGGACAAGGTCGCGGTGAACACAGCCGCCGTGGAACGACCCGCGCTGGTGCGGGACATCGCCGACGAGTTCGGCGGCCAGTGCGCCGTGGTGGCCATCGACGCCCGGGCCCGACCGGGTCGGGAGGGGTGGGAGGTGCACACGCACGGTGGGCGGACACCGGTGGGCCGTGACGTGGTGGCCTGGGCGGTCGAGTGCGCGACCAACGGCGCCGGCGAGATCCTCCTGACGTCCATGGACCGCGACGGCACGCACGACGGCTTCGACCTCGCGCTCACCCGCGCCGTGGTCGACGCGGTGGACATCCCCGTGGTGGCGTCCGGCGGGGTCGGGGTCTTGCAGCACCTGGTCGACGGCGCGCTCGATGGGGGTGCCGACGCCGTCCTGGCGGCCTCGATCTTCCACCGGCGCGCCTTCACCATCGGGGAGGCCAAGGCCTACATGGCCGCGCGGGGGGTCACCGTCCGCCCCGCCTGATCTGACCCCCTGACCTGGAAGGGCGCATCCGTGCGGTACCGTGCCTAGGTGGCCACGTCGACAAAGAAGGACAGCTCGAGCTCGAGCTCGAGCCGGGCCGCGAGCCCGAAACAGGACACCAGCGTGGACAAGCAGCCCATCTCGGTTCTCTTCGACCGCGTGCTGGTGCAGATCTCGCCGACCGACGGGGAGCGGCGCTCCCGGGCGGGCATCCTGATCCCGGCCACGGCCCAGATCAGCCGGCGCCTCACCTGGGCCGAGGCCGTGGCAGTCGGCCCCCACGTGCGCACGGTCAAAGCCGGTGACACCGTGCTGTTCAACCCCGAGGACCGCTTCGAGGTCGAGGTGCACGGCGAGGAGTACGTGATCCTGCGCGAGCGCGACATCCACGCCATCGCGTCGCCCCGCAACGACAGCGGCACGGGGCTGTACCTGTGAGCGCGGCCGGGGCGCCGACGGCCTCCGCCGCACCCGAGGGCGTGCCGCTCACCTTCGACGAGGAGTTGGCGCGCATGGTCGACTTCGCCAAGGGCGACGGACTGGTGCCGGCCATCGTGCAGGACGCCGCCGACGGGACGGTCCTGACCGTCGCGTACATGGACGCCGAGGCGCTGCGCCGCACGCTCGAAACCGGGCGCTCCTGGTTCTACAGCCGGAGCCGCCAGGAGTACTGGCAGAAGGGCGAGACGTCGGGGGACCGCCAGTACGTGCGAGAGGTGCGCATGGACTGCGACGGGGATGCCCTCGTCGTCCGGGTCGACCAGCACGGCCGCGGGGCCTGTCACACCGGGGAGCGGACGTGCTTCTACCGGAGCATCGGCGCGGGGCCGGGAGTGCCCGCGCCGTGACGCCCGGAGGCGGCCCGGGCCCGGGTGCGCTCGCCTTCCGCCCCGACCCCGCCGAGTTCGCGGCGCTGGCCAAGGAGCACACGATCCTGCCGGTCTGGTGCGAGGTGGTGGCCGACACGCTGACGCCGGTCACCTGCTTCGCCAACGTCGTGGGGGACGAGGACGGCTTCCTCTTCGAGTCGGTCGAGGGCGGCGAGCGGTGGGGCCGCTACTCCTTCGTGGGGCGTCGCCCCCTCGCCACGCTGACGGCACGGGGGCGGCGCGTCGAGGCCGCGGGGCGCCTCGGTGTGCCGAGCTCGGACGATGGCATCCTGGCCGCCGTGGAGGCCCTGGTGACGCGTTTCCAGTCGCCGGCGCTCGCCGGGCTGCCGCCGTTGCACGGGGGGCTGGTCGGGTATCTCGGTTACGACGTGGTGCGCGAGGTCGAGCGCCTCCCCGACCCGCCGGCGGACGACCTCGGCCACCCCGACGCGGCGCTGGTCGTCATCGGCCAGTTCTGCGCCTTCGACCACT
This sequence comes from uncultured Acidimicrobiaceae bacterium, assembly GCA_963736515.1. Lineage (GTDB taxonomy): Bacteria > Actinomycetota > Acidimicrobiia > Acidimicrobiales > RAAP-2 > Bog-473. The sequence goes on along the minus strand of CAVTPE010000014.1, from coordinate 83,590 downwards.
GGCGCCAGCGCATCGTGCTCGTGGACAACGTGGTGGTGCCCGACGCTCCCGGCGGCGTGGTCGACACCGAGGCGGTGGCGGCGGCCTACGAGGCCGCCTGCGCCCGGCTCGCCGAACTGGCGGCGGACTGCGCCCGGCCCGGGGACGGCTCCGGGCCGCCGCCGCTGGTGGCCGCACCGCCGGCGGACCTGCAGAAGGCCGAGGCGGCCCGCACGGTCACCGCGGCGGCCTACAAGGAGGCGATCGGGGTGGCCAAGGAGTACATCCGGGCCGGGGACATCTTCCAGGTCGTGCTCTCGCAGCGTTTCGACCTCGACCTCGGTGCCGACCCCTACGACGTCTACCGCGCCCTGCGCCTGCTCAACCCGAGCCCCTACATGTACTTCCTGCGCTTCCCACAGGTCACGGTCGTCGGTGCGTCACCCGAGCCGATGGTGCGGCTGCGCGACGGCGTCGTCATCTCCCGGCCCATCGCCGGTTCGCGGCCCCGCGGGGAGAACGAGCAACACGACCGGCTCCTCGAGGGGGAGCTGGCCGAGGACCCCAAGGAGCTGGCCGAGCACATCATGTTGGTGGACCTGGCCCGCAACGACGTGGGACGCGTCGTGCGCTACGGCACCGAGAAGGTGGACGAGCTCATGACGATCGAGCGCTACAGCCACATCATGCACATCACCTCGCAGGTGTCGGGCGAGCTGGCCGAGGGGAAGGGCCCGATCGACGTGCTGCGGGCGACGCTCCCAGCCGGAACACTCTCGGGCGCACCGAAGGTGCGCGCCATGGAGATCATCGACGAGCTCGAGCCCACCAAGCGCGGCGTCTACGGGGGCGTCGTCGGCTACATCGACTTCTCGGGCAACGTGGACACCGCCATCGCCATCCGGACCATGGTCGTGACCCCGGACGGGCGGGCCAGCGTCCAGGCGGGCGCCGGGATCGTGGCGGACAGCGATCCGCAGAGCGAGGACGAGGAGTGCGCGCACAAGGTGGGCGCACTGCTGGTCGCCATCACCGCGGCGCGCGGCATGGGTGCGGCGCACCACACGCGGAGCGAGCAGTGACGGTGGTGGCGCTCGAAACCGAGACCGACGCGCTGCGCCACGGCGCGGGTGCCTTCCGGCCCGCCCGGGACGTGCTGGCCGTGCGCGGGCCGGACGCGGAGGCCTACCTGCAGGGGCAGCTGAGCCAGGACGTGTCCGCCCTGGCGGTGGGCGCGACGGCGGACGCATTGCTGCTCGAGCCGGACGGAAAGCTGTCGGCCCTGCTGCGGGTGACCCGGACCGACGGGAACGGGTTCGTACTGGACGTCGACGCCGGCTACGGCGACGCCGTGGCGACGCGCCTGCGCCGCTTCCTCCTGCGCTCGAAGGTCGAGCTGGAGCCGCTCCCGTGGCTGGACCTCTCGCTGCGGGGCGCCGCGGTCGCCGAGGCGGCGGCCGGCCTGTTGACGGTCCTGGCCGAACGGGGCGTCCTGGCCCTGCCCTTCGCGTGGAACGGCTGGACCGGGATCGATCTGCTGGGCCCCGAAGACGTGGTGCTGGGGCCCGACGCCGCCGCACTCCCGGCCGGCGTCACGGCCTGCGGGGCAGAGGCCGTCGAGGCCTGCCGGATCGTCTCGGGGATCCCGGCCATGGGCACGGAGCTCACGGGCAAGACCATCGCGGCAGAGGCGGCGTTGGTCGAGCGCACGGTGAGCTTCACGAAGGGGTGTTACACGGGGCAGGAACTGGTGGCGCGGATCGATGCACGCGGGTCGAACGTCGCCCGACGCCTCATCGGCGTGGTGGCGCCCGCCGGTGAGGGGTCGCCGCTGACCCGGGGCATGACCCTGCACGGGGGTGACGCCGCCCGCCGGCGACGGTGCGGCGGAGGACAAGGTGGCGGGCACCATCACCTCGGCGGCCTGGAGCGTGGAGCTCGGAGCGTGGGTGGCGCTCGGCTACCTGCAGCGCAACGTCCCGTCCCCGGGGCAGATCCGCGTCCGCTCGGGCGACGGCGTCGGCGGCTCACGCGCCGTCCGGGCCATGAGCTTGCCGCTCGCCGGCGACGCGGGCCCGGCCCCGGGCCCGGCGCCGGGCTGAGACGGACGGGCGCACCGGTGGCCGCAGAGGAGCGCCCCGCCGGCCGGCACCCACGCCACCTCGCGCTGCTCGGCGCCGCGGTGGCCCTCGCCTACGCCGTGGGCGCGGCCGGGACCACGGCGTTCACGAAGCCGGCGGACGTCCTCACGGCGCTTCCCATCTTCGGGCTGGCGGTCCTCGTCGTGATCCGCTGGCCCCTCCGGCCACGGCCGCGCCGGTTCGGCGCCGACGGGACCCATCCCTTCCGCGCCTGGGTCGTCCTGTTCGCCGCCATCGTGCTGTGGGAGCTGGCCGACTACGCCGCCCGCGGCAGCCGGGCCGACCACCCGACGCTCAGTTCCATGCTCGATGCGGTGGATCGATTCTTCGTGTTGAAGACCGTGCTCTTCTTCGCCTGGCTGTGCCTGGGTGCGGCGATTCTGCGCAAGGGGACGCCGGCGCCGACGTCGACGCCCACTCCGGAGCCGGAGCCGGAGCCGCGGCAGGAGCCGACCCCGTCGCCGTGACCGCCGCGCTCTCGTACGCCGTGTGGGCCGTCCTGGGCCTCGTCGCCCTGGGCCTGTGGGCGCGATCGCACACGGCGGGGTCCACGCTCGCCCGGCCCGGCGTGGTCCTGGAGCGCCTGGCCACGGGACCGTTCCTGCGTGTGCTCCTGGTCCTGTCCTGGATGTGGGCCGGCTGGCACCTCTTTGCCCGCTGAGCCCGAGCGGCGTCCCCCACGTGACCAGGGCACGGAGAGCAGGGATGACGGGCTCGTCGACCTCGGCGCGTGAACGCACCACAACTGCAACCGGACGTCACCGCACCTGAGACAACGGAGGCGCAACCTCTGCGTGTGGGCCGCAGCGACGACGACAGGCACCTGGTGAGCACCGGGAGGGCCGAGGCGCTGCCCGACCTCGACCCGTGGCGCGAGGTCGGCTGGATCTTCCGCGACGGCAATTGCATCGCCATCGAGCGTCGGGGCGCCGAGGTCCGCCACCGGGTTCTGGCGGACTGATGGTCCGGGTCATCCACCTGGCGGACGACGGCAGCGAAGTGGCGGCCATCGAGGTCGACGACTTCACCATCGAAGTCGTCTACTCGGGCCTGGCCGAGATGCTGCATGACGCCGCCGTGGCCCGCCGTCCGCTCGGGAAGCCGGACAACCCACCGCAGCGCGAGGCGCGCCGACGCCGCGAGCGCGTGCTCCGCCGCCTCCGCGACTGACCGGTGACGGCGCGACCGTCCCGGGGCCGCCCAGGGGCGCGGACCGGGGCGGAAAGGGCGCGCCACTACGCTGAAGCGTCATGCCCACCTACCTGGCGGACATCCTCGTCTCCCACCGGGCCCGCGCCGAAGCTGACCGTCGCTCCCTGTCCGACCTGTTCGAGCAGGCGGCCCGCACGCCCCCGCCCCGGGACTTCGCCGGCGCGCTCCGCGGCGGCGGCCTGTCGTGCATCGCGGAGATCAAGCGGCGTTCCCCGTCCAAGGGCGACCTGGACGCCGGGCTGCAAGCCGACCAGGCGGCGAAGGACTACGCCGCGGGCGGGGCCGCCTGCCTCTCGGTCCTGACCGACGTCGACTTCTTCGGCGGCTCGGCCGCCGACCTGGCTGCGGCGCGCCAGGCCTCGGGCCTGCCCGCCCTGCGCAAGGACTTCACGGTGCAGGAGGCCGACGTGGCCGACGCCCGACTGATGGGGGCGGACGCCGTCCTGCTCATCGCCGCCGCATTGTCGGACGGCGAGCTCCTGGCGTGCGCCGCCCGGGCCGAGCAGCTCGGACTGGCCGCGCTGGTGGAGGTGCACGACGAGGAGGAGTTGACGCGCGCCCTCGCCGCCGGCGCCGGCCTGATCGGGGTCAACCAGCGCGACCTGCGCACCTTCCAGGTGGATCACCAGCGCGCCTGCGCACTGGCGGCCCGCATTCCGGCCGGGGTGGTCGCGGTAGCGGAGTCGGGGATCCGCGACGGGGCCGACGCCCGCCGGCTGGCCGAGGCCGGCTACGACGCCATCTTGGTCGGCGAGACCCTCGTGCGGGCCGGAGACCGACCGGCCCAGGTTCGCGAACTGGTCGGGCATCCCGTAGGGGCGCGATGACGGAAGACCTCTTGGTCAAGATCTGCGGCATCACGTCCGAGGCTGACGCGCTGCTCTCGGTCAGCCTCGGGGCTTCGGCGGTGGGCTTCATCTTCGCCCCTTCCTCGCGGCAGGTCTCGGTGCAGCTCGCCGGGGACATCGCAAAGCGGCTGCCGGAGCACGTGCTGACCGTGGGCGTCTTCCGCGACGAGGCGCCCCAGCGCATTGTGGACGCGGTCCGGATCGCCGGCCTCGGTGCGGCGCAGCTGCACGGCCACGAGACGACCGAGGAGACCCAGTGGGTCCGCGCCCGCGTCCCGACGGTCATCAAGGCCTTCCCGGCGGGGGACCGCACCATCGTGCGCTTCGACGAGTTCGGCGCGGACCTGCTCCTCGTCGACGGCGAGAACCCCGGGTCGGGCCAGGTCTTCGATTGGCGGCTGGCCGAGGGGGTGGTCGACCACGAACGCCTGATCGTCTCGGGCGGCCTGCGCCCTGACAACGTGGCCTCGGCGGTGGCCCATCTGCGTCCGCGTGGGGTCGACGTGTCGAGCGGTGTCGAGGCGGCACCCGGCCGCAAGGACCCCTTGCTCCTGCGGAACTTCATCGTCAACGCGCGCCAAGCCGGCGCCGATGTCGCGGCGCGGGAATCCCTGCGCGACCCCGTCGCGGAGGAGCCCTATGACTGGAGGGACGGATGAGCGACGAGAGCCTGATGGGCCGTCCGGGTCCGGACGGGCGCTTCGGCGAATTCGGTGGTCGCTTCGTGCCGGAGTCACTGATGCCGGCCTGCCTCGAGCTCGAGAAGTGGTTCGACGACGCCTGGGCCGACCCGGCGTACCGGGCCGAGCTCGATTCCCTCCTGCGCCACTACGGGGGTCGTCCGACACCGGTGACCGAGTGTGCCCGCCTGTCCGAGCGCCTCGGGGTTCGGGTACTGCTCAAGCGGGAGGACCTGGCCCACACGGGCTCGCACAAGCTCAACAACGTGGTCGGCCAGGCCCTGCTGACCACTCGCATGGGCAAGTCCCGGATGATCGCCGAGACAGGCGCGGGCCAGCACGGTGTGGCGTCGGCCACGGCCGCCGCGCTCTTCGGGCTCGAGTGCACGGTCTTCATGGGCGAGGTGGACACGAAGCGTCAGGAGCTCAATGTGTTCCGCATGGAGTTGCTGGGCGCAGAGGTGCGGCCGGTGACCTCGGGCAGCCGGACGCTGAAGGACGCCGTCAACGAGGCGATGCGGGAGTGGGTGGCCACGGTGGAGACCACGCACTACTGCCTCGGTTCGGTCATGGGGCCGCACCCGTTCCCCTACATGGTGCGCCAGCTCCAGCGTGTGGTCGGCGAGGAGGCCCGCGCCCAGTGCCAGGAGCTGCTCGGGGGTGCCGCGCCCGACGTCGTCGTCGCCTGCATCGGCGGCGGATCCAACGCCGCCGGGACGTTCGCCGGCTTCGTGGACACGCCCGCCCGGCTGGTCGGCGTCGAGGCCGCCGGCGGCGCCGCCGTGACCAACGGGATTCCGGGCGTCCTGCACGGGATGCACTCACGCCTCCTCCAGGACGAAGCCGGGCAGATCCTCGAGGCCGAGTCGATCTCGGCCGGGCTGGACTACCCGGGGCTGGGACCCGAGCACGCGCACCTGGCGGCGACGGGGCGGGCCGAATACTCCATGGCCACGGACGCCGAGGTGCTCGAGGCCTTCCGCCTCCTCAGCCACACCGAGGGCATCATCCCTGCGCTCGAATCGGCCCACGCGGTGGCCTGGGTGGCCCGTTGCGCCGGCACCGACGCGTTGCCGTCCGGCTCGACGGTCCTGGTGACGCTGTCGGGGCGTGGCGACAAGGACGTGGCCCAGGTGCGCGAGATCTTCGGCCGCGAGCCCGATGCCTGATCTCGAGAAGGAACTCCGGGCCGGCCGCGACCGCGGGCGCAAACTGCTGATTCCCTATCTGATGGGGGGTATGACCGACGACTGGACACAGTCACTCGCCGCCGTGATCGCCGCCGGGGCGGACGCGGTCGAGGTCGGCATCCCCTTCTCGGACCCGATGATGGACGGGCCGGTGGTCCAGGAGGCTGCGCTGCGCGCCCTGACGCGCGGGACGGTGCCCGACGCGGTCCTCGACGGCATCGCGCGGGCAGAGGCCCCGGTGCCCGTGGCCGTCATGACGTACTACAACCTCGTCTATCGGGCGGGGCACAAGCGCATGGCGCGCTCGCTGGCCACGGCCGGCGTGCGCGGTGCCATCATCGCCGACCTCCCGATCGAGGAGATCACTCCGTGGGCGCTCGAGGCGGACGCCGCCGGGATCGACACGGTCCTGCTGGTCGCCCCGTCCTCTCCGCCAGATCGGGTGGAGCGCATCTGTGCGCGGTCCCGCGGCTTCGTCTACGCCGTGGCCCGCATGGGTGTCACCGGTGAGCGAGGCGATCTGGGGAAGGACGTGACCAGGGTCGTCGAGAAAATCCGGTGCTGCACCGACATGCCGGTCTGCGTGGGCGTGGGTGTGTCGACGCCGGCGCAGGCCGCCGAGGTGTGCGAGGTGGCCGACGGCGTGGTGGTCGGCTCGGCCCTGGTGCGCCGCCTGCTCGAGGACGAGGGCCCCGACGGAGCGGCGGCTTTCGTCGTGTCGTTGCGCCAGGCGATCGATTAGCGGACTCGGCCGAGCCGGTGCTCCACCAGCGCGGCGATGGCGCGCTGACCCGCCGCCATCGGGTGGGCGGCCCGCCACACGTAGTCCTGCAGGTCCCGCTCGGCCGCCAACGCCGACCTGGTCAGGGACGCGCAGGACGTCTGCCCGTGGAGGGCATCCGTCCCGGAGCAGGCCTTGGCGGCCAGGATGTGCTCGGCGTCGGCCGCCAGCGTCGTGTCGGGAACCGGTTCGCCCGAGAAGGCCCACGGCTGTGCCGTGCAGATCCCGTGGCCGTCGAGGGCGCCCGAGACGTCGACCAGGGTCACGTTCTCGACGTGGTGCGTGCGCGCGTCACCCACGGCTCCGGCAATGGCCTTGTTGAGAGCCGACAGGACGACCTGGGCCGCGGCGAAGGTGCTGCTGGCGTTGGGCTTGAGGCCGCTGCAGACCAGGTTGGTGCGCAGACCAGACGTCGCGGTGCCCTTGGCGATCTGCGACGGCTCCGGGATCGGCTGGTAGTAGTCGAGCACCGCGATGGTCGCCGCGTGTGGCGCCAGGGACTCGATGGCGTGCGCCAGGCTCGTCCGCACGTTGGCCAGGTCCGCTGCGACCTGCGGCGTCACGGACCCGTTGGTGACGCAGCTGTGCCCGAGACCGAGGCCGGTCCCGAGGACACGGGCCAGCTGGAACTCGAGGCAGGCGCTGAAGTCGATGTCGTCCGCCCCGTCCTGGAGGAGAATCAGGCGGGCCGGGTGCTGCGCCAGGTCGGCCGACGCGATCTCGTCAGCCAGGTTCCGGGCTTGCTGGGGAGGGACGGGGCATTGCCCGTCGCGCGTCGTGTTGTCCGCGCCGTCGGCCACTGCACCGCTTATGGAGAGCTGGTCGCCGGCCAGGTGGCAGTTGGTGCTCCGCACGCTCATCGTCAGCCCGAGGTCATCGGCCACCAGGCTGGGGTAGGCCCGGCGCGAGGGGCCCTGGGAGACCGCACTGGCGGGAAGCCCGATCTGGGGCGTCAGATAGGGATTGGCCAGCCCGTGTCCGTAGGGAACGGAGTCGCCGAGGGCGACGGCGCGGGTCGAGACGTTCGGGACGGGGGTCGGCGCCGGCGGGCTGCTCCGCGTGGCGACCACGACGCCGGCCGCCACCAGGGCTATGACCGCCACTGCGGCCACGACCTGGAACGTGCGGGAGTGGCGCGCCGCGCCCGCCCATGTGTGCAGCCTTCCCATCGACGGACCTCACGAGTCGCTGCACCGGCGGCAGCGGAGGTGCGACCTTACCGGCTGGGTTCAGCCAGGGGGCAGCAGCACCAGGCAGCCATTGTGGCCGCCGAAGCCGAAGGAGTTCGAGAGCACCGCGGCGGGCTCCCAGGGGCGCGGCTCGCCGTGGACGACCTGAATGGAGATCTCGGGGTCGGGCTCGCCGTAGCCGGCGGTCGGCGGGATGATGGCGCGGTCGATAGTGAGCACGGCGGCGACCGCTTCGATGGCGCCGGCTGCGGCCAGCCCGTGACCGGTCACCCCCTTGGTCGAGGTGACGAGCGGGCCCGGGTCGCCGAAGACCTTGGCGATGGCCCTCGCCTCGGCCAGATCGTTGAGGGGAGTCGAAGTGCCGTGCGCGTTGATGTGTCCGACGTCGGACGGCTCGATGCCGGCGTCGGCCAGCGCCAGTTCCATGCAGCCGACCGCGCCGGTGCCGTCCGGCGCGGGTGCGGTGATGTGGTGGGCGTCGGCGGTGCTGGCCGCCCCCGCGACCTCGGCGTAGATCGTGGCACCGCGCGCCACGGCCCGGTCCCAGTCCTCGAGCACCAGTGCGGCTGCCCCTTCGGTCATCACGAAACCGTCGCGCCGGGCATCGAAGGGGCGCGAGTGGCCCGATGACGAGAGCGCCGTCATGTTGGCGAAGGCGGCCAGGGCGACCGGGTGCATGCTGGCCTCGGAGCCGCCCCCGATGACCACGTCGCAGCGACCCGTGGCAATAAGCCGCGCGGCGGCCGCAATGGCGTGCGTGCCGGCGGCACACGCCGTGCAGATCACCTCGGACGGACCACGCCACCCCAGACGCATGGAGATGCCGGCCGCGCCGGCATTGGCCATCATCATCGGCACGAGGCGCGGGGAAACCCGGTCGGCCCCCTTCTCGTTGTAGACACCCACCTGGCCGGCCAGGGTCTCGAGCCCACCGACCCCGGTGGCGAACACGACACCCGCTTTGGCGGGATCGACCGCGATGTCGCCGGCCGCGCTGACGGCCTGGTCGGCCGACACCATGGAGAACTGTGCGAACCGGTCGAGCTGGCGCACCTCCTTGGGTCCGAACCAGTCCGTGGGCTCGTAGTCGCGCACGACCCCGCCCACAACCGTGGGGTGGAGCAGTCCATCCCACAAGGCATCCACCCCGACCCCGCAGCACGTGATGGCGCCCAGACCCGTGACGGCGACCCGCCGCCCCCGGATCGGGCCTTCGGCGCCGACTCCGATCTGCATCAGAGTTTGGTGGAGATCAGGTCGAACGCCTGCCCGATGGTGGTGATGTCCTCGAGCTCGGTCTCTTCGACCGTGATGTCGAACGCTTCCTCCAGGGCCATGACGAGCTCGACCAGGTCGAGGCTGTCGGCGTCGAGATCCTCGGCGAACTTTGCTTCCTTCGTGATCTTGTCGGCCGGCACCTGGAGTACTTCCACGGCGCACTCGCGAAACTTCTCGAACGCTGCGTCGCTGTCCACAATCTGCTCCTTTGTCTGTCGGTCCCTCTGAACGCTACAGGCCCATCCCCAGCCCACCGTCGACCGGCACGACGGCGCCGGTCATGTAGGCGGCGGCATCAGAGGCCAGGAAGCCCACGACGGCGGCCACGTCGGCTGCGCTCCCAGCGTGCCCGAGCGGCACCTGACCGGCCATCAGGGCCACCCTGTCGGTGCCGAGGGCGGCGGTCATGTCGGTGTCGATCAGCCCCGGGGCCACCACGTTCACCGTGATCTGGCGGCTTCCCACCTCGCGGGCGATGGCCCGGGCCATGCCCACCAGGCCCGCCTTGGAGGCGGCGTAGTTCGCCTGGCCGGGCAGTCCGACGAAGGCGCCGACCGACGAGACGAAGATGATGCGGCCTGCGTGCAGCCGGAGCATCTTGGCCACGGCCCGCTTGGCCACCCGGAACGAGCCCGTCAGGTTGGCGTCGATCACGTCGTGGAACGCCTGGTCGCTCATGCGCAGCATCAGAGAGTCCAACGTGATGCCCGCGTTGGCGACCAGGACCTCGACCGGACCCCATCGCTCCTCGATGGCGGCGAAGGCCGATTCCACCTCCTCGGCGTTGCGCACATCGCAGCGGACGGCCAAGAACCGCTCGGGATCGGCGGCTTCCGGTGCGCCGGGGGGGTCCGCCGATCGGTAGGACGTGGCCACCCGGTCGCCGTTGGCCAGGAACCAGGCAACGCAGGCCGCGCCGATGCCGCGGGTCCCACCCGTGACGAAGACGACGGCCATCAGCGCGCGTCGTGCACCCTGAGCCAGGCGAGCGGCTGACCCTCTTGGACGCGCTCGCCATCGGCGGCGAGCCAGCCGATGACCTGTCCGGCGAAGGGCGTGCGCACGTCGGAGACCCCGACGCGGCCGACCAGGTCCCCGACGTCGACGGCGGAGGAGGGGGCTGACCCGTCGGCGGTCCCGGGGAGCAGTCCCGTCCCGGGCGCCTGCAGCGAGGTCTCCGGGCTGAAGATCCCGCTGGAGGGGCTGACGACGACGCGCTCGGACATGTAGAGGTGCTCGCCCTGGTGCAGGGCGGGCTCGGCCCGCCAGGTGCCGGCGGCGCTGATCTGATCCATCAGCGTGTCCAGGTCCTCGGGCTTGGAGACGGCCAGGGATTGGATCTCGGGCAGGCTGCGCTTCGCCAACCCGCTGAGCACGCCGCCCGGCCCGAGCTCCACCAATGAGGTCAGTCCCAGCCCGGCGAACGTCTCGAGCGTCTGGCGCCAGCGCACCGGGCTGCACAGCTGGGCGGAGAGCAGCCCGGGCCACTCGGCGGGGTCGTCGTGGACGTGTGCGTCCACGTTGGCCACGACGCGCACCTCGGGCGTGAGGAAGGTGACCTCGGCCAGCGCCTTGCGCAGGTCGGCCCGGGCTCCCTGCATCAGGGGCGTGTGGAACGCGCCAGAGACCTGGATCGGCATGACGCGTTTGGCGCCGAGGCCCTTGGCCAGTTCCCCGGCCAGGGCGACGGCGTCGGCCGTCCCGGCGATGACGACCTGGCCGGGTGCGTTGTAGTTGGCCACCCAGACGTCGCCCTCGGCGCGCATGCAGGCTGCCTCGGCGTCGTCGTCGGCGATGCCGAGGAGAGCGGCCATGGTCCCGGGTGCCTCGTCCCCGGCGCGGGCCATGGCCTCGCCGCGGGCAACCACCAGCTGGATCCCGTGGTCAAAGCGAAGGGATCCGCTGGCGACCAGCGCGGTGTACTCGCCGAGGCTGTGTCCGGCGCAGGCGGCCGGCGTGAGCCCGATGCGCTCGACCGCGTCGAGCACGACGAGGCTGAGCACGGTCGTCGCCAATTCCGCGTTCTCGGTCTGCGTGAGCTCCTCAATGGGAGCGTGCAGCAGCAGATGCGACAGGTCGCGGTCAGCGGCAGCCGAGGCTTCCTCGACGACTTCCCATGAAGGGTGGTCGACCCACGGTTCACCCATTCCGGCGCGCTGTGATCCCTGTCCGGGGAAGGTGAAAACCAACACGTGTCCGACGGCTCCCATCGACGGCGGGCGGGGCAACTGACAGTGTGGCATGCCGGCGTGCCGGGGGCCGACGGCGGCGCCCCCGGATCGCACCGTTGGTGCGACGCCCGAGGACGTCGAGCGGCGCAGTGCTGCTTACCGCTGGTTACCGACTGGAAACCGGGTGCGACGCGAGGTGCGACCAGCGGCCCGGCGAAGTCCTGCCCGTCCCCGAAGAGGGCGTCTAGGCCGGCCGGCGCGAGCCTGTACCCCATCGCGTGTCGGTCATGACCGTGCCGCACCGGTGTCCGCGGGCGGACGCAGCGCACGACCTCACGGGGGTCAGCTGCAGCAGCCAGGAGCGGCACCGACAGGGGCCCCGGGTCCGGGGGCCCTGTCCCGGGGGCAAAGGACCATGCGGCTGCGTCCGGGCCGGGGATTTCCTGCTTCGCCGGGCTGATCCAGGTGCCGAAAGACGTACTGCCGATCCTGAAATGCCCGTGTTGGGTGGTTCGACGCGAAGGAGGCAGCTGTCGACCACCAGCCCTCGAGGTGCATTAGCATTTCTTCGCCGGGGCGGCAGCTGTGGAGGCGCGCGGATGGAGGCCTATCGACGAGGGGGATGTCGGCTGCGCCGCGGCGCTCCCGCCGCGCTGCTCGTCGCTGTCCTCGCAGTGGGCTCTACCGCTGCCCTCGGCGCCGGCACCGCGTCGAAGGCGGCCGCGGCATCCACGTCGGGCGTCGGGCCGGGTCGCGAGCGATTGCCCGGCCACCAGGGTCTGGTTCCCCCGGGTGCCACGCTCGTCGGGCCCGCTCCGGCTGCCACGGCCCTGCCGCTCGTCGTCACCCTCAAACCGCGTGACCCGGTTGCGCTGACGACCGCGGTGCAGGCGATCTCCGACCCTGGTTCGCCCCAATACCGGCGCTTCCTTACCCCGGCGCAGTTCGCGCAACAATTCGGCCCGACGGCCTCCACCGTCAGGCAGGTCACGTCTGCACTCCGGCAGGAGGGCCTGACCGTGGGAGCACCCTCGTCGACCGGGTTGTCCCTACCCATCTCCGGCACGGTGGCCCAGGTCCAGTCCGCCTTTTCGACATCGATCTCGAAGTACCACCTGTCCTCGGGAAAGACCGGATACGACAACGCGTCCGCACCCGAGGTGCCCACCTCGGTGGCGCCGCAGATCGAGGGCATCCTGGGGCTCGACACGCTCAGCCCTCCGCAGCCTTCGACCGGCATCCCGCAGCCGAGCCCGGCCGCGCCGCACCCCGAGTCCGCAGCTGCCCCGGAGGCGCTGGCCCCGGGGCAGCCCTCGCCGGTGACGGGAACCTGCGCCAGCAGCATCAGCTCGGTGCAGAGCATGCTTGGCGCCCTCGACGCTCCGGAGCTGGCGCAGGCCTACTCCTTCAACTCCCTCTACTCGTCGAGCGACTATGGAGCCGGGAGCACCGTCGCGCTGGTCGAGCCCACGGGGGGAGCGGGTTACTCGGCGAACGACATCAACACCTTCGCCAATTGCTATGGCATCACGCTCGGAGGCGGGCAGATCACGCCAATTACCGTCGGCGCCAGCAGCGCCACCGGTCCCGGGACAGCGGAGGCCGAACTCGACATCGAGACGGTCTTGTCGCTGGCGCCCCAGGCGACCATCGATGTCTACGAGGGCGGAGCCTTGAGCAGCCTCTACGACGTGTTCAACCAGATCGTCAGTGACGACACCGCCAAGATCGTCAGCGATAGCTGGATCAACGGCTGCGAGGCCTACGTCCCCCAGACACTCCAGAACTCGGAGAACACACTCTTCCAAGCAGCGGCCGCCGAAGGGCAGTCGATCTTCGTCCCCACCGGGGACCAGGGGTCGGAGGGCTGCAACATCAACGGGAAGGTCTCGGCATCCACCGGTGTGAACCCAGTGGCGCAGGCGGTCGACCCCTCGACGGGGACCCTCTACATCGCCAACGAGTCCAGCAACACCGTGAGCGTGGACAGCGAGGGGAGCGCGGGCAATCCGACGAACGCCGGGACCCCGGGCTCGGTTACGACCGGCAGCGGCCCCGACGCCGTCGCCCTCGACGCGCCGGCTCAAAAAGTCTTCGTGGCCAACTCCGGGAGCACGCTCACCGTCATTCCCACGACCTGCAACCAGTCGACCACATCCGGCTGCACCTCGCCGACCCAGGTTGCCTCCGGCGGCAACCTCAACGCCCCCACCGCGCTCGCCGTGAGCGGCGACGGTTCCACCCTTTACGTGGGAAACGGCAACGGCACTGTGGCGGTCTACAACGCCGGGACCAACGCCTGGGTGACGACAGTCAACCTCCCCTCGGGGTCCGCGCCGACTGCCCTCGCCGTCGATACCACCAACGGTTACGTCTACGTCGCCGACGGCACCAACAACAGGATCGAGTACTTCAACGCGACGACGTGCAATGCGTCCACGACCTCCGGATGCTCGTTGACGCGCGCCGTCTCGGTTGGCAACGACCCGGTCGCCCTGGCGGTCGCGAAGGGCCCTGGCGACCTCTACGTTGCCAACGCGGGGAGTGGGGGAGGGATCTCCGTCGTCAGCTTGAGCACCCACGGGGTGCTCACGACTATCCCGACGAGCCAGGCCCACAACGGCACCGGCGTCGTGCAGTCCATCGGCCTGTCGCCGGACAACAACGAGGTCCTTGCCGTCCTGAACGGGCTGCGTTTCCCCGGCGACGTGTTGGCGACGATCAACACCACGACCAACACCATCACCGCGACGGTGAATCTCGGGACCGGTGCGGACACCATGGGTCAGCTCGTGAGTGACGGCACGCGGAACTACGTGTGGGTCACTGACCAGACCGACCAGACTGGCAGGGGGGATGTCCTTCAGAACCTGAATCTCGCCGTCTCGGACCCCGCCAGCCAGCCCTACGTCACCGCCGTCGGCGGAACCTCGCTGGGTCACGGGACGCAGAACCAGGCCCTTGGTCCGCCGCCAACGGAGCAGGCCTGGAACGACGCGCTCTTCTTCTCCGATGGTGCCGGTGGGGGCGGGATCTCCCAGACCTTCACCATGCCGGCCTACCAGTCGCCTCTCGGAACGGTCAGCGGCAGCAGCGGCACCCCCTGCGCCAATGCGGGCGGCGACTGTCGCGAGGTCCCCGACGTATCCGCCGATGCCGATCCCAGCAGCGGCTACGTCATGTACGACAACGTCGACGGCCTGAACTGGACCGCGCTGGGAGGAACGAGCGCGGCGGTGCCCCTGTGGGCATCGGTGGTCGCCGTCGTCGCGTCCGCCAAAGGGAACACGGCCGGGTACGGCGCGCTCAACCCGGCGCTCTACCTGCTGGCAAAGCAGTCCCCGGGCACGTTTCTCAATGACGTGACCGCGGGGAATAACGACTACAACGCCACCGGCGGTGGCCAATTCCCGGCCATGGCGGGGTACGACATGGCCACCGGCCTGGGCACCCCGGTGGCGTCAGCCCTGGCCACCGGCCTCTCGGCGATCCCGCTATCCGTTGCCGTGTCAGGTACCCAGACGTACGGTGGATCGCCGACCTTCACCGCTGTCGCCAATTTCTCCGGCCCCGGGACCACACCATTCGGCGTCACGCTGAACACCAGTGGTCTCAACTGCACCAAGGTGGCGCCGTCCACGACGATCGGTCCCACCCTGGCGCCCGGCACATACTCCCTGGTGGCGTCGTCCTGCAGCGGGCTGGTCCCGGGAGGTCCCGACGGAGCCGATTATTCGGTCGTCTACACGACCGCCGCCAATGACTTCACCGCAGCTGCGCCCCCCCGACCGCGCCAGCCCCGCCAGTCACGCCGGCCACGCCGCCTCCACCGACGTACGGCTATTGGCTGGTGGGCTCGGACGGCGGCATCTTCACGTTCGGCTCCGCCCAATTCCACGGTTCGACCGGCAACCTCAGATTGCAGCGGCCCGTGGTCGGCATCAGCCCCACCGCGAACAAGGCCGGGTACTGGCTGGTTGCATCGGACGGCGGCGTCTTCGCCTTCGGCGACGCCGGCTACTTCGGATCGATCCCGGGTGCCGGGCTCAATCCTGCCGGGTCGGGCCTCCCGCACAGCCTCAACGCGCCCATCGTGGGCATGGTGCCGTCGTCCGACGGGGGCGGCTACTTCATGGTGGCCTCCGACGGCGGCGTCTTTGCCTTCGGCGACGCCCGGTTCGAGGGTTCGTGCCCCGGGATCGGCGGCTGCTCGGGAGCGGCCGTGGCCGTCGTGCCCGACGCGTCGGGCAATGGGTACTGGTTGATCACCCAATCCGGGAGCGTCTATGCCTTCGGCGACGCTCCGTTCTACGGTGCCCCGGGAGGCCAGGGCTCACCGGTCACCTCAGCCGTGCGCACAGCCGACGGGCACGGGTACTGGATCCTGTTGGCCAACGGCGCCGTGTACGCCTACGGGGATGCCGTCGCCCGGGGTGGCCCGATCGGATCGGTCGGGGGCCTCAATCCAGCCAGCGCCATATTTTCCGACGCGACCGGCGGCGGGTACTGGGTGGCGTCGGCCCAAGGTGCGGTGTTCCCCTACGGGGACGCCCCGAACGATGGCTCCATGGCCGGCACCCACCTCAACGGCTCGATCATCGCCGCCACCGGCTTCTGACCCGTCACGCCTGAGGCGCGCCTGACGTATGCCTGAGGCATGACTGAGGACTGAGGTTCAGGACGGCTGCAACGAGGCGGGCGCTCCGTCTCCCGAGCGCGAGCAGCGAGCGCCAACGGCTGGCGCCGCCGCTGGGCTCGTCAGGCGGCAGGGGGAGGAGCCAGAGGGGCGATGCAGCCCTGCAACGCCGTGACGCCGGGGGCAACCACCGGGGGAGTGATGGCCGATTGTGCTGGCTGCCCGGGGTTGGTGGGGACGGGGACGGTGGTGGTCGTCGTGGTCGAGGGAACGGTGACGGGGACGGTCGTCGGCACCGTCGGCACCGTCGGCACCGTCGTCGTTGTCGTCGTGGGGTCTGCCGTGGTCGGCGTGTCCGAGGGAATGGTCGAGGGCACCGTCGTCGTCGTCGTTGTCGTCGTGGGCGCCGTGGTGGTGGACGTCGTCACAGGGGCCGTGGTGGTGGACGTGGTCGTTGGGACGAGGGTTGCAGGTGTGGTGGCCGCACCCGTTGGCGCGGATGCGGACGGAGTCGGTGCCGTGATCGTCACCGTTGCACAGACGCCCGCATGCTCGAGCGTCCCCACGTCCCGCGCGAGCAAGGTCAGCGAACGGTTCTCGGCCGCCTCGTCGGATGTGAGGGTCAGGGCGGCCTGCGTGACCGCTTTGGCCGCATCGTCACGTTGCTCCACGGAGCTCTTGACGGCATGCTGCGCGGCGTTGTCGTGGGTGATCAGGTTGGACGCCGCCAGCCCGAGATACTGCTGTGCCACCACACCGTCTTGGGTCTGCGGAGTGTTCTGTGTGAGCGGCTGGGAGCTGCCGGAGTTCACCAGCGGGGCGCTCGAGTACAACCCGCTGCTCACGTACTCACTGATGGCGAATCCCTGGAGGGCCTTGGACGCGTTACCGAAGCCGGAGCGCGCCGCCGTGACCTGAGCCTCCGCCGCGGCGAGTGCCTGATCCCGGGTCGTGAGCACCCCCTGTTCGGCCGACACTGCCGAGATGGTCTGCTGGTAGGACTGCAAATCCGACGTCACGTTCCCGTAGACGCCGAGGGCCGGCGAAACCGGCAGCGAGGCGGGGAGGGTGGCGGCGTCACCGATGAGGGAGCTGGCGTAGCAGGGCAGCCCGTCCGCCGTGGGCGCGCACCACGCACTTTGGTCCACGACGGCGAGGAACGCTGCAGGTGGGGCCACCGCGCCGGACCGGAGCGCGGTGGTGATGACCCACATGTTCGGCTGGAACAACGTGGCCACGGTCGCCGAACAGCCGCCCTGCCAATCGGAGTAGGCGGGGAATCCGTTGGCCGAGATCACGCCCGGGATCGCCGCTCCGTTGACGTCGGTCTTCCGACCCGTATTGAACGGGTTGAACGCCGCAGTGTTGTTGGTGGATCCGCCCTCGGCGGCCTGCCACTCGTCGAGGTCGGCGACGTTGGCCGGTGTCGCCGGTGCGCTGAGCCCCGCGAGGACGCAGAGCTCCCAGCCCAGCGGGAGCGGCGTCTCACCGCCTGACTGCGCCGCGGCGGTGCCGCCGGTCGTCCAGCCGAGCGCGGTGCCGCCCAGGCCGGCGATCGCCAGGGCCAGGGCAAGTCCAAGGATTCGGAGGCTGCGTGTCATGAAAGGCTGCGTGTCATGAGAGATCGATCAGGATCGGTGGCTCCGCCAGTGAGGAATGGTCAGCTGCTGGATCCGCGCGAGTGCGCCGGTGGCCCGTTCCAGGTTGGCACGTTCTGCACCCCGGATATGACGCGACCCGCGGTCGATCGGATGAAACGCGTGAATCCAGATGGGTCAAACATGGGTGTAGGAGGTGCGGCGGCAATCTCAGAATCCACGTCCTACGGGGTGCAGGGTTGACCGTCCGGCGACAAATTCGCTGGTGGCGGCGGTGCCCGCCGCGGGACTCGAAATCCCGTCAGGTCCACCCGGAGGAGTGTGTCGAGTCCGGGACGGGACAGGCGAGATCGGTGAACGGGATGTGACCTGACCGTGGCCGTGCGGTGACGCCCGACTGCGTCCGGGGCCAGTCCGGTCGAGCTGGAGCGGTCTCTCACGTCTGGAGACATCACACCGTGCCCGGAGCGGGACTCGAACCCGCACGCCCTTTCGGACAGCGGCTTTTGAGGCCGCCGCGTCTGCCATTCCGCCATCCGGGCGAGGACGCTCATCGTACAAGCTGCCATCTACGGTGGCAGGGTGGGAGCGCCGCCGCCATGAAGCTCACCGGTGTCGAACTCGTCCACGTCGACCTCCCGTTTCGCCAGGACATCGGCACGGCCGCCGGCGTGCACCGGGTGCGTCCGCTCCTCTTCGTGCGGGTCGTGGCCGAGGAGGCCGAGGGCTGGGGCGAGTGCGCCGCCCTGGCGGGGGGCACGGCCGTGGACCCCGCGCTCTCCGTGGTGGAACAGGCCGCCGCCGACCGGGGTGTGCCCCGCCTCTCCGAAGCGACCAGGGCCCGGGAGGGCCGCCTGCCGGCCGGGGCCGGGATCGCCCAGCTGTTCGGGAGCTCGCCGGTCGACCGGATGCTCGCCGCCGCCTTCGAGATGGCGGTCTCGGACGCCGAACTGCGTGCGGGACGGCGCGCACTGGCCGATGAGCTCGGGATCGGGGCGGGCTTCGAGACGGTGGCGGTCGGCGCCGTCGTCGGGATCCCCGCGGGGCACGACGTCGGCGCCCTGCGCCACGAGGTCGACGCCGCGGTCGCGTCCGGTGCAGCCCGGATCCGGCTGAAGATCGAGCCCGGCTGGGAGCTCGAGCCGGTCCAGGCCGTGCGGGCCGATCACCCCGACCTCGTCCTCCAGGTCGACGCCAACGGGTCCTTCGGGGCCGGTGCAGACGACGTCGCCGTGCTGAGCGGGCTGGCCGATTTCGACGTGCTGTGCATCGAGCAGCCACTGCCGCCGGCCGACCTCGTCGCCCACGCTCAACTGGCGCGTCAACTGCCGGTCCCGATCTGCCTCGACGAGTCGCTCTCGTCGCCGCGGCGCGTCACCGATGCACTGCGCAACGGGTCCTGTGCGATGGCATGCCTCAAGCCGGCGCGCCTCGGGGGCGTCCGTGCCACCCGTGCCGCGCACGCTGCGTGCGCGGCGGCGGGCGTGCCGTCATTCGTGGGCGGCTTCTTCGAGGCGGGACTCGGGCGGGCCGCCAACCTGGCCCTGGCCGCCCGGCTGGGCCAGGACGCGACGGGCCTGGTCAGCGACGTCGGGGACCCGGCGGACTATCTGGCGATCGACCCCTGTGGCTACCCGCCCGTGGTCGGTGGATGGGTGAAGGTGCGCTCCGGCCCCGGGATCGGGAACCCACCCGAGGGACCCGTTCTCGAGAAGCTCGATGCGCGGCGTCGCTGGTTCCCCGCCACCTACACTTGACCCTCCATGCATCGCGTCCTCTTGGAGCGGCGGATCAGAGATGTCCACACCCGGCTCGTCCGGGCGCGGGAGGAGTTGGCTGTGCTGAATGAGCAGTTGGCTGTCGTGCAGGAGTCGGCCGACGAGGCGCGAGTGCGCGCCCTGGTGTCGGAGACCCCGCTGGCCAGCCAGGAGCACAACGAGGCGGCGCGCCACGCCGACGCCATGGTGCGCGCCCGTGATGCGCTGGTCAAGGTCGTTGGTGACCTCGAGCGCCGCCGGGACGAGCTCCTCGCGGCCGTCACCACGGGCAAGTCGTGACGGCACCCGTGGGGGTGGTGACGTCCAGGGTCGCATGGTGACGGCTGCTGACAACTCGCCCACCCTGGCCCGCGTCGTGATCGCCGAGGACGAGGCCATCGTGCGCCTCGACCTCAAGGAGATCCTGATGACGGCAGGCTACGAGGTCGTGGGGGAGACCGGCCGCGGGGACGAGGCGGTGACCCTGGTCGAGGAGCACCGGCCCGACCTGGTCATCCTCGACGTCAAGATGCCCGGCATGGACGGCCTGCGCGCCGCCCGGGAGATCACCTCGCACCACCAGGTTGCGGTGCTCCTCCTCACGGCGTTCAGCCAGCGCGACCTGATCGAGGAGGCACGGGACTCGGGGGTGTCGGCCTATCTCATCAAGCCGTTCCAGCCGCGCGAGCTGTTGCCGGCCATCGCGGATGTGCTGGCCCGGGCACGCCAGGACTGGGCCATTGCGGCGGACGAGGCTGAATATTCCTCCGACGGCGCCGAGGACAAGATCGCCACGCGTCGCTTGGTCGACGAGGCCAAGCAGACCCTGATGGACCGCGACGACTTGCCCGAGGACGAGGCGTTCGGCTTCATTCAGCGCACCGCCATGCAGACGCGTGCCCGTATGCGCGACGTCGCGCAGCAGGTCGTCGACGGCACGCTGACCCCCTAGTGTCGACGTAATGGCGTCAGGGCAGGAGCGATCGGGACCGCTGCTGCTGCTCGATGGCATGTCGCTGGCCTTCCGGGCCTACTTCGCGCTGCCCGACACGCTGGCCACCTCGACCGGCCTGGTCACGAACGCGGTCCATGGCTTCTCCTCCATGCTGGTGTACCTGATCCGGGAGCAGCACCCCTCGGCCCTGGCGGTCGCCTTCGACGCCCCCGGCGCCACGTTCCGGGACGAGATCCTCGAGGACTACAAGGCCGGCCGGGCCGAGACACCCTGGCTCCTCCCGCCTCAGTTCGACATGATCCGTGAGGTGATGGCGTCCCTCGCCATCCCCGTGGTGGAGGCACCGGGGTTCGAGGCCGACGACGTCATCGCCACGCTGGCCACCGAGGCGGCGGAACGTCAGTGGGAGGTCGTCATCGTCACGGGCGACCGCGACAGCTTCCAGCTCGTGCAGGACCCCTACGTGCGCGTGCTCTACAACAAGCGCGGGGTGAGCGACTACGCGCTGTACGACGAGACGGGCATCTTCGACCGATGCGGAGTCCCGCCGTCGCAGTACGTGCTGCTGGCCTCGCTGCGCGGCGACCCTTCGGACAACCTGCCGGGCGTGCCGGGCGTAGGGGAGAAGACGGCGGCGAAGCTCCTCACCACCTACGGCGATCTCGACGGGATCTTCGGGAGCCTCGACGCGCTGACGCCGAAGCTGCGCGAGAACCTCGCGGAGAACGAGGAGCTCGCCCGCTCGAACGCCCGCATCATCCCGCTCGTGCGCGATGTGCCCCTCGACGTCGACGTGGGCCACCTGGAGCTGGGCGGGTGGGACCGTGCCACGGCGGCGGCCACGTTCGACCGCTTCGAGATGAAGACCGTCTGGAACCGCCTGGAGGAGCTGCTCGACGCCGGCGCGCTCGGCGAGCCGGTCCCGGGGAGTGCCGGCCCCCCGGCCAAGGGCGCCGAGGCTGCGATCGCGGCCGCCACCCGTGGCCACCCCGCGGCGGAACCGGCTGCACCGCTCTTCGCACTGCGCGACGTGGCAGTGCCCACGACGGCGGCCGAGGTCACCACGCACCTGTCCGAGCTGGGCCGCGGCCGGCTGGCCCTGGCCGCCCGATGGAACGGCATGCCCGGGCGGAGCGAGCTGGTCGCGCTGATCCTCGTCGCCACCGAAGGCGACGAGGCCGGCCTGGGCGTCCTGGTGCCCGCCGGGCTGCTCGGGGCGGCCTCGGTGGTCAAGAAACTCACAACCATCCTGGGCCGCCCCTTCCTTGGCCATGAGGTCAAGGAGGCCATGCGCTCGCTGCTGCCGCTGGGGATCGACCTCACCGGTCTCGAGATGGACACCGCGGTGGCGGCCTACCTGCTCGATGCCTCGACGGGGGAGTACGAGCTGTCGCAGCTGCGCGAGCAGACCGGCCAGCTGAGCCTCGACATCACCGAACCCGGTGAGGCCGAGCGCGACCTGGCTCAGGAGGGAGCGGGCGAAGGCGCCGATGTCGCTGCCATGGCCGCCGGCTTCCGGCACCGCCTCGTCAGCGAGGACATGGTCATGCTGCACGACGACATCGAGACGCCGTTGGTGCGGGTCCTGGCCAAGATGGAGGTGGCCGGCATCGGGGTCGACCGGTCCGAGCTGCAGGCGATCGCCGATTCCCTCAAGGCCTCCGCCGCCACGCTCCAGGCCGCGGTGCAGGAGTGCGCCGGTCACGAGTTCAACGTCAACTCCACGCCGCAGCTGCGCACCGTGCTCTACGACGAGCTGGGCCTCACCCCCGGCAAGAAGACCAAGACCGGCTTCTCGACGGACGCGCAGACGCTCGAGAGCCTGCGCGACCATCACCCGATCATCGAGGCACTGCTTTCGTACCGCGAGGTGGAGAAGCTGCGCTCCACCTACGGGGAGAGCCTGCTGGCCGAGGTGGCCGCCGACGGCCGCATCCACGCCTCCTTCGGGCAGACGGTGGCGCGGACAGGGCGCATCTCCTCGGACCGCCCGAACCTGCACAACATCCCGGTGCGTACCGAGCTCGGCAAGCAGTTCCGGCGTGCCTTCGTGCCGGCGGAGGGGTGCAGCTTCCTGGTGGCCGATTACGACCAGGTGGAGCTGCGCTGCATCGCGCACCTCTCCGAGGACCCCGCGCTCATCGAAGCGTTGACCTCGGGGTCGGACGTGCACCGGACGGTGGCGGCGGCCGTGTACGGCATCCTCCCCGAGGAGGTGACCCACACGCAGCGCGAGTACTCCAAGATGGTGTCCTACGGCCTGGCCTACGGCATGGAGGCCTACGGCCTCAGCCAGCGCCTGGGCGTCGCCGTCGAAGAGGCGGCCGCCATCATGGAGAGCTACTTCGGCGCCTTCCCGCTCGTGAAGCAGTACATGGACCACGCGGTGGCCGACGCCAAGATCCGCGGCGCCACGCGCACCATGTTCGGCCGCGTCCGGCCCCTGCCGGACCTGCAGGCGTCGAACTACCGGGTGCGCCAGGCGGCCGAGCGCCAGGCGATGAACGCCGGGATCCAGGGCCTGGCCGCCGACATCTTCAAGGTGGCCCTGGTCCGGCTCGATCGCGACCTCGAGGCGCAGAAGCTCGGGAGCCGGCTCGTGCTCCAGGTCCACGACGAGGTCATCGTCGAGGTGGCCCCGGGGGAGGAGCACGACGTGCACCGCCTCACCGAGTCCGCCCTGACCGGGGCGGCGGACCTCAAGGTCCCCCTCACCATCTCCGTGGCGACGGGACCGAGCTGGGCTGCCGCCAAGGGATGAGCGCCAGGGGCCGCTCGCCGACCGGCGGCCGGCGGCCGGGCGGCGGATCAGATCCCTCCTGAGCAGCTGATACGCTGTCAGGCCTTGCCCCGCCGGCACCGGTGGCGGCGCAATCCGTATTCCTCGAACTGACCCCGGCGCGGTCCTGCGGGTGCAAGTCGCACCTGCCGCAAGGAGCTTCACCATGGCTGACGCACCACGCACCTCCCTCCTCTCCCCCGAAGCGATGGGGAGCTTCGACGCCGAGGGGAACTACACCCCTCGCACCATCGTCGACGACGACCTGGGGGACGCCGATCTCGAAAAGGCGATGGGTGACTCCATCATCGAGTTCGACGATGGCGACGTGATCGAGGGGACGGTCGTCAAGATCGACCGCGACGAGGTCCTTCTCGACATCGGCTTCAAGTCCGAAGGGGTCATCCCCGCCCGCGAGCTCTCCATCCGCAACGACGTCGACCCGGCCGAGATCGTGTCGCTCGGCGACCACGTCGAGGCGCTCGTGCTCCAGAAAGAGGACAAGGAGGGGCGCCTCGTCCTGTCCAAGAAGCGCGCGCAGTACGAGCGGGCGTGGACGACGATCGAGGAGAAGAAGAACAACGGCGAGATGGTGTCGGGCCCGGTGATCGAGGTCGTCAAGGGCGGCCTCATCGTCGACATCGGCCTGCGCGGGTTCCTGCCCGCCTCCCTGGTCGAGTTGCGCCGTGTGCGCGAGCTGCAGCCCTACGTGGGCAAAGTCATCGAGGCGAAGATCATCGAGCTCGACCGCAACCGCAACAACGTCGTGCTGTCGCGCCGGGCCTGGCTGGAAGAGGCCCAGAAGGAGCAGCGAGGGGACTTCCTGGCGAACCTCAAGCCGGGCGAGCGCCGCAAGGGTGTGGTGTCGTCGGTGGTCAACTTCGGTGCCTTCGTGGACCTCGGCGGCATGGACGGCCTCGTGCACGTGTCCGAGCTCAGCTGGAAGCACGTCGACCACCCGTCGTCGGTGGTGTCGGTGGGCGACGAGATCGAGGTCGAAGTTCTCGACGTGGACCTCGACAAGGAGCGCATCTCGCTCTCGCTCAAGGCCACGCAGTCCGACCCCTGGCAGGAGTTCGCCGACAGCCACGCCGTCGGGCAACTCGTCTACGGCCGCATCACCAAGCTGGTGCCCTTCGGCGCCTTCGTCCAGGTGGGTGACGGGATCGAGGGGCTGGTCCACATCTCGGAGATGGCCGTGCACCACGTCGAGCTGCCCGAGCAGGTGGTCACGCCGGGCGAAGAGCTCTGGGTCAAGATCATCGACATCGACCTGCAGCGCCGCCGTATCTCGCTGTCGATCAAGCAGGCGGCCGAGGGTGGCGAGGTCTCCGAGGAGTACCGCGAGGCCTTCGGGGAGCACGCCTACGACGACGAGGGCAACTACATCGGCTTCGACTACGCCGAGGGCGAGTTCACCCCTGAGACCGAGGCCCAGGCGGCCTGGGCCGACTTCGCCGAGCAGACCGGCACGCACGTGGTGCCCGTCAAGGACGAGGACGGGAACGACATCCCGGGCACCGAGGGTGAAGGTCCCGTCGAAGGTGAGGCTTCTGTGCCCGAGGCCGCAGTGGCGTCCGAGGCGCCCGCAGCGCCCGCAGCGCCAGCGGAGGCCGCTCCGGAGGGCTGACGGGGGGCGTCGCTCAGCTCGTCCCGGACGCCACGGCCAGCAGACGGGCCAGGGCCACCGCCCCCTCGGGGTGGAGCGTGAGAAACAGCGCGGGGTCGAGCAGCTCGAGCTCGAGCAGGGCCGGCCCGTCGTGCACCGTCTCCACCATGTCGACGCGGGCGTAGGTGGTCGGGCCGAAGAGGTCCTCGGCCGCCGCCAGGGCGCGGGCTGCCACCGCCAGCTGGGCGGCCGTCGCCACCGCACCCGTGACCACCTGGTTCTCGATAAGGCTGTCAGTGGGGCCCACGCCGCGACGGATCATCGGGTCCTTGTGCGCCGCGTGGCTGAAGGTGCCGCCCAGGTAGATGAGCGCGGTCTCGCCCTCGGCATCGACCCGCGGCTCGTAGGGCTGGACCATGGCGGTGCGCCCCGCAGCGAGGAGCTCGCGCACGTGCGCCCGGACCGCGTCGTGCTCGTGGCGCTCGTAGCGCGCGGTGCGGTAGCCACCACCGGACACCGACGGCTTGACCACCACCTCACATTCGGGGATGGTCAGCGAGGAGAGGTCGCCGGGACCTCCTGTGGGCTCCACCCAGACCGTGGGCACCGTCGGGACGCCGGCCCCCTCCAGGTCCCGCAGATAGTGCTTGTCGATGTTCCAGCGCAACGTCGCCGGCGAGTTGTGGACCGGCACACCGGCGGCCGCCACGCCCTCCGCCCAGGCGAGGAACCCGGCGACGTGATGGATGTTGTCCCAGGCGCCGCTGGCCAGCACGAGGTCGAAGGCGGACCAGTCCACGGCGGGGTCGTTCCAGACAGCCGTGACCGCGTCGACCCCCTCGTCCGCGAGGGCGGCGCGCAGGAGCGGCCAGTCATCGTGCAGGTCCGGGAGTCGGGCGCTGGACGCCGCGGCGACCAGGGGCCGTCCGGGTGACCCCGGTGTCCCGCCCGGGGCGGGGGCGGTCAACTGCCGATCGGGAAGTGGCAGGCCACCTCGTGGCCGGGTGCGAGCTCCCGCATCTCGGGGACCTCCTCGGCGCAGCGGGCCTCGGCCCGCGGGCAGCGGGTGCGGAAGCGGCAGCCCGAAGGAGGGTTGATCGGGCTGGGCGGCTCTCCCGTCAGGGCTGGCGGCGTGCGGGGCGCCTCGGGGTCGGGCTCCACCGCCGAGGCGAGCAGGGCCGCCGTGTAGTGGTGCGCCGGCGCCTCGTAGAGGAGGTCCGACGGTGCGATCTCGCAGAGGCGCCCGAGGTACATCACGGCCACCCGGTCGCTCACGTTCTTGACGACGGCCAGGTCGTGCGCAATGAAGAGGATCGTCAGGTCGTACTCCTCCTTCAGGTCCTGCAGGAGGTTCAGGATCTGCGCCTGGACCGAGACGTCAAGGGCGGACACGATCTCGTCGCAGACCAGCAGCTTCGGCCGCATGACGAGGGCGCGGGCGATGCTGATGCGCTGGCACTGGCCCCCGGAGAACTCGCGGGGGCGCCGGGAGCCGTTGACGAACGGGTCGATGCCGACCTGGTCGAGCATGGCGTTGGCCGCGGCGACCCGCTCCTCCCTGGTGCCGATCTTCCAGATGGTGAGCGGCTCGGACACGATGTCGACGACCCGGCGGCGCGGGTTCAGTGAGGAGATCGGGTCCTGGAAGATCATCTGCACCTGGGTGCGTAGCGTGCGCAGGTCGCCGCGGCTGAGCGCCGTCAGCTCGATCTCGCCGAAGCGGATCTTGCCCGAGGTGGCCTTCTCCACCTGGACGACGGCGCGGCCGGTCGTGGTCTTGCCGCACCCCGACTCGCCGACGAGGCCCAGGGTCTCGCCCTGGCGCATGGAGAAGGTGACGCCCGCCACGGCCTGCACCGTCACGTTGCCGCGGCTGAACGAGACGTGCAGGTCCTCGACGGACAGGAGCGGTTCGGTGGCCACGGCCGATGTCGCCACCGTGGTCTCGGTCATACCGGCACCGGATCGGGCCGCAGCACCGGGTCCGCCGCCGTCAGGGGGAACCAGCATGCGTAGCTGTGCCCCGGCACGGCCTCCACCAGCGGGGGCTTCTCCCGGTGGCACTTGCCCTGCGCGTAGGGGCAGCGGGGCGAGAACGGGCAGCCGGGCGCCGGGTTGAGCAGGTCCGGGGGCCTGCCCTCGATGGCGGTCAACCGGGTGTGGCTCGGCTCGGCGATGCGTGGCGTGGACTTGAGCAGCGCCTCGGTGTAGGGCATGGCCATGCTCTTGAAGAGCACGTTCGTCGGGGCGCGCTCGACGACGTTGCCGGCGTACATGACGATGATCTCGTCGGTGCGCGTGGCGACCACCCCGAGGTCGTGGGTCACCAGGATCATGGCCATGTCGCGGTCGCGCTGCAGCTGGCCCAGCAGGTCGAGGATCTGGGCCTGCACGGTGACGTCGAGCCCGGTGGTGGGCTCGTCCGCCATGAGGAGGCGAGGGGCGCACGCCAGCGCGATGGCGATCATGACGCGCTGGCGCATGCCGCCCGAGAGTTGGGCCGGGTAGGCCTCGTAGCGCTCGACCGGGGAGGGGATGCCCACCTGCATGAGGAGCGACAGTGCCGTCTCTTTCGCCTCGCCCTTTGAGAGCTTGAGGTGGATCTTGAGCGGCTCGGTTATCTGATTGCCGATCCGCTGCACCGGGTTGAGCGAGGTCATGGGGTCCTGGAACACCATGGCGATGTGCGTGCTCCAGAGCTTGCGCAACTCGTCGTTCGGCGCGTTGAGGATCTCGGTGCCGTCGTAGCGGACCGATCCCGTCTGCGTCGTCGACGACGGCGGCAGGAGGCCCATGATGGCCCGCGACAGGACGGTCTTGCCCGAGCCGGACTCGCCGACGATCCCGAGCGTCTTGCCCTGGTCGAGG
This sequence comes from uncultured Acidimicrobiaceae bacterium, assembly GCA_963736515.1. GTDB lineage: Bacteria > Actinomycetota > Acidimicrobiia > Acidimicrobiales > RAAP-2 > Bog-473. The sequence goes on along the minus strand of CAVTPE010000014.1, from coordinate 55,918 downwards.
GTGAGCGACACGCCCTGGACGGCCCGCAGCGGGCCGCGGCTGGTGGCGAAGGAGACGTGGAGGTCCTCCACATCGAGCAGCCGGCGTCCGCTCACAGCTTGATGTCCGAGACGTCGAAGTACGCCCGCAGCTTGTCGGCCACCACGTTGAGGCTGATGAGCAGCGAGAACATGGCGGCGGCCGGGAAGATGACCAACCAGGGGTTGGTCTGCCCCTTGGCGCCGGTCAGCAGGGTCGATCCCTCGTTGAGCATGTTGCCCCAGCTGGGCGTGGGCGGTGCCACCGAGAGCCCGAGGAAGGCCAACGAGCCCTCCAGGACCACGATGGTGGCGACGGCGATGAGACCGAAGGACACGATGGTCGGCATGATGTTGGGCAGGATCTCGCGGGTGAGGATGCGCGTGTCGCTGGCGCCCAGTGCCTTGGCGGCCTGCACGAAGTCCCGGGTCGCGTACGACAGGGTCGAGGCCCGGACCACGCGGAAGATCAGCGGCGCGGCGAACAGGCCGATGACCAGCGTGATCTTGAACAGCGACTTGCCCCAGAAGGACACGATCGCAATGACGGCCACGATGGCGGGGAAGGCCAACACGATATAGGAGCCGGTGTTGAGGGCCGTGTCGATCCGCCCCCTGCGGTAGGCCGAGATCATGGCGGGTATGCCGCCGACCACCAGGCCGATCAACGCCCCGCCGAAGCCGACCACCAGGGAGACCCGCGCCCCGTAGACCAGGCGGCTGAAGATGTCGCGGTAGAGGTCGTCGGTGCCGAGGAGGTGACCCCACCCGGGCCCCGCGTTCTGCACGCTGTTGTAGTTGCCCAAGGTGGGGTTGGGGAGAGGCAGCAGGCTGGCGAAGGTGGCGGCCAGCGCGACGAGGACGATCCAGCCGGCGCAGATCCAGAAGAACACGCCGAGCTTCTTCTTCGTGTAGTCGGCCGCCTCTTCGGCCTGGATCTCCTCCTTGATGTCGGCGAAGGCCTCGTTGGTGGGGTGGGTCAGGCTGACGCTACTCACGGGCAATCCTCGGATCGACGATGGTGAACAGGAAATCGAAGATGAAGTTGATGAGCACGATGGCCACGGCCACGAACAGGGTGATCCCCTGTACGACGGTGTAGTCGTCCTGGTTGACGGCCGAGATGAGCTGATACCCCAATCCCGGCATCTGCAACAGCAGCTCGACGATGAACGTGCCGGCGATCAGGCTGCCGATGGTGACGCCGGCCGACGCCAGGAGCGAGATGGAGGAGGGCCGCAGGGCGTGGCGCCACATGATGCGCCGGTCGGAGAGACCCTTCGAGCGGGCCATGGTGATGAAGTCCTCCTGCAACGTGGATATCAGGTCGTTGCGCAGGAGCCGGAAGTACACGACGATCCCCCCCAGCGCCAGCACGATGGAGGGCAGCAACATGGTGTGGATGTTCGACCAGAAGGCCTGGGTCAGCGGGACGTAGGAGGCCGGGCCCGGGAACACGTGCCAGTGCACGGCGAAGATCAGCACCAGGACCGGCGCGATCACGAAGGGCGGGAGCGCCAACAGGGCGAAGGTCGTGCTGTTGGACGCCTGGTCGAACAGCTTGTTGGGCTTGCGCGCCGCGTGCATCGCCATGGGGAAGGCGATGGCGAAGGCGATGATCTGGGAGAGGATGATCAGCTCGAGGTCGATGGGGAACGACTGGGAGATGATCGTCGTCGTCGACTGGTGCGTCGTGTAGGACTGGCCCAGGTTGCCCTGGAAGACGTGGCCCATCCAGATGAAGTACTGCTGCCATAGCGGCTTGTTGAGGCCCAGTTGGCGGTTGATGGTGGCCACGTTCTGCGGCGTGGCGTTGGGTCCGAGGATGGTGTCGGTGGGGTTGCCGGGGAGAAGGTGGACGAGGAAGAACGTGGCAATGGACACGAAGATGATGATGATGACGAGCAGCACCAACCGCTTGATGATGTACCGGGTCACGGTGCCCCTTTCCCCCCTTCCCTGTGTTTGTTCCCTACACCCCGCGCCGACCTCCCCCGGCGGCGGATGATCCTAGACCTTTAGCCCATTGTCCTACCATGCGGCCCATGCCCGAGGAGGTTCCTGCTCTCACTGGTCGGACGCGCCTGGTCGCCGGCGTGGCCGTGACGTTGGTGGTGGCGGTCGGGCTGCTCCTGCGCTTTTGGACCCGGTCGGGCCTCTGGCTCGACGAGGCCCTGACCATCGACATCGCCCGCCTGCCACTGCACGAGATCCCCAACGCGCTGAAGCACGACGGCGCCCCTCCCCTCTACTACTACCTCCTCCATTTCTGGATGGTGCCCTTCGGGCAGTCGAACAGCGCCGTGCGGGCGCTGTCGGGCCTGTTCGCCGTCCTCACGTTGCCGGTCGGCTGGCTCTGCGGGAGGCGTCTCGGTGGCCGGACGGTGGCCTGGACCATGTTGGTGCTCCTGGCCAGCGCACCCTTCGCCGTCTACTACGCGACGGAGTCGCGCATGTACGCGCTGGTCATCCTCCTGACCGGCTGCGGGTTCCTCGCCCTGGCCCGGGCGGTGTCAAGACCCCGGGCCGGCAACCTCATTGCGGTCGCCGTGGTCACGGCGGCGCTGCTCTACTCGCAGTACTGGTCCATCTACCTCGTCGGCTTCGTCGGCATCTGGCTCGTCGTCTCGATCGTGCGCACTCGCCAGCGCGGGCACCGCGAAGGGGCGCCCTGGGCCGCGCTGATCGCCGTGGCGGCGGGCTGCCTGCTGTTCGTGCCGTGGCTGCCGACGTTCCTGTACCAGACCAAGCACACAGGGACGCCGTGGGCCGCACCCCCCAACTTCTCCGCCGTGATCAACGCCCTCACGGGCTACACCGACAACCAGGGTTCCACGCTGCAGACCGGAACCAACCAGGGCCGCCTCCTGGCCGTCATCTACTTCGCCATGCTGGCGCTGGCGGTGTTCGGTCTGGGCCGGACCGGCCGCATCATCGAGCTGGACCTGCGCACGCGCCCCGGGCGCGGAGCCTCGGCTTCGTCGTGCTCGGGACCCTCTTCGCCGCCATCGCCGGCGGCATCATCACGGCCAGCGCGTTCTCGTCCCGTTACGCGGCCGTGGTCTTCCTGCCGTTCCTCCTCCTCGTCGCACTGGGGACGACGACCCTGCTCAACCCGAAGGTCCGCGTCGTCGTGGTCGGGCTGGCGGTGGCGGCCGGCCTGGTGTCGTCGGCTCAGAACGTGACCACGCAGCGGACGCAGGCCAACGCCGTCGCGGCGGCGATCAACACGCAGGCGAAGCCGGGCGACATCATTGCCTTCTGCCCCGACCAACTGGGCCCGTCGGTCTACCGGCAGATCCAGGACCCGTCGCAGTACACCATGCTCACGTTCCCGCGGCGCACCGGGCCGCAGATCGTCGACTGGGTGGACTACGCCGATGCGGTGCACGGGGCCGACCCCAATGCCTTCGCCAACGACGTGACCCACAAGGCCGGCGCCGGTCGCCACGTCTGGCTGGTCTGGATGTCGATGTACCAGACCTTCGGGGTGAAGTGCGAGACGATCGCCACCGAACTCCTGAACACGGCGACCAAGAACGGCGGCGGCGGGCGCAACGTCGTGACCAGCCACCCGAGGCTCTACTACGAGCCGATGAACCTCACCGAGTACGCCGTCTCGGGGCCCTGACGGCCCGGCCCGGCCCCAGCCCCCGGGGCCCGCTCCGTCCCCGAATGCCCGCGAGGGGTCCACTAAGGTGTTCGCGTCGTGGCCGCACCCGAGGAGACACCCGTTGTCATCGCCGGCGCGGGCCCCGGGGGACTGACGGCGGCCTATCTCCTGACCAAGCGGGGGGAGCATCCCGTCGTCCTCGAGGCGGACGACGTGGTGGGGGGCATCTCCCGCACCGTGGTGCGGGACGGATGGCGTTTCGACCTTGGTGGGCATCGATTCTTCACCAAGGTCCCCGAGGTGGAGGCCCTGTGGCACGAGATCCTGCCCGAAGGCGACTTCATGCTCCGACCCCGCATGAGCCGCATCTTCTACGAGGGCAAGTTCTACGACTACCCGCTCAAGGCGATGAACGCTCTACGCAACCTCGGCCTGTGGGAGGCCATCCTGTGCGGCTTCTCCTACCTGGGGGCCCGCCTCCGGCCGCCCAAGGACGAGTCCAACTACGAGAATTGGCTCGTCGCCCGCTTCGGCTGGCGCCTGTACCGCACCTTCTTCAAGACGTACACCGAGAAGGTGTGGGGAGTGCCGGTGGCCGACATGCCGGCCGACTGGGCGGCCCAGCGGGTCAAGAACCTCGACCTGCGCAAGGCGGTGTTCAACGCCGTCCTCCCCAAGCGCAACCAGACCGACATCACGACCCTCATTGAGGAGTTCCAGTACCCCAAGTACGGCCCCGGCATGATGTGGGAGGTCTGTGCCGACAAGGTGCAGGCCGCCGGGGGGACCCTTGAGATGGGAGCGCGGCTGACCGGCATCACGGTGGAGGACGGCCGCGCGGTGGCCGCGACGTACACCCAGGGCGGCACCGACCACATCGTCGCCGCCTCGCACGTGGTGTCGACCATGCCCATGCGCGAGCTGGTGCACACCATCACGCCGCCACCGCCGCCGGAAGTGGTGGCGGCCGCGGACGATCTGCACTACCGCGACTACCTCACGGTGGCGCTCGTGGTGCCCGAGTCGCGCAGCTTCCCCGACAACTGGATCTACATCCACGCCAAGGACGTCGGTGTCGGGCGCATCCAGAACTACGGGTCGTGGTCGCCCTACCTGGTCAAGGACGGGCGCACCTGTCTCGGCCTCGAGTACTTCGTCTTCGAGGGCGACGCCATGTGGAACTCGCCCGACGAGGAGCTCATCGCGCTGGGCACCAGGGAGCTGATCTCGCTGGGGTTGGCCGCCGAGGGCGACGTGGAGCACGGCTACGTCGTGCGCGTCCCCAAGGCCTATCCGTACTACGACTTCAGCTACAAGGCCAACGTCGGCACCATCCGAAAATGGATCGAGACCGAGGCACCCAACATCCATCCCGTCGGCCGCAACGGGATGCACAAGTACAACAACCAGGACCACTCCATGTACACAGCCATGCTGACGGTGGAGAACATCTACGGCGCGACCCACGACATCTGGTCGGTCAACGTCGACGAGGAGTACCACGAGGCGGGCTCGACCGGAAGGGACGCCCCTGTGCTGCCACGCCGGACGAGCGCTACGACGAGCACGCTCGACCCCGGCTGAGCTCAGAAGCCGTCCCTTCGAGGGTGATCGAGGGCGCCCAGGTCGTCGATGTCCTTGCGCAGCAGCGCAACCTCCTCGGCGAGAGAGCGCGATTTGTCCTCGAGGCGGCCGATCTCCCAACTGAGCTGGACGCAGACCACGAGCAGGAAGAGCGAGGCCAGGACGGCGAGGAGGTCCGGCGGGTTGATGACGCCCACCGAGTGGGCCAGTCGGTTGAACAATGTCGGCGTCACGGCGAAGACGGCCACCACCACGCCGACCGCGAGCCACACCACGGCATATTTCTCACGGAGCTGGCGTCGCCGCGAGAGCTCGACGATGACGAGGAGTGTGGCGAACGCGCTGAGGAGCGCGATCAGGTGGACTCCGCTCATTTGGATGCCTCCTTGGTGGTTCGGGTTCGGGTGGACCGGCGCCGCAGGATGCTCAGAACCAACATCAACGTGACCTGCACGAGGTAGAGCCCTGCACGCGCCCGCGACTGGCTGGGGACGCCGCCGTGACGGGGTCGCATCACGACCGGCACCTGGGTGATCCGGCCGCCGGCCTCGGCGGCGATCACGAGGGACTCGACCGTGTCGGCCAGGTAGTCGGCGGGGTAGGTCCGCGCGAAGAGCTCCATCGCGGCGCGATTGTGGGCCCGGTAGCCCGACGTCACATCGGTCAGGTGGACGTGGGTCCGACGCGAGAGGTGAGCCGACAGCATGCGCATGGCCAAGCGGCGGGCGCGCGGGACGGCGAACTCGCCTGCTCCGGCGAACCGGGCACCGATGACCACCTGTGGTGCGGGGACGTCCTCGAGGGGGGCGAGGAGACGGGGCAGGTCGCGTGGATCGTGCTGCCCGTCGGCGTCGACCTGCACCAGCGCACGGAAGCCCCGTGCCGCGCCGTAACGGAACCCGACCCGCATGGCGCCGCCGACCCCCACGTTGAACACGTTGGTGATGACGTCCGCGCCTGCCCCGCGGGCCTGGCTCGCGGTCTCGTCGGCCGAACCGTCGTCGACCACGAGCACGTGGACCTTCGGTGCCACGGCGAGCACCTCCGCGACCACCTCGGCCACGGACTGGGCCTCGTTGAAGGCGGGCAGCACGATCAGCACCTCGGGCCCGAGCTCCATGGTGGAGGACGCCTCCCTACCCCGCCGGCGTCGGGGCGGCGACGCCGGCGGGACGATCTTCGTCGGCCGCCACGTCGTCCGGTGCCGTGAGCTCGCCGGATCCGCCATCCTCGGTCTCGGCGCCGCGGAGGACCTCGCGCGGCTGCCGGCGGAGGCGGTTCCAGAACCAGTCGAGCTGGACCGAGGCCAGGAGCACGAGGGAGACCTCGAACGTGCTGCGGTACCGGGTCTGCCCGAACGTCAGAGCCACCGCGAGCGCCGCGTCGAGCCCGACGGCCAGGAGGGGGAAGACGGGGATCCTGCGCCGGCGCAAGACGATGACGCCCCCCACCGACAGGGCGAGGAGGCCGTAGTACATGAACAGGCCGACGACCGCCCAGTGATAGGGACGGGTCTCCACCCTGGCGTCGAGCTCGACCTGCTGGAACGGGTGGAAGAAGCCGAAAGCACGGCCGAGCCGGGCCATCTCCACTGGGAGCAGCCGGTCCTCGTGTGTCCGGATGTAGTGGACGGCATAACTTTGGACCTCGGAACTCTGGACCGACTCGTCTGCGTGGGGCTTCGTCTCCGACTTCGATGCGGCGGCCAGCGCGCACTGGAAGGACCAGTACCCTTCAAACCTCCCGTTGTAGGTGGAGTCGCAATTGGCCGAGGCCAGGGTGACGCCGAGGCCGGAGCTGATGTACACCGGGTCGGTGAACCGGCTCATGTTGTAGCCGACCCACGGTGCGACGAGAAGCAGTGCCGCCAGGCCGCCGGCCCCGACGAGCGCGATCCGCCGCCACCACGACAGAGTCTTGGCCAGCAGGACAAGCGGGACGAGGATGAACACCGCGAGCAGAGCGAGCTCGTCACGGCCAAGGGCCGCCAAGCCGATCGACGCGCCGAGCCAGACGACGTTCCACAGGCCCGGACGTTTCCAGAACCGGTATGCAGCCAGGAGCACGAGGGCCACCAGCACCGGAGAGAGCGTCTCTGAGAGCCCCAACTCGTCGCTCATCCAGATGTTCGGGTAGACCGCCACCAACATGGCCGCAATGAGGCCGACTCGTCGGCCCCCGATCTCGCGGCCGACGAGACCACAGAGGACGACGGCACTCGCCCCGATGATGCAACACCAGATGCGCTGGGCGAAGAAGCTCTTCGCCCCGACCAGCGATGCGGTGGCGAGAACGAACACGAAGAGCGGAGGCCACGACGCCGTCTGCACGTGTTGGTGCAGACCGTGGGGGTAGTAGAGGAACGGGTTGATGAACCCCTGGCCGGCCACGAGCAGGTTCGCCGCGTTGTGGTCGTAGTACGCGTCGCCTCCGGCGATCCGGTCCGGCCGACCGAAGACCGTGCCCAGACGTATCCCCAGGCCCACGGCGGTCCACAGCAGGATCCACGGCCACCAGAGGCCGCCGGCGTGCCTCCCCCTGCCGATCATGGGTGGCCACTCTACGTCGGCCTCTTGGGACGCTGAGGATAGGTGGCGGCCCACCGAAGGCCCCGGAGCAGCGACGCCGACCCGACCGGGCCCGACCCGACCCGGACCAGGCCGACGAGCGATCGAGCGACACGGTCGACCGTGCCCACGAGGCCACTCACCGTTCAAGGCGTGTGACAGCATGGGGCCAGGCGCAAGCCGGAGCAAGCCGGAGAAGAGCGCGGGGGGTTGCGACACGGAGGTGCTGACCGCAAGCGGGTACATCGTCACGCGCGACGAACCGCGTCCGGCTCCGAGCGAGGACGCGCGCCCTACGGAGAACCCCCCGGAGCCAACTGCCCTCCGCTTCGTTCCGGGGCTCGACGGATTGCGCGGTGTGGCCGTCCTCGCCGTGATGGGCTTCCATGCGGGCCTCGGGCCGGTGAACGGGGGGCTCCTCGGCGTCGACATGTTCTTCGTCCTGTCCGGCTTCCTCGTCACCTCCTTGCTGCTCGCCGAGCACGCCCGTACGGGCACCATCAAGCTGATCGCGTTCTGGGGCCGGCGGGCCCGCCGCCTGCTCCCCGCGCTCCTCGTGTTGTTGATCGGCATCGGCGCGTACGCCCGCTGGGTCGGTGGAGGCGTTCCACCCGCGCAGCTCCGCGGCGACGCCCTCTTCACCCTCGTCTACTCGGCCAACTGGCATTTCATCGCCTCGGGGCAGAACTACTTCGTCCGTTTCGGCGCCCTCTCGCCACTCCTGCACACGTGGTCGCTGGCCGTGGAGGAGCAGTTCTATCTCGTGTGGCCCCTGATCGCCCTGGTCGTGCTCCGACGGTTCGGACGCCGCGGACTCGGCTGGGCCGCGGGCGTCATCGGCGCGGCATCGGCCACCCTGTGCGCGCGGGCTCTTCCTGGCCGGCGCCTCGATCGATCGTCTCTACTACGGGACCGATACCCGGGCTCAGTCGATCATGGTCGGGGCCGTTCTCGCGATCGTCGTCCCCATGACGGACCGGGTGACCCGTCCGGGTGTGGCCGGTCCTTCCCCCGGACCGGAGCGCAGCCGGCCCGCACGGTGGTACCCGACACGCGAACGCTCGATCGCCGCGCTGGGCCTGATCGGAGCGGCCGCCCTCCTGTGGGCCTTGCACACCGTGCGCGGCGACGGCGCCCTGTTGTACGAAGGTGGTTTCCTGGTCGTGGGACTCTGCACGGGGGCGGTGATCGCCTCTACCGTCGAACTGCCGCGCGCGGCATTGACCAGGGCACTCTGCTTTCGGCCGCTCCGCTACACGGGGCGGATCTCCTATGGGCTCTATCTCTACCACTGGCCCCTGTTCCTCGTCATCGACGGGTCCCGGACGGGACTGACGGGCGCCGCGCTCCTCGTGGTCAGGGTGGGAGCGACCTTCGGCGTGGCCGCCCTGTCCTACCGCTTCGTCGAGATGCCCGTCCGGTCGTGGGGACGCCCCGGTTCGCGCCGCCGTGTTCGCCTGGCCTGGGCCGGCCTGTCGGCGGCCCTCATCGGGCTCGTCGTGGCGGTCCTCCTGGTTGCCACCGTCACCCCCGGAGAGGCGGTCCTCCCGATCGGGAGCCGCCCGCCCGCCCATTACGTCGGCCCCGCCGGTGTGGGTGCCGCCCACCCCGAACACGCCCTTTTGCTCGGGGACTCGCTGGCCCTGACGCTCGGCATCGGATTGAGCAACCACTCCCGGGACTGGGGCATCACGCTCGACAACCAGAGCGCGATCGGCTGTGACCTCGACCCGGACACCACCGTCAACGTCATGGGCACGGTGTCGCCGGCGGCCGGCGGGTGCCCGGACTGGCGGGCGTCCTGGACCCGGCTCGTCGACCGGGAGCGACCCGACGTCGTCGTCGTGCTCCTCGGCCGGTGGGAGTGTCTCGACCGCCTGTTCGCGGGAAGCTGGACCCATGTCGGGGAACGGGCCTTCGACCGGCACCTCACGGCCGAGTTGGGCCAGGTCATCGAGATCGGGTCCTCGCACGGTGCGAAAGTGGCGATGCTGACGCTTCCCTACATCGCGCAGACCACCGAACAACCCGACGGGTCACCCTGGGACATGAACCTCCCCGCCCGGACGAACGCCTACAACGCCGACGTCCGGCGGGCGGTCGCCGAGCACCGCCGCCAGGCCACCGTCATCGACCTCAACAAGCTGCTCGATCCCCGGGGCCGTTACACCTCCTACATCCACGGGGTCCGGGTCCGGTCCTTCGATGACGAGCACATCTCGACGGCCGGCGGAGAGCTGCTGCGAGGAGCTCTCCTCCCGCAGCTGGTCGACCTCGGGCTTCCCTCCTACCGCGCCCACGCCCGTCACGTGGCGTGACCGCCTCCGGTTCCTTCGGCCGGCGGAGTGCGGGCGGGGCCGGGGCGCGGGCGACCGCACCGTTCTCGGCGGCGCACCGGCGGGCGGCGCCACTTCCCCCGCTTTCCCCGCCGTGGGGTGCCAGAGTGGTGCGGTTCGCCATGTCCCACGTCCACCCCAGCGCCAGCCAGCCCGGCGGCCTTCACGCCGAGACGGCGAAGGGCGTGGCATGACGGGTCCCGACGCGGCGGAGGCGCCCACCGCCGAGGTCGTCGTCGAATCCGTGTCGGCGGCGATGTCGTTCGCGCCCAACGCGGTCGGTCCCACCCTCGGGGCGGATCTGCTCCTCGACGACGAGTCGCGGCCCGGAGTCGAGTCGATGCGGGCCGGCCTCCTGCAGGCGGGCCCGCTCGCCGCGGCGGGCGTCGTGGCCAACGGGGCCGGCGTCGTCCTCACCATCGCGCTGGCCCGCCTGCTCACCCCCCACAGCTACGGGGTCCTCAACCAGCTGACGGGGCTGTATCTCATTCTCTCGATGCCGGGGTCCGCGGTGGTGGTGGCCGTGGTGCGTCGCGTGACCATCTGGCACGAGGACGGCAGCGGCCACCTGGTCCGACGATGGGCTGGGCGGGTGCACCGGCAAGGGACCCTGATCGTCCTGCTGTGGGCCGTGATCGTGTTCACCGGCCGGCACGACGTGGCCGTGTTGCTGAACCAACAGAGCGGCATCGGCATCGCGGCGATCCTGACGGCCGCCGCCTTCTTCGTCCTGCTCTCTCTCGACCGCGGCCTGATGCAGGCGCACCGGGCCTACCGGCCGCTGGCGGCGAATCTCCTCGTGGAGATCGGCGTCCGCCTCGTCGCCGTGATCGTCCTCGTGCTGGCCGGCTTCGGCCCCTCGGGAGCCGCGGTCGGCGTCCTCATCGGGGAGGTCGTGGCCGCGGCGCACGCCCGCTGGGCCGCGGTGCGGGCCTGGTCGGGCGGTGGGGCGCCGCACCTGCTGGACGGCGCGAGTTGGGTGGCGGCGGTACGGCCCGACCCGGTGCTCGGGGGCAAGACCTCGGCGCGTCGTTCGGTGGTGGTCGATCTCGTGGTGGCGTCCGTCTCCCTCTCCATGGTGGCCGTACTGCAGAACATCGACGTGCTGGTCGTGGGCCGCGACAACCCGTCGCGCAGCGGCGCCTACGCCGCGGTCTCGGTCACGAGCAAGGCGATCGTCTTCGGCGCCGTCGTCCTCGGCGGGTACCTGCTCCCCGAAGCCGCCATCCGCTGGCGCCAGGGCGGCCACGCGCTCCGCCAGCTGGCCGTGGTGCTGGTGCTGCTGGCCATCCCTTCCGCGCTGTTGCTCGGTGCCGCCCTTCTGGCACCCGAGGAGCTCCTGCAGGTGGTGTTCCACCATGCCTACACGTCGGCCGCCGACGCGCTGGCCCCGCTGGTGCTGGCGATGATCATGCTGAGCGTCTCGGTAGTCCTGACCATGTACCTGCTCGCCGTAGGGCGGCGCTGGGTGGCCGGCGTGCTGGTCGGTGGCGCCGCCGCACTCTCCGTTGCCGTCCTGGCGGTGCACGGGTCACCGCGGGCCACCGCGCTGGTGGACGTCGGCGTCCAAGCGGTGGTCCTGCTCGTGATCGTGTCCGGGTTCGCCGTCGTCCACAGGGTCCGAGTCGGGAGGGAGGTCGCAGGGATAGCCTGAGCGAATGGGCGATGACCTGGGGCCGGTGCCCGCCGCGCCCGGCGCCGAACCCGTCAGGCCCGATCCCGTCGGCGCCGAACCCGTCAGGCCCGATCCCGCCGGCGCCGGGCCCGCCGTGCTCGCCTCCATCGCGGCGGAAGCCGGCCTCCGGCGCGTCCACTTCGTCGCCTGGCGCGACCTGGACGACCCCGAGGCCGGCGGCTCAGAGCTGCACGCCCACAAGATCGCCTCCCGATGGGCGGCCGCGGGCCTCGACGTGACCTTCCGCACCTCGGCCGTGCCCGGCGCGCCGGCGGCGCTCACCCGGGACGGGTACCGCGTGCTGCGCCAGGCGGGCCGCTACGCCGTGTTCCCCGGCGCGGCCTGGGAGGGCGTCCGCATGGGGCACCGGCCCGGCGACGCCTTGGTCGAGATCTGGAACGGGATGCCCTTCCTGTCGCCGCTGTGGTACCGGGGCCCGCGCATCGTCTTCCTGCACCACGTCCACGCCGAGATGTGGGGCATGGTCCTGCCCCCGGCGCTGGCCCGCATGGGCGACCTGGTCGAGCGCCGGGTCGCCCCCCGCTTCTACCGCTCGAGCCGCATCGTGACACTGTCGGAGTCCTCGCGGCTCGAGATCGTGGACATGCTCGGGCTCCGGGCCGACCGGGTGACGGTGGCGCCCCCCGGGGTGGACGCCCGCTTCCAGCCGGGCGGCCACCGCTCGCCGACGCCCCTCGTGGTGGCGGTGGGCCGGCTGGTGCCGGTGAAGCGCTTCGACGTGCTGCTGCGGGCCCTGGCCAAGGTGAAGACGGCCGAGCCCGAGCTGCGGGCGGTCATCATCGGCGAGGGGTACGAGCGCGATGCCCTCGAGGCGCAACGGGCCGAGCTCGGTGCCACCGACTGGATCAGCCTGCCCGGACGGGTCGGCGACGAGGAGCTGGTCGACTGGTACCGCCGGGCCTGGGTCGTGGCGAGCAGCTCCCAGCGGGAGGGATGGGGCATGACCCTGACCGAGGCCGCCGCCTGCGGGACGCCCGCGGTGGCCACCGCCATCGCCGGGCATGCCGACGCCGTCCTCGACGGCGAGTCCGGCCTCCTGGTGGACGACCTCGGTCAGCTCCCGGCCGTGCTCGGGCGCGTCCTCGGCGATGACCTCCTGCGCAGTCGCCTCTCCAAGGGCGCGTTGGCCCGGGCGCGCTGGTTCACCTGGGATGCCGCTGCCCGCCGGGCTCTCGAGGCACTGGCGGAGGAGACGACACCGAGCTCCTAGGTTCCTCGGGTCCCCGGGTTCTCGTCGGCCTCGGAATCAGCCGTCGATGCCGATGATCGTCGGCGGCGGGGGAGGGTTCGGGACGATGTCGCCCGGTGCCACGGCGCGCAGCCTCCGGCGGCGCAGCGGCTTGCGGACGCGCAAACCCAGACCCGAGATCACCGCGTCGGCGAGCAGGAGGGCCACGCCGAGCCAGATCAACTTGCCGGCGTTGACGAAGGACGCGTCCCAGTTGGAGCCGGCCAGGTAATGGTGGACGTGCTGCCCCTGGACGACGTTGCTGCTGCCGGCGACGATGGCGACGATGGCGCCCACGCTGGCGATGGCGCGGGTCCACGGGACCAGCAGGCCGAGCGTGACGACGCCGGCGACGACGAGGGCCGCCAGCGGAGGTATGACGAGCCAGGCGACGCCGCCGCTCACCACGCCGATGAGCAGGGCGCGGGGGAAGCGCGGCCAGCCGCGCCGGCGCTGCTCCTTGGGGGGCGGGGCGCCCGGGAGGGCCAGGACAGCGGCATCGAAGGGCACCGCCGGCCGCTCGGGCGGCTCGGGACCGGCCGGCCCGCGCAGGCGGCGGGGCAGGCGGCCGCGCACCCAGCGGCGGGCTCGCACCGGGAGGAACCCGAGAACGAGGCAGAGGAGCAGGGTGGCGCCGGAGACGGCCAGGGCGGCCCAGACCGCACGCTGGGGGGTCCAGGTGAGCTCGACCGTGAAGCTCGAACCACCGAGGGTGTGCAGGTCGGCCGCGCTGACCTGCCAGCCGTTGGCGAACCCGTCGACGAGGTGGGGCGGCCCGAGGTTCAGCGCGTGGGCGCCCGCCGCCGCGCCCGGGCCGGGTTGGGCCACCGCCTGCCAGCCCTTGTTGACGCTCTGACCGAGGACGAGCTCGAAGGGTTGCGTCGCCCCGGTCACCTCGGCGCCGTGGCTGTCGATGTGGACGGACGTCGCCGCCACCGTCGGCGCGGGGCCGGGCTGCGTCGCCGGGAGCTGCGGGGTGCCGGCCGCCGTCGGGACCGCGCCGGACCCGGCCCCGCCCCCGGCCGCCGAGTCGAGGGCGAGCTGGTCGACGTTCCAACCGGTGCACGTGACCGGCGTGCCGGCACACGGCGCGTTGTGCCCAGGCGCGGTCTGCACGATGTGCGGTCCCGCGCCGAGTGTGATCCCCCTGGCGTCGGGGCCGCAGGGGACCACTTGTGCCTCACCGCCGTCGAGGGCGTGCTGGGCCGATCCGACGACCGCGACGTCGATCGGCTGCCCGTCGATCGTCAGCAGGTTGGCCACGCAGTTCCCGGGCAGGGTTGCGGGTGTCGCGGCCGCCCGCGCCCCCGGAAGGCCGATCTCGGCGATGCCGAGCGGGAGCTCCAACGGGCCGGCGGAGTAGTAGTTCGCGGCGTACTCGGGACGGACGCCCGTGAACGTGACCACGAAGTGAGAGCCGGTCAGGGCGGGGAACGAGACGGGCACCGTGGTGACAGCCCCCGGCACGGTGCCGTCGGCGATCGGCGGCAGCGTCACCGATCGCACCTGGTTGCCCGACGTGATCGTCATCGCGGTGGGCACCGAGTGCCTGCCGTCCGCGATCACCTGCATGGCGAGGCTGCTGAGCGCCTGCGGCTTCGCCAGGTCGTAGGTGAGCGTCGAGCCGACCTGGGCCTTCGAGCCGAGGCCCGGTTGCCAGGCCGTCGCCGGGTTGCCGTCGACCGTGGCCGAGGCCGTCGCCTGCACGTCGCCGGGTAGACGCCCCGAGGAGTACGCGTCCAGCACGGTGGTGGCCGGGGTGGTGGCGCGACCTACCAGGCGGTCGACCTCGTCGTCGGGGATCAGGGCCGACAGGCTGGCACTGCCCGTCAGCGTGAAGGTGCGCGCGGTGGGGAGCGTGAACTGGCGTGAGATCGTCGTCTCGGGGTCGTCGCGGGGCGGGTACTGCGAGGTGCGCTGGCGGGTCATCACGACGGTGAGGCGGTCGGCGGCCGAGCTCGGGCCCAGGCTGGTGAGCATCCGGGTGGGCATCTGCACGACCTGGCGCACCTGTTGGCCGGGGATCTCGATCTCGGAGAAGCCGACCGCCGACGCCGAGGGCGGAGGGGCGGAGTCGTTCGTCGTTCCGTCGATGGTCACGCGCAGGGTGTGGAAGCTGCGGGTCGGGAAGGTCAGCGTCTGGCCCGTCGTGACGTGGGACGACGCGTCGAGCGTGTAGCTGACGGGGTCCTTGCCGTCGAAGGTGAGAGTGACACCGGACACCCAGCGGGAGCGGTCACCGCGCTGGGGCTGGACGACAGTGATGTGGTCCGTGGTGACCGGCTTGGCGAACTGGGACTGCCACCACTGGCCCTTGGGGTCCGGCACGAACGTGCCGGTGATCCAGGCCGTGTCGAAGTTGTTGTCGATCGCGCTGTACGCCTGGTCCTCGGGCGTGTAGGAGACCGAGTTGCCGTAGCTGCTGGCCGTCACGTTCACCGCGCCCACGTAGGAGGCGTACGACTTGCTGCTGATGGTGGTCCCGGGGAACAGCTCGACGGGGCTGTCGCTCAGGTCGCTCTTGGCCGGGTTGTCGCCCGGCGCTTCCGTGTAGCCCGAGTTGGCCGTGAGCGTGTCCCAGCGGAAGGCCTCCTTGCGGTTGGTGTCGGTCAGCACGAGCTGCGCCCCCTGCGAGGCCAGCTCGTCGAGCCGGGTGGGCTGGGTGGCGAGCGTCCCGGCGTAGTAGACGGCACTGTCGGTGTTCAGCAGCCCGAGCCCGGCGAGATTGTCGAGCCCCGTGGCGTCGCCCTCCATCACCAGCGCGCCGGTGTCGGACTCGCCCCGCACCATCGCCCGCGGGTTGGGCACGGTGTAGGTGACGACCGGCGAGGGCCAGCCTTCGCTGCCCTGTACCGAGAGGTCCTGTTCGTTCAGGGTGGACACGATGGAGGCGTTGGGGCGCGGCGTGCCGAACGAGACCGGGTCGGCGAGCCCGAGCGGTGTCCGCAGGAACTGGAGCGCGAGGAGCTGCGGTTGAGGAACGCCGTAGCGCTCGTACTGCTGGTCGTACTCGACCATCAGGTCGCCCGCCCCCATGAGCCGGGCCATCGGCGCCAGAGCGTTCGGGTTGGCCGTGGCGTCCTGGATCGGGCCGTCCGTCGCGTAGAGCGTGTCGGCCGTGGCGATGGAGCCCATGATCTGCTGCTCGCGGGTGATGAAATCGCGGTCGAGGAAGGCGGGCTGGGGCGTGTCGACCGTGTCACCCCAGCGATAGGCGGCGAAGTCGTTCCCGGGGATGGCGAAGACCCGGGTGCCGGGGTGGGTCGCGTTGAGGTGCGCGATGGCGGCAAGCTGGTAGGAGGGCAGCGAGGCCGGCTGGGTGAAGTTGTTGGCGATCGTGTCGCCGAGGAAGAGGGAAGGGTTGTTGGCGACCACGAGGCCGGCCACGAGGATGGCGGTGACGAGTCCGGCGATGTGGAAGCGGGACCACAGCGCCGTGAGCCCGCTGCCCAGCAGCATGAAGAGGGCGAGCAGGACGAGCGGGGTGGCCCGGTCCGTCGAGCGGAGCGCCAGGCCGGCGGTCGTGTTCGTCATGAACGACTTGAGGGCGCCCCCGATCTCGGTCGGGTGGGAGAAGGGGAAGGGCCCGACTGAGAGCACCAGCCCCACGAAGAGGAGCAGCAGGAAGAAGGCACGCTCGCGCCAGCGCACGAACGCGGACGCCACCAGCGCGAGCACGGGCACCGCGTAGGAGGTGGCCAGCAGGGCGAGGTCCTGGGTGTAGCGGATGGCCGCCGTCGTCCAGGCGCCGAGGTGGTCGGTGCCGTAGAAGTACCAGTACCCGAGGCCCCGGATGATGTCGGACGGGTTCGACGTGGCCGACGTCGAGGGGATGGTCTCCGTGTACTTGAGGACGTTGACTCCGTAGGCCGCCTCGACCTCCAGGCCGGCCATCCACCACAGGCAGGCCCCCAAAGTGAGCACACCGATGCGCAGGGCGGTGCTCACGGCGTGGCGCCAGGTCGACTCCCTGAGGACCACCACGGCATAGAGGATCCAGAGGATGGGCGCGACGCCGACGTAGATGATGGAGCTCGCGTTGATGCCGCTCACCAGCGCTACGACGACAGCGAAGAGCGCCGGCTCGCGCCAGCCACCGCGGCGCACGGCCACGATGGTCAGGCCCAGCATGAAGGGGAGGCCCGCCCACGGGAGCAGGATCACCGAGATGCGGCCCGAGTACTGGAGGAAGTAAGGGGAGAGCATGTAGGCCAGCGCCGCGGCGGTCGGCCCGGGCCCGCGGAGGCCGAGGATGCGCGACAGGTACAGCACGCCGAGGCCGGCCGCGAAGAGGATGGAGCCGAGCCACAGGCGCTGCGCCACCCACACCGGCACGCCGAGCAGGTGGAACACGGCGAAGAACGGCCCCATCGGCAGCAGGTAGCCGATGTACTCGTGGGACACCGTGCCGAGGCCCACGGTGGGGTCCCACATGAACGCGACCTGTTTCAGGAAACGCAGTGGGTCGAGGTAGAGGTACGTCTTCGTGTCCGGCGTGACCACGCCGGGCCGCACGGCCAGGAGTGGCACGTAGGCCAGGGCCGCGACGACCGACGCCCCTCCGATCCACCACCAGCGGCTGCCGATCGCCCTTTCCGGCCGAGGTGCCGCGTGCCGCCCTCGGGGGGCGGTGACAGTGGGAGACGAGGTCATGAAGGAAGACCGAAAGGTCGCCGGGTAGTGTAAGCAGCGAGCGGCACCCCGGAGTGTCACACGAAGGAGAGCGCCCGTGGTGACCAGCACGAGAGGCCGGCTGACGGGCGAGCGACCCCAACAGGGCGTGACCCCGGACTCGCTCCTCGCCCTCCACGAGGCCGGCTATCGCGCCGTCCTGGACCGCATCGGGGACGGTCGCATCCTCGACGTCGGATGTGGCCAGGGGTTCGAGTCGGCCCGGTTCCTGGGACCGGGCCGCGAGGTGGTCGGGGTCGACTATGCCGGCGAGGCCACGGCTACCGCCACGGCCAGCTACGGCCCCGAAGGCCTCCGGGTGGCGCAGATGGACGCGCTGGACCTGGCGTTCGTGCCGGCAGGCTTCGACGGCGCCTGCTCGTCGCACCTGATCGAGCACTTCACCGACCCCGAGCCCCACGTCGCCGAGCTGGCCCGGGTGCTCAAGGACGACGGCGTCGGATGCGTCCTGACCCCGAACAAGCCGGCCGACTTCGAGAACCCCTTCCATCTCCACCTCTTCGAGCGGGACGAGTTCCGCTCCATGCTGGAGCGCCACTTCAGCGACGTCTGGCTGGGCGGCGTCGACGCCGCCCCGCACGTGAAGGCCGACTTCGCGGCGCGGCGGGTCAAGGCGGACAAGCTGCTGCGATTGGACGTGTTCGACATCCGGCACCGTCTTCCCCACGCCTGGTACGTCTGGGCCTACACGAGGCTGCTGCCGGTCGCCTACAGGCTGGTGGCCCGGGAGGACAGCGGCGGTGCGACGGGCATCACCGCCGACGACTGGTTCGTCACCGAGGACCTGGACGACACGACGCTCGTGCTCTTCGCGGTGGTGCGCGGCCCGCGCCGGGCCGCCGTGGCCTGATGTTGGCGGTCGGCCTGACCGGCGGCATCGGCTCGGGCAAGTCGGCCGTGGCCGACCTCCTGGTCGAGCGGGGCGCCGTGCTCATCGATGCCGACCAGGTGGCCCGCGACGTCGTGGCGCCCGGCGGGCCGGCCTACCAACCGTTGCTCGATCGCTTCGGGCCCGAGATCCTGGCGGCCGACGCCACCATCGACCGCAAGGCGCTCGCCGCCGTGGCCTTCGCCGACGAGGAGAGCCGGCTGGCGCTCAACGCCATCACGCACCCTGCCATCGGCATCGCCATGATCGAGGCGCGAGACGCCCTCGAGGACACCGACCACGTGGTCGTCCTGGCCATCCCCCTCCTCACCGCCGCCCACCGAGACACGGTCAAGCTCCACGAGGTCGTGGTGGTCGACTGCCCGACGGACGTCGCCCTGGAGCGCCTGCTCTCCCAGCGTGGCTTCGACCGCGCCGACGCCGAGGCGCGGATCAGGTCGCAGATCTCGCGGGAGGAGCGGATTCAGGAGGCGGACTACGTCCTGGACAACTCGGGCGACCGGGGTGCCCTCGGCGTCGAGGTCGCCAAGCTCTGGGACTGGTTGCTCGAGGCCGCCGCGGCGCGCCGGGCGCACGCCTGAGCGGGCACACCCCCCAGGTAGCCTCCTTGGGTCATGCCCGCATTCGAGGTCGTTTCCCCCTTCCAGCCCTCGGGTGACCAGCCCACGGCCATCACGGAGCTGGCGGCGGGCGTGCGGCGGGGTGACGCGTACCAGACGCTGCAGGGCATCACCGGCTCGGGCAAGACCGCGACCATCGCGTGGATGATCGAGCAGGTCCAGCGTCCGACGCTCATCATCGAGCCGAACAAGTCGCTGGCCGCCCAGCTCTCCTCGGAGCTACGGGAGCTGTTCCCGAAGAACCGGGTCGAGTTCTTCGTCTCCTACTACGACTACTACCAGCCGGAGGCCTACCTCCCGACGACGGACACGTACATAGAGAAGGACTCGTCCATCAACGACGAGATCGACCGCCTCCGCCACGCCACGACGTCGTCCCTCCTCATGCGGCGTGACGTCATCGTGGTGGCCTCGGTCTCCTGCATCTACGGCCTGGGCTCGCCCGACGAATACCGTGACCGCATTTTGGGCGTCGCGGTGGGGGAGCAGACGGACCAGCGGGACATGCTGCGCCGGCTGGTCGACCTGCAGTACGCCCGCAACGACGTCAACCTCGTGCGCGGCACCTTCCGGGCGCGGGGCGACACCGTCGAGATCCACCCGGCCTACGAGGAGCAGGCGCTCCGCGTCGAGCTGTTCGGGGACACGGTCGAGCGCATCGTCCCCTTCGACGTGCTGACGGGGGAGATGGGGGAGGAGATGGAGGACGTGGCGGTCTACGCCGCCACGCACTACGTCACGGGCGACGACATCGTCCAGCGCGCCGTCGGCACCATCGAGGTGGAGCTGCGGGAGCGCCTCCAGGAGTTCCAGCGGGAGGGCAAGCTGCTCGAGGCGCAACGCCTCCGGGTCCGCACCGAGCACGACCTCGAGATGCTGGCCGAGACAGGGGTGTGCTCCGGCGTGGAGAACTACAGCCGCCACCTCGACGGCCGCGCCCCGGGGGAGACGCCGTACACGCTGCTCGATTTCTTCCCCAAGGACTACCTCTGCGTCATCGACGAGAGCCATGTCGCCGTCCCGCAGCTGCACGGGCAGTACGCCGGTGACCGCTCCCGCAAGGACGTGCTGGTCGAGCACGGCTTCCGTCTGCCCTCGGCCAAGGACAACCGGCCACTGCGCTTCGAGGAGTTCGTCGAGCGGGTGCCCCAGTGCGTCTTCGTGTCCGCCACGCCGGGCCCCTTCGAGCTCGAGCACTCTCGTCAGGTCGTGGAGCAGGTGATCCGCCCGACCGGATTGGTCGATCCCGAGGTGACGATCATGCCCACCAAGGGCCAGGTCGACGACCTGCTCGCCCGGATCGGGACAACCGTCGCGGCCGGCGGCCGCGTCCTGGTGACGACGCTCACCAAGAAGATGGCCGAGGACCTGACCGACTACATGGCGGACGCCGGCGTCCGGGTGCAGTACCTGCATTCGGACATCGACACCATCACCCGGATCGAGATCCTGCGCGAGCTGCGGCTGGGTTCCATCGACGTCCTGGTCGGCATCAACCTCCTGCGGGAGGGGCTCGACCTGCCCGAGGTCGCCCTGGTGGCCATTCTCGACGCGGACAAGGAAGGCTTCCTGCGCTCGGCCTCCTCGCTCATCCAGACCATGGGGCGGGCCGCCCGCAACGTCGACGGCATGGTCGTCCTCTACGCCGACACGGTGACCGACTCCATGCGCGAGGCCGTGTCCGTCACCCAGCGCCGCCGCGAGGTGCAGATCGCCTACAACCGAGAGCACGGGATCAACCCCCAGACCATCCGCAAGTCGGTCACCGATATCCTCGAGCGCCTGCGCGGGAGGAGCGGGGGAGTGGCCAAGGCGGGCCGCAGCCGGGCCGAGGTGCGCAAGAACGCGGCGGTCCGGGGCAACCGGCGCCCCGCGCTGCTGGCCGATGGCGACGCCTCCACGCCGGCCGAGGCCATCGAGCTCATGGGCCAGCTGGAAGCGGAGATGAAGGCGGCCGCAGCCGAGCTCCGCTACGAGGAGGCGGCCCTGCTGCGCGACGAGATCGCTGACCTCCGGGCCTCCGTTCCGGGCTGAGCCGCGATTGGTCCGGACCATCGGCCCCGGTCGACCCGCCGGGGCTAGCGTCTCGCCTCGTGCCCACCACCGCCCAGCTCCGCCAGGCCATGGACCGCTACGCCGCGGTCGTCAGCTCCAAGGACGCCGACGCCTACGCCGCCCTCTTCACCCCCGACGCAATCCAGATGGACCCCTACCCGAGCGGCCTCCACAAGGGACGCGACGAGATCAGGGACTTCATCCAGTCCGGTTTCGACGGCTGCGAGACCATGACGTTCACGGTCGAAGAGGTCCACCCGGTGGCCGACAAGGCCGCCATCCGTTTTCAGATCACGCTGACCCTGGCCGGCGGCGCCACCATGTACATCCGGGGTGTCGAGATCTTCACCGTCACCGACGACGGGCTGATCGCCGCCGTCGAGGCCTACTGGGGCGAAGAGGACGTGACCTTCGCCTGACACCCCGCCGGGCGGGGATTGCCGGCTGGGAGTGGCCGCGGCCTGCCGGGCGCGGGCAGCGACGCCGCCGATCCGACCATGGCGGCTCCACGCCGGTGACCCCGACGCGGTGACCTGGGCCTGGATGAGATGACACACCGCGCCGGTATCCTCATCGGATGGCCGACCGTCTCGTCGTTCGCGGGGCTCGTGAGCACAATCTGCGAGATGTCTCGCTCGACCTTCCCCGGGACCGGCTGATCGTCTTCACCGGCCTGTCCGGGTCGGGAAAATCCTCCCTGGCCTTCGACACCATCTACGCCGAGGGCCAGCGCCGCTACGTCGAGTCGCTCTCGGCCTACGCCCGCCAGTTCCTCGGCCAGATGGACAAGCCCGACGTCGACTTCATCGAGGGCCTGTCGCCCGCCATCTCCATCGACCAGAAGTCTGCCTCGCGCAACCCGCGCTCGACCGTGGGGACGATCACCGAGGTCTACGACTACCTGCGCCTCCTGTATGCCCGCATCGGCCACCCGCACTGCCCCGTCTGCGGGCGGCCCGTGGCCCGCCAGACCCCCCAGCAGATCGTCGACCGGGTCCTCGAGCTGCCCGAGGGGACCCGCTTCCAGGTCATGGCCCCCGTGGTGCGGGGGCGCAAGGGCGAGTACAGCACGCTGCTCGACGACCTGGCCAAGCAGGGCTTCGCCCGGGTGCGCGTCGACGGCGTGCCCCTCGAGCTCTCCGAGCGGTCCGAGGTCAACCTCGCCCGCTACGAGATGCACACCATCGAGGTGGTCGTCGACCGCCTGGTCAGCCGGGCCAACGTCCGCCAGCGCCTGACCGAGTCGATCGAGACGGCGCTGGAGCTGACGGGCGGCACGGCCGAGGTGCTCGTGATGAACGGCAAGGGCGGGGGCCGTGAGGAGGGCGGGGGCGGCGGGGAGGACGGGGAGGACGAGGCCATCACCTTCTCCCAGCACCTCGCCTGCACCCACTGCGGCATCAGCTTCGAGGAGCCCGCTCCCCGTAGCTTCTCGTTCAACTCCCCCTACGGGGCCTGCCCGGCCTGCCTCGGCCTGGGGACCAGGTTCGAGGTCGACCCCGAACTGGTGGTGCCGGACGACTCGCTCTCTCTCGCCGAGGGCGCGCTGGCGCCGTGGGCCGGGGCACGCAGCGAGTACTTCACCGGGCTGCAGGTCGGCGTGGCCGAGTTCGGCGGCTTCTCCGTCGACGCCCCGTGGCGGTCGCTCAAGGCCAAGGACAAGAAGCTCATCCTCTACGGGACAGGCAGCCGGTCGGTGCACGTCACCTACAAGAACCGCTTCAACCGGAAGCGCTCCTACGAGGCGTTGTTCGAGGGGATCATCCCCTGGCTGCAGCGGCGCCACGGCGAGTCCGAGTCGGACTGGTCGCGCGAGCAGATCGAGCAGTACATGCGCGAGGTGGACTGCCCCGAGTGCAAGGGTGCCCGCCTCAAGCCCGAGTCCCTCGCCGTCACCGTCGGGGGACGCAACATCTACGAGCTGTGCAGTCTCTCCATCGGCAACGCCGTCGACGCCATGGCGGGCCTCGAGCTGAGCGACCGCGAGCACATGATCGCCGACCGGGTCTTCAAGGAAGTCCGCGAGCGCATGCAGTTCCTCCTCGATGTCGGGCTCGACTACCTGTCGCTGGCCCGCTCGGCCGGGACGCTCTCGGGCGGTGAGGCGCAGCGCATCCGCCTGGCCAGCCAGATCGGAAGCGGGCTCGTCGGAGTGCTCTACGTGCTGGACGAGCCTTCCATCGGCCTGCACCAGCGCGACAACCAGCGCCTCATCGCCACCCTGGAGCGGCTGCGCAACCTGGGCAACACGGTGATCGTGGTCGAGCACGACGAGGAGACCATCCGCACGGCCGACTACGTGGTCGACATTGGCCCCGGTGCGGGGGAGCACGGAGGCAATGTCGTGCACGCCGGCCCGGTCAGCGGTCGCGGTGGGTTGCTCACGAACAAGGCGTCCATCACAGGGCAGTACCTGTCGGGCAAGAAGTCGATCCCGGTGCCGCCCCGGCGCCGGCCGGGCTCCGGTGACGTGCTGACGGTGCGCGGCGCCAGGGAGCACAACCTGCACGACATCGACGTGTCGTTCCCTCTCGGTTGCCTCATCGCTGTGACGGGCGTGTCGGGGTCGGGAAAGTCGACGCTGGTGAACGACATCCTCCTGCGCTCGCTCGCGCAACACCTGCATCGGGCCAAGGCGCTCCCCGGACGGCACCGCAAGGTGGAGGGCATGTCCCACCTCGACAAGGTGGTCGACGTCGACCAGGCGCCCATCGGGCGCACCCCGCGCTCGAACCCGGCCACCTACACGGGCGTGTTCGACCACGTCCGCAAGCTCTTCGCGCAGACGGCCGAAGCCAAGGTCCGGGGCTACCAGCCGGGACGCTTCTCGTTCAACGTGCGCGGCGGGCGGTGCGAGGCCTGCGCCGGCGACGGGACGATCAAGATCGAGATGCACTTCCTCCCCGACGTCTACGTGCCGTGCGAGATCTGCCACGGAGCGCGCTACAACCGTGACACGCTCGAGATCACCTTTCGGGGCAAGACCATCGCCGACGTGCTCGACATGTCGTGCGAGGAAGCCCTCAGCTTCTTCGAGCGCCAGCCTCCGATCGCCCGCCACATGCAGACCCTGGTCGACGTCGGCCTGGGCTACGTCCGTCTCGGCCAGCCTGCGCCCACGCTCTCGGGCGGCGAGGCACAACGGGTGAAGCTGGCCAGCGAGCTCAGCCGCCGTCCGACCGGCCACACCTTCTACATCCTCGACGAGCCGACCACCGGCCTCCACTTCGACGACACGCGCAAACTGCTCGACGTGCTCGGCCGCCTGGTGGAGCAGGGGAACACCGTCGTCGTCATCGAGCACAACCTCGACGTGGTGAAGACGGCGGACTGGATCATCGATCTGGGCCCCGAGGGCGGCGACAAGGGTGGCACCGTGATCGCCGAGGGCACACCCGAGCAGGTGGCCAAGACGGCCGGCAGCTACACGGGCGAGGTCCTCAAACCCGTCCTGGCCAAAGCCAAGTCGTAGCGCACCGCTTTCGGCGCACGCCTCCTCGCGCTCGCCGCGTCGGCGTCACGGGGTTGCCCCGAACTGCAGCCCCAGGCCCAGCCGCCGACGGGTGGTGGACATGACCTCTGACGGCGGGCCCACCTTGCAGGCGTTCGCCGCGGCGCGCCACGTTCCCCGCTTTGCAGGGGCCCTGACAAACGCGGCCAGTACGCTGCCGGCTAAGGAATGGCCAAGGAGTGGAGTCGCGCGGCATCTGTCATGTCATCGACCCTGCAGTAACCGGGCGTGGCGTGACCAAGTGGGGCTGCAACGCAGCGGACGGTCGGAGGGCAGGTCATCTCAGATGGACATTTGACCCCGTTACCATTGCAATCCGTCCATGCACCTCATCGACTACGTCATCTACGGCTTGTGGGCCGTCTTCTGGTTGGCATGGCTGGTGGCTGCCATGAGTGCGAAGCGGGCAGCTCAGTCAAGAACGAGACAGTTCGTCGGCCTTAGGGTCGCGATAATTGTGATCGGGTTGCTGGTCGTTCGCTCGGGAATCTTCAAAGGTCACCATGCCATCGTGAGCAACCCCGTTCTCCAAGGTATTGGCATGGCCCTGTTCTTGATGGGGTTGGGGCTGGCGGTGTGGGCACGGGTCCATCTGGGACGGAATTGGGGCGCACCGATGTCCGAGAAGGTGGATGCGGAATTGGTCACAACCGGTCCGTACCAGTACATTCGCAACCCCATCTACTCGGGAATCATGCTCGCCGCCATCGGGACGGCGCTGGCCGTTAGCTGGTATTGGCTCGTCGCCGTCGCGTTGATGGGCGCCTATTTCGTCTACAGCGCAACCGTCGAGGAGCACACTATGGAGCGCCTGTTTCCCGACGCCTATCCGGCATACAAGCGTTCAACGAAGAAGCTGATTCCTTTCATATTCTGAACCCCGAACGCCGCTCGGATGGTGGCGAGGCAATAGGGGTTACGCGTTGGGAATGACGTTGTCAGCCCCCAAGATATGTTCGTACGGGTCGTCGTCTTCTCCAACCGATTCCGGCATGTCGTCGTAGGTCTTGATGGTCAGATCTCCGTTTGGTTCCCAAGAAAAGGTCTCGACACTGATCGACGAATGGACCTCATCGCCGATCGTCACGCTGTTTTCGTTCGCCCATGCCATCTCATTGCCATTGACATGCACAACGATCTGCCGCAGGCGCAGGATCGACTGGAACATCTCCCACGCGTCGAGCGTGGCGTGGTCGAGGCCATGCTTTTCCTTTGTGCCCACGGGATCGAACATGCGTACGTCGCCCTGGGCGATCGTTCGCCATGACGCAACCCATTCATCCTTGCGGCCCTCGTTCCAGTAATCGCAGTGGACGCGAGCGTGGGCGAGTCGAGCTTCTCTCGTCGGGACTCCCATGGTTCTCCTTTGTCCAACTCGAATACGGTCAAGCTCGATGATGACAGAGACCCGGGGCCTCTGCTGCCCTGGCACGACCGGCTCCCGTACTCAGCCGGGTCTCCCCTTCGCCGGTTCGAGGAGCGATGAGCGATGAGCGATGAGCGATGAGCGGTGATGCCGCGGCTACGAGAGTGCCTTACTGGCGATAACGAATCCTTGAGAGGTGGTTTCATCTTCCAGTTCCGCTGCCCTAAGAACCGTGGCATAGATCTTGAAACCTGTGTCCTCCAGAGAACCGGCAACTTCTTGCACGCTGTGCCTATAGCTGGTGAGCGGCAAGTGTGTGCCGTGCGCATCTGCTCGGTGGACCGGCTCACCCTCCGCCTGAAACGCAAGCAGCACGTAACCCCCCGGTATCAAGACCCTCGTCAGTTCGTCGAATGCTTCGGCGAGCCGATCCGGAGGAGTGTAGATGATGGAGTACCAGCACACAGCACCCGCGAGTTCTCCCGCCTCGATCGGAAGTGCATCGAGCTGACCTTCTTCGAATTTGATGTGCGGATGTGCGGTCCGAGCGACGGCAAGCATCGCCGGGGACACGTCCACGCCGACGACATCGAGGCCACGTTCCGCCATGAAAGCCGCCACTCGGCCTGGCCCACACCCGACGTCGGCGACGCGAGCGACCGTGTGTCTCTTGATCAGCTCGACGAAGGCCACGAGCAGCGACCGGTCGATCGGGCCTTCTGTGGCCGAGCTGATCTCAGTGCCTACGAACTGGACATACCTCGACACTGCTCTCTCGTAGACCGCTCGGGCGGTTGCAACATGGTCCTCATCGGACATCCTCCAAGGCTATGCGTGTGATCTCACGACGAGGGGACTGTGCCAACGGCGGTGCTGTTCGCTTCTCATAGCATCTCCCGCCATGTCGAGGCGATTGGATCCAAGCTGGTCGGTCTTGGCGAGCCCTTCGACTGCCGCCGTGGATCGTTGCGTTGACATTTTCAGACGGCCCGACGGCACGTTCGGATTTGAGGAGTTCCGACGCGATCCAGAAGACATGGGCTGTTGGACTCCCATCGCCTACTACTCCGTCAGGGAATATCCGACTGAGGGCGACGCAGTCGCGGGCGCCCGAGCTGCCGTACCTTGGCTCCCTTCGGTGCTGGACGGCACCCCTTGATTCATTGGCGAAGGGGTCCGAAGGTAGGCCATTCGCCTACGAGCGCGAAACTGTGGACATGAACGACGACGATCTGCTCGCCGAGCAGCGTTCGTACTATCGGGCGCGCGCGCCCGAGTATGACGAATGGTGGCAGCGACGGGGTCGGTTTGACCGGGGCGACGAACAGCTGCGCGTTTGGCAGAATCAAGTAGCGGTCGTGGTCGACGCCCTCACGTCCTTTGGCGCCAAGGGGTCGGTCTTGGAACTGGCGGGGGGAACCGGTTGGTGGACCGAGCGTCTCGCACAGACAGCCGACCGTCTCACCGTTGTGGACAGTTCGCCTGAGGCACTCGCACTCAATCGGGAGCGAGTGGGACGTCCCGATGTCAACTACATCGTCGAGGATCTCTTCGATTGGCACGCCGACTCCAACTATGACGCTGTGTTCTTCTCCTTCTGGCTTTCGCACGTGCCCAGGGCCCGATTTGGCGAGTTCTGGTCCCTGGTTCACTCCTGGCTCACTCCCTCGGGCCGGGCGTTCCTCGTCGACAATCGAAACGACCCAGAGCCAAACACGTCTGTCAAGGATCCATTCGTCGTCCGATACGACACCGACCTGCACCTGCGTCGTCTTCGCGACGGGTCGCGGTACCGGGTCGTCAGTGTGATGTACGAGCCGGGTGAGCTGCAGTCACTCCTCGAGGCAGAGGGCTGGACGACTGAGATCCAGGCGACGCGATGGTTCATTTTCGGCTCCGCCCGTCGCTTCTGAATTGAGCTGCCCGCTAACTCCGGGCTGATGGCACACTGAACGTGGCGCCTCGCCTCATAGACGGTAATGGAGATAGATGACGCCGCTGCGAAAGCGGCGCTCGTCCAACAGTTCGAGCTCGGCATGGACGCCGGCGGGCAGGGCGCGCTTGCCACCGCCCACGAGGACCGGCCCGAGGAAGAGATGGCACTCGTCGACCAACCCCTCAGCGACCGCCTGGCCGGCGAGCTCCGCCCCACCGATCGAGATGTCGGATCGCGAGCTCTCCTTCAGCCGCGTGATCGCCGCGGCGTCGAACTCGCGCTCGATTCGCGTTCTCTCGCTGGAAACCGTGTGAAGCGTCCGGGAGTAGACAACCTTCTCGGCCGCCCGCCAGATCTCCGCGTAATCCCGGTACACCGCCGCATGATCGCCGGTCTCCCACCAGACCATCGTTTCGTACATCCGCCGCCCGTACAGGTGGGTGCCCCAGGGCCGCGCGAGGTCGTTGACGAAGGCGTGCACCTCCTCATCCGGCGCCGCCCAGTCGAATTTGCCCTGCTCGTCCTCGACGTAGCCGTCGAGCGACGCGATCGCCAAATAGGTCAGGCTGGTCATCCTGCAACATCCTCCCTTGCTCTTTGCGGAACGCGATCCCGATCCTCGTCAGCGAATCAGGCTGAGGCGCGAAGAACGATCGGATTTGAGAGCTGCTCTGGTCTCGGCGCTTGCCACAAGAGGACGCTACCGACCCGGTGCCGCCGTCCGCCGATTCGACTATCCCTTGTCTTTGCGGCGCAGGTCCGAAATGACTTGCCACCGCCGTTGGACGATTTGGAAGAATCCCGGCTCGTTCGCTCGGACCCAAAGATGTGGCACCGCTGGTTGGAGTGACATCATTTTGTCAACCCGCCGTTCCAGCACCAGACTCCCGGAGTCCATATGAGCCAACGGTGTCCGTATTGGAGGCCCGACTGCCCGAGAACGCCGGGACGCAGTGCCTCCATGTCGCAGGAGGGGGCAGTCCTTGTTTCGGCGCGGGCCCCTGCCAGATTTGACGGAGAGCGCTA
The DNA here is from genome assembly GCA_963736515.1 of uncultured Acidimicrobiaceae bacterium. Taxonomy (GTDB): domain Bacteria; phylum Actinomycetota; class Acidimicrobiia; order Acidimicrobiales; family RAAP-2; genus Bog-473. The sequence continues at coordinate 26,782 of CAVTPE010000014.1, read as the reverse complement.
ACGGGCGGGCAGCCGGGAGAGCTCTCCCAGCTGTTCGGTCTCGAACGCAGGCGCTTATCGGACCTCTTGAGCTCGCCTGAGCCGACCGACCGGTCCCGGGAGACGTCGGGCCCAGGATGCGCTGTCCTCGGGATCGTCAGCCATGCGGCACGGGGCCGCCGAAGCGGCGTTACGTGGGATACCTTTGGGGATGAGGCGGATTTCTGGGTTCCTTCTGATGGGTGCGGTCGCGGCTTCCTTTTCAAGCTTCGTCCCCGTGTCCTCGGTTCAAGCCTCGTCCCCGAAGTGGGCTCATCAAAGGGCACACAACTGGGAGGCGAAGAACACAAATGACGTTGACGGTGTTACGGCGTACGAGGAGAATGTCTACACCGAAATGCAGGAGGAATGCACGGGCGATAAGGGCCCCGGCGTCACCTGCGAGAGCCTTACAGCTGATCCCGGCGCCTGGTCGGAACGAATCGGTGCAGATTGCTCTCAGGTCGTTGTGAATGTGGCGACCGTCAAGACTGACGGACCCATCCCGCTCCGTGAGGCGCAACGACAGTGGTCAACGGCGCTCACCGATTTGGTCAAGGGCTGCAGTGCTATCACCGTTGCGATGAGTGCCCTGGCGTCCTCATCTGTGGGGGCCGACGACCCCGCGGTCTACGACCCCGCTACCGCCGCAGTCGCCAACATGGGCGCCGCGAATACCCTCCTCACAAGAGTGAGCAAAGAAGTCGCCGCCCGAAGGTAGGTCCGAGGCGCCGGCCGGCGCCGGCGCCCGCCTCCCAGGCCGCACAACGGCTGATGACAGCCGGCACTTTGAAACCCACAGCATTCCGGCGCTCGGGCGCACCGGCAAGCGCGCCCGCCCCCGGCTGCACGTCTACGACAAGTGCGTGTGCGGCCTCTCGAGCTCGACACCATTGAGGAAGAGATCGATCTTCTCGTTGTAGAAGGCGATCAGACCGGCTATCGGCAACATCTCCCGGGTCGGGAAGTCATAAGTCCAGGCGATGTCGGGATGGATGCGGAGGTCGACCTCGGCCGACCAGTAACCGCTCGTCGTCCCCTTGTACGGGCATGCAGTCTGGGTGTCGGACGGAACCAAATGGGTGAAGTCAACGTCGGTGCGGTCTATGTAATACCGAGTCGGCAACCCGGTCTCGAAGCAAAGCACGGGCGACGAGGTCTCAGCGAGTACGACGCCCTTGGACTCGACGCGCAGGCGTCGGCTCGACCGCAGGGCGTCCACTCGGGTGTAGGGGTTGCGCGGATGCACGAAGACCTGCTCGTCCTCCTCGAACCAGGCATCGAATGCGGACCACGAGAAGCGGACAGTGTCGTCCAGACCCTCCACCTTGGCGGCCGTGAGCACGGTGGCCGCGTTCGGCCGGTCGACCTCGTCCACGCGCACGCCGTAGCGCCTGGCGTCACCCCGCGACGTCTCGATGGACTGGTTCTCGTCGACCAGCGCACCGGACCGCACGTCCGCCAGCGGGATGTAGAACTGCGGGTAGGAGGTGTTCTCCCACACGTAGCGGGCGTTTGTCGTGTCGACGACAGGCTGGCCGGCCAGAAACGCCCGGACGCGGCGAGGGACCGGCTGCACGTGGTTGACCGGTACGGGTGGGGCGGGAAAGTCGCTCACAACAAGATCCTCCTGTCGGCGCCCGTCGGCTCTGACTCGTCCTCTGTCGGCGCTGCACCGGATGACTGGGACCCTACCGCCGTGTCGCCGCCAACGGTTCAGGCTCAGGGTCAGCTTCAGGTGATGGCCAACATCCGCTCGAGCGCGACCTTGGCCCACTCGGTCGTCTCGCCGTCGACGACGATGCGGTTGCGCACCTCGCCCTCGACCAGCCCTTCGAGGACCCAGGCCAGGTGCTGCGGATCAATGCGCGACATGGTGGAGCAGGGGCACACCAGCGGGTCGAGACAGACGACGGTCTTGTCGGGCGACTCGTTGTTGAGCCGGTTCACCAGGTGGATCTCGGTGGCGACACCGATGACGGCGCCAGGCGGCGCGGCCGTGACGGCGCGGATGATCGCATCGGTCGAGCCCGTGACGTCGCCCAGCTCCACCACCTCGTGCGCGCACTCGGGGTGGATCATCACGATCCCCTCGGGGTGCTCGGCGCGAAAGGCCTCGACGTGCTCGGGGCGGAAGCGCTGGTGCACCGAGCAGTGGCCCTTCCAGAGCAGAAGCGTCGATTCCTTCACCTCGCGGTCGCTGCAGCCGCCCAACGGGAGCCGCGGGTTCCACACCTGCATGTCGTCGAGGCCGTAGCCGAGCTCGAAGCCGGTGTTGCGCCCCAGGTGCTGGTCGGGGAAGAAGAGGACACGCTCACCCCTCTCGAGGGCCCAGGTCAACACCCCCCGGGCATTGGACGACGTGCAGACCGCTCCACCGTGGCGACCGACGAAGGCCTTGAGCGCAGCGGCGGAGTTCATGTAGGTGACCGGGATCAGGCCGTCCACGTCGATGACGCGGGCGAGCTCGTCCCACGCCTCCTCCACCTGGTCGATGTCCGCCATGTCGGCCATGGAGCACCCGGCATTGAGGTCGGGCAGGAGGACCTGCTGGTGGTCGCCCGTCAGGACGTCGGCCGACTCGGCCATGAAATGGACCCCGCAGAAGACGATGAACTCGGCCTCAGCCTGGTCGGCGGCCAGCCGGGAGAGCCCGAACGAGTCCCCGCGGGCGTCGGCCCAGCGCATGACCTCGTCGCGCTGGTAATGGTGGCCGAGGATGAACAGCGTGGCCCCGAGCGCGGTCTTGGCGGTGGCGATCATGGCCGCCAGCTCGTCCTCGGTTGCGGACGTGTAGCGCCCCGGAAGTGGCATCTGAAGCCTGAGCATCTGGTCTGCCCCCTTGTCGGGAGAGCATCGATATGGCCGGCGGGGACAGCCTGGTCGCCCATCCGCGGGTATGTCGGCCTCGATGCGAGGTTGTATGCCGGAACCCAGGCCGGCTCCGCCAGTGTAACGCCGCCCACCAGCGGCTGCGCGAGAGTGGACCTGATGCAGTATCGGCCGCCTACCGGCTCCATCCCGGACGCCCCGGGCTCCTACCAGTTCCTCGATGCCGAGGGCCGGGTCCTCTACGTGGGAAAGGCCAAGTCGCTGCGCCACCGCCTGCCCAGCTACTGGCAGGACTCGGCCAAGCTCATGCCCCGCACGGCCCAGATGGTGGCCCAGGCCGACCACGTCGAGTGGGTGGTCGTCGACAGTGAGGTCGATGCCCTGATTTTGGAGCACTCGCTGATCCAGGCGCACCTGCCCCGCTACAACGTCCGCCTCAAGGACGACAAGAGCTATCCCTGGCTCGCCGTCACGCTCAACGAGGAATGGCCGCGGCCGGCCGTGGTGCGCGGGCGCAAACGCAAGGGCGTCCGCTACTTCGGCCCCTACGGCAACGCCGGCGCCATCCGGTCGACGCTGGACCTGTTGGTCCGGAGCTTCCCCGTGCGCACGTGCTCGGACACCAAGTTCACCCGCCACGAGCGCTTGGGGCGCCCTTGCCTGCTCTACGACATCGATCGTTGCTCCGGCCCCTGCGTCGGCGCCGTCGACCACGCCGCCTACGACGGCTACGTCAGCGACCTCATGGGGTTCCTCTCGGGCGACACCGAGCCCGTGCTGGACCGGCTCGAGAGTGAGATGCTCGAAGCAAGTGAGGACTTGCAGTTCGAACGCGCGGCCCGGCTGCGCGACCGGATCGCCGCCGTCCACAAGGCCGCCGAGTCCCAACAGATGGTCTCGGACCGGGCGGAGGACTTCGACGTCGTGGGCCTGGCCGAAGACCCCCTGGAGGCTTCGGTCCAGATCTTCCGCGTGCGCCGGGGGCGCGTGGTGGGCCACCGGGGCTTCGTAGCCGAGAAGGTGGAGGATCTCTCGGGGCCCGAGTTCATGGCCCTCATCGTCTCGCAGGTCTACGGCGCGGACGGGGCGGAGGTGCCGCGCCGGCTGCTCGTCCCCGAGGAGCCGGCCGACCGCACGCTGCTGGAGAGCTGGCTGCACGCAGTGCGGGGCGGCCCCGTCGACATCGTGATCCCGCAGCGCGGCGCCAAGCGCGCCCTGCAGGAGACGGTGACACGGTCGGCCGGCGAGGATCTGGCCCGCCACCGGTTGCGCCGCGCTGCGGACCACAACGCCCGGTCGAAGGCGTTGACCGAGTTGCAGTCCGCCCTGTCGCTGCGCGAGGCACCGCTGCGGATCGAGTGCTACGACATGAGCCACCTGCAGGGTACCGATTACGTGGGCTCCATGGTCGTGTTCGAGGACGGCCTGGCCAAGCGGTCCGACTATCGGCGTTTCAAGGTGAAGTCGGTTCCCGGCAACGACGACTACGCCGCCATGGAGGAGGTGCTGACGCGCCGGCTCACCGCGCTGCAGCAGGCACCCGAGACGCCGGCGGAGGGGCGCCCCCGGCGCTTTGCGTACCGGCCCAACCTGATCGTCGTCGACGGCGGCAAGGGGCAGCTCGGGGTGGCCGAGCGAGTCGTGCGTCAGCTCGGGCTCGATGACGAGGTGGAGCTCGCCTCGCTGGCCAAGCAGTTCGAGGAGGTCTACCGTCCCGGTTCGGCCCACCCGGTCCGCCTCCGCCGGGGCTCTGACGCTCTCTACCTGCTGCAGCGCCTGCGCGACGAGGCCCACCGCTTTGCCATCACGTTCCACCGGGAGCGCCGGGGGAAGCGGATGACGCGCAGCATGCTGGACGACATCCCGGGCCTGGGGCCGGCCCGCAAGGCCCGACTGGTCAAGGAGATGGGCGGGGTCAACGCGGTGCGAGCAGCCACGATCGAGGACCTGCTGTCCAGGTCGTGGTTACCCGACGCCGTCGGACTCGCCGTCTACGAGGCCATGCACAATGCTGTGGGCCGCGGGGCTGTGGGCTCCGGGGTTGTGGGGCGCAAGGCTGGGGGGCGATGAGCGAATTCGTGGTGGTGACAGGGTTGTCCGGCGCCGGCCGTTCCACCGCGGCGGCGGCCCTGGAGGACGTGGGTTGGTTCGTGATCGACAACCTGCCGGCCGTCCTGATCATGAAGATGGTGGAGATGGTGGACCGCCCCGGGTCCGGCATCGAGCGCGTGGCCCTGGTGATCGGGCGCGGCGGCGCCAACACCGGGACGGAGTACTTCGAGGACCTGCCCGACGTCCTCGACGAGCTGCGCGCCACCCGGAAGCGGGTCCGCGTCGTCTTCCTCGACGCGCCGGACGACGTACTGGTGCGGCGCTACGAGGGCACTCGGCGACGCCATCCCCTGGCGGCCCGCGGGGTGGAGGAGTCGATCGTCGACGAACGCAAGCTCCTGCAGCCGGTGCGCGAGCGCGCCGACCTCCTCATCGACACGGGCGAGCTGAACTCGAACCAACTCCGGCTGCGCATCCTCGAGGCCTTCGGCGACGACGAGGCCCCGCACATGCTGACGACGGTGATCTCCTTCGGCTACAAGCACGGAATCCCGCTCGACGTCGACGTCGTGCTCGACTGCCGCTTCCTGCCCAACCCGTTCTGGGTCGAGGAGCTGCGTCCCTTCAGCGGGAAGGACGAACCGGTGCGCGCCTACGTCCTCGGCCAGCCCGAGTCCCAGGCGTTCCTCGAGAAGGTCGACGAACTGCTCACGAGCATCCTCCCGGCTTTCGCCCGGGAAGGAAAGTCGTACCTGACCATCGCCATGGGTTGCACGGGCGGCCGTCACCGCTCCGTGACGCTGGCCCAGGAATTGGCGACTCGGCTCGAGAAACACGGCGAGGCCGTGCCGGTGTTCCACCGGGACATCGACCGATGAGCCGCGGGGGCAGGCCCTCGGTCGTGGCCATCGGAGGTGGGCACGGCACGGCGGTCACGTTGAAGGCGGCGCGGCGATACGCCGGCGTGCTCACGGGCGTGGTCTCGGTGGCCGACGACGGCGGGAGCAGTGGCCGGCTGCGCGAGCTGCTCAACATCGTGGCGCTGGGCGACATCCGCAAGTGCCTGGTGGCCCTGGCCGACGAGGACTCCGCCCTGGCCGGCGCCTTCGAGCGCCGCTACGACGAGGGTGAGCTGGCCGGCCACGCGCTGGGCAACCTGATCCTGGCGGGCCTGATCGACGTGACCGGCGATCTCGTCCTGGGAGTGGCCGAGGCAGCCCAACTGCTCGGCGCCCGCGGCGACGTGCTCCCCGCCACCTCGGAGCTCGTCGTGCTCAAGGCCGAGTCCGACCACGGCACAGTGGCCGGGCAGGTGGCGGTCAAGGGGACCGCCGACATCCAGCGGGTCTCGCTGGTGCCCGGCGATGCCAGGCCGCCGCCGCTGGCGGTGGAACGCATCGCCGAGGCCGACCAGATCGTGATCGGCCCCGGATCCCTGTTCACCAGCGTGTTGGCCGCCGTGGCGGTGGGAGGCATCGCCGAGGCGGTGGCCTCCTCCAAGGGTCAGGTCGTCTACGTCTGCAACCTGCATCCCGAGGTGCCTGAGACCGAGGGATTCGACGTCTCGGATCACGTCGCGGCCCTGGCCAGGCACGATGTCGCGGTCGATGTGGTGCTGTGTGACAGCATGCGGGGCCTGGGCATCGGCACGACGGATGTCGCGGTGCGCGACGTTCCCCTGACGGGCGACAACACCCTGGTGCACAGCCCGGCCAAACTGGCGCAGGCGCTGTCAGGTCTGCTGACATAGCCGGAGCGGAAAGGAAGTGACCACATGGCGGTGAGGGTCGGAATCAATGGCTTCGGGCGGATCGGGCGGAATTTCCTGCGCGCCATCCTGGCCAACGGGGCCGACGTGGAGGTCGTCGGGATCAACGACCTCACGTCGCCCCAGACGCTGGCCCACCTGCTGCGCTACGACTCGACCCACGGCCGCCTGCCGGTCGCGGTCGACGTCGAGGGGAGCGACCTTCTGGTCGGGGAGCGGCACATCCGCGTCATGGCCGAACGGGAGCCGGACCAGTTGCCCTGGGACGGCCTCGGGGTCGACCTGGTGGTCGAGTCCACCGGGATCTTCACGAGCCGGGCCGCCGCCGCCGGCCATCTGGGCGGATCGGTCACGCGGGTCATCATCTCGGCCCCGTCGGGCGACGCCGACGCCACCTTCGTCATCGGTGTAAACGACCACGACTACGACCCCGAGAAGGACATCGTCGTCTCCAACGCGTCGTGCACGACGAATTGCTTCGTCCCCATGGTCAAGGTGATCGACGACGAGTTCGACATCGTGAGCGGCCTGATGACCACGGTGCACGCCTACACCAACGACCAGAACCTGCTGGACCTGCCGCACAAGGACCTGCGCCGGGCGCGGGCCGCAGCGAACAACATCGTGCCCACCTCGACCGGCGCGGCCCGGGCCACCGGCCTCGTGCTGGCGGCCATGAAAGGCCACCTCGACGGGTACTCGCTGCGGGTGCCGCTCCCGGCCGGCTCCATCACGGACTTCACCGCGGTGGTGCACGGGAGCCCGTCGATCGCCGACGTCAACGCGGCCTTCGCCGAGGCGGCGGCCAAGCCGCCGTTGGACCGGGTGATGGAGTACACCGAGGACCCCATCGTCTCGAGCGACATCGTCGGATCGCCGGCCTCGTGCACCTTCGATTCCGGGCTCACCATGGTGATGCCGATCAACAGCGAGCTGTCGCTGGTCAAGACCTTCGGGTGGTACGACAACGAGTGGGGCTACTCCAATCGGCTGGTCGACCTGGCCGTCCTGGTAGGAGGCTGACCGTGCCCGACCCGCTGCAGGGCATCCCGCTTCTCGGGGACCTCCCGACGGTCGACGGGAAGCGCGTGCTGGTGCGGGTCGACTTCAACGTTCCCCTTCACATCGGGGTGCGGGGCCGGGCCACGGTGGCCGACGACTTCCGGATCACCGCCGCACTGCCGACGCTGCAGCGGCTCCAGGACGAGGGGGCCGACGTGGTGGCCTGCTCGCATCTCGGCCGGCCGGCCGGTGCACCCGACCCCCGCTGGGAGATGGACCCGGTGCGCGAGCGGCTGCAATCCCTGTGCCCCGGCGTCGAGCTGACAGAGAACCTGCGCTTCGAGCCGGGGGAGAAGGCCAACGACCCCGCGTTCGTGCAGCGGCTGATCGCCGGCTTCGACGCCTACGTCGACGAGGCCTTCGGCGCCGCCCACCGCGCCCACGCCTCCATTGTGGGGCCGCCCCAGTTCCTCCCGAGCGCGGCGGGTCTGCGCTTCGCCCGGGAGATCGAAGTACTGGGCGGGATCCTGCAGCAGCCGGCCCGGCCGTTCGTGGCGGTCGTCGGGGGCGCCAAGGTGGCGGACAAGCTCGAGGTGCTCAAGGTCCTGGCCACCAAGGTGGACACGCTGGTCGTCGGTGGCGGCATGGCGTACACGTTCCTCGCCGCGAGGGGACAGCACGTGGGCAGCTCGTTGCTGGACGAGTCGCACCTGGCGGACTGCCGGGCGCTGCTCGACTCCGGGGTGGACATCTTGCTCCCGACCGACACCCGCGCCCTCGAGCCCGGGGGCGCCTTCGGGCCACCGTCGGAGGGGCTCGGACCGCGGGGGAGCGTCAAGGTGATCGAGGGCGACCTGCCTGACGGCTGGACGGGACTCGACATCGGCCCGGACTCGGCGGCGGCCTTCGCCGAGGTCGTAGCGGGCGCGGGCACCGTGCTGTGGAACGGGCCGTTGGGCGCCTTCGAGGACCCGCGCTTCGCCGCCGGCACCCGGATCGTGGCCGAGGCCGTGGCGAACTGCTCCGGGTTCTCTGTGGTCGGCGGCGGCGACAGCGCCAGCGCGCTGGAGGAGATGGGGCTGTGCGACCGGGTCGGCTACCTGTCCACCGGTGGCGGCGCGTCGCTGTCCTTCATCGAGCGCGAGGGGCACCTCCCGGGGATCGACGCCCTGCGCCAGGCCCCCAACGCACCACGGGGGTGAGCGCGCGCCGCCCGCTGGTCAGCGGGAACTGGAAGATGCACCACGATCACATCGAGGCGCTGCACACGGTGCGCGACCTCGGGCTGCGGCTGAAACCCGACGACGTGGCCCGGGTCGACGTGTCCGTCCACCCGCCGTTCACCGACCTGCGCACGGTGCAGACGCTGGTGGAGAAAGAGCACATCCCGGTCGCACTCGGCGCCCAGCACTGTTCGGATGAGGATGTCGGGGCCCGGACCGGCGAGGTCAGCGCGCGCTTCCTGGCCCGTCTGGGCACGGCCTACGTCATTGTCGGGCACTCAGAGCGGCGCACGCTCTTCGGCATGGACGACGCCACCGTGGCGGCAACGCTCCGGGCCGTCCTGCGCAACGGCATGACGCCCGTGCTCTGTGTGGGGGAGTCCGAAGACCAGCGCGAGCGAGGCCAGACGGAGAGCGTCCTGGAGGAGCAGGTCTTCGCCGCACTCTCGGGCCTGGCCGCCGACGTGGTGGGCGGCCTGGTGCTCGCCTACGAACCGATCTGGGCCATCGGGACCGGCAACGCGGCCACCGCCGTGGACGCCGAGGACGCCTGCGTGTTCATCCGCTCCATGGTGGCCAAGGTGGGCGGCGACGAGGCGGCGGCGGCTGTCCGGCTCCAGTACGGGGGGTCGGTGAATGGGGAGAACGCCGGGGACCTGATGGCCGAGCCGGACGTGGACGGCCTGCTGGTTGGGGGTGCCAGCCTGGAGGCGGGGACCTTCACTGACATCATTCGGGCCACCGCCGCCTGCTACCGTTCCTAGGCCGAACGGGCGCGTTCGGCCGCGAGTTGGAGGCTCCGCCGTGCTGGCAACCTTGGACACAGTCACCTGGGTGTACATCGTGATCGAGGTCCTTTCCGCGCTCGGACTCATCTTCCTGATCCTGATGCACAGCGGGAAGGGCGGTGGCCTCTCCGACATGTTCGGTGGCAGCGTGGGCGCGGCGGCGCAGGGCTCCACGGTGGTGGAGCGCAACCTCGACCGCATCACGGTCACGGTGGCCATTGTCTTCGCCCTCACGACGATCACCTTGGACCTCCGGCTGCAGTGACTGGCCGGGGCCGACGCCCCCGGCGCTGGCGGTGGCTGGTCGGGACGTGCGCCGCGCTCGCCGTGGTGGCCTCCGCCTGCGGCAACGGCGGGGGGGACGGCGGGACCACCGTCACCTACGTGGGCGTGGCGGGCGGGAAGATCTCGTTCGGAATGACCGAGATCCCGACGGGGTGCAACCCCAACACGCCGGCCGGTGGCACCCCGGGGACGCAGATGGTGCTGGCGGGAGTGCTGCCCAGCCCCTTCGTGGTCAACAGCTCGGGGATGCCGATGGCCAACGCGGAGCTGATCGTGTCGTCGGAATTGGTCAACACGAAACCGGAGACGATCGTCTACACGCTGAACCCCAAGGCGGTGTGGTCGGACGGTGTGCCGATCACGGCCGCGGACTTCAAGTACGCGTGGGAGGAGCAGCGAGGCGACCCGGTGGAGTCGTCGCCCGATGTGTCGAGCATCGCCGGGTATCGCGACATCGCATCGGTGGCTGGGACGAACGGGGGCCACACGGTCACGGTGAAGTTCAAGACCACCTTCGCCGACTGGCAGATGCTCTTCGACAACCTCGTGCCGGCCCACGTCATGGAGAAGGTGGGGTGGAATCCGAACTGCCTCACGGTGAACCCGGACATCGACCTGTCGGGTGGACCCTTCAAGATCGGCTCAGTGACGCCCTCGACGATCACCCTGGTGCAGAACCCCAAGTGGTGGGGGACGCCGGCCAACGCCCGCTCCATCGCCGTCCACATCGCGTCGTCGACGGCGCAGCTGGCCCAATGGATGGCCTCGGGGTACGTGCAGGTGGCGGAACCCATGACGGTGACGCAGTCGTTCCTGACCCAGATGACGGGGTTGCCCGGAGCGCAGAGCGAAGTGGATACCTCGGCGACGCTGCTGCAGCTGGACATGGCGAGCTCCCTGGGGTCGGACCTCTCGCCCGACCTCCGCGCGGCAATCGCCCTCACCGTCAATCGCCAGGACCTGGTCAACCAGCAGGTGGGCTGGGCGGTGCCGGGGATCGCGCCGGGGAACAGCCACGTCTACGTCCAGGGGCAGCAGAACTACAAGCCCGCCCCCACCAGCTCCTCGACCACGACCATCCCGGCCCCTACCTCATCGACGTCGACGTCGACCACGGTGATCGGCGCCGGTGGCAGCGTCGACTTCCCGGTGACGCCGGTGCCGACACAGGCGGCTGCGCTCATCACGGCGTCGGGTCTCGTCCGAGCGCCGGGCGATCCCTACTACCAATCGGAGTTCGGGACCGCGTTCCAGCTGCACATGATTTACGACTCGAGCGACCCTTGGGCCTCGGCGGCCGCCCCGACCCTGCGAAGCGAGCTGCAGGCGGCCGGCCTCGACACCACGCTGGCGCCCGTCGCCGGCGCGGCCGAGACGGGCCAGGTGCTGGCGGACGGCTTCGCCGACCTGGCGGTGCTCCCGGTCAGCTTCACGCCGTACATGAGCCAGACCATCGCCTGGTACACGCAGCTCCTCGGCCCGGCGGGCAAGAACGGGTCACAGGACTGGACGGGTTTCTCGAACAGCCAGTTCGACCAGCTGCTGACGACGGCCTCGAAACAACTCAACCCGAACACGGCGGCCGGCTACTACAACCAGGCGGACACGCAGCTGTGGGACGAGATGGTCTCGTTGCCCCTCTTCGCGGAGCCGACGGCCCTGGTCTGGAGCCGCACCATCGGGGGCGTCAATGCCATGCCCCAGAGCACCAGCCTCCTCTGGTACGCCCAGCTTTGGGCGGTCCGCACACCGCAATCCACCAGCAACACGACACCCTCGCTGCCCGGCCAGTAGGAAAGCGCGGGCAGCAGCGGGTCCGGCCCCACCAGGCCTCCTACCGGGCAACCGGGACCGGAAGAGGGCCCATGGCCACGCGCTACGATCTCCGAACGCTGCGTTCCAGTGGTAAGCCCGTCGGAGTGGCGGAATAGGCAGACGCGCCAGCTTGAGGGGCTGGTGCCCGCAAGGGCGTGGGGGTTCAAGTCCCCCCTCCGACACGATCAAAACCCGACTCCTTGAGTCCAACCTCCTGGTAGAGGACGTGCACCGGCGGCGCTCCGTGCACTTTCACGTCGAGGTAATCCGGTAACACCGTGATCTCCTCGATGAACTCGTCGATCAGCACGCGTCGCTCGACCTCCGTGGCGGCCTTCCACGTCTTGTCGACGTCGAGCGTTGCGAGCAGCTGTGCGACGTCTTCGAAGTGCTGTGCGACGTCGTCACTCGCGCGCCACCTCGACGCGTGCATCGTCGGCCTCACGCTGTGCCTCCCGGATCGCCACGGACAGGCGAGCCTCCTCCTCGGCGAACAGGTCGGCTCCGACCTTGTCGTCGTAGTACAGGCGCAGCAGCTTGCGACGTTGGGCCACCAGGTCCTCGACACCGTGACGGGAGCGCCGAGTGCGGGGCCCTCCGCCGGCCTTGGGGGCCGGCGTCCGGGCCCGCTCGAGTTCCCGGCGGATGGCGGCCTGCAGTTCGACGTCGTCGCCGATGAGCCGCAGTCCCAACACGGCGGCCCGGTGCAGGCCGACGTTCGTCCGGCGGGGCTGCGCTGCAGCCCTGGCCCCGGTGGTGGCAGCGGTAGAGCCTTTCGGCCCTTGCCGTTCTGGTCGAGGGCCATCAGCCGCTGGCACAGCCCGCAGCGGACCCGGCCCGACAGGAGGTCGGTGCCCCGGGCCCGGCCCCTGACCCGGCCCCGATGGGCGGCGGCGAAGGCCTCCGGCGTGATGATCGCCTCGTGATGGCCGGGGAACCACTCGCCGTTCATCTGGACCTCGCCCAGATAGATCGCGAGATCCGAGAATGCTCAGCACGGTCGAGTACTTGACGCCCGTGGCCTCGGCGATCTTGCCCTGACTGGCGCCCTCGCCCCGCATGGTGAAGATGCGCCGGACGACGGGTGCCATCTCGTTGGGCACGAGCTCGCCGTCGACGAGGTCGTAACCCGTCTTCGGTCGATTGACCCACTTGCCCTGGCGCACGGCCTGCTGCATGCCCATGCGCACGTTCTCGGCCAGTTGCTCGCGGTAGAACTGCGCGAAGGAGCCGAGGATGTTGTAGAACATCCGGCCCGTCGCCGACGACAGATCGATCTTCTCGGTGAACGAGTGCAGTGCGACGTTGGCCTGCCCGAAGCGGTCGGCCAGCATGATGAGGTCGCCGAGGTTGCGGGACAGCCGGTCGAGCCGCCAGGTGATGACGTTGGCGACGTGGCCCTCGTCGACCATGTGCAGCAGTTGCTGCAGCCCGGGCCGCTCGAGGTTCTTGCCCGAGAGTCCCGGGTCGGCGATGACCGTCACCGCACCGAGGTCGTGCAGCTCGGCGTAGACGCGCAGCTTGTCAGCTTGCCCGGCGATCGAGAAGCCCTCCGCCGCTTGTTCCTCCGTCGACACCCGGCAGTAGGCCACCGTCAACATCGCTGCCCTCCTGTTCCACCTTGTCTTCGTCCTTGTCCTCGTTCACCATGCCCTCATGCACCATGCGCAGACCGATCCGCACGAGCACTGCCGCCACCCGCTCGTAGTCGGGACCGGCCGTGCTCACCGCAGCTCCAGTTCGCTGCGGCGGCGGGCCACCCGGTCGGCAAACTGCGTGTGGCTGACGATCTCGTAGGTGTGCAGATGATGCCCGATGGCTCCCAAGCGTGTCGTCGATGCCCTCGGTGCCGATCAGGGCGCCCAGCGAGGCCAGGTAACCGGTCAGGCCCGGGAGCAGCTTCTGATGGAGGTCGCCCGCCGGGCCAGGCGCAGCCGCTCGAGCCCGACGGCCTGGTGCCCGAGCGTGGCCGCTTGGACCTGCAGCCACTCCGGGGCGACGGGCCAGCGGGATCGGGTCTGGTCGTTGGTGGGGGAGCGGTAGGTCAGCCATTCCCCGGTGGCGTAGGCCCAGAGGTCACCGACGGCGCCGAGGACCTGGTCCGGCGTATTGAGGTCGAACTCGACCAACCCCTGGCGACTGAACTCGAACTCGAGTCGGTGCACCGGCACGCCGTGCACGTAGCGCTCGCCCCAGACCTCGTGCCACCAGCCGGTGTCCTTGGCGGCCGTCTCGGCCGTCTTGTCGTAGAGACGAGCCAGCAGGGTCTTGGTCTTGCGGGAGCCGAACTCGAAGCCCGGTCAGGGTGCCGCCGACCTCGTAGGTGCGGCGGGCCTCGGCCCGGCAGACGAAGCGGTGGGCGTCGTCGAGGGTGAGCGTCCAGCCCTGCCAGTCGGCGAAGAGGTCGACCCGGTTGACCCAGAGGCGCAGCTGCCCCAGTTCGGGCTCGAGCACTTCCCGCAGTGTCGCCACCGCTGCCGCGGGCCCGACGGCATGCAGGAACTCGGACCGGGGCTGGACACGCACGGTGGGGAGGTGGCGGCTGGTCGAGAAGCCGATGCGCGCCATGTGGTGGTCGAGGCAGAAGCGGTACTTGCCCCACCCGTGCGGAGCGATGCCGAAGGTGTGCTCGCCGATCTCGCACGGGGCCGGACGCTTGGCCTCGGCCGCCCAGGCCCGGCAGTCCTCGAGGCGGGCCAGGAATCGCTTCGGAAGTTCGGCTCGGCCCGAGAGGTAGAGGGCGTCGACACCTGACGCCAGCTCCCGGAGACCGGGCGTCCGGTAGATGCATATTTGCGACTAGCTGATCAGACGTGTGCATGGGACCGAATCGCCTCGGAAGTCAGCCGAAGAACCGCGGCTGCGGGCCGCTTCGAGCTGGCGGGAGATCTGCTCGGACCACGCCGTGTCGAGGTCGAGCTGGATCCAGGGAAAGACGAACTCGTCGGGGTGGGCGCCGTAGGTGGCCCGGAAGCGGCGGACCTTGCGGAAGATCGTCGCCCGGTGCCAGCCGCCTCGCTCGAGGTTGTCGAAGCCGCCGGCGAGGTGCCAGGCCACCCAGAAGCCGATGAGCTCCGAACGCTCGAGGGCGTCCGCGGCGAGGCCGTCACGGATCTCGGGATCGAGCTCCTCCATGCTCTGGGCAGGGGTCGAGAAGGCCTGGGCCACGATGTCCTCGTCGAGGTTGTGGTGGTAGCCGGCCCAGCGGTTGACGGCTGCCCGGCCGCCCTCGGCGCTGTCGCTCTTGTCGCTACGGAAATCGAGGTCCTCGGTCATGGCACAGAGTTTGTCGCATGGTTGCGACAAGACCTGCTGGAGAGGGGCAAAGCGCAGGTAGGCCGCCCATCGGGCGGCCGGACCCATGGTGACCATGGCATCCGCCCGGTCCCCTCAAGGCTTCCCCTCCGGGCGGCTGCGCCGGCCTTGACCGGCCCTGCCCGTCCGGAGCTCGGTCGAGGTGATGACTTTGTACGTCATACGGCGTACACTTCCTGTATGGCATCGAAGACCGAACGACTGAGCCTGAGGCTGACCCCCGAACAGGACGCCGTCCTGCGCCGGGCCGCTGAGGCTCGAGGCGAATCGGCCAACGACTTCGTGTTGCGTCATGCGGTCGAGGCGGCCGAGATTGAGCTGGCCGATCGGCGCGTCTTCGTCGTCGACGATGCCGAGTGGGATCAGCTCCAGGAGTTGCTGTCGGCTCCGCCGGCACTTCCGGCAGCGATGGTCAAGTTGCTCTCCAATCCCTCGGTGCTCGAGCAACCTGCTTAGTGGCCTACGTCGGTCCGGAGTTGTTGGCCGGCGACCATCTCCTCGACGGGTTCGACTGCGGCAAGCCGGCTCTCAACCAATGGTTGATCCGCCATGCCCGCAAGAACCAAGCGAGCGGTAGCAGTCGCACGTGGGTCGTCGTCGAAACCGGCTCCCGTGAAGTCGTCGCCTTCTACGCATCGGCGACAGCATCGATACTCCGATCCTCGACACCAAAGTCAATGCAGAGGAACCAACCAGAAGAGATGCCCGCCATCCTGTTGGCCCGCATGGCCGTTGATTCGAGACACAACGGACGCGGTCTCGGAGCGGCACTTCTGAAGCACTTCATGCTCAAAGCCTTCGAGGTTGCCCAGTCGGTCGGGGTCCGGATGCTCCTGATCCACGCCAAGGATGACGAGGCCAAGAGCTTCTACACCCACTATGGGTTCGTCGAATCCCCGTTCGATCCACTCGTCTTGATGATGTTGCTAGGCCAGCCATAGTGCCTGCCGAACCCATTTTCGGCCGCTAACGGAAGCAAGCGGAGGACTTGGCTCAGAGCCGACTTGTGTGCCACCAGGCCGGCGTACGGGGTACCCCCAGCCCCTCTCACTGGGAGCACGCCAGGCCAGATGCAGCGTTGGGTATCAGGAGTGGATTCCTCTTGGGATGACGGGGATTTCGAGGCTGGACGGGTGGTCTGGTGTCCAGGTGATAGTGGCTTTTCCTCCGGGGCTGGGTTCGTAGTAAGTGGGGAAGTGGCCGAAGAAGGGGTTCCGAGGTTGTAGGTATCGGCCAGCGATTAGCAGGCGAAGGCTATCGCCAGCGCGGAAGAGAGTCGCGGAGGAACTGAGCGAGATAAAGACCTCGACGTTTTCATGGTCGCGAACCGGCTGGAGATTGCGGAAGGTGTGCTCGGGCTGGTGGGGCGCGCTGAGTTCGTCGTCGAGCTCGCGCAAGGCGAGCCGGAGACGCCCTTGGGCGACGCAGTCGCGCCCGTATCCATAGGAGCCGTTGAATGAAACCGGGACTCCCTTTGACCATTTCTCGACGCCGACGAACAGTCTCGGGTCCTTCGCTCCGGCGGTGGCTACCTGGAGCCGGAGAGTCATCGGTCCACTAAGTTCGGTGTCCTCGTCGAATTGGTAGCTGAAGGAGGCTGCGTTGCGTCGCAGGTCGAACGTGACGCTCCCCTCACCAGCCTTGTGCCCGCTCAATGTGCCGTCAGCGGCGAGACGAAGCTCACGCCACTCGGTGCGTTCCAGCGGCCACTCTTGCTCATCTCGTGTTTCCACGATGTGGTCGCAGCAGTCACGGACCTCCAGCCGCATGGGAGGCAGGGGCGAGATGTCTCGGTCACGCAAATACCGGTCGAAGAACGCGAGCTGAGATTGCCGAGCTTCCTCGCCGTAGAAGGTGGCCCACTTCGGCCCGCGGTGTGCGTAGGCGTGGCGCTCTTCCGGATCCGGCGTGCTGGAAGGCCCGCATCGATCCGACGCTATGCAGGTTGTCGTCGGAGAAGCTGGTGCACTCCAGGATCGGGACTCTAATTTTGGACAGGTCCGGCGTGATGGCGTCCCACCACTCGTCCCTCAAGGGATGCTTCTGCGCTCGGTGGCGAAGTCGGTTTCGAGGCGGGCAATCCGGCCGGTCAGGAACAGCCAGACACGGGCGAATCCGTTCTCCATGACACCGCCCGGCGTGAAGAAATCGCGGTAGGCGTCGGTGAATCCTTCCCATGGGCAGATCGCCCTGAGTGCGGGCGGATTCAAGACGGCGACCTTGTACTGGGAGAGGGCGAGATATGACACGCCAAGCATGCCCACGCTGCCCGTGGACCATGGCTGTTCGGCGGCCCACTCGATCACCTGGGCGATGTCGTCGGCCTCCTGGTCGGATAGCAGATCGCCACGGCCATCGGAGTGCCCGCCGCCACGGGTATCCAAGTTGATCACCGCGTACCCCTGCTCGGCCCACCACACAGGGTCGGGAGCTTCCCAGCTGGTCTGATCAGAGATCCGTAGTGGCTCGGGCTGATTCATGATTCTGAACTGCGGGTTCAGCGACCAGCGACCCCGCTTCTTCTTGGGGACCTGGTCCTTGCCGTAAGGGTGCGCCGACATGATCACCGGGAACGGTCCCTCGCCTGCTGGGCGGAAGAGGTTCAGGCGCAAGGTGACTCCGTCGCGCATCCGCACCGGCACGTCCTCGTCCTTCGTGACGTCGGCGGGCAAGGCGTAGACGGTGACAGGCGGGCGCAACGCCGCGGGAATCCGTTTCCTGGCGTAGGCGAAGGCTCCGGGGCGGTGCCAGGGACGGTCGAGGGTGGTCTTTTCCATGGTGCTTCCTCGCTTGATGGTTTTGAGTGACGTTCTAATGAACTTGATCGACACTCTAAACCATGGGTAAGGTTCTGTCCATGAGCAAATCCCACCCGGCTGAATCGAGCCGACTCAGCCGGCAGAAGAGAGTCGGCGACGCATTGCGTCAAGACACCCGGAACCGTTTGCTACAGGCCGCCGAAGAAGAATTCTCGGTCAGCGGCTACGCAGGAACGACCGTCACCCGGCTCGCAGCCGCAGCCGGAGTCTCTGTCCAAACGCTGTACTTGGCTTGGGGCAGCAAACGTGCCCTGCTACGCGGCTACATGGAGAACGCCCTCACGGGGGGCATGGCTCGCCAGAAGATGCCGATCAGCGATTTGTGGGTCTATCTCCCAAAGAGCGGCTTGTCGAGCTAGCGGCTTTGGTCACCGAGGTCGCGGGACGCACCGCAACCGGATGGAGCCTTTATCGGGACGCATCGGCCGTAGACCCCGAGATCGCCGCAGACTGGAACGACCTCCAGCTGAAACGCCACCAGCTCTTCTCTCGGATACTCAGCGATATTCCGGTCAGCGCCATGGCTAAAGGCCTGACCAGGAAGTCCGCCGTCGACACGGCGTGGGCGATCGCTAGCCCCGAGAGCTACGACCTACTCGTAGGCCGACTCGGCTATCAGCTCAACGAGTTTCACGACTGGATGAGACAGAGCCTGACTACAGCGATACTTGCCCGCTGACCATCGCTACGGGCGGCGGGACATAAGGACGGACGGGCTCACGTCGGAACTCCTCTGATGCTGCGAGAAGCCATGCAACGGGCACGCTTCGTAGACGGCTGCCCACTCACTCAAAGGGACAGAAGTTGAGCCGGAGCGTTGCGAAGGATGCGAGGACGGTGAGCGCTGGGTCAGCTGCCCAAGCGAATACGTGGCCCGAGGCACCGCAACTCAGCCACTGAGCACTATCACCGAAGGGCCGAACTGTCCCACCGTCCCGCCAGCGAGGGGCAGCGCTCGGTTGTAGTGGCTGCGGCCGCAAATTGGGGCAAGGGAACCGTCTATCGCACACGCCGAGCGCCACGGCCTCCAATCAGGCGCCAGAACTTCAGGCGAGCAGTTCGTCCAGCCAGTCGAGTGCGGCCGTCCAGAACACGATTGGGGCCATGCCTTCACAGTGGCCTTCGGCACCTTCGGCCTTTTTGAACAGCCTGAACGTCTTCGGGCAGGTCAGCCGATCGAACAGCTCCTTGCCTTGACCGACCGAGACGGTGTCCGTCTCGTTGTCCGTCACGAAGCTCGGAGAAGTGATTGCTGCCGCCGTCTCCTCGTTTGTGTACCGGCGCAAGTCCTGGAGGTAGGCGCGGACGCTGGTCAGCCCATGGGTCACCATGCGTGGCGCCAGGAACGCCTTGAGCGCTGGCACATTGAGCAGCGCCTCGAACTGGCTGTCCACGCTCGGGATCGTCCAGGAGCTTGGCAAGGTCTCCCAAGCGCTTCACGATCGCGCTGGCCATCTCGAGCTGACCGGGGTCCACGATCATTGCCGCTAGGCGGTGCTCTCCAGATGCCCCTCTCGGGGCGACGAGGCCCCCGAATGAGCGACCGACGAGAATGATGCCCTTGGGATCGACAGCGGGGTTCTTCATCAGGGCATCGAACATCCCAGGGACCACTGCCTCCCAGTCCGGCCGCATTGGCACCCGGTGGTCATAGAGCATTGCGCCCTGACCCGGACCGTCGATTGTTGCGAAGGCGTAGCCTCGCTCGAGTGCGGCGTCCACTGAGGCGTAGAGCTCCTCGGCGATGGCGTCGTAGCCTCCGATATGGAGGAGAGTTGGGAGCCGCTTGTCAGGTTGTCTCGTGAAGAGATAACCCGACAGGTCGCCGCCTAGCGCTTCGGCGTGGTAGTCGAATAGAGGGAGCGCATCTTTGAACGCCTTCACGCTAGCCCCATAGGCGGTCCGGAGTTCTTTGCCGTCGAGGTCGTCTCGATGAAAGAAGAACGCCTGCCGGTAGTACTCACAAGCTCGAACGAGGAGACTCCGAGCGCTCACTCGATGGCCGAGGTCAGCGCCGTCTGACCCTGCTGGACAAGCCTGTCGGCGAAGCCGGACCAAGCCTGATACCAACTGTCGCGATCACCAGGAGTGATCTGCTGGGCAATGGCGAGGCACTTAACAATAACATTCAATCCACAGTAGCTACCCCCTAGCTAAAGCGCTGCGCATTTTCGAACCCGCCGCTATCCCCACACCGTGCCATCACCCATTTCGAAGCAGCTGCGTCGGACCGAGTCGTTGCGCAATTGGGTGAAGCAAGACCAGATCGACACCGGGGTTCGTCCGGGCACAACCACCGAGGAGCGCCAGCGCATCGCCGAGCTCGAGAAGGAGAACCGCGAGCTCAAACGTTCGAACCAGATCTTGCGCCGGGCCTCGGCGTGTTTCGCCCAGGCGGAGCTCGACCGCCCGTGGAGGTGATCGTCGACTTCATCGACGAGAACCGGGGCGAGCTCGGGGTCGAGCCCATCTGCAGGGATCTGCAGGTGGCCCCGAGCACCTATTACACGGCGAAGTCCCGGCCCCTCTCAGCCCCGACCACCGCGACGCCATGTCGATCGCGGCCCTCGTGCAGCTCTGGAGCGAGAACTTCAGGGTCTATGGGGTGCGCAAACTCTGGAAGGCGGCGCGGCGGGCGGGCCACGACGTCGGACGGGACCAGGTGGCTCGCCTGATGGGCCTGGCGGGCATCGAGGGCTACACCGGGGCAAGAAGCGCAAGACCACCAAGGCCGACCCCGCCGCTGAGCGGCACCCCGATCTGGTCAAGCGGGTCTTCTCCGCCGAGCGTCCCAACGCCTTGTGGGTGAGCGACCTGACCTATGTGGCCACCTGGTCGGGCTTCGCCTACGCCTACTTCATCACCGACGCCTTTTCCCGGATGATCGTTGGCTGGCGGGTGGCGAGCCACATGCGAGCCGACATGGTCCTCGA
The DNA here is from genome assembly GCA_963736515.1 of uncultured Acidimicrobiaceae bacterium. Classification (GTDB taxonomy): domain Bacteria; phylum Actinomycetota; class Acidimicrobiia; order Acidimicrobiales; family RAAP-2; genus Bog-473. The sequence continues at coordinate 5,932 of CAVTPE010000014.1, read as the reverse complement.
CGCCCTCGAGATGGCACGCTGGAGGCGGGGCGCCTTCCTCGAAGGGCTGGTGTCACACTCCGATGCCGGTCGCAATTCACTTCAGTGCGCTATGGGGAGCACCTCGACGAACTCGGAGCCGTCCCTTCTATCGGAAGCGTGGGCGACGCGTACCACAACACGCTGGCCGAGTCGATTAACGCCGCCTACAAGAGCGAGCTCATCAGAGGGCCCGATCAAGGACCCTGGAGGAACGTGGACGACGTAGACTGGCCACCCTCGCGTGGGTCCACTAGTACACACGCAGAGGCTGCACGAGTATCTCGGCACGTGCCGCCAGCTGAATTCGAGGCGGCTCATGCTGCCAACAAGACCGACCAGGAATTGGTCGGAATCCAATAGCCCGGGTCTCCATCAGACCCAGGACGGTCCACTCCCCGACGTTGGCCATTCCCGAGTCAGCCTTGCCGACACTGCGCTGGAGCTGCCCGTCGAAATCCTCGTCGTCGAAGTACAGCTTCATTGGAGTCTCCTCACTCGCGTCGTTGCACGCAACAGCCCTCTCGCCAAGCCTCGGAGATTACTGTGGCACGCTTCGTAGCGCCTTACGTGCCGTTCCCTAGCGTTTGATCTCGACGAGCACCCACGCGTTGATCGAAGCCGAAACGAAAGCAAACAGGATCCCAGCCAAAACCCAGTAAAGCCCTCCTCCGGAGCGCGCGATCAGACTCACACCTCCCAGCACCAAGGCGACGCTCGGAAGCACCAGCGTGGCCACGTGTTCAATCCGCCAGGACGTAGCTTCACTTGGTCGCGTTGGCCCGAGCGATACCCATACAGCTTGACTGGCTGCGACTGCAGCGACCTCCACACCAAGGATACGAATGTTTGCCCCGGTGCCAGAGCGAACCCGGAAACGACCAGAGCACTGACCAACATCCCAAGCGTTGCCGCCGCTCTCCCTGGTAGCTGAGGGAATTTCAAGATCTGTTCGAGGTTTATCGAGATCGCGACGAACAGCAGTCCGGTCAAAGCAGCTGCTGCTCCGATCGTGCCGATAAAGAACTCGTGCCAAGGCAATGCACTGATGAGGCCATGGAAAAGTCTTGCATTTTTCGAACCCAGACCGGGTGGTTGTCCAGACGCCGATAGGTGCCGAGCGTCCCACTGACGCGGCGAACTGGGACAGATCAGAGGAAAGAGTTCTGGCCAGGCGGATATCGCACTCATGAAATCGAGCATTTACAGTCCCGTGACAAACTGGGGGCATCGGGGCCGTTGGGAACAGATGTCAAGGAGCTACTGACTCGCATGTAGGCAAGATCCTCGGGGGCGGCACGGGTGGGATTGAGCATTGTCCCGCCTTGGTGTCGTTTGGTCCGAGGCAACTGCTCTCATCGCTCGCCCCGAGCACTCGTCAAGTGATGGTGACGACACATCGAGTGGTCAGAGCGAAGGAGCAAGAATTGACCGATCTCATCTGGAGCTTTTCGTCCTGGTTTGTCTTCTTGTTCGCCTCTCGCTTTACAACCTTTTCGGGCGCGGTGGCTCTTGGTTTCTTGGCCTCGGTCGTGGTGCTCACACGAGCCACCACCAGGCACCGGGCGCACATGCTCGACTGGGCCGGACTGTGTTACTTCGCGGCCCTGGCTCTCATTCTGGCCATCACCCATCCGGGTCACATTGAGACTTGGTCTCGCTACGCCCAGTTCGGATCTCACATGGTCCTCACCATCCTCGTTTTCGGGTCAGTCCTCGTCGGTCGGCCGTTCACCGAGTCCTACGCCAAGATGACGACCCCACAGGAGGTCTGGCACACCAAGGAGTTTCGAGAAGTCAATCGACGCATCTCGCTGGTCTGGGGCCTGGCCTTCTTGGTCGGCGACGTGTCGTTGGCCCTCGCTGGTTCGGTGAGTGCGCGCCAGGCCTTGTTGCGGGTGATCGTGCCCTTTGGCGCGCTCGATTTTGCCTATCACTACACCGAAGCCCAGCGGGCGAAGGTGAGTCATGACCCTCCAGGATGATGCGACGGATCACACAGCTTCTGGCAAACCAGTTGCGGAGCCATGGTGGAACCGAACGCGTGCCCTCGGTATTGGCCAGTGGCAGCGTGTTGAGAAAAGCTGGCCGATGCGCTGGTGGAACCAGCTCGATCAACTGGGGTTTGTTCAGAGCTGTATCGTGTTCGCCGGACTATTCGTCATCAGCTTTCTACCGTTCCTCCTCCTTGTATCGGCCGCACTGGGATCGGACTTCTCCCACGCCGTGAGCGCGCGCAGCCATTTGTCACCCCCCGCCGCCCGCGATGTCACCTCTCTGTTTGCGCACAAGGGCGGAGGGGTGACCTCTCAATCCATCGTCGGCCTCGTATTCGTCGCTCTGGGAGGCGAGAGCCTGGCGAGAAATCTCCAGTGTTGGTACGCCAAGGTCTTTGATTGTTCGGTCAGAGGTTGGAGGGCACAGGCCAGACGGTTGTGGTGGCTGGGAGGAGCATTTGGGTTCGTTGCTCTCCAATATTTGATCGCTCGCCATGTTCATGTATCCGCCGCAGCCAGGACGGCGCAGCTCGCCTTGGCCGTCGTCTTCTGGTGGTGGACACTTCACGGCTTGCTCGCGGGCAGTCTCCAATGGCGACGTGTGTTCATCGGTGGTGCGGCGACAGCGGCTCTGACCACCGCTGTCGGACTGCTTTTTTCAGTCTTCGGGTCCTCATCGATCACGTCCACCCAGCGGATCTACGGGCCAGTCGGAACAATCACGGTCCTCCTCGAGGTCTTGGTTGGACTCGGCGTGGCCATCCACCTAGGAGCACTCCTGGATCGCGCATCGGCAGATCAAGACCGCCCGGCCAGGTTGCTATTGCCTCCTAGTCAGTACCTCGCTGTGGTAAGTCCCCCTTCTGGCGCAAGAGCAGTCCGTGGGCGACAGAGCCAGGTATCCTCGCGGGACCGCTGGAGCAGATCACATTGGTAGCCGAACGCGAAGGAGCCGCCAGATGTTTGAGAAGTTCTTCAACGATCCCTCGTTCGATTTCGAGACCGAAATCTCTTCGGCGCCGTTCACTACGGAGCGGGTGATGTGGGCGAGATGTTCACCGCCGTAGCGAGCATCACAGACGGCGACGCGGCTAGCTGGGTCAGCGAATGGCGGACACTGGCTCAACGGATTGAGTCGATGGCGGATACAGCCAACAAGGCGCGCCACGAGATCAGCGCTCGCAACGCCTATCTGAGAGCAGCTGTCTACTACGCCGCTGCGAGCGTCTTTGTTGACGGCACGGAGAACGCCGACGCCCAGCTCGGCGAGTTGTTCTTGGCTCACCGCAGATGCTTCGACCTCCACGTCGGCTTGCTCGACCCACCGGCGATCCCGATCTCGGTGCCCTATGAAGGCGGTGACCTTCCTGGGTACCTGTTCATCCCCGCCGCCGACGGCGCTGCCCGTCCCACGCTCATCCTCAATAACGGAAGCGACGGCGCCCATACGTTCCTGTGGCCGGGGCTCGGTCAGCCGGGTCTGGACCGGGGCTACAACACCGTCATCTTCGACGGGCCAGGGCAGCAGAGCATGTTGTTCCAAAGAGGCATCCCCTTTCGTCCCGACTGGGAGCGCGTGATTACCCCGCTGGTGGACTACCTGAGCGAGCGACCCGAGGTCGATGCGTCAAAGATCGCACTCTACGGCGCGAGCCAGGCTGGCTACTGGGTACCCCGAGCGGCCGCATGTGAACACAGGCTCGCCGCCGTGATTGCGGACCCGGGCGTGATGGACGTGTCCACCTCATGGAAGAGCAACATCCCCCAGGAGTTGGTCGATCTCCTCGAGGCCGAGGACGAGGAGACCTTCAACGCAGCCATGGCATTTGGTCGAGCTGACATGTCGCCGGCTGTGGCTCAGGAGTTCGCCTGGCGTGCCAAGCCCTACGGAGCGCAGCCGTCTGACTATGCCACCTTCAAAACGGTCGAGGCGTACCACCTGAGAGATGTCGCCGAAGACATCCGAACACCGATCATGATCACTGACCCCGAAGGGGAACAGTTCTGGCCGGGACAATCCCAAGAGCTCTTCGACGCCCTGACCGGGTCCAAGGTGATCGTGCGGTTCACCAAAGCCGAGGGAGCGGAGCTGCATTGTGAACCCATGGGTCGGTCGCTATTGGAGCAGAGGATGTACGACTGGCTTGACGAAACCCTGGGGGTAGACACGCCCCAAACCTGAATGTCCGGCCGGAAGGACCCGGAGGGCGAATCGATCAAGCCTCTTCGCATGAGCCCATGTGTGTCGTTTGAGGCGAATGCAACAGTGGCAGCGCGCAATGGAGAAATTCCGATGCTGTTTGAGGGTGCTGTGTTACAGGAGCCGCACCACGCGGCCTGCGGCCGCCTACTTTCCCAGGTCCCAGGGCTGGAGCCGCCAATCGGGTTTTGCTCTACTAGGCCCTCCGACACGACCTGGAACCCCATGAGCCAGGCTGCGCTTCGACCATGACGCAGTTCCGGTCGGGCTCGTAGGTGAGCCGGATGCCCAGGGCGGCCTAGAGGTCGCTCGTCGCCTCTGGATCGGCCCCTGAGAGCATCCTGACCTCGTCCTCCACCTGCTCGATCATGCGGCGCACGTCTGCCTCAGAGAGCGTTTTGGACCGTCCTGGGTCTGATGGAGACCCGGGCTATCGGATTCGAACGAATTCCTGGTCGGTCTTGTCGGCAGCATAAGCCGCCTCGAATTCAGCTGGCGGCACGTAGCCGAGATACTCGTGCAGCCTCTGCGTGTTGTACGAGTGGACCGACGCGAGGGGGCCAGTTCTACGTCGTCCACGTTCCTCCAGGGTCCTTGATCGGGCCCTCGGATGAGCTCGCTCTTGTAGGCGGCGTTAATCGACTGGCCAGCGCGTTGTCGACGTGTCGCCCACGCTTCCGATAGAAGGGACGGCTCCGAGTTCGTCGAGGTGCTCCCCATAGCGCACCGAAGTGAATTGCGACCCGGCATCGGAGTGTGCACACCAGCCCTTCGAGGAAGGTGCCCCGCCTCCAGCGTGCCATCTCCAGGGCGTCGAGGACCATGTCGGCTCCGCATGTGGCTCGCCACCCGCCAGCCAACGATCATCCGGGAAAGGCGTCGGTGATGAAGTAGGCGTAGGCGAAGCCCGACCAGGTGGCCACATAGGTCAGGTCGCTGACCCACAAGGCGTTGGGACGCTCGGCGGAGAAGACCCGCTTGACCAGATCGGGGTGCCGCTCAGCGGCGGGGTCGGCCTTGGTGGTCTTGCGCTTCTTGCCCCGGCGCAGGCCCTCGATGCCCGCCAGGCCCATCAGGCGAGCCACCTGGTCCCGCCCGACGTCGTGGCCCGCCCGCCGCGCCGCCTTCCAGAGTTTGCGCACCCCATAGACCCTGAAGTTCTCGCTCCAGAGCTGCACCAGGCCGCGATCAACATGGCGTCGCGGTGGCCCGGGCTGAGAGGGGCCGTGACTTCGCCGCGTAATAGGTGCTCGGGGCCACCTGCAGATCCCTGCAGATGGGCTCGACCCCGAGCTCGCCCCGGTTCTCGTCGATGAAGTCGACGATCACCTCCACGGGCGGTCGAGCTCCGCCTGGGCGAAATACGCCGAGGCCCGGCGCAAGATCTCGTTCGAACGTTTGAGCTCTGTGGTTCCTCCTTCTCGAGCTCGGCGATGCGCTGGCGCTCCTCGGTGGTCGTGCCCGGACGAACCCCGGCGTCGATCTGGTCTCGCTTCACCCATTTGCGCAACGACTCGGTCCCGACGCCCAGCTGCCCTCGAATTCCGGCTGATGGCACCGGTGTCGGCCGGATCAGCGGCCCGGGCTTCGAACACCATGCGCACCGCCCGCTCTCTCAGCTCAGGCGGTACCGCTTCGGTGGATCCGACATGTCTCCATCCTCGCTTCCAAGGTATGGAGTCTCCAAGAAACCCAGGACGGTTCAGTTTCGTGGAGC
>CAVTPE010000013.1:0-71279 GCA_963736515.1 uncultured Acidimicrobiaceae bacterium | reverse complement strand
ACTCCGAACCCAGGCGAAAAAACCGAAGATGACGAGCGTGCCAGCAGCGATGAGAAGCGTGCAGACGATGAGATTGTTGTCGGCCGCCATGATCCCGACAACCAGCGTCACCAGCCGCAACCGCCGAAAGGATCGCCCCCACCGTGTCGAACGGGCGAGTGGGATCAGCCGGCAGCGGATCGTGGATGCGGCGACCGAGGAAGACGATGAGGACGACCACGACGGCTTGAAAGACGAAGGCAGCGTGCCAGGTGATCTCCGTCGTAGTGATGAATCCACCGATAAGGGGACCGGTGGCGGCACCGATCCCACCCATGCCGCTGATGATGCCTATGCTCGTGCCAGAGACTGAGGTCATGGAAGAGCATGGTCGTGAGGATGTACACAGGGGGAACGAGGAGGGCCGTGCCGACCCCTTCGAGGATCGAATTCCCCAGGATCAGGAGTCCCAGCCGGGGCGACCGCACTGAGCACCGCGCCCACGGCGTAGATGGAAAGACCCATCGTGAAACAGCGTTTTCGGCCCCATCGATCTGTCAGCTTCCCGCCGGGGATCATCAGTGCCGCCATGACTAGCAAGAACAAGGTGATCGTGATCTGGACGCCTTGGACCGTGGTGTGCAGATCCTGACAGATGTCGTCGATGATGACGTTCATGTTGGAGCCAGCGAAGCTGCAGATGAACTGGGCCATCGCAAGCGGAAGCAACATGCGCCTCAATGAGGGAGCCATCCTCCCGGTTTCGACGGGACCAGCCATGGATCAACGCCTTCCCTGCCTCTACCTACCCAGCCAGTGGGCGTCCGAAGTGGGCGACGGAGGGAACGAAAGAGGACCGTTGGCCTCCACGTTCGACCAGCTGAGAAGCGAAGAGACTGGGGAACCGATCCGGAGCCCGGCAGGACCAGTCTATTGGGCCTGTGTAAAGCCGCCACAAGGGTTGCGCTCTGGAGCTCGACTTATCAGCCCATGGTCCGAGATTGCTCGGTACACATCAGCCGATTCCCTCTTGTCCCAGGACAAGATCCGAAGTCAAGACCGCCACGGCCTCGTCATCTCTGTCTTCCCGTTCTTCGGTGAGATCGAGGCCCCCGAAGACGGGAGCGTCACCCGTTGAACCAGAGTCGGGGAGCAACCGCGGCGATGTATTCCAAAAAGGTGGCGCCCCTCGGGATTCGAACCCGGAGCCTGCGGATCTGACGACTCCGAGCCGTAAGCAGTCGTCCGCGCCCATCTTGTGCGGATCCGCGGGCTCGCACTGTTCCGCCGTATGCCTACGAATTTGGGTCTTGAAACGGAGTCAGAGGGCTACGGCGTTGGCTACAGACGGCACGATCGTGCCCATACCTTGAAACCGGGCTCCGTGGGACAACTGCCTTCGGGGCTGCGCCCGTCGGCCCCGAGGGTGGCATCGTGTTGCTCACCACCTGACGCTGCGCTCTCTGATCCGGGCCTATGGAGTTCGAAGCCGAGATCGATGTGCGGTGGCCGTGGCCCATGCGGCGAACCGAAGGCCGGCCCATGCGCAGCGCCGCAACGAGGACACGATCCCGGGGTTCAGCAGTGACACGGGACGAGGATGGTGGTCACCGCGTTCAGATCGTCGTTCGTTCACATTACGGTGATGACGATGATCGGCATCGATTGACGGATAGATGTAAAGAGGTCGCCATGAGACTGCTGCGATGGCTGGGGGTAACGGCGGTTGCGGCGACTGTGGTCTCGGGCTCCGTGGTCTCGGTGAATCATCCGGCGTCGGCACAGCCGGCCGCCACCGTCAGCCTCTCGAAGACGGCAAGCGTGTCATCGGTGGCCCCGGGGACGCCGTTCACCTACTTCCTCGATTATTCGTGTTCCAGTCTGACCACGACCTGCAACGGGGTGACGATCACCGACGTGCTGCCCGCCCAGCTGTCGTTGGCGGCGGCCGACGTGACGCTGGTGGGGACGCACACACCTCCGCCACCGCGTACAACCCGTCGACGGGCACGGCGACGTTCACCATGGTCAACCCCATGCCGGCCGGGACCACCGGCGAGGTGGCCATCACCGTGAAGTTCCCGGCCGGGACAACGCCGGTCGGGGCTTCGGCCACGAACGTCGGCACGATCAACGCGACCAACGCCGCTTCGTCGAATTCGAACCCGTCGACTGTCAACGCCACCGTCACGCCGAGCATCGCGACGACCAAGGCCCTCAATTCGAGTCCGATCGTGCTGGGCGCGGCCACCCCTACACGGTCACCTACACCAACACGGGCAATGTCAACCTGACCTCGCCCGACCTTGTGGACACCTTGCCGCCCGGTGCGACCTTCGTCTCCGCGTCGGGTGGAGGCGTTTTCAACTCCGCAACAACCAGGTGACCTGGACCCTGGCCAGCCCGGCCACCCCGGGCACCAAGTCGACGCAGACGGTGACGGTCATCTACCCGTCCCCACCGTTCAGCGCCGGCACCCCATCACCAACACCGTGGCCGGCACCGGCGTACCGCTGGGGACCACGACACCCATCTCGCAGCCGGCGACTGCCACCGGCACGCCGGTGGCACCGGCGCCAGCCGTGTCGGCGTCGAAGTCACCCAGCGGCCCGGTGGCCCTGGGGACGGCCCTTCACCTATACGGTGAGCGTCAAGAACACGGGCAACGTCGGACTCAACCCGGTGACCATGCTCGACTCCCTGCCGGCCGGCACCACCTTCGTGTCGGCCACCGCGGGCGGGACCTTCAACGCCGGCGCGGGAACGGTGTCGTGGACCAATCCCAGTCCGCCGCTGGCGCCCGGAGCCACGTTCACCGCCACGGTGACGGTGACCTACAACACGCCGCCGTTCACCGCCGGCCAGGTGGTCACGAACAGCCTGTCGACCAGCGGCACCCCGGTGACAGGCGGTGCTCCGATCACCGGCACAGCGTCGGTCAACAACACGCTGACCGCCCCCCAGACGGGAGGCACCATCACCAAGACCCTGGTGACCCCGGCCGCCCAGTTCGCGGTGAACACACCCGTGCAATACCAGGTCACGGCCAAGAACACCGGTGACGTGCCGTTGGCCGGCTTCACCATCACCGATCCCTTGCCGACGGGCTCCACCTTCGTGAGCGCCTCCAGTTCGGGCACCAACCCGGCTTCGAGCTTCAACCCGGCGACCAACACGGTGACCTGGACCTTCAGCTCGGCGGTGGCCGCGGGGGCCACCCAGACGGTCACCGTCACCGTGATCTACCCGTCCCCGACCTTCACCCCCGGCCAGCTGGTCACCAACACGTCCACCGCCTCGGGCACCGCCAACGGGACGCCGGTCACCATCGGTCCGTCGAGCGTGACCAACCCCCTGCAACCAAACAGCCCGGCGGCCACCGTCAAGAAGACCGACACCAAAGCGACCGTCGCTATCGGTAGCTCCGACACGTACACCATCACCGCCACCAACACGGGCAACGTCCCCATCTCGCCATCGTTCGTGGTCACCGATCTGATACCCGCCAACCTCCAGCCCGACAGCCGCCCGGCCACCAACGTCACCTTCACCGACTCGCGTGGCCTGACCGCGGCCAAGGCCGACGTCCTCGCCTACCACAACCCGACCACCAACACGTTCGTCACTGTCACTGCCACCTGCACCGGCACCGGCACGTGCACGGCGTCGATCCCCACGCTCGCCGACCAGATCCAGATCACCTACACCGGCTCGGTGCCCGTTGGGTTCGCGCCTACCGCCACCTTGACCCTGCGGGTTCCGGCCAGCGCGGTGGACCGGACAGGCGTCCCGATCCTCGAGCGGCGATCCCATCGCCAACTGCGCGACGGTGAGCGCCGCGCAATTGTCTTCCACCCCGCAGAGCTGTACGGCGCAATCGGTGACGGCGCCGCTACCCACCATGACGCTGACCAAGACCCGCACCTCGCCGTCGCCGGTACCGCCACCGAGCCCGGTGAGCTGGCAACTCGCTTTCGGCGCCCCAACGACGTCTCCGGCGCCCATCCTCAACCCCGTCGTGACCGACTGCCTGCCGGCGGGACTCGACCTGGTCGACCCGGCCAACGCCGGTGACCCGGCCAACGGCAGCCCACCCGCGTCGTTCACCCCGCCCCCGGCGATCACCCGGGTGCCCGGCGGCTGCGGGGCCGGCACCATCGAGGTGGTGTGGTCTTGGGCCGGGTTCACTCCGGCCCTGAGCATTGCGCCCGGCACGACGGGCATCTTCACCCTCAACACGCAGATCCAGCCGGGCACCTCGCCCAAGACATTGACCAACACCTCTTCGGCCACCGCCGACAACAACCCCACCCCGGTCAACTCCTCGGCCACCGTCGCCGTCGCCTCCGGGGCCTCGTTGGAGTCGCTCAAACTGGTCAAGGGCTCGCTCGACCCCGCGTTCACCAAGTTCCCCGACATCGGGCACACCACGATCGGTGGCTCGGCGGACTACCAGCTGACGGTGACCAACGACGGCAACATCGGCATCAACAAGGTGACGGTCATCGACATCCTGCCCTTCGTGGGCGACACCGCCGTGCTCAATGCCTCGGCCCCGCGCGACTCGGACTGGAGCCCCGTCCTGACGGGCCCCGTGACCGCGCCGCCCGGCGTCACGGTCTCCTACTCCACCTCCCACAACCCTTGCCGCCCCGAGCTCAACTTCAACCCGCCCGGGTGCGTCGCCGGCTCGTTCAGCACCACCCCGCCGTCGCCGATCAGCGCGGTGGCGTCCCTCGAGTTCTCCTTCCCCGGCACCCTGGCCCCCGGCCAGACCCTCACCCTGGCCTGGCCCATGGCCGCCCCGCCCAACGCCCCGGTGGATACGGTGGCGTGGAACTCGTTCGGGTTCACCGGGTTTCGCACCGACACCGGCGCCCAGCTCACGCCGGCCGAACCCAACAAGGTCGGCATCGAGGTCAACCCCTATCCCCTCATGCTGATGAAGCAGGTGAACGGCCAGACCGAGAAGACCGCGCCCGGCCTCTTCGTCCCGGTCGGGCAGCCCGATCACCTACACCTATTTGGTCACCAACCCGGGGGACCTCACCGTCGGGTCGGTCAACCTGACCGACAACCCCGCCCAGACCATCACCTGCCCGAGCGCAACGATCCCGCCCCACGGCACGATCGCCTGTACTGCCGCGGCCGGACCGGCCACGGCAGGCCAGCACACGGACACCGCGACGGTGTCCGGCCAGCCGCTCATCAACGGCAGCCCGGCCGGCCCCACCACGGCCCCGGTCAGCGACACGGCCAACTACTTCGGCTCCGCTCCGGCCCTCACCTTGGTCAAAGACGTCAACGGCCAGCATCAGCCGACCGCGCCCGGCCTGTTCGTGCCGGTGGGCAGCCCGGTGACCTTCACCTACCTGGTCACCAACACCGGCAACGTCACCTTGAACCCCGTCACGCTCACCGACAACCAGCTGGGTGCAGTCACCTGCCCGGAGACGGTGCTCGCTCCCGGTGACTACGAAACCTGCACCGCCGCCGCCGACAGCCGCCGTCGGCCCCCACCAGAACACCGCCACCGCCACCGGCCAAGCCGTCGACAACACCGGCGCGCCCGTCGGGCCTCCGGCGACCGCGACGGACACCGCGAACTACTTCGGCTCCGCCCCCGCCATCAGTGTGGTCAAAGCGTCAACGGCCAGCACGAGCCGACCGCGCCGGGTCTGTTCGTGCCGGTGGGCGACCCGGTGACCTTCACCTACGTGGTCACGAACACCGGCAACGTCACCTTGAACCCGGTCTCGCTGAACGACAACGTCCTCGGCGCGATCACGTGTCCCGTCGCATCGCTCGCGCCGGCTGACTCCGAGACGTGCACCGCGGCCGGCGGGCTGTCTACCGCAGGAGCGCACGAGAACACCGCCACTGCCAGCGGCCAGGGCGTCGACAACGCGGGCGCGCCCGTCGGCCCACCGGTGAGCGCGACCGACACGGCCAACTACTTCGGTTCCGCGCCGCGCTCACCGTGGTCAAAGACGTGAACGGCCAACACGAGCCGACCGCGCCGGGTCTGTTCGTGCCGGTGGGCGACCCGGTGACCTTCACCTACGTGGTCACCAACACCGGCAATGTCACGCTTGAACCCAGTCACGCTCACCGACAACCAGCTTGGGGCCGTCACCTGCCCGGAGACGTTGCTCGCCCCCGGTGACTCCGAAACCTGCACGGCGGACGCCGCGAATGCCGCCGTCGGCGCCCACCAGAACACCGCCACCGCCACTGGCCAAGCCGTCGACAACACCGGCGCGCCCGTCGGGCCCCCGGCGACCGCGACGGACACCGCGAACTACTTCGGCTCCGCCCCCGCCATCAGTGTGGTCAAAGACGTGAACGGTCAGCACGAGCCGACCGCGCCGGGTCTGTTCGTGCCGGTGGGCGACCCGGTGACCTTCACCTACGTGGTCACGAACACCGGCGACGACACCCTCGACGCTGTCTCGTTGAGTGACAACGTGCTCGGGGTGATCACCTGCCCGGATTCCTCGCTCGCCCCTGGAGGTTCTGAGACCTGCACCAAGGGCGGCGGAGACGCGACGGCCGGAGAGCTCCAGAACATCGCCACGGCCACCGGCCTGCCTGTCGACAACACCGGTGCGCCCGTCGGCACCCCGCTGAGCGCAACCGACACCGCCGACTTCTTCGGCTCCGCTCCGGCCATCACCCTGGTCAAGGACGTCAACGGCCACAACGAGCCCAATGCGCCGGGCCTCTCGGTCCCGGTGGGCTCGACCGTCACCTTCACCTACTTGGTCACCAACACCGGCGATGTCACGCTCAACTCGATCACAGGTCACCGACAACGTCCTCGGGCCGATCACCTGCCCGAAGACATCGCTCGCACCAAGTCAGTCCCAGACATGCACGGCGACGGCCACCGCCCAAGCGGGCGCCCAAACCAACATGGGGACGGTCACAGCGGACCCAGTCGACGGCAGTGGCCAGTCGATCGGCGCCGAAACCTCAGCCAGTGATCCGGCCACGTACACGGGCGTGACGGCTTCCGTTCCGACCACCAACACCACGACGACGACCCCCACCGCTGCATCCACGCCCGCTCCACCACCGAGCTCTGGCTCCACGGCTCCTAACGGTCTGGGTGGGATCGCCACCGACCTCGGCCGCTTGACGCGGAGCGGCGGGCCCGGATTTTGGGTTATCCTTGCTGCCCTCATACTTCTCGCAGGCGCGACGGGCTACTACGGCGTACGGCGTCGGCGACGCCGCGACCTCCGGATGGACAGGAGTCGAAGTGGCCGATAAGCCAAGTGGCCGCCCGGCACGACCGCCCGCCCATCGAGGGAGCCGCCGGGCCGTGGTCGGCCTCTTTACAACGGGATTCCTGGTGCTCGGGGCCGTAACGGCCTCATCCATACACTCCGCCCGACAGCCATCGACAACAGTCCCCACTTCGTCGGTGCCCGTTGAAGCCGGCCGGCCCGCCGTCGCTCACACCTCTACGACGCCGCCAGCCAGGTGACGTCTCGCAGATAGCGGCGTCCGGGTCGTCTCTCGTCATACCTGCGCTTGGCGTTCGCGCACCCCTCATTCCGACCGGCGCGGTCGGTGCCCCAGAGACGGCCTCGCTCACCATTCCCGCCGACATCCAGACCGTAGGGTGGTGGGACGGTGCGGTCAGCGACGGCAACCGCATCGTGCAGGAGAACGCGCCCGCGCCAGGTCAGCCAGGCGTGGCTGTCATCGCCGGCCACATCGACTCCGAGAGTGCGCCGGGCGCGGCTCTTCGATCTCGGGGCCCTGAAGGTGGGCGCCACCATCGAGGTCTCCGACTCCACCGGGCACGTGTCCACGTGGACCGTCGAGGCTCCGCCCCAGACGGTGCTCAAGACCCAGCTTCCCGCCCAGCTCTGGGTGACCACGGGACCACCGCATTTGGCGGTCGTCACCTGCGGAGGTCCTTTCGACACTGCGACTGGCCACTACGTGGACAACGTCATCGTGTGGGCGCAGCAGACCAACTAGACTGACCGAAGAGACCTACCCCACTGTCGTGACTTCGAGGTGGCGGATCAGGTGCTCGCCGTGTTGAGCGTGGGAGAATGGCGCTCAAAAGGTGCGCCTCTCGGTGCCAGACCCAGGATCGAGCGAAGGCGAGGACTTCCACTACGACGGTCCCATCGGACGTCAAGATGTCGTTGATGACGTTCCGTCTTTCCTGCCGCAGTGAGGACCTTCAGCGTCACCAGGCGAGTTCGCCTTCGCCTTCCTGAAAGGAACAGGTTTGGCCGTTCTTGCCTAGGGTGGCCATGCGCACGATGACTTCCGCGCCCTTCTCCACAGGCTGTCCGGCCCCACTGAAGGGAGTGAGCTCTGTAGCAGTGAATCCGGGCTCGACAGCATTGAACTTGATTCCTGGAAAGGTCTTTGCGTACTGAACAGTCAGCATCGAGACGGCGGCCTTGCTAGAGCCATAGACGATGCTTGGGAAGTGGAATTGGCGCCGCTCTGGATTTGTGACGGCCCAGAACGAGCCCAGGGCACTTGAGACATTCACCACCACCGGGTTTTCGGACTTTTCCAAGAGCGGAAGTGCGGCTTGTGTGACACGGATGAGACCGATGGCATTGGTATCGAAGACCTTCAGCGCGACCGCGCCGTTGACGTCCGCCGTACTGACGCCGGCGTTGTTGACGAGGACGTCCAAATGGCCTTCGTTCTTCGCGATGACACCCATGGCGGCCTCGACCGACGAGTCGTCAGTCACGTCGAGCTGCACGAACTGGCCGCCGAGTTCGGAAGCCGCTGCCTCTCCGCACTCGGCGTTGCGCGCCCCGAGATAGACGGTATGACCTCGCTCGACCAATTGTCGGGCCGTCTCGTAACCGAGACCCTTGTTGGCTCCGGTGATGAGTGTCACGGTCAATTCTTGGTGCTCCTTAGTTCGGGACCGAGCTGTTTACTTGTCGTATTCCTGACTCCAAGCACCATTTCCGATGGGACTTGAGAGGTCAGCGAGACCCTCCGTCAAATGGAAAAATGTCCGGTGTGGCTCACAGCGATGGATCGACATACCCGAACGTACCGGGTAAACACGCCTTCGATGCTTTCTTCCATCCTGAAGACAACATCGCCTACGTGCGAGAAAGCGGACTTCTCGATGGGTTTGAACCGCCCGAAGGCATAGTGATCTGCTATCAACCGCAAGTTCTTGACTACAGCCGGGCGGTGGAAGATCTTGGCGCAGTGCCTTCGAATCCTACGTTTCGAGGCATATTCACCCTTCCAAGTACCAACCACCGGGTGGGAGTTCTGGGGGGATTCGGGTTTGGTTCACCCGTCGCCTCCCTCCTCATGGAGGAATTCATCGCCCTAGGTACATCCAAGTTCATCTCGATTGGTACCGCCGGCGGGCTCCAGAAAACCTGCCGGGTGGGTGACATCGTGCTGTGCGAACGGGCGATCCGAGATGAGGGCGTCTCTCATCATTACGTGCCACCAGGCAAGTACGCCTGGGCCTCGCCAGAGCTTACGAAACGCGTGGCTGACGAGTTTGCTCGTCGGGGGATCGCACATACCACCGGCTGTGCCTGGACGATCGATACGCCTTACCGGGAGACGGTCGAAGAGGCTCGCCACTACCAAAAAGAGGGTGTGGCCTGCGTCGAGATGGAAGCGGCAGCTCTCTTCTCGGTCGCGATGTGCCGATCCGTGCAGATTTCGAGCGCCTTCGTCATAAGCGACCTACTGGCAGACGCCGTGTGGGAGCCACAGATGCGCAGCGAACGGACCATCGCCGGACTGCACACGCTCTATGGCGTCGCTGTCGCGGCGTTGCTTTCTTGACCAGGTGTTCTGCCAGGGACCAGGTTCGGCTCTGCCCCCGTGCGTCGTAGAGCTTGAAGTCAGACGCGGGCATGTGTCCCATCGCCCGGAGTCGAATACGAGGCGACTTTCGAATCGGCCCGACGCGAGAGCACCATCCTCTGCGGGTGCACTCTCCGCGATGGGATGGGTCAAGGCGGCACGGAGAACGACCTGCCAACTAGCCTCTCGCTCGCCATGGCAGCCCGTGCGCCCGAGATGATCGAATCCAGCGGCGAGGTCCAGATCGCCCTGCACGATCTGGGCGGACCGAGGAGCAAGACCGCCGTTCCGGTGCTGCTCTTTTCGCACGCCACAGGCTTTCACGGTCGGGTCTTTGAACCCATGGCGTCGTTCCTCAACGACCGGTTCCGCTGTGTGTCGCTCGATCTGCGAGGCCACGGCATGTCCGAGCTACCGCCTGGGGCCAGTTTGGCCTGGTCGGGCATGGCCGACGATGTCCTGGCGACCCTAAGTGCCGACCGTTTCCCAATGGGACCGCTGCACGGCATCGGCCACTCTATGGGGGGAGCGGCACTCGTGCTGGCTGCGGCGCGACGACCCGAGGCCTTTCGTTCCCTGTGGCTCTACGAGCCCGTCATCGTTCCGCCGGAGAGCGGACTGTTGCCAAAGAGTGAAAATCCCATGTCTGAGGCGGCTGCTCGGCGTCGCGACCGCTTCGACTCGCTGGACCAGGCCTACGAGAACTATGGGTCCAAGCCCCCGCTCCACCAGCTGCATCCCGATGCCCTCAGGGCCTATGTCGACGGCGGCTTCTCGTCCTCTCCGGACGGCACGGTCGTGTTGCGCTGCCTGCCGTCCACTGAAGCCGAAGTCTTTCGCCACGCCGCGACGAGCGGCGCGTGGGGGAGCAGTGCGGCGTTCGAGACACCGGTGGCCGTCGTAGCCGGACGTCCTGAGGAGGTTGGCCCGGGCGCCTTCGCTTCGGCCATTGCTGACGCGCTCACGCAGGGCGCACTGATTGAGCGACCGCACCTTGGCCACTTTGGACCTCTAGAGGACCCCGCCGCCATGGCCCGAGACGTGTCCGCCTGGGTCCAGGCCCACCCTTAGTCGTGAGCGTCTGACCTCTTCGTTCGGACTCCTATCCTGGACTCGTCCCCAGTCGATGCCCATCCGAGTGAGAAGGATCCTCCTGCATGCTGTTTCCATTTCCGCTGCGTAGCCTTCCTGGTCGGGCGGCAACTGGCGCATTCATCCTCCACTCGGGCATCGAGAAGTGGAACGGTCCGTCGACGCAGGCAGAGGGCGTTCACGCCATGGCGGCAGGTGCCTTCCCCTTCCTCGAGTCGATCCCGCCTGAGCGGTTTCTCAAGGTGTTGGCCGCCGGCGAGGTTCTAACCGGGGCTCTCCTCCTGGCTCCTTTCGTCTCGAACGCCGCGGCCGGTGCCGCCCTCACCGGATTCTCGGGTTCACTCCTGGCCATGTACGCCCGGACTCCGGCGCTACGAAAGCCGGGGAGCGTCTGGCCGGCGCCGGCCGGCATAGCCGTGAGCAAGGACGTGTGGATGCTGGGCATCGGCCTCGGACTACTCGCCGATACAGTCAAACGGAGAAGGAACACCGTGGGGCCCGAGTAGGACCTGGCGAGGGGACGTCTCGAACGACCTGCTCGTCGTGGCCGAGTGTCGTCGACCGGGGGTTCTCTGGTGCGCCCCTCGGGATTCGAACTCGAAACCTGGGCCACTGAGGACCTCTAGAGGACCCCGCCGCCACGGCCCGAGACGTGTCCACCTGAGTTCCAGGCCCACCCGGTCACCCATCGATGTTGAGCTCCGTGTAGCGCCCGCCGACGAGCCACTCCGAGACACAGAGGTTGCCGTCCGGGTCCGCGGCGAGCGAGGGCGGCGAGTTGAAGTCATTCGAAACAGACAGGTTTGCTCGAACCGCCCGCGCCTCGTCGCTCAAGGCATTGGGCCAACCCGGTCGTTCGGGCCAACCGAGGCCCTTTCGGGCGTTACTCTTCGCAGGGACAGTGCGGGCGAGCAATCGCTACTGTCACGAGATTCGTTGCCCTCTGCTTGAGTGCTCCTGCCTCGCACAGGATTCGCCAGGCATTCGAGGGACTGCGGGGCACATGGCCCCGGGAAGAGGAGGAGTGGAATGGATCTCGGGCTTGCTGACGCACGCGTGCTGGTGGTGGGCGGCTCGCGGGGGATGGGCCGGGCCGCCGCCGAGACTTTTGCGCGAGAAGGTGCGCGCGTGTGGCAGTGCTCGCCCGCGCCAGTGAGGCCCTCGATGACACGGTCGCGACGCTGCGCTCCGAGGGGAGCCCCGAGAGCATCCCGTTGACGGCGGACTTGACGAATCTGATTGAGGTCGACTCGGCCATCGACCGTCTGGGCGAGCGGTGGGAGGCCCTGGAGGTCCTCGTCAACACTGCTGGACCGGTCGACGTCGGGATCGGTCCCTTCGACTGGCTCGACGACGACCAATGGCGGGCCACCTTCGATATCGGGGTGCTCGAGCGCGGTTCGCACGGTTCGCCGTACCCTGCCCCTGCTCCGTCGAGGGTCGTTCGCCAGGATCGTGAACATCTCGGCCCACTCCACCAAGCGGCAGAGTCCGGACCTCGTGGCGTATACCGCAACCAAGGCGTGCCCTCAGCAGCCTGACGAAGAACCTCTCCCAGTCGCTGGCGCCCGAAGGCATCCTCGTGAACACCGTCTCGCCCGGATCCTTCCTCTCGGAAGGGACTGCAGGGCTACCTGCGCTCCCTCCCCCCAGAACGTGGTGTGGACAGCGACAGCCTGACCGACGCCATGCGGGTCATCGCGGAGGACTTCGGTCACCCGGCCTATCTGGGACGGGCCGGCAGCCCGGCCGAGATCGGGCCCGTCATCGCCTTCCTCGGTTCCCGCGTGAACAGCTACATGACGGGAGCCGATGTGAACGTGGACGGTGGCTCCGACTTCACCTGAGGCCGCCGATCTTCGAGCCTGGTCACCTCAGCGGGTGACGAGACCACCATCGGCGTGGATCACGGTGCCCGTGACGTAGCTCGACGCATCGGAGGCGAGGAAGAGGGCCGGCCCCACCATCTCGTGGGCGCTCGCCACTCGCCGCATCAGGCAGGCGCCGGCCATGTTGGCGGTGGCTACCGGTCCGGTCTGGCGCACCATGTCCGTGTCGACAGAGCCGGGAGCGAGCGCGTTCACCCGGATACCGTCGGGGGCCAGGCCGGCGGCGAGCGCCTTGGTGTACGCGACCATGGCGGCTTTGGCGGCGGCGTAGTGGGCGACGGTGGCGGAGAACAGCCAGGCGCCCGCCGACACGAGATTGATCACCGACGCATGGTCCGAGTCCCGGAGGTACGGAAGAGATTCCTGGACGAGGAAGATGGGGCCTTTGACATTCACATCCAACGATTTGGTGACCCCAGCCTCGGTGAAGTTGCCGATGGGCTCGGAAAGTGCATTGGCCGCGTTGTTCACCACGACATCGATCGCACCGAATCGTTCCGCGGTGGCAGCCACGAGGGCACGGACATCCTCCATCGAGCCCATGTGGCATGCGATACCCGCCGCGTCGATGCCCGCCGAACGCAGCGCCCTCTCGGATTCCCGGCATGCCTCGGGCTTGCGGCTGGCGACGACCACACGAGCACCAGCCCGGCCGAACCCCTCGGCGACGGCTCGCCCGATCCCGCGGGTGCCACCGGTGACCAGGGCCACCCGCCCGTCCAGCCGGAAGAGTCGGCTGACGTCGATCTCTTCGCTGGCGTCCAACTCGCCGGCACCGTCGGTCTCTGCCACCGAGTCGATCATGGTCCTCAGGCTCCACTTCGTGTTCGTGAGCGTTTCAAGCCCAACTCGTGGAGTCGCGGTGGAAGCCCATGGCACCGGGCACCGGGCAGCCAGCAACAGAGGAGGGAGACGCTTTGTATATAATATTACCCGCTGGGATCGACGGCATGATCGGGGACGGTGCACAGTGCGTGCATCCGCCCCGCCGCCGCCCGTGAGACGGCTGGTTCGCGCGTCATCACTCTGAATGAGACGCGCCTGCGGAGGAATCGAAATTGGTGGCGTTTGATATGTTCGGCCGATGAACAGCCTGGTCATCCCGGATGATCTCAGTACCATCACCTATGCCGTTCATGACCATGTCGCCTCTGTGACGTTGAACCGGCCCGAAGTGCACAACGCGTTCAACGAGCGAATGCAAGATGAGCTCGCCGGCCTCTGGCGTCATATTCGCGTCGACGACGGGGTGAGGGTCGTTGTGCTGACGGGCGCAGGGAACCAAGCGTTCTGCACGGGAATCGATCGTGCCGATATTCCGATCGACGAAGAATACGACCCCTTCACCTACGACGACCCGGGGCAAAAGGTCGGGCCCAAGAGCCAAGGGTTGTGGAAGCCGGTCATTGCTGCGGTGAATGGCATGGCATGCGGCGGTGGGTTTTACCTTTTGGGTGAGAGCGACATCATCATCGCGGCGGACAGCGCCACCTTCTTCGACCCGCACGTGACCTACGCGATGACGGCCGCGTACGAGCCCATCTTGCTCACCGGCAGGATGGCGTTTGGGGACCTGGTACGAATGAGCCTCGTCGGGGTCCATGAGCGTGTTTCGGCGCAGACGGCACGTGAGGCAGGACTGGTGTGTGAAGTTGTCCAGCCGGAGGAGCTCCTCGAAACCTGTCGAGCGCTCGCGGAGGTCATCGCGGCACAACCGCCCACAGGCGTCCAGGCGACTCTGCGAACTCTGTGGGCGGCGCGGAACCTCTCGCCGGAGCAAGCTCTCAGTCTGGGAAACGTCTTCCTTCAGCTCGGCACGAGCGCTCGGGCTCTCCGAGAAGGTCAGGAGATCTTCACTCAGCAGACGCGAAGAGAGTGGAAGCTGAGGTAACACGCGGGAGAGCAGGTCCGTCGCAGACCCACGCTGGAGGCCCAGACGGCCGCTACGTGAGACGCGATCGCAGTTCTTGCTTGAGGACCTTGCCCATTGCGTTCCTGGGCAGCGTGTCGACGACCTCCAATTGCTCGGGGCACTTCTGCACGGCGAGCCCTTGGAGGCGGCAGTACTCGCGGATGTCGGTCAGCTCCACCTCGCGTCCGTCCCGCGGAACGACAACGGCCACGACACGCTCTCCCGTGCGCGGGTCGGGCATGCCAAGCACCGTCGCATCAGCGACGTCAGGATGGCGGAAGAGCAATTCCTCGACCTCGAGGACCGAGATGTTCTCGGCGTTACGGATGATGATGTCCTTGACGCGACCCGTGATGCGGACGTTTCCGTCCACATCGATCGTACCGAGGTCCCCGGTGTGGAACCATCCGCTGCCATCAATCGCATCCTCGTCGAGCGCCGCATCGACGTAGCCGGTGAAGCTCTGCGGACCCCGAAGTTGGAGCTCACCCTCCTGCCCGGGGCCGCAGACATTGCCTCCCGGGTCCACCGCGCGCACCGAGACACCCTGCGCCGGACGACCGACGGACGTCGAGACGATCTCGGTGGCGTCAGTCGGTGCCGCCGACGTCGCGTTCGGGAATTCGGTGAGGCCCCAGCTGCCCACCAGGGGTACGTCGAACATTGCCCGCATCTCATCGTGGATCTCGGTGGGGACAGGGGCACCCCCGAAACACCCGAACCGCAAGCGGGGGAAGAGTGGTTGGTCATTGGCCGCGCGGGCAGCGTCCAGATAGGCCCGGAAGAACGGGACAGCGGTGCCCAGCACCGTCGGCTCGTACTGAGCCATCCGGCCCGGCGTCGTCGCGGGGTCGAAGGTCTCGAACAGGACGAGGTGGACGCCACCGCGGAGGCTTGCGGCAAGAACCGACGCGCCGCCGATGTGCGTGATCGGCCAAGGGATCGGATAGACGTCCTTCTCGCCCAATCCCATCAGGTCGAGCAAGGCGTTGGCCGAGGCCATGATGCTGGCGTCGGTATGGCGGGCGCCCTTGGGATCGGCCGTGGTGCCTGAGGAGTAGTAGATCCAACGGGGCCCGTCGAGTGGCGCGGGCGGCGCCAGCGCGTCCGGGTCTGCCGTCGGCAACCTGAGCCCTCCCCGGGATCCTGGAGCGCCGAGATCGTGCAAATCGACCTCCATCACGGCAAAGCCATTGGTCGCCGCGAGGTCCCGCGCCATGGCCCCATGCTGGAAGCCACGCCATTCCTCCGGCACGACCAGGAGCTCGGTGCCCACCTGTCGGGTGATGAACGACACCTCCCGCTCGCGCAGAATTGGGATCAACGGGTTCTGCACCGCGCCGATCCGTGCCAATGCGAGAAGGAGCACCACAGCATCAAGAGAGGTTGGCAACTGCCAGGACACGATCGTGCCCGCGGTGACCCCCCGAGCTGAGAGCGCGGCGGCGGATGCCTCGGCTGCGTCGCGGAGCTGGATTCGGGTCAACGAGCTGCCGTGATCGTCCGACACGACCGGCGCCTCCGGGCTCTCCTCGACGGCTCGGACGACCAGATCCCACAGCGTCGGCGGCAGCGGTGTTCGCATCGCGTTGTTCAACGGACTTCTCGCACTTTGGCGGGCTCTCGGCGGGCCCGGACCTCATCGGCCGGGACCTCATCGGCCGGGACCTCGGGTCCGTCTCCGAAAATGAGGTCGATGCTCTCGCTCAGGTAGTCGTACACACCCGTGATCGGCAGACGACCGGCAGACCATGCACGCAACTGGCTGTCGAGAACGGCATCCATCGTCCGGACGATCGTGCGTGCCCGGCCTGGCTCCAGATCCTCCAGCAACTCCATGTACACGCCTGTCGTCGTCTGGTCCAGCCTCTCGAGGATCTCCGTGGCGAAAGGGTCGGACGACAGCTCGAGTGACGCGATGAGCCGGGCCAATTGGGGCTGGTGCTGGAAGGCCCGGACCGAACGGTGAAGCGCGTCGGTGAGCTTCTCCTGTGGCGTCCGACCCTGTGGGGGATGACGAACGAGGCTCGCCTTCAGCGTGGCGGCCCACTTGATCAGCACCTCAGCGAAGAGATGCTCTTTTGACGAGAAGTAGTGGTACAGGGTCCCGAGAGCGACGTCGGCTTCTTCGGCCACGTCCTTGATCTGTATGCGCTCGTACTCGTCTCGCTCCAGGAGCGCCAGGCCGGCGTCGATGATGCGCTGTCGGCGTGCCCGTTGGTCTTCGGTCAATACGTTCGGCGATACCGGTTCTGCCATCTCAGCCTGTCCTTTGACACGACGCCCTCGTCCGGGCAGTCGTCCTGCCACTAGAAGCAAACTCTAGTGGATGAGGGAAAACCAGCTACTCTTGGCCGTTGTGGGCAGATCGAAACTATGTTCTAGTAGGGGAGTCGTGGTGGCCGCGGGAGCTTGGTCGGACGGCCAGAACGACGGTGCTTCGTGAGCGTCGCGGATGACCGGAACGTGGCCGATGTTGCTGTTGTGAGATCGCTCTCACAGATCTGCGTGTGCTGCCCCCGAGATGAAACGATGCGTGTGATGGAGACTCGAGCGGTTCGAGGTGAACGAGAATGAGCAGATTCCCCGGTCAACCTGACGACCTGCGTTGGGACCCCTTCGACGAATCACTCAAGGACGACCCGCATCCGGTGTGGAAGCGTCTCCGCGACGAGGCGCCGGCGTATTACGACGAGCACTACGACTTTTGGGCCCTGAGTCGGTTCGAGGATGTCGAGCGAGCCCACCGGGACCCACAGCGCTACAGCTCGGCACATTCCACCGTCTTGGAATCCATGACGGAGGAAGCCCAGACCGAGGGCATGATGATCTTCCTCGACCCGCCGGAGCACACCGGCCTGCGCCGTTTGGTGTCGAAGGCCTTCACGCCGCGCCGGGTCGCAGAGCTCGAGGACGACATCCGAACGCTCTGCGCAGGTCTGCTCGATCTGCAGCTGGGTCAGGAAAGCTTCGACTACGTGCAGGATTTCGGCGCCCGTCTCCCCGCCACGGTTATTGCCACCCTGCTTGGTGTCCCGGCGGCGGACCGTGAGGACGTCCGTCACCACATCGACGGACTCTTTCATATAGAGCCCGGGGTTGGCATGGCCAATGACGCGTCGTTGGAATCCGGGGCGTGGCTGTACAACTACATCGCCCAACAGGTCGAGGAACGACAACGGAAACCGCGGGATGACATGCTGACGGACCTCGTACAGGCCGAGATCGTCGGCAACGATGGCAGCCCGCGACGCCTCACTCCTTCGGAATGCGCGGGGTTCGGCATCCTTCTGGTCAGCGCCGGCACGGAAACGGTGGCCCGTTTGCTGGGATGGGCTGGTCTCATCCTGGCGGACCATCCTGAGCAGCTGACCGCGTTGGCGCAGGATGCGGATCTGATTCCCAATGCCGTCGAGGAGCTCCTTCGTTACGAGTCCCCGTCACCAGTGCAAGGGCGGTGGCTCACCGAGGACATCGAACTCCATGGGCATCACATCCCGGCGAATTCGAAGGTGCTCCTGCTGACTGGCTCAGCAGGCCGCGACGAGCGCGTGTATCCCGCAGCAGATTCGTTCGACATTCGCCGTGACTTCAAGTTGCACGTGGCGTTCGGATACGGAATTCACTTCTGTCTCGGTGCAGCATTGGCCCGCATGGAAGGCAAAATAGCGCTCGAAGAGACGTTCAAGCGCTTCAAGAGTTGGACGGTGGACAAGGAGCGTTCGGTCCCGCTCCACACCAGCACCGTTCGTGGCTACCTGCGGTTGCCCATCCGGGTCTAGACCGCCGCTCCCACGGCCGCGAACTCAGGCCGCCGCTGCACCCTCACTGGCGGGCGGCGTCTCGCGGAATCACCGCCGGGCACTGACTCTCCCGCGATTGGATATAATATACGTGATGACCACGGTGCTGGAAGCAGATGTCGCCAAGATCCCCTGGATCGTGGACCTCGATGCGCACGTCGTCGAGCCTCCGGACGTCTGGTCCAGCCGCCTCCCGGCGCATTTACGGGATGCGGGCCCGCACATCGAGTACATGCCCGGGGGGGTGCCCAAACTCGAGGGCGCCTCGTACGTCGAGGCGCCCGGAACCGACGGACCCGACGTGGCCTGGTGGTGCTACGAGGATCACCGGGCGTCCGTCAAGCGCACCATCGCCGCCGCCGGCTTCCCGGCGGACGAGGTGGTGCTGAAAGGCGTCACCTACGACGAGATGCGGCCTGGCTGCTGGCAGCCGAAGGCGCGTCTGGAAGACATGAGCGTCAACGGAGTGGAGGCCCAACTCTGCTTCCCCAACTACCCCAGATTCTGCGGACAGCAATTTCTGTGGGGGAAGGACCGCACGCTCGCCCTGCTGTGCGTCGAGGCGTACAACGACTGGATGGTGGAGGAGTGGTGCGGTCCGAGTGATGGTCGGCTGCTCCCGCTCTGCCTCATCCCGCTCTGGGACATCGAGCTCGCCGTGGCCGAGGTGACGCGCAACGCTGCGCGCGGCGTGCGGGCCGTGGCCTTCAGCGAGCTTCCGACCTTCCTGGGCCTGCCCAGCATCTACTCGGGCTATTGGGACCCGTTGTTCCGGGTCTGCCAGGAGACCGGGACCGTGGTCTGCATGCACGTGGGGTCGGGCACCAAGACTCCCCAGACGTCGCCCGACGCACCCGATGCAGTGCCCGCCACCATCCTCTTCGGGAACAGCATCGGCGGGATGTCCGACTTCATGTTCTCCGGTGTCCTGGAGCGCTTCCCGCAGGTCAAGCTGCTCTTCGCAGAGTGTCAGATCGGCTGGATCCCGTACCTGCTCGAACGGGCGGATGACGTCTGGCTGACCCATCGAGCGTGGAGCAACTCCCAGTTGTACTGTCCCGAGCCGCCGTCCACGTACTACTACCGGCAGATCTTCAGTTGCTTCTTCAAGGACGCGGTTGGCATCGAGCTCCTCGACCGCGTCGGTCCCCGCAACGTGGTCTTCGAGACGGACTATCCGCATCAGGACGGCACGTGGCCACACTCCGTGGAGGCGGCCGCCGAGCAGTTCGGCCACAAAGCACCAGAGGTCGTCAACCGCTTGGCGCGGGGGAACGCCATCGAGCTGCTCGGGCTCGACCTCCCGCTGGTGGCACCGAGGGTGAGCCCCTAAGCGGTGGCCTTGGCCGCGATCTCTGCCAGGTCCACACCCTTCCCCGTTCGCTCGAAGCGGCCGTGATCGTAGGAGCGGATGGACACGTCGTGTCCGACCGCCTCAGCTCGCAGCGCCTGCACCGTGCAGCGCTCCCGTGGCCGATGCGCCAGCGGATCGAAGGAGTACCAGCGGCAGGCATTCTCCCAGGTGATCTTCTGCAGTTCGTCGTCCGGGACCCCGGACGCCACAAGCGCGACCTCTTCGGGAGCATGCGGCCATGAAGAGTCGGAGTGGGGGTAGTCACACTCCCACGCGATGTTGTCGATCCCGATCTGATGCCGAAGCTGGACCCCGACCGGGTCCGAAATGAAGCAGGTCAGGAAATGCTCGCGGAACACCTCGCTGGGCAACTTGCCTCCGAAGTCCTGCCCGGTCCACTTGTGGTGCATCTCGTAGGTGCGGTCCACCCGGTCGAGGAAGTAGGGAATCCAACCGGTCCCGCCCTCCGAGAGGGCGATGCGGATCTCGGGAAACGTCTTGATCACGCGGGACCACAAGAGATCGGAAGCGGCGCTGCAGATGTTCATCGGCTGCAGGGTGATCATCACGTCAACGGGGGCATCCGGAGCCGTGAGGGCAAGCTGCCCCGATGAGCCGAGATGGATCGACAACACGAATTGTTCGTCGCACAGTGACGTCCACAGCGGGTCCCACGAGGCGTCATGAAAGCTCGGATACCCGAGGGCGGAAGGGTTCTCCGTGAAGGTGAGGGAGTGGCAGCCCTTGGCCGCCACTCGGCGCACTTCGTCCGCGCAGAGCTCGGGATCCCAGAGCACCGGCAGGGCCATCGGGATGAAGCGTCCCGGGTACGAGCCGCACCACTCGTCGATGTGCCAGTCGTTGTAGGCGCGCAGGACGGCGAGCGCCAGGTCCTTGTCACGGCAGGCGGCGAACAGCCGTGCACTGAAGCCGGGAAAGGACGGAAAGTTCATCGAGCCGAGGACGCCTCCGGCGTTCATGTCCTTGATGCGCTCGTGGACGTCGAAGCATCCGGGTCGCATCTCGTCGAAGGCCGTGGGCTCGATCCCGTATTCCTCCTGAGGCCGACCAGCGACGGCGTTCAAGCCGATGTTGGGGATGATGTGCCCGTTGAACTCCCAGACGTCGCTGCCGTCGGGGAGGCGCTGCACCCGGGGCGCCCTGTCCTGAAACTTGGCCGGCAGCCGGCCCTCGAAGAGGCCGGGTGGCTCGACCAGATGGTCGTCCACACTGACCATGATCAAATCGTCGGCGTGCATGGCGACCCCCTCCTCACTGGGTTGTCACTGAACTGAAGGTGTGTCGAGACCAGTGAACCACCGTGGTCCCAGGACGTCCTGCCGCACCGGGGAGAACCGTTCGGGCCCACGGTTCCGGTTCCGGTCATTCCGGCGGTTCAAAGAGGCCCTCGAACTCCAGCTTGGCGTCGCGCACCCGGCCATAGAGCAGCCAGTCTCCCCGGAACATCCCATGCTCGTGCGGTGCGGCGGCGATGTGCGTGCGTGGCCCTCCGGTGCTGCTGGGCATGAAGCGGATTCTCTCGAGCCCGTCTTTGAGCCCCGGCCCCGACAGTGTGGGTGCACGGAAAATTCCCTCGGCCAGCACGCGTGCGGTGTCGTAGGCCAGGACGGGGATGGCGTTGGGCCACATGGGGGGGTCCACCCCGTGTCGCTCGACGAACCGACGATGAAAACCCTCGACGAGTGGGTTGTTCGGGTCGAATTGATCGATTCCCACCCAGCCCTCGAACTTCTCGAAGCCCATGAGATAGAACATGAAGGCCGTCCCCATGATCCGCGGGGGATCCCACGCCAGCTCGTCCAGTGCCTTGCGCAGGAAACCCTGGGCCGCCAGCATGCCGTAGCCCATGTAGCAGAGGGCATCCGGGTTCGACTGGCGAAGGTTGTCGAGGTTCTCCGTCAGATTCGCCGGCTGCTGGCTGACGGTCTCCAGCGAGACGATTGTCAGATTGTGCCTGCGGCATTCCTGTCGGAAGAAGCGGAAATACTCTTCGCCATTCGGTGAGACCTCATTCAACACCGCAACACGCTTGTATCCGTGTCGCACGAGCCAGGCGACGCACAGGGCCGCATCACCGCCGCAGTCCCCGTTACCGAGTCGGAAGCAGTAGTCGCCGGCCAATCGCTCCGTACCCGCCCAGCTGATGAGGGGTATCTTGAGCTCGTTGGCGAGCGGCGCGGCGATGATGGCGTTGTCCGAGCTGTACGCACCGGCGACGCCGATACAGCCTTGATCGACGAGGTACTTGAACCCGTCCGCGGTATTGCGAGCCGAACCACGCGGCAAGCCGTTTTCTGCGTGGAGCACGAACTCGACGGGCCGGTCGAGCAAGCCCTGTTCCAGCGCTTCGTCGAAGGCCATCCGGTGGATCTTGTTGTAGCCGCCATCGGGACCGTCGAGCGCTGAACCGAGCCAGCCGATCTTGATCGGGTCGGGCGACCCCGACCACCCGCTTGCACTGTCTGCCATCGTGGGACTCCTCGCTCTCGAGTGCAGGATGCCATTCCTGCACTGCACCCCAGGTCGTCACCCCATCGGAGGGCGGGGGACGAACAAATATAAAGTATACAATTGTCGCCGGCCGGAGGGCCGGGGCCGAGTGAAGCCCTCGGAAAGGACGTCCTGGTGTCTGAGCCGCTCACCCACCTCCTGACCACGGGGTCCCCCGGCGGTAGGGGCCCGAGTGCAGGCGGCCGCTCGCCGCGGGCGGTCGTCCGGCGCAGCGCCCGGCTCATGACGGAGGCCGCGGGCAATCTGGCGGAGCTGTTGACGGCGCACCCCTTCTCCGACGGAGAGGACCTGATGAGCACCGTGGACCGGACCGTCACGGCCGGCACCGCCCGCGCCGAGGCAGCCGATTTCAGCGCGCGGCTACGGTCCGCCGGGGTCCAGCCCGGCCAGGCGGTGGTCGTCCAGCTGCCCAACGGACCCGAGTTCGTCTTCGCCATGTTCGGGGTCTGGCTGGCCGAGGCGGTGTTCGTGCCGGCCAACCCACGCCAGCCTCAGGCCGAGCTGGACCACGTTCTTTCCTCGACCGCCCCCGCAGCCGTGATCGACGCCGCCGGAGTGCGCCCCTCGAGCGGGTCGCCCAACCTCTACGAGCCCGATACGGCCTTTGTCACCTGGACCTCGGGAACGACCGGACGACCGAAGCCGATTCTCCAGACGCACACCGGGTACCTCGAACTGCTCGACCGCGTCCTCGGTCCGCTGCGCGGCCGGCCCGCCGATCCGGCTCGTCCACCCTCGCCGAACCTGGTCCCGGTGTCCCTGGCGCTCAACGCCGGCATCTACAACGTCCTCTTCGGACTGCGGGCCGGGGCCTCGCTCGTGCTCATGGACCGTTTCAGCACGTCGGAGTTCGCCACGCTCGTCGGCCGTTTCGCCATTCGCTCCACCGTCTTGCCCCCTGCCGCCATGGTGATGCTCGCCGACGACCCCGACGTGACCGATCTGACCCCGCTGCGCTATGTGCGGAGCATCACCGCACCGCTCTCGCCCCTGGCGGCCCGCCGGTTCTCGGACAAGTTCGGCGTCACGGTGCTCAATGGCTACGGCCAGGCCGAGATCGGAGAGGTCATCGGGTGGACGGCCGCCGACGCCCGGGATCACCCCGAAAAGATCGGGGCGGTGGGGCGGCCGCATCCCGGCGTCGCCATCAAGGTGGTGGGAGAGGACGGATCGGTGCAGTCCGCCGACACCGTCGGCGAGTTGCTGGTGAAGCCACCGCGGATGGCCTCGGGGTATGCGGACGGCGAAAGCCTCGATGATCGACTGGATCCGGAGGGATACGTCCGCACCGGGGACTACGCCCGCATTGACGGGGATGGCTTCGTCTGGATCGAAGGTCGGGTCGGCGACGTCATCAACCGCGGCGGCAACAAGGTGTTCCCGGGGCAGGTCGAGGAGGTCCTGCTCCTCTCACCCGGCGTGAGAGAGGCGGCGGTCGTGGGCCTCCCCGATGCGCGCCTCGGTGAGGTGCCGGTGGCCTTCGTGGTCGGTGACGCGCCGGACACGGAACTGGATCGACTCTGCCGGGACCACCTGGTCGCCTACAAGATCCCTGTGGCGTTCCGGCACGTGCACGAATTGCCGAGGAGCGAGGTGGGCAAGGTGCTGCGCCGGGAACTGGTGGCCATGGGAGCAACCGGCGAACGTGGCGACGACGTCTCCCGCTGAGAGTCGGTAGCGAAATAGGCTCGCTGCGCCGGCCGCTTCAGCCGTCCCAGGCCTCGGTCCGATCGGCGCGCGACGGCTGGCGGCCCAGGCGCATGGGAGAGAGCGCCGCCTCCACCAGCAGGATTCGGCTCATCTGCTCCGTCGAGGCCAGGTTCTGCGCCTCCAGCTCGATCAGCCCCTTGTGGCTCCGCCGTGCCTTCTCGCGGTCCGCCCATTCCTGCCACGTCGGCACCGCCCACAGCAGAAAGCACTCGCGGTCGTCGATCAACGCCGTCTCCCACGCCCCGGCCAGTTCCCAACCGAACTCCCGCATGACCGGGACCGCCTCGCGTTGGACGAAGTCCAGGTAGCGGGCCGAGCTGCCTCTCGGCACTCGAATCTGCTCGTGGGCGTACACGTCACCTCGGATGCCCTCCGCGCAGGCCTGCTCGATGGTCGGCATCCACGGCGCCGGCACCAGCAGGCGATCCAGACCTCCCGCCCTGAGCTCGGCGGCCGCGGCCCACCACGCGGCGAGCTTGGGGTCCTGCAGATCGCGATGCCCCAGTTCATGGCCGAAGGACCGGGCCAGGCCGTCGAACCCGTCCTCTTCCCAGAGGTTGACCACCTGGGGCCAGCGTCCGGTGCTCCCCACGACACCCCACACGCCGTAGCAGAGCTGGTGCCGCTCCTCCTGTGCCGTGGGGCTCCAATTCGCCGTCATGTGGTACATGTAGCGCCCGCGGTTGTGCCCGATGATGTCGATGTACTCGTGGATGTAGACCTTGTCGTTCACGGCGGACCCACTGTCACTCATGGCTGCGCGACCCTCGACCGGGGTGAAGTAGGGAAGCGTGATCTCGGGTGATGCCGGATGGAACTCCGCGGCCAGGCGCATGTCCTCGTGCAATGCGTCGGGCTCGCACCCGATGACGGCACTCATCATCCAGACTCCTTCGTCCAGGCGGACCACGGCCGGGGCGTACGGCACGTGGAACGACGGGTTGGGCGGGCGCCAGACCACCGTCCAGCTGTAGAGGCTGCCCCGTCCCGCGCTCTCGACCCAGATCGGTGACGCCGCGTGGCACTGGGCGCACACGGTGAAGGCACTGAGGCCGTGGTAGCCGCATTCGGCGCACTGCTGGTAGAGCAGACGGTGTCGGCGACATCCTTCCCAATAGGCCTCGCTGCGGAGGCTCGGGCGTGGGGCCGGGATGCCCTCCGGCTGTGGAAGCAGGAGGCTCATGGTCGCTCCCGGCCCAGGAGCAGCACGTCACAGAACAAGGCGCCGGAGCCCCCGTTCGAGCAGAGGGCGACTTCCGCTCCGGCGACCTGGTTGGTGGTGCACCGGCCGCGCAGCTGCTCCACTGCTCGGATGACCCGCTGCAGCTGCTGCGCACTGATCCCCGGGTGGCTGAACGACATGGTCCCGCCATCCGTCGTGACGGGGAGTTGGGCGCCGGGGGCGATGTTGCCGTCCTCGACGAAGTGTCCACCTTCACCGGGAGGGCAGAACCCGAAGGCTTCCAGCTGTCGGATGATCTCGAACGAGAACGGGTCGTAGAGCTCGGCGACGTCGACCGCAGCCGGCGTCAGCCCCGCCGTCGCGAAGGCCCGCTTGGCCGCGCCGGCGCCCACCATCCCGGCCACATCGGCGTCGGCCCGGGGCTGGAAGTCCCACACGGGGGCGACCGTGTAGGCGGGCCCGAAGGAGTCACTTGCTCCTCCGAGGATCCAGACGGGTGCCGCGCATTCGCGGGCCCGGTCGGCGGTCACGAGCACGATGCCGCACCCGCCCTCCGAGGTCATGGCGCAGTCCAACAGGTGAAACGGGTCGGCGATCATGCGTGAGGCCAGAATGTCGGCGGGCGAGAACGGGCCCCGGTCGTGGTACACGGCTTCTGGATTCTCGTGTCCGTTCGTGCGGATGGTGGCCGCCACGGTGGCCAGCTGTTCGGGCGTGGTTCCGTACCGGAGCATGTGACGCCGGGCCATCAGGGCGAATTCGGCCGCGGTGAACAGTCCGTACCCGACCACGAGCTCGTTCGTCGGCCGGGTCCACGGTGCGGTCGAGGTCCGGTCGACGTGGATGCCGGCCCCTCCCGCCGCGACCAGCACGACGTCGCACTGGCCGGTCGTGATCAGGGCGGCGGCGTCCAGGAGTGTCGGGATCCCCAACGAGCTGGGTCGCCGGGTGCAGGGGCCGAGGCCGAGCTCCATGACGATGTCGGCCGAGGCCGGACCGACGACGCCGTCGACGTCGTGCGGCGGGATTCCGGCATCGGCGAGCGCGCCCAGTGCGCCGGCAAGCGCGATCGAGGCCGAGTCGTGGTCCGGAAGGTGTCGCGCCTGCACGGTGTTGTGGACACCGGCGATGGCGACACCGCGAAACGGGTGTGCGGGCACGTGAGAGGTGGGCGCTCGACTTCTCGACCGTCAGGCCGTGACTTCCACCGACTCGAACAGAGAGCGCTCCCGGAAGAGCTGTGCGACCTTGTTTCCCACGTTCCGCATCATCTTGACGTACTCGGCGGATGCCTTGTCCCCGTCCCCCTGCTTCATCGCCCGGGCGATGGCGGCCAGCCCCCGACTCTCCACCTCCACCGCCTCGGGAACCTCTTCGAAGAAATTGCCGGGCACCAGTGCGGACATGGCTCGGAGCGCCACGTTGATGCGGGGCGATGCCGCCCCCTTCACGACCAGCCCGTGAAAGGCGATCGACAGGTCGTAATGCTCCTCCGCCGTTGTGGCCCGCGCGAACTGCGCCTGGATGGCGCCGAGTTGCTCGGGGAGGTCGTCGGCGGCACGCGCCAACGCACGCTTCGCTGCGAACCCGTAGATCAATCCGAACAACTCGTAATGATCGTGCACGGTTGGCTCGTCGAGCGTGTTGATGAAGGCGCCGCGGTGCATCTCGTTCGTGACCCATCCCTCGCGCTCCAGCACGATGAGCGCTTCGCGCACAGGTATCCGGCTGACGCCCAGCTCCTGGGCGATGGCATCCTGGGGCACCCGCATGCCGGGCCGCAGCTCGCCCTCGAAGATCAACCTCCGAATGTAGGACGCGATGTGCTCCCCGCTCGGTGTGCGGACGATCTTGGCCTCGCGCCCTCCGTTCGACCGCACCTTGGCAGCAGTACGGGAGCTGTCAGCGGGCGATGGCATACGTATATCTTATGCGACTTCGGATCCCAACCGGTGTTCTCCCCTGGCGCCGGGCTGGCCGGATGGCGCCTGCCGGTGCACCGATCGGGCGAATCCAGGCCCTGGGAACCGAAGACATGATAAAATATACAATCTGACGTGTGGGGACACTTGGCCGAGGTGCTGTGGGCAATGACCGAAGGTTGGGTCGACCCGGTGGGCGACCGCAGGGAGGGGACGAGTGGCCCCGTCGGGCCGCGGCCACGGGTCGTCTGAGGCGATGACGGAGTCGTTCCCGGCCGCCGGTCCCGTCGACGACGACACGGGGAGCCTCGTGTCCCTGCCGGCAGACGCCGGCGTCGACGAGGTCGTCGAGGCCGTACGAGGCTGGATTGCATCGTCGGTGCCCCCGGCATGGGTCGAGGCGGGCCGTCGGGGTGGGCCGGCCGCGGTGCGAGAGGTCAGGACCAGGGCCGAGTACGAAGCGTGGTACCCCGTCTTCGGCAGATCCGGGCTCGTGGCCGCCACCTGGCCGCGCGCCTACGGCGGGCTCGATCTCTCTCCGGAGGCGGCCCGGCGGGTCGAGCAGGAGCTCGGCCCGTTCAACCTCGGGCGCCTGAACCCCCTCGGGCTCAACCTGGCGGCTCCCGCCCTGTTCGCGCACGGGACCGAGGAGCAACGGCTTCGCTTTCTCCCTCCGATCGTCCGCAACGAGGAGGCCTGGTGCCAGCTCTTCAGCGAGCCGGGCGCCGGTTCCGACCTTGCCTCCCTGGCGACGGCGGCCGAGCGCGACGGCGATGACTGGGTCATCACCGGTCAGAAGGTGTGGACCACGTGGGCGCACGTCTCGGACTGGGCCGTGCTCCTGGCGCGCACCGACGTCGAGGTGCCCAAGCGCCAGGGGCTGACGTACTTCCTCATCGATCTCCACCAGGCGGGTGTCGAGGTGCGCCCGCTGCGCCACCTGGGTGGTGAGGTCGACTTCAACGAGGTGTTTCTCAACGCGGCCCGGGTCCCCGACGCCTGCAGGGTCGGTGCCGTGGGCGCCGGGTGGAAGGTCGCCAACTCCACGCTGTCGGGGGAACGCCAGATGGTGTCGGGCGCGGGGTCGGGTGGTGTGGACCGCATCGGAGGCTCCGGTGTCGGCCATCTCATCCGGTTGGCGCAGCGCCGGAGCGCCGAAGGCGGCGCAGGGGGCTGGGACGATCCCGTGCGCCGCGACGAGATCGTCCGTCTCTACTGCGAGGAGCGCGTCCGGGAATGGACCAACCAGCGAGTGCGCAGCCGGGCCCGCGCCGGGCGCCCTCCCGGCCCGGAGAGTTCGGTGGGCAAGGTGCATCAGGGTGAGCTGAACCAGCGCATCCAGCTGGCGGCCACGTCCGTCTTGGGCATGGGGGCGACCGCCTGGGCGGGGGAACCGGGGGACTACGCCGCCTCGCTGCCCTACGAGGTCCGGGGCATGCTGCGCAGCCGGGCCAACACGATCGAGGGTGGCACGACCGAGATCAACAAGAACATCCTCGGCGAGCGTGTGCTCGGCTTGCCCCGTGAGCCGGACCCGTACGCGTCGCAGCCCTGGCGGGAGGTGCCGCGCAGTTGAGCCCGTACTCCACGCTCCTCGTCGAACGCGACGGACCGGTCGGATGGCTCGTCTTCGATCGCCCGGAGTCGGGCAACGCCATGGATGCCGTCATGCTCGACGAGCTGGAGGAGGCCTGGCGCGAGTTGGACCAGGATCCCGCTGTCCGGGTCATCGTGAACACCGGTGCGGGCGCCACGTTCCAGACCGGCCTCGATGTCGTCCAGCTCAGCCGGGATCCCGATGCCCTGCGCAAGCAGTCCGGCCGCACGCGCCGCGCCGAGCTGCGCTTGACGTCGTGGCAGAACGCAGTGTGGAAGCCGGTCATCGCGGCGGTGAACGGGATGTGCGTCGGCGGCGGCCTGCACTTCGTCGCCGACGCCGACATCGTGCTGGCATCGTCCGACGCCACGTTCCTCGATACCCACGTGTCGGTGGGGCAGGTGGCGGCCTACGAGCTGATCGGCCTGGCCCGGCGGATGCCCTTCGAGGCGGTGCTGCGCATGGCCCTGGTCGGACGGCACGAGCGCATGACGGCCGACCGCGCGCTGGCGCTCGGCATGATCAGCCAGGTGGTCGATCCGCCCGAACGCCTGCGCGAGGAGGCGCAGACGTTGGCCGAGAAGATCGCCCGCAATTCGCCCGCCGCCATGGCGGCCACGAAGCGGGCGCTGTGGGGAGCCCTCGAGCACGGGCTCACGGACGCCTGCAAGGCCGGCGCGGCGGAGCTGGTCTCCATGTGGGGCCATCCCGACCAGGTCGAGGGGCCGGCAGCCTTCGCCGAGAAGCGGGAGCCGCGCTGGGCCGCACCGACGGCCGTAGAACCCACCCCTGAAGGGTGAGACCGAGAATCGACGAGAGGGACTCGCAACGATGTATGAAACGCTGAAGATCGAGCGCCACGGCCCGGTGGGCTGGTTGATCAACAATCGCCCGGAGCGCCTCAACGCCATGAACAACGCCATGCGCGACGAGTTCGCCGAGGCGTGGAAGGAGTTGGACGCCGATCCCGCGGTGCGCGTCATCGTGCACACCGGGGAGGGCAAGGCCTTCCAGACGGGTGTCGACGTGATCGAGATCGCATCCGACGGGATCGGGTTCGAGCGCTATCGCGAGTCGAGCGAGAAGTTCGACTTCCACTTCACGTCCTGGCACAACGACGTGTGGAAGCCCGTCATCACGGCGGTGAACGGGATCTGCGCCGGCGGGGGATTCCATTGGATCGCCGACGCCGACATCGTGATCGCGGCGTCCGACGCCACGTTCCTCGACCCCCACGTGTCGGTGGGACAGGTGGCGGCCTACGAGCTGATCGGCCTGGCCCGGCGGATGCCCTTCGAGGCGGTGCTGCGCATGGCCCTGGTCGGACGGCACGAGCGCATGACGGCCGACCGCGCGCTGGCGCTCGGCATGATCAGCCAGGTGGTCGATCCGCCCGAACGCCTGCGCGAGGAGGCGCAGACGTTGGCCGAGAAGATCGCCCGCAATTCGCCCGCCGCCATGGCGGCCACGAAGCGGGCGCTGTGGGGAGCCCTCGAGCACGGGCTCACGGACGCCTGCAAGGCCGGCGCGGTGGAGCTGGTCTCCATGTGGGGCCATCCCGACCAGGTCGAGGGGCCGGCAGCCTTCGCCGAGAAGCGGGAGCCGCGCTGGGCCACCATCGAGGGGTCCGCAACTCCTTGAGCTCAGGGACTCCGCCCTGGTCGAACGCCCCACGTGACCGACATCCCCGCGGCCGAGCTCTGGCGACGCGTGGCCCTGGTCTCGGGTATCGACGCCACGTACGGGGCGCCCTTCGGTGCCCTCGAGGTCGTACCGATGTCCGGTGCCGTGGCGACGCTGTTCGCGGCGGCGCACCAGAGGGTCCACGGTGCCCGCGCCGCGGCGCACCGGGGTGATGGCGTGTTCTGGCTGCCGGGGCTCGGGCACGAGCGGTGCCGCACGATCGAGGCGGACTCCGCCGAGGCGTTGGTGGCCGCCGTCCCCGCACTGTCGTCCGCCGGGGAAGTGGAGATTCGCTTCACCCTGGACCCGGATCAGCCGGTCGAGAGTTTCGTCCCGCCGCCCCCGGCACCCGATGACAACTGGGTCGAGCCGGCCGAGGACAGCGGTGGAGGCAGTGGGCGCCGCCTCCAATTTGGTCCTGCTGGCCGGTCCCGGCGTCGTGGCGCACGGCTCCGTGCCGGGCCTGCACGACCTGGCCGTGTCGGCCGGGGTCGGCGTCCTGAACACCTGGGGTGCGAAGGGGGTGTTCGATTGGCGGAGCCGGCACCACCTGGCGACGATCGGCCTGCAGGCCGACGACTTCGTGCTGAGCGGGCTCGACCAGGCCGACCTGATCATCGCGACGGGACTCGACCACGCCGAGTCCCCGGACGACCGCTGGCGGCTCGCCCCCGCCCTCACGATCCCTCCCGCCGGCCTGGCCCCCCTCGCCGAACGGATTGATCACACTGGCCGCGTGCCGTTGACCATGCCGCCGCTGCGGGCCCGCCTGGCGGAGGTGACGCAGCGGGGATGGGCTGCCGGGACCCAGCCGCTGGCGCCGAGCCGCGCCACCATGCACTATGCGGAACAGGTGGCCGGCGGTGCGCTGGTCGCGGCCGACGCCGGCGCCGCCGGCTTCTGGGTGGCGCGCACGCTCGGCACGACCCGGCTCGGGGCGGTGATCGTCCCGTCGACGTCCTCTCCGGGATTCGCCGCCGCCTGCGTGGCGGTCTCGCTGCTCCGTCACCCTGGCCGTCCGGCGCTGGCCGTGATCGACCTCGCCCAGGCCGAGGCGACGGCAGCGGTCGCCTCTGCGGCGGCGACGCTGGGGATCCGTGTTCCGGTCGAGGCCTGGGACCCCGACGGCGCCCGTCTCGATGCCGATGCCCATCGGGAGCGGCTGCGCCGGTTGCTCCTCGGCGGGGTCCCGGCAGGGAACGGGCTGTGCACCCTGGCGACCGACCCGCGTCAGCTGTCGGAGATGATCGAGGTGGCGGGGCCGATCGTGGCCTGGACCTGAGGCAGACGTCCCACGACGGCCTCGGCCCCGTCGGAGCCGGAGCTCACCCGGCGAGCCGGGCCCGCAGCTCGAACTTCATGACCTTGCCCGTGGGATTCAGGGGGAGCGAGTCCACGATGCGGACGGAACGCGGCACCTTGAAGTTCGCCATGTGGTCCCGGCACCAGGCCACGACCTCGTCCGGGTCGACGTCCTGGCCGGGACGCGGGACGACGAAGGCGACACCGACCTCCCCCAGCCGGTCATCGGGGATGCCGACGACGGCCACCTGGCCCACCTGGGGATGGCCGACCATGATGCCTTCGATCTCGGCCGGATAGGCGTTGAAGCCGCCGACGATGTACATGTCCTTCTTCCGGTCCGTGATCCGCAGGTTGCCGTCGTGGCCCAGAACGCCGATGTCCCCCGTGCGGAGCCACCCGTCCTCGTCGATCGCCTCCTTCGTCGCCGCCGGGTCCTCGAAGTACTCCTTCATGACGTTGAACCCCTGGACCAGGATCTCGCCCGGGTCACCCGGGGCCACGGAGTTGCCCTCGGCGTCCACGATGCGCACGTTCACTCCGGGGAGAGGTCGCCCCACGGTGGTGGCGATCACCTCGGGCGGGTCGTCGTGGCGGCACATGCTGACCGTGCCCGTCGTCTCGGTCAGGCCGTAGCCGGTCACCACCGTCTCGAAACGCAGGTCGGCGCGCATGCGGCGGATCACGTCCACGGGGACGGTGGCGGCTCCGGTCACCGAGAGGCGCAGAGAGGACAGGTCGAACGACGCGAATTCCGGGATGGTTGAGGATCGACTGAAAGACGGTCGGCGGCCCGGGCAGCATGGTGATCCGCTCCGCCGCCACGCGCTCCATCACCGGCACGACGTCGAAGACGGCGTGGGGGAGGATGGTGGCACCCCGCAGCACGCAGGCCAGCACCCCGGACTTCAGCCCGGCCGTGTGGAAGAACGGGTAGACCACGAGGTACCGGTCGCCTCGCCGCAGGCCGACCAGTTCGGACCAGGCCAGGTAGGTGCGCACACTGGCGCCGTGCCCCAGCACGGCGCCCTTGGGCTTGCCGGTCGTCCCCGAGGTGAAGATGATGTCGGAGGCCTCATCCGCCGTCACGGCGGCCCGGCGACGCGTGACCTCCCGCCCGTGGGCGTCGGTGGCCCGGGCGGTGAACTCGGTGAGCGTCGTGCACCCCGGTCGCGGCGGTCCCTCCAGCACCACGATCTCCTCCAGGCCCTCGAGCCCGGCCACGTCGGCCAGCAAGGCGACCAGGTCGGAGCCGAGCAGGTCGGTCACGGCGAAGAGCAGGCGCGCGCGGGAGGTGCGCAGCACGTGGCCCGCCTCCTCGCCGCGGTACCTCGTGTTGAGCGGCACCAGCACGGCACCGACCGTGTAGACGGCGAAACTGGTGATCACCCACGCCGCGCTGTTGGGCGCCCACAGGGCCACGCGGTCGCCGCGCTCGATGCCGCTCGCCACCAGCGCTCCCGCCAGGCGGTCGACGCGTTCGGCCAGGTCCCGAAACGAGAGCCGGGTCGTTCCGTCGACCACAGCCTCGTCGCCGCCGAAGCGGTCCACCGCCTGCTGGAGCGCCTCGGGGATCGTCCGCGGCGGCCGATCGCCCGACGCACGGTCTGCTTCGTTTTCGCTCGGCACGGTTGTATATATTATGCGAATGGTGCGGCCCCGGGGAGCGACAGCCTCGCCGTCCGATCCGGGCTACGTACGCGTTGACCGCCGTGAGGGAGTGGCCATCGTCACCCTCGACCACCCGGCCGACCGCAACGCGCTGTCGCTCACCATGACCCGGGCGCTGGCCGAGGCCGTGCACCAGGTGACCGCCGACGAGAGGGTCGGGGCGATGGTGCTCAGCGCGACGGGCACGGTGTTCTCCGCCGGAGGGTCGGTCGACGATCTCCTCGAGCCCCGGGCACCCCTGCGCGAGATGTATGCCGGCTTCGTCGCCGTCATGGAGTGCGGGCTGCCGACCGTCGCCGCGGTCAACGGTCCGGCCCTCGGGGCCGGCATGAATCTCGCTCTGGCCTGCGATGTGATCGTCTGCTCGCCCTCCGCCCGGTTCGAGACCAGATTCCTCGACGTCGGGCTCCATCCCGGAGGCGGCCACCTGTGGCAGTTGCGCCGTCGCCTGGGTCGCCAGGGCGCCGCTGCGCTGTCGCTGTTCGGAGAGTCGTTGGACGGTGAGGAGGCGGCCCGCCGCCAACTGGCCTGGCGCTGCGTCCCCGAGAGTCAACTGCTCGAGACGGCGTGGCAGTTGGCAGCACGCGCGGCAGGGCACGATCCCTCGCTCGTGGCTCTCACGCGCCAAACCCTCGATGACAGCGCTGCGTGTGGGCGAGCCTCGGACGCCATCGACCTGGAACTCGAGCGGCAGCAGTGGTCCATGGGGCGCCCGGAATACGTCGCCGCTCTCGGGCGACTCCGCGCTCGTCTCGGGCGGGACGACGGGAGCGGTCCGTCGTAGTCGGGACGAGGCCGGGCGCTAGCCGACCACCGACGACGACCGCAGGATCTCGATCGCCGCTTCGGTCAACCCGAGCTCTTCGCGCAGGAGCTCCTGCGTGTGCTCTCCGAGCCACGGGATACGTCGGTCACCACCCTCGCAGCGGTCCACGATCACCGCCGGGTTGCCGGGCACGAGCACCGGTTGGTCGAGACCGTCCGTCCGATTGATGCCGACCAGCATGTGACGGGCGTTGACGTGCGCATCGCCGACCAGCTCTTCGGCGCGCGCACAGGGGCCGGCGGCGATGCCGGCCTGGCTCAGGGCCTCGCACACCTCCAAGCGGCTCCGGCCGGCAGCCCACTGCTCAATGGCCGGGCGGATGACGTCGTCGAGCTGCTGGACCCAGCCGTACGGGGTGGCGAAACGCTCGTCGGTGAGCCACTCGGGATGTCCGATGAGATCAGCGAGGCGCTCGAAGACGTGGACGCGGGCCACCTGCATGACGAACCAGCCGTCGGCGGCCCGGAAGCCGTGATTGATCACCGCCCCGGAGTCGCCCCCGTCGACCCCCATCGACCAGTAGTTGGTGACGATGTCGGTCATGGCCATGACCGCATCGAGCATCGCGACGTCGACGTAGGCGGGTCGCCCCGTCCGGTCGCGGTCCCGCAGAGCGGCGAGGATCCCGATGGTGGTGTACAGCGCCGCGCCGATGTCACCGAGCGCCCCCACGGGCGACACCACGGGCGGAAGGTCGCCCGTGCGCTTCATGTCGTAGACACCCGACATGGCCTCGACGATCGGTGCGAAGGCGGGCCAATCTCGGTACGGGCTCGGCACGGAATTGCCGAAGCCCGACACGGACGCGTAGACGACCTGCGGATGGACGGCCACGATGTCGTCGTAGCCGAGTCCCATCCGATCCATGGCGCCTGCCTTGAAGTTCTCGGCAAAGACGTCGAAGCGTGGTGCCAGGTCGAGGACGAGTTGCCGTCCTTCGGCCTGCTTGAGGTCGACACAGATGCTTCGCTTGTTGAAGTTGTTGCGCAGGAAGGTCGCCCCGACGGAACGACCTTCGGGGTCGGACATCGCCGGCAGTGCGGCGCGACCGAGCTCGCCGGCCAGAGGCTCGATCTTGACGACGTCGGCGCCGAGACGTCCCAACAATTGGGTGGCGTAGGGGAGCGCCTGCATCTGTTCGATGGCCAACACGCGGACACCTTCGAGAGGTCGCCCTGCTGCGGACACCGCACCGGATTCTGCCGCAGCGAACTCCATGTTGAATATTATATCCGAACGGTCGGCGACCTCCGCCGCGCCCGCTCGACGTCGTGGTGGGTCAGCGCCCCGTGAAGCGTGGTGCGCGCTTCTCCTTGCTCGCCTGCCCGTACTCCCGGAAGTCCTCCGAGCGGCTGGAGACTTCCATCGCCCATGCTTCGTCGGCCAGATGGCTGTTCAGGTCGGCGGTCAGCGAGCGATACAGCAACAGCTTGGTGAGCCCGACCGCGACGGTCGGTGCGGCGGCGAGGCGATCGACCAGCTCCCGAGAGACCGCATCGAGGTCGTCGGCCGGTACGGCGCGATGGACCAACCCCCACGAGGCGGCATCAGCTCCCGAGACCTTCTCCCCCAACATGAGCATCTCGCGGGCTCGGGCCACGCCCACGAGGCGGGGGATGAGCCAGGTGGCGCCACTGTCGGGCGTGAAGGCAAAGGTCGTGAAGGGAGCCCAGAGCCGGGCGTCCTCCGACACCACGGCGAAGTCCGTGGCGAGGAGGATGTCGAGACCGAGGCCGATGACCCAGCCGCGGGCGCTGCAGACAATCGGTGTCTGGCAGGACAGCATCGCCGGGATCAGCCGGTTGACGTGCCCGTTCATGCGCCGGTGCACCGAACCCACCCGGGGGCGTTCGGGACCCGGCGTCCGCTCGGCGAGATCGAAGCCGGAGCAGAAGTGCTCCCCCTCCCCGTCGAGATGGATCACCCGCACGGACTCGTCGCTGGCGGCGGCATCCACGGTGTCGGTCAGTGCGTAGACGATGGGGTCAGTGAGGCTGTTGCGGCGCTCGGGCCGGTTGAAGCGCACACGCAGAACGGCCCCGTCATGTTCGCGGGTGATCCCGGGGGGCATCTCGGGGTACGGCTTCACTGCACTTCCTCGGCGGCGAACCGC
The DNA here is from genome assembly GCA_963736515.1 of uncultured Acidimicrobiaceae bacterium. GTDB lineage: Bacteria > Actinomycetota > Acidimicrobiia > Acidimicrobiales > RAAP-2 > Bog-473. The sequence goes on along the minus strand of CAVTPE010000013.1, from coordinate 34,874 downwards.
TCGCGCCAGGGCGTCGAGCGCTTCTTGGCAGGTGGTTGCCCCTCCCGGTGGCAGGGGGAGCCGGACCTCGCCGTGTTCCCGGGAGGGAAGCAGCACGGTCGCATGGCCCGGCGTCGTCGTCTCGCCCCGTTGGTTCTCCCCCCACACCTCGAGGTCGACCGCGGGACTGTCCTGCCCAACGAGGTACTTCCGGGTGACCCGCCCCCGCATCCAATGGGTGTCGCCCACATAATTGAACTTGCGGAACTGGCAGTCCAGCTTCCAGAGCCACGCGTCATCACCCATCCAGTCGGTGCACAGGTGGATGAGCCACGTCTCGCGCATGCGGCCGTAGTCGTAGCAGGACGGGTTCCCGGCCCGCCGGGCCCATTCGGGATCCCAGTGCACGCGTTGTTGGACGTCGGGAATGTTCAGGTCGTCGGGCTTGAAGAAGCGGGGCATGCGCTGCAGCTGGTCGTGCCCGAGACGGAGGGCGGCCACGCCGTACAGTCCCATGCCCATGCCGGTGTGCCATACGATCATGTCGGTGACCCGCATCGGACCCTTGACCAGGGGTGGCAGCTCGTCTCCTTCGCTCACGTCCTCCCACCATCGTGGCTCCGCACCGCGCCGCCGGGTTCGCTCTCCCGCAACGGCCTCGCCGATGGCTGCGATCTCGTCGTCGCCGTACGGGCTGATCGTGACCTCGTCGTTCTTCTTCCGTTCGGTGGCCTTCTCCCGTTCGGCCCGGATCATCAAGCGGTATTGGCCCGAAAGGACTGGTCCGCCCGCCACGGCGAACACCTCGGCCAGCCATTCGTGCACGGTGCGACCGGCGAAGTCGCCGACTTTGTCGTGCACGCCCACCAGGGCGTTGCGGCGGGTCACCCGCATGCCGGGGCGTAGCGGGTTCCACCACTCCCGGAACGACCCGGAGTAGAAGGCGTGGACGCCTCCGAGCGGGTCGCCTTTCATGAGCGCCTTCGTCTCGCCCTCGAGAGCGGTGACCTCGTCCTCTCCGATGAGGGTGTCCCCGCCGACCAGATGAGGGGGCGCGATCGGACCGGACCACCGTGTTCCCGCACCGTAGGACGGGTCGCACCACAGCGGGTTGTCGTCGCCGTACGCCTCGGCGACGTGCCGGAAGGCGTCCTCGTTGGGGATCCGGTAATGCGGCGGGTTGGTGTGGGGCCGCGCGATCCCGATCCGCTGCCGCAGGCGGGCCACCCCCTCGTCGGTGATGGCGTCAGACACGACGCGGCCCGGACCCGACGCTGACGGAAGATGAGCACGGGGTGGCGACATTCACACGTCGATGCACTGCGCCTGCCCTCCTAAACCGAGAATTTCGAATATAGTATACGAACGTAGCAACGCCCGGAGGCTCGGATCCGTGTGGGCCGGCTCAGGCACTTCTTCTCACCGAGTCCGTACGGGTGGAGGCAGCGATGGATTTTGACGACACCGAGGAGGACGCCGCGTTCCGGCGCGGGGTGTCGGCGTGGCTCGAGGAGCATGCCGAGGTCAGAACAGGTCTGGCTGACTGGTCCCGGAACCCCACGCACCCTGAGTACGTACGCCGCTGCCGCCAATGGCAGCACACCCTCTACGAAGGTGGTTGGGGCGCCATCACCTGGCCCGAAGAATACGGCGGGCTTGGCGAAACCTCCTGGCACCAGACCATCTTCAATCAGGAAATGGCGAAGTACGACGTATCGGCGGGAGCGTTCGCCGTCGGGATCGGCATGGCCGGCCCGACGCTGATTGCCCACGGGTCGGAGGAACAGAAGCGTGATCATCTCCCGGCGATGCTGCGGGGCGAAGCAGTCTGGTGTCAGCTCTTCTCAGAACCGGATGCCGGATCCGATCTCGCAGGGTTGAAGAGCCGCGCCGAACGTGACGGAGAATCCTTCGTCGTGAACGGCCAGAAGGTCTGGACATCGGGTGCCCAACACAGTGATTGGGGGATTCTGATCGCTCGGACGAACCCCGACGTCCCCAAGCACAAGGGCATCACCTACTTCCTCGTCGACATGCACTCCCCAGGGATCGAGGTTCGTCCGCTGCGCCAGATCACGGGGACTGCCCACTTCAACGAGGTCTTTCTCACCGATGTTGTGGTTCCCGCGACGAACGTGGTGGGGGAGGTCAATGGCGGATGGACCGTGGCTCACACCACCATGGGCTACGAACGCGCGCTCATCGGCGGCACTGGACCGAGCATCTCGATCGCCCAGGTGCTCGACCTCGCTCGCCGTTGCGGCAGGAGCTCGGATCCTTTGGTGCGCAGACAGATTGCCGAGTTCTACACGCGGGTCGAGCTCCTTCGGTTCATGAATTACCGAGTGCAGACGGCGCTCTCCAAGGGCCGTCTGCCTGGTCCAGAGGCATCCACCACGAAACTGTTCCTGTCACAGCACATGGGTCTCAACGGGGAACTGTTCATGAGCCTGTCCGGCGCCAAGGGAATGTTGGCCGACAGCGCCGCTCTCGACGATGGCTTCTGGGAGATCGCATTTTTGAACCAATGGATGTCCAGACTCGGTGGCGGCACCGACAATATCCAGCGCAACTCCTTGGCTGAGCGCGTCCTCGGTCTTCCGCGAGAGTCACGCAGCGACAAGGATCAGCCGTTCAGCGAGTTGGGCTGAGCCAATGTGCGCCGGCCCAGGAGCAGATGTCCCGGAATTCGTGGTAGGGCTTATCCGCCGAAGGAAAGGAACGTGATGACAGACAAGGTGCTGCTCGAGGTGAACGGTCCAGTTGCCGTGATCACGAACAACAATCCGGACAAACGCAACGCATTCGATGACGATATGGACGCCCGCTTGTTCGACATTCTGACCGAATTGAAGGGTCGTCAAGAGGTGCGAGCGGTCATCTGGCGAGGCGAGGGCAAGGCATGGTCGTCCGGACGGGATGTGTCCGTCATCGGGAACAACGCCACTTCGCTCAGTCATCACGAGCTCATGAGCCGGGGCCACCGGGGCATCCTGCAGGTCTTCGAGCTGGACGCGCCGATCATCGTGGCCTTCCACGGATGGGCCATCGGGGGATCCTTCCAGCGCGCGCTGCTGTGCGACATCAGGATCGCGGCCGAGGGGTCTCGCTTCATGCTGCCCGAAGTGGGCCATGGCGTCATCCCTGACACCGGTGGCATGGGGCGGCTCTACGAGATCTGTGGCAGCGGTGTGGCCAGCGACCTCGTGCTGACCGGGCGCGCCATGGGCGCCGAAGAGGCCTACGGTCACGGGATCGTCTCGCGTCTGGTGGCACCCGAGGCACTCGACGATACGGCGTGGGAGATTGCGAACAAGATCGCGGCCTCCCCGAAGGTGACCGTCAAGATGGCCCGCCGTGTGCTGCAACACCTGAGCGAACCGGGGATACGGTCCTCCATGGAGGACGAGCTGATCTACCAGACCTTCATCAACAAGTCGTCCGACTTCGCCGAGTTCCGAGCGGCGAGCGCTGAAGCACGCGAGCCCCACTACACAGGGAGTTGAACATGACCGAGCAACGAGGACTTCCCGAGCCGCCACCCGTAGGAACGCTGGCCCTGCCCGCAGGAACCTACGCCGGGAGCTGTGTCTTCGTCACCGGCGGCGGAACGGGCCTCGGCAAGGCGATCGCCGCCGAGTTTGCGCGGCTGGGGGCCGACCTGGTCATCGCCAGCCGGAAAGACGAACATCTTGATGCGGGCCGGGAAGCGATCGATGCACTCGGGGCCCGTGTGCTCGGCGTGACGTGCGACATCCGTGACGCCGATCAGGTCGCGGCCGCCTTCGACGAGGCCACCGCAACATTTGGCCTTCCGGGCGTGCTCATCAACAACGCGGCAGCGAACTTTCCGGTGCCCGCGGAGGACATGTCCCCCAACGCCTGGCGGACCGTCGTCGACATCACCCTGAACGGCACGTTCTTTCTGTTCGCGCGAATTCGCCCGGCGTCATATCGAGGCGGGAACGGCCGGGTCCATCGTCAACGTCGGGGCGTCCTACGCCTGGACGGGAGGTCCGGGATTCGCCCACTCGGCGGCTGCCAAGGCGGGGGTGAAGAACATGGTGGAGACGCTCGCCGTGGAATGGGGTCCCTATGGGATCCAGGTGAACGGGCTGGTACCGGGGCTCTTCCCCCACGAGGACATGACGGCCGACATCAAGGGCAACCTCGACCGGACCAACGAGAAGGACGCCTGCCAGCCGGCGCTCCGGGTCGGGCGATTGCAGGAGCTCGGCTGGGCCGCGGCCTTCCTCGCCTCACCCTTTGCCCGGTTCATCTCCGGGCATACCCTCGTCGTCGACGGGGCCAATTGGCAGCGCCGAACGTTGACGAATGCTGCCGTGATCACAGTACGCGACCAGATGGGGCGCGGGGCGTTCGATCCCGCTCCGGCCCGGTAGAGAGTGATGGAACGAATGAAGACCGGCAACGGGACGATCGACCGGGCGAATGGTCACTACACCATCATCACGGCTGACAGCCACGCCGGAGGCAGCCACGCTGCCTACCGGGAGTACCTCGACCCGAAGTACCTCGAGGAGTTCGACGCCTGGCGGGCCAAGTACAAGAATCCTTTCAGGGATCTCGGGGACACCCGGCGGCTCCGCAATTGGGACAACGACATGCGCAACGGTCAGCAGGAGGCCGATGGCATCGTCGGCGAGGTCATCTTCCCGAACACGATCCCTCCATTCTTTCCCGAGCTTCGTCCTCTTCGCAGCACCCCCCAGGGCCGAGGAGTACGAGCATCGTCTCGCCGGTATCCGGGCCCACAACCGGTGGCTCGTGGATTTCTGTGGCGAGTTCCCCGAGCGCCGCGCCGGTATCGGCCAGATCTTCCTCAATGACATCGACGACGCCATCGCCGACGTCCACTGGATCAAGGAGCACGGTCTCCGCGGCGGAATCCTCCTGCCCAATATCGCACCGGATGTCACGTGGGTCCGACCCCTCTACGATCCCGCATATGACCGACTGTGGGAGGTCATCGAGGACCTCGAGGTGCCCATCAACGTCCACGGGGGCACGGGTGTGCCGGATTACGGCGACTATCCGTTTGCCATGCTCTTCTACATCAACGAGGCCGTCTTCTACTCACAGCGGCCCTTCGTGCAGTTCGTTCTCGGGGGCATCTTCGAGCGGTTCCCGGGGCTGAAGTTTGCGATCACGGAAACTCAGTGTTCTTGGGTGCCGAAGTTGCTGAAGGATCTCGACGCCACCATCGACCGCATACGCAAGACCGGCCAGACCGGGGAGATCCGCTACGGCGAGGAGCACAAGCTCGGTCATCTGGCCAGTGAGTATTTCGCCCAGAACGTGTGGATGGGGGTGAGCCAACCCCGACCCGGCGACGTGGCGGTCCGGGCACAGATCGGTGCCGACCGGTTCATGTGGGGCAGCGACTATCCCCACGACGAGGGCACCCACCCCTTCACCCGCGAAACGTTGCGCCAGGTGATGTCCGGGATCGGTCCGGACGAGAAGCAGAGGCTCCTCGGGGAGAATTGCGCCAATCTCTACGACTTCGATCTGGCGAAGTTGGCGTCGCTTGCGATGGAGTTCGGCCCCACGGTCCAGGAGCTGGAGGAGCCTCTCGACCAGCTGCCTGAGAACGCGAACGACGCGCTCCGTCGGTCTGCCTTGGAACTCGAACCGCGCACCGCCTGACGCAACCTGTCTCGATGGAACACGGAGGACGAGCCGCCGGGGTTCTCCTAGGGGTCTCCCGCACCGGTGTCACTGTGATCCGATGTCCCGTTGGGTGCAGGTGAACCCGCGTCCGCAGGTTGAACGGGTCCCAGATAGGCAGAGTGGAGCACCGACTCCACGTCGCGTGTCGCCCCGGTCTGAACGATCCGTCCGTTCGCCATGACCATGGCCGAGGTGGCCACCGACAGCGCGGTGCGTGCGAATTGCTCCACCACCACGACGGTGATGCCCTCCGCCGCCAACTCGACGACATGGTTGTAGAGCTCATCGACGATGATGGGCGCAAGCCCCATGGAGAGTTCGTCGAGCATGAGCAATCGCGGGCTCGATGCCACGGCGCGGGCCAGCGCCAACATCTGCTGCTCCCCGCCCGAGAGCGTGCCGGCTGGTTGGTCACGACGATCCGCCAGCCGCGGGAACCGTTCGAACGCGCAACGCTCGACGTGACGGCGCCCGGAACCGCTGTGCGTCATGACCCACAGGTTCTCCCGCACGGTCAGATTCGGGAACACACCGCGACCCTCGGGAATCAGGCAGAGCCCCCGACGGGCCAAGGAAGCCGTCGATCCCTCGCGCACCCTTTCACCGGCGAAACGGACCTCGCCCTCGCTCGGTCCCATGATCCCGGCCGCCAGGGCCAAGAGGGTCGACTTTCCGGCACCGTTTGCCCCGAGGACAGCGGTCACGACACCCTCTTCGAAGGTCGCGTCGATCCCGTGGATCACCTCGACTTCCTCGTAGGCCGCCCGGACTCCCCGGAACTCCAACAGGGGTTCAGGCATCGGCGTCAGCTGTCGATACTGTGCCGAGGTACGCGGCTTGGACCTCGGGGTCGGCCCGGATCTCCGCGGGCGTACCGGTGCAGATGACCCGGCCGTAGTCGAGGACCACGACGGTGTGGCAGACGTTCATGACCAGTTCCATGTCGTGCTCGACCAGCAGTATGGCAAGCCCCTCGTTCGCCAGCGATCGCAGAACCTCTGAGAAGCGCTGCGTTTCGTCTGAGTCTTGACCCGCCGCCGGTTCGTCGAGGAGGAGGACCTTGGGCCTGGTGGCAAGGGCACGCGCCAGCTCGACGAGGCGCCCGGTCCCCGTCGGCAAGGTGTCAGCCCGGTCATTGGCCACGGCTGTCAGTCCCAGCCGGTCGAGGATCTCCTCACGGATCTCGTGATTCGCACTCGACCGTGCCTTCACGACACCCCGCTGCGCGATGGATGCGGCAACCCCGATGTTCTCGGCCACAGTGAGCGTGCCGAAGAGCTCCAGGCGTTGGAACGTGCGGCCGAGCCCGAGCCGGGCCCGGCGATAGGACGACAGCCCGCGCAAATCCCGACTGTCGAGGCGCACGGTCCCCGTATTGGGGCGCTGCATTCCGGTCACCACGTTGAACAGGGTCGTCTTGCCGGCTCCGTTCGGCCCGATCAATCCGGTGATCGCACCCTCAGCGGCGCTGAGCGACACCTCGGACAACGCGGCCAAGCCCCCGAAGCGAACCGATATCGCTTGGATCTCAAGTCCCACTGGTGCCTCCGGCCCCCGACAGCGAGGGGAGCGGGTCGCCCGAGCCGACCGGATCCTCGTCGGACGCCGCTTCGGAAAACCAGGCGTCCCTCTTTTCCTTCGACCGACGCTCGGGAAGGCCGAATGCGGGCGGCGCGATTCTCGCCCGGTAGTCGGCGACGTAGGCCGGGACCGGGAGCAGCGCGAGGTCGACCACCAAGATGATGGTCATCGGCCAGTTGCCGATCGCCCCGCTCAACCGGAGCGCCCAGGCCGCCCCGACCACCGTCACGATCAGGGCCACCAGCCAGCGGCGACGCGCCACCGAGAGATAGACGGGGCGAATGCTGCCCGGAATCGTCCCGTTGGGCGTGGTCCCCACGCCGATGCCGCCGAGGCCGACGAGGAGCAGCGGCAACTGGGTGAGCGACGGGAAGAGGTTCGTGAAGAGCGGCGATCCCTGGTAAAGGCCGTTCAAGCCCGCAGCACCGAAGGAGGTGATCCCGAAGACAACCATCACCAACAGCACGGAGAGCCCGTTGAAGAACTGGAAGATGTCGGGCGCCGCGCTGCCCAGCGCCATGCCGTAGATGCCGCCGCCGACCCCCGCCAGGGCGGCCGAGAAGGCGAAGACTCCGATGAGCGAGGCCCGGCCGTTCATGCCCAGAGTGGCACATGCGGCGGGACTGTCCTTCATGGCGAGCAGACGTTGCCCGAACTCCGATCGTCGCACGGCGACGACGAGGAGGACCAGGATCACGAAGGCAACCGACCCCGCGAGGAACTGCGACGTCTTGGAGGTGAGCGCGAGCGAACCGATGCGGAAGGGAGGGAAGTTGAGCGAACCCGAGCCGAAGGGGGCGTAGGGATGCCCGAAGAGGTTGAAGGATGGGAGCACGAACACCCAGTTGTCCATGGTGATGGCGAACGCCGCGGTGGCCAGTGCGAAGTAGATGCCCTCGAGCCGCAAGGCGGGGATGCCGACGATGACGCCGATCACCGCGCAGACCCCGGCAGCCGCGAGGAGGGAGAGGGGATTCCCGTGGGCGCCCAGATGCCCCACCATGGTGGCGCCGATGCCGGCGAAGGTCATCTGGCACAACGACAGGCGCCCCGCGTACCCGACGATGGGGACGACCGAGAGCCCGACGATGGCCAGCCCCCACATGCGATTGAGGCTGAACAGATCGGGCGTCGAGACGGTGGTGGCCAAGAAAACAGCGGCGATGATCGTGCCGACGCAGAACAGGCCGGTGCCGTTCCATGTGGGGCGGAAGGCGAGCTCGCGGCTCCGGAGCTGGCGGTGCCCGCGCAGGCGCGACTGGGGGAGGACCAGGAGGGCAATGAAGAGGATGATCGCGGGCACCGCGTTCTCGAACCCTTGGATGTAGGGGTTCTGGGGCAGATAGGCCACCGAGTACGCGATGGAGAGGCCCAAGATGATGGCACCCACGAAGGTCATCGGAATGGAGCGCAGACGGCCGATGACCGACGCCGCGTAGGCGTTGACGATGAGCAGCGTCAGCGCGGAGGCCGACAGGGTGAGGGTGGGTGCGATGAGGATCCCGGCCAGTGCGGCCAGCATGGAGCCGATGATCCAGGCGTTGCGGGCATTGGCAATCGCGCTCGACCCGTTGAGCGACGTGAGCGTCCGGTCGTCGACGCTGGCCCGCATGGTGACGCCCATCCGGGTGCGGTAGAGGAACAGCCGCAGCGCGATGGCGACCACCAGGGCCAGGATCAAGACGGTCACGTCGTTGTAGGAGATCCTGATCGATCCGAGGACCAAGGTGTCATTGTTGAAGAGGGGGGGCAGGGCCCGGTAGGTCGTGGGACTCCAGATCCACTGCGCGAGACCCAGGAGCATGAGCGCGATGGCCAGCGTGACGACCAGTTTGGATGCCTCCGAGACACCTTCGAGCCGACGCATCACCGACACTTCGATCACGATGCCGATGGCAGGCGCCAGCACGAAGAGGCACACGAGAATGGAGACGAGCGTCGGCCAGCCCCAGCCGATGCTCATCTGCCAGTAGGCGAAGGCGCAGACCATGCCGATGGCGCCGTGGGCCCAATTGAAGATCCCGGTCGTCGTGTAGGTGAGGGTGAGGCCGCTCGCCGTTATCGCGTAGATGCCCGCTGCAGCCAGGCCGCCGATGGTGAAGACGATGAATTCATGCACGGCCGTCCCCCGACAGAATGATCAGTGGCATGTCCGGGCAAGACCATGGAGTGTGCACTCACCCCCGCGGCCTGCCGGACCCATGCTCACAAGGAGTTCAGTTGCTGTTGCTGTTTCGCGGTCAGCTGCACGACGTTCTTGGGGTTGCAGTTCCAGATGGATTGCGTGGGCTTGGTGATCGCCTTGTCGTAGACGATCCCCTTGGATTCGATCTTCATGATGGCGAAGCATGGCGAGGGCTGGGGGTTCTTGTTGGAGAGCGTCAAGCTGGGAATCGGCGCCTCGATGCCGCCGGCGTCCCAGTTCTTCACCGCAGCCGCGTTGTTCAGCACGCACGTCACCGTGAGGCTGGCCCCACAGGCTGAGGCCGCCTTCGCCCACAGGAGCCACGCCTCGGCCCCCTCCTCGTCGTCGAAGTCGATGGTGTCGCCCTTGGCGTAGGTGTGCATGGTGTTGACGAGCTGCTCGGTCGAGGGGTTCTGTGAGGCCAGCGCCAGCGGCCACCACGACGTCTCGACGTAGACCGGCGGCAGACTGGGGTTCGCGGCCACGGCTTGCTGCGTCTGGGTGTTGGCGAACTGGGTCCCCAGCAAAATGAATGCGGGGTGGTAGCCGGCAGTGGTCATCGCCTGGGCGAAGGGGGTGAAGTCGTCGGTGTCGGCGGGCCACAGAGCCTGGGCCCCCTTGCTCTGGTAGTCCTCGACGTAGGGCGCCCATTGCTCCACTGTGACCGGGGGCTCGAGGAAGTCGACGACGTGCCAGCCCTGAGCCTCGGCGCCGAATTCGAACTTCGTTTCGGGCTCGAGGATGGAGGGGTTGTCCTGGCCCACCCATGCCGGCCTGCTTGACCGCCTGCGGGTAGGCCTTGGCCAGCGCCCCGAACCATCCCGCGGACACTGAGTCCGTGTTGATGCCGCTCGGGTCGACTTGGTCGGTGGCCAGATCGGAAGCGTTCGAGACGACATAGCCGCTGATCTGTCCCAGGCCGCACTGCTCACGAATGGGGACCGACGGCTGGTCGAGGGCCATGCCGCCGCCGACCGCCATGAAGTCGCTCTGGCAGGCGGCTGTTGCCTGCTGTGCCGCGTTGAACAGCGCGGCGTCACGGTTGTCGATGACGATTTTGCGCCCGTTGATGCCGCCCGAGGCGTTGCACCAAGCGGCGAACGCCTTGGCCTGCTGTGGGAACTCGGCCTCGAGACCCGGCTCAATGGTGTTGGCGGCGTCGTTGAACACGGCGATGTTGATGGTCTTGGAGCCCACGCCGCGCACCGAGGAGGCACCGCCGGGTCCCGGTTCGCAGATCTTGCCCACCCCCGGCCAGACGCCGTTGGTGGGGGCGCTCGACGACAACGTCCGGCTGGCCGACGTCGCCGCCGAAGCGGTCGTCGAAGCGAGCGCGACGTACGACCCGGCGACCATCACGGTCGCCAGGGCCAGCGGCAGCGCCGACCTTCGAAGCTCGGCTAGTCCTTTGCAGAACATCCTCACACCCTCCCGCGTTTACGATCGGGTCATTCAATCAGCAACCCGGCTGGAGCGGGGATCGGCCCGCAGAGGCGAGCCGAGAGAAGATACACAGAACCGGGCCCTCGCCTGCTGGTACCACCCGGAATTCATCTTCCCTCCCTGAGCCGAGGGGCGACGTGCCCTCGTCTGACCAACATGCCGGGCGGCGTGTTGGCGTTCGACGCGCATCTCATGCGGTAACGGACTCTACACGGCGCACCAACATCGAATATAGTATACGAACGAACGTTTTCGTGGGGAGTGCGGTCCAGGAGGCAGAGTCTCGATAGGCCCGGCGGCGTTCGATCGTGCTTCGGCTCTAGGAAATCTGACACGTCAATGAGTGAATTCAATCTGGCCGACCTCTGGGAGGCGGTCGCCGACAGCGTGCCGGATCGCGTCGCGCTTCGCTGTGGGGAGCAGCGCCGGACCTACGCGCAACTCGAGGAGCAGTCCAACCGATTGGCCCACTGGTACCTCGAACAGGGCGTACAGACGGGCGACCACATCGGGCTCTATGCAGAGAACTGTGTGGAGTACGTCGAGGCCACGCTGGCCGCCTACAAGGTCCGGGCTGTCCCTATCAATATCAACTATCGGTACACCGCCGGGGAGTTGCAGCACCTCTTCAATGATGCCGACCTCGTGGGCGTCGTGCATCAGTGGGGCTTCACGAACCGAGTGGCGGAGGTGGCACCCCAGGTCCCGACCCTCCGTTGGAAACTGGCTACCGGTTCCACGTACGACGATGCGCTGGCCTCGTCGTCGCCGGCTCGGGACTTTGGCCTTCGGTCGGGGGACGATCGCTACATCCTGTACACCGGTGGCACGACAGGTTTGCCCAAAGGCGTCGTGTGGCGACAGGAAGACGCCTTCTTCGCCTGTATGGGGGGTGGCAATCCCGCCCTTCCCGAGGTCACGTCGGTCCCGGAGCTGGTTCAGCGGATAGCACCCGATCAGAGCACTTTTCTGCTCCTCGCTCCGTTGATGCACGCGGCGGGCGGATGGGTGGTGCTGCTCCACCTCTTCAGCGGGAACAAGGTCGTCTTGTGGTCGGGCTCGCTCGATCCGCCCGAGGTATGGCGCACGATCGAGCGAGAGAAGGTCACGGCCACCAGCACCGTGGGGGACGCGGTCATGCGACCCTTGCTTGACGCATGGGACGACTTCGATCCAAAACCCGACATCGAGTCGTTGGCAGTGGTCAGCTCGGGTGGCGCGCCCCTGTCGACGGCGTTGCGCGATCGGTTCCTCTCAACGTTCCCTTCCATCCCGCTCTCCGACGGGTATGGATCGTCCGAGACCGGGATTCAGGCCGGGCGCATCTTCTTGGGGCCGATCGGGGAGAGGCCGGAGCCGCAGTTCACCGCCCAGCAGGCGGTGGTCATGGACGAGGAGACCCACCGACCTGTGGTACCAGGTTCGGGCATGGTCGGGCGCGTGGCTCGCACCGGGCGCGTCCCCCTGGGCTACCACAAGGACCCGGCGAAATCGGCCGCGACGTTCGTCGAGTGGGAGGGACGCCGATGGTCGCTCACCGGGGACATGGGTACCGTTGCGGAAGATGGCACCATCACCTTGCTCGGCCGGGGCAACCTGTGCATCAACACGGGAGGCGAGAAGGTCTATCCCGAGGAGGTCGAGGCCGTGCTGCGCCGGTCCGGTGCCGTCTACGACGTGGTGGTCGTCGGCGCCCCCGATGAGCGCTGGGGGGAGCGTGTCGTCGCCGTCGTCCAGCCGACGTCCGGGACGGACCCCACGGAGGGCGACTTGATGGCTCTGGTGCGGGCCTCACTGGCTGGCTACAAGGTGCCGAAACAAGTGATCTTCGTCGATGAGGTTGTCCGGTCCCCGACCGGGAAGGCCGACTACCGCTGGGCGGCCGCGGTGGCGGCATCGTCGTGAAGACGGCGAGGGAGATCGACCCGCACGAGGAGCGACCTTGCTCCGTGGCGTCATATGCCCTTGGGCACCGCACCAACGTGGCCCGCCTCGTGCAAGCGCCGTGTCTCTGCGCGTGAGTAACCGAGCTCTTCGAGAACCGAGTCGTTGTCGCGACCAAGCGTCGGCGCGGGTGACCGCAGCCAATGGTCGACGCGCGAGTAGCGGAACGGCAGGGTCGGAACCTCATGGTCTCCTGTGACCGGATGGTGCTCTACCTCGAACAGGCGGCGATGGCGGAGTTGGGGGTTCGCTGCGATGTCTCGCGGCGGAATCACCACGGCGGACGGTATGCCCGCGTCGAGGAACATCTGAACGATCCTCTCGACTCGGTGTTGTCGGGTCCACGACGACAATTCTCGATCGATGGCGTCGTGTGCGACGCGCCGACCGGCCGTCACCGAATAGTCGTCGTTGCGCATCCACGACGGACTGCCGAGCAACGCCCGTAGGGATCGCCACTGCTCGTCAGATGCGACGGCGACGGCGATCCACTCGTCGTCCCCGGCACATGGGTAGACGCCTTGAGGGGCGGCCGACGGGCCGCGGTTTCCGTCACGACCGAGCAGCGTCCCGCTGGAGGAGTACTCCACCACTTGTTCCGCAGCGGCGTTGAGGACGGACTCGACCATGGCCGCCTCGACCAACCTTCCGCCGCCATGGCGATCCCGCGCGACGAGGGCCAGCATGGTGGCAAATGCTGCATGCATGCCGGCCAGGGGGTCACAGGCGCCTCTCACGAGAACCGGAGGGCCGTCGGCGAATCCCGTCAACCAGGACATACCGGTCAGACATTCCATCGTCTGGGCGAATCCCGTTCGATCCCGCCACGGGCCGTCGAGACCGAAGGCGGGCATCCGGACCATGATGAGCTCGCCGTTGAGCGCATGGACCCGGTCCCAGTCGAAGCCGAACTGCTCCATGACCCGAGGAGTGAAGTTCTCCACCAGGATGTCGGCAGTTCTCAGCAAACGCTCGAGCATCTCTGCCCCTTCCGGGCGGGAAAGATCGAAGGTGACGCCCCGTTTCCCGATGTTCGCGGCGTGGAAGATCGGGCCCCATTCCCACCAGCGATCCTCGGACGACGGCCGTGTACTGGCGAAGCGCATGTTGTCGGGTCGCGTCAGTGATTCGACCTTGATGACGTCGGCGCCCAGTGCTGCGAGAGCTGCGGTGGTGACCGGACCGGCCCACCAGGCGGTGCAGTCGACGATGCGAACGCCGGCGAGAGGAAGCCGCCAGCCGTCGTCGTCGACCCCTCGTGCCGTGTCGGTTCTGGCGCCACTGGCGGTCCCCGGGCGAGGCGCCCAGTCGATCGATCCGTCGTGCTGACCGAGATCCGGGGCGGCGTCGAACGGCTGCGGCGCCTCGCCCGAGACACGATAGGGAACGCGGGGTTGGAGGAAACGTCCGGAGGGACCTGGCACGAAGACGCCGCGAGCGACGAATTGTTCGAACTCCGTCATCGTCGACCCGTTGAGGAGGGGACCAGCCGGGATCCTGAGCAGGGCGGCCGCCTCTAATACCTCTGCGGTGGTGTGCTGTGTCGTGTACTGGTGGACGGCCGACAGGAACTCATCCCGGCGCCGGAATCGCTTGGCCACCTGGGGCAGATCGGGGTCATCCATCAGGTCGGGCCGCTCGATCATGAGCAGGAAGTCCTGAAACTGTTGGGCGCTGTTCGTGGTGACGACGAAGTACCCGTCCTGTGTTGGCTCGATGGATGGGACCTCGATGGTCCGCCCGGTCCCGGCGGCCTTTGGCCACCCGGCAAACGATGCGAACACCGAAGGGTACGTGACCATGCTGACCGCCATGCAGTCGAGCATTGCCACGTCGATCAACTCGCCAACGCCGCTCCGAACGGCTTCGCGATGCGCCGCGACAGCCCCGAGCGCTGCGTACGTACCCGTCAGCCACTCACCGAGACGACCACCCGCCGAAAGAGGCGGCAGGTCAGGGAGGCCACGCTGCCCGATGGACCCGCACGCAGCCTGCAGGGTGAACTCGGTGCTCGGCCGGTCAGACCAGGGACCCGTGCAGCCGAATGGCGTGATCACGACGACGACCAGGGAGGGATTTTCGGCCCAGAGGGCAGCAGCGTCGACGCGCTGCCCACTCACCAAGATGTCCGCCGAGGCCGCGAGCTCCAACGCTTCGCCGCGGACGGATCGCTTTGACGCATTGAGGTATTCGAAGAGTGCGCCAGAGCCCCAGTGACGAAGCGGATCGCCTGCCGGTGGCTCCACCTTGACCACGTCAGCGCCGGCATCGGCCAAGAGTTTTGAGCAGTAAGGCCCGGCGATCTCCGTCGTGCAGTCGACGACGCGAACGCCATTCAGCATCAGCGAGCACCCAAGGCAGGGCACCGTCGAGTGGAGATCCGGGACAGCGGCGAGTACATGCGGAACTGAATATAATATGGAGCTTCCCGAACGAGCAGGTTGGTGGCTCGCCGATCCTCAAGGGGGGCGCGATGCAGGCAGAGGACATGATCCTCATCAGCGTGGATGATCACATCGCGGAACCGGCGGACATGTTCGAGGGTCACGTTCCGGCAAAATACCGAGATCTGGCTCCTCGGGTCGAGACGGACGAACGCGGCTTTCAACAGTGGTGGTATGGCGAGAAGAAGGGCCGCAATCTTGGGTTGAATGCCGTCGCGGGCAAGCCTCCCGAGATGTACAACGTCAACCCAACCAGCTACAGCGAGATGCGCCCGGGTTGCTACGACGTCCACGAGCGGGTGCGTGACATGTCGGCCGGCGGGACGCTCGCGGGGCTCAACTTTCCCAATTGGACCGGTTTCTCCGGTCAGGTGCTCAACGAGGGCCCTGACCCGGCTGTGAACGAGGTCATGATCAAGGCATACAACGACTGGCACGTCGACGAATGGTGCGGCAGCTACCCAGACCGGTTCATCGCCTGTGGCATTCTGCCGCTGTTCGACGTGCACAAGGCGGCAGACGAGGTGCGTCGACTCGCTGCCAAGGGGTGCCACGCCGTCACCTTCTCGGAAAATCCGTCGGCACTCCATATGCCGTCGATCCACTCGGGCCACTGGGATCCCCTCTTCGCCGCGTGCTCCGACTCGGCGACGGTCCTCTGCCTGCACGTCGGGTCTTCGTCCAAGGCCGCCTCGACGTCGACCGATGCACCCGCCTCGGTTGGCATGGGGCTGTCCTCCGTCATGTCCATCTATTCGCTCGGCGATCTGTTATGGGCGGATTTCTGGTGGCGATTTCCCGATCTGACCTTCTCGCTCACAGAGGGTGACATCGGTTGGATCCCGTATTTCTTGCAGCGGGCCGAGCACATCCAGCAACGTCACTCCGGCTGGACCGGACAGCAGTTCCCAGAAGGCATGGGACCCGCTGAGGTGTTCAGGCAGAGAATCCTCTGCTGCTTCATCAATGATCCCATCGGCGTCGGACTCATCGACCAGTTCAACATCGACAACGTCTGTTGGGAGTCGGACTTCCCCCACTCGGACAGCTCGTGGCCCCGGGGCCCTGAGATCAACGAGCTGCAGTTCGCCTCGCTCTCGGACGAGCAGATAGACAAGATCACCCACGAGAACGCCATGCGACATTTCTCGTTCGACCCGTTTGGCATCAGGCCCAAAGAGAGGGCGACAGTCCGTGCCCTGAGAGCTGAGGCCACGGACGTGGACACGGTGACCAGGGTGGGGCGAGCACCGGATCAGAGCGACCGCGACTACTTCAGGACGTTGGCAGCGCGGCCGCCCATAGCGGCTCCGGCCACCCTCCCCTGACAGAACGATCTCCTGGCAGCCGGGGATCGCCGGACCACCGCGATCGCCTCGGCCCGGGTGCTAGCTCGACCAGGTCTGCAGCCCGCGGCCTTGTGTGCCGAAGATCCGTGTCGCCATGACCTCACCAATCCGGGAGGCGTCCCAACGCTCCCCATCATTCGAGGCAGTGGCTCCCTCCTGCCAGCCGCGCATGAGATGTATTTTGTCGCCGATTACCCGGATGACCTGCCCGGTCACGTACTGGGCCTCGTCGGAGGCCAACCAGGCCACCACCGGAGAACTTCCGGCGGGATCCAACGGATGGAAGGAGTTCTCTGGTATCTCATCCGGTTCGATGACTTCGGGGGCATTGGGCATGGTGCCGGTGATACGTGTCGCACCGGCGGGTCCGATGGCATTCACCGTGACCCCGAGCCGTTGCAGCTCCAGTGCCAGTGTCAGGGTCAGCCCCACGACCGCCGCCTTGGCCGTCGCATAGCTCGTCTGGCCGAAATTGCCGACCAGCCCGGCGCCCGAAGTCGTGTTGATTATCCGGCCCCGGCTGTCGAGGCCGGCTTTCGCGAGTGACCGCCAATGACGAGCTGCCGCGCGGCTGGTCAGCCAGGGGCCCCTGACATGGACCCCCATGACAGCGTCCCACGCCTCTGCAGTCAGATTCCAAATGGCTCCGTCGCGGACGATGCCGGCGTTGTTGACCAGGATGTCGAGGCGCCCCCATTCCCCGATGGCTCGTTCGATCAGCGCTTCTGCGTCACCCTCGTCGGCCACGTTGCCATAGTCCGCGATGGCTGCGCCGCCGCGCGTCGAGATCAGTTCGACTGTGAGGTCTGCGTCCTTGCTGGAACCTTCACCGGTGACCGAACTCCCCAAATCATTGACCACGACGCGTGCACCGCGACGCGCCAGCTCCAGAGCGTGGCCGCGACCGATGCCATGGCCGGCCCCCGTTACCACGGCGACCTTTCCTTCGAGCAGTTCGCTCATGCGGTGCGAGTCCTCGCTACGGCTGGGGCTCAGGCCCGAGCGGGCTGCTGGCGACTTGGTGTGACCCGTGGCAAATGGCATGCCGCATATCATATGCAAACCCTGAGGCGACGAAGTTCGCCTGGACATGGGGTTGGCCGTCGAGGGGCCTGATCGGCGCGCGGACGACTTCAGTCGGCCCGGCGCGTCAGCGTCCAGCCGTTCTCGGCCATGACGCCGTGGATCTCTTCCTCACTGAACCCATGCCGCCGGAGGTCCAACGCAAAGTCGCGTGGCTCAGCCAACCCTTCGGCGTGTGGCCAGTCCGAACCGAACAGGATGTGATCTGTGCCGACGAAATCCTTCAGCTGACTCAAGTTGTCCTCGTAGAACGGAGCGATCCAGACGTGCTGGCGGAGCTTTTCGACCGGGTCTGATTGGAACGAGCCCGGCATCTGGCTGTACGCCTTCTTGAGCTTCTTGATCAGCACCGACACCCAACCCGCACCCGATTCGATGCTGGCTACTCTGACCTTCGGGAAGCGGTCAAAAAGACCTTGGCAGAGGAATGCAGCCATCGTTTCAAATGGCGGGCGGTCCGAACTGAGGACCGTGCGGAGGGGCGAGTAACGGAAAGCTTCGAAGTCGCCGCCCGGCTCCCAGTCCTTCAGGTAGCGGCCGTAGCCGGCGTCACCCGAATGGATCCCGACCGTGACGCCGGACTCGTTGACCAAGCCCCAGAAGGGGTCGAATCGGGTGTCGGACGGGGAAGTGAGACCGGTAGGTGTGTATGCGGGTCCACCCTTTATGCAGACGATCCGGGCGTCCGCGTCGAGGACTCGCCGCAGTTCAGCCACCGCGGCATCGACATCGATGAGGGTGATCATCGGCGCCGCGAATATCCGTTCTTTGTAGGCATAGCCCCAGTCGTCCTCGAGCCACCGGTTGAATGCTTCGAAGGCGGCTACCAGCGCTGGTGGATCGTCTGCGAGCGCTTCCTCCATCCCGACTCCGAGCGTTGGGAACAGAAAGCAACCATCAAGGCCTTGGCGGTCCATGACGGACAGACGAGCGTCTCGATCACGGTACTCGGGACGGATGGGCTCGAGGTCGCCAAAGAGAGACCGGATGTCCTGTGCGTTCGGGTTCTTCCCCCTGAAATATTCGTCGAGGCTGCCCGGCTTTGCCACTGGGTCGAACACAGGATTGGGAATGAACTTGTTCACCTTGCCGCCGACGAGGAGTCGTTGCCTGCCATTGATCTCGGCCCATTGCATGGCGCGCTTCGCCATTGCCTTGTCCATGTGGCGGATGTACGCATCTGTGGCTTCGTAGTAATGGTTGTCGGCGTCGAACGTCGTGTACTCAACGGCGGCATTCGAGCCGGCCGCGGTGTCGGTGAGAGTTGTCGTCATATCGCTCCTCTGGTTGGTTCTCCCTGCGACGTGGTCATGGACCTACGAAAGCCCGAGAACTCTGAGAGCATTCGTACGAAGGAATTTCGGCCATACCTCGTCCTTGAATCCGACATTGGCCATCTCGGTCATGATCCGTTCCAGGGAAAGTCCCATCGGGAAATACCCGGCGTAGATGATCTTGTCGCTGCCGCGACTATTTGCGTAGTCGATGATGTCCTGCGGGTAGTACTTGGGAGCAAAGGCGCTCGTCGAGTAGTGCAGACCGGGCCACTTCAGCATCAGTTTCACGGCCAGTTCGGTCCATGGCTCGCAGCCGTGGCGGGTGACGAAGACCAAGTCCGGGAAGTCGAACATGACCTCATCGATGAGCTCGACATGTTGGCAGGATGCCTTCAGCCTCGGTCCCGGTATGCCGGCACAACAGAAGATCGGGATGCCAAGTTCGACACACTTGGCATAGATGGGATACATCTTCTTGTCGTTGATCGGGACCTGTGGGAATGTTCCCGCAGGGAACACGCCGATGGCCCGGGTCCCAAAGGTCTCATGCTCGCGGACGAGACGATTGATCCCCGCCATACCCTCGTTGGGATCGGCGCTCGACGACGGAATGAACCGACCGGGGAATCGCTTCAGCGCCTCGGCACCCGTACCGGCCGGGTCACCAACCCCGATCAACCCCTTCTCGATACCCCAGAGGTCCATTTCCCGCACCGTCACGGCTATCGGGTCGTCGACGTCCTGCAGAGCCTTCTCGGGAACGTCTTTGAACATGTACTCGACCGGGAAGTCGAATTCTTCCTTGGACTGGGTGTCCCTGGTCTGTCGGGTAATGAACCGATAGACCTCCTTCATGTCCCGATGGGGGAAGCCCAACATGGTGTCGATCGCACCGATGTCCTGGGGCATGACCATTCGAGCGAGCCTCCTATCGTCCGCGGGTCCACTCTGCCGACGAGAACGGCAAGGACGACATACTAGAATAAGGTTTCATTTATGTCCACTCGCATGAGGCAACCAGTCTGGCCAGGCCTCATGGAATCCAAGGAGGCCACATCCTTCGGCACAACGACGAACATAGAATCTCGTTGTAGTCCCGGCGCCCAGCACGCGGGCACCAAAAAGCCTCAGACGATCTCGCTTATCTGCACGACGGGGGTGATGTTGGTGTAGTTCGCCACATCGGCCGTTACCTGCGTCGAGCCCTCACCCGACAGGGCTGCAGTCATCGCCTCGAGGGAATCGAAGCGAAAGTGGACGGCTGCGACGTAGGGTCCGTCGACCCCCTTGTCGATCTCGGCCTGCTCGAGCCCCCACGTCCGCAGAGCAAGGGGCACGTGGCGGTCCCGGTAATAGTCATGATCGAAGACGTGACCTTCGGTTGTGGGGTACAGGACGCTCATCCGTATCATCGAAGCCGCTCTCTCTTTCTTTTGGGAACTTCCATTTTGCCCTCGGCTCCGGTCAGGTCTTCGTGTCGATCGGTTTGGACGTCATCATGTTGGCTTCGAGAAGGTACTCGGGGGGGCTGCCGTCGATCTGTGACGCGGCGCGGTCCCGTATCTTCTGTTGTTGCCGGTCGTTGGGGACAGTGATCCAGAACGTGTCGTTGAGGATCCCCTCGAAGCAGATGTCGGCCACCTCCGACAAGGGTGCGAACTGCACCTCCAGACCGGCGTCCTTCATGCGCTGCAGGTAGGCGCCCAGCGCGTCTCGCCCTTCCTGCGGGGGTGCACCCGGCCGGTCGTATTGCTTGGGGCGATTGGCGCCCGGTCGCCAGATACCGGTGTTGAGCATCCCCGGTGAGAACGTCGACGGGTAGAGCAACGATGCACTGACCTTCGCGCCGACCTCGCGGAGCTGGCCCCAGAGGCACTCGGTGATGGTGGTGACCGCTGCCTTGGTGGTCGCGTAGACGGCGCTGTTGATGAGAGGGGTGAACCCGCCGTTGCTGGACGTGGTGTTCACGACGTGCCCCTCCTCGCCTTGCGCGAGGAGGGTGGGAACGAATGCATGGATGCCGTTCACCACGCCCATCACATTGACGTCGAGGGACCAGCGCCAGTCGTTGACGTGGTGTTCCCACAGCTGACCCTCGGACCCAGAGCCGATCCCCGCGTTGTTGCAGACGAGATGGACCGCCCCGTACCGCTCGAGGGTCGTCTCGCGTAGGGCTTCGACCGATTCGAGTGAGGTGACGTCGGTCACCACGCCGATGACATCGAGACCGCGATCCGCCAACTCGCTCGTCGTCGCTTCGACCAACGCGGGAACGACGTCCGCGACCACGACCTTCATCCCCTCGGCGCCGAACCGCTCCACCAACGCCCTGCCGATGCCCTGCCCCCCACCGGTGACCACCGCGACCTTGCCGACGACGTCCCTCATCTCGACCTCCCCTTGTTCGACCTGCGGACTCGCACGCCACCGACACTCCGTGGCATCCGACGCTTCCCCGCCCCACATGCACTCAGGACGAACCAATGATTGCATATCATTTGTGTTTGGACTATAACGCTGTCATAGGCCCTGGGGGGTACAAGATGCAGACACTCGCCGACGACCGCTACATCGTGATTTCCGCCGACGGCCACGCCGGCGCCGAGATGTTGGACTACCGGGACTACCTCGAGCGCCGTTACCTCGACGAGTTCGATGTCTGGGCGAAGTCCTATGTGAACCCGTACGCCGATCTCCGAGGCGACACGGCCTATCGCAATTGGGATTCCGCCGCCCGTCTCCGCGAGCTCGAGGACGATGGCGTGGTGGCGGAAGTCCTGTTCCCGAACACGATTCCGCCCTTCTTTCCCTCGGGCAATCTGTTGGCGCGGCCGCCGACCCCGGAGACCTACGAGCTGCGATGGGCCGGCCTGCGGGCGCACAATCGGTGGTTGGCCGACTTCTGTGCGGAAACGCCGGGGCGTCGTGCCGGCATGGCGCAGATCTTCCTCAACGACGTCGACGACGCCGTCGCAGAGATCACCTGGGCGCGGGAGCACGGTCTCTTCGGCGGAATCCTGCTACCTGGCGTGCCACCCGACTCGGGACTCCCTCCGCTCTGCGCCCCTGACTACGAGCCGATCTGGGCCGCTTGCCAGGATCTCGACATGCCGGTGAACAACCATTCCGGAGCCGCCGGCCCCGAGATGGGCGAACACCTGGCCTCCATGGCCATCTTCATGGTGGAGCTGGGCTGGTTCTCCCATCGTGTCTTCTGGCACATGGCTTTTGGAGGCGTGTTTGCTCGCTATCCCCGTCTGAAGTTGGTGCTCACCGAGCAGTCGTCGGGTTGGATCCCTGCCACCCTCAACATGCTCGACTACCAGTACAGCCGCTTCACCGACGACGGAAACGCAGAGGCGCATTTCGGTGCCGAGCTTGTCAAGGAAATCCCCGAGCCGCCGAGCTTCTACTGGAGAAACAACTGCTTCGTCGGGGCCAGTTTTCTCCGTCCCAACGAGGCACCTCTCCGCTACGACATCGGCATCGACAAGATCATGTGGGGCCAGGACTACCCGCACATCGAGGGAACCTACCCCTATACCACCGAGGCCCTGCGCTACACCTTCGCCGGGATCGACACCGATGAGGTGGGGCCGATGCTCGGCGGCAATGCCGCCCGTGTCTACGGCTTCGATCTCGAAACGCTTGCCCCTGTCGCCGCTCGGGTTGGGCCCCGCGTCGGCGAGGTGAACGTGCCGCTCGAAAGCGTCCCTGCTGATTCCCATTCGCTTGCCTTCGCCGGAGGAGACGTGAAGCCGTGGTAACCGAGAACTACCTGATCATCTCGTCCGACACCCATGCGGGTCTCCCCGACGCCCAGTACAAGGAGTACCTCGAACCACAGTACCGGGATGCCTTCGACGAAGACCTGACTGCAGCGTGCCGCGCTCCGCGCCCCGATGAACGCCCAGGTGGAAAAGCTCGAGTTCGTGAAGGACTGGTACGACGAGAACGAGGAGGGGCTCCGGGGGGGATGGGATGCGGCTCGCCGCGACGCTGAGCTCGACGCGGACGGGGTGGTGGGTGAGGTCATCTTCCCCGACGCCGACGCCGTGTTGGGAGGTGCATCGGCCCCCTTCGGCGCCGGCCTCGGTGCGAGTGGGGAGAACGATCCGACACTGTTGATGGCCGGCGCCCGAGCGCACAACCGTTGGCTGGCCGAACTGTGCAGTGACAGCCCCGACCGACGGTGCGGACTCGCCGTCGTGCCCATCCTCCACGACATCGACGCCGCCGTTGCCGAGATCCGCCGGGCCAAGTCCTCGGGCCTGGGGGGCATCCTCATCCCTGCCATGTGGCGTCCGTACGCTCCCTACAACGACCTTCGATACGAGCCCATCTGGGCCGTCTGCGAGGAGCTCGACATGGTCGTCCACACCCACACGGGGCCCGCACCCCGCGAGGAGATCGGCACCGATCTCGGCATCTATGCCAACGAGACCATCTTCTGGACGATGCGGCCCATGTGGTTCCTGCTCTGGTCCGGTGCGTTCGAACGCCACCCCGGCCTCAAGTTCGCCGTCACCGAAGGGGGATCGTGGTGGGCTGCCGACCTCCTGTGGAGATCTGACATCGCGTACATGAAGGAGCACGCCACCAAGAAGATGGGGGACATCGCCCCGAAGTTGAAGATGCTCCCGAGCGAGTACTTCGACCGCAACGTCTTCATCGGGTCGTCCAACACCCGCCGACGCGAAATCGCGCGTCGCTTCGAGATCGGCGTCGGCAACATCATGTGGGGCAACGACTTCCCCCACCCCGAAGGTACGTGGCCCCACACGCGCCAGTGGCTCCGCGACACCTTCTGGGATTGTCCGGTCGACGATGCGCGAAAGATCCTCGGGCTCACTGCTGCGGAGGTCTACAACTTCGACGTCGGCAAGTTGCAGCCTCTCGCAGATCGTTTCGGGCCCACCCCGGAGGATCTCGGGCAGACCGGCGGGGTGGACCTCCAGAAGTGGAAGGACGTCGAAGCGGCCGGTCGACCATGGTTGTCCGGCGTGGAGGTCATGCCCGTGACCGTCTCCGAGTAGCAGAGGGCTTGCGTCCATTTCCGCGCGATCTGGTGCGTTTCCGCGAACGATTCCCACGAATCCAAGGATCTCGTCAAGCGGATGACGGTTGGCTCGTGACACGACCATACGGTAGGAGGTAGAGCAATGGTGTCGATCCTTTCTCAGTACTGCATCAACGTCAGTGATCTCGAACGCGCCATCGACTTCTGGGAGGGCGTCATCGGCATCCCGGTGCAGAGCAGAACGGACATCCCCAATATCAAGGAAGCAGTGCTGCAGTCCCCTGCCGGTGGCAGTCGCATGCAGCTCGCTCAACACCTCGACCGGGAAGGTCCGATCGACATGGGATCCGCCATGTGGAAGCTCTACGTGAACACCGACGATTGCGTGGCGTTGTACGACAAGGCGATCGCCGCGGGGTGCGAGTCGGTGTCGCCCCCGAGCCGGCTCGAGCGCTGGCCTGTGACGATGGCCTACGTGAAGGACTTCGACGGCTATCTGGTGGAGTTCGTGGAGTACCACGAGGGCACGCCGCCTGGCGTGCCAGACCCCAGGGACTTCAAATAGCGTTGTGCCGCCGGCGGGTTGGCCCCAGGAACAGCGGTAGGGAGTCGTGGTGCAGAAGGGAAAGACGGGCCCGGCTGGAACAGCCAGCACCGGTCCTTCCATCACGGTCGACAAGGTGCTGGCCACAGCAATGAAGATGATCGAGGAGAGCGGGGTCGATGCGTTCAGCATGCGCAAGCTGGCTGCCGAACTTGGCGTCGGGACCCCGACCGTGTACTGGCACGTCGGCAACCGGGACGAGCTCTTCAACAGGTTGATCGGGGAGATCACCGACCAGTTCGGCAGTATCTCGCCCCGTGGCCGTACGCCGGCTGAGCGCATTGCATCAATTTCGAACGCTCTCCTGCGAGAGGTACGGGCTCACCCCCAGCTCATCGCCCTGTCGAAGACACAGGGCCGCGGTGAGGCCATCTTCACCAAGGCCCAGGCGGTGCTGGCTCACGAGCTGACCGCCAGCGGCCTGCACGGTGAAGAGGCGGCCTTTGCCGTGGCGACCATACTGCTCCACCTGGGTGGATTCATCGTGCTGGAAGATGCACTCTCACCCGACTACCGGGTTCGCGGCGCGCAGGTGTGGGCCCAGGGCGACACCGAGATCGACGAGACCATGAGCACCACGCTCCAACAAGAGGTCGACCTCGACCGGGTCTTTCGGTTCACGCTCGATGCCATCCTCCAGTCGATTCTCGGGGATCCGAGCGCGTGATCGACCGATTGAGCGGCAGAGCAATGGATGCGAGCATCGCCGTCACACAACAAGGACCGCGTGATCCCACCGTGTCCAAGGTGGTGTTGGTGCATGGCGCCATGGATCGAGCCAAGAGCTTTCTGCCGGTAGTGGAACACCTGCCCGATCTCACGGTCATCGAGTATGACCGCCGGGGCTACGGCGAATCCCTCCCGGCGGGTATACCCGCGGTACTGGCGCAGCATGTCGACGACCTCCTCGGGGTCATGGACGATGAACCCACCACGGTGGTCGCTCACAGTTTCGGATGCGTCGTGGCCGTCTCAGCAGCAATCCAGCAGCCGGGCCGGTTCCGGGGACTCGGCCTCTGGGAGCCTCAGGTGCCCTGGATGGAATTCTGGCCCACGCCGGTCCGCCGGGGGCTCGAGGCAATGGCGGCCGAGGTCGACACGGATGCCCTCGCCGAGCGAGTGTACGTATCGATGGTGGGGGAGGAGGCGTGGCGGCGCCTCCCCGAAGAGCTCAAGGTGCGTCGGCGTGCCGAAGGCGTCGCTTTTCAGAGTGACGTTGTCATCGGACTCAGTCCGCCATTTCGCTGGGAGGACCTCACGGTGCCCAGCCTGTTCGGCGTCGGCCTTGCGACGTGGCCCTTCGCGCAGGAAGCCGCGACCAGGCTGGCCGAGTCCCTGGGCGCGGAGTTGTTCACGATCGCGGGCGCCGGCCACACCGCTCATGTGAGCCATCCCCGGGAATTTGCGGAGTTCGTGCGACGCAGCACCACGCTGCTCGCTACGTGAGCCACCCAGCTATCGCCGCTCGTACTCGATCCCTGCAGCCTCGGCGTCCCACGTGTCGGGTGTCACGCCCTCCTCGCGGAGTTCACGTTTGAGGACTCGCCCGACGGGGCTCCGTGGCAGGTCGTCTCGGAATTCGATGTAGCGGGGGAGTGCAAAGTACGGCAACTGAGTTGTGCACCACTCGAAGAGCTCTCCTGCCGATAACACCTGGTTGGCCTTGATCACCGCCGTCACCTTCAGGTCGTCCTCGCTGAGCTGACTCGGCACGGCATGGACGGCGACGTCGGCCAGCCCGCCGTGGCTCATCAAGACGCTTTCGACCTCGAAACTCGAGATGTTCTCTCCGCGGCGCCGCAGATAGTCGGCTTTCCGGTCGACGAAGTAGAGGTATCGGTCCTCATCGATGCGGCCGATGTCGCCGGTGTGGTACCACCAGTTTCGACTTGTCTCCACGGTGACGTCTGGGCGTCCCCAGTATCCCTCGAACATGACATGCGCTCGCTTGGGGCGCACCACGATCTCGCCCTCGGCGTTTGCCGGGAGCTCGCCGTCGTCGTCATCGAAGATCCGAACGTCGAAGTACTCGTCGTTGACGACCCCGGCCGCACCTGCCTTGTTCCGAGTCCCAGGGGGTTGCCACGACATCAGACTCGCTTCGGTCACGCCATAGGCTCCGCTGAACGTCGTGACACCGAAACGATTCCTGATGACGTCGTCCACCTCGGGTGGCATCGGCACTGCTCCGATCAGCCGCAGAGAGCGGTTTGCTTCAGGCTGACCGGACAGTGGCATTTCCGGACGATCGATGTCATTGGCGAGAAGGTACGTCATGCTCCCGAGAGTCGACGTGATCGTCGCCCCAACCCGGTTCATCTCGGACCAGAAGTTCGAAACGGAGAACTTTCGGTAGATCGCTCCCCGGCCCCCATAGAGCAGGGTTCCGATGACCACCGTCGTCAGCGCGTTGAAGTGATAGAGGGGAAGGGGGGTCCATGCGACGTCATCGGAGGTGCGACCCCAGCACAGGCCGATCTGCCGGGCCAAGGCGCCGTGATAGTTGTGGGTCAGCATGCAGCCCTTGGACGGGCCCGTGGTGCCGCCGGTGTAGATGAACGTGGCGAGATCGGAACCCTTCGCCCTGTTGCCCGGCTCCTTGGCCTCGGCGCCCAGCACATCCTCCCAACGATGGAGTGAGACTCGGGCGTCCCACGTCGTCTCTGGCTTGCCGTCTCCAGGGTTTGCTTCATCGGCGTCATCCACCACAATCACATGGTCCAAGCCGGGGAGATCGGGGCCGGCGATGTCCGCCAGACGGTCAGCGAGGCTGGCAGCGACCACGACGACACGAGCACCACAATCCTCGAGTTGATGCCGCAGGTAGTAGCCCTTGTACGCAGTATTCACTGGAACGGCGATGCGTCCTCCCAGAACGATGCCGGCCCAAGCGGTGACGGCGGCGGGGGAGTTCTCCAAGATTGTGGCAACCCGGTCCTGCGGCGCGAGTCCGAGCTCGTCGAGGACCGTCGAGACGCGCCAACCATCCGTCACCACGTCGGCCGCAGTGAGCTTGGTTCCGCACACGTCGAGGTATTCACTCGATGGGTCCGAATGGAGCCGCTCTTCGTAGAGCGAGGCGATCGTTGTCTGCGATTCACTGCTCCAAACTGCGTCTTGCATCGGCTCTCCGCTCAAGCTTCGCTCTTCGTGGGAATGAATATAATGTGCAATCGCTTGAGCGGTTGGCACCTCGCCAGGGTCGCCAGACGGATGCTGGGGCGGTCATTGGTGGTGCGTCGGAACGGCTGACCGCCGATCGTGCCGAGCAATCCCAACGGTTTTCCTTTTCCAATCGCCCATGTCGGGCCATCAACATGATGGCGAGTCTCCTGTCGGGCCTCGGGGTCCTCAGCCATGTGTGGCTCGAACGGGTCGAGGTCGCCCATCCGCCCTCTTGATCGTCGCCGCGATCCAAAAGATCCAGCTCAAGGAGCACTTCTCTGACCCGCCAGATGCGGAAGCCGTCGGCACGCGCCGCGCACGGATCCGCCGAGCAGCTCCGACCGAGGACGGCGACATAGTAAGTGCTATGGTGGCCTCGCCAGAACGTGAAGGGGTGGAGTCGTATGGCTGGAGCGTTCGATCATCTACGTGTTCTCGATCTGTCCTGGGGCATGGCCGGCCCCATGGCCACCATGTTCCTTGTCGACAACGGCGCCGATGTCATACGGATCGAGCCGCCGTTGGGTGATCCATTTGCACAGCAGACCGGGTACCGGGTCTGGAATCGGGGCAAGCGAAGTGTCCGCCTCGATCTGCACGGTATCGATGGCCGTCACCAATTCGATCGACTCGTCCAGAAATCCGACATCGTGGTCGACAGCTTCTCGTGGGGGACGACGACGCGGCTCGGAGTCGACCACGACGCCCTCAGCGCGCTCAATCCCCGCATTATCACCTGTTCGATCACCGCCTACGGTGAGCACCCCGTCCACCGTGACCGTCCCGGTTACGACGGGCTCGTCGCTGCCCGGACCGGCCTCCTCTATGACCAAAAGGGTCGGCGGGGGACAGCCATGGAGTTCATCAATCGCCGTCCGGGGCCGTACCCCGAGTTCGACGCGCCCGAGGGGCTCGTCCGGGGTGCTGATCGAGAGGGTCCGATCTTCCCGCGAACCCCATGGCCGAGCATCGGCGCGACCTATTTCGCCACACTGGGGATCGCCGCCGCGCTGCGCGCTCGAGAAGTCAGTGGTCTGGGCCAGCACGTGACCACATCACTCCTGCAAGGTGCACTGGCAGCGGCCTGTCTGAACTGGCAGCGGGTCGAGGACCCGGATGCGCCCCTGTACTGGATGTGGCCCGTCGACTCGAGGTCGATCGAGGGCCTCTACGAGTGTGCTGACGGCAAATGGGTCCATCACTGGACGCTCCGGCCCCGGTGGGTCCTCGCAGCGGCCGAAGGGGACAAACTGTCCGCCGCCGGGCTCGACACGTCGTACCGGGACGATCCTGATCGTGTCTCCATGGAGTCGGACGGGCTGCTGGCAGGCATCTTCCTCCACCCACAACTCGTAGAGGCGTTCAAGAAGTTCCCCGCCGACGCATGGGTCCGGGCGGCCGAGGAGGTGGGTCTCGGGATCGCGACGGTCAGGTCGCCCGGGGAGGCATTGGCGGACAAGTCCTTTCTCGCCGATGGCTGCGTGGTCGAGGTCGACGATCCCGAGCACGGACTGATTCACCACGTCGGCCCCTTGTTGGAGTTCTCGGCGACACCGGGCGCCGTCCGCGGGCCCGCACCCCGCTCGGGCCAGCATACGGAGGAGGTGCTCGCCGAGGCCCTTTCCGGCGCCGCAGACCCCAGTCCCGCTTTGGGGTCGGACGAGTCGCTCGCGCATCCCCTGTCTGGCATTCGGGTCCTCGACCTTGGTCTGGGGGTGGCCGGGCCGTTCACAGGGCGAGTCCTTGCCGACCTCGGAGCCGATGTCATCAAGATCAACGCGCTGCACGACACCTACTGGAATGGCACGCACATGGGTCTCGGCACGAACCGCGGGAAGCGCAGCATCGCCCTCAATCTCAAGGACCCTGCCGGCCGGGAGGCACTGGAGAAGTTGCTCCAGTGCTCTGACGTGATCACGCTCAACTGGCGGCCGGGGGCGGCCGCCCGACTGGGCCTCGACTACGAGACCCTCCGAGAGCGCTATCCCGCGCTGATCTACTGCAATACCCGGGGGTACGAGAAAGGCCCCAGATCCGATCTGCCCGGCACAGACCAGAACGCCGCGGCAATGACGGGGACGGAATGGGAGGACGGGGCGTGCGGGGAGGGCAACCCTCCGCTCTGGAGCCGGTCCAACATGGGGGACACCGGCAATGCCCTCCTGGCCGCCATCGCCATCACGACTGCGCTGTACCACCGGGACAGGACTGGGGAGGGTCAGGCGGTCAGCACCTCCATCGTCAACGCCGGGCTCCTGCACACGTCCCATGCATGGGTCCACTCTGACGGCAGGGCCCCGGACTGGGGGCAGGTGGACCGCGATCAGTTCGGGCTCTCCCCCTATTACCGCCTCTATCGGTGCGCGTTCGGTGAGTGGGTCTTCCTTGCTGCCGTCACGAGTGAGGCGCGGGCAACGCTGCAGGCGCTGCTTCCCGGCGCGCCCAAAGCCGAGGATGAAGCGTCGGTGGCCGACTGGCTCGGGTCATATTTCGAAAGCATGGCGGCGGCGGAGGCCTTCGCTGCCCTCGACGACGGGGGTGTGCCGATCGAGGTTGTCGACGAGTTCTTCTGCCGGAACCTCTTTGACGATCCCGAAGCCAGGCGACTGAACCTCGTGAGTGAGACGCGGTCCAGCAGTGTGGGTCGATTCGAAGACCCGGGCCTGCTCGTCAATATCACCCCAGCCCAGACGGTCATCCAGGGGGGTCCGTGCGCGTGCGGGGAGCAGACCAGGGACATCTTGAAGCAACTGGGATACTCCAGCGCTCAGGTCGACGCCATGGTGGAGAGCCGTGCGGTCCTGGACGGAGCGCCATGACCGAAGCCGGCGAGGTCACCCGCCCTGCCCCACTCCTCAATGAGGACAATCACTTCTATTGGGACGCTGCACTCGAGGGCCGGCTCGTCACGCAGCGATGCCAGCAGTGTGGCCGATTGCGACACCCTCCCCGCCCCATGTGTCCAGAGTGCCAGTCGCTCGAATTCGAGATCATCGACCTCGGAGGGAACGGTGTGGTCTACAGCTACGCCATCCTTCATCATCCTCAGAACCCGGCGTTCGAGTACCCGGTGCTGGCAGCCCTCATCGATCTCGATGAGGGCGTCCGCGTGTTGTCGAACTTGGTCGATGTCGATCCACACGACATCGTGATCGGCATGCCGGTGACGGTCGACTTCCGGCCGACGCGGCATGACGGAGCAGTCCCCGTCTTCAAGCCCAAGGCGACGGCCGATGGGTAGTCGACTCCGTGACACAACCGCGATCGTCGGAATCGGGCAGACGGAGTTCTCGAAGGCGGCCGGTCGCAGCGAGACGCAACTTGCCTCCGAAGCGATCGTGGCCGCGCTCGCCGATGCGGGACTCAGAATGGCCGACGTGGACGGGCTCGTCAGCTACACGATCGATCCGGTGGAGGAGACCGAGCTCGTCCGGACCCTTGGGATCCCGGAGGTCAGTTTCTCCAGTCGGGTGCCGTATGGGGGTGGTGGCTCCCAGGGCGTGCTCCTCCACGCCGCATCGGCGGTGGCAGCTGGCGTGGCGGACGTGGTGGTCGCCTACCGGGCCATCAAGGCGAGGTCGGGCGAGCGCTTCGGCCGAGCGGCGGTCGGGGGCAGAGGGACGTCAGCACATTCCGGCTCGACGGCCATGCAATGGTGCACCCCGTACGGCGTCCTCACGCCCGCGTCGTGGATGTCGCTCAATTGCGTCCGTTACATGCACACCTACGGCGTGTCGAGCGAGGACTTCGGTCGAGCGGTCGTGCAATTCAGGGATTATGCCGCGAACAATCCGAACGCCCACTTCTACAAGAAGCCCATCACGTTGGACGAGCACCAGGCCTCCCGCTGGATCGCCGAACCAGCCATCAGGCTCTTCGACTGCTGCCAGGAAACCGATGGCTCGGTGGCCCTGGTGATCACGTCCGCCGACCGTGCATCCGGGAGTGACCGGCCGGTCCTCATCGGGGCCGCCGCGCAGGCCGGCCTCTTCGAAGAGGAGATCGCCAGCAACCACTACACAAAGGACATTGCGGTCATGGAGGGGTGCGCCGCCATGGCAGATCGTCTCTTTGAGGGCCACGGGTTCAAGCGCTCCGACATAGACGTCGCGATGATCTACGACGCGTTCTCGCCGATGTTTCTGATGCAACTCGAGGGTCTCGGATTCTGCGGCCCCGGGGAGGCGAAGGACTTCATCGCGGACGGCAATCTTGGCCCGCAGGGCAGTCTTCCCTGCAACACGAACGGAGGCTTGATCGGCGAGGGTTACATCCACGGGCTGAACCTGACCACCGAAGCTGTTCGGCAGCTCCGCGGCCACTCGTCCAATCAGTTGGTCAATCCCACCACGGCCCTTGTCTGCGCAAGTCGAACCGGTCTGATTCTCAGGCGACCATGACGTGAGCATCATGATCGGCACTGAAGGCACGGCGTTCCGGGACAACTCGTCGCCCTTTCTGGACGGACCGCTGATGGGCACCGAACTGTCTGCCCTCGTCGACGACCTCGTCACCGAGTCTGCTGCTCTGCATGGGATCCTCGACCAACTCGGACCCGCGGAGTGGGGGCTGCCCACGGCCGCCACCGGGTGGTGTCTCGGCGACCACGTGAGCCATCTCGCCTATTTCGACGAGACGACCCTCCAGTCCCTGGTGGATCCCGATCAGTTCCGGCGAGACGCCGAGCTCCTGACTGCGGGGGGCGACGACTTTCCCGACCGTGTCGCCGCCGAGCATCGCCTCCGTTCCGGAGCGGATCTGCTGGGTTGGTTCCGGGATGCTCGAGCAGCCCTGGTGAGTGCCTACCGCGGCGTCGACCCGCTCCGTCGGCTGCCGTGGTACGGGCCGGACATGAGCCCGGCCTCGTCTATCACGGCGAGGCTCATGGAGACCTGGGCACACGGCCAGGACATCGTCGACGCGCTCGGCATGGAGCGTGCGCCGAGCAGCCGCCTGCGTCACATCGCCCATCTGGGCATCCGCGCGTTGCCGTACAGCTTCTCCGTCAATGACCTCCCGCCTCCCGTGGAGTCGGTCCGGGTCGAGCTGAGGGCACCGAACGGGGACGTATGGAGCTGGGGACCCATCGACGCCGTCGACCGTGTCACGGGGGACGCCGTGGATTTCTGTCTCGTGGTGACGCAACGGAGGCACCGCGACGATACCGGCCTGGTCGTGACCGGTCCGACCGCGCAGCAGTGGATCGCGCTCGCGCAAGCATTCGCCGGTCCAGCCGGACCAGGGCGGCCACCGCAGCTTCCCAGCGCTTCCACGGCCGGGAGCGAGCGCTGCCGCGAGGTGGAGAGAGATTTCGTGTGACGATCCCAACGATCAAGGAGGAGCGATGACGATTCTGGACACCCGTGAAGGCTCGCTGGACGATGAGCTGTTGATCTCAGCTGATAGTCACGTTGCCATCACCCACGATCAGGTAAGGGCGCACCTGGCATCGTCTTTTCACCACGACTACGACGCGGCCGTTGCCGCCTTTACCCAGCGCATGGCGCGCGGCACGGCGGCCGCCAATCAGGCCGGAATGAAGTTGAAGCGGAGCGACAAAGACGCCCATATCGGGGCGAATGCCGCCTTCAAGCGGCCTGGCTACGGAGATCCCCGTGAACGACTGGCGGACATGGAGGTCGATGGCGTCGAGGTGGAGGTGCTGTACTCAGAGGTCAGCGCCTTCCGCTACATCCCGGACCTGAAGACCGGCGCAAGCGAGGCCACCCGCGCCTTCAACGACGTACTGCACGAGTTCGCCTCGGCGGATCGTAAGCGGCTCTGTGTGTCGTACCAGATACCGATCCATGACATCGACTTCGCCGTGTCAGAGGTACTGCGTACCGCTGCACGTGGAGGGAAGTCGCTCCAGCTGCCGGTCTTCCCGGCGGAGTTCGGGCTGCCCGACTACTACGACGAGCGGTACGACCGCCTCTTTTCGGCCATCGAGGAGACCGGCCTGCCCGTGTGCTGCCACATCGGCCTGAACACGAGCCTGGATGACCTGAGCCGGCGGGACCCAACTCCGCAGAAGGGCGTCATGGTGGCGATGACGCCTCTCACGACGGGGGAGGCCTTCGGCATGTGGATCCTCACCGGGGTGCTGGCCCGGCACCCGCGGCTCAACCTTGTGTTCGTGGAGCCGGGATTGGCGTGGGTGGCGTGGTGGCTGCACGTGACCGATGACATGGTGCTCCGCCAGGGGTACGAGTTCCCAGGAATGAGCGAACTGCCCAGTTTCTACTTTCATCAGAACGTGCATTTGACGTTCATAGAGGAGGACTTCTCGTTGGAACTCCTCCGCGACCGGATCGGTGTCCGCAACATGATGTGGTCCTCCGACTACCCGCACCCGGTGACGTCATGGCCCCGATCACGACAGGTGGTGGAGAGCCAGTTCCGCTCGATACCGTCGGAGGAACGAGAGCTCATTCTCTCCGGGAACGCCAAACGCGTCTGGAATCTGTCGGACTGAACCCGTGGGGAGACTCGGACTTGTTGTTCGAACGCTGAGGCTCCTCACATGGTAGCATACGATGCCCGAGGGACCAGGGGTCCTTTGGACCGACAAGGGGCCCGAGAGTTGCCATCGTGACGACGAAGCCAGACAGGATCACGCCCTCCGCCAAAGGTCGACATCGCCGGCCGACGACTGGCAGCGCCGAGATCGACACCCGCGCTCGCGTGGTGAAAGCAGCAATCGAGTGCATCATTGAGCTGGGCTTCTACCGAGGGTCCAGTACCAATGAGATCGCACGCAGGGCGGGGGTCACGTGGGGGGTGATCCAGTGGTACTTCGGCAATCGAGAGGGCCTCATGCTGGCCGTCCTCGAGGACGGGGCGAGTCATTTGGTCGAGACCGTCGAAAACGCGCGCATCGACGGAACGACCGTCGTGGAACGGATGTCGAAGCTCATCGATGTCTTCTCCGCGCACTACGCCAGGCCGGACTATCTGGCCAGCCTCCAAGTGCTCCTCAACATGGACCATGACCCCCGAACCAGCTCCGAAGTTCGCAAGACCATGGTGGAGGTGGCGGAGCGGGCCAACGCGCATGTCCGCCGACTGTTGCGGGAAGCCCTCGGCCCGGCGGCGAACAAACCCGA
>CAVTPE010000012.1:0-296463 GCA_963736515.1 uncultured Acidimicrobiaceae bacterium | reverse complement strand
GCCGTCGGCCGCCACCTCCCAGTAGCCGCCACCGTCGGCCGTCGCCGCCATGCCCACGATGGGCGCGTTGAGCCGCGTGCCGCCCATCGACCCGTGGAAGACGGCGTCACCGAAGGAGAAGAGCCCACCGTCGGCCGCCACCTCCCAGTAGCCGCCACCGTCGGGCGTCGCGGCCATGCCCACGATGGGCGCGTTGAGCCGCGTGCCGCCCATCGAACCGTGGAAGACGGCGTCACCGAAGGAGAAGAGCCCGCCGTCGGACGCCACCTCCCAGTAGCCGCCACCGTCGGCCGTTGCCGCCATGCCCACGACGGGCGCGTTGAGCCGCGTGCCGCCCATCGACCCGTGGAAGACGGCGTCACCGAAGGAGAAGAGCCCGCCGTCGGCCGCCACCTCCCAGTAGCCGCCGCTGTCGGCCGCCGCCGCACCGACGAACGGCAGGTTGGAAGTCACGGGCGGGCCGGGAGCCGGTGCGTTGCCGAAGGCGTACGTGGCGCTCACCTGGGGAACAGGAGGTGTGGGCCCGGCGCCGCAGATGGAGACGAACGAGTACCCCATGGCACGGAGCCGGGTGATGATCTGGGGCAGGGCGGCGACAGTCTGGGACCGGTCGCCGCCGGCATCGTGCATGTCGACCACGGCGCCCGGGAACGCGGCCCCGACCACGTTGTCCGCGATGGCCTGCACGCCGGGGAGCGTCCAGTCCTTCGGGTCCACGGAATAGCTCATCGTCGTCAGCCCGCGCGCAGCGATCTGGCTCAGGACGCCGGCGTTCCACGCGTCATAGGGCGGGCGCACGCACTGCGGCGTGGTACCCGTCACCGCCTGAATCTCGGCCTGGGTCATGTCGATCTGTGCCGCGACGCCCGACGCGGAGAGTGTGGTGAGATCGGGATGGCTCCAGGTGTGGCTCTCCACCGGGAACCCGGCCGACGCCACCATCTTGGCGTACTGGGGGTAACGGGCCACCTCGTCGCCTATCTCGAAGAACGTGGCCGGCACCTGGTCGCGCTCGAGGACGGAGAGCACCTGGGGGGTGAACGGACCCGGTCCGTCGTCGAAGGTCAGGGCGATCACCCGGTGGCCGGCCGTGGCGGCCCCGCCCGGTGCCTCCGATGTCGTGAACGCCGGCTGGTCGCTGGATGCCGCGCCGGCGCCGGGCGCTGTGGCCGGCCCCCCGCCACAATAGTGCGACCGCCCACACCCAGCGCCGTCCGCTCGCTCGTCGCGATCCTCATCGCCCCCATGGCGTTCTTCTAGTCGACGGCGCTCGGGCACGCCAGTGTCAATGTCATCACGACGCCAGCCCGGGACGCCCCGGCTGCGGTGACGGGTATGGCAAGGGCGGACGTCTCCTGGGCGGGACTGTGTGCCCCACGGCTGGGGCGGCCGACCGACGGGCTCTATCCGCTCTCCGACGGGTCCCCGCCAGGTGGAGGCCCGGTCCGGCGCAGCCGATGAGGCCCGCCGGAACGGCGCACCGGCCGTCTCTGGCGGCGGTGCGCGGCACCGAACGGGCATCGAAAAGGACCGGCCAGGCAGTTCAGGCGGGCGTCATCTGGGACTCTTCAACTGGGCCCCCGGCAGGCGGCCCCACTATCCTCTGGTCCGCATCGAAGTCCCAGGTGGCGCTCGCACTCCGCCACCTTTGCCCGTTCGACGATCTGAGACGCGAGGAGCATTCGTGCCCGTCAGAATCATCATTGGACTCCTGGTCACCGTCATCGGGTTCGGCATCGCCGCCCGCCGCTTCCACTGGCTGTCCAAGCTCATCCGCTCCGGCAAGAAGGACCCCAACCGGTCCCGGGGCCCCATCAGCCGCAAGGTGGAGGCCGAGACCGTCGAGGTCGCCGGCCAGCGCAAGCTCCTGCAGTGGACGGTCCCCGGCCTGGCCCACTTCTTCACCATGTGGGGCTTCACCATCCTGTTGCTCACGATCATCGAGGCCTACGGCGACCTGTTCGACAAGTACTTCCACATCCCGGGCATCGGGACCTGGGACTGGGTCGGCTTCATCGAGGACTTCTTCACCGTGGCCGTGCTGATCGCCCTCATCACCTTCGCCATCATCCGGCTGAAGAACGCGCCGAGCCGTCTCGAGCGCAAGTCACGCTTCTACGGCTCCCACCTCGATGCCGCCTGGATCACCCTGCTCATGATCGCCGGCGTGATGATCACGCTCCTCCTCTATCGAGGGGCCCAGGTCAACACCGACCCGACCCAGTTCCCCTACGGCTGGGGCGCCTTCGCCTCCCACGCGGTGGCCAAGCTCTTGCACCCGCTCGGTGCCGGGACCAACTCGGTCCTCGTGACCGTGTTCCTGCTGCTCAACATCGCCATCATCTCGGGCTTCATCGTCTTCGTCTCGTACTCCAAGCACCTCCACATCTTCTTCGCGCCGATCAACGTGGCCTTCTCCCGCCGGCCCCGTGCGCTCGGCGCGCTCTACAGCACGCCCGACATGGACATGGAGAACGTCGACGAGGACACCGTGTTCGGGGTCGGCGAGATCGGCCACTTCAGTTGGAAGCAGATGCTCGACTTCGCCACCTGCACCGAGTGCGGGCGCTGCCAGTCGGCCTGCCCGGCGTGGACGACGGACAAGCCGCTCTCGCCGAAGCTCTTGATCATGGGCCTGCGCGACAACATGTTCGCCTCGGCCACCCCGCTGCTCAGCGGTGAGGGCGAGCAGACCGCCCTGGTGCCCAACGTCATCGACCCCGACGTGCTCTGGGCCTGCACCACCTGCGGCGCCTGCGTGAACGAGTGCCCGGTCGACATCGAGCACATCGACGCCATCGTCGACATGCGCCGCTACCAGGTGCTCATGGAGTCCGAGTTCCCGTCCGAGGCCGGGCTCATGCTGCGCAACGTCGAGAACCAGGGCGACCCCTGGGGCCTCGGGCAGAACAGGCGCGCCGAGTGGACCCAGACGCTCGACTTCGAGATCCCGGTGATCACCGGCACCATCCCGGACGACATCGAGTACCTCTACTGGGTGGGCTGCGCCGGCGCGCTCGACGAGCGGGCCCGCAAGGGCGTGCAGGCCACGGCGCGCATGCTGCACCGGGCCGGCGTCACCTTCGGCATCCTCGGGCCCAAGGAGTCGTGCACCGGCGATCCGGTGCGCCGCCTGGGCAACGAGTACCTCTACCAGGAGCAGACGAAGATGAACATCGCCACCCTGGACGAGGTGGGGGCGAAGAAGATCATCGCCAGCTGTCCGCACTGCTTCAACACCATCAAGAACGAGTACCCCGCCCTCGGGGGCAACTACGAGGTCATCCACCACGCCGAGCTGCTCGAGCACCTCGTGCGGTCCGGCAAGCTCACGCCCGGGTCGGGCTACTCGGGCAAGGTCACCTACCACGACCCCTGCTACCTGGGCCGGCACAACCGGATCATCGAGGAGCCCCGCTCGGTCCTCAGTGCCATCCCCGGCGTCGAGCAGATCGAGATGCGGCGCTGCAAGGAGCGCGGCTTCTGCTGCGGCGCCGGCGGCGCGCGCATGTGGCTCGAGGAGAACATCGGCAAGCGGGTCAACATGGAGCGCATGGACGAGGCGCTCGGCACCGGGGCCGACGTCGTCTCGACGGCCTGCCCCTACTGCATGATCATGCTCGACGACGCGGTGCGCGCCAACGCCAAGGAGGACGACGTGCGCGTGCTCGACCTCTCCCAGCTGGTGGAGGAGTCGCTCGGCCAGCCAGCGGCCACGGGCCAGCCGGCCGTGTCCACTTGACGGGGGCCCGGGTCGGAAACCACGCGGGCCGGGGTCGGGGTCGCCTCCGGGCGCGACTGCGCCTCGCCGCGGCCTGCGGCGCCGGGGCGCTCGCGGGGCTCGCGGGGCTCGTCGGGGTTACCGGCCTCGTCCTGCCGGCGCTCCCTGTGCTCGGCCCGGGCACCTCCGCCGGCGCGGTCTCCCCGTCCTCGCTCTCGCGGTTCCTGCTCAAGTCCAACGAGATGCCCGGCTACACGGTGGGCGGGCACCCCAGCACCGTGACCACGCCGGCGGGCCTGCTCGAGGGTGGGTCGCTCACCAAGAGCCAGAGGAAGAGCGCCATCAGCACGTTGCAGAAGGCAGGGTTCGTCAAGGCCGTCGAGGAGTCGGCCAAAGGCTCGAACACCAACGAGGGCCTGTCGCTGGTGATGCAGTTCAGCAGTCCGGCCGGCGCCCAGAGCGCCGCGGCCCTGTTCCTGCACATCGCCAAAACGGGCCAGGCCGGCTCCAAACCGTTCAACGTGGCCGGCGTCCCGGGCGCCAAGGGCGTCACCGTGACCGGCGGTTCGGGCGGGTCGGCCAACGCCTACTGGTCGGCCGGGAACTGCGCTTTCGGCTCGGGCGTCTACGACGGCACGGCCACGTCGGCCAAGGCCGCCGCGTCCCCCGTGCAGGCCGGCATCACGTCACAGGCCAAGCGCGTCGGCTCGACCTGCCCGTAACCCGGGGCCGGGGGCCGAGCCGGGGCCGGGGCCCGAAGGTGCGCCCGTCGCGGCCCCGGCGCCCAGTCGCCACCCCGGCGTCAGCCCGGCGTCAGCCCCCGCCGATCAGCCCGTAGGCCCGCTCGGGCCGCAGCGTCAACGCGATGCGCTTGTCGGCGATCATGGCGGCCCGGTACTCGTCCCAGTTCGGGTGCGCGCCCGAGCCCGCCTCGTAGTAGCGGATCAGGGCCTCCACGGTGGCGTCGTTCGGCTCGGACGCCACCGGCGACAGCTCGGCCGTCGCCTCGATCACGACGTACTGCCAGAAGTTGTCGCCCAGCACGTAGAGCGAGGCGCGCGGGTCGCGCCGCAGGTTGGCGGTCTTGGCCCGGCTGTCGGTGATGGAGATCAAGAACGTGTCGCCCTCGTCCGGCACGTACATGATGTTGGACAGCTGCGGCCGCCCGTTGGCCCGGATGGTGGCCAGGACGCCCTGCTTGTGGTTCCTGGCGAATGAGAGTGCCTCGGTCAGATCCATGGATCCGACGGTAGCGGCCCCGGGGCCAGGCCCGGGCCTGGTTCTAGGTCGGTGCGGGCTCCGTCGCCGGCGCCGGCACGTCCGCGGAGCGGTCGGCCAGCACCAGGTGGATGATCGCCGCGATCAGCGCGCCGACCAGCGGAGCGACGATGAAGACCCAGACCTGGCTGAGCGCCGTCCCGCCGACGACGAGGGCCGGCCCGAGGCTCCGCGCCGGGTTGACCGAGGTGCCCGTGAGCGGGATGCCGATGAGGTGCACGATCACCAGGCCGAAGCCGATGGCCACGCCGGCAGCGCCCTGAATGGAGGCCTTGTGGGTGGCGAACAGCACGATCAGCACGAAGATGGTGGTGAGGACGACCTCGATCAGGAAGGCGCCCCACTGGCTGACGAACAGGTGCGATTGCTTGCCGTACCCGTCGGTGCCCAGGCCCACCCTGCTCTTGGTGTAGATCGGCGAGGTGGTGAACATCCAGTAGAGGAGGTAGGCGCCGACGATCCCTCCGGCGAACTGGGCCACGAGGTAGGCGACCCCCTCGGCCAGCTTCATGCGGCCCGTCGCGATGAAGCCGAGCGTGACGGCCGGGTTGACGTGACAGCCCGAGATCGGCCCGATGGCGTACACGAGCGCGACCAGCACCAGACCGAAGGCGAGGGCCGTGGCGGCCACGCCGGCCGAGTAGCTCAAGCCGAAGAGCTTGAAGCCGAACGACTCGGTGGCGACGCCGACGGCGACGACGACCAACACCATGGTGCCCAGGAACTCAGCCCCGAGTTTTCTCAGGTCCAACGTGTCCAGCATGACTGTGACCTCCTGTGTCCCGGCGAGGGAAGGCGAGGGAATGGACACAGGGAGTTTGGCAGCGCGTGCCGGCGCGGACGCGGATACCTGGGACGAAACGGCCAGCTCACGAGGGCGCCGACGCCGCGACGGCGCCGGCCCGGGGGAGCTGTCTAGATGACGGCCATCGCCCTCTCGTCGGCCTCGCGCAGGCGGGTGGCCATCGCAGCCAGCATCTTGCGCGAGAGGGCGGGCACCGAGTCGAGGATCCCGTTGAACTGGCGCTGGCCGAGGACGAGCAGCGTCATGTCCGTCTCCGAGGTCACGGTGGCGGAGCGGGGCAGCCGGTCGAGCAGCGCCATCTCGCCGAAGTACTGGCCGGGGCCGAGCGTGGCCACCTTGCGGTTGTTGCGCCGGACGGCTGCATCGCCCTTGACGATGAAGAAGAACTCACGCCCGATGGTGCCCTGCTCGCAGAGCACCCGGCCGGGCGGCACCGTCACCTCCTCGAGCGCGCGCTTGATGGTGCGCAGGTCCTTGCCCGACGAGGTGGAGAACAGCCAGATCTTGGACAGGTCGAAGTTGTCGCCGCTCATGGACGAAGAGTAGCCCCGGTCCCTCCCACGTGCTCGGGTGCGTCCGATCGCGACCGCGGCTGGTTCAGACGACTGCGGCCCCGGCTGGTTACGACGACCCCGGCCCCGGCTGGTTACGACGACCCCGGCCCCGACCGGCTCAGACGGCGTCGGCTCCGCGCTCGCCCGTCCGCACCCGCACGACGGTCTCGGCCGGCACGACCCAGACCTTGCCGTCACCGATCTTGCCGGTGGCGGCGGACGAGACGATGGCGTCGACCACGGCCTCGGCCCGGTCGTCCTCGACCAGCACCTCGACTCGGACCTTGGGGATGAAGTCGACCGTGTACTCGGCCCCCCGGTAGGTCTCCGTGTGCCCGCGCTGGCGGCCGTAGCCCTGGGCCTCGGTCAGCGTCATGCCCGCCACGCCCATGTTCTTGAGCATGTCCTTCACGTCGTCCAGCTTGAACGGCTTGACCACCGCTACCACGAGCTTCATCGTCGGCTCCTCACGATCCGCCGGGCCAATGGGCCCTCATACGAGCACGTTAGTGACCGGGGCGGCCGACCGCCCCCGGACGCCCCGGGCCTCGTCCGGCGGCCTCGCACGGGTCCACCGGGCCCCTTTGCCCCCGGCGGCCCGGCCGGCCCGAGGGGGAGCAACTCCCGGGGAGCGGTAGCCTTCCCCGATGTCTTCGAGTCCAGGCGCCGGCGATGCGGGGGGCGACAGCGCGCCAAGGATGACGTTCTGGGAACGCCTCAAGTACTCCATGGTGCGCCCCGACGACGACCCGAAGGAAAAGGAAGTCGAGGAGATCCGGCCCGTCGAGGAGATCGAGGCGGACATCGCCCGGTCCAACGACAAGGAGCGGGCGATCGGGCTGGTGGCGGCCCCGGTGGCCGCGCTCATCGGCCTCATCATCAGCTCGGCGTCCATCAACTACGCCAAGACCCACAACCAGAGTGTGAGCGTCTACGACAAGCTGACCTACGTCCTTCTCGCCCTCGCCGCCCTGGTGCTGATCACCTCGCTGTTGCGCAAGCGCCTGTTCCAGGGCATCACCCTGGCGCTCTATGGCCTGGCGATCTTCCAGCTCCACTACACCTACTTCGGCTTCGCCGCCCCGTTCTTGTTGGCCGGCGCCTGGTATCTGGTGCGGGCCTACCGTCTGCAACAGGAGCTCAAGCGGGCCGAGGCGGCCGGTCCCGACGCGCCGCGGCCCCAGGGGAGCACAGCCGCTGCGCCGCGGCCCCGCCGCAACAAGCGCTACACGCCGCCTTCCTGATCCGACCCACCTGATCCGGAGCCTCCTGATCCGGCCCAACACCCCTACGGAGGGTCGCCCGGGTCGTCCCGCCGGTCGTCGGGAGCGCCGTGCCGGTTCCGCCCCTCAGGGAGCGGGTGACCCGCCCGGCCCCTCGCGGGCGTGACGCCGGCGGCGCAGCATCAGGAGCAGTGCCACGAGCACCACCAGGACGGCCGCCAGGATTGCCGGCAGCACGAACGCGCCCGCCGAGGAGTGCTCGCGGGCCACGATGGAGGCCGGTGACACCAGGGCGGGATCGCCCGGCACGGCAATGGCGGCGACGGTGGACCCCGGCCGGTGGAACGAGCTGCCGGGGAGCTGCTCGTGGTAGCTCTGGCCCTGCAGGCTGTACGTGCCACGGCAGGAGTACCCCGCTGCGTTGCTCCCGCTGCCGCCGAGGAGCCCGAGGCATCCCGTCACCGTGAAGGTGACCGGCACGCCGTCGTCGCGCAGGCGGTCGTCCTGTTGGTTCGTGTGCACCCCGACGATCGTGAAGACGACGGCC
Organism: uncultured Acidimicrobiaceae bacterium; assembly: GCA_963736515.1. Taxonomy (GTDB): domain Bacteria; phylum Actinomycetota; class Acidimicrobiia; order Acidimicrobiales; family RAAP-2; genus Bog-473. The sequence goes on along the minus strand of CAVTPE010000012.1, from coordinate 288,335 downwards.
AGGACGGCGAGCGTCGCCAGCACGACCCCGATCGCCACCTGGCCGACACGCCGGCGGTCCACCTGGACGCCGGCGCCCCGCAGCTGCCCGATGCGGTCGCCGGGCTCGGCGCTGGCGCCATTGGTGGCGGCACCGTTGGCGGCGCCATTGGCACGAACGCTGTCTTCATCGCCGTATTCGGGCACGAGTGGGCCGGTGGTGGTCATGTCGATCGGGAGATGGTAGTGGGGTCCGCCGCCCCGTCCGCTGCGGCCCCGAGGGCGGCGTTGGCGGCTCCCGGACCGGTCGGATTGCGGTTTGCGGTGGATTAACAAGCCCGAAACACACGCGTGATCATGCGGAAACTCCTGACCTGCATTGTGTCTCCGGCGGGCTGAACCGTCCGAAATGGCATTAGCCGTACCCGGTGTTTGGTAACGCTCTGGCCGCAGAGCGGGGCACCGGGGCGGATGACAGTTAGGAGAGCTTGAGTGATCCATCTGATAGGAGCGGCCTCGTACGTTCCGTATCCCAGTTGGCTCAATCCGGCAGACAACACGTGGCAGATAACAGCTGCCACCTTCGTCGGCCTGATGAGCCTTCCTGGCCTGGCAGTGCTCTACGCGTCTCTCGTGCCCAAGAAGTGGGCCGTGAACGTCCTCGCCATGATGTTCGCCGGATTCTCACTGGTGATGGTGGCGTGGTTTCTGTGGGAGTACAAGCTGGGCTTCGGCGACACGTCGATCGGCGGCGGTGTCCATCTCGTCAACGGGGTGGTGACGCAGACGCAGAACGCAGGGACGACCGGAACGTTGCAGCACTTCTTCGAGAACTTCCTTGGGAAGCCGGGCCCGGTCACGAGTGCCTTCGGTGAACAAGCCCAAGCGAGCTCGGCGGCCAACACGATCATCCCGTTCCATTTCCCGACCTCGTCACTGGCCTACTTCCAGTTCGTGTTCGCGGCCATCACCCCGCTCCTGTTCCTCGGGAGCGTGCTGGGCCGGATCAAGTTCAGCGCCTGGGTCCTGTTGGTCCCGCTGTGGTCGACCTGCGTCTACTCCGTAGACGCCTTCATGCTCTGGGGCGGCGGCTACTTCGCCCAGGAGGGTGCGCTCGACTTCTCCGGTGGGTACGTCATCCACATGTCGGCCGGAGTGTCCGGCTTCGTGGCCGCCTGGGTCCTCGGTCCGAGGCTCCTACGAGATCGGCAGCACGCCTTGCCCAACAACCTTGTGATGGCGGCAGTCGGTGCCGGCATCCTGTGGCTGGGCTGGAACGGGTTCAACGGCGGCGACCCCTACTACGCCGGGGCCAGCGCGGCTGCAGCCGTCGTCAACACCAACCTGGCCACGGCCACCGGTGTTCTGGTCTGGATCGCCATGGACGCCTGGCTCTCCAAGGAGAAGAAGCCCACGTTCCTGGGCGGTGTCAACGGCATGATCTGCGGCCTCGTCGGCATCACGCCGTGCGCCGGCTGGGTCAATGGGCTGGGGGCGATCTTCGTCGGGGCCATCTGCTGCGCCATCGTCTGGGTGGCCTGGAACTACCTGTCCAAGGTGCGGCCCTTCTCCCAGGTCGATGACGCCCTGGGCGTGATCTACACCCACGGCATCGCCGGCCTGACGGGCGGCCTGCTGCTCGGCATCTTCGGAGACCCGAACATGATCGAGTACGGCTGCGGTCACCTGAGCACTTCCGGGCAGGTCATCGCCACCAACCAGGCGACCTACCTCACGGCAAAGGCGGCCTGCGTGCCCTTCGGCGTCAACGGCCTCATGTACACCGGGTCGGCGCACCAGCTCTGGGAACAGTTCAGAGCGGCCATCTGGGTCATCCTGTGGTCGGCGGTCGTGACCTTCATCCTGATGAAGATCATCGGCTGGGTCCTCCGTGGCGCCCGCTACAAGGACGAGATCCTCGAAGTCGGCGACCTCGCCATCCACGGCGAGGAGGCCTTCCCCGAGGAGACGCTTGCCAGCCGTTCCGACGGTGCCTTCGCCATGGCCGGTCTCGACAAGGGAGGTAGCGGATCACCACAAGAGGATTATCCGGTGCCCGGTACCACTACCGGCGGCGGATCCTAGGCCCGGTCATTCAGGACGAAAGGAGATCGACAATGAAGCTGATCGTGGCAGTCCTCAAGCCGTTCAAGCTCGATGACGTGAAGGAGACTCTGAAGAACCTCGGGGTGCAGGGAATGACCCTGACCGAGGCCCAGGGCTTCGGGCGCCAGCGAGGGCACACCGAGGTGTACCGCGGTGCGGAGTACGAGGTGGACTTCGTCCCCAAGATCCGTGTCGAGGTGCTGGTGGACGACACTCAGGTCGACGAGGTGGTTGACGCCATCGTCGGCTCGGCCTCCACCGGCAAGATCGGTGACGGCAAAGTCTGGGTCCTCCCGGTCGATGCCGTGGTGCGGGTGCGCACCGGAGAACGCGGGGCTGACGCCTTGTAGGGCCCAGCAGTCCTGTCGGCAGTCGGTCAGGCCGGGGCGCGGCGAGGCGCCCCGGCCTGCCGCGTCCCGGGTGCGACGCGTCAGCCAGTCCGGCCGTGACGGGCGGGCCGGCGGGCGCCGTCGCCCGGGCTCGTACGGGCTCGCCCGGGCTCGTCGGGCACTCAGTCCCGGGCTATCAGTCCCGGATACTCAGTCCGGGGCGACCTTGGGCCGCCCCCGCTTGGGCAGCGGCGCCGCCTTCTTGGGCATGCGCCCGGCATCGCTCAGCGCCCGGCGCAGGAGCATCTCTATCTGGGCGTTGACGCTGCGCAGGTCGTCGTTGGCCCAGCGCATCAGTGCGTCGTGGACGGCGGGATCGATGCGCAGCAGGACCTGCCGCCGTTCGCTCACGTATAGAGCGAGCCCGTGTTCACGACGGGCGACGGCGGCTGGTCGCCGCAGAGCACCACCATCAAGTTGCTCACCATGGCGGCGGTGCGCTCCTCGTCGAGCGAGACCACGCCGCCCTCGTTGAGGCGGTTGAGCGCCATTTCCACCATGCCGACCGCACCCTCCACGATGCGCGAGCGGGCGGCCACGACGGCGTTGGCCTGCTGGCGGCGCAGCATGGCCTGGGCGATCTCCTGGGCGTAGGCGAGGTGGGAGATGCGCACCTCGACGATCTCGACCCCGGCGATCGTCACCCGCTCCGCCACCTCGTCTGCCAGCTGGGCGGACACCACGTCGGTCGAGCCGCGCAGTGACGTCCCCGTCCCGGTGGTGTCGTCGTAGGGATGACTGGTGGCCACGTGGCGCAGGGCCGACTCGGCCTGCACCGAGACGAAGTTCTGGTAGCTGTCGACGGCGTACGTCGCCTTGGCCGTGTCGGCCACCTGCCACACGACGATGGCGGCGATCTCGACCGGGTTGCCGTCCGCGTCGTTGACCTTGAGGTGGCCGGTCTCGAAGTTGCGCACCCGGACGCTGACCCCGCGGCGCACCGTCAGCGGCGCCAGCACCCACCAGAACCCGGGCCGGCGGACCGTGCCGATGTAGCGGCCGAAGAACTGCACCACCGAGGTCTGGCCGGGCGGGACGACGGCCAGGGACGTCGCTACGAGGACGAAGGCCAGGATCGGCGCCCAGAGCCACTTCGGGCTGTGCTGGGCGGCCAGCACGGCCCCGCCGGCGCAGGCGAGGAGGACGATGACTCCGAGCCACCCGGTCACGACGACGGACGGGCGCTCGGCGATGTCGACCCGGGCTCCCTGGTGGCCGACGGGGGTGGCGCTGCTCGGTGATCCGGTGGTGCTCATGGGGTGCTCCTCCCGACAAGAGTGCTCTCTGAAACGCTCTCTAAAGTGCTATCTATTAGATATCACTTTTTGTGACGGTGCGCCAGCCCTTTCCGATGCGACGCATCACCGCCCGGGCGCGACGATGTGCGAGGTGGGCGAATCGGTGGAGCGGCTGGTTGCCGCGCAGCACGCCAAGTGGGGTACCAACGCCGTCGACGCCGAGGTCTTCGGAACCGGTGATCCGGCGGAGATAGCGGTGATTGTCGACCGCTTCTGCGTCGACGAGCTCGGAGCCAGGACCGAGGAGGGGCTCTTCTACGGTGCCTCCGCCGGGTGTGTCCTCGGCGTGCGCCTCTGCGACGGGGGCGAGGTGGTCATCAAGGCCTACCAGCAGCGCTGGCAGGCGCCGTACCTACGGGCCGTGCAATCGGTCCAGTCCCACGTGGTCGGACGCGGTCTCCCGTGCGCCACGCCCCTCAGGGGGCCGACGGCCCTCGTGCCCGGGCGCCCCCACCAGGCGATGGTCGAATCGCTGCTGGCGGATCCGGGCTTGCGGCCGTTCTCGACGGCGGCAGAGCGCCGGGTGTCGGCGGCCGGCCTGGCCCGGATGATCGCGGTCTGCCGGGAGCTTCCGGCGTCGCCCGAGCTGGCCGACCACCCGCTGCGACGGCTCTCCGACGGCGTCTATGGAGAGCCGCACAGTCCGCTGTTCGACTTCGCCGTCACGGCGGAGGGGGCCGAATGGATCGACGAGCACGCGGCGGAACGCGCTGCCCCGGCGCGAGGCAGACGAGCGGCCACCCGTCGTGGCCCATGCCGACTGGTCGGCGCGCAACGTGCGCCTCGACGAGCACCGGCTTCTCGCCGTGTACGACTGGGACAGCGTGGCGCTCGTGCCCGAGAGCACGGCTGTCGGGCAGGCGGCCGCGACGTGGTCGGTCACGGCCGATCCGGGTGGCACGGAGTTCCCCACCTTGCCCGACATCGTGGGATTCATCAGCGACTACGAAAAGGCCGCCGGAGACGGGCTCGACGACGTCCAGTGGCGCGCCGCCGGTGCGGCCGCGGCCTACACCCTGGCGTACACGGCGCGCTGCGAGCACGCGCTCGCAATGACCGGGCGGGCCCGGCCCGATCAGCACGCCGCGCACGCCCGGCTGGCCGACGCCGGCTCGGCGCTGCTCGATCTGCGTCGACCTCAGGTTCAGGGGCGGGGTCCGGGTCGGGGCGGGGGTCGGGAAGCCTGAGCGGGCGACCGGGTCAGGGGGTGGGTCGGTCGGCCTGGCGGGCCACAGCGGCCGCCGCCGCGGCGGCCGCCTCGGGGTCGCCCAGATAGCCGGCCTCCCGCACGGTGAGATCGTCGTCGAGGCGCATGCGGTAGGGGATGCCCGTCGGGATCTCGAGACCGGTGATCTTCTCGTCGGCGATCTCCTCGAGGTGCTTGCGCAGCGCCCGGATGGAGTTGCCGTGGGCGGCCACCAGCACGGCGCCGCCGGTCTCGGCCGCGGCGCCGCGGAAGTCGGGGACGATGACGGATTCCCAGTAGGGCACGACGCGGCGCACGACGTCCTTCAGGCACTCGGTGCGCGGGATGTCGCCGGGGTCGAGGTCGCGGTAGCGGGGGTCGCCGGCCACGTCGTAGGGGTTGGCGGGCAAGAGCGGCGGGGGCGGGGTGTCGTAGCTGCGCCGCCACAGCATCAACTGCTCCTCGCCGAACTCCTGCTTGATCTGGGACTTGTTCTTGCCCTGCAGGTCTCCGTAGTGGCGCTCGTTGAGGCGCCAGTCCCGGCGGACGGGGAGCCAGCTGCGCCCGGCGGCGTGCAGGGCGAGCTCGGCCGTCCGGATGGCCCGGGTCAGGACCGAGGTGTGCAGGATCCGCACGTCGAGGCCGTTGGTCTCGGCCTCGACGGCCAGCAGCTCGCCGCCGGCGGCGGCCTCGGCCTCGCCGGCGGGGGTGAGGTCGACGTCGACCCACCCCGTGAAGAGGTTCTCGGCGTTCCAGGTGGACTGGCCGTGGCGGAGCAGGACCAGGTCGAGCACGTCCACCAGCGTAGGTCTCGCGGACTCCGACGATGATCTGCAAATACTCGCTTCATCAGCCGCTGGAAAAGACCTCACACGCGTCAGCGGTTCCAGTAGGCGGTCATCATCCCCGAGCCCGCACTACCCGGCCCGAGTGGGCTCCATAAAAGGGTGAATCGATTGAGCCCGTGGCACAGTCGGCCTGTTTTCAAAGGCGCCCGCCGGGTATCGCCGACAGATGACTATCCCCGAAGATCCGACTCCCATCGAGCCCCAACCCGAGCCGAACCCCCCTTCTCCGATTCCAGACCCCGAGCCCCTGGCTCTCGGCTGAACTGCGCTTGGCGCCGGCGCGAGATAGTCCCCGTTCCTACCCGCGTTCGGGAGTGTCCTCGGCTGGTTCGGGTACCTCGACCGGGGCCACAGGTTCGGGGACCACGTCCGGCTGTGGGTCCGGGAGGTCGGCAGGGGATGTCGTGTGCGTCATTGAGTCACGAATCGTGAGCGAGCAAGGCTCTGCTTGACTTGGCTTTAACACCGTATAAGGATACCGAGCGATGTCTAAGTCCGACTCCACGATTGAATGGCGTGAGGCAAGACGCCAGTCCGGGCGCGAGGCGATCGTGGATGCCGCCTGGGACCTGGTCCACGCCGAGGGTTTGGCAGCGTTGTCGTTGCGCGCACTCGCGCGTCGAGCGGGCATCACGACGCCGACTGTGTACGCATACTTCGACTCGAAGGACGCGATCTACGACGCAATGTTCGGCCGGGCCGCGACGGAGTTCGTGGATTGGGTTACCGAACCCTTCGAGGCCCATGAGCCCGAAGAGGTGCTGATGCAGCGCGCCTATCGCTTCGTGGAGTTCTGCACGAGTGACGTAGCCCGCTATCAACTGCTCTTCCAGCGGACGATCCCGAACTTCGAACCGTCGGCCGAGTCCTACGCCCCAGCCGTCCGAGCGCTCGAATCAGCACGGGAATGCCTCGTCCTCAATGGCATTACGCAGCCCAAACATTTGGACCTGTGGACGGCACTGCTCAGTGGCCTTGTTGACCAGCAGGTTTCCAATGACCCCGGCGGCGATCGATGGACCCGTCTGATTGAGGAGGCCGTGGCCATGTACCTCTCCCACGCCCGCCCGATGCCAAAAGCGCGCACCTCACGATCCAAGACATCAACCACGAGATCCCGAAGATGATCAGCGAGTTCGTGATCTTCGGGTGCTCTGCACGCTGACAACTTCTGATCCAACCCAGCAATGAAGGAGATTGAAATGCCCACCGTCACCCACCCCAAGCTCCACCACCTGGCGCTCACAGTCACAGACGTCGACGCAAGCATTCCCTGGTATGAGGCCGTCTTTGGGGTCCGGTTCATGATGGACGCCCCCCACCAGGGCGGCGTTGGCAAAGTCCTCGCCGACGAAACGCGCGAGTTGATGATCGTGCTGCACCGGCACGACGCCAATGACGGCGGCGTCTTCGGTGAGACCGGCACCGGACTTGACCACGCCGGATTCATCGTCCCGACCCGCGCCGACCTCGTGGCGTGGCAGGAACATCTTGAGACTCAGGGCGTCTCACGAGTCGATGTTGCCGACAAGCCATTGACCCAATCGCCTATCGCCGACGAGGCCTACGGATCAGTCATCGTCTTCCGTGACCTCGACAACATCCAGCTCGAGCTGTTCTGCCCCCCTGGTGCCTGAGCCGACTACTGGCCAACGGGACCTCGCCGTTCGGTTCGATAGACGAGGGGCCCGGCTCCGAACTCGACAACCTCGATTGGATTGCGATGAGGCTATTTCCCGGTCGCGGAGCCCGACCCTGAGCAAGGTAGTCGTGCCCTGTCGCGGAATGCGGAGGCTGGCGCCTCGGTTCTTGGCGGATCGTGCTGTGGAAACGGGGAAGAGGGAGGTCACTGGATGCAATAACTTCAGGTGCGCAGTCCAGATCCATACGTCGTTGATCTTCTCCGTCAAACCGGATCGAGTCCGCTAGTTGTTGATCTAGAGGATGCCGGTGGCCCCATCGCTACGACACGGCGTCGCGGTGGGACGATGTGAGGTAGGCCGAGCCGGCCTTCGTTTCAGACGTATTAGGACTGGGGGCAGGCTGGCGGCCGATACGCGTCAGCCGCTTCACGACGAGGACGACGTCGTCGCGGGTGTTCTCGGGTTCGAGAGCGGCGAGGAGGTTGTCGGCGATCTGCTGGATTGGATCGGGGTACAGAAGCAGGGCCGCATCAGCGAGTCGTTCCAATCCACGTGTCAGCGATTCGGTGCGGCGTTCGATGAGCCCGTCCGTGTACATGATCAGGGTGTCGCCGTCGTGGGTGAGCCGGGACGTATCTTGACGGATTCGGTCGGAGTCGACGCCGAGGGGGAGACCCGTTGACTCGTCCAGCCAAGTTGCCTCGCCGTCGTGGATGAGCAGCGGAGGCGGATGACCAGCGCGGCTGTAGGTCAGCACGCGGGTTTCAATGTCGAAGATGGCGCACACCATGGTCGTGCAGAATGCCCCCTCCACAGACGTGGAGAAAGCGTCGAGCGCGCTCAGCATGGCCGCTGGGCCACGTTCCTCGGCGAGGAGGGTTCGGGCGGCGATGCGCAGCTGGGCCATGGTGGTCGCTGCGGCCAAGCCGTGTCCGGTGCAGTCACCGACGACGAGCGCTCGACGATCCGGGGTGACATCGATCAAGTCGTACCAGTCGCCGCCCACGGCGAGTCCGGCGACCGCCGGCAGGTAGCGGGCCGCCACCGTGGTGAGATCGACAACCGGCGTCAGCATCGATGCTTGGAGCGTGTCGCTGATGTGCCGGTATTCACCCAGCTCGCTGGATCGGCGATGTGCGTTGTCCAGCGCGCTGCTGATGGTGGACGCCACCAGCCCGAGATACTCGTCAAAGGGCTGGTCCAAAGGTCGCTGTGGATTCAGGGCCGCAACGACTGCCCCGTCGATACCGGTGCCGCTCCGGCCGAGGGGAAGGGCCACCTGCGACGCGGTACCGGTGCCAGCGAGGCCGATGCCGACACGCATCGGGGCACGAGTTCTCGTGACGTTGAGCAGCGCATCGAGGGACGCCGGCGCAGCGGAGATACGCCGGTTCGACGCCACCAAGGTCAAGAGTTCCCCTACCCGCAGGTACACGTCGACAGCAGGCAGGTCTTCGGTGTCGCCAGCGAGGGCATTTGTTGCCCCGACGCACACCTCGGTCGGATCCACAGCGTCGAGGAGGGTTCGGCTGAGCCGAGCAAGACCGGCGAGACGACGCTGAGCCACGACCGTCTCGGTTGTCTCCACCGCCGTCACGAAAATTCCCTCGACGGCTCCATCGTCGTCGAAGAGCGGACTGTAGGAATACGTGAAGTAGCACTCCTCTGGGAACCCGTTGCGTTCGAGCACAAGGCGCTGGTTCTCCGCCCAGGTGGCCTTGCCGGTCTCGAGAACGCCCGAAAACAGCGGGCCGATCTCGTCCCAGATCTCGGACCACACTTCCTTCGCCGGCGCTCCCAGCCCATCGGGATGCTTCACCGTGCCGAGCACCGGACGGAGCCCGTCGTTGTAGATGCCGATCAGGTCCTGGCCCCACAAAACCATCATCGGGAACCGTGAGCTCAGGCACAGGCCCACAGCGCTCCGCAATCCCGGCGGCCAGACCGATGGAGTACCGATCGGCGTCGCCGCCCAGTCTTTGGCCAGCACTGCGTCGCCCATCTCGGTCCCCGCCGAGAGCTTCTCCAGCCAACTCTCAGCCCGCAAGGGTTCGCGCATCCATTTTGCCTTCGACTGTTCTCATCAGCGCCATCGCTTCCAATTGAGGATCTCATCCTCGTTGGTGCCCGAGCTCCGCACAACCCGTGTTGAAGCAGCGCAACCGATCTACCCACGCCGCGTCCAAGTTTTGGTACCACCAGTGCTCACGGCCCTCCGTGGGAGCGGTTCCTGGCTGGTCGGTCAGGTCGACCCCACCGGCCCGGGTTAGTGGAGGCACTTTCTGGTCGACCGCAATACGGGGGCGGTGAAGGCCTACGACGTCCATGCGGCCCGCCTCTTCCGCACCGTGGCCGACGAGACCGGGATCATGCCGTTCATGGACCTGGCCCAGCGCGTCATGACGCTTGAGCCCTACGCCAGCGCGCGGCGCGTCTACTGGGTGGTCGACGACGGGTCCTCACACCGAGGACAGCGCTCGACACCGAGGACAGCGCTCGGACGATCGCGTGGCTGCTGCATGGCCCAACGCGCAGCTCGTGCACCTGCCTGCCCATGCCTCGTGGCTGAACCAGATCGAGGTCGTTTTCTCGGCATCTAGCGCAAGGTCATCAAGCCAGTCGACTTCGCTGACCTCGGCGCCCTGGCTGATCGCCTCCGTCGCTTCGAGGAGCGCTACAACGCGACGGCGCGCCGACTCGACTGGCGTTTTACGAGCCGTGATCTCGCTGCCACGGTCCTCGACGCCCACCGGCCCCACGGCGGCTCCCCTCGTCGCCTGAGGAGGGTGCAGGCCAAGGTGGGCCGGGTGAAGGCCCCTCCCGCATCGACCAAGGCCGGCCTCACCGGGCGCCTCAACGCTCATGCTCGGGACCGACGGCCGGACTCTCTGGCATCGAGGTCCGCTTCCGGGCCAACTTCGCCTACGTCGACGGACGCCAGGCCGACGGAACCGTCCTCCAGCTATGTCGCCTGCGCTACGGCGGATCGACCCACCACTGGGGCTTCACCCCCTGCCGGGCCAGCCACGACGACTACGAGGACGCCGTCCTTCCCAGTGCATGTTCGCTGGGCGGCCCTAGGTCCGGCGGAATGGTGTAATCCACCAGGTCAGCGCGGTGGAAACCGGGGTGGCAACCATTGCCTCAAGAATCTTGACAAAAGGGGACTCAACTTTGCTACACTGGTGAACAGCAAATGGCGACGTGACCAAGCCAATCAATAACCAGACCCAGTCGATCGACTGGAAGCACAGGCGCCGGGCGGAACCGGCAGACACACCACAACCGGAAGGACTGCAGATTATGGCCAAGGCCGTAGGAATCGACCTGGGAACCACCAACTCGGTGGTCAGCGTGCTGGAGGCGGGCGAGCCCGTCGTGATCCCGAACGCGGAGGGAGGCCGCACCACCCCTTCGGTCGTGGGCTTCTCCAAGACGGGCGAGGTGCTCGTCGGTGAGGTGGCCAAGCGCCAGGCCATCACCAACCCCGACCGCACCATCCGCTCGGTGAAGCGCCACATGGGCACGGGCTGGACCGTCGACATCGACGGCAAGGCGTACACCGCCCAGGAGATCTCGGCCCGCATCCTGGGCAAGCTGAAGAGGGACGCCGAGTCGTATCTCGGCGACACCGTGACCCAGGCCGTCATCACCGTGCCCGCGTACTTCGACGACGCGCAGCGGACGGCCACCAAGGAGGCCGGTGCGATCGCCGGGCTCGAGGTGCTCCGCATCATCAACGAGCCGACGGCCGCCGCACTGGCCTACGGGCTCGACAAGGAGGACAGCGACCGCACGGTCCTCGTCTTCGACCTCGGCGGCGGGACGTTCGACGTCTCGGTGCTCGAGATCGGCGAGGGCGTCTTCGAGGTCAAGTCCACCTCGGGCAACACCAAGCTCGGCGGGGACGACTGGGACGACAAGGTCATTGAGTGGCTCGTGACCGAGTTCAAGAACACCGAGGGTGTCGACCTGTCCCAGGACAAGATGGCCATGCAACGCCTCAAGGAGGCGGCCGAGAAGGCCAAGATCGAGCTGTCGTCGGTGCAGGACACGCAGATCAACCTGCCCTTCATCACCGCCACGTCCGAGGGCCCCAAGCACCTCGACCTCAAGCTGACGCGGGCGAAGTTCAACGAGCTCACCGCCGACCTGGTCGAGGCGTGCCGCGGGCCGTTCGACGCCGCCGTCAAGGACGCCGGGTTCAAGACCTCCGACATCGACCACGTCGTCATGGTCGGCGGGTCCACCCGGATCCCCGCCGTCCAGGAGCTCGTGCAGAGCCTGACGGGCAAGGAGCCCCACAAGGGCGTCAACCCCGACGAGGTCGTCGCCATCGGCGCCGCCGTGCAGGCCGGTGTCCTCAAGGGTGAGGTCAAGGACGTCCTGTTGCTCGACGTCACGCCGCTGTCGCTCGGCATCGAGACCAAGGGGCAGGTCATGCACCGCCTCATCGAGCGCAACACCACCATCCCGACCAAGCGGTCGGAGATCTTCACCACGGCCGAGGACAACCAGCCGTCCGTCGAGATCCACGTGCTCCAGGGTGAGCGCGAGATGGCGATGTACAACAAGACGCTCGGCAAGTTCCAGCTGGTCGACCTGCCGCCGGCACCGCGGGGTATCCCGCAGATCGAGGTCACGTTCGACATCGATGCCAACGGGATCGTGCACGTGCACGCCCAGGACAAGGCCACCGGCAAGGAGCAGTCGATGACGATCACCGGCCAGTCCTCACTGGCCAAGGACGACATCGAGCGGATGGTGCGCGACGCCGAGGCCCACGCCGAGGACGACCGCCAGCGCCGCGAGGAGGCCGAGGTGCGCAACTCCGCGGACACCTTGGTGTACCAGACCGAGAAGCTGCTCAAGGACCAGGGCGAGAAGTTCGAGGGCTCCGAGAAGGACGACGTCGAGACCGCGCTCAAGGGCGTGAAGGACGCGCTCGGCGGCACCGACCTCGAGGCCATCAAGGACGCCACCGAGAAGCTGGTGGGGGTCTCGCAGAGCTTCAGCCAGCGTCTCTACGAGCAGGCGTCGGCCTCGGCTTCGACCGGGGGTGACGGCGGCTTCGCCGGGGACGGCGACGGCTCCGGCGACGGCTCCGGCTCCGGCTCCGGCTCGGGCGAGAGTGCGTCGGACGACGACGTCGTCGACGCCGAGATCGTCGATGAGCAATGAGCTTCGGCGACGAGGCCGTGCCCGAGGAGGAGCCCGTCTTCTCTGAGGCCGAAGAGGCGGACGAGGAGAACGACGCGGCCGAGGCGGCCAACGCGGCACGTGCCGAGCAGGCCGACCCGCGGGAAGTGCTGGCGCGCGAGCGGGACGAGTACCTGCTCGCGCTCCAGCGCACCCAGGCCGACTTCGAGAACTACCGCAAGCGGATCGCCCGCCAGCAGGAAGAGCAGGCGGCGCGGGCCTCGCAGCACCTGGTGGAGAAGTTGTTGCCGGTGCTCGACGCCCTCGATCTGGCGGAGAACCATCTGAACGAGTCCCTCGACATGAGCGAGGGTGCCAAGGCGTTGCGCGCGTCGCGGGCGATGCTGATGGACATCCTCTCGAGGGAGGGCCTCGAGCGAGTGGACCAACCCGAGGTCCCCTTCGACCCGTCGGAGCACGACGCCGTCGCGCACTCGGAGGGGGACTGCGGCCCGGGCGGCGAGACCATGGTGGAGGAGGTCATGCGCTCCGGCTACCGCTGGAAGGGGCAGCCGCTGCGCGCCGCCATGGTCCGCGTGCGGGGGTGAACTGACCCATGGCCGCACAGCGCGAATGGTTCGAGAAGGACTACTACAAGGTGCTCGGCGTCGTCCCGACGGCGACCGACAAGGAGATCACGCGCGCCTACCGGAAGCTGGCGAAGGAGCACCACCCCGACACCAATCCGGGCTCGGAGGAGCGCTTCAAGGAGATCAGCGCCGCCTACGACGTCCTGGGTGACACCGAGAAGCGCAAGGAGTACGACGAGGTCCGCACGCGCGGGCCGGTGGGCGGCTTCGGCGCACCGGGCGGCGGTGGCGGCACCTTCCGCATGGAGGACATGGGCGACCTGAGCGACCTCTTCGGGGGTCTCTTCGGTGGCGGCGGCCGCACGCGTACGACCCAGCGCGGACCGCAGCGGGGTGCCGACATGGAGGCGCAGCTGCACCTGTCGTTCCAGGACGCGGTGCACGGCGTCACGACGTCGGTCAACGTGCCCCAGGAGGTGCGGTGCTCCAACTGCCGGGGTTCTGGTGCCGCGCCGGGGACCTCGACGCACACCTGCCCGCGCTGCGGGGGGTCGGGGAGCCTCAACGACAACCAGGGGCTGTTCTCGCTCAGCACCGTCTGCCCGGACTGCATGGGCCGCGGGACGCTGTTCGACACGCCGTGCCCGGTCTGCCACGGCACGGGCACCGAGCACAAGGTGCGCTCCATCAAGGTCCGGATCCCGGCCGGGGTCGAGGACGGCCAGCGCATCAGGGTCAAGGGGAAGGGCGCGCCCGGGCAGGGAATGGCGCCCGCCGGCGACCTCTACGTGGTCGTTCGAGTGGCCAAGCACGAGGTGTTCGGCCGCAACGGCCGCAACCTCACCATCACCGTGCCGATCACGTTCCCGGAGGCGGCGCTGGGGTCGACCATCACGGTGCCGACGCTCGACGGCAAGGTCACGCTCAAGGTGCCGGCGGGGACGTCGTCGGGCAAGGTGCTGCGTGTGCGCGGCCGGGGTGTGGCGGCTGGGTCGGGGCGCAACGGCAAGAAGCCGGGCGATCTGCTGGTCAAGGTGGAGGTGGTGGTGCCGACGGAGCTCACCGACGAGCAGAAGGCGGCGCTGGAGTCGCTGGCCGCGGTGACCGAGCCGGCGCCCCGGATCGCGGTGGACGGGTGAGCGGGGTGCGTGGGATCAGCGAGGTGAATGGCGCAAATGGGGTGAATGGGGTGAATGGGGTGAATGGGGTGGAGCGGTGATGGCCGTCCGCGATGGCAACCAGGCGGTCTACGTGATCTCGGTGGCGGCCGAGCTGGCGGGGATGCACCCGCAGACGCTGCGCATCTACGAGCGCAAGGGCCTGCTCGACCCGTCGCGCACCAGCGGCGGGAGCCGGCGCTTCTCGGAGCGCGACCTGGAACGCCTGCGCCACATCCAGGAGCTGACCTCGACCGGGCTCAACCTCGAAGGGGTGCGCCGGGTACTGCAGCTCGAGTCCGAGCTGGCCCGGCTGCGCGAGGAGCTGGTGCAGGTGCGGGCCCAGGCTTTGGATGCGGTCGCCGCGACGCACCGCCAGTACCGGCGCGACCTGGTGCCACTGCGCCAGGCGCCGGTGCCCTTCCGGCGCCGGACGGGCACGGGGAACTGAGCGAGGGATACGGGACGACGAAGGACAGGACGACGAAGGACAGGACGACGAAGGACGCGAACAGGACGATGCAGGACATGAGAAGGACGGGCCGGTGCCGATAGACCCAGAACGTTGGACGAACAACACGAAGGCCGCGTTCAGCGCCGCGACGGGCCACGCCGCCTCCTCGAACCATCCCGAGCTGACGCCGGCCCACCTACTCGACGCGTTGCTGCAGCAGCAGGAGACCATGACGCGCCCGCTGCTGACCCAGGTCGGTATCGACCCCGACGTGCTGGCCGGCAAGGTGCACGACCAGCTGTCGCGCCTGCCCCGGGCCGAGGGCGGCGCGGAGCCCGGGCTCTCGCGTGACGCGCGCGAAGTGTTGGAGGCGGCGGACCAGAACCGCCGCGACCTCGGCGACGACTACGTGTCGGTGGAGCATCTCGTGCTGGCGCTGGCCGACCAGATCGGCGTCACCAAGGACGCGCTGCTCGCCGCCCTGCGCACCGTGCGCGGGAATCACCGCGTGTCGACGCCCGATCCCGAGCAGACCTACCAGGCCCTGGCCAAGTACGGACGCGACCTGACCGAGGCGGCCCGCGAGGGCAAGCTCGACCCGGTCATCGGGCGCGACGAGGAGATCCGCCGGGTGATCCAGGTGCTGTCGCGCCGAACCAAGAACAACCCCGTGCTCATCGGCGAGCCCGGTGTGGGCAAGACAGCCATCGTCGAAGGGCTGGCCAACCGGATCATCGAGGGCGACGTGCCCGAGGGCCTGAAGGGCAAGCGCGTGGTGTCGCTCGACCTGGGCTCCATGGTGGCTGGGGCCAAGTACCGCGGCGAGTTCGAGGAGCGCCTCAAGGCGGTCCTCAAGGAGATCACCGACGCCGAGGGCGAGATCGTCACCTTCATCGACGAGCTGCACACGATCGTCGGGGCCGGCGCGGCCGAGGGGGCGATGGACGCCGGGCAGATGATCAAGCCCATGTTGGCGCGGGGCGAGCTGCGCCTCATCGGCGCCACCACGCTCGACGAGTACCGCACCTCCATTGAGAAGGACGCCGCGCTGGAGCGCCGCTTCCAGCCCGTATTCGTGGGCGAGCCCTCGGTGGAGGACACCATCGCCATTTTGCGTGGGCTCTCGGAGCGGTACATGGCGCACCACAAGGTCCGCATCCAGGACGCCGCGCTGGTGGCGGCGGCCGTGCTGTCCGACCGCTACGTGACCGGGCGCTTCCTGCCCGACAAGGCCATCGACCTCATTGACGAGGCGGCCTCGAAGCTGCGCATCGAGATCGATTCCATGCCGACCGAGCTCGACCAGATCTCGCGGCGCATCCGCCAGCTCGAGATCGAGAAGCTGGCGCTGGAGAAGGAGACGGACGCCGCCTCCAGGGATCGCCTGGAGCGCCTGGAGCGCGACCTGGCCGAGATGTCAGAGCAGCGTGACTCCATGGCGGCGCACTGGCAGCTTGAGAAGAGCTCCCTCGATGCGGTCAGCGCGCTGCAGGAGGAGAAGGCCTCGAAGGAGGAGGAGGCGGCCCGGCTGGAGCGTGACGCCGACCTGGCCGGCGCCGCGGCCATCCGCTACGGCGAGCTACCCGACCTGGAGCGGCGCATCGCCCAGGCCACCGAGGACCTGGCCAAGCTGCAGACCGGCTCGCGCTTCTTGAAGGAGGAGGTCGACGCCGAGGACATCGCCGAGGTGGTGAGCCGCTGGACGGGGGTGCCGGTGTCGCGCCTCTTGGAGGCCGAGGTGCAGAAGCTGGTGCGGCTCGAGTCCACCCTCCACGAGCGCGTGGTGGGGCAGGACGAGGCGGTCTCCGCCGTGGCCAACGCCATCCGCCGCAGCCGGGCCGGGTTGAGCGACCCCAACCGGCCCATCGGGTCGTTCCTCTTCCTGGGGCCGACCGGCGTGGGCAAGACCGAGCTGGCCCGGGCGCTGGCCGAGTACCTCTTCGACGACGAACGGGCGATGATCCGCATCGACATGAGCGAGTACATGGAGAAGCACGCCGTGTCGCGCCTCGTGGGCGCGCCGCCGGGGTACGTCGGCTACGACGACGCCGGCCAGCTGACCGAGGCGGTGCGGCGGCGGCCCTATTCGGTCGTGCTGCTCGACGAGTTGGAGAAGGCACACCCGGACGTGTTCAACATCTTGCTGCAGGTGCTCGAGGACGGGCGCCTGACCGACGGCCAGGGGCGCACGGTCGACTTCACCAACACCGTGCTCATCATGACGTCGAACCTCAAGGGCGAGCCCTCCGACTACTTCAAGCCGGAGTTCATCAACCGCATCGACGAGATCGTGCGCTTCAAGCCGCTCAGCGAGGACAACCTGGCGGTCATCGTCGGGATCCAGCTCGGTCGCCTGCGGTCGCGCCTGGCCGAGCGCCGGCTCACGCTCATAGTGACGCCCGAAGCCGAGCAGTGGTTGGCCCACGCCGGCTACGACCCGGACTACGGGGCCCGTCCTTTGCGTCGGGTTTTGCAGCGCTCCATCGAGGACCCGCTGGCGTTGGCGCTGCTGGAGGGCCGCTACCTCGACGGCGCGACGGTGTCCGTGGCGGTGGACGGCGACCAGATCGTGCTGCGCTGAGCCATAGGGCGACGGGGCGTGTCCGGTGCGGTGGTGGTGGTGGTGTTGTTCGCTGGGTCTTGGCAAGACGAAGGGTGGGGCCGGGGCGTCCGGGGAGGCGGGGAGGCCAGGGACGCCGGAAGGCCGGGGTATGGTTAAAAAAACTATAACCAGGACTGCTTATAGTTCTAGGGGAAGTCCCGGCGCTCCGCTCGCGGCTCCTCTGGACGCGCGGGCGGGGCGGTCAGGCAAGGCGTTTCGCCGGACCTCCAGTCAGACCGTCGCGGCTGCTGGCGTGAACGCCGCGGTGAATTCGCGGCAGAAGGCGCCGAGGTCCTCGGGCCGACGGCTGGTGACCAGCGTGTTGATGCCCAGACGGCAGACCACCACCTCTCGGTCGACCCAGTAGGCGCCCGCGTTGCGCAGGTCGGTCTGCAGGCTCGGCCACGACGTCAGGGTGCGACCCGCCACGAGGTCCCCCTCAATGAGGGTCCACGGGCCGTGGCAGATGGCCGCTACGGGATTGCCAGCCTCGAACATGGCCATGAGGAAGTCGACGGCCGCCGCGTCGGTGCGGAGGGCGTCCGGGTTGGCCACGCCGCCCGGCAGGATCGCGGCGTCGTAGTCGGCCGCGTCGGCCCGGTCCGTGATCGTGTCGACGGGGAAGCGGTCGGCGCGGTCGAGGTGCCGCATGGTCTCGACCATCCCCGGTCGGGGAGCCACGAGCTCGGCCGTCCCGCCGGCGTCGACCACCGCCTGCCAGGGTCGCAGCAGCTCGCTTTCCTCGATGCCCTCGTTGGCCACGACGAAGGCGACCCGCACATCCTGTAACTCGTTGCCCACGTCACTCCTCCCGCGGTCCCCTCGAGACCACCGGTCGATCCGGACGGTCCGTCCCCCGCTGGTCGCGGGAGATACCCCGTGTGGGTGGGGGCCGAAACGCCCCACCTTGACGACCCCTATTTCAGGTAGGGGTACACTGGTGCGTAATCCGAAGCGACAGAGCGAACGGAGAGGCGCGTGCCCGCAACCGTTGTGGTTGGGACCCAGTGGGGCGACGAGGGGAAGGGCAAGCTCACGGACCTCCTCGCCCGCGAAATGGATCTCGTGGTCCGCTACCAGGGTGGCCACAACGCCGGTCACCGCATCGTGGTCAACGGCGAGGCGTTCGCGCTCCAGTTGGTTCCCAGCGGCATCCTCTACGACCACATCACGCCGATCATCGGCAACGGCGTCGTGGTGGACCCCGCCGTGCTCCTGACGGAGCTGGACAGCCTGGCGGCCAAGGGTGTGGACACCGGCCGGCTCGTGGTCAGCGGGAACGCCCACCTGATCATGCCGTACCACCAGGAGCTCGACCGGGTGACGGAGCGCTTCCTCGGCAAGAATGCGCTGGGGACGACAAAGCGCGGCATCGGGCCCGCATACGCCGACAAGGCGACCCGGGTCGGCCTGCGGGTGCAGGACCTCTTCGACCCCAAGATCTTCCGCCAGAAGCTGGACGTCGCGCTGAAGGAGAAGAACGCCGTCCTGGCCAAGGTCTACAACCGGCTGCCCCTGGACGCCGGCGAGATCGCGGACCGCTATCTGGGCGAATACGCGCCCCGAATCGAGCCGATGGTCGGCGACACCGTCGGTCTGGTCCACGACGCCATGGACCACGGGCGCCAGGTGCTCCTCGAGGGGGCCCAGGCGACCTTCCTCGACCTCGACCACGGCACCTATCCCTTCGTCACCTCCTCCAACCCAGTCGCCGGCGGGGCTTGCACGGGCTCGGGGCTCGGGCCGCGGGACATCGACCGCGTCATCGGCATCGCCAAGGCCTACGTCACGCGGGTCGGCGCCGGGCCCTTCCCGACCGAGCAGGACAACGACGTCGGTGAGCTTCTGGTGGAACGGGGCCACGAGTTCGGCACCAACACCGGGCGCCGGCGCCGCTGCGGCTGGTTCGACACCGTCATGCTGCGCCAGGCCGTGCGCCTCAACTCCATGACCGAGGTCGCGCTCACCAAGCTCGACGTCCTCGACACGTTCGAGTCCGTCAAGGTCTGCGTCGCCTACGAGGCCGACGGCATCCGCTACACGCACCTGCCCTACCACCAGTCGACATTCCACAAGGCGGCGCCGGTGTACGAGGAGCTGCCGGGCTGGCGGACCGACCTCAGTGCGGCGACTGCTCCGGACGACATGCCGGCGGCCGCCCGGGACTACGTGACATTCCTGTCCGAGCAGATCGGCGTGCCCGTCCGCCTCGTCGGCGTCGGGCCCGGCCGCGAGCAGACCGTCTCCTTCGCTACCGCGTGAGGGTCTGCATCGTCGGCAGCGGCGGCCGGGAGCACGCGCTCGCACACCTGCTGGCGCGCACGGCGGACGTGGTGGTGACGCCGGGCAACCCCGGCATGGCCCCACCGATCACGGTGGCCGACGACGAGCCGGTCGAGGAGATCGAGGCCGACCTCTACGTCATCGGCCCCGAGGCCCCGCTGGTGGCCGGGCTGGCCGACACCCTGCGGGCGCAGGGCCGGGCCGTGCTGGGCCCGGGTGCCGACGGCGCGCTGCTCGAGGGGTCCAAGGCCTTCATGAAGGAGGTTCTCCGCGACGCAGGTGTCCCGACGGCGCGCTTCGCAACCTTCGACGCCCTCGAGGCCGGCGCGGCCATGGACTACCTCGAGACGCTGCCGGGACCATGGGTCATAAAGACCGACGGCCTGGCCGCCGGCAAGGGCGTGCTGGTGGCGCAGAGCCTCGATGCGGCCCGCGCCGACATCACGGCCAAGCTTTCGGGCGCCGCGTTCGGTGCCGCCGGACGCCACATCGTGATCGAGGAGGGGCTGGCGGGCGAGGAGTGCTCCCTGCTCGTCCTGTGCGACGGCGCACGCGCCGTGCCCCTCGTCCCGGCGCAGGACTTCAAGCGCATCGGTGACGGCGACGCCGGCCCCAACACCGGCGGCATGGGGGCCTACGCGCCGATGCCACACGTAGGCGGCGCGTCGGTCGACCGCATCATGGATACCGCCGTCCTGCCGCTGGTCGAAGAGTTGCGCCGCCGCGGCATCGACTACCGCGGCGTGCTCTACGCCGGGCTGATGCTGACCCCCGAGGGCCCCAAGGTCATTGAGTACAACGTGCGCTTCGGGGACCCCGAGACCCAGGTGGTGCTGCCGCTGTTGGTCGACGACGCCGCCGCGCTGTTCCTGGCCGTGGCCAAGGGCGAGCTCGAGGGGGTGGCCCCGCCGGTCTTCTCCGACGACGCCGCCGTGTGCGTCGTCCTGGCCTCGCAGGGCTACCCCGAGGACCCGCGCACGGGCGACACCATCGAGGGGCTCACCGAGCGCGGGACAGTCCGTCGCCGCCATCGACGGGGTCACCGTGTACCACGCCGGCACCGGGCGCCACAGCCCGGACGGGCCCTTCCACACCGCGGGCGGGCGCGTGCTCGGGGTGACCGCGGTGGCGCCGACGCTCGAACAGGCCCGCGAGCGCGCGTATGCCGCCACCGCACCGATCGACTGGGAGGGCATGCAGCTGCGCCACGACATCGCCGCCCTGGTGCCCGGCGCCTCGGTCGGCGCGCGGGAGGGAGCACGGTGATCCCGCGCTACTCGCCGGCGGACATGGCCGCGCTGTTCACCGACACGGCACGGTTCGCCATGTGGCTCGAGGTCGAGCTGTTGGCCACCGACGCCCAGGCCGCCCTCGGCGTGGTGCCGGAAGAGGAGGCCGCCACCTGCCGGGCCAAGGCCCCCACCGTCGACGACCTCTTCGTGGCTGACGTGCTCGAGCGCGAAAAGGTCACGGACCATGACGTGGCCGCCTTCGTGGACGTGGTGCAGGAGCGCATCGGCGCGCCGGCCGGCTCGCAGATCCATTACGGGCTCACCTCCTCGGACGTGGTGGACACGGCGTTGTGCGCCACGCTTACCCGGGCCGCGGATCTGCTGCTGGCCGACCTTGACGCCTTCGTGGCCGCGCTCAAGGCGCGCGCTCTCGAACTCCTGCACGTCCCCGTCACGGGCCGTACGCACGGGATGCATGCCGAGCCCACGACGTTCGGGGCCAAGTTCGCGCTGTGGGCCCTGCAGGCCGACCGCGATCGCCGCCGGATGCGGGCCGCCCGCGACGGGATCGCCGTGGGCAAGCTCTCGGGCGCCGTCGGCACGTACTCGAACATCGATCCAGAGGTGGAGGCCCGCGTCTGCGCCGCGTTGGGCCTCACCCCGGTCCCGGCCACCCAGGTCATCGCCCGGGACCGCCACGCCGAGTACTTCTACGCCTGCGCGGCCGTGGGCTCGACCATCGAGCTCATGTGCACGGAAATCCGGCATCTCGCCCGCAGTGAGCTGGGCGAGGCAGAGGAGCCCTTCGGCACCGGCCAGAAGGGCAGTTCGGCCATGCCGCACAAGCGCAACCCGATCCTCTCCGAGCGGCTCTGCGGACTGGCCCGGCTGCAGCGGGGCTACCTCGCGGCGGGGCTGGAAGACGTGGCTCTGTGGCACGAGCGCGACATCTCGCACAGCTCGGTCGAGCGGGTGGCCCTGCCCGACGCGTCCCTGCTGGCGTGTTACATGCTCCGCAAGGCCACGGGGCTGGCCGCCGGCCTGGTCGTCCACCCCGAGCGGGCGCGCCAGAACCTCACCGAGGGGACGCTCGGTCTCGTCTTCTCGCAGTCGGTCCTGCTGGCGCTGGTCTCGGGCGGGCTGACGCGCGACGAGGCCTACCGGATCGTCCAGCGCGACGCCCGCCTGGCCTGGGAGGAGCGGCGCCCCTTCCGCGACGTCCTCGAGGCCGACGCCGAGATGACGCTCGACGACGCCCAGCTCGATGCGGCGTTCGACCTCACTCGCACATTGCGCCACGTCGACCGCTTCGCCGACGCGCTGGCCCCGCTGTGACGGCCGGCCCTGAGACGACCCGGACTGGGACCGCGTCGCCATGACGACGGAGCTGCCCCGGGTCCTCTCGGGAAAGGTGCGCGAGGTCTACGACGCCGGCGCCGGGCGCCTGCTCATGGTGGCCTCGGACCGGGTCAGCGCGTTCGACGTGATCATGGCCGAGCCCATCAGAAACAAGGGCCGCGTGCTCACGGCCATGACCAGCTTCTGGTGCGACGAGATGGCCGACGTGGTGCCCGGCACGCAGATCGCCGCGGACCCGGCGGCCATCGCCACTGCGCTGGGGGGCGCCGCGCCCCCGCCGGCTGGGCCGGCCGGGCCGTCCTGGTGCAGCGGGCCGAGATGCTCCCGCTCGAGTGCATCGTCCGCGGCTACCTGGCCGGGCAGGGCTACGAGGAGTACGCGCGCGCCGGCACCGTGCACGGCACGGCCATGCCGGCCGGGCTGCAGTTGGCGAGCCGGCTCGACGAGCCACTCTTCTGTCCCTCCACCAAGGCGGCCGAGGGGCACGACCTCAACATCGACTTCACCGCCGCCGTCGACCTGGTGGGTGCCGAGGCCGCCGGCGCCGCCCGGGACATCTGCCTCGAGCTTTACCGCCGCGCCGCGGCCCGCTGCGCCGCCGCCGGCTTCGTGCTGGCTGACACCAAGTTCGAGCTGGGCTACGTCGGCGGCGTGCTCAGCCTGTGTGACGAGGTCTGCACGCCCGACTCCTCGCGGCTGTGGCCGGCCGACCAGGTCGTGCCCGGCCAGACACCGCCCGCCTTCGACAAACAGCCCCTGCCGCGACTGGCTGGCGGCGCAGCCCTGGGACCGCCGGCCGCCCCCGCCCCCGCTGCCCGACGAGGTCACCTCGGCCATGTCGGCTCGCTACGTCGCGGCCTACGAACGCGTCACAGGCCGCTCATTGGACGACTGGTACGGTGCGACGCCATGAGGTTCCGCGCGCGCGTGGAGGTGCAGTTGCGGCCCGGGATCGCCGACCCCGAGGGCGCCACGATCGAGCGGGCGCTCCCCGCACTCGGCTTCGACGGCGTCGCCCACGTCCGGGCCGGCCGCTCCTTCAGCTTCGAGGTCGACGCCCTCGACGAGGGCGCGGCCCGCACCACGGCCACCGAGCTGGCCGAGCGCCTGCTGGCCAACCCCGTGATCGAGCAGAGCCGACTCGAGCTCGAGGCGCTCTGAATGGCGCCGCGCATCGGCGTCGTGGTCTTTCCGGGGACCAACTGCGAGCACGACGTCGTGCAGGCCGCCGAGGTCGCCGGCGGTGCCGGCGTCCTGCTCTGGCACGGTGACGTGAAGCTCGGCGCGGTCGATGCCGTCGTCCTCCCGGGCGGCTTCGCTCACGGCGATTACCTGCGCCCGGGCGCCCTGGCCCGCTTCTCGCCGGTGATGGAGGCGGTCGGGGCCTTCGCCCGAGCCGGTGGCCCCGTGGTCGGCATCTGCAACGGCTTCCAGGTCCTGACCGAGGCCGGCCTGCTGCCGGGCGCGCTGCAGAAGAACGGCCGGCTGCGCTTCTTGTGCCAGCCGGCGCGGGTGGTGGTCGCCTCCACCTCGTCGGTGCTGACGTCGGCGGCCGAGGTGGGCGACGAGCTCGTCATCCCGATCAACCACTTCTCGGGGAACTACATCTGCGACGACGAGATGCTGCGCCGCCTGCAGGCGGAGGACCGCATCGTGTTGCGCTACGCCGACAACCCGAACGGCTCCGTCGACGGCATCGCCGGCATCGCCAACGAGGCCGGCAACGTCGTCGGCCTCATGCCCCACCCCGAGCGGGCCAGTGCGGCGCTACTCGGCTCCACCGACGGGCTCGTGCTGTTGCGCTCCCTGGTCGGCGCGGCCTCGGCTCGCGCCGCGGCCTGACGCTCAGGCCCGCGCCGCGAGATCTCGGCCTTCTGGAGGACGGCGGCGCTCACGCCCGTCGCCCGCCAGGTGCCGTAGGTGATGCCCTTGCGCTCGCCGTAGGCCTTGGCCACTTTGATGAATTGCTTCTCCAGGGCGGAGAGGTCCTTGACGCCGTCGACCCGGGAACGCTCGTCGAGCAGGTCCTTCTGCTCCTGCAGGAGGTGGAGCCGGGTGAGCGCGTCGGCGTTGCCCAGTTGGGAATCGATGGCGGCCAGCCGGCGGTCGATCGACGCGGGCGTGCGTTTTCGGCCCCGTTTGGGCTTGGATGTCTCGAGCGCCTCGAGATAGTGGCGGACAGTTGCACTCTCGGCACGCCCACGGGCCAGCGCCGCCTTGTGGCCGCTGCTCATGGGCTTGCGAGGAGCCGGAGTCTTTGCTTTTGGAGCCATGCCTCCATTGTGCCGTACGTCATGCGCTCTCCTGCCTCAAGTCGACCGGTTTCTTTGACTTTTTTCCGCCGATCCCTCTTGCGACTCGCACGCGTCACCAAATGCGCAATTCCCGCAGTTCCTCGGACGAATTCCAGGAATCCCAGGGGTTGCGACGCGGCATTCCGGCCACCGGGAGAGCCGATTTCGCCTGGATCGGGATTACCCTGCAGGGATGACGGCGAGCCGCGGGCATCCGACCCCGATCTGACCCAATTCCCGCCAATGACCCGGTGCCCCCAGTGAACCAATTCCGCCAATGACCCAATTCCACTTCGACCCCGCCACCTACCTCGACCTGATGAGCCAGGAGGTCCCCGCCTACGGGCGCCTGCAGGAAGCCGTCGCCGCAGCCACGGCCGGGTTGGCAGTGTCCCGGGTGCTGGACCTGGGGACCGGGACGGGGGAGACGCTGGCCGCCGTGCTGGCGCGCCACCCCGGCGCGACCGCGGTCGGGGTCGACAAGAGCGAGGCCATGCTCGGGGAGGCGCGGCAGCGCCTGGCCGGCGGCCCGGTGGAGCTGCGGGTGGCCGACCTGACCGACCCGCTGCCCGACGGCCCCTTCGACCTCGTCGTCTCGGCCCTGGCCGTCCACCACCTGGAGGGGCCGGACAAGGCGGCCCTGTTCGCCCGCATCGCCGGCGCGCTCGGTCCCCGCGGGCGCTTCGTGCTGGGCGACGTGGTCGTCCCGGTCGACCCGGCCGACGCCGTGACCCCGGTCACCTCCGGCCACGACCGGCCCTCCACCCTGGCCGACCAGCTGGGCTGGCTGGGCGACGCCGGGTTCGCCGCGTCGACCGTGTGGTCCGAGCGCGACCTGGTGGTCGTGCGCGCCGACCGATCGGGCTAGCGCGCGCCCGTGTCCGGCCGGGCCCGTACGAGCTGGCGCGCCTCGGTGTCGCTCCGCGGGACCCTGCCCCGGGCACCCATCTCGATGACGAAGGCCGTGGCGGCCGTGACGCCGTTGAGGAAGAGCCGGTGCCGCTGGTCCGGCGTCAGGTCGAAGTCGGTGGTCGAGATCCCGGCGTTGTCGACGAAGATGGTGCGCCCGGCCGTGGCTGCGTCGACGCTGTAGGCGTCCCACTCGCCCATCATGGTGTGCAGGCAGGCCCGGGCCTCGCCGAAGGCGCTGTCCGCCGCCCGCGTGGCCGCGTACTCGGTCTGGAGAGCGGAGAGCTTCACCCCGATGGTGGGCCAGCGGGGCTCCCCGCCGTCGGCGCGATCGAACGCGTTGATGGGGAAGTTCCGCAGCATGCCTCCGTCCACCCAGGTCACGGTGCCGCCGGCGTAGCGGGTGGCGATGGTGCCGCCCCCGGGGCTGGGCACGCCGACCTCGGCCGGCTGCGCCGTGACTTTGACCGGCTCGAAGAAGAAGGGGATGGACATGGAGGCGCGGACGGCGTGCACCACGTCCTGAGCATCGCGATCGAGCCCGTAGTGGTCGTAGTCCCAGGGCAGGTGCACGAGCTGGCCGCGGGTGACGTCCGAGGTGTGCACGAGGAGCCGGTAGCGGTGGCTCTCGGGGAGGCTCATCCCGGGGTCCTCCTCGGGTGTGATCTTGAGATCCGCGAAGGTGTGCACTCCGAGGTCGTGCATGATCGGCTCGAGCCAGGTTGAGAGATACGTGCCGTCGTAGACGCCCATCTTGTGGGTCAGGACCTCCGCCGAGGACAGAAGCTCGCCGGAGTTGCCGAAGTGGTGGTCCAAGAACGCGTGCACCTTGCCCTGCGGCATGAACGCGGTGAAGGCCAAGTTGTCGAGATACCCCTGGAGCGTCGTCATGGGGTCGCCTTTTTTGGAGATGGCGGCGATGAGCGACGCCGCGATGGCCCCGGCGCTCGTGCCGGCCACGCGCTGGAAGCGGTAGCCGGCTTCGGCCAGCGCCGACACGGCGCCCACGATCCCGATGCCCTTGACGCCACCACCCTCGAGCGCCAAGTCCGCGACGAGCTCCTTGGACCCGCCCCCGCTCCAACCGTCGGAGGCGAGGAGCGCCGCCGCGGCCTGCTCGAAGCGCTGCTGGAGGCCTGCCTCACGGGAGTACCCATAGGGCGCGGTGGGATCGATCACGATCGGCCCACTCGACTCGGCGTGCCCTGCTCCGGGACCGGACATTGGCGAACCCCCTCCCGCTTCGTGCGATCGGCAGAGCGTAGCGACTCGGACTCCCTTCACGGCGTGCGTACGCCGTCGCGAGGTGCGGCCAAGGCCGGGTCGAAACGGCCGGCGACTAAGTTGAAGGGGCCATGACTCCTTCGGCCGGGGCGCTGCCGCCCGACCACTCGTCCGCCGGGGAGCCGCTGCACCGGGCTCTGGGCCTGACGGACGACGAGTTCGAGGCCGTCGGCAAGATCCTGGGCCGGCCGCCCAACCGCCTCGAGCTGGCCCTCTACGCCGTGATGTGGAGTGAGCACTGTTCGTACAAGTCGTCCCGGCTGCACCTGCGGCGGCTGCCCACCGAGGGGCCGCGGGTGCTCGTCGGCCCCGGCGAGAACGCGGGGGTGATCGACGCCGGGGACGGCATCGCGGTGGCCATCCGCATCGAGAGCCACAACCACCCGTCGGCCATCGAGCCCTACCAGGGTGCCGCCACCGGCGTCGGCGGGATTCTGCGCGACATCTTCACCATGGGTGCCCGTCCGCTCGCGGTCATGGACCCACTCTTCTTCGGGTCGCCCGACGACGCCCGCCAGCGCTGGCTGCTCGAGGGCGTGGTGAGCGGCATCTCGGGCTACGGCAACTCCGTCGGGGTGCCGACGGTGGGGGGCGAGCTGACCTTCGACCCCTGCTACACCCAGAACCCACTCGTCAACGTGCTCTGCATGGGGGCGCTGCCCGTCGATCGGCTCGTGCTCGGCATCGCGTCCGGGCCGGGCAACCTGGCGGTCCTGCTCGGCTCGAGCACCGGGCGCGACGGCATCGGCGGCGTCAGCGTGCTGGCCTCGGCCGGCTTCAGCGGCGACGAGGCCGGCGCGGCCGACGACACCAAGCGACCGAGCGTGCAGGTGGGCGACCCCTTCGAGGAGAAGCGGCTGATTGAGGCCTGCCTGGAGCTGCTCGACACCAAGCTCGTCGTGGGGATCCAGGACCTCGGTGGCGCCGGGCTGGCCTGCGCCACCAGCGAGACGGCGGGGCGCGGTGGCGTCGGCATGGACGTCGACGTCTCCGCCGTGCCCCGGCGCGAAGAGGGCATGGAGCCCTGGGAGGTCATGACCAGCGAGAGCCAGGAGCGCATGCTGGCCATCGTCACGCCCGAGTCGTGGCCCGCGGTGGCGGCCATCTGCGCCAAGTGGGAGGTGCGGGCCACCGTCATCGGCACCGTCACCGAGCCCGAACCCGACGGGGGCGGCCGCCTGCGCATCCGTGACGGGATGGACGGCCCCGTGCTGGCCGACGTACCCGCCGCCTCGCTGTCCGACGACGCACCGCTCTACGACCGCCCGCGCCGGGCGCCGGCGACCGCTGCGGCCGCGCCTCCGGCACCGCCGGATGACTGTGCCGGCGATCTCCTGGCCCTGGTGCGCTCGCCCGGCTGGGTCTACCGCCAGTACGACCACCAGCTCTTCCTCAACACCGTGGCCGGGCCGGGCGCCGACGCCGCGCTGCTCCGCCTGGCCGGACCCGGGCTGCCGGCATCGGAGCGCGGCGTGGCCCTGACGACCGACTCCAACCCGCGCGCCTGCGCGCTCGACCCGCGAGCGGGCACCGCGCTCGTGCTGGCCGAGGGCGTCGCAAACCTGGCCTGCGTCGGTGCCACCCCGGTCGCCGTCGTCAACTGCCTGAACTTCGGGAACCCCGAGCATCCCGAGGTGATGTGGCAACTCGCCGAGTGCATCGACGGGATGGCCGAGTCGTGCCGCGCGCTGGCGCTGCCGATCATCGGCGGGAACGTCAGCTTCTACAACGAGAGCGGCGGGTCCGACATCGACCCCACCCCCGTGCTCGGGCTCCTCGGCCTCGTCGACGCGGTGCATGCGCCACCACCCGGGCCGGCGTGGTCCGACGGTGACACCGTGGTGCTGGTCGGGCCGCGCACCGCGGCCGACGGCGCGGTGCCCCTGGAGGGGACGCGCTGGGCTACCGAGCGCCGGGACCACCGCACGGGGAGCGTCCCGTCAGTCGATTTCGCGTCGCACGCCGCGACGTGCGCCTTCGTCGCCGCGCTGGTGGCCGCGCAAGTGGCCGGCGCCGGCAACGCGGGCGGGGACGGGGAGGAGCCGCTGGTGCACGCCGTCCACGACGTGTCGGGCGGCGGCCTCGCCACCGCACTCGCCGAGATGGCCGCTGCGGCCGGGACCGGCTGCACGCTCGAGCTCGACGTTGCGGCCGAGCTCTTCACCGAGGTCCCGTCGCGCTTCGTGGTGGCCACGGGCGATCCCGAGGAGCTGTGCCTCCTGGCTGCGGCGAGCGGGATCCCGGCCGCCGTGCTGGGTCCGGCGGGCGGCGCCCGGTTCACCCTGGGCGGGCTGGTCGACCTCCCGATCGAGGCCCTGCGCGAGGCACACGAGGGCAACCTGGCGCTCGCCCTGGGCGAACAGTGACGGGGCGAACGGTGACGGGGCGAACGGTGACGGGCGGCGGTGACGGGGCAGCCGTGACGGGGCGGCCCCGACGGCGCAGGCCTGATGGCGCGGGCCTGTGCGACAATGGGTGACGCGTGAAGGAAGCCTGCGGTGTCTTCGGGGTGTACGCGCCCGGGATGAGGGTGGCCAACCTCACCTTCGACGGTCTGTTCGCCCTGCAGCACCGCGGGCAGGAGTCCGCCGGCATGGCGGTGGCCGACGGTGACACGGTCACCGTCGTCAAGGACATGGGCCTCGTCGCCACCGTCTTCGACGAGCGCACCCTCTCGGGGCTCCAGGGACATCTCGCCATCGGCCACACCCGCTACTCGACACACGGCTCCTCCGACTGGGCCGGGGCCCAGCCCGTCTACCGCCCGGTCGGCCGCGCCGGCTTCGCACTCGGGCACAACGGGAACCTGACCAACACATCCGCGCTGGCCGAGAAGGCCGGGATGCTGCCGGGCTCCATCGCCACCGACAGCGACGTGGTGGCCGAGTTGCTGATGCAGTCCTTCCCCGAGACCGAGGACCTCGCCACCGCCCTGCGGGCCGTGCTCCCGATCCTCGAGGGCGCGTACTCGTTCGTCCTCATGAGCTCCGAGCGCCTCTTCGGCGTGCGCGACCCCTACGGCTTCCGCCCGCTCTGCCTCGGACGGCTCGGCCCCGCCGACGCGACCGAAGGGTGGGTGCTGGCCTCCGAGACGCCCGCGCTGAGCGTCATCGGCGCGACCTTCGTGCGCGAGGTGGCGCCCGGCGAGATGGTCGTGATCGACGCCGACGGCCCCACCAGCATCGAGATCCCGTGGCTGCGCGACGTGGAGCCGCGGCTGTGCATCTTCGAGTTCGCCTACATCGCGCGGCCCGACAGCCACCTCTACGGCCGGGAGGTCCACGAGACGCGCTGCCGCATGGGCGAGCTGCTGGCGCTGCAGGCGCCGGCCGAGGCCGACATGGTGATGGGGGTGCCCGAGTCGGGGGTCCCGGCGGCTGAGGGCTTCGCCCGGGCCAGCGGCATCCCCTACGGGCAGGGCCTGGTCAAGAACCGCTACATCGGGCGCTCCTTCATCGCTCCCGGCCAGCAGGAGCGGGCCGACGCCGTCCGGCGCAAGCTGAACCCCCTCACCGACGCCATCGCGGGCAAGCGGCTGGTGGTGGTCGACGACTCCATCGTGCGCGGCACGACCCAACGTTCGGTCATCCGCATGTTGCGCGAGGCCGGCGCCGCCGAGGTCCACCTGCGCATCTCCTCGCCACCGTGGCGCTGGCCCTGCTTCTACGGGATCGACACCCCGTCGCCCGAGGAGCTGCTGGCGACCGACCACACCGTCGAGGAGATGGCGCGGACGTTGGGCGCGGACTCGCTGGCCTACATCACCATCGACAACCTGAAGGCGGCCATCGGCGCCGACGGCGGGTTCTGCGACGCCTGCTTCACGGGCGACTACCCGACGCCCGTCCCGCCGGTGTCCGTCACGATCCGGCGACCCGAGCCGGCGATCATGCCCCACCAGGCCGCGCTCCCCGGGGTCTGACCATCGTGGGTGAGGGCGGCGCCACCTACGCCGGCGCCGGTGTGGACATCGCGGCCGGTGACGCCGCGGTCGAGCGCCTGCGCGACATGGTGATGGGCATCGGCGGCTTCGGGGGCCAGTTCCCGCTCGACCTCGCCCGCTACCGCGCACCGGTCCTGGTGGCCTCGACCGATGGCGTGGGCACCAAGATGGTCATCGCCCGCGACACCGGCCGCTACGGGACGGTCGGCATCGACCTCGTCGCCATGTGCGTCGACGACCTCGTGTGCGTGGGTGCCGAGCCGCTCTTCATGCTCGATTACATCGCCACGGGCAAGGTCGACCCCGACCAGGTGGCCACGGTGGTGGCGGGCGTGCACGAGGGCTGCCGCCAGGCGGGCTGCGCGCTGATCGGCGGCGAGACGGCCGAGCATGCCGGCGTCATGCCGCGCGACGAGCTCGACCTGGCCGGCTTCGCCGTCGGGGTGGTCGAGCAGGGGACCCAGCTCGGCCCCGAGCGGGTGCGGGCGGGCGACGTCGTCGTGGGGCTGCACTCGCCGGGTCTGCGTTCCAACGGTTACACGCTGGCCCGCCAGGTGTTGCTCGAGCGGGCCGGCCTCGAGCTCGGGGACCCGGCCTGGGCGGGGGCCGACCACAGCGTGGCGGATGAGCTGCTGCGCCCCTCGGTGATCTACGCGCCCGCCGTGCTCGCCGTGCGCGGCGCGCTGGGCGATGCACTGCACGCCTGTGCCCACATCACGGGCGGCGGCATCGTGGGCAACCTCCCGCGGGCGCTGCCCGGCGACCTGGGCGCCGTGCTGGAGCGGTCGGCCTGGGAGGAACCACGGGTGTTCGGGGAGATCCAGCGCCTGGGCCCGGTCGCCGGGGATGAGATGGACCGGGTCTTCAACCGCGGCCTCGGCATGGCGCTGGTGCTCGATGCCGGTGCGGCCGACGAGGCGTTGCGCACCCTGGGGGAGGCCGGGCAGCCGGGCTCGGTCATCGGCGGGGTGGTCGCCGGCAGCGGGGTCCGCTTCACGTGAGCGACGTGAGCGGGCCCGGCGACTTCGCCGACCTGCGGGCCCACCTGCTGGCGCACTCGGTCAAGACAGGGGACTTCACCCTCAAGTCGGGGCGCAAGAGCGGCTGGTTCATCGACTCCAAGCAGACGGTCTGCCGGCCCGAGGCGATGCTGTTGGTGGCCGATGCCGTGCTCTCGGTGGTCCCGGCCGACGCGACGGCGATTGGCGGGCTCACCATGGGCGCCGACCCCGTCGCCTTCGTGACCGCCGGCGTGGCCGCGACGCGGGGCCGCCCGCTGAAGGCCTTCAGCGTGCGCAAGGAGGCGAAGGATCACGGCGGAGGCGGTCGCATTGCCGGCGCGCTCGACCCGGGGGACAAGGTGGTGGTCACCGAGGACACGGTGACGCGCGGCACGTCGTTGCTCGAGGCCGCCCACGCCGTGCAGGAAGCCGGCGGCGAGGTGGTCCTGCTGGTGGCGGTGGTCGACCGGGGCGGCACGGTCGAGGCCATGGCGGCGGCCGAGGGGATCCCCTTCCGCGCCATCTTGAGCGCGCCCGATCTCGGCTTCCCCTTCGAAGGCGCCTGAGTCGCGAAGAGAGCCACCGATCGGCGCCGGCGTGTCGGATCGTCGTTTCGCAGCGTGGCGCTCTCAGACACCATTGACAAATTGCCGCACTTGACGGAAAGATGCAGCCTGTCAACTTGAAGCAGTTGTCAGAGAGTCGAGGGGGATCGATGACTGTTGGCGCCGAATGGGCTCAACGAAATCTGGGACTGCAAATGGAGAAGGAAACTCCACGGGCAGATGAAATTCCGTCCGCCCAACGGGACCAGTCCATCACGAGGGAGTTGATCGACTTTGACTCTGAGGGCGCGAGCGGTGCCGCGTTCGCAAGTCTGGCACCCTTGGCCGCCAAGGGGCTCTCGCACTATGTGCCCGTCCCGTGGCCGAAGAACCTCGCACCGGTGGTCGGCTCGGAGCCAGTCGGTGAGTCACTGCCGAGATCAGATGTTCTCATCGTCACATGGACCGTGGACGAGGGCCACGCGTTGAGCCAAGTGTTGACGCCGGGCGTTGACAGCAAGTCGGGGTGGAAGCCCTACACGAAGAATTTCGATGTCATATCCAAGACCATGTCAGCGGGCTGCCCCGCCCGAGAAGCCAATCGCCTCGGCACGTACTGGACGAATCGAATCGGAACCAAGCAGGTGACACTCTTCAAATCGGACTCGCACATGTCCCAGGACGGACCTGCTTTGGCCAACGCGGTGGTCTGGAAGCAACTCATTGCTGATTGCCAACCATCGTGGGTCATCACCACCGGTACGGGTGGAGGCATCGGCCCGACGTCCGAGGTCGGAGATGTCATCGTGAGCCGATTCGTGACTTTCGATTGCAAGAGGGAATTCAGAAATTCAACGGCGAGTCCTTTTCGTGCGGGACCGAGGTATCGAGCGGCAAGTTCACAACGGCGGAGTCACTCTTCGCCACCAACGCCGCCATGCTGCCCAAGGACAACACCCGCCCACCGAAGATCATCTCGGCGCGTTCTGCACCGACCGGGATCCTGACCACCGACTTTTTCGGGTTCGACAACACGGCCGACACGTATGGTCTCGAAGGGAAGGGTGATCTCTCCGAGATGGGCGATGCCGTGCTCGGAATGGTGTGCAAAGAACTCGGTGCAGAGGCACCCAACTATGTGATCGTTCGCAACGTCTCGGATCCCCAGATCGACTCAACGGGACTGACCCTGGAACAACAGACAGCTCTGGCCGGCAACATCTACAAGGGGTACGGCTTGTGGAGCTCGATCTGCAGTGCCATTGTCTGTTGGGCGATCGTCGCCGCCCTGTGAGGGGAAGCGAAGGGTCCCAAATGCTCGTTTGACGACCCGGCGTGGTGAGCCAGCCAATCTCTAGTAGGGCCACATCAACGTACACAGCAAAAACTCAGCGGAGGGGAACGAACATGTTCTACACGGAACTCGGAACCGACAAAGTCAATGCGAGCCAACTCAAAGAGATGACCACGGCCATCAACGAGCAAATGAGCAAGGATTTCTGCCCTGCCTACGGCCTGACGCCGTTGACGTGGAGCGTGCTCCCTCAGGGTGGAAAGGCCCAGCCCGGAGACCTCGTCATCACCCTGACGGATGAGGACAAGACCGAACCGGGTGCCTTGGGCTACCACAGCGAGACGAACAGTGGAGTCAAGTTCGGCACCATTCTCGTTGACCCGTGCATCAAATACCTGGGCTCGGATCCATTGGTGAGCGTCGCACAATGTCTCAGCCACGAGTGTTGTGAAGCGGCTGCGGACATTGCCTGCGATGTCTGGGTCCTCGGTACCGACAACCTCTTGTGGGCCCAGGAGGCATGTGATCCGGTCGAATCTTCGACGTACGCGATCGGCTCGGTAACCGTGAGCAACTTTGTGACCCCCGCTTACTTCGACGACCTCGCACCGGCCAAGAGCAAGTTCGATCACTTGGGAGTTCTGAAGGCTGCCTTCACCATCGACAAGGGCGGGTACGCCGTGCAGTGGAAGCCCGGCACCGCGCAGCCCAAACAGGTCTTCGGCGATGACTACCCTGAGTGGCGCAAGGCCACCAAGCAGAGGGAGTTCTCTCGAACGAAGAAGCGCCTCGAGCGCGTAAGGCGTCTCCATCGTGAGAGCTCACCGATGTAGCTGAGCCACGGGAGTCGCCCTGAGCGAATGGAACTGCCCTCACCTTTGGTCGGCACCTGTTCTGCAGTATGGCTCGGTGAGAATCGTTAGGTGCGATAGAAGCGCTGATTGGCTTCCACGCTCTTGCGCTCGGCAGGCGGGAGCTCGGCCCTGCCGAGCAGGTATTCGCACAACGACTTGCCACGTGCCGTCTCGCCAACGTAAAAGGCACAGATCGACTGCTCGTAGGCGAGCCGCCACATATAGGTGTCTGTGTGTATGAAAAGGCGATCGGTGGTCTCTGGGTCGGGGCCATTGCCCGATGGGTGTACGCCTGTATGGCGACGCGCGAGTTCGCAGACCTCCCAACAGAGCCGCCACATTTGCCGGTCGCGGTAGTTCGCCGCCAGCGTCCAGAGGGGTTCGGCTCGCCACGGCCGCTCCCCCCAGGCGCGCCACAGGGTGCCACAGCCTTCGTCGACCGCGTCCTCCGCCAGCTGGCAGACGCCGAGTCGCCAGCGCGCGTACCACGACTCCTCCTCCCATCCACCGATCTGGAGGCGAAGGCGGTAGAACTCCGCGGCCTGCCCCGCGTGACCCAGGTCGTCATGCGTCCGTGCGAGGTAAAAGACCGTGCGGGCGTCATCGGGCGCCTCCGCGAAGTCAGCCTCGAGGAGGAGGCGCTCGCGTTCGAGCTTGTTTCTTCTGTTGCCCCCGTCGGCGTGGTGCACGACTTTGAACGTGCTCGTCCGAGCAGACCTGGGGACCGCGTCACCCATGCTCAGGTACTCATGGGCGCGACCGTGCCACCGCCAACCCGGGTCGCTGCGGATCAGCATTGGGCGCCAGAGACGCAGATCCTGATAGTGCTCCTCCACATCGACGGAGTCGAGGAGATCGCTCAGCGCCTCTCGGTCGACCGTCCCGGTCACGGTATGGTCCGCGTCCAGAAGGAGCAGCCAATCCGTATGAGGAAGAGCGGCCTGCAGGGCTACGTTCCGCGCGGGTCCGTATCCGTGCCATTCGGTCCTGAGGACCTCGCCGCTCACGCCGGCGAACAGCCCGGGGATCATCGAAAAGGTTTCATCGGTGCTGCCGGTGTCGACGATGGTCCAATGGTCGAGCTGCCCACGCACGGACTCAGCAAGGCGCGGCAGGGTACGCGCCTCGTTCTTTACGATCATGACGAGCCCGACGGTTGCACCCATGTGGGCCCTCCTGTCGCTGGTGTAACGAGCGCTCAGGGCGACCCGGGCTGCGGAGTCGTCGACGAGCTCGGCACCCGCGACGACAACGAGGGGTCGAGACGTATGGCCTCTGCGATCTGTGCGTTGCCTTGCGCCCGTTCTCCAAGCGCCTGGAGCGCGAACCCGAGGTCCAGGTGAGCCTGCGCGAGCATGGGTTCGATAGCGATCACCTTTTTGTACAGGTTCACTGCGCTGGCCGGAGAGTTCGGCGCCACCAGAGTGGCGAGATTGTAGAGAGGCGGCACGTAACGCGGATCAAGCGCACTTGACCTTTCGTAGTAGATCTCGGCCTGACTGTTGTTTCCGGCGTCTTGCTGGATGAGCCCGAGGTCGTACCAAGCGACCTTGTTCTCCGGATTGATCTTCACGGAGCGCAGGTAGTCGTTTGCGGCGAGAGCCGGCTGACCATGGGTCTGAGCCTGCAATCCCTCACTGAAGAGGCGGTTCGCAATCGCCACGTCCGCGGTCGTGCTCGATCCCCTCGTCGCCAGCCACGCTCCGACACCACAACCAGCGAGGATGACGAACACCCCGGCGGGAAGCAGAATACGGCGCAACGTCCGGTGCTCGGTTGCGATGGCAACGACTGCGCCGTCTTCCCTTTCGGAGCCCTCCGAATCGGATGGGCCCGCGGACACCGACGACGGAGCGGCTGAAGGTGGTACGGCCGGTCGCGCGGAACGAACCTCAGGCACTGAAGACTGCTCTGAGAGCGCTGGAGACTCCGAAGGTCCATCGAGCGACTTGCGACCAATCACCGGTTGACGCCTCCGAATCATTCCCGTCCGACAGACACGGCACGATTAGCGTTCGCACAACCCTGCAAACCAACTGTAATAACAAGAACAGTTCTTCGCAGGCCGAAGATCTCGGAGGTCACCTGGGTGCGGAATGTGTCTCTGTGCTCGACAGTGTCCGTCAATCATGGTAAAACCGCGAGAGTCTCTCGTCTTCCACGGGACGACCCGAATAGGGGGGGTATGAACCGGCGCATGCGCAGGTTGACCAACCGAACCTATGGGGTTGCTGCTGGAGCGGCAATCATGAGCATGTCCGTGCCAGCTCTGTGCGGAATCTCGCCTGCGGCTGCGGCAACTTCACCTTCGTCTGGCTCTGCATCTTCTGCGCTCAGCACGACGGCACATGTGCCAGCAGGTTCGGGATATTGGTTGGTCGGCGGGGACGGCGGAGTATTCGCCTTCGGCAGTGCACAATTCTACGGTTCGTTGCCCGCCCTTGGGATCTCGGTTGACAACATCGTCGGCATTGTCTCCGCCCCGGACGGCAAGGGATATTGGCTGATCGGTTCAGACGGCGGGGTCTTCGCCTTCGGATCCGCGGTGTACTCGGGCGGTGAAGCCGGCACCCGTCTCGACGCACCGATCGTGGGCGGGGTTTTGCCTCAAACAGCTTCGACGGGTCCGGGCGCGACGGGTCCGACCGGTCCGACCGGCGCGCAGGGTGCCACAGGGGAAACGGGCCCCACCGGGCCCGGGGGCGGTGCCACAGGTCCGACGGGTGCGACTGGCCCTGAAGGACCGATGGGCGCTCAGGGACCCACAGGGGCGACGGGCGCTACGGGTGATGCGGGTCCCACCGGCTCTACGGGTGCGCCAGGCGTACAAGGTGCACAAGGTCCACAGGGCGTTCAGGGTACGCAAGGTTTGCCGGGCCCGACCGGTGCCACCGGCGCGCCGGGTACGACGGGCGCCACCGGCGCGCCGGGCGCGACGGGCGCCACCGGTGCGACGGGCGCGACGGGCGCCACCGGGTCGGCCCTCAACTCGATCATCGTTACGGCGTTCGGCGAGTCAGTCGGCGCTCCGGTTACGGCTACGTGCCCGCCCGGTGATCATGCAGTAGGCGGGGGATACGCTGAGTTGGGAATACCAAGCCTGCCCATCATAAATGCCCCCGTGGGTGTTGCCGGAGGGCCTGCGACAGGTTGGCAGGTCTTTATACAAAACCCAGGTCCACTTACCGTCTCCGTCATTTGCAGTAGTTGACAAATGAACAATGGTCGCAGGTGGACTTCAGGGCGGCCATCTGCCTCAGTACAGGCACCAGACCTCAAACCTGAGTTAACCACGCGACGCTGGGTTCTACGGCCCGGTTTGGCAGCCCCGCCCTCAAACGCACGGGTCGTGAGCGGCAGGGCGGACTGAGTCGGAGCGGCCACAGCCGCTTCGTGCAGAGGGCATCAGAACAAGGCGATCGGGTTGACAGGCGACGCCGTGCCACGCCGGAGCACCAGCGGCGCCACCGTGAAGAGGAACTCCCAGCGGCCCTCTTCGACGCAGGCTGCCGCCAGCATTTCGAGGTCGAGGTTGTCCATGAGGTGCACGCCCATGGCCACGATGATCACGGTGTGGATGGGCATCCCCACTCCTTCGACCCTCGACGGCAGCACGTCGGAGACGCCGTCGCTGCCCAGGGTGGCCACGTCCCGCTCCCGCAGCCAGGGCAGGCACGAGGCGTCGAGGCCGGCCGCCAGGCCCCCGACGTCCCAGGCGCCGTGCTCGTGGCGCCAGCGCCAGCGTCCCGTGCGGACCACGAGCGCGTCGCCCGTGCGCACCGTGAGGCCCGCCCGATCCTCGGCCGCCTCGAGGTCCTCGGGGAATACGGCCTCGCCGGGCTCCAGTGCCTCGACGCCGCGCACAGCGGGGATGTCGAGCAGCACGCCCCTGGTGACGATGCCGGCTCGCAGGTGGTGGATGCCGAGCTTGGTGGCGCCATGGGCGGTCACGGCCTCGGACGGGTAGCCGTTGTACAGCCGCCCCTCGTGGAAGATGTGGCACAGCGCGTCGAGGTGGCTCGTGGCGAAGCCGTGTGGCGTGACGGCGAAGTAGTCCGCCCCCATGCCCTCGGTGAACGTGCCGGTCATGTGGTGCGCCACCGGGGAGGGGTTGTCCGCCGACGGCACGGTGTCGAGAGGGCGCGCACACGACACGGACCGGCCCGTGCGCACCGTCGCCGCGGCGGCGGCCGTGACCGCGGGCGTGATCAGGTTGAGCGCGCCCAGTTGGTCGTCGTCGCCCCACCGGCCCCAGTTGGAGAGGGTCTGGTGGAAGGCGAGGACGTCGGTCGCAGTCATTGGGTCGCGGGGCACTGTCGGACAGTAGCCCGGACCCCCTACGATTGGCCCATGACCAACCTCCAAGGTGACTACGAGCCCAGCCCGTCAGAGTGGGTCCGCGACCAGGTGGCCGAGTACGAGGCTTCCGGGGGCCAGCGGGCCAACACGCTGCTCGACACGGGGATGCCCATCATCGTCGTGACGACCCGCGGGGCCAAGAGCGGCAAGGTCCGCAAGAACCCCGTCATGCGGGTCGAGCACGGCGGCGAGTACGCGCTCGTGGCCTCCAAGGGTGGCGCGCCAGAGAACCCCGAGTGGTTCTACAACCTGGACAGCCACCCCGACGAGGTGGCAATTCAAGATGGGCCCGAACCCTTCGCCGTCTCGGTGCGCGAGGTGACCGGCGACGAGAAGGCGGTCTGGTGGGAACGCTCCGTGGCGGCGTACCCGCCCTACGCCGAGTACCAGGAGAAGACGGACCGGCAGATCCCCGTGTTCATCGCCACCGCCAAGGGCGCCTGAGCCCCGGGCTCAGCGGTCAACGGTCAGCGGGCCTGAGCGCGGGCGAAGGCCTGCACCATGGCGGCGCGCCACGGCACCAGGTTCTCCTTACGATCGAGCGGGGTCTTCCCGAGGCGCACGACAACGAGGTCCAGCGCGGGACAGACGGTGATGGTCTGACCCTCGTAGCCGGCGGCGCGGAAGGTGCCAAGGGTATCGCCGGCCACGCCGTACCAGTGCGCGCCATAGGGGTGGTCGTCGTCGGGGTCCACCGAGGTCCAGGTGCGGGCGTAGTCGACCCAACCCGGCGGCAGGAGGCGGACGCCGTCCCACATTCCGTCACGCAGGTAGAGCAGCCCGAAGCGCGCGAAGTCCCGCGCCGTCGCCCGCACGTACGACGAGGCCACCCAGGTGCCCGCCTCGTCGAACTCGGGGTCGGCGCTCGCCATGCCGATGGGCCCGAAGAGCCGGCCGTGTAGGAAGCGCGCGTAGCGCTCGCCGGGCCCCAGCGTGCGGGCCACCACCCCCGAGATGATGTTCGAGGTCCCTGACGAGTAATTGAAGCGCGTCCCCGGCGGGGCCGCCAGCGGGCGGTCGGCGGCGAAGTGCGCCATGTCCGATTGCCCCTCCCCGAAGAGCATGTGCATCACGTCCGAGACCCTGTCGTCGACGTACTCCTCCACGAAGGCCAGCCCGTCGCGCATGGCCAGGAGCTGACGCAGCGTGATGGCGTGGCGGGGGTCGTCGGGATCCGCCCACTCGGGCACGGCGGCGGGGGCGTCGAGGTCCACCTTGGCGTCGCCAACCAGCAGGCCGACCACCGCCTGCAGCATCGACTTGGCCATCGACCAGCTGAGCAGCGGCGTCTCTGCCGTCACCGTTGTCGGTGGGCGATCGAGGTGCTCGAGCGCACCCTGGTAGCGCTCGGCGACGACCCGCCCGCCGTGGACGACGACGACGGCGAACGTCTGGGCGAGCGGCCCGTCGTCGTCGAAGGCCTCGTCGAGCAGCGGGGCAAGGTCGACACCCGGCGGGAGCACGCCCTCGGGCCAGCCCTCGGTGGGCCAGTCCACGCCGGCGGGCTGGCGTGGCAACGCGATGAGGTCGCTCACACGGAAGCGAGGAACGACAGCAGGGCGGCGTTGGTCTCGGCCGGGCGCTCCTGTTGCACCCAGTGGCCCGCCCCCTCGACCACCGTGGCGCCCCGGAAGTCGGGCATCGCCTCGGCCATTTCCTCGATCGCCCCCGGCATCATGGAGTTCACCGGGTCGAGCGAGCCCGTGATGAAGCCGGTCGGCATGGTGTAGACGGACGGCGGGATGTCCTTGGAGCGCTCCCAGTTGGCGTCCATGTTGCGGTAGAAGCTAACCGGTCCGAAAAAGCCGCTCTCCTCGAACGCGGCGGCGTACACGTCGACGTCGTCCTCGGTGAGCCAGCCCGGGAGCGTCTCCGGAGCCGGGGAGAGGATGTCCATGAAGCGGGTGCCCTCGCGGGGGAAGTCGCCGACGAGCTGGTCGACGTGGGCCATCCCCTCGCCGCCGGCCGAGTAGAGCATGGTCCGGAGGAACAGGCGCGGGTCCGCTTCGAACTCCGCCTCGGCCGGACCCACCGGTTGGAAGTAGAGCATGTAGAAGAACTTGCCCTCGAAGATCACGTCGAAGATCTGTGTGGGCGGCGCCGGCGCATTGGAGTACGGCACGCTCATGTTGAAGAGTGACCCCACGCGAGAGGGGTGCAGGCGTCCCATCTCCCAGACCACCATGGCCCCCCAGTCGTGGCCGACGAAGGCCGCCCGGTCGTAGCCGAAGTGGTCCAACAGCCCGGACAGGTCGCCGGTCAGGTTGTCGGAGCCGTAGTCGCCGACCTCGGTTGGACGCGCACTCCCGCCATAGCCACGCAGGTCCGGCGCGTAGGCGCGGTAGCCCGCGTCGGCCAGCGCGCCGAGCTGGTGGCGCCACGAGTACCAGAGCTCCGGGAAGCCGTGACACAGGACGACGGGTGGGCCGTCAGCCGGCCCCGCCACCGCGACGTGCAGCTCGATCCCGTTCGTCGGTACTTGTTGGTGCGCCACCTCAGCCATGGGGCGTCACGCTCTCTGTGCGGGCCGCCTTGTCCGCCTTCTCCTCGTGGTGCTTCTGGATGGCGGACATGACTGCGTTGCCCGCCGCGCCGATGAACTCGGGGCGGTTCTCGGCGGCCCAGTCCCGGCTCGACGTCAACGAGGCAGCCGAGTCCTGGAACTGGGGTGCCACGTAGCGGGCGATGAGCTCGTAGGAGTGGCGGGTGGCCGCGGTGTCGGCCCACTCGTGGCCCATGAGGAGGAACGTGCCGAAGCCCTTGGACTGGGCCTGCAGGCGGCTGATCTGCGCGATGGCGTCATCTACCGTCCCGATGACGGCGAAACCAGACGCATTGAGGGCATCGACCAGCGACTCGAAATTCTCGGTGTTGGGGGCCAGTGGCAGGGCGGCCACGCGCTGGAAGTAGTCGACCCACTCCTCGAGCCCGAACGCCACGTCGGCCACCGCCTGCTCCTTCGTGTCGGCGATGTGCATCGGCCCGACTAGACGCCATGCGTTGCGATCGACCGTGGTGGAGAACTCCTCGGCCCGCTCCTCCATGACGTCCCAGTGGATGCCCAGGACGTCGAAGCCGCCGGCGGAGGTGGCGCCGATGGAGAGGAGGCTGCACCCGAAGCGTCCGGCGGCCCGGGGCCCGGCCGGGGACACCTGCGCCGCCACCGCGACTTCGGGGAAAGGCCGCTGGTAGGGCCGAAGTTGCAGCCGGGCCTTGACGAGCTTGAACCAATCGGTCTCCACGGAGACCGTCTCGCCGGCCAGGAGCTGCAGAATGACCTCGAGGGACTCTTCCATCATGTCGCGCTGTTTCGCCGGGTCGATGCCCATCATGTAGGCGTCGGAGGGGAGGGCGCCCGGGCCGACACCGAACATGACGCGTCCCCGCGTCAGGTGGTCGAGCAGCACCATGCGGTCGGCCAGCATGAAGGGGTGGTGGTAGGGCAGTGACGACACGCCCGTGCCGAGCCGGATGTGCTTCGTGCGCTGCGCCGCGGCGGCGATGAACACCTCGGGCGAGGCGATGATCTCGTAGCCGGCGGAGTGGTGCTCGCCGAACCAGGCCTCGTCGAAGCCGAGCTCGTCGAGATGTTCGATGAGCTGCAGGTCGCGCTCGAGCGCCAAGGTCGGGTTCTGGCCGACCGGGTGGAACGGGGCCAGGAAGATGCCGAACTTGAGTCGGCCGTCGGCGTCGATCGTCGTCATCGCTCTCCAGGTTGTGTCGGTGGTGTCGGTGGTGTGGGTGTCGGTGGTGTCGCTAGTGGAGCCATCGGTCCTTGGCGTGGTGCGGCGCTCTGTCTCAACCGGGATGGTTCGAAAAGACTGTCAACGGATCGGTTTATAGTCCCGCCGGGCCTCCCGCCGCACATCCGGCCGGGCCTCCCGCCGCACATCCGGCCGGGCCTCCCGCCGCAATGTGCGCCACACAACTGCGTGGGGGCGTGGTGCGGCGGCATGTCAGGGCGTCACCAGGATCTTGCCGTGCTCGCCCGGTGTGCGCAGGGTGTCGAAGGCGCCAGGTGCGCCGGCCAGGTCCACCGTTGCGGTGACGAGGAGGTCGGCGCCGGGCACGCCGTCGGCGAGGCGCCCGAGGGTGGCCGCGAACTCCTCGGGGGTGTAGCCGAAGGAGAAGCGCAGCTCCATCTCCTTGGTCACGGCCATGAAGGGCTCGATGGTGTCGCTGTGCATGCACACCCCGACCACGACGATCCGGCTGTGCGGCGGGCCGTCGGCGATGAGCGACTGCAGCATGCCGGGCACGCCGACCGCCTCGAAGATCACCGGGTCCGGCACGGCGGTGCCGAGCATGGCCGCGCCGATGCGCTCCATCACCGTGCGGGCGATGCCGAAGTCGGGCCAGCGGTCGTGCGGGGAGCCCTCGGCGGGGTCGATGACCTCGTCGGCCCCGAAGGCCTCGGCCAGGCGGCGCCGGGTTGGCGAGAAGTCCGCGGCCAGCACCGGACCATGGCCCCGCCCCTTGAGCGCGGCGATCACCGCCAGCCCGACCGGGCCGCAGCCGACGACGAGACAGGGCTGACCGGGGCTCAGACCCGCCAGCCCCACGGCGTGCTCGCCCACGGCGAGCGGCTCGGTCAACGCCGCCAGGTCGGTGGCCAGCGCATCGGGTACCGGCAGGCACAACAGCTCCTGGAGCACCATGTGCTCGGCCAGCGCGCCCGGGTAGGCGTTGGAGTAGCCGATCTGCTCGACCCCGGTCGGGCCGAGGATGATCGGCACCGAGCAGACCCGGGTGCCGACCGGCAGGGTGCCGGCCGTGTCGGGCCCGTGCTCCACGATCTCGGCGCAGAACTCGTGGCCGAAGACGCAGTCCGCGCCCGGGTCCAGCGCGGGAACGCCGACGGAGTCCATGAGCCCGGTGAAGTGCCCGAAGTCGGCCAGTGCGTGGAGGTCGGATCCGCAGATGCCGGCGGAGAGCGAGCGCACGACGACGTGCCCCGA
The DNA here is from genome assembly GCA_963736515.1 of uncultured Acidimicrobiaceae bacterium. GTDB lineage: Bacteria > Actinomycetota > Acidimicrobiia > Acidimicrobiales > RAAP-2 > Bog-473. Next base: position 244,630 of record CAVTPE010000012.1, on the reverse strand, counting down.
GGACGGCGCGGGCTCGGGGACCTCGCCGAGCACCAGCCGTCCACTCCTCGTCACCGCCGCACGCATGCCAGAGCCACCCCCACGGACGGCGCGTCCGCCCGCATTCGTCGCTACGTTTGCCCGGTGAGTTTCACACAGGATCCCGCAGGACGCCCGTTCGCCGGGAGTGTCGCACTGGTGACGGGGGCGGCCCGTCCCCGTGGCATCGGCCGGGCCACCGCCGTGGCCCTGGCCAGCGGCGGAGCCGACGTGGGCTGCCTCGATATCGCCCGCCCCTACGACGACGCGCCCTTCCACGGCACCGGCAGTAGCAGCGATCTCGACACCCTCGCCGCCGAGCTCACCGACCTCGGTGCCCGCGTCGCCACGGTGCAGGCCGACGTCGCCGACGAGGCCGCGGTGGAGGCCGCCGTCGACCGGGTCACCGACGAGCTCGGGACCGTGACCCTGGTGGCCAACGTGGCGGGAGGGAGCGGCCCGGGGTTCGGGCTGGGCCCGCTGCTCACCGTGCCGGCCGAGGAGTTCCGTCGCGTGCTCGACGTGAACGTGCTCGGGACGTGGCTGGTGTCCAAGGCCTGCGCCAACCGGATGCTCGCGGCCGGGGTGGGCGGTCGCATCTGCAACGTGTCGAGCCAGGCCGGCAAGCGCGCCTTCCCCTTCCTCGGCGCCTACTGCGCGGCCAAGGCGGGCATCATCTTGTTGACCCAGACCATGGCGACCGAGCTGGGCGCCCAGGGCATCGCGGTCAACGCGGTGTGCCCCGGCACGGTGGACACCGACCTCGTCAACCGCGACGCCATGTTCGAGAACCTGATGGGCGGCCCCGAGGGCCTGGCGGCCTACATCGCCCGCGAGATCCCGCTTGGCCGCCTGCAGAACGCCGACGAGATCGCCAGCGCCATCTGCTGGCTGCTCTCCGACGGAGCCCGTGGCGTGACCGGCGAGGCGTTGAACGTGAGCGCCGGACAGACAATGGTGTAGCTATGCCGATCCTCGATGCCCGCCACGACCTGGCCCACCCCGTCGAAGGCGACAGTGCCTGGAGCGAGTCCTACTACTTCAACGCCTACGACCCGGGTACTGACTCGGGCCTGTTCAGCCGGATCGGCATCCGGCCCAACGAAGGGACGATGGACGTCGGCCTGTCGCTGTGGCTGCCCGACGGGCAGCTCGGGGAGTACCGCTGGGTCAAGGAGCAGCGGGAGATGGTCGACTCCATGCTCGATGTGGGCGAGGTGCGCTACGAGATGCTCGAGCCGCTGCAGTCGTGGCGCCTGACCATGGAGGGCGAAGTGCAGGCGCGGCCCTGCGTGCGGGGCGAGACGGCGACCCGCCCCGTCCCGGTGGCCCTCGACGTGCGCTTCGATGCCGTGACGCCGGCCATCGGGACAGACGGGCAGCCGAGCGGCGGCCCGAAGTCGGCCGAGGCGGCCGCGGCCGCCGGCACGGTCGGCAAGGGGCACCTCGAGCAGGCCGGGCGCTGGACGGGCGCGCTCACCGTCGACGGCACGCGGCACGAGTGGCACGGCGCGCACGGCAACCGGGATCGGTCCTGGGGCCCGCGGCGCTGGGGCGGCCCGAAGATGTGGCGCTGGTTCTCCATCAACATCGGCGAGGACATGCACTTCGGCGGGATCCGCCTCGGCACCGACGCCGGCGACCTGCACCGCGGGTGGGTGTGGGACGGCACGCGGGCCACCTCGGTGGCCGAGTGGCGCGTGCAGACCGAGCTGACCGACGACGGGGTCACCCACCGTGTGGTCCACCTCGACGTCGTCGACAAGTCGGGCCGCGTCTACCCGCTGCGCGGCGACGTGCTCCGCGTGGCCGACATCGGCCGGGCCGGGGGCACCATGGTCAACGAGGGCTTGGCCCGCTGGACCTACGAGGACCCGGCGGGCCCGGCGCAGACCGGCTACGGGATCTGCGAGTACCTGCACCAGCTCGACGACGGCGGGAGGCCTGTCGTCCCCGTCGAGTAGGGATGGCTCCTCGACGCAGCACCGAGGAGCTGGCGGGCGCGCTCGGACGCCGGCTGGACGGCACCGTGCGCGGGCTGCGCCGGCTCTCCGGCGGTGCGTCGCGCGTCACCAGCGCGTTCGAGCTGGAGATGCCCGGCCACGCCCCGCGCCGGCTCATCCTCCAGATTGACCGCGGCGTCAACGCGCCCAGTGGCCGCGTCCGCACGGAGGCTTCGCTCCTGCGGGCGGCGCATGACGCCGGTGTGCCGGTGCCCGGCGTCGTCGCGCTGGGCGAAGGCGACGACCTCGGCGCCAGCTGGCTGGTGGTGGAGCGCATCGAGGGCGAGACCATCCCGCGCAAGATCCTGCGCGACGACGAATGGGCCGGGGCCCGGCGCGCCCTCACGGCCCAGGCCGGCCGCGCCTTGGCCGCGATCCACACGATCGACCCGGGCGCCGTCGACGGGCTGGCGCCGTCCGACCCGCTGGGTGACCCGCTCCCGTTCCTCGATGGGCTGGGCGAGGTGCGGCCGGCCCTCGAGCTCGGCGTGCGCTGGCTGGCCGCCCACCGCCCTCCGGACGGGCCCCGCGTCGCGGTGCACGGTGACTACCGGATGGGCAACCTCCTGGTCGGTCCGGACGGGCTGCGCGGCGTGCTCGACTGGGAGCTGGCGCACACGGGCGACCCGGCCGAGGACGTCGGATGGCTGTGCGCCCCCGCCTGGCGTTTCGGGGGCACCGGCGAGGTCGGGGGCTTCGGAGCGCTCGACGAGCTGCTGGCCGCCTACGCCGCCGCCGGCGGCGGGGCCATGACGCCTGACCGCGTGCACTGGTGGCAGGTGTACGCGACCGTCAAATGGGCCACCATCTGCGCCCTGCAGGCCTCGGTGCACCTGAGTGGCGCCGCCCGCTCCGTCGAGCTGGCGACCATCGGCCGGCGCGTCTGCGAGAGCGAGTGGGATCTGTTCGGCCTGCTGGGCACGCCGCCGCCCGGGCACGCCGGAGCCGCCGCGGCGGACGCACCGACAGCGCCCTTCGGCCGCCCCACGGCCGCAGAGCTCGTCGAGGCGGTGCGCGAGTACCTCGACGGTGTCATGGAGCGCAGTGAGGGCGGCGCCGGCTTCGAGGCGCGGGTGGCGCGCAACGCGTTGGGGATCGCCGAGCGCGAGTTGCGGCTCGGTCCGGCGCTCGCTGCGGCGCACGCGTCGCGGGTGGCCGCGCTCGGCTTCGCCGACGACGCCGCGCTGGCCACCGCGCTGCGGTCGGGGGTGCTCGACGACGACTGGGAGTCCGTGGCACCCGCGCTGGCGGCGGCGGCGCGTGATCAGTTGCTGGTGGCGAACCCCGCCTATCTGCCGGCGGCGAGCGGGTAGAGCGCAGCAGGCGCCACGGCCGGGGGCTCCGCGGACACGGACGCGTCGGCCGTCTCTTTCACGCGGCTGCCGATGCCCTGGAGGAGGAGGCCGGCCAGCAGGCTGCAGCCGACCATGAAGGCCCAGGCGTGGTGGAAGGCGGTGACCGCCGTGGCGCCGGTGGCGGTGCCGAGGATGGCCACCAGGCTGGCCACCCCGAGGGCGATGCCGATCTGGCGGGTCATGGCGTAGAGCGCGGAGCCGGTGGCGAAGCGCTGCGGCGGGAGCGGTGCCGTGGCGGCGCCGCCCAGCGAGGGCAGCATGAGGCCGACGCCGAAGCCGCCCAGCAAGCTGCCGGGCAGGTAGGCCCCCGTCCAGTCCGGCACAGCGCTGACGTGGGTGATCCACCACACCCCACCGGCCGCGAAGAACAGGGAGCCGACGGTGCCCACGACGCGGTGCCCGAAGCGGGCGCCCAGGAGGCCGCCCGGGAACGCCGTGAGCCCGGCCAGGAGCGGACCGGGAGCGATCATGAACCCGGCGCGGAGCACCGACTCGTGCCACACGCCGGTCAGCAGGAGGACGCCGCCGAGGACCATGGCACCGAACCCGCCGAAGAAGGCGAGCGAGCTCAGGTCCGCCAGGGCCACGGCGCGGTGGCGGATGACAGCGGGCTCGATGATCGGGTTGGGGTGCCGGAACGAGCGCACCACCACCCCGGCGCCGGTCACGGCCGCCAGCGCGAAGGCCCCGATGATCCGCCCGCTCGTCCAGCCCCAGTCCGAGCCTTCGACGATTGCCGCCACCAGGCTGGCGACGGCGATGGTCAGGAGGCCGGCCCCGAGGAGGTCGGACTTGTGGGCGTCGGGATCACGCACCTCGTCCAAGAGTCGGACGCCGAGCACGAGCGCCACGATGCTGAACGGCAGGTTCACCAGGAACACCCAGCGCCAGCTGGCTTGCACCAGCAGCCCGCCGATGGGAGGGCCGAACGCGGCGGCCGCGCCGCCGACCGCGGACCACAGGCCGATGGCGGCGCCCTTGCGGGTCGGGCCGAAGGCGGGAAGCAGCAGCCCGAGAGAGGTGGGCAGCATGAGCGCACCGCCGGTGGCCTGGAGGACGCGGGCGCCGACGAGGAACTCGAGGGACGGTGCGACGGCGCACAGGGCCGACGCGGCGGCGAAGACGGCCAGCCCGATCAGGAAGGCCCGCTTGCGTCCGGCCCGGTCGGACCAGCGTCCGGCCGGCACCAGGACTGCCGCGAAGACGATGGTGTAGGCGCTGAGCACCCATGAGAGGGAGCTCAGGCTCTCGCCGTGGTAGGTGCTCGAGATGCTGGGGAAGGCGATGTTGACGATGAACAGGTCGAGGGAGGACAGGAACACCCCGGTGAGGACGATGAGGGCGGTGAGAACCGGGCGGGGACTCGCTGGGTTCGCGGCCGGGTTCGGTGCCGGGTTCGCGGCCCGGTTCTCGCTGAGTTCTGTCATAAAACCCACTGTAGAAGAGAAAGTTTCATAAAACAACCCACTTACGTTAATTGTGAGTTATGCTGGGGTGATGCTCAAGCGGGACTATCCCACCCAGTACTGTCCGGTGGCCTCGACGCTGGAGGTCATCGGTGAGCGCTGGACCCTGCTCATCGTCCGCGACGTCTTCTTGGGGATCCGGCGCTTCGAGGACATCCAGCGGGACCTGGGCGTCGCCCGCAACGTGCTCCAGGTGCGCCTCGAGCGGCTGGTCATGGAGGGGATCCTGGTCAAGCGGCCCTACCAGGAGCGCCCGCTGCGCTCCGAGTACCGGCTGACCGACAAGGGCGCCGACCTGTGGCCGGTGCTGGTGGCCATGCTCCAGTGGGGGGACCGGCACGCCCTCGAGGGCGGTGAGCGACCGATGATCCTCCAGCACCGTGGCTGCGGTGGCGAGCTCGACGACCGCCGGCGCTGCCTGACCTGTGGCGCGGACGTCACGGTCACCGAGGCCGTGGCCATCCGGACCGGGGCGCGCCGCCCCGGGACCGACACCGGGCCTGCCATCGCGTCGGACGAAACGAGCACGCCCGCCCACGTGTGAGGGGGCGCGCCGGCGCCCGCATCGCGTACCGTGCACGCCATGAGCGACGACACGGCATGGCTGGACGCGACGGCACAGGCGGAGCTCGTCCGCACCAAGGAAGTCTCGGCGTCCGAACTGGTGGATGCGGCCATCACCCGGATCGAGCAGCTCAACCCCGCACTCAACGCCGTGATCCACGAGCTCTTCGAACGGGCCCGGGGCGAGGCGTCGGGCGCGCTGCCCGATGGCCCCTTCCGGGGCGTGCCCTTCTTGTTGAAGGACCTCGGCGCGGAGCTCGCCGGCACGCCCTTCAACGAGGGCCTCGCGTTCGCCGGCGACTACCGCTCCCCGGTCACCCAGACCCTGACGCAGCGCTACATCGATGCGGGCTTCGTCATCTGCGGCAAGACCAACACACCGGAGCTCGGCATTCTGCCGACCACCGAGCCCCACCGCTTCGGGCCCTCGCGCAATCCATGGAACACCGACCACTCGACCGGGGGGTCATCGGGCGGCTCAGCCGCCGCCGTCGCGTCGGGCATGGTGCCGGCAGCCCACGCCAACGACGGTGGCGGCTCCATCCGGATTCCCGCCTCGTGCTGCGGTCTCGTCGGGCTGAAGCCGACGCGGGGGCGCAACTCGCTGGCCCCCAACTACGGCGACCTGATGGGCGGCCTGGTGGCCGAGCACGTGGTGACGCGCTCGGTGCGCGACTCGGCGGCCATCCTCGACGTGACCGCGGGTCCGATGCCCGGCGATCCCTACTGGGCCCCCCCGCTCGGCGGTCCCTCCTTCGCGGCCGCCGCGGCGACGCCACCGTCGCGGCTGCGCGTGGCCGTCATGGCGGTGTCGCCCACGGGCAGCGAGGTCCACGCCGACTGTGTGGCGGCGGTCCGGGCCACGGCCTGCCTCTGCGAGTCGCTCGGGCACCAGGTGGAGGAGGCGGTTCTGTCGGTCGACGGGGACGCTTTCGTCGTCCACTTCATCAATCAGTGGGCCTGCGGCAATGCCTGGGCCATCGAGGATTGGGAGGCCCGGGTGGGACGGTCGGCATCGGAGGCTGATCTGGAGCCGTTGAGCTGGGCCCTGGTCGAGCTCGGCCGCTCAGTCAACGGGGGTCAGTACCTCAGATCGGTGCAGGAGCTGCAGCGCATCAGCCGCGGGATCGCCGAGTACTTCGAAGGGATCGATGTCTTGTTGACGCCGACGCTGGGCGAACCGCCGGCGCCGCTGGGCACCTTCGACTCGCCGCCGAGCGAGCCGCTGGCCGGACTGTTCCGCGCCGCGTCCTACGTCCCCTTCACGCCGCCGTTCAACGTCACGGGGCAACCCGGGATCTCGCTGCCGCTGCACTGGAGCGATGACGGTCTGCCGATCGGCGTCCAATTCGTGGGGCGCTTCGGCGACGAGGAGACCTTGCTGTCCCTCGCCGGCCAGCTCGAGCAGGCGGCCCCGTGGGCAGAGCGCCGGCCGCCGGTCTCGGCCTAGGCGGGTTCCGGGCGGCCACCTACCCCGGAGGACCCGTCACCAGGACGCAGCGGGTCCCCGAGTAAATGGTTGGCATGCATTTGTTGCAGTGGATGCACAATGAGGTGGTCGAGGTGCCGCCCCGCATGCGGTTGGGCAGATCAGGCTCTCGCAGCAGGGCGCGGGCCATGGCGACGAACGCGAAGCCCTCGGCGAGCGCACTCTCGATCGTCGCCAGTTCCGTGATGCCGCCGAGAAGAATGAGCGGAGTGGAGAGCGCACGCCGGAACTGCCGTGCGTACGGGAGGAAGAACGCTTCCTCGTAGGGGTAGGCGCGCAGGAAGCGGTGACCGATGACGCGGAACCCGAGCCGCACCGCTGTCGGGAGCGTCGCCCCGAACTCCCGCCGCGGCGCGTCACCCCGGAAGAGGTACATCGGATTGGCCAGCGAGCTGCCGCCGGTGAGCTCCAGCGCATCGAGCGCGCCGTCGGCCTCGAAGAGCCGGGCGATCTCGACGCTCTCGTCGAGCCACAGTCCACCCTCGACGCCGTCGGCCATGTTGAGCTTGGCCGTGACCGCGACGCCTGGGCCCGCCGCGTCGCGCACCGTGCGCAGGACGGTGCGGGCGAAGCGGGCGCGGTTCTCCACCGACCCGCCGAACTGGTCGTCACGCCGGTTGAGCTTGGGGCTCAAGAATGCGCTGAGGAGGTAGTTGTGCCCGACGTGCACTTCGATGCTGTCGAAACCGGCCTCCACCGCCAGCCCGGCCGCACGCCGGTAGTCCTCGGTGATGCGCTCGATGCCGGCGACGTCGACGGCGCGCAGGCGCGAGCCCATGGGCGTGAAGCCGCCGGAAGGCGAGAGGGCAGGGGCACCGTTGGAGCGGGCGTTGGCCACCGGCCCGGCGTGGCCGATCTGCGCCGCCGCGGCGGCACCCTCGGCGTGGACGGCATCGGTCAGGCGGCGCAGATCGGGGACCGTGTCCGCGCTGAGCTGGAGGCAGTGGTGGTCGGTCCGCCCCTCCGGCGAGACCGCCAGGTAGGCCACCGTGGAGAGGGCCGCCCCGCCGGCGGCGACCAGGCGATGGAAGTCGATGAGCTCGTCGCTCACCGTGCCGCCGGGCGTCACGCCCTCGAACGTGGCCGCCTTGATGATGCGGTTGCGCAGGGTCAGCGGCCCAAGCGGAGCCGGAGCGAAGACGGGCGGGACGGTGTCCTGGCGGGGGGTGGGCGGCACGGGGCCTACCTTTGCCGACGCGTGCGCAGGCCGCACATTGGGTTCAGTCCCTCTGCGTGCTCGCGGCGGCCAGCGAAGGGTTCGGCGGGGGACCGCTGACGCCGCAGTGCCAGGTTGGTTCCTCCAATTCGGCTGCGACCGCGACGTCCGGCGAACGGGCGGGGTTGCGGATGGTCAACGCGGCCAGTAGGCCACCGGCGGCACAGAAGACGCCCGAGATCACCATGGCGGTGCGGAACCCGCTGGCCAGCTCCGTACTGGTGAGGGCGGCTGCACCGGTCAGGCCGGCCAGCAGCGGCAGGACGGCCACGGCCAGAAGGCTGGCGGCCCGGGCGACCACGTTGTTGATCGCCGAGGCCACGCCGGAGTGCTCTGGCGGCGCGGCGCCCATCGCCGTGGACGTCAGCGGGGCCACAGTGACGGCCAGCCCGATGGCGAACAGCAGCACGGCGGGGAAGACCTGGGTCCAGTAGCTGCCGGGGTCGGCGGCGCGGGTCAGGAGAACCAGGCCGGCCCCGACGACGAGCGGTCCCACCGTCATCTGCAGGCGGGGGCCGATCCGCGCCGACAGCGCGCCCGACCGGGCGGAGAAAGCCAGCATGATCAACGTCAGCGGGAGCAACGCCACACCGGACTCGAGTGGGGTGTAGCCCTTGACGATCTGCAGTTCGACCGGGAGCAGGAAGAGGGCACCACCGAGGGCGCCATACACGGCGAAGGTCACGCCGTTGGCCCCGCTGAACTGGCGGGACCGGAACAGCCGGAGGGGGAGCATCGGGTGCGCCCGCCGGTGCTCGACGTAGAGGAAGGCGGGCGCGGCCAGGGCGGCCACGGCGAGGCAGGCCACCACCGCGGGGCTGGACCACCCGCGGGTCGGTGCCTCGATGAGCCCGTAGGTCACACCGGCGAGGAACGCGACCGCCAGGGCGGCTCCGGCGGTGTCGACGCGGCCGCTGCTCGTCGGGTCCCGCGACTCGGGCACGTGACGGGCGGTGATCATGAGCACGGCGGCGGAGACGGGGAGATTGATGAAGAAGACCCAGCGCCACGAGCCGATGGCGATGAGGTATCCCCCCACCAGTGGCCCTGCGGCGCCGGCCACGCCGCCCAAGCCCGACCAGGCGCCGATGGCGCGGGCCCGGTCGTCCGGGCGGAACGACGCCTGCAGGATGGCCAGGCTGCCCGGTGTCAACAGCGCACCGCCGACGCCCTGGAGCATCCGGGCGGCGATGAGCAGCCCGGCGTTCGGCGCAACGCCGCAGACGGCCGAGGCGACGGCGAACCACACGACCCCGATGGAGAAGATCCGCCTGCGCCCGAAGTGGTCGCCGAGGGACCCGCCCAGGAGAAGGAAGGCCGCCAGCGTCAACGTGTAGCCGGTGACCACCCACTGCAGCGTGCCGACCCCGCCGTGAAAGTCATGGCCGATGGAGGGGAGCGCGATGCCGACGACGGTCGCATCGAGCATGACGATGCCCGAGCCGAGCACCGTTGCCGCGATGACCCAGCGTCCCCGACCGCTCGACAGCGCCAGGGAGTCGGCCACCGTCCCGAACGGAGGCGCGCCGCCGCCGTCCGGCCGGGCGCTCACCGAGGGCAGACGTGCACCTGGGGGTAGGGGTGCACGGTGAGCGGGACCGTCGCGCTCCGGTGGAGCACGGTGCCGGCGATGCATGCACCCATCATTGTTCTTCCGGGCGGTTCCGGCGGCCGCCTGGTCGTCCTCGTCACTTCAAGATGTTGACGGCGCGGGCGACCACGAGGATCCCGACGATGAGGGAAATGGCCGATTCGGCCATCATCATGAGCTTCGCCCAGGTCTTGATCGCTGAAACGTCGGTTGGGCTGAAGGCGGCCGCGGTGGCGAACGCGAAATGGAAGTAATCGACGAACACGGGGTACCAGCCCTCCTCGACGTGCTCTTTGTGGAGCATCTCGGGAAAGATCAGAGCTGGGCGGGTGCCGGTGCCGGCGGCGCGGGCCGCCGGGCCGCCCCGGTCGAGGTTCCAGTACCACAGGGCGAAGGCGATGATGTTGGTGAGCCAGATGGCGGCGCCACTGGCCAACAGGACCTTGGCGTTCTGCGTGAAGCTCGATACATCGATGATGCCGACCACCAGACGCACCGCGGCGTCCGCATTGGCGACAGTGATGAGTCCGATGAGCACGCTGGTCAGGTTGTTGAGCCAGGGCCGGTCACGGTCGATGCGGCCGGGGTCTCCGATGACGAGGACGGCCAAGAGCCCGACAACGATGACCAGGGAGAGCCAGGCCGCGTCACCGTTGCGCAGCTCGTGGGGAAGCGTGGCCCGCAGCAACCCGGTGGCGGTCACGGCCAGGGCCATGGGCCACCGGGGCTCGCCGAGGCGGGACTTCGGCGGCTCCGGCCGCGACTCGGGACGGGAGGACATCGCGCCATCTTCGCCCACGACGGGGCGGCTTGGGGGGGACTTCACGCCCACGGACCGGGCCGCGATGGCGACGACGGCGTCGTCGGAGAATCGCCGTGCCGCTAGGGAACGTAGGCCCCCTGAAACGCCAACACCGCGTAGAGCGCCATGCCGGCACCGCACAGGACGAAGGTGACGCCAGCGACCCGCGCCGATCGCAGGAGCGTTGCGGCCGCGATCGCGAGCGGGAACGCGCTCAAGGCGTAGCGCTCGAACGAGTCAAGGTTCGAGCCCGACAGTGCGAGGACGACGATGCACAACGCGAAGGCGCCGTACGACGCGGGTAGACGCCAGAACGCGATGACGAGCAGCACGACTGCCACCCCGATCCACGGGACGTGCAACGCGTCACCGATGTGATGACCGTGAGCCAGATTGGCCAGTGCGTGGGAGATCGTGGCGACAGGGTCGGTGAGCGTCCCGTGGTGGGCCTGCTGCTGCTGGATCCTGAGCGGCGCGAAGAAACCCCCGAACTCCGCACTCGCCCAGCCGAGATACGTTGCAGTTCCGGCAAGGGAAGCGCCGATCGCCACGATCTTCCCCGGCCACAGGCGCCATCGGTCTGTTTGCCATGAGCGGACGACTTCGATCACGGCCGGCACCACCAGGAGGCAACCGATGGGCCGCGTCGTCCCGGCCAGGTACCCGAACAGGCCGGCCCACCACCAGTTCCCTCGTCGTATGGCGACGAAGAAGGCGACCGCCAAAAGGACGAGGAGCGCTTCCGAGTACCCCATCACGAAGACGAAGGCCGGCGGCGCCAGCATCATCAGCCACACCGCGCGCCGGGCGAGGAGCTTGTCCCCGAACTCGGAGCAGACCAGCGCGTAGATCCCGATCGCCAGCAGGAGGCTGGCCACGTTGGTGATCAGAAGCGACGAGATGCCCACCGTGAGCGACGTGACGTCGTTCAGACCGCGGTCGAGCAAGGGGAGGAGTGGAAAGAAACGTAGAGCCGACCGCGGCAGCTCGCCGTACCCGTGGGCGGCAATGGTCTGATACCACCCCGCGTCGGATCCCAAGAGCCCGTAGCGCGATTCGAGCACCGCCTTGGCGTCAGTGATGTGGAAATGCTTGACCTCGTACTTCGCCAGGCCGAGTGCGAAGAGCGTGATGGCCCGCGCCGCGAGCCACGGCAGCCACGCCACGCCCAACGCCTCGAGGATCAGGCTCCGACGACCGCGCCAGCGCGCGAGCAGACCTGGTCCAGGACCGAGGTCAGCCGATGGTCGAGATTCCGTGCCGAGGATCATCGGGGAGGCGGTGTCCACTGCGCCGGCCGGCATGGGTCGATGTTTGCACGTGCCAGGTACGGACGCAGCCTTCAGGGGCGAGCATCGGCAAGGCTCCGATAGAGCCGCGCGAGCTCCTGTCCAGCTCGTTCCCACGAGAATCGGCCGACGCGTCGCGAGCCGGCAGCGATCAGGGCTTCCCGGGTCGGAGTGTCCCTCGACGCCAGGAGCAGCGCCTCGGCAAGGGCGAGCACGTCGCGAGGAGGGACGAGAAGGGCGGCATCACCGACCACCTCGGGGACCGCCCCCGCCGCTGTTGCCACCACCGGCACGCCGAGCGACATCGCCTCCAGTGGTGGGAGGCCGAAGCCCTCGTAGAGCGAGGGGTAGGCGAGCAGATGCGCGCCGGCGATGAGCGAACCCCTGTCGTCGACCCAACCGGTGCGGTGTATCCGGCCTGCGTGACGCGCCGAGCGGATGGCGGCGGCCAGCGCGTCGTCGCCCCACCCGGGCGGCCCGGCGATCTTCAGATGGACATCGGGAATCGACCCGGCGATGCGGTCGAATGCAGCGACGAGGTCGGGATAGCCCTTGCGAGGCTCCACCGTCCCGATGGCCAGAATGTAGGGGGGTTCCGTCTCGTCCCGTCGGTTCGGGTGCTCGGGAGGAGCGACCCCGTTGTGGACGACATGGACCCGATTGGCGTCGACCCGGAAATGGTCCATGACATCGTCCGCCATGGCCTGCGACACCGCGTGGATCGACGCACCCTGGTCGATGGCGCGGCGGATGAGGCCCGGATACCTGAGCGACGTAGGGCTGCAGAGCTCGGGAAAGCGCAGCGGGGTCAGGTCGTGCACGGTGACGAGACGGGCGGCCTTCCGCGCGGGCGGCACGACGAAGTTGGTGCCGTGCACCACGTCGACGGGGCCGGACCACCATTCGACGCCGGGGTGGTCCAGGTGCGCCCACGCCCGGAGCAAGGCTGCGGCAGGGATCGGGACACGCCTTCCCGGTCTGACTCCCGCTGGGAGAACCGTCGGAAGGGATCCCCCGGCGGTTGCGCTGAGTGCGAACCCGATGATGTCGAGCTCGGGATCGGTGGCGATCGCGTTGACGAACCCCGCGACCGACGCGCCGACACCCGTCCGCCTCCCGAGCAGCGGCGTGGCATCGACCGCCACGAAGGTGGGGTCGGCAGCGTCGGGCATGAGGCGAACATTAGGGAGCCGAGGCGGACGGCTCGGGTTCCCGGGCTATTGGCAGTTGCGGCAGCGTCCGAATATCGAGAAGTGGTGGGGGTCGATCGTGAACCCGAATTCATTCTGGGCCTGCTCGGCCAAGCTCACGAACAACTCGTCCGGAGCCTTGACGGCGGCGCCGCAGTGCTCGCAGACGAAGTGGCAGTGCGCGCTCGCGGCCAGGTGGTACGTCGCGGGCCCGTGCCCGAGATGGGAATGGACGATGACCCCCAGACGCTCCAGGTCCTCGAGGTTGCGATAGATCGTGGACAGGTGGACGTCCGGTGCCCTGGCCTGGACGATCGCCGCCAGGTTCTCGGCGCTGTGGTGGCCGGGGTCGTTGAAGATGGCCTCGAGCAGCAACCGTCTCGAGTTGGTGACCCGACCTCCGCTCTCGCGCACGAGGGCGAGGACGTCCTCGACCGTGCCGACGTCGTGCCGGGGAGCATCTGCGCCGAGAGGAACGCCCATGACCCCCCCATTCTAGGGCCGCCGTCGTTCTTGCGAACTATTCGCAATTGCTTTACGATAGCGATAGCGATAGCGAGGGCGAGATGGCCGGTCCGGGCGCACCCAGGAGGCACACGACATGACAGACCCGCTCGGTCGCATGGCCAAGATGCGCGACGGCCTGACGCCTCGGGAGTGGGCCAAGGTGGGGGCGATGGCCGCCACCATCGTCGGCCTCAACATCCTTGGTTGGGGGATGCTGATTCTGGCGCTCCGCGGTCACTACCACCTGAACAAGACCCAGCTGTTCGGGTTCGGGACCGGGGTCCTGGCCTACACGCTCGGTATGCGACATGCGTTCGACGCCGATCACATCGCGGCGATCGACAACACCACCCGCAAGCTCATACAAGACGGTGAACGCCCGCTCAGCGTCGGGTACTTCTTCTCCCTGGGCCACTCGACCATCGTCTTCGTACTCGCCGTGCTCTTGAACTTCGGGATCAGGGCCCTCAACGGCGCAGTGCAGAACAACACATCGGCTCTGCACCAGTGGACCGGTATCGTCGGCACGTCGGTCTCGGGCACCTTCTTGTATCTGATCGGCCTTCTCAACCTTGTCGTCCTCTTCTCCATCATCAAGGTCAGCCGGGAGATGCGCCAGGGGAGGTACGACGACGCGGAGCTGGAGCGCCGACTCGACGCGCGAGGGCTGATGAACCGATTCCTGGGGCGGTATGCCGCCCGGGTCGACTCGCCCGGGAAGATGTACCCGGTGGGCATCCTCTTCGGCTTGGGCTTCGACACCGCCTCGGAGGTGGCTCTCCTGGTGCTCGCCGGATCAGCCGTCGTGGGCGGGCTCCCGTTCTATGCCGTGATATCCCTTCCCGTCCTCTTCGCCGCCGGCATGTGCCTCTTCGACACCATCGACGGGTGTTTCATGAACTTCGCGTACGACTGGGCCTTCGCGAAGCCGATCCGGAAGATCTATTACAACCTGACGATCACGGGCCTCTCGGTCTTCATCGCGCTCTTCATCGGAACGGTCGAGATCCTCAGCCTCATTGCCCAGGAGACCAATCGCAGCGGTGGTATCTGGAGCGTGATCGAGAAATTCAACATCAATCGAGCCGGATTCATCATCGTCGGCGTCTTCGTGGCGACCTGGATCGTGGCGCTCGCCATCTGGCACTTCGGCGACATCGAGCGCAAATGGGAGGCGCAGGCCGCCCAGGCCTACGCGAACGCCGGGCCGACCGCTCTGGAGTGACGCGGGTGCCTCAGGAGAGGCGGAACGAGACGAATGTGGCCAGGGCCTCGGGATCCCCCGCGAAGGCCGCCGCTTCGATCACGACGGAGGGCGCGGCGGCCTCGAAGGCGTCCCCGGTCCAACGCTGCAGCGGCCGCGTCGATCCGGTGACTTCCAGGCGGGTCTCGGCTCCAGGGCCCAGGGCCGCGGACCCGAAACCGAGCAGCACCCGCCTCGGGAAGTCGTCACCCGCATCGAGACGGCCGTAGAGCTGCACCACGTGGCGGCCGGCCCGCGGGCCGACGTTCCTCAGCGTGACCGTGGCACCGAACGAGTCGCCCACGAGATCGCCGACGGTCAGGTCGGAGAGCGCAAAGTCCGTGTAGGACAACCCGAACCCGAGCGGGAACGCCGCCGCGTGACCGTCCCGGTCGAGCAGGCGTTGCCCGAACCACTTGTCATAGGTGATCGCGGTGGCCTGGCGATCGAAGAACGGCAGATGGTCCTCGGACGACGGTATCGAGAAGGGCAGCCGTCCTGACGCGTCGACCTGACCGAGGAGCACGTCGGCCAGGGCATGGCCGCCTTCCGCACCCGGATACCAACTCAGGAGGACGGCGGGCACGACATCGCGCCATTCCTCCGTGATGACAGCGCCCCCCGTGACGATCGCCACGACCGTGCGCGCGTTGGCTGCGGCCACGGCGCGGATGATCTCGGCGTCGACCGGGCGCAGGCGGAGGCTGAGACGGTCCCCCCCGGTGCCGCCGCCTGCGCCGCCACTTCCGGCGGCCGATCCCTCGCCGCCACTCGAGAGACCCTCGAGGCGCTGCTGCATGGCGGGATTGTCGCCGAGCGGTGGAAAAAGGGCGAGCAGCGCCGGATCGGCGAAGGCCTCGCTGTCGATGTACTCCCCCTCGTCCTCGGCGGTGTAGCCGACGACGACGACGGCGACGTTGGCCACCCGAGCCACCTCGGCTGCCAAGGCGGGATCATCCCCCGACGAATGGCCGATCTCCACTCCGGGCAATGCGGCGCGCAGGCCCTCGAGCAGCGTGACCACCGCGGGGGAGCGCACATCTGAAGATCCGTGGTCACCCGTGTTGGCGACGTCGGCGAGCCGACCGATCACGGCGATCCGGCCGAGCGCGCCGACCTCGAGCGGGAGGAGGGGCTGCCCGTTGACGGGTTCGTTCTTCAGCAGGACCATGGCCCGGCCGGCCACTTCGCGGGCCAGGGCACGGTGCCCTGCGGAGAACACCACCGAGGGCGACGGATCGGCGTGGGAGCGCCGGGCGTAGTAGCGCAGCTGGGTACCGAGAATGCGGCGAGCGGCGCGCGCGATGTGCTCGTCGGTCACGGCACCGCTCCTGATCGCCTCGGGCAGGTACCGGGCGCGCTGCTGGGCGAACGGCTCTTCCACGTCGAGTCCCGCCCGGAGCGACTTGGCGGCGTCACGTAGCCCCCAGACGAAGTCAGAGACGGTGACGCCGTCGAAACCCCACTGCCCACGGAGCACGCCCTCGAGGAGGACTTCGCTCTCTCCTGCCCATTCGCCGTTGACGGAGTTGTAGGAGGTCATGATCCCGTCGACGCCCTCGTCGACCACGCGGCGGAAGTGCGCCAGGAAGACCTCGTGGAGCGTCGCGCCGTCGGCCGTGACGTCCACGGTGAACCGGGCGTTCTCCATGGAGTTGAGCGCGTAGTGCTTGGCCACGGCCATCATGTTGGGCTGGACGCCACGCACCAGCGCCGCTCCCATTTCGCCCAGGAGCAGCGGGTCCTCACCGTAGGTCTCTTGCACCCGACCCCAGGCCGGATGGCGGGGCAGGTTGATGCAGACGCCACCGAAGAAGTTCGCCCCCAGGGCACGCCCTTCGAGGCCGATGACGGCACCCACCTGTTCCTCCAGGCCGGGATCCCAGGTCGCGCCCCGGGCCATTGACACGGGAAAGGCGGTGGAGTGTCCCATGACCACCCCCCGGGGGCCATCGGAGAACAGCAGCCCCGGTATGCCGAGACGTTCGACGCGGCCCATCGGGATCGGCGTCCGGTTGTAACCGTGGGCGTTCATTTCGAAGAGCCCATCCCAGAACGGAAGGTCGCCGTCCAACAGCCCGAGCCGCTCTCCCGGTGACAACGTGTCCAGGAGGGCGTCCACGATGCCGTCGAGCGGTTGGCCCGCCCTGAGTCTCTCCACACAGAGCGGGAAGCTGGTCGAAGGGTCCGTCATGGGGATGATTCTGCCCGGTCTGTGAGCAATGCCTTGGAGGCTCTCAGCGCAATCGACCCACCAACCGGGGAAGTAGGAGGTCTGTGCACTGCACGGGGCACAAGGCGAAAGTGCTGGGGCGACCCGACGGTCGTCCCAGCAGGGTGATGCTGGACTCGGACGGTGGCAGTCCCTGGGCACCGAGAAGGGTCTTAGTACTGGGCTCGCCGTCGTGGCCTGCCATCGATCCGCTTGGCCTTCGATGGGCGGAATCAAGGTGATCGAGGACGCACCCCGTCTAGCCGCATAGCTCAAGAACGAGATCCACCGGTGGGGTAAGACTCCATGGCGTGCGCCGAACGAGACGACTGCCCGCGTTCTGACACGCTCGATCGAACGAAGGGATGGAAAGCACTGTAGGTATCGGCCAACGACGGAGTGTGACATGAAACTTTCACCCGATTCTGTCCTTCAGCTCGCACCCGGGATCCGTACTCGACGCGACCATGCAGGGCACGTGATTGTCGACTCACCAGTGGGAACCATCATCGACATAGGTCCGAGGGGCTTCGCGGTCTTGGCCTTGTTCTCAGAGCCAATGCGACTCGGCGACGCCATTGACCGGCTGGAGCGTGAGCAAGGCCACTCCACGGACTTTGCGCCGATCCTGAGCGTCCTCAACATGCTCATTGAGGAGAGCGCACTGGTTTCCCCGGACGCAGATCGAGCCCCGACGAGCGGGTGGGCGGACCCCGTAGAGCACGCTCGCATGCTCCATGACGAGCGGAGGACCGGTGACTACCTGGCCGCCCTGGCCGCGGCAGTCCGTCCGAACGATGTGGTGCTCGACATAGGCACCGGAAGCGGAGTTCTTGCCCTCGCGGCCGCCCGAGCCGGTGCTCGGCGCGTCTATGCGGTCGAAGCCAGCGACATCGCCGAGGTTGCTCAGAGGGTGTTCGCGGTCAATGGCGTGGAGGACCAGGTAACGCTCGTCCCCGGCTGGTCGCGTCTTACCGAGTTGCCCGAGCAGGCCGATCTCCTGGTCGCTGAGGTCATCGGCAATGAGCCACTCGAAGAGGAGATCCTCGAGACCACGCTCGATGCGCGCCGTCGATTGCTGAAGCCGGGAGCCCTCATGATCCCGCATGCACTCACGCTGTTGGCGCGTCCCGTTCTGATCCCTGAAGCCGAGGTTCGACAGCGCGCCTTCGGCAGATCAGCAGTGGAGCGATGGCGATCCCTCTACGACATCGACTTCAGCCCACTGTTGGAAGCCGCGATCCCTGGCCCGACCCATACCATCACCGAGGGCGAGGTGGTCGCCGCCTGGCAGCCGGTCGGTCCCCCAGTGGACCTCGCCACGGTGGACCTCGCCACCTTCGATGAGCCATCAGTACACGCGTCGACCGACCTCGTCGTTGGACCACCCGGTCACGTGAACGGTATCGCCCTCACCTTCCGGGCCGACTTGTACGAGGGCATCTCACATACCCTCGATCCGTGGACCTGGCCAGCCTCGAGCTGGGGGACCTCGGTGTGGGTCCTGCCAGATCCGATCGAAGTCGGTGCTGAGTCGCTCCTGCGGGTTGAGTACCACCGGCGCGTTCCCGGAGTTCCAGACGGGCTCACTTGGGAGCTCATGGACCGACGTGAAAGGACTACGCACACTTCGCAAGACACGAGCTCCTGACGACCGGTGGATGCGGTCCTGCTACAGCTCCTTGCAATACCACCGCGTTGTGGTCCCAGTCGGGCAGTCCTCTAACAAGCCGACCGTTCGGTAACCCAGACGGTCGTAGAAGTCCCCAATCAAGACGTCATAGGTCAGACCCATCACGAGCCGGCACTCTCGGAGCTTTGCTTCCCGCTCTACCTCGGCCATCAATGCCCGACCGATTCCGGCGTTCCTGAGTTTCTCGTGGACCCATACGACATGAAGCTGACAGCCCCCGCCCCAGATGGCACCTGATGCCCCGGCGACGATTTCCCCATCCTCTCGGACAAGAACCGCGAACTCCTTCTCGTCGCCAACGCCGGCCGCGGCGATCGCGGATTGCGCCATGCGATCCTCCAAGAACGCCAGATCCGAATGATTCGGCTCCTCGTCGAATTCGAAGCAATACCGGACCCTCACGGCGGCCTCCACTGTGTATGCCGTCGACGCCGCTCAGGTCGCGAGCATCTGTTCGAGGAGGCTGGAGTCGTCGAAGTAGGCGCGCACCGCCTTGATCTTCGTCTGCTCGAAGTCGGCGACGGCCGCGGCACCAAGAAGGAGCTTCTGGTGGTTGGGCTCGATGACCACCGCCTCCTCAATGACGAAGGGTCCGGAGAAGATCCCCGCAACCCGGAATTCTGCGAGCCCACGGCTTCCGAACACGTCCAGAGTGTCGAATTGAATGTCGACCTCCGAAAAGGCCGATTCGCGGAAGACGAGGTTCGCCTGAAGATCCGAAAGGCCCACCGCCAGCATGTTCGGTGTCCACACGGTCGCGTCATCAGTGAGCAACTGATCAAGGGTCGCGATGGTGTCGTCATTGGGTGAGATGAAGATCTCGATCGCGCGCCGCAACGTGGCAGCGTGGGGGTGCTCAGTCATGACTGCTCCTCTGCGTTGGGGTGACGCTATGCACCGAGAACCTTTTGCTTGGCGACTGCGAACTCCTCGTCCGAGAGGGCGCCCGACTGGTGCAAGGCCGCGAGACGCTCCAGTTCACCGGCTGCGTCGTCGGCACTCGGTGCCGGCGGCGGCGGAGCAGGTGGTGGTGGCTCGGCGTAGGCAGGCTCAACGTAGGCGCCCTCGTCCGGAGGAACCCCCCCTTGGTTACGGTTTCTGCCCGCCGCATACGCCATCCCTCCAGCGACCATCATGGTTCGGCGGCGAGTTCTCCGGCGTACCATTCCCATGTTCGTTGCCTCCTCACCTTTCGTTCGACTCGTTCGTCAGCGCTCGCGACGATCCTCCCGACGGTCCTGGCGGTCGTCTCTTCGGCCTTCGCGTCGGTCGTGGCGGCGCTCTACACCGTGTGCGACGACGGCTGCAGTTCCCACCACTGCAGCAGTGCGGGCAACTGGGGCACCGATGACGCCTCTGCGGGCGGCGCGGGCAGGCCGGAGTGGCATGTCAACCTCCTTGGGTTACCTCGTCCGCTTCCAACGCGGCGAGGATGGCTTGGATCGGAATGCGCCCATTGGCAATGAGCTGGCCGCCGGATCGTCGGGCTGCGGCGGCGAACGGGGCGGCCCAACTGTTCTCCCAAACGAGCACGCCGGCCACCGTCCCAGGTTTCATGGCAGCCGCGAGGTTCACGATGTCCTCGGTTGCCAGCAAGTCGGCCAGCTGCGTCTCGGCCCTGCGCAACTCGTCGAGCTGGTCGAGGTCCTCGATCTCCATCCCTTCGATTTGCCCGTTCTCGTCCTTCGCCACGATCAGGAGGTCAAGGACACGAACGGTTCCAGAGTCCACCAATTTGGCCAGTTCGGCAGCCATCTCTCCGCTGAAGTGGGATTGGCCGGGCGGGAACTCGACTACCAAGTAGTCGACCGGACCCAGTTCGTCCAGCTCGTTTTCAGCCATGGTCTGTCTCCGTTTCTCGCTCTACGATTCGTCCGGTGCGGAACGAAGAGATTCGCCGGTTCCGCTCGCGTTGCTTTTCCGTGCCCGTGTTCGCCCGAAGTCTCACGGCCCATTCGATGTCCTGCCTCGTGGTGAGCTTCAGACTTCGGAACGACTCACTCAGTATGCGGATCCCTTGCTGGAGGGTCATCACCCCGACTGGGGTGATTCGGAATGTGACCCATGCCAGCGTTCAGCCACGCGTCTTCTCCAGTTGTGGTTGGGCAGGTTGGACCGGACGGTGTTGAGCGCCTTCAGTTGAACCCGGTGCCGGTCTACTGCGGTTCATCAGGACGCTCGGTGGGATCACGGCGCTCTTGGCGAGACTCCATAGCGGCGCGCACGGTCGGCGCGAGCCCGCTTGGCCCTAACGCTGCGGTAATTCCCGATGCGTCCATGACATCGCGAACTTGGCCATGAGCCCGGGCGACCACAAGCCGGACGTTCAGCTGGGCGAGGCGGGTGAGAAGCTGGAGAAGGACTGACGATCCCGTCGTATCAAGGAAGGTGACCGCCCCAGCGTCGAGCACGACTGTCTCGACCGGGTCCGGTGCCGTTCGGACGAGCTCTGAGACATCGTCGCGAAGCCGGCGGCAATTGGCGAAGAACAACGGCGCGTCGAACCGGTACACGATGACCCCAGGGGTCGGGACCGTGTCAAAGCGTTCTATGTCCCGAAACGAACGATCGTCAGGGAGGTACCCGAGCACCGCCCGATGCGGCAGGGTCGCATGGTAGACGAGAGCCACCAGCGAGACTCCCACGGCGATGAGCAGGCCTTCGAGGACACCAAGGGCCAGGACGCCGACGAGCGCGATGATCCCCATGACGAAGTCCTCCCGTCGAATCTGCCAGGCGCGGCGCAGTCCGGCAAGATCGAAGAGTCCGCTGACTGCGACGATCACGACCGCGCCGAGGGTCGCGGCAGGCAGATTCTTGAACAACGGGGTCAAAAAGAGCAATGTCAGTCCGACGAAGACCGCGGCGACGACCCCGCTGAGCTGCGTTTGTGCACCGGCGTCGCTCGCGGAGGCCGTCCGCGAGAAGCTGCCATCGACGGGAAACGCCTGAAAGAGCCCCGCTCCCAAATTCGCAACACCAACTGCGACGAGCTCTCGGTTTGCGTCTACCGCATACCCCCTTTGGTCTGCCATTGCCTTGGCGACGGCGATCGATTCGACGTAACACACCAGGGCAACCCCCAAGGAGCTGAAGGCCAGGCTGCCCAGGTCGTGGATCCCGACCTTTGGGACACGCAAGGAGGGAAGCCCGCTCGGGACCGTCCCGGTCACGGCTACCCCGTGGGCCGAAAGGTCCAACAGACTGGCGGCCACAATGGCCAGGATGACGACAATGAGTGACGCCGGCCAGCGCGGTGCGAACCGGCGCAAAAGCACGATGGAGCCGAGCGACAGTGCCGCAACGAGCACGGTCAAGCCCTGGATGTTGCCGATGTCGGCGATCGTGTGGGCGACGAGCTGGATGAACGTGTCACCGCTGACGCTATAGCCGAGAATTTTTCCCAGCTGGCTCGCCGCGATCACCAGAGCTGCCCCGGTCACGTAGCCGGAAAGGACCGGTTGCGACAAGAAGTTCACGACGAACCCACCGTGTAGCAGCCCACAAAGAACGCAGACACCACCAACGAGTAGCGCAAGCGTCGCTGCCAGGGCGAGCGCTTGGGTGGCGCTCCCGCCGCTCAGGGGCTCGATCACGGTCGCCGTCAAGACAGCGACGGTCGCTGTCGGTCCGAGGGCAAGCTGCCGGGACGAGCCCAGGAAGGCGTAGGCCAGCAGCGGTATGAAGCTGGCGTACAGTCCATTCACCGCGGGCAGACCAGCGAGCTCGGCGTAGGCCATCCCCTGAGGAATCAAGAGTGCTGCCACGGTGACGCCCGCAGTCAGATCTCGGGCCGTGAGGCGAGAACGACCGCTGCGCAGTTCCTCGAATATCGGGAAGACGCCAATGAGTCTGCGCCTCATTTGTGAGCATTCTCAGCTGCGCAAACAGGAAAAAGATGCTCGCACAGCGCGCCCGTGCCTCGACCTGACCCGCTCCGTCCCCCCTTACCGAGCCGAGGCCTCACCGGTCGCGGTCGACAGTCAGGCGCGGGCCGCCGTCGGCGCTCGAAATCCATGAAGAGGAGCGTGGGTCACTCCTCGTCAACTCCCTCAGTCTGTACGGCGACTAGTTCGAGTCCGAGAGCCCGGATCCGTTCGATCACTCCGTGCAGCGCCGCTTGGTCCGGGAGCGTGGCCCGCAGGCTCGTCAGGCCTTCGTTGGTCGAGACATCGAGGTCATCGAACGCCGCGGACACTGCCCGGCCGGCCTCACCCCTGAAGGTGATCACGTAAGTAGTTGGTTCCATTCGCCCAGAGCATTGTGATCGTCAGCGTCGGGCACGTCGTCACCCTCAACCGGGTGATTGGAGCTTGCGACAGGATGATCAGGGCTTTGTTAGCCTCTCTGCCGTGATCGGCGCCAAGCCGGCCGTGACGAAGTTGATCAGACCCCCGTTGCCGGACACCCTGGTCCCTCGGCCGGGCCTGCTCAGGCGCTTGGATGAGGCCGCGGGGTTTCCGTGCACGTTGGTGGCCGGCAGCCCAGGTGTTGGCAAAACAGTGTTGCTGTCGTCGTGGGTCGCAGAGCGACCTGACGCTCGGTGCGCCTGGCTCTCATGCGACCGGTGGGACCACGACGAGCTCCGGATCTGGACGTCCATTGCGATGGCGTTCGCCACCGTCGAGCCGGGATCGGCTTCCGATGCGCTCGACCTTCTCGTCGAGGGTCCGGACGACATCGAAGACGTCGTGGCGGCGCTGGTCAACGAATTAGCCCTGTGGTCCCGACCCACGTGGCTCATCCTTGACGATCTGCACGTTGTCGCTCCCACTGCTCTTGGGGGACTGGCCAGCTTCGTCGAGCGACTCCCCGAGGCGGTGCACGTCGTGATCGGGACCCGTATGGATCCCGTTCTACCGATCCAGCGTTGGCGGGCCCGGGGTCAGCTCGCCGAGATTCGGGATTCGGATCTCCGGCTGGAAGAAGAGGACGTCCGCATCCTCCTGCAACACTTCGGCCTCGACCTGTCCGCCGGCGACGTGCAGACCTTGACCAAGCGGACAGAAGGGTGGCCGGCCGGGGTCCAGCTGGCGGCATTGTCGATCCAGCACAACCCGGACGACGCATCCGCGTTCATAGGACGCCTCGCCGGAACGGAGGGTGTGGTTGCGGGTTTTCTCATCGAAGAGGTGCTCGACCAGCAGTCCGCTGAGATGGTGGAGTTCTTGCAGGCAACCTCGGTCGTCGATGAGTTCGACGTCGAATTGGCGAACTCACTCCTCGGGCATGAAGACGGCGCCCACTTCTTGCGCCAAGCAATGAGCTCGGGGCTCTTTGTCGTCTCCCTGGGAGGGGACCCACCCCGTTATCGCTACCACGAGCTCTTCCGGGACCTTCTTCATGCCGAGTTAGTGGCCGATGATCCGGCTCGAGCGAGAACGTTGCAGTCGAGAGCTGGTGAGTGGCACGAAAAGACGGGCTCCTACGTGGCCGCTGTGGATCACTTCGTGCAAGCTCGGGACCTCGACCGAGCGTTCGCGATCTTGCACGACCATGTGGCGCACGAGTGGTTCGCCGGCCGAAGTGCCAACCTGGACACCTGGTTGGGGCGGCTTTCCGAGGAGGACCTCAGGGCACACCGTGGTCGTATGGTC
Organism: uncultured Acidimicrobiaceae bacterium; assembly: GCA_963736515.1. GTDB lineage: Bacteria > Actinomycetota > Acidimicrobiia > Acidimicrobiales > RAAP-2 > Bog-473. The sequence goes on along the minus strand of CAVTPE010000012.1, from coordinate 220,395 downwards.
GACTACGCCCTCGCCCTTGGGCTCGCCGGTAGGGTTGAGGAGGAGGGCTGGTGGCTCGCCCAAGCGGAAAGCGCGGCGGGCGATCGGAACGTTGACTTCGACATTCGATTGGCGGGCGTCAAGGCGCAATGGCACTCCATGCGCGGTGAGCCGGATCCCGTCCTCGAATTCGAACGGGATGTCTTCTCGCACCTGACGCCCGGCACGGATTTTGTCCTCGACCAGTTCCCGATCATCTCTACCCGCGCCCGTCTCTACCGAATCGGTCCGGCCTCCTGTATCGCCGCCTGCGATCTCGCCCTCGGACACGCTGATCCTGCGACCCGTGCGGTGATCCTGGGTATCCGGTCCGGTGCCCTCCTCGAGCTCGGACAGCTTCGTGAGTCAGGGAAAGCTGCCAGCGCGGCACTGGAAGCAGCGCGCCAACGAGGGGTGGAACACCATGTCGGCCTCTGTGACGCCGTTCTCACGCTCGGCACCCTCAGCCTGGAGGCAGACCACTTGGATGAGGCTGAGCGCTTGATTGAAGAGGCTCTCCGTCGCTGCGAGAAAATCCGCCCCCCCTTCGAACTGCTGGCGCTTGTCGAGCGGGCGCGTTTGTTTCGTGCACGAGGCGAGTTGGCGGAAGGTCTCGGCATTCTCGAACGGGCGAAGTCGGTCCTGCCGATTGGGTCGAGTTCCCCCCTGAACCATCGTGTGGACGCCCTCGAAGCCAGAATGCGCCTAGACCTCGGGGAACCGGGGCGAGCGGCCGACCTGGCCCGGACGCTCCCGCGCTCGCCAGCGAGATCCCTCCTCGAGGCTCGTGCGTGGTTGGCGCTGGGACAAGCGGATCGAGCGGAGGCCGCTTTGAATGTGACTGACGTCGACGGCATGGGCGTAGGCCTGGCGATAGAGCACGCGCTGCTCCGGGCCGAGGTCCGACGACACCTCGGACTCCGGTACGACAATGATCTCCGGCGACCTGTCGAGATCGGGCGTACGGAGGGTTTCGTTCTTTCGGTGTTGGACGCGCCATCGAGCCTTCGTGACGAGCTGGTTGACCTTCTGAGACACTCGCCGCGCGACGGTTACACAGATACCCTTGTGTCTGTGGCGGACCGCATTTCGGCCCAAGGCGCGGTCAGCGCTCCATCGAGAGACAGCGAATTGAGTAATCGTGAGCAGGGGGTGCTTCGCTATCTGCAAACACGTCTCACCACCCGAGAAATCGCGGGCGAGCTGTTCATTTCGATGAACACGCTCAAATCGCATCTGAAGAGCGTCTACCGAAAACTGGATGCGTCTTCGCGATCCGACGCCGTGGCCCGGGCTAGGGCGGCCGGACTCCTCTGAGGTCCTCGACGAACGCAGGCCCAAGGGATCCCCCTCAGTCGGGAAATGACCCCGTAAAGGCGTGGCCTGCGGTCATCGCCGATTGTGCGGACGATGACGATCGAGGATCGTTGCACACTCGCCCGCTCCAGGACAAAGACTGCTCTGGACACGCCTCCGGCCTAAGCCACGCCCGCCCTTCCACCTGCCCGAACCGGACGGATCATGGCGTAGGTACAAGTCGTTTCGGCGTCGCCCCTCGGTCGCCTTATCGCGTTGGTGCCTGTGGTCGCCGTTGGTGCCCGCCTGGATCTCGTTGCGCAAACGATCCAGCCGGCAGCTTCACGGAGCCACGGTCGTCGCTCGCCGGCGATGCAGAACACGCGTCGCCGGCTTCGGGACCACGTATTCAAAGCTGGTTCCGATTCTCTAAGCGAATCACCCCGCAAGGGGTGATGACCCACCGAACACAGATCGACATACTGACAACTGTTCCGCAACTGTTCGGCCACTTGGAGGTTCAATGCTTGCGTATACCTATCCACTCCTCAGCCTGTTCTGGACAATGCTCCTCTTCTTCGGATTCGTGGTCTGGATTTGGTTGCTCATCGTCGTCTTCGGCGACATATTCCGCAGCCACGACATTGGCGGCTTTGGAAAAGCCATGTGGGTGTTGCTGGTCATCTTCTTGCCCCTAATTGGCGTCCTCATCTATCTGATCGCCCGTGGGGGAAAGATGCAGGACAGGGCGGCGAGGGATGCCCGGCAACAACAACAGGAATTTGACACCTACGTCCGGGACGTAGCGGACTCGGGAACCAATTCTGCGGATCAGGTGGCGAAGTTGGCCCAACTTCGGGACCAAGGAGTCATCACCGAGCCGGAGTTCGAGGCCCAAAAGGCCAAGGTGTTGAGCTGACAGACGGACCTGCGGCGAGCAAAAGAGCTGCCAGCAGGAAACCTCAGTGTCGACGCTCGATCGGCGTACCTAAATCAGAGACCGAGCGCCTGAATCGCATCTCGCGAGGCGCCCGACGCCGGGTCCGCCATGAACACGAGGAAATCAGGCATGAATGAAACTCAAAGCGGTACGTCTCGGCCGCCGACCCGAGAGCGGCACATTGATCAGGGAAAAACGGCTCGCAGACGAGCCCCGAGGGAGCTCCAGGCAGACTGGAGTACGAGCTCACGCACGTCGGATCCGTTGGCCCTCCTTGTTGGTCAAGAGAAGACGCGCGTGGACGAGCTGTTACCGATCCGCCACGGCCGCATGGCTGCTTCGGCCTTCGCCTTTTACCGTGGAGCCGCCTTACCGATGGCCGCGGACTTGTCCACCATGCCGAACACTGGACTCAACGTCCAGCTGTGCGGCGACGCGCACTTGGCGAACTTCGGTGGCTTCGCGTCGCCCGAGCGTGACTTGGTCTTCGACATCAATGATTTCGACGAAACCGCGATCGGGCCCTTCGAGTGGGATGTGAAGAGGCTTGCTACCAGTGTGGAGATCGCCGGTCGAGAGTTGGGGTATCCCAACCGAAGCGTGCGTGATGTGGTGTTGCAGGCCACGCGCACCTACCGACAGATGATGCGGGTGTTCGCCCGAACAACGAAGCTCGATACCTGGTACGCGCGTTTAGACGTCACAGCAATCATTGAACGGTGGGGTTCGAAAGCCGGAGCAAAAGCGGTGAAGAACTTTCAACGCGCTGTCGTCAAAGCGGAATCAAAGGATCGGTTGCGAGCCCGGGACAAGTTGACCACGATTGTCGATGGGGAGCTTCGCTTCTTGAGCGATCCTCCGCTCCTTGTCCCCGTGGAGGACGTCTACAGTGAGCCCGAGCAAGCGCTGCAGGTCGAGCAAGCCATACAGCACGCACTTAGTTCGTATCGAGCAACGCTGAGCCCCGACCGTCGGCTTCTGTTGAATCAGTATCGGTACGTCGCTCTGGCTCGAAAGGTCGTCGGTGTCGGGAGCGTCGGCACCCGTTGCTGGGTCGCCCTCTTTATGGGGGAAGATCCGAACGATGTCCTTTTCCTTCAGGTGAAAGAGGCGGAGGAATCGGTGCTGGAACCCTTCACGTCCAAGAGCACGGTTGAGAACCATGGGCAAAGGGTCGTCGAGGGACAACGACTCATGCAGGCCTCCAGCGACATCTTTCTCGGATGGCAACGGATCGAGTTGCCGGATGGGAACCACAGAGACTTCTATGTTCGCCAGCTCTGGGACTGGAAGGCGTCCGCCTCCTTTGAAACGATGAACCCCCAGATCTTGCGGATCTACGCAAGTATCTGCGCCTGGACGCTGGCCCGAGCTCACGCCCGATCCGGGAGCGCCACGGCGATCGGCGCCTATCTGGGCTCGAGTGACGTCTTCGACCTCGCCATCGCTGATTTCGCGCGGTCGTATGCCAATCAGAACGCGCTGGACCACCAGGCTCTGGTTGGAGCAATCGAGTCGGGGACTATTGCCGCTGAAAGAGCTATCTGAGTGAGCGCTCCAGCCCCCACTATCAACAGGCGATGGTCGAAACGGAGGTGGTCTGGCGGCTCTGATGGGCCACCTGACCCGGACTGATGGCAGACCAACCCTCCGCCGAGTCGGCTTCCTCACCAACCGACCCGGAGTCCTTGCTACGTAGCAAGGACTACCGGGTTCTCCTTGTGTTTGCCGCTGTGATCGGTGTCCTGGTGTCGCTGGTCTCGTGGGGATATCTCGAGTTGATCCACTATCTTCAGCAATGGCTCTATAAGGACCTCCCGAGCGGGCTCACCCTGTCGCCCGTCCCCACGTGGTGGCCGTTGCCCGTCCTGGCCGCTGCGTCAGTGCCGATTGCCTTCGCCATCGCCCGCCTCCCAGGAAGCGGAGGGCACAAGCCCGCCGAAGGCCTCAAGGCGGGACCTCCCACCCAGCCGATTGAACTTCCCGGTGTTCTGATTGCCTCGCTCGCCTCCATTGGTTTCGGTATGGTCCTGGGTCCCGAAGCCCCCTTGATCGCCCTTGCGGGGGGCCTTGCAATCGTCGCCATGCGAGCGGCCCGGAAAGACGCTCCTGACCAGGCACTCGCTCTCATCGCCGCGGCAGCGAGCTTCGCTGCAATGTCCTCCCTCTTCGGCTCTCCCATCGTCGGCGCCGTGATCATCATCGAAGCAGCGGGTTTGGGGGGCGCGATCCTCCCCGTGATTCTGTTGCCCGGACTGCTGGCCGCTGGCATCGGCTCGCTCGTGTTCATCGGTATGGGCTCGTTGACCGGTCTGAGTTCAAGCTCCTACGCCATCGCACCGCTGGCGCTGCCGAAGTATCACACACCGACTGTGTCGGCATTCGGCTGGACCGTTTTGCTCGCGGCGCTCGTAGCCGTCGTCATCTTCACCATCGCGCGGACCGGGCTCTTCGTCAGTGCCCTGACGTCCCGGCGTCCCTTCATTGTTATCCCCCTTGCTGCGCTCAGTGTCGGAGCGGTGGCCATCATCTTTGGACACACGACCGGGAAGCCGGAGGACCTGGTCCTCTTTTCGGGCCAGGACACCATGGGCGCGGTGGTGGACCAGGCGGCCAGCTTCTCGCAATCTGCGTTCGTCCTTTTTCTCGTCTTCAAAGGGCTGGCCTATGCCGTTTCACTGGGAAGCGCCCGTGGAGGCCCCACCTTTCCGGCCATGTTCCTCGGAATCGTGGCCGGCCTTCTCTGCGCCCACCTCCCGGGATTCTCGGAAACGCCCGCGGTGGGTGCGTTGATGGGTGCGGCAACGGTCTCGATTCTCCGACTTCCCTTGGCTTCGATCATCATCGCTCTTGTCATCTCCCAGGCGGGAGCCGCAACAACCCCTCTCATCGTCGTGGCCGTCGTCGTGGCTTATCTGGTCGTTCTGGCATTGTCGGCCTCGATCGCGGCGAGGAAAGAGGCGGCGCCCATGGCCACCGATTTGCCGAGCACTGACGGTCGTAGCGCTTCACCAAGAGTCTCCACGGACGAGCTCTAACGATGACCTGGGCGATTCGTCGAGTCATTTCCCAGGGACGCCGGCCGTCGAACAATCGCCCAGAGGTAGATCGGTGACCACGACGGCGGTCGATAGCCCATTCCGGATCCCGGCGCTCAGATCTATCGTCGAGTTCGATAGTTACGGCGGTGTAGTGGTCGCGATCTTGCTCACATATGTGCTCTCGATCAACCTTTCACAGTCCTGGGGCCTGGCGCTCATTCTCGTCGTACAGATAGCCACCGTCTCGATCATCCTCCGAATTTCGAGGGCACCCCACCTGCTTCGTGTCGTTGCCGCCATATGCCTCATCATCGCGGTCGTTGCGGCCATTCTGGGTCTGTTGCTTCACCGGGACGTCGTGGGCAAGTTCCTCCCAGCGGTAAGCAGCCTCCTCTATCTGATCGCACCCGTGTCGATTCTCCGCCATCTCATACGGAGGACGGTTGTTGATCAAGAAACCGTCTTGGGCGCGGTTGCCGCCTATCTCCTGATCGGGATGTTCTTCGCGTTCGTTTATCGTGCAGCCGGGGCGAACGAAGCAACGGCTTTCTTCGGCGCCCAAGGCGACGGCACCTTTTCTCAGGACTTGTTCTTCTCTTTCACGACGCTGACGACGACGGGCTACGGAAATATTGTTCCAGCAGCAAATCCAGGCCAGAGTTTCGCTCTGGCCGAAATGCTCATCGGCCAACTGTTCCTGGTCACAGCTGTCGCCAAAGTCATCAACTCGTACCAACCGGTGAAGAGGCGAGGACTGGCTGTCGAGGGACAGGACACGTTGAGTCCTGACGAGTCACCGAGTGCTGATGACCCGTAGACAAGGACTGACGCTGATGTTCGTCGTTCCACCGCTCAGCTCTGTGGCCTGTCTTGCTGGCCCGCTCGCGAGTACCGCCCGAAAACTATGACTCCAACGAACGAAACCAACTGGGGTTCGGACCATATATGGCTCCCAAAGAGGGTACGGCGCGTCATGAAGTCGCTCGAAGACACCTACACGGGCTCCTCGGCGGAGCACCTGTGGGGTCGACTCAACGACCTGGACTTCATCAACAAGGGAATGCTCTTTGCTGCAGTCCTTCTGCTGTGCTTCTTTCCCTTCATCATCGTGGCGAACGCGCTTGCTGGGCAGTCGGCGGTCACGGGTTTGGTTCGACACCTCGGCCTGAACCAACAGGCAGCCAAAGACGTGAGCGCCCTCTTTACCTCGTCCTCCGCGACTTCTAATGCCGTCACCGGTACCGCCTATCTATTCTTCATTCTCGGAGGGATCGCGGCGGCCTCAGCGGTGCAGGATCTCTACGAGCGCTCCTTCGAATTGGAGCCTGGAGGGCTCAAAGAGATAGGCCGTCGGTTCGTGTGGCTCGTAGTGACAGTTGGCTGGGTCTCACTTGCTGCGGTGGCCGGGCCATGGTTGCACAATGCGGTCGGCCTGTGGCTGGTCGCCGTTTTGGCATTCTTCGGCCTGACTCTGTTTTGGTGGGGGACGATGTGGTTCCTGCTCTCAGCGAGGGTGTCCTGGCGCGTCTTGTTGCCGTCGGCGGTGGCGACCGCGCTCTTCTGGGTGGGAATGGAGGTCGTGTTCTCGTTCATCTTTTCTGGAACCGTTATTTCGGATGACAAGAAGTACGGGCCGATCGGGGTTGTGTTCGCTCTCATGTCCTGGCTGATCGCCATCGGTGTCGTCATCATCCTGGGAGCAGTTGTCGGACTCGTGTGGCGAGAACGAAATCTGTCCTTCTCGGCCGCCTTTCGCTGGCTCCGGCGATCGTCGAAGCGAACCAGAAAGGAGCAGGTCGGTTCTTTCGCCGAAGCTCCAGAGAAGGGGCATCCATGAGCATGTCGTCGCCGCCGACTGTTGCACGGTGAGCGGATGCGGATTCGTTCGGAAAGTGCGGGTCGCTCGTTGTCTCCCGACAACCACTGATGCCCCTCCAATCCTTCGACAAACAGAGCAGAGTGTGGATCGCAAGTACGGCGTCGCCACGAGCGATGGGAACGCAATCACCCCCGCGAGGGTGATGACCGGTAACAGGTGTGTTGTCATACTCAACGAAGCGAATCAAAGCCGCCTCGCCCCGTAGGAGAACACATGCTTGCGTACACGTACCCGCTCCTGAGCCTGTTTGTGACCATGCTTCTTTTCGCGGGCGTCTTCCTGATGATCTTCGTCATCGTCTGGTGCTTCGTCGACAACTTCCGCCGTCATGATCATCACGGTGGGGCGAAGGCAGGCTGGACCGTGTTGATCCTCTTCCTACCCATCCTTGGAGCGCTCATCTACATCATCGCCCGCCCAGCGGACGCCTGAGATACAACGGAGGAACGAATGACGAGCAGCAAAGCCAAAATGCGAGAACCAGGCGCTCCTCCCCATTGTCGGGTCCGCAGCCCGTGGCTCTCGAAGGCTGCGACAGAGGCGTGGTGCCCCATCGCCCAGCCGATGGTCACGGCAGTTCGGCACCGGGACGGAGGACAGTAGACATGAGCGGTATTGATCGCAGCCATCTCCCGATCCGCCGGCCGTCCTTCTCCGGGACGGTCCGAAGGACCTTGGACGGATCGCAGCCCGACTGGAACCTCATCGGCCATCCGGTGCCACCGGCCGGGGCTCCGAACGTACTGCTGGTCCTCATCGACGACGCAGGGTTCGGAAACCCGAGCACGTTCGGTGGCCCGATCCAGACGCCGAACCTGACCCGTATCGCAGCCAGGGGCCTCCGCTACAACCGTTTCCACGTGACCGCTCTGTGTTCCCCGACGCGCGCGTCCCTGTTGACGGGGCGCAACAATCACACCGTGGGCTTCGGCTCCATCGGGGAGCTCTCCGGTGGATTCCCGGGCTACTCGGCGACCCTGCCCCGTGACTGCGCCCCTCTCCCCCGGATTCTGAGGGACAATGGCTACAGCACGGCGATATTCGGAAAGTGGCACCTCACGCCCGACGGGCAACAAGGTGCGGCGGGTCCGTTCGACCGTTGGCCGAACGGGTGGGGGTTCGACTACTTCTACGGGATCCTCGGCGGGGGATCGAGCCAATGGGATCCCTGCCTGGCCGAGAATCAAAAGATCATCGGCACACCGGAGAGCTACTACGACGAGGACGAGCCGTTCTACTTCCCCGACGCGATGGCCGACCGGACCATCGAGTGGCTGCACGCCGTCCGCGCCCAGGACGCTGCAAAGCCCTTCTTCGTCTACTACTCCACCGGTTGCAGCCACGCCCCACACCACGTCACCAAGACGTGGGCCGACAAGTACAAAGGTATGTTCGACCAGGGCTGGGACACGTTGCGCGAGGAGACCTTCGCTCGTCAGAAGCATCTCGGGGTGATCCCGGAAGGCACGGAGCTCACGCCGCGGGACGCGGCCTTCCCGCCGTGGAGCGACCTCTCCGACGATCTGAAGACCTTCTACGCCCGCCAAATGGAGGTCTACTCCGGGTTCTCGGAGAACGCCGACCACAACGTCGGGCGCGTCATCGATGCGATTGAGGATCTCGGCGAGATCGACAACACGCTCATTGTGTGGATCTGGGGTGACAACGGGGCCAGCATGGAGGGAACAATCACGGGATCGTTCAACGAGCTCACGACGCAAAATGGGATCCCATTGACCGCTGAGATGCAGCTGCAGCTTTCTGAGCAGTACGGCGGGCTGGACCAGTGGGGTGCTCCGATCATGGATCCCCACTACTCGGCGGCATGGGCCTGGGCCGGGGCCACGCCTTTTCAGTGGGGGAAGCAGGTCGGTTCTCACCTCGGCGGGACCCGCAATCCTATGGTGGTGCAGTGGCCGGCTCACATCAACGAGGCCGGAGGGCTGCGCGCTCGAATTCACTCACGTGATCGATGTGGCTCCCACTATTCTCGAGGTTGCTGGTATCCCCGAACCCGATGCGGTCGACGGGATCGAGCAAGATCCGATGCACGGTTCCTCCTTCAGTGCCACGTTCACCGACGGGGCTGCATCCGAACACCGAACACAGCAGTACTTCGAGACCGTCGGAAACCGCGCCATGTACAAGGACGGCTGGTGGCTGGCGATGAAGACCGAACGCATACCCTGGCAATTGACGCCTGATGCCCTTGCTCCGTACGCACCAGGTGTCTGGGACCCTGATGCCGGCCCCGCAGAGCTCTATTACCTCCCAGATGACTTCTCGCAGGCAAAAGATCTTGCGGCCGATCAGCCCGAGAAGGTGCAAGAGCTGAAGGATCTGTTTTGGGAGGAGGCCGAGCGTTACAAGGTCTTGCCGCTCCTCGCGGCGCTCTCGACCTTCTTCGGCATCGTGCCTCCGATCGCCGGAGAGACCACCTTCGAGTTCCGCGGTGACGTGCAGAATGTTCTGTCCGGCATGATCCCGAGAATTTACAACAGGTCCTACACCATAAGTGCGGACCTGGTCGTACCGGAGAAGGGCGCTGAAGGTGTCATCGTCGCTGAGGCCGATCACCTCGGTGGATTCACCCTCTACGTCAAGGACGGCAAGCTCACCCACACGTATTCGATGATGGGCGTGTTCATCTATACGCAAGTCGCCGAAGAGGATCTGCCAGCGGGCGAAATCACGGTGCGCATGGAGTTCTTGGCGGACGGCGCGAAACCGGCAACCGGTGGAGACGTCACGCTCTTCGTTGATGACCGACAGATTGGCAAAGGACGAATGGACTACACGGTGCCGATCCGCTTTTCGGGATATGCGGGCATGGACATTGGACGTGATAACGGAGGCGTTGTCGACCGCGTCTACGAAGATCAGAAGCCATTTCCATTTACGGGGACAATCAACAAAGTGGTGTTCGACATCACGCCGCACGTCACAGACGAGGACGAACTGAACGTGCACACCGCCCATCATCATGGTCTAGCCGCGCACGCGTTGTCGGAATAATCAAGAGTGAGTTGACGCGTGAAACGCATCGGTTGCCGGACTGGTCTGCCCGCTGTAAGCCTCGCCGGAAGACTCTGACACCGGCCTAGATCTAGTCCGGCCCATCACCGACCAAGCCGGCCGACTCCTCTCCGAACTTCGCTCGGACCCCCCGCGGATCCATGATCAACTCCGAGTTGACAATCGACCGCCTGCTAATCATGTGTCGGTCAGGATCGAGAACCTGACGAGGGCTCCGAGACCTCTTCGCAGCGCGTTATCAATGGCTCCTGGGGCCCACCGAATCGGGTCGCTCGGGGCGGCCGCTCGGTGGATCCTTCCCGCTTTCACTGCGAACGGCATCGAAGTGGCATAGTCAATAGCACCTGACCGGCATGTCGACCCGCTCGGAAGGAGTACGGCGGTGAATATTCCGACTACGCGACCTACGTCACCCGCGACATGGTCCTCCACCACATCGCTTTCGAGGTGACCGGTTGAACAATTTCTTTCAGGGCGACGGTTGGTGGCGAGCCTCCGACGGGAAATGGTATGTGCCGGAAACCGCCTCGAACCTCACCGGCAGCAATCGGCAGGGTTCCCCCAAGGCGGGGAATCCGTGGCGTCGCTTCCGTGGTTGGTCGTCGGTGCGAATCGTCTCCCGCGTGGTTCTGCCGTTTCTTCTCCTGATCATCATCGGCACCGCTGCGGGTTGCGGCAACGACAACAACGGCATCGCTACTGGGAAGCCGACACCGCACGTCTCTCCATTGCCGACCACAGCGGACAGGTCGACGACGACTTCTACGACCACCACCACCACCGTCGCCTCGACCACCACGCTGCCAACGGCAGCGCCAGCGCCCCCACCGACGACCGCTCCTGCTTCCCTGGCGACAACCACCGCACTTTCAGGGTTGGCCACCCTGCCGGTCAAGGGACGGGCGCCCCTTACCGGCTACAGCCGTGCCCAGTTCGGACCGGCTTGGACCGACGATGTCACGGTGACCGACGGCCACAACGGCTGTGATACCCGAAACGACATACTGCGCCGGGACCTTACCGACATCGTCATCAAACCCGGTACACACGGCTGCACGGTTGCAAGCGGGCTGCTGCACGACCCCTACACGAACACAGCCATCCCCTTCACCAGGGGCGTGAACACAAGCACAGCCGTCCAGATCGACCATGTCGTCGCCCTCGGCGACGCCTGGCAGACCGGGGCGCAGCAGTTGAGCTTGGCCGTCCGCACCAATATGGCCAACGACCCACTCGAACTGCTGGCCGTATCCGGGCGGACCAACGAGCAGAAGAGCGACGCCGACGCGGCCAGCTGGCTGCCACCCAACAACGCCTTCCGCTGTTCCTACGTGGCGATCCAGGTCGCCGTAAAGATCCGCTACCAACTGTGGGTCACCCCGGCCGAGCACCAAGCCGTAGAAAGCGTGCTTGCCACCTGCCCAACCCAGCCGCTGCCCACTGGCGGCCCCCCTGTCGCAGCCAGCCCATTGACGGCCCCGCCGTCCGCTGGTCCGCCCCTGGCTTCAGCTCCGCCTACCCCGGCTGCCCCAGTACCCAGCACGACGCCACCGAATCTGCCCATCGTCCATCCGGGTGCGTTTTGCACGCCCCCTGGAGCGGGGGTCACCTCGAAAGGCACACCCATGACGTGTAAACCGGATAGCACCGGACAGCGCTACCGCTGGAGCAAGGCATAAACCTGACACGCGGTGGTTCGCCACCGGTGAGGCCACGACTGGGACCGGTTCCCCGAGCGTCCAGGCAATCTAGGGGTGATTGGAGAGTCCGAATCGGACACCGGGAATGTCGGCATTGGTCCGATTCCCCCCTCGCTTTCTCCCACTCGCTTTGTCCGAAGCGTTGCTTCTATCGGGTCAGAACCACCTTGACGGCACCGGTGTCGGCCGCCCGTGCGAAGGTGTCGTAAGCCTCGATCATGTCATTGAGGGGAAAATGGTGACTGCCGAACTGACCGGCGTCGATCTGGCGAGAGGCGACCAATCGGAGCAGCGTGGGCGTTGAATAGGTGTCGACCAAGCCCGTCGTGATGGTGACGTCACGCGTCCACAACGTTTCAAGGTGGAGAGTGACGGGCTTGCCGTGGACCCCGATATTCGCCACGTGACCACCCGGACGAACCAGTTCAGTGCACAGCTCGAAGCTCGACGGAACGCCGACCGCCTCAATGGCCACGTCAGCACCCAGGCCACCCGTCAGTTCTCTCACAAATGCGATGGCATCGTCGCGGCCGTTGTTGACGACGAGATCGGCGCCGAAGCGCTTGGCCGCTTCTAGCCTGGCGTCCGCGAGGTCAATAGCGACGATGTGGCTCGGGGAGTAGAGCTGGGCCCCGAGCATGGCTGAGAGTCCTATCGGGCCGGCACCGACCACGGCGACGGTGTCGCCCGGCTGGACGTGGCCGTTGAGGACGCCGACCTCATATGCCGTCGGCAGGATGTCCGCCAACATGAGGACCTCCTCGTCGCTCACTCCCTCGGGCACCATGTACGTCGAGGTATCGGCAAAGGGAACTCGAACGTATTCAGCTTGGGTCCCATCGATGAGGTTGCCGAGGATCCAGCCGCCGCCGCCCAGGCACTGGCCGTAACGTCCGTCTCGACAGTATCGGCAGCGTCCGCACGCGCTGACACAGGAGACGAGAACTCGGTCTCCAGGCGCGATGTTGGTCACCGCGGATCCGACCGTCTCGACCGTGCCAACGGCCTCGTGCCCGAGGACTCGACCCTCTGTCACTTCGGGTACGTCCCCCTTCAGAATGTGGAGGTCCGTACCGCAGATGGTCGTGCAGTCCACCTGCACAATGGCGTCGGTGTCGGCTTGGATCGTGGGGGCCGGGACTTCCTCCCAGGCTTTGCGACCTGGTCCGTTGTACACGAGTGCTTTCATGGTGTCCTCTGTTCTCTTTGTTTACGTTCAGGTGAATGGCGTTGGTCAGGCGTCACGCGAGGCCTTGGGCCGGACGCTGGACGATGACCCGCCCCGTGATCTCGAAGGGTTCGATGCTGACCACGTTGAGGCGCGCTCCGCCCGCCCACGGTTCAACATCGAGGTGTGCGGCAATTCTCCGCTCTTCGGGGTCTTCGATGAGGCGGGCGTGACCGCGTAGCAGCACACTCCAGCCACTGCTCATGGCCTCATCGATGTGATCGACTTCGAAGGCCACGACACCGGAGACCCTGGCGGTCATGGCATCAGAGGTCCGAAGGATGACGGCTCCCCCGGTGAAAACGAAGTTCACCGGGAAGGCGACCGGGCCCGATCCGGTCGTGAGGACGATGCGCCCGATGCCCCCAGCCGCGAGGTGCTCCCGGCATTGCTCTGTGGTGAGGCTCTCGAGCACCGGGTGTGGGCCGGCGCGCCCGGGACCGGGCGGGCGGTCGACCTGACCACCTTCGAGGGCGAACGGCGTCGTATCGAGGGCGACGGCGAGCCGCAGCAGAGCCCCACCGCTGAGGCTGGTGTCCGCACTCTGCTCGAAGTAGGCGAGAAACCAGGCGTCGATTCCAGCTCGTTTTGCCAACTCTTCAGTGCTCAGGCCGACCTCGGTCCGGCGGTGAGTGACGCGGCGGGCCAAGTCGCCCCCTCGCATTTCTCGAGGATGCGCAGACGTCCCGGCACCCTCCAAACCGGTGGTTGCAGGCGCAGTGGTCCTTTGCTGTTGAGCTGGAGGCGTCGATGTCATAAGGAGAGTGTGAGCCTGATGTGCGCCAGACCCATAGGGACTTAAGTCCTGGCGCCCATGACCTTGGTCTCTTTGGGTTGGCACGCGACAGCAGGACCATCCTCGCCAATCACACTGGTTACAGAACGAACCCCGCCCGGCCTGCACTGTGGCAGGCCGGGCGGGGAAGCGCGATCGAGGATCGGGAAGGCTATTTCAGCTGGTGACCAGCACCCGCTCCGCTTCTGTGTGCACCGCGAGTTCCTCGGTGGCGGTAGTCCGGCGAGCATGCCAGAAGCCGAAGGCCACCAGGAGCGCCATGATCGCAGCCAGGACGAAAGCTGAGATTGCCGCGATGAGGGCGATTGTGGCGAGCGTTCCGAACGCGTAGGCCTCGAGCAGAAGGCCCCGCAGGGTGGTGCCCTGGAACACGGTCGTTGCCTTTGCCTCGGCGGCGGTATACGCGGCAGATCCCTTGGGGAGAGCCTGGGCCTTGGCCGAAAGCTGCGCGTAGGTCAAGCCGCCACCGATCTCCTTGAGGTGGACCGCAATGAAGTCATCTGCGTAGACCTGCGCCTGTTGGCCAGTGACCAGTGGTTGCCCTGCGTACTTCGACACCGTGCCAACCATGGACGGAGTGATCTCACTTCCGGCGACGGGATGCGCAAAAGCTGCCGCGGCCGGGAAGACGATCTGTTGCTCGGCCAGCTGATTGTGCACGTTGGAGTTGGCGAAGCTGTAACCCCACATGAGGAGAACGCCCGCCACCACCAACACGATCACCATCACCGCACCTCCAGCGCTGGCGATCAAATCGAATACCTTTCGTTGCATCGTCGTATCTCCTGTTCCCAAAGACCCCTCCTCGTGAGGAGATCTGGTCTTCATTGTGGAGATCAGAACGCTTGAAAGAGTGGGTGCAAAGGTCCCGACGAGCAGGACCTTGGTCCCTGTCTGCGGTAGTGCCCGGGACGCGGCAGGTCGAATCGAGTCGTGGGTGCCGCACAGCATGCGCGACGAGGCTTCGGCTTCCGTAGCAAATCGGCGGGTCTCGCCATCTGAGGGAGGGTGCTCGATTCCGTGCCTCCAGGGCGACCGGCAGGATCAGCGGGTCGTGGGTGACCCACCAGCATTGAGCTTGGTGGCATAAATGGCGGCCTCAGTGCGGCTGTTCATCTTGAGCTTGGCCAGCAGACCAGTCATGTAATTCTTGACCGTCTTCTCGGAGAGGAACATCGCTTCGGCGATCTCACGGTTTGTCATTCCCTCCGCGATGAGATCCAAAAGCCGCGCCTCTTGTGGAGAGAGTGCCTCGAGTTCGGAATTCATCTTTGGAGGGTTCGCAATGCGCTCGACAACTCGGGCCACAGCCCTCGGGTCCATGAGTGATTCTCCGGCGGCGACCTTCTTGACATCTCCGATCAGGTCGCGGGCCTTGATCTGCTTGAGCACGTAGCCAGCGGCTCCGGCCATGATGCTGGAAAAGAGCGCCTCGTCATCGGCGAAGCTGGTCAGCATCAGACAGACCAGCCCGGGCATGAGGGACCGGACATCGCGACAGACCTCAATGCCGCTTCCGTCCTCCAATCGGACGTCGAGGATGGCCACGTCGGGCTTGGCCATCGGAATCCGCGACAGGGCTTCCTCTGCGGTGGCAGCCTCACCAACCACCTCGATGTCCTCGTCGCTCTCGAGCAGGCTCCGGATACCCTCGCGTACCAACTCGTGATCGTCGAGGAGGAACACACGGATGGTCATCAGGCTCCATTGTGCCAGCGTTCGAGACATAGCCAATTCACCTGCCGGCGGGTCGAACATTGTCGCTGGCTGTAGCTACGATCCGGTCATGCCGTATCACGATGTTGAGGATCCGGCCAAGCTCCTGCGCCTGATCGACGCCGTCCTCATGATCGAAGCCGCCGTCGAACTCCCCGTGCTGCTCCGCCACCTCATCGAAGAAGCGTGTTCGCTCGTCGACGCTCGCTATGGCGCTCTCGGAGTGCTCAATGAGGCACGGACTGGCCTCGAGCCGTTCATCACCGTTGGACTGAGCGACGCCGAGGAAGAGGCGATCGGTGCTCGCCCAACCGGGCGGGGCGTGTTGGGCGTACTCATCTCCGATGCCACCTCACTGCGCCTCGAGGACCTCGGCACCCATGCCGACAGCTACGGATTCCCGGCCCATCACCCGCCCATGAAATCCTTCCTCGGTGTCCCCGTCCGGGTTCGTTCGGTGGTCTATGGCAACCTTTATCTCACCGACAAAATTGGCGCTGACGATTTCAGCGACCAAGACCAGGCACTTGCTGAGGCGCTGGCGGTCGCAGCGGGGATCGCGATCGAGAACACCCGACTCCACGAGCGGGTCCGTGTGCTCAGCGTCCTCGACGACCGAGACAGAATTGCCCGGGACCTCCATGACCGCGTCATTCAGCGCGTCTTCGCTGTGGGGCTGTCGTTGCAAGGAGCAGTGCGCCTGTCTGAGCGAGATCAGATAGTCGAGCGGGTCAACAAGGCCGTTGATGATCTGGATGCGACGGTTACAGAAATCCGTACCGCCATCTTCGAACTCGGGAACAAGGCCATTGCGGGTGGCCTACGGCGCAGCGTGCTCGAGCTGACGGAAGAAATGGCTTCAACGCTCGGGGCCCGTCCCGAGGTCGCTTTCCACGGGGCCATCGACAACGCGATCCCCCAGCGTATCGCCGACAATCTCCTCGCTGTGCTACGCGAAGCACTGACCAATGCCGGCAAACACGCCGAGGCGACCAATTACATCGTCACCATATCTGTGGCCGAGGATGTGAGCCTCGAAGTTCATGACAACGGTATCGGCATCGAACTGCCCCAGGCGCTCGGAGCAGGCCTGGGTCTCGTCAACCTGCGCAGTCGGGCCGAAAAGCTGGGCGGGACCTTCGAGATCCTGACGGGCGATGACGGGACTCGGCTCCTCTGGCGCGTGCCCGCCTAATCAGTCGCGGCTTCCCTGGGATCCGCGGCGATGGTCATGGTCAGCGCCACAGTGCCCCCTTCAGTCTTGGACTCAATAGGGAATCCGGCATCATGAAACACCGAGAACATCGCCCTGTTCTCCAACATGACCTCGGCGACAAAGCGCGTAATCCCGACCGATCGTGCCGAATGAGCGAGGCGTTGCAACAGCATGGTGGCAAGCCCATGGCGCTGATACGCGTCAGCCACGACGAAGGCCACCTCGGCCACTGTGTGGTCGTCGAGCCGATCGTAACGACCGACGGCGATGAGCTCTCTGGCGCGCTCGACAACGAGGGCAACTCGGGCCTCGTTGTCAGTCTGGGTGAAATTTGCGACTTCGCTTGGGCTCAAATCCCCGTGTGGATAGAAATAGCGCATCCGAATGGACCCCGCCGAGAGGTTGCGGTGGAATCGCACCAAGGCTTCAGCATCGTCTGAAGAGATTGGCCGCAGGAGGGCTTCGGTGCCGTCATCGAAATAGATCAGGTGTGTAGTTACCGGTGCATTCTGCGTTGCAGTCATGCGATCCACGGTGTCAGGTACCTCAGCTGCCCGGTAGGGACCTCGGTCACACTCCTCGGGACCATTGGCCCGTCTACCTACCCGCTTTCCTAGCGCGACCGGGGAGAGTGGGTGAGTAGAGAGTGCAGACCCCCCGGACCTTGCCGGGGACATCGGGAAGGAGTCTTACGATGAGTGCTCCTGGCTCTCATCGAGCACGGCAGCATAGGAGCCGCTGCCCAGCAAGGACCGGGCTGGGACACGACGGATGCCAATGACCAGATCTTCTAGTACTCCGGTTTCTGCGTCGAAGGTCACGTCGTCGAGTGTGCCGAGTTCGTTGCCTCGTTCACTAAGGGCTCGCTTGCCGAGGAGTTCAAGCTTCCCCTCGGCGGCTGCCCGTTCCCGGTCATCCGACGGCGGCCGGAGAGCCCCTTCGTCGAGGACCATAACCGCATCCGGCCCAAACCCGCTCAGATGCGCCCATTCGATTAGCTGGGCCTTCTTGCCTCGCCCGATGACGACGGCGGCGATGCGCCGTTGCCTGGCATCAACGAGCAGGTGGCTTACAGGACCCAACTCCCTCGCACTTGATCGGCTCACGACCTTGCGGCCGGCGGAACGCTGGAACGATTCGCTCACGGCAGCCCCAATCGGGTCCGGAACTCGTCGACCGCCGCGCCGAGACCGACGAGGTCGTCCTGGACGAACTCCTCGGTGATGTTCGGAACCACCAGCGCAGTACCCGAGACGGACAGCTGCGCCGGTAGTGGAATGTAGCCGTCTCCACCCCCTGCCTTGTCGATCTGATAGCCGAGTACCTCGCCGCTGCTTCCAACCAGCAGAACCAAGTCGGCGACCTTACCGAGGCTCGCTCCCCCCTCGGTCAGGATGTCGTCCCCGAGCACGTTGCGTTCCGTGGCGGGATGGCCGACGTCTTCGGGCGCGTCCTCGGGCGCGACGAGGTTGGACTCTTCAAGCACCATCACCGCGTGTTGGCCGATCGCATGGATGGCTTCGGCCGGAAGAACATCGCGACGCCGACCCGCCAGGAAACCCCGCTTGTTGAGGGTGAGCCCGACCAGGCGACCCGCTTGGGGGCTGTAGATCACGTCGCGCACCTCGGCCACGTCCTCCCCGCCTTGGACGGTGACCACCGGAAGCCCGCGGATCTGCGACGCGGTCATGAGAAGCCTCATCTTTTGTCCTTGGTTGCGATCACGCCTCCACCGCGCCGCCTGCGCCGAATGACCACGAATGCGACCACCGAGACGACCAGGGCAATGACCACGATTATCAGCCAGCCGATCGCGTCCATCCCCAAAATCCTATCCGCTGGCCCTGCCCGTGACGCCGGCACGGTCGCGACCGCCCCGGTCGAGATCGGCACACTCAGAGCGTCGCTCACCACATCGGCGGGGTAGTAGCAGCGACAAGTCCGCCCATCACGATTGGCAACTAGATCGGCTCAAGGAACACCTGACAACCCGCGCTGTCACTGATTCGAGTAGCGCATAAATGGACTCGAACTCCCCCACGGTCTCGGTAGTGAGTCACCTCCCCGAGCGTCGCAGTCGGTCCCCGATCAGAGTATGAGTTCAGCCCGAACCCCATCCGCTCCAATGGAGAACCGAGGAGATGAAGTGACTCCTTACGACACCGACCCGATCGACTTGGGTGCGATCGACGAATCCTCCATCCTGAAAGGCTTTCCGGCAAGGTTGCGTCATCGCCGGAGCTGCTGGGTAATCACCTTCGAACGTGGCAATGCCCGTTGACAGCGGCTCGACTCCGAGGGTAGACGTGTCCGATGGCACAGAAGAACGCAATCGTCACGGGGTGCTCGAGCGGTATAGGGCGGGCAACGGCCCTGGAACTGACCGCACGCGGTTACGAGGTCGTTGCCACCGCCCGACGGTATGACTCGATCGCCGATCTGGCCGTCGCGGGCACCTTGACCCTTGACGTCGACTCCGATGACTCCGTGGCCGCTGCGCAGGCCACCGTCGGCCCCGTCGACGTCCTGGTGAACAACGCGGGGTTCGGGATCGACGGACCAGTAGAGGAGGTTCCCCTCGTCGAGGTCCACCGGGCGTTCGAGACGAACTTCTTCGGCGCGGCGCGCATGATCCAGGCTTTCGTCCCCGCCATGCGCGACCGAGGCTCTGGAACGATCGTCAACGTGACCTCCGTCTCGGGAATCGTTGGCGGCCCCTTGGCCGGGTTCTACTCGGCGACCAAGTTCGCCCTCGAGGCATTGTCCGAGTCGCTGCACCTAGAAGTGGGTCACTTCGGCGTCAAGGTGCTCGTGGTGGAGCCGGGGTCGATTGCGACGCGCTTCGGGGAAAACATGATCGACCTCCGCGGTCGACCCGGACCCTACGCCGAGCTTGCTGAGCAGTGGGAGAGAGCCATGGGCGTTCTTGGTGGCGGGGCGCCCGCACCGGGTCCCGAGCTCGTGGCGACGAAAATCTGCGATGCGTTAGAAGCGGAGCACCACCCGCTACGCCTGCCCGTGGGCGCCGACGCCGAGCTGATAGCGGCGAGCCGCCAGGGTGGGAATTTCGACGACTTCGAAGTGGCCATGCGTGAAGTCCTTCAGATGGACTGGTAGCGGCCCGAACCCTGAAATCTGGCCCGATCTGCCCAGATACGAGGGGTGGGATTTCTAACCGGCGACATCCCGACACCGACCAGCGAACGGAGCTATTCCGTTTGAGGAAGAATCCCATCGGTGGGACTCGCCTGGATAACCGGCAACTCTGGGACCGGAAAGTCGGAAGTCTGTGCCGCCCTTGCCGGCAAGGGCTACCGGAGCATCGACTCAGACCTAGGGATGGCCGTCTGGGTCAATAGGAATACGGACCAGGTCATCCATGCTCTTGATGCCGGTGGGCTGTCACAGGAATGGTTCAGGGACCACAGATGGATTCTCATGCGCCCACGCGTCGAAGAATTTGCAGGCGCCGCAAGAACGCAGACTGTCTTTCTCTGCGGGTGTGTTCAAAACGACGAAGAACTGTGGGACCTCTTTGACGTGAAGATCTGCTTGATCCTCGATGACAGGACGATCCGGGAGCGTCTGGCGCAAAGAAGTGAGAATCCGTTCGGAAAGGCACCGGCCGAGCTCGAGGCCATCCTCCGACTCAACGGTCCTTTGGTCGCCAAGTACACCGCTGTAGGGGCAAGCTTGATCGACTCGTCTCGCCCCTTGGAAGAGGTCGTACAAGACGTTCTGGGCGCCTGTGAAGCGGCCGGGTTGGAGGTTCAAGGGTGACCGGAGCCCGGCGACCTGGGCACCCCCGGGACGTGCGTTCCATGCTTCGAATTAGGCGGTTTCTTGTCACCGCGGGGACCCCGCATATGGAGGCGCCGTGATGTCTCAAAGAGGCGAACCTTCTGTACTACTGCGCTGAACTTTCTGAATATTCACAGCACGACGGGGCATTATCCGACCTCAACTCCGACCACATACCTCGGCGATCCATAACCTGGCGTCTTTTTTCGCGCCCGTCGTGGCCTGCGAGTGCCCGCTCCCGGTGAGCGAGGGGCACACACTGTCACCACTCATTCCGTAGGATCGGTCCCGCGCGAAGACTCGACAAATCGAAAAGAAGAATGACAGAGGGACAGGCTCCTTGAACTCAGACCGGTCGGCCCAACTGCTGCATCTATTGAAGGCGCACTTCGACGACCCCGAAGCGACGTTTTCGTCACGCCCGAAGCGACTCAGTGGCGGAGTCTTCTCAGAGGTGTACGGATTTGGCCTGAGTAGCGAGGGTTGCCGTCGGCCAATGGTCTTGCGCCTCTATGCCGCCGGCACCGACCCTATTCAGATCAGGCTCGAACAGGCAATCCAAGACGGCCTCGCTGATGCGCGCTTTCCTGCGCCTCGCGTGATCCTGGCCGGCAGCGATCCGGATCGCATCGGGGGAATGTTCGTGGTGATGGAGCGCCTCCCCGGTCGCGGGTTTCTGCGTGGCGTTCGCTGGGACCAGTTCGTTCCAGACTTTCCCAAGCTGTGCGTGCGTTGGCCAGGAGCACTGTTGAAAGTCGCGGAACGACTGCACCGGGTCGATCCGGCGCCGGTACTCGCCGCGGCGGCTCGAAGAGGGATCGAAGCGTCGCAACTGACCGCACGTCGACACATCGATTTCGTGACCACCAACCTCGAAGCCTTTGGAGACCATGGCACGAAAGACGCCCTCGCCTGGATAGCCGAGAACGAGCCAACCCCGGTCGATAGACCGTCGATCATCCACGGTGATCTGTGGCCCGCCAATGTCTTGATGAACCGGGGTCATCTCACTGGACTGGTCGACTGGACCATGGCGGGGATTGGTGATCCAGCCCTCGATCTTGGCTTCGCGTGCGCCGGTCTGGCGATGATGCCGGCCCCGCTCCCTCCGCCATCACCGATACGTCAGGGAATCCACGCGGCGGGTAGAGACCTTGCCCGCCGAATCAGGGAGCAATACCTGCAGAAGACCCAAACAACTGCCGAGCGCCTCGAATTCTATGAAGCTCTGCGCTGCCTTGTAGAGCTCTCAGCGGTCCTGGCGTATCGTCACGGCTCTGACGGCAACAGCGCTGCAACTCAAAGGCCGCCGTGGGACAAGGGAGTAAGAGCCCTGGTTGGACACTTCAAGAAGACAACCGGTGTCCCCATTGCAATCGAATGAGCCGCCAGTCGGTGGAATTCTGCAAGTCGCGACCCCCCGATGTGTTGACCCACGCCCGGGGGGGGGCGTAACGGGCAGCCAAGACGATCATCCGTACACACCCGGCGATCGGGGTTCTACGCCATTCGATAGAAGCAGCTGATGCCAGTTGTGTCGTGGCCGGCGTTGTTTCGATAGGCAATCGTTCCAGGTATACCGAGGTGCATGCCTAAAGAATCTGTCCCGCTGGGTGGCCAATCTGTCCGCCGCATGGGGTTCGGTGCAATGCAACTCCCCGGTCCGGGTGTGTTCGGTCCGCCGAAGGACCGGGATATGGCGTTGAGATTACTTCGTCGTGCGGTAGACGCCGGGGTGAACCACATCGACACAGCGCAATTCTACGGACCCGACGTCGCCAATGAGTTACTACGAGAGGCGCTCTTTCCGTATCCGGACGAGTTGGTGATTGTGTCGAAGGTCGGGGCGGCAAGAGACGAACACGGCCAGTGGCATGCCGCGCAACGCCCCGAGCAACTCCGCGCCGGAGTCGAAGCGAATCTCGAATCCCTCGGTTTGGAGCAAGTTCCCGTCGTCAATCTGCGCCGACATCCGGAATCCGACGTGTTGCTCACCGAGCAGCTGGACGCTATGGAAGCCCTGCGTCAAGAGGGCCTGATCGGGCGCATCGGATTGAGTAACGTCGACTTGGAGCAGTACCGGGCCGCTCAACGTCTGATCGACATCGCTTGCGTCCAGAATTCTTACAACTTGGCTGATACCTCAGGAGAGGACGTCTTCGACGCTTGCCTGTCGGATGGAGTTCCATTTGTCCCATTTTTTCCGTTGGGCTCCGCCTTCCATCCCGAGAATCCAGTTCTCCGAGCAGCTTCCGTGCAGATGACGGCTCATCGACTCGGTGCAACGCCGGCTCAAGTTGCGCTCGCTTGGTTACTCCAGCAAGCCCCAACCGTGCTGCTCATCCCCGGAACGTCGTCGCTACGTCATTTGGAGGAAAATCTTGCCGCTGCAGACTTGGTGCTCGACCGAGAAGCACTTGAAATGCTCCCGTAGAGGGAAGGTTCAGGCGGCTAACCGAATCCACTGCGATAGGGGCATGCTTTCGTGATGCGCAGTGAAAGTTGTGGGAGAACCAAGGGGAGGGAAGATCATCCTACTTTCCCGAGTCGAACCACCCACGGACGAGTCGTGGCGGTGGAGGATGGCCAGGTAAAGACCTGGGAGGTTGAGGCGTCAAGCTACAACGACGCCATGGGAGGTGGGGGCAATTCCCCGAACCCTTATCGACGACGAAGTCGCCGCATGTCTTGGCTCAGGCCGCGCCCCTGTTCCACCACGCCGGGTTCGTGAGGGCCTCTTGTTTCAGCCACGAGAAATGGTGCTGGGCCGACCGCCGCAACAGCGGCATCGTGGCCAGCCCGACCAAGGCCCAGCGCCGGGCGCCAGGGCGAACTTCGCGAATGATCGATAGAGCGGAGGCGGCTGCCCAGACGTAGAGCAGCGCGTTGTACGCAGGAAGGCTCGAGGATGCCAGAGCCTCCGCCTCGGTGAGAACCGGTATTCGGAGCTTGTTGTACCGCCAGGGCCAAAGACTGAAATGGACGACGACGCCCGCCAGCGACGCCCCAGACCACGCCGCGAGGAGGGGATCCCACCTCGTGTCGTCACCTTTCGCCGCGATGCGGATCCACGCCGGGATACCAGTTCCCCACAGTGCGCCTGCAAACCCGAGTCCGAGTTCAGGCTGCAGAACCAGTCCGACCCCACTGGAGAGCTCGAAGCCGTGATGCGCCGCAGTCAGGATCGCCGTCGCCGTGGTCCACGGCCGTCGCATTTTCACCCGATCCTGTCTACTCGCCATGGATGTCATTGAATACCGCCGTGAATGTCGTGGCCAGGAAGGCACCTCTCGGCGTGTGGGTGGTGTTGGCACTACTCCGCTTCAGGGTGCCCAGGGTGCCGGTGTGTCCCACCGGGCTGGCCATAGCAGCTAGTCGGGCCTACGGAGAGGCTGCCCGGGTATCGACGGTGTCTCAACCATCCCCATCTCGTCGGTTCACCTCGCTTTGAAGGCAGTATGGCTGTGTGATGACAGATCAGCATGAGGGTGTGATTTCCTACCCGAACTTTCCCGGAAAACATCGGTTGAGCGCCTTCCGCGATCCAAAAGACTCCATCGACTACGCACGAGCGCATGGTGATCTGGGCGAGTTCCAGACCCTGAGAGGCATCATCTTCACGTACCAGCCCTCCCTTCTCGAGCACGTCTATGCGGCAGAGCGCCTCGATCCGGCGTCCTCGGAACGAGGATTCCGGGGGATCTTGACGCTGCCGAGCGCCAACCATGAGGTCGGTGTTCTCGGCGGGTTCGGATTTGGTGCTCCGGTCGCCACCTATTTGTTGGAGAACTTCATCGCCCTCGGGACCACCAAGTTCATCTCGATCGGGACGGCAGGTGGTCTACAACCTGGTTGCCGGGCGGGAGACGTCGTGCTCTGTGACACGGCAATACGAGACGAGGGTGTCTCGCACCACTACGTGGCCTCAGCGAAATACGCCAAAGCCGCAGATACCCTTACTGCCAAGCTTGCCCAGGAACTCCGACGCGCCGATCTCACGTTTTCTACTGGGTGCTCTTGGACAATCGACACGCCGTATCGCGAATCGGTCGACGAAGCGAACCAGTACCGACGAGAGGGTGTCATTTGTGTCGAGATGGAGGCAGCTGCCCTGTTCACCGTGGCCTCTTTCCGTTCGGTGCAGATCGCCAGTGCTTTTGTGATCAGCGATCTTCTGGACGCCGAGAAATGGGAACCCCAGATGCGATTCGACGCGACTACCGAGGGTCTGAACTGTCTCTACGACGTAGCTCTGGAGACTCTGAAGTCGACCGACGCAGCTTGACGCCTTTGGCGTCGCAGCGAGCTACTTTGACATTGCTCCTCTGCGGAGATCCGGATTTTGGGCGTCGGGGATCATCGTGCTGCTTGTGTTCACATTCGTCTTGGGCATTGGCCTTCTCCCCTCTGCGTTCTACCTTGTTAGCGTCAGGAGGAAGGTTCGGCCGCAGATGCAGCTGCGTCTCTGAACCCCCTCTGGGTCACCCCAGGTTCCTGATTCGACCCGTGGATCTGCGGCGGTCTGTGAGATACTGGACCAGCTTCGAGAGGAGTGCGTATGAAACGGCTGGATCCGCTCACACTGATATTCCTGGCTCTAGCGGGTGCCTGGACGATGGCCCAGTTCGTGCTGGCCTTCTTTGTACATGTCACGGAACGGGCGAAGTTCACCAGCGCTGGGTGGGTGGTTCCGCCTACTAACACCTATATACAGACCTACGCCTTGTCTGAAGTGGTTCTCACTGCGGTTGTCCTTGGCGTCGTCGTCGCAGTCGGCTTCCTCCTAGGCCGGCGTAGGCGGGGCGGCGAGTTCGGTGCCGGCCTGTTGGCTTGGGGTCTGTCGATCGCCACATTCCTCTCTGGGATCGTCGGGTTCTCCTACTTGTTCGGCGTCGCGGTGTTTCTGTGTCTGGCATGCGCATCCGTTAATCGGCGACCTTCGACCGACCTGAAACGGCATTCAGCAATGAGGAAATCCTCTGTGAGTTGAAGGCGGCGGCCTGTCCCCGATATGCAGGGTGGCAACCCCCTCCCGACGTAGCGGGCCAGTCTTCCGGAGCTGTATTGAGCGTTTTCTTCGGCAAACCCGAGAGTCTCCCGTCGACGAACTGAATGAGATCTTGACGACGCAATGGTTCTCGTCGGCTACGGCGGCGGGAACCGGCGAAGGCGCGCGATGCTGGTAGGAGTGAACAACAGAAGTGGCCGACGAGCCCACTCGAGTCGATGAGGAGCCTATATGCCCGATACCGTCTTCTTGCCCGACCGAATCGAGGTGACCCGGCCCATTCTGGCGCCGCCCACCGCGATCTTCGACATCTTGCGTAGTCCGGCGGGGCATGTGGCCATCGACGCCTCGGGGATGCTGCAAGGCTTCACGGGGGATGCGGCCGAAAAGGTGGGCGACACGTTCGTCATCCACATGGACCGCGAGTCACTCAATGACGTCCCGCTGGGCAAGTACGACGTAACGGTGCACTTCATCCTGTTCGAACGTGACAAAGAGCTCGCGTGGGATCTCGGTCCCGATATTCCGATTCCGCACTTCTACGGCTACCGTCTCGAGTCCGGTGATGAAGGGGTCACGAATGTGACGTCCTACTACGACTGGTCGAAGGTGGGCGGCGAGATCAAAGAGCGCTTTCCGATCGTGCCCGAGTTGGCTCTGCGCGCCACTCTGGGAATCTTGGATCGAACGGTCAGAAAAGGCATTTGACCCTTCACGTCCTGCGCTCCAAAGGCGCTTCCGCGAGGCCACGACTGTGCTGAGCCGGCGAACTCGCCTTGGGAACCCAAACTGGGCGAGTTGTTCGGACGCTGCTGCTAATGCAAACTCGTGCTATCGAGAGGTGTTTGTGGACTTCAGCCAGGGTGCGCGTAGACCAAAAGGAGGTCCGGCCAGCTGACCAATTCAGTCTTGATCCTCGGTGGTGGCGTGGCCGGCATGTCGGCGGCGCAAGAGCTCGCCGAGCGAGGTTTCTCCGTGACGGTCCTGGAGGGTCGCGACCAGCCGGGCGGCAAGGCGCGCAGCTTTCCCGTTCCCCATTCGAGCGCTCCCGGTCGAGACAGCCTTCCCGCTGAACACGGGTTCCGGTTCTTCCCGGGCTTCTATCGGCACCTTCCAGACACGATGCGTCGAATTCCTTACCGCAACCAGGCCGATGGAGTCTTGGGCAACCTCCGTGACGCGACGGAGTCCGAGATCGCTCGGTCAGGCGGCCTGCCGCCGGTCAAGCTACCCGCTCACTTCCCAGATTCGGTCCGCGACCTCCAACTGATACTTCACACCGTGCTCCATCCCATTGCCCAACTCTCCCCTGGGGACTACGCCTACTTCGCAAGCAGACTCCTGGTACTCCTGACCAGTTGCGAGGAGCGCCGTTACGACGAGTGGGACCGGGTGAGTTGGTGGGATTTCTCGGGAGCGTCTCACCGATCAGTCGCTTACCAGAAATTCATGGCCGACGGACTCACTCGAACCTTAGTAGCCGCTCGCGCCCGCGAAATGAGCGCGCGTACCGGGGGCTATACCTTGCTGCAGCTCCTCTTCGATTTGGGCACTCCGGGTCGCGCGGCGGACCGGGTGCTCAATGGCCCGACCAGTGACGTGTGGATCTCGCCATGGCTGGCACACCTGGAGCACCTCGGGGTCAACTTCGAACTTGGCGTCCGGGTCGAAGAGCTAGAAACGCAGGCCGGCCGCATCAGCGGTGTGATCGTCGCTGATTCCAGAGGCCGGAGACGAGTCGCGGCGGACTGGTACGTCGCTGCCGTGCCCGTCGAGCACATGACGCGTCTGGCGAACGGCGCCATCCAAGAGGTCGATCCCCGGCTCGGCCAGTTGTCTCGCCTCGTAACCCGCTGGATGAACGGCATCGTATTCTTCCTTCGCGAGGACGCACCCATTGTCCACGGACATGTCATCTACATCGACTCGCCGTGGTCCCTCACCTCGATCTCGCAGGCCCAATTCTGGAGCAACTTCGAGGCTTCCGACATCGGACAGGGAGATGTGCGTGGCGTCTTCTCCGTCGACGTATCGGAGTGGCAGACGCCGGGTCTTGTCTCGGGCAAGACGGCCATGGACTGTACGCGAGAAGAAATTGCCACCGACGTCCTCGCTCAACTCCGGGCGCACCTCGCGCCGACTGATCCGCACGCCTTAGCCGAGGACAATGTCGTCTCCTGGTTTCTGGACGAGGACGTTCGGTTTCCCGAGGTGAGGGAAGCCGAAGGTATACGCACCGACATCAACCTTGAACCCCTGCTAGTCAACACGGCCGGATCGTGGCAGTACCGCCCGGATGCCTCTACTGCCGTACCAAACCTGTTCTTGGCTGCCGACTATGTCCGTACGTTCACCGATCTGGCAACCATGGAGGGTGCCAACGAAGCCGCTCGTCGGGCGGTCAACGGGATCCTCGCGGCCTCGGGTTCGAAGGCGCGAGACTGCGAGGTATGGCCGCTTCGTGAGCCAACGTTCTTCGGGCCCGCCCGATTGCTTGACAGATTGCGTTTCACTCACGGCCAACGTCATCGGAACTCTCAGACTCCCTGAAGTCCCGACCTGTGGGCTGCAAAGAAGGAACGTCCTCCGTGGCCCAACGCCGTGGCCCAGTGGCGTGCATAACCGCCACGAAGCGAACGGGGACACTGCACCCCAACGATGTAACCTGCGTCCGGCAATGTCGAGGGGAGTGCTGATGATCGACTCAGTTTCCGGTGTGAGCGGGATCCCTCAGCTCGTGGCTTTCTTCGTCTTGGTTGTTGGGTTTGTCACGATCCTGGCTTGGAGCATCCGGTCCAGGAGCCACAAAAGCTCCTAAGCCCTTGAATCGCAAGAGCGGACTCCAACCCGTACGGGGACAAAGTGGCAACCAACTGATGCACATCTCTCCGCTTCGACGCCGTGGCTCGCTAACCCCTCCGAGGTCGCACCGACACGACAAGCTTGCATCTCGTAGCCACAGTGCCGGTTGAATCGCGGACTTCGACTGAAACCTCGACTTCCGCAGGGTCACCTTCCTCGACGAGCGAGCGAGCAGCAACGAAGGTCTCGGGAGGGATCTCGCCTGTCGCGACGATGGCTCCCCGAGCTGGTGCCAAATATTCAATCTCGGCCCGCCTCACCACCGTGTATGACCGAGCTGCAAGCTCCAACATGCCCGCCACCACAGCTCCAGCACCAGCGACTTCTGCCAGTGCGTACAGGATTGGAGCGTTGACGGTCCCATTGTGATTGAGGTGAACGGGCTGAGGATCCAGGCGTATGACCGCTCGACCGTCACCCGCCTCGAGTGGCTCGATACCAAGGAACTTGATCCATTCCATCTCCGTGAATTGGTCCGGGGAGTTGTTGCTGGGGTCCGGCGTCTCGGACTCAGTCATTTCTGCGGCTCCACTTGCTCGTGGGTCCTACATCTGTGTTGACGGTTGCAGTGTTCCACGTCGTCTGTCACACGCGGAGGTTTGGGTCCCGAGGGAGTTTTTTGCCATGTCCTCATGCCGGCGTGGCGTTTTCCCCTGTCCCCATGCGGCGACGCATTGTTAGGGGGGCAGTCTGGCTATCTACGATCGGGGCCCCGGCGCTCAGGTCGAAGAGGAAGGTCCTGCCGGGTTCTCGAACCGCCACTCCGTCCGACTTACGGGATCGACCCAACCGAGTCAAGGAACTTCTTGGCGATAGGCGCCGCCACCGAGCCCCCGGTCCCCCCACCGACGACGAGCACTGCAAAGGCCAGATCGCCCCGGTAGCCAATGAACCAGGCATCGGTCTCGGGCGGATTTGCCGTCCCGAATTCGGCCGTACCGGTCTTGCCCTCTGTGCCGGCGGGCAGCCCGGCGCCGGCCGCCGTCCCGATCGGGCTGTTGACCACGGCTGCCATCATCGTCTGGAGGTCCGAGACAACCGTCGGATTGACGGCCTGGGCGGGCGCGGTGTCATCGGCGGCGCCACTCACAAGTCGAGGTAGCCGCAAGCTGCCGGAATCGACCGTGGCCGCCACGGTTGCCATGGCGAGGGGAGAGACAAGGACCTGTGCCTGCCCGATGGAGGTGGCCGCCGCCTCGGACGCCGAGGAGGGAGCGGGGACCTTGCCCCCGAAAGCGGCCAGACCCAGATGAAAGGTGTCTCCGATCCCGAATTGTGCCGCAGTCGAGGCGTAGCTCGGGTACGGCAACGGGTTCGACAGCCCGATGAAGGCCGCATTGCACGACATGGCGAAGGCTTGCTCCATGTTCAGCGGGGAGAGGGACTCGCCCTCGAAGTTGTGAAACGTCTGCCCGTCGACCGTGATGCTGGGCGGGCAGCTTGCTGGGCTCGTGGGCGTCAGACCGTGCTCGATCAGATCCGACGCCGTCACCACCTTGAAGGTGGATCCGGGGGGGAACGCGCCGGACAGGGCGTTGTCGAAGCTAGATGAGCTGGGCGAGCTGACTGACGCCTCGATGTCTCCCGTCGATGCCTGGATCGCCACGAGTGCCGCGGGATCTGTCACCCCGGTCAGGGCGGACTCCGCGGCCTGCTGGGCCCCCGGATCGATGCTCGTCTGTACAGGAGTGCCGGGGCGTGCACTGAAGGACGCCACGTTCGCCACGACCGATCCCGAACCGCTGAGGACCTCGATGTCACCGCCAGGCTTGCCTGCGAGCTGTCTCTCGTAGGCCTGCTCAATTCCAGACTGACCCACGGTGTCACCGACCCGGTAGGGGGCGCCGAGGGACTTGAGCTCTTGGGCGGTGATCGGGCCGATTGAACCGACGAGGTGGGCAGCGAGTCCCGGGGTCAGCGGTGTGCGAGTCGAGAAGTTTTCGAAGACAGTGCCCGGCACGGGGTAGATGTTCGGTTTGAACTGCTCGTAGCTGGCCTGGGACAGGTCAATGACTGGGACGAACCATGTGGGGTGGTCGTGGGCGGTCGCCAGCGCGGCGCTGACCTGGGTCGACGTTGCTCCGATCTGCTGGAGCCCCGAACCCAGGGCCAAAGCGTTGGTGACGCGTGAGCCCTCGATCCCGACGCGCACCATGGGAGCCTGCGTCGTCAAGGGGGCTCCGCCGGCGCCCGTGATGGCGGCCCGTGTGGCCCACCTAACCGTTGTTGTGACCGTGTCGCCCGGGCCCAGTTGGGGGATGATGGAGCGGGGCGTCCATTGGATCAGCCATGTTCCGGAGGCGTCGCTCAGCTGCAGATGCGAATGAACGGTCCAGGGTCCGAAGGCCGTGAGCGCCAAGTGACTGGTGATCGAAGCGGTGGCGTTCGAGCCGTTCGTGCTGACCGTCTGAAGATGATAATCGCTATGGGCGATATCGAGTTCCTTCGCGACCTGCTCGTTGACGGAGACAAAGTCCTTCGGGGGACTCTTGACCAATGACTTCATCGACTGGTAGTCGCTTCTCGACCAGGCGCTCAGATACCGGTCGATAGTTCCCGAAGGTCCGACTGTCGAGCTGCTGCAGGCGGTTAAAACCAGTGCGCAGAGGGACATGGCGATCCCGAGGAGGTAGCAGCTGCGTCGACGGCCTCTTGGGCGATGTTTTGTGGTCCGCGACGATCGCCCGTTCAGGTCGCCGGAGATCATTTGAGCGGTCGATCGAAAGGGTAAATGCGATATGGAACCGAGGCCATCGTGCCCGATTAGCTCAGTAGGTTGTGACATCCGCCCCACACTGATCTAAAGCATGCCGGAGATGCTCGTCAATTGTTCGACATCCAACTCGAGACCGAGGGGGACCACCATGATCACGCCGAGCCATCGAATGCGTCGTCGATAAAGGGGCCGGCGTGGCGGGTCCGATTATGAAGGCACGCCGACAGCTCCGTCATCATTGACACCGTGAGACGACGATCACGCGAGGCACCCGGTGTTTGGACAGCTGACAGCCCGCTCCACTACGCCAGTTCAGCAGCTAATCGGAAGAGCCGTCCTCGGGATCCCCGAAACATGGCACTGAGTCCGTTTGCAATGAACGGATCCCGCTCCGCAGACGCGAGCTCCGAACTCCGGCGAAATCGGATGTGCTATCGCAAGGATTGCGGTCCAGGATCACCCGTATAACCGCCCCGAGCAGGCACAACGGGGGCGACCCCTGGAACCCCGGCGTTCGAATTTTTGAGGGCACCCAGGGCGAATGACGGTCCGACAGGGATCCCGAAACGGGGATGCCGAACGTGGGCTCCTGCGACCCAATTGTGCAGAGATACCTTGCCCTCCGACCCTTTTTTGCGTACAGTAACTGTAACTTAACGTACAGTGGCTGTAGGATCGGACCCGGTATGGGCCGTAGGGAAGAGCACAAAGAGAGACTGCGCCAGGAGATCCGCGAGACAGCGCTACGGCTCTTTCACGAACACGGCTTCGAGGAGACCCGGGTCCACGACATCATCGTGGTCGTCGGGATAAGCGAGAAGACCTTCTTCAACTATTTCGCCTCCAAACAGGCGGTTCTCGAGACCAGCGCCATTGAGATGCTCGAGGCCTACCAAGCACTTCTCCAGTACGAACTCACCTGTGCGGAAAGGCCAGTTCTGGAGCGCCTGGCTGAGATCGTCGACCTCTGGGCACAGAGCTTCGCTGGCGACCGCCAGTTCCTGGCCACGGTCACGACTCGCACACCCGCCTTCTTTGGTGCCTCGGGGCCAATGGCGGACCAACAGAAGACAACCCAGCGATTGCTCGCCGACCTGTTTCGCCAGGGTCAGATGCGGGGCGAACTACGGATCGGTCCCGATCCTCTTCAGCTGGCCGAGTTGCTGACGGCGACGATGCTGCTCACCACGATCAACTGGCTCGGTCAGTGGTGGGAGGACAGCCATGACGCCCTTACCGATCGACTGGGTCGTGCTCTCGATATCGTCCTCAACGGCGCGGTGGCTTCACCGGCCGAGGTCCTTCCCCACACAGCCCCCGTCGCCAATCAGCCTCCGGGTGATTGAACATGGCACCTAGCGCACAACCGGCTTCGGGCTCGTCTCATGCCGAGGCGGGGTCCAAGGCGATCGTGGTCCGAGGACTTCGGAAGTCCTACGGCAACATGCTGGCGGTGAAGGACATCGACCTCGAGATCGAGCGCGGTGAGATCTTCGCTTTGCTGGGCCCGAACGGTGCGGGCAAGACCACTACCGTGGAGATCCTCGAGGGATATCGCAGTCGCGACGGTGGCGAAGTATCGGTGCTCGGCATCGATCCGGGCCGCCATCCCGAGGAGCTTCGGCGCCACATCGGCATCGTGCTCCAATCGACCGGGGTGGATCACTATCTGAGTGTGCACGAGACAGTGTCCATGTACGCGGGCTACTACCCTCACGCGCGTCCCGTCGATGAGCTTCTGGAGCTGGTCGGACTTTCGGCCAAGAAGAAGGCCCGGGTATTGAAGCTCTCGGGAGGTCAGCAGCGCCGTCTCGACGTCGCCATCGCTCTCGCCGGGGATCCCGAGCTCCTCTTCCTAGACGAGCCCACCACTGGGTTCGACCCCTTGGCGCGTCGAGAGGCCTGGCAGGTGGTCAAGAACCTGGCGGACTTGGGCAAGACCGTCTTGCTCACCACCCACTACATGGACGAGGCCCAATTCCTAGCCGACGAGCTGGCTGTGATCGCCGGGGGGCGGATCGTGGCTCGAGGCACCCCCGGCGCTATCGCCGGTCTCCACGCCGCCCGAGCGACCATCCGGTTCTGCCTGCCAGACGGTCAAGATCCACCATCACAGTTCGCCGTCGGCCCGCTGCCGGACGGGATGGCCCAATTCACTCCCGACGACCTAGCCGCTGCGCTTCATGACCTGACCGGATGGGCGCTCGAGCATCGGATCGGCCTCGAAAGCCTCGAGATCGTCCGCCCCTCGCTCGAAGACGCCTATCTGCGCCTCACCGGCACGGATGGGCTCGCCGGGGACGTGGCAATCCGGAAGGTCCACTAGGAGAAACGGAGAGTTTGGCATGACCAGGGTGACTCTTCTCTTGTCCCAGCTGCGATACGTGAACAAGGCGTTCTGGCGGAACCCCGCATCCGCTTTCTTCACATTCATGTTTCCCTTGATGCTCCTCGTTATCTTCACGTCGCTGCTGGGCAACTTCAAGTTGCCGCTACCTGGCAGAGTCGTCAGCGCATCCACTTACTACGTGGCGGCGATGGCCGGCTTCGCCGTGATATCGGCTTGCTACAACAACATCGCATTGAACATCACTGTGCAGCGCGATCTCGGCGCCTTGAAGCGAACCCATGGATCACCGCTACCCAACTCGATCTACCTCGCTGCCCGTGTGGTTCACGCCACCCTCATCGCCGTGCTGCTCGTAACCATTACCGCAGCTTTCGGGAGGATCGCCTATCACGCGGACATACCTACCGGAGTGAGCCTTCTGCAGTTCGTCGCGATGCTCGTGGTGGGTGCGGGGGGATTTGCCGCCCTTGGACTGGCCATCACCTCTGTGATCCCCAACGCCGACGCAGCGCCCGCCATTGTCAACGCGTCCATCCTCCCCGTGCTGTTCGTCTCTGGTATCTTCATCCCCCTCGACAACAAGTCCCCAGAGTGGATCCAATGGACCGCCCGTATCTTTCCCGTCCGGCAGTTCGTCTCGGGATTGGAGGCCGGATTGCTGGGAACCCATTTCTCTTGGGGCGATGTAGCACTGGTGGCTCTGTGGGGAATCGGGGGCCTGCTCCTTGCTGTTCAGTTCTTTACCTGGGAACCTCGGACCTGAGAATTTGACCGTAGCGAAGGTGCATCCTGTAGCTGAAACCGCTGCGTGGGGCGCCATGCACGGCCCGACCACTGATTAGAGAGACCCGCAATAACGGTGATTGCGTGGTTCCGGAGCTGGCCGACGTGGGGAAGCATGAGGTTCCACAAGGGGAATCCCATGTCTCCGCTACATGGCGTACCAGATCGATCCACCGAGCTCGTATTCTCTGTCGCAATTCCGCTTCACATTGTCGGGCTACCAGAAGTTGACCGCGCTCTCCGAGCTCTACGATGCAACAGATCCTGATCTCTCGTCGTTCGCCTCGGACGGGGGACGGTTGTTCATCTACCAGGGATGGGCCGACGAAGTGATTCCGCCGTTTGGCACTGTGGACTACTACAAAGCAGTGGTCGACACGGCTGGGGGATACCGAGGGAGCCAGACATTCTCTCGCCTCTACATGATTCCGGCGCAGTACCATTGTTTGGCCGGAGGCGAGCCAGCACTCGCCGGCGCGGACCTCCTGACGCCGCTCATCGCCTGGGTCCAGCAGGGCATACCGCCGGGAACTCTTTCGTTCAGCTTGGTGTCTACGAAGACTTCCCAGAACGGGACGACGGGTGGCGGGTCGACGCCCGTGGCACCGCTCGATCCACTGACGCCATTACCTTCCGGCTCCAATGGCCTGAACGCCAATTACGACTGGGTTGGCTCGTTCGGCTCAAATGCGCCCGGTTGAGCCTCTCTCGACGGATCTGGAGTTCGAAAGTGCCCCTAAACGCGCGTCCGTCAATCGTGCTGAGGATGTCCCGTCCGCCGGGTTTGTCACGCAGAGAGGCTCACCCGTCAGCCACACGACGATCAGGAATCGTCACCGTCGGCTTCTCCGCGAGTTACGGACCACATTCGTTTCTGGGTGTAATGGGACGAGCTGCATCTGGCACACCTCGCCAGCTCAGCTTTCATTTCCAGCGACTGGTCGCTCGGAGCGGCGATCATCTTCCAATCGGAGCTACCAGCCCAATGTCCTCCAGAAGACGCGCCCGATTCAAGGTGATGCTTTGTTAGGTAGCGCGGCACCATCCAGCTGTAGCCGCACTGCTTGCAGGTTCGCTGAACCTGAGGTCGAACCAGCGCTCGAAAGAAGCCGCTCATACCCACTGATCTAAGGTTACGACTCACCTGAAGTCACAGTAAGTCCCGTGTCACGCCCCGAAGGGAGGCACCCCGGCCCGGCGTAGTGGAATACGCGACGTCCTTGTCGCGGCGTTGTCGATTGTAAAGTTTGCGGATGCGAGTCCGAGTAGGTGACGTCCACCTCTGGTTCGATGTCGACGGATCGGGATTGGTTGTCGACAGGGCAGTCATGCGGGAACGGCCCACGCTGTTGTTGCTCCACGGGGGTCCCGGATTCGACCATTCCTTGTTCAAGCCCGACTACGGGGTTCTTGCCGACGTGGCCCAGGTGGTCTACCTGGACCATCGGGGACACGGCCGCAGCGACCAGGGCGATCCTGCAGTCGACCATGGGTCGCCTGGAGATAGGCAGAATCGTCGAGGACTTCAGACGCGCCGGTGGCGACGAAGCAGCCGAGGCGGCCCGAGGGTACTGGTCACTGGGTGATGATCTCGATGCCATGGCCGCTTATGCGACAACGTGTCTCCCTTTGTACGGCTCCGGGTCTTCCGATCCGAATCGCCTGAGTCGTGGCGAACTGAACTTCGAATTGCTGATGGACCCCATACGGGTTCTGCACGATATGGACCTCTTACCCGGTCTCGCCGCAGTTCGATGTCCAACGCTCGTGATCGCTGGAGAGCAAGACCCGCTCTGTGGCGTCACACCCATGCAAGAGGTTGTAGACGCCCTGCCCGCGAACCTCGTTCGCTTCGAGCAGCTTCCGAACTCAGGGCACTACGTAAGTCGAAATGAATCCGAGCGCTTCTTTACCCTGGTGCGGGACTTCGTCGCGGCCGAGCAACCCGGGTCCTGATGTTGCGATTCTTGGTGCCACCGTCATGCCGAACTTCCTCGCGTGCCGGCGAACTCGGTCACCCTGACGTGGAACCCAATGGTGTGAACGGACACCTTGACAGAGGGACAAAATAGGAAGCGTGCCGAAACCTGCCTCCGCGATGAGTGGCGGTACGTCCGCCACTCTCATCGCGCTTTTCCGCCAAGTTCACCAGCACCTCCGTGACGAGCTAGACGGTCTCGAAGACGATGCCCTCAACTGGGTGCCGATGCCTGGAGCCAACTCCATCGCCACAATCGTCGCGCATCTGGTCGGATCTGAAGCCGAGACCCTCCGATGCGTCGCTGGAGTCGCGTGCGAGAGGGACCGAGATGCAGAGTTCGTCGCATCGACGCTGGCGGGGCAGGATGTGCTCCTACTCCTCGACGGCGCTGACGACCTCATCGCGGAGCTGGAACCGCGTATCGATGGGAGCCGAATGGCGACGGAGTTTTCGCTACCAACGCTACCGGCCCACGATGTGCGCCCAGGGTTGTCGTGGCTTATCTGCAACTACGGTCATGCGCGAGAGCACGTCGGACAGATTCAGCTCACCAAGCAGCTCCATCAACGTTGAGCGGTCAGTCAGCTCCTGTCGGCCGGAGCGCTTTAGGGTGTCTGTGCGTGTCACACGGTGCCACCGGGCCGGCGTATCGCGTCCCGGCCGGCATACTCCTCCCCGGCTTTCCTTGGCCCTTCAACAGAAGGCAGCACTCTCAGCTTGCGCTCGGCGTGAGACGCGATCAGAATTGGTATGCCGTTCCGCGTGCATTGATATGAAGCTCACCGTTCAGACGTTCCTGACCCTCGATGGCGTGATGCAGGCGCCCGGGGGACCTGAGGAAGATCCCAGCGACGCCTTCACCCACGGCGGCTGGCAGGCCCCGTTCCCCGACCCGGCCGTCGGCGAGTTCGTCACCGAGCTCAACAGCCACGCCAGTGCGTTCCTGTTCGGTCGCAGAACGTTCGACATCTTCCGCGGCTACTGGCCTGATCAGACCGACCCCGCCGACCCCATTGCCACGGCGATCAACTCGCTGCCGAAGTACGTCGTGTCCAACTCGCTCAGCGAGGCCGATGCCATGTGGCGCGGCGAGCACCCTGATACCGCTCGCCTCGTGACCGGCGACGTCGTCGTCGCGGTGCAGGCGCTGAAGGACGAACCCGGCGACGAGCTGCAGATCTGGGGAAGCAGCAAGCTGCTCCAAACGCTGTTACAGCACGAGCTCGTCGACCGCTTCCGCCTGATGACGTATCCGCTGGTGATCGGATCCGGTCGCCGCTTGTTCAACGAGGGCATCGCTCCGGCGACGATGCGCCCTGTCGACCTCACCACGACCGAGCTCGGCATCGTCATCGGCACCTACGAGCCAGCCGGTCCGGTTCGCCACGGCCAGATGTAAACGGCTGGGGACGGCCGAGTCGGGCCGTCACGCCTCGGCCCCCGGTAGATGTTGTGGTGTCGTCCCAACTTGAGCCGGATCCGACGCGTCAGCGGAACTACGTGCTTTGTGAGCACTTCTCAGACGTTTTGAGTTCCCAGAACCGTGAGGGGCAGGCGGAGGGGCGAGGGTAGCCTTACCGCGGTGGCAACGACAGCCGCACAGGTCGACCCGAAACTGGCCCTCCGAGGCAGGCTCTGGTCGGGCGGGACTGCCAAGCCATCGGACCCGGCTGAGCCACGGCTGCGGCTCGAGAGGCTGCTCACCCGTGGGGGGCGGCCGGGCCACCACGGGATCCACTCGGAATGAGAACGACGAATGAGGTCCACCACAAAGGAACCGTCGAGATTTGGGTCGATGGTGCCTTGCAGTTTCCGGCGGACGTCCGACTCACCAAACGCGAAATTGTGGAGGTCGTCGAGACGTTGGCCGGTACCCAGTCCGTACTGGCAGGAACGACGTGGCATGGTCGCTTCCGCGAGGTGGCAGAGGAGCACCTGCGGCGCCTCCGCGTGGTCGGAGAATTTGAACTGAGACTGCCGGACGATCGCACCGGTCTAGCCGTGCTACCGAACGGCAGAGACCTCTCCTACCTTCTGGGTCTCGGCGATCCGCCATTCTGACTAGACGGCCTTTGGAGCAACTCGGCCCCGCCACCGCTTGCTCGACCGCCGGAATATCGGGAAGGGTCAGCCTGTCCGACCAGTTCGGCCCCCCTTTTGCAGGCCACCTCATCGGTTCAACCAGCGTCGAGGCGCAGGCGCCCATCGACTTGGAGATCAAAGCGCAGCTAGGTCGGCCACGGGCGGACCATTCGCATTGTGATCATCACTGCGAATCCGGTTGGTCGAGGCCGCTCCGGGACTCCCCTTTGCTCCGTGTCCTCGCTAAAGCCTTCGGCTTCCCGTTGACCAACCTGCTCGACAGAAGGGAGTGCAGGACCCGAAATTGAATGCCGTTCTCAATCCCGGAGGGCACGCGGAGGGCACGAAATTTCGACTGCGAAACAGACAGTTAGTCGAAATGGGCTCTGACCTTGGGGTGTCCGGTGGTCGGGCGCGGTATCGATCCGCGGACCTCACGCTTTTCAGGCGCGCGCTCTACCAACTGAGCTACCCGACCGGGTAACCGAGCTCGCACCACCCGGAGGCGGTCGGAGTTCGGTAGCGGACCTGACGGGATTTGAACCCGCGACCTCCGCCTTGACAGGGCGGCGTGCACTCCGAGCTGCACCACAGGTCCGTGGCAATGACGCTCTTCGACCGGTCTCGCCGATCGCTGAGCAGCCCCTCACTCTAGCCTGTCCCCGGTTCGGCCCCACCCCGGCAAAGAGCCTGCTGAGCGCCTATGGGGTGGCGGCGCGCAGGGCGGTCACCCCGGCTTCGAAGCGCGCGTACTTCGCGGTTTCGAGCGCATCCGCGAGCGCCGATGTACAGAGCCGGTCGGTCATCTCCTCGGCCTCGTCGTGCTTCGCCTTTATGGCGGCGAAGTCGGGAAACGGCTCCGGCCATCCGAAGAACTTGGCCTGACCAGGACCCTCATTGGTGAGAATCGCCTCCAGGGGGGACAGGCCCACCGCGGTGGTCGCGACCAGGTGGATCCCGCCCCGCCACTCGCGGAGGATCTGCATGAGTTGGGCCGCCCGGCCCGCCGACGACGCCGAACGGGCAGCATTGCGCCACCCGACGAAGAGCGGGGATCGCCGAGCCTTCGAGCCCGTCCACCAGCTCCTCGGTGACGTCGACGATCTCGCCTATCCCCTCGACGGCCCCGTAGTGCTTCTCGCCCCACTTCCCATGGGCCTCGGCCATCCGGGCTGCCGCACCAGTGGCGCCCGCGACACCGATGCCTTCGGAGTACATGGCCTGCACCGCGCCCGGCTCGAACCACCCGAGAGCAGACGTCACCACATCGTGCCCGACGTCGCCGAGCATCCCTCCCCGCCCGGCGAAGTAGAAGGCAAAGGGGTTGGCCCAACCCCACTCTGCCGCCCACGAGGCGATGTCGGGGCTCAGATAGGCAGCAGTCCCGATGTCATGGATGGGCACCGAGGTCGCCTTGACGACGCCGAGCGCGACCTCCGGATCTCCAGCGTCCATTGGCGCCTCCTTGGTTCAGTTCTCTTCGAACGGCGTCCGATGACGTCGGGCGGAGGACGCGGCGCATGCCCGGGATGGTCCCGAAGACCGACTCCATGAGCCCCCCCAATTCGGTCACGACCGTATCGAGATGCGTGAATCGCTCGTTGAGCAAGCCGGCGACACCGGCGAGTTCCGGCGACACCTCTTGCAGAGACCGGGTCGCATTGGGAAGTTCGTTGGCCAGTTGGATCGCGGCCCCACTGAGCCGCTCGGTCAGGAAGCGGAGCGCCGAGGCGGAGTCGGAGAGGGAGGGGAGGGACGAGTCGAGCGCGCTGACCGCCTGCTCCAGCCCTGAGACCGCAGTTGAGATACCGAGCGCCGCCAGGTCGAACCCGGAGCCGGCCCTGTTGACGCCGCCCTCGAGCCGCTCGAGCAGCGTCGTAAGGCGATCCAACCGATCGGCGACGTCGGGGACCGCGTCGAGCGCGGCAAGCGTCGAGGAGGGAAGTCGGAGCAGGTCGCCCGGGAGACGGATCATCGTTTTCAGCAGCGACGGAGATCCCATACCTTGATCATGGGTCGATCGGGGCCGAGTGTCCAGTCCCTTCTCGGCTCCATTGGGTCGTCAGACCAGCTCGGCCTCAATGGAAACACGTAGCTCGTCGAGGACCGGTTTGCGGATACGCAGCTTGGTGGCAACATGGGCGGTGCGATCGAGCGAGCCGAGGTCCTGGGCAACGTGGAGCGCGACCCCGTCAAGCTCCGCTGGCGGGACGACGGCGTCGAGGAGGCCGGCTCCCTGGGCGGTCTTCGGGTCGAACATCTCGCCCGTCACGGCGGCGTGATCGAAATGCGCCGGCGTGAGCGGTGTCGGGCGAGCACAGCGGCGAACCACGGCAGCGTGAGCCCTATCCGGACCTGAGCCCCAGACGGAATGGTCCGTCGGCGCCGACCCTCGCGTCCGCCGCCATCAAGAGGAAGGCACCGGCGGGGAAGGCATGGCCGGTGCACCGCCACCGTCACCGGCGCAGTGCGGGTATATTGAATCGATGTTTCGGAACGATGTTCTGATATAAGGTGGCAAGCAGTCGAAATTCGCCGTCCCACGATCCACTTCTGATGCCTCGGACGAAGCAGCGAACCCCCGAGCTCCGGACCCGAGTCCTCGCGGTCGCCGTCGACCTCCTCGCCGAGGAGGGCGCGGCAGGACTCACGGCGCGGTCGTTGGCGGCTCGGGCGGACACGTCGGCCCCGGCGCTCTACGAGCTGTTCGGTGACAAGTCGGGCGTCGTGCGCGAGCTCTACTTCGAGGGCTTCCGCCAGCTCGCCAGCGAGCTGGCGGTGTTGGCCGAGTCCCCGATCCGGTGGCCGACCTGTGGTCGCTGGCCGCGGCGTACCGCCGGTTCATCCGAGTCAACCGCGAGCTGTCCGAGGTCATGTTCTCGCGTCCGTTCACGGACTTCTCGCCCGGGCCGGACGAGCTGGCGGAGACGGGTTCGGTCCGTGTCCTGATCGTGGGCCGGGTGCGTCGCTGTATCGAGGCGGGTCGACTTCGTGGTGACGAGACAGATGTTGCGCATGTGCTGGTCGCCCTCATCCAGGGGATGGCCTTCGCAGAGGCCGCAGGCCGCCTCGGGACCTCCACGGAGTCCGTCGAGCGCCGGTGGCGGCTGGCTATCGGCGCCATGCTCAACGGCTTCGGCGGGCGGCCCCCGTCAGACGGGGTGGCGATCCCGGGCAGCGTCACGCAGTAGGGACGCGGCACCGCGGGTCAGTACCGTCTGGTACAGCTTCGCCGGGAGACGCGAGACGAGATCGATCACCTTGGCATCCGGGCCGATGAGCGCGCGTCGGCGATTGCGGCGGACCGCGGTCAGGATCTGCTCTGCTGCCGTCTCGGGGCTCGTGATGAACGCGCGCTCGAAGTCCCTCACCGCCTTCTGGAGGGTCCCCTCCGATGTCGGAGACGCTCGCATCCATGCGGGCATTGCGCGCGATGTTGGTCTTGATGCCGCCGGGATGAATCGTCGTGACCGAGACGTTGGCCCCTTCGATCTCGAGTTCCATCCGCAGTGAGTCGGTGAACCCACGGACGGCGAACTTGGAGGCGTTGTACGCGGACTGCATAGGGACGCTGATGAGACCGAAGACGCTCGAGAGATTCACGATGTGGCCCTGACCGGATTCCTTCAAATGCGGCAGGAAGGCTTTCGACCCGTGGACGACGCCCCAGAAGTTGATGTTCATCAGCCACTCAAAGTCTTCGTAGGACATGGACTCGACGGTGGCGCCCAGCGCCACGCCGGCATTGTTGAAGATCGAGATTGACGCGCCCGTGCTCAGCGGCCACACGGTCGGCCCAGGCGTACACCGCTTCCCGGTCGGCGACATCGAGGGATTGGGAGGTGATCTTCACGCCGAAACCCTCACACTGCTCCACCGTCGCGGCGAGGCCCGCGTCGTCGATGTCGCTGAGCGACAGATGCGCCCCCCGCCGAGCGAGCGCGTTGGCGAGGGCCCGCCCGATGCCCGAACCGGCCCCAGTGATGGCCGCCACCCGGCCGGTGAAGTCCTGCATCCGCGCTCCAGTCTCCCGTCTCAGAACCCGGCGGTCTCGAGTGCCTTCTCCGGAACATCGGGCCGCGAGAACTCCATGACGGTGTCCTCGACGTCGCTCATCTTCAAGGCGCGGTAGTCGCGCAAGTAGCTCTGTTGGACCTGCCAGGGGTACTTCGTCCCTTGCTTAGGGAGGAGATGGGCCGAACGTTGGATGTAGCCCGACGTCAACCCCATGATGGGGCCGCCTGCAACGGACGCATCTCGGTTCCGGGGCACGCACATCGCAAGCCCCCGGTCGTGCATATGGGTGAGAAGGCGACACACGTAGTCACATGTCAGATCACACTTCAGAGTCCACGACGCATTCGTGTACCCGATGGCCAATGCCATGTTGGGCACACCCTCGATCATCATCCCCTTGTAGGTGAGCCTCGACGCGGGGTCGACGGGCTCGCCATCGACCCTGAGTGCGATCCCGCCGAGGAAGAGCAACTCCAGACCGGTGGCGGTCACGATGATTTCCGCTTCGAGCTCGCGGCCCGAGGTAAGGAGGAGTCCGCTTTCGGTGAACCGTTCGATCTGGTCTGTCACGACCGACGCCGACCCGGCCGAGATGGCCTTGAAGAGGTCCCCATCGGGCACGGCGCAGAAGCGCTGGTCCCAAGGGTCGTAGCGAGGCGTGAAGTGGGTGGCGACGTCGTATCCGGGAGGCAGCTGGCGCTCCAAGCCCTTCAGCAGCATGCGCCGGACGACAATTGGGTACCTGCGGCTCGCCTGGTAGAAGGCCTGGGCCACAATGGCGTGAAACCACTTCGCCGCTGTTCCGGCCTGTTTCGCCGGCAGGAGTCTGCGCAACAGGGCGACGATGGGACTCTTCTCGGGCAGCGAAGCGATGTAGGTCGGCGAACGCTGGAGCATGGTCACGTGGGCGGCCGAGCGTGCCAGCGCAGGAACGAGCGTGACAGCCGTTGCCCCGCTGCCGATGACGACGACTTTCCTTCCGGCGAAGTCGAGCACCTCCGGCCACTCCTGCGGATGCACGATCGTGCCGGCGAAGTCCTCCATTCCGTCGAAATCGGGCAGATAGCCGTGGTCGTAGCAGTAGTAGCCGCTACATGAGAAGAGGAAGCCTGCCGTCAGGTGGAGGATCTCGCCGGTGTCCGTCCGCTCCGCCGTGATGTGCCAGAGCGAGTCTGGCGTCGACCATTCGGCGACGGTGATCCGGTGGTTGAAGCGGACGTGGTTGTCGACACCGGACTCCCGCGCCGTGTCCTTGATGTACTGCAATATGGAATCACCGTCGGCGATCGATTTCTCGCCGTCCCACGGCCGGAACGAATAGCCCAACGTGTGCATGTCCGAGTCGGAACGGATTCCGGGATACCGGAACAGGTCCCAGGTTCCGCCGATGGTGTCGCGGGCCTCGAAGATCGCGTAGTCGGCCCACGGACACTCCTTCTGGAGGTAGTGACCGGCACCGATGCCGGACAGGCCGGCACCGACGATCAGGACGTCGAAGTGGGTCCTGCGTTGCGTCATGGTGGACCCCATCAGGCTGCCGCTCCGATCAGTTCGTCCTTCAGGGTCCCGTGCTCCCCGAAGAGTGTCGCCCCCAGGCTTCCACCAATTCCGTGGGGTCGCTGTCATAGAGGTGGAAGGCCGGACCGTTATAACCGTCCGAGGCCAGCAGTCGGGTCCACGATCGGCGAGGCCGTCAGGCGCCGCCGGCTCGGAGCGAACTCGGACGCAGGTTGCCCCGGCGGCAGGGGCCGGGTCGCCCATCAGCATCCCGGACGTCGAAGGGTCCACAGTCCTGCCCTCGGACTCCCCGAGCCGTCCAGACGGTGCGCGTGTTCGAGATCCCCCGCGCCGAACGATCTGCGCAAGGCGCGCACCGAGCTTCCCGCGGACAGTAGAGAGCGGCTCTTGGACGAGCTGGAGTAACCCTCCACCGCTTCGTGAGGAGTATCCGGACACACTCCGAAAGAAGGTTGCGTACTCTGGTCCGGTGGCCTACGACGAGGATCTCGCTGATCGGATCAGGGCCCTGGTCGCCACCGAGCGGGGCCTCACCGTGAAGAAGATGTTCGGCGGCGTGGCCTTCCTCGTCGGCGGGAACATGGCCATCGCCGCCAGCGGCCAGGGCGGCATCCTCGTCCGGGTCGGCCCGGAACGGTCGGAGCAGCTGGAGGCGAAGACGGGGGCGACGGTGGCCGTGATGCGGGGGCGCCCGATGCCCGGCTGGCTCCGCGTGGGCGCCGCCGACGTCAGGACCAAGCGCCAACTAGCCAAGTGGGTCGATCTCGGGGTCGGGTTCGCTCGATCACTGCCTGCGAAGGGATAGGGGCCCGACATGACCGCCCCGGCTCATGACTGACGACACTGGGACCCTGCCTCCCGCTCCCACGTCCACCG
This sequence comes from uncultured Acidimicrobiaceae bacterium, assembly GCA_963736515.1. Classification (GTDB taxonomy): domain Bacteria; phylum Actinomycetota; class Acidimicrobiia; order Acidimicrobiales; family RAAP-2; genus Bog-473. Next base: position 175,535 of record CAVTPE010000012.1, on the reverse strand, counting down.
GAATCGTGGGGTGGGTCCGCTCCAAGGATCCCGATCTCCTGGTCGTCAAGCGGTCGGTGCGGGCGGCCGTCGTCATCCCGTCGGTCTTCGCCCTCGCCCACGGCACATTTTCGAACTCACAGGTTGGGCTGTTCGGGGCCCTCGGGTCGTTCACGCTGCTCCTCCTGGTGGAGTTCACCGGGCGCACCCACACCCGCCTCGTCGGCTACGGCGGCCTCTACGTCGTCGGCGCCTGCTTCATCGTCGTCGGGACGGTCGCCTCGACCCACAAGGTGGCTGCCGTCGTCATCATGGCGCTGGTCGGCTTCGCCGTGCTCTTCGCCGGCATCGTCGCTCCCCAGGCCGCGACCGCGTCGACGGCGGCACTGCTCACGTTCGTCCTGCCCGTCTCGGTGGCGCAGCCGGCCTCGGCCGTCGGACCCCGCCTCCTGGGCTGGACGCTGGCCGCCGTTTTCTCCATCACCGCCTGCATGGTGGTGTGGCCACCCCCCTGGCACGACAATCTCCGACGGCGGCTCGCCGCGACCATCTCGGCCGTCGCCCACCTGGCGGACGTCCGCGCCCGCGGGACGGAGGACCCCGGGGCCTTCGACGCCGTGACGGTGGAGCTGGACCGACTGCGCGAGCAGTTCTCCGGTACGCCCTACCCGCCGACGGGAGCCGCGTCGGGAGCGGTGGCGCTCTCCAAGCTCGTCGGCCGGGTCGAATGGGTCGCCGGCAACACCGCGATGATCCGGGACGAACACTGGTCGACCGAGCCGCAGGCGTCCCTCGCCGTCACGGAAAAGGTGGCGGAGACTCTCCATCGGACGGCCGCCCTGATCTGTGACGGCGAGGCGCACCCCGTGTACGACGCCGGCGCGCATCGAAGCGGTGCAGGAGTCCACCCGCAGACTCGATCAGCTGATCAGCGCGGAGCTCGACGCCGACGTCTCCGCACTGACCGTAGCGGAAACAGCACCGGCCAGTCCCAGTGCGCACGCGGACCCGGTCGTGGACGAGAGCCTGGCTGGCGCGCTGGATCCGGGGTTCCACGCGCGGGCCCTGGGCTTCGCCACCGAGATGGTGGCGGATGCAGCAGTCGAGGCAGCGGGTGCCGATGCGGTGATCGACCAGCGCCTCGGCCTGGCCGATGCGTCGACCTCGCGCGTGTTCGTCCGCCGGCTCTCGTCCCATCTGTCGTTCCGATCCGTGTGGTTCCGCAACGCGCTGCGGGGTGCAGTTGGCCTGGCCCTCGCCGTGGCGGTCATCGAGGTCACGAACGTCTCCCATGGATTCTGGGTGGTGCTCGGGACGATGTCGGTGCTGCGGTCGAACGCCCTGGGGACGGGCGCCACGGCGCTGCGTGCCGTCGGTGGCACGGCGCTCGGCTTCGTCGTGGGGGCTGCCCTGATGATCGGCATTGCCGATCACACCGTCTTGCTCTGGGTGGTGCTTCCTCTGGCGGTACTCGTGTCCGGTCTGGCTCCGTACATGATCTCCTTCGTCGCCGGCCAAGCTGCCTTCACCTTGCTGGTGATCATCCTCTTCAACATCATCCAGCCCCTCGGCTGGAGGGTCGGGCTGACGAGAATCGAGGACGTCGCCATCGGCTGCGGGATCAGCATCGTCGTCGGGATCCTGTTCTGGCCCCGAGGGGCCACCGCAGCCCTCGGGCGCGCCCTCTCCACGGCCTTCGCAGCCAGCTCGGGGTACCTCGCGGACTCGGTGGAGCGGCTGACCAAGACGCGACGGCACGTCGATATGGCGGCCAGCCAGCAGGCGTCACACCGCGCCTACCTTCTCCTCGATGATGCCTTTCGCCAGTTCTTCACCGAGCGCGGGGCCAAGGTCGTGTCGGTCGAGACCATCTCCCGACTCTTCACGGGTTCGAACCGGCTCCGGCTCGCGGCATACACCCTCGGCGGACTTCCGGTGCGCCCTCCGGCGGACGGCCAACAAGAGGTCGAGTCCGTCGCTGTGGCCGAGGCGGTCCTCCGCGACTCCTACGCGTCCATCCACCGCTGGTATCAGGAGTTCGCCGACCTTCTCGCCGATCGGCGCCAGGTGCTCGACGAGCCACCACCCCACGGTGAAATCCTCCATGACGTCCTGCAAAAGGCATTCGAGGATGTCAAGGCTCAGCATCGTGGTGACCGTGTGCAGACGGCCCTGCAGATGCTGTGGGCCGACGAGCTCCTCGAGAACCAGAGTCAGATGCAGAGTGATCTGCGGGCTTCGGCCGATCTCTTCGTCCGGGGGAAGCGCCGCGGTGTCCTGATTTAGGGAGGCTGAGCCGCTGCTCAGGCCGCGCAGGCCTGACAGCGACCCCGCGCCTTCCGACAGGAATCCTGCCCGGCGTTCGCTGATCTCGACGGAGATTGGATACAGTCGGCGGCTCGGCGGGAGTGATCGAGACGCAGCGAGGGTGTCGATGGGGCTCAGGTTCACCTATCCGCGAAGGGTCGGCCTCGGGGGTGCCGTCATCGTCTGCGGCCCTTTGCTCGCCTGGAGCGGAGTGGCGGGCGCCGGCGCGGCGACAAGCACCACAACCACCACAACCACCACAACCACGACGTCGAAGCTCCCGGCGACGACGACCTCGACGACGGCACCCACGTCGACCACGTCCCCTGTCCCGGCGCCGGTCGGACCTTCGACGACCACGACGATTGCGCCCCAGCACGTGGTCAACCAGCCCAACTTGAACGCCCTCACGCCCCACGTCGTCGCGCTGCACGGCTCGGGTGTGAAGTACCAGTTCAGCAGCGCGGTCTCAAGCCAGGGAGTCGGCCCCAACGTCCCGAGCTACTTGAGCTCGCCCGGCGGTCCGTACCTCTACGACGCCAACGGGCGCGTCGTGCTCCTCCATGGCGTCAACGTCGTGTACAAGCACGCCCCGTACATCGCGTATCCCGATCCCGGTGAGCCGTGGAATTTCAGCGCGGCGGACGCAGCAAAGATGCAGAGGCTCGGCTTCAACGTCGTGCGTCTCGGTATCGAATGGCAGGCGCTCGAGCCGGGATCCGGCGGCCCCAACCAGCCCCAGGTGTGCACCCCCGGGGCCCCGGGCAATGCGCATGAATGGAACAAGACGGTGGCCGAGGCCTACCTGAATCACGTCGCCGCGACCGTCAACCTGCTGGCCCGCTATGGGATCTACACCCTGCTCGACATGCACCAGGACGTCTACAACGAGAATTTCCGGGGCGAGGGGGCCCCGGACTGGGCCGTGTGCACCAACAACGTCCCGATTGTGCCCAAGGGGGGGCGGTGGTCGAACAACTACTCGAACCCCACGCTCCAGACGGCGGTCCAACACTTCTGGGCCAATGACGTGGTGGGGGATCTCCAGGGCAACTTCGACCTCGTGTGGAAGACGGTGGCGCAGCGGTTCAAGAACGACCCCTGGGTCGTCGGCTACGACCCCTACAACGAGCCGTTCTCGACCGAGACGCAGACCGCCTCGGAGTCCACCTTCACCGGACAGCTGGAGTGCTTCTACAGCGGCAAGGCGCACACGGGGTTCCTGGCCAACGGGGCGGGCGCCTCGCTGAGCTGCCCGGCCGGAGACCCCGACGACGGGGTGATTCCCGACGATCCAGGCCGTCGACAGTCATCACCTGACCTTCGTCGAGCCGGACATCTACTGGGTCACCGGCGGGAACATCCCCTCGCAATTGGGCCCGTTGCCCTTCACGCGCGTCGTCTTCAATTTCCACACCTACTGCGGTGACCGCAGCCCGGTGACCGGCAACCCGACCGATCTCCTCAAATGCCTGCAGTCGGAAGAGACCTCTGCCTCTGAGCAGGACATCACCCGGCTCTCCATGAGCTCGGCCGGCCAGCCGAGCGGGCCCGCCATCTTCATGAGCGAATTCGGGGCGACGACGAGCGTCCCGCTGGCCGGCTTCGACGTCGAGTGGGCCGGCCTGGACCAGCTGGGCTGGATCTACTGGGCCTGGAAGTTCTACGACGACCCCACCGGCTCGTCGGCCGAAGGCCTGGTGCAGCCCGACGGGACGTATTCACCGATCGTGACCGTCCTGTCGCGCACGTATCCGCAGGCCGTGGCGGGCGACCCCAACTCGGTCATCTTCAACCCGTTCACCGGGGCTTTCAACATGGTGTATGCGCCCGCAGCGGCTGCGCGCGGGGTGACGACCGTCGCTCTCGCGGCGTCGCAGCACTATCCCGACGGATGGTGCTCGGCGGTCAAGGGAGGGCGTATCACGTCGAAGCCAGGTGCGGCACACCTCACCGTGCAGACCGCCGGGCATCCCAACCAGGTGTACATCACGGTGACGGCGGGGGCCTGCCCGTCCTCGTGACCCGGCCGCAACCCTCGTCGACCGGGGCCGTTCCTACTTCTGAGCCGCGATCTCGCGCTGGACCCGCTTCTGTTGAGCTGCCATGAGGGCCGAGGCGTGGGGCGGGATGGCGGAGACCTTGGCAGTGGTCGGCGGCAGCGAACCGGTGGGCAGTTCGCTGCACGTCGTGTGGAACATGGCCTGATCAGCCGCCGTCAACGAGCTAACAGGGAGGGCGGAAGGGCTCGAGAACGGATTCTTCGGTGTGGCGAGAACGGGCGCTTCGGCGAACGGCGGCCTCGCAGCCTTGAAGTCGAAGAAGTCCACCATGTCGTGTGCGTTGGCATCGCGGTAGGTGAGCGCCGGGAGATTCCACTTGGTCTCGACCAGCTTGAGGATCGACGTGTGGTCGAACGTCTGGTGCGAGACGTAGTCCCTCTTGGACCAGGCCGACACCACGCAGCAGGGCACCCGGAAACCGGTGTAGTCGTACGAGCCGGGAAGATCGCCCGGCTTCAGCATCGGCTCCACGTTGTCCGGTTTCACGGCCGGTTGTGGTGGGACATGGTCGTACCAGCCTCCGTGCTCGTCGTAGACCCAGATCAGAGCAGTCTTGTCCCACGCCGGACCCTGCATGACCGCGTTGATGACCAGCGCGGCATATCCCTCACCGACCGTGATGTCTCCGTCCTCTTCTGAGAAGTTGGCATAGGGGTCCACCAGGCTGAAGGCCGGTAGGTTGCCCGACGCCGCATCGGTGAAGAACTGGCTGACATGAACGGCTTTGGTCCGGTTGTTCAAGAAGACGGGCTCGAAGAGCGCACAGGTCGGAAGGTCTGTGTAGTAGTCCTTCCATGAGATGCCGTGTTCGTTGAGGCGGTCGAAGATCGTGCCGTTGGGAGCATTGACGGGGGAGATGCCCGTTGAGTCGGTGCTGATGTTCCCGAGCGCCGTGCCCGCGATGAGAAAGCGGCGATTGGGATACGTCTGTGCCATGACGGAGGAGAAGTAGCGGTCCCCGATGGGGAACTGTCCAGCCATCGAATGGTAGAAGGGGAGGTCATCACCTTCCCAGTAGCCCATGGCCGCTCCGCTACATCCTTTGACGAAGCCCATATTGGTGCCGTTGTCGAAGCAGATGTGCGACGCGTTCCATGACTGCGTGATGCCCGAATCGCTCACGCCGCAGGTGTTCGGGTTGTGGAAGGAGCGGACGTACCCCCCGGAGGGGTCCGGGTTGTAGTTGAGCGGTTTGCCGGTCGCATCGAGCGTGAGCCCGTCGCCACGGCCGAGCGTTCCCAGATGGTCGTCGAACGAGTGGTTCTCCATCATGAGGACGACGATGTGTTGAATCTTCGGCATGGTGTCGGTGCCCACAGGGAGATGCGGAAAGGGGCGGGAGCCCGGGTGAAGGAGGGAGCCGTTCGGCCCGAGGCCCTTGGCTCTCGTCGAGGTGGCATATGCCTCGCTGCCCACGACAGCTCCGAGACCCGCCGCGGCCAGTCCGGACGCGACGGTGCCGGCCAGCAGCGAACGGCGGGACAGCCGTGACGTCCACGGGTGTCGTGGAAACTGGCCTCCGGTCACCGTTGCCGCACTAACAACGAGCCCTTACCTTCGTCCGTCGGAACTTCGTCCGTCGGGCAATCTCGCCATTCTGCTCGGCGCATCCGGGATCGCAACCGGCTCACGTCGGCGGACGTTCGAAGCTGTGCACGTCGAAGTAGACCGGCAACAGGTACTTGACGTAGAAAGTGTGCACGATCCGTCCTGGATAGATCAGGTCTTCGTTGCGCTTGATCTTCACTCGCCCATCCTTGTTCGCGTAGCGTTCACACGCAGCCAGCAATTCGTCGACTTTTTCACGCGAGTGTTGCAAGAGGCCCAGGTGGTCGTAGCCCGGCGAATGCATCGGCTTGTTGCTCTCCGCGAGGAGGATGAACTGGTCCGGTTCGGCCGTGAGCAAGTGACACGCTTGGCCCGCGACCTCCGTGTCGAGTGCGGACCACCCGAAGATCGAGCCGTAGAAGGCGTCGATCTCCTCACGGAGCGCCGTCGTGAGGCTGCCCAGCGGAAACGTCAACTCCATATGGTTGAACCGCATTGAGTTCCTATCCTTCCCCGTCGTCCATCGCTGCGCGGTCTGACTGAAGCACAGCTCGCGGAGTGAGGATGACTAGAGCCACTTGCGTCGCTTGAAGAGGACGTAGAGCGCCGTCGAACTGGCGACCATCAGACCGAGTGCGATGGGGTATCCGTAGTACCAGTGCAGCTCCGGCATGTTGTCGAAGTTCATGCCGTAGATCGTCCCCACGATGGTCGGCGCGAACCCGATCGCGGCCCAGGCCGAGATCTTCTTGACCTCCTCGTTCTGGGCCACGCTCGTCTCGGTCAGGCTGCGCATCTCGTCGTTCTGTTGCTGACTGACCAGCGTGCTGTGCACGCTGAGCGCATTCTGAAGGAGTGCTCGGAAAGAATCGGCCCGCTCGACGATCCGGATCACGTGGTCACTGACATCGCGCAGGTTCCTGCGCAGCTCGAGCTCCACGTCGTACTTGTCGAAGCCCTCTTCGAGAGCATGCAGCATGGCCAGGAGCGGCCGGGTCGTCCTCTGGAATTCGATGACCTCTCGGGAGAGTTCGTAGATCCGACGGGCCAACGCCGGGTCCCCGCCCTTGAAGAGCTGGTCTTCGATCTCGTCGATGTCATTTTCCAGGCCTGCCACGACCGGTCCGTACTCGTCGACGACCTGGTCGATGATCGCGTAGAGGACCGCCTCAGGGCCGAGCTCGAGCAATTCCGGGGTGTCCTCGAGCCGCTTGCGTACCGTGGCGAGATCCGGCGTCTCCGCGTGGCGGATCGTGACCACGAAATCCGGGCCGGTGAAGATGTGGAGCTCCCCGAACTCGACCTCTTCCGTGGCATCGAGATACCGCGCCGGCCGGAGGACGGTGAAGAGCGTGGTTCCGTAGCGTTCCAGCTTCGGGCGTTGATGCGCCGTGACGGCATCCTCCACGGCCAGCTCGTGCAATTGGAATTCGTGCGCTACAGACCGGATTTCTTCGAGATCAGGTCTGTACAGCCCGATCCAGGCCATGCCATGCCGTACGCGCAGGGCCTCGTAGGTCTCTTCGAGGGTCCGTGGATCGGCGCTCCGCCGCCCACCCACGTACACCACATTGTTGACCAGAGCCATGGCACCTCTGCGTGTTCGGGGAGCGCCTCACGGTAGCGCGATGGACGCGCCGCGGGTCATTCGCAGATGCGACCACCGGTCCACCAAACGGGTCACCTTCGATTCCCACCGCCAGAGGGACGGTATGCACCAGAGGGACGGCATGCCATCTGGTGAAAGCATCCGTCGTGACCGGGTGGGCGCGCGAGCGACGCCTCCTGATCAGCTCGGTGGGGGAGGGACGCTCAGGCCATGGGACTCGGCGATGGCGATGAGCTTCCCGAGATCGGGATTCTCGGGTGAGACGGTGCGGTCGAGTTCCGTGAAGAACTCCGACGCACCCTGTCGTGAGGTCACGCTGATCATCTGTCCGCCGTCCTGGACGAAGCGGAACCAGTGCGTCGTTCCACCCGGGAGCTGGACGAAGGTGCCCGGCCCGGCGACGCTCTCCATGTCGGCGACGCCGAATGCAATCTCACCAGCGATGACGTAGAAGGCTTCGTCCCACGGGTGGTGGTGCGGCGGTGGACCGCTTCCCTGTGGTCCGGACTGCAGGAAGATCTCGTAGCTGCCGGTCTGCGCCCCTGACGCGAGCACCGTGATTTGTTCGCCGACGACGTTCAACGTCTCTGGGCGGTCCGCTGGTGAGACGACCATCGGATGTGCTGTCATGTCCCGACCTCTCTATGCGTCCGTCATCTCGCTATGAGATGTTGGTAACATAATAAGATGAAAGTCTCACGTCAAGTCGATCCACGGGCCAATCAGAAGATGAGGACACGGGCGGCGATCGTCGAGGCCGCGACCGCGCTCTTGCGCGAGGGCACGCCACCGACGGTGGCGGAGGCAGCCGAGCGGGCCCTGGTGTCGCGGGCGACCGCCTATCGGTACTTCCCCACCCAGGAGTCGTTGCTGTTGGATGTGGCGCGGGTCGAGCCGATGATCCGGCCGGTCGAGGAACTCGTCGCCGACTTCGGGACTGCCGACTCCGCACAACGACTGGAGAACCTGATCGGGACGTTCATGTCGCTCCTCCTCTCTGAAGAGGTGCTGATGCGAGCAAACGTGCGTGTCTTCATGGACACGTGGCTGCAGAACCGACGCGACGGTCACGACATGCCGGTGCGACCGGGGCGCCGGGTCCGCTGGCTCGATGAGGCGCTGGGACCAGTCCTAGCTCAGTTCGACGAGGCAAGCTCGAAACGTCTCCGCTCCGCTCTCGCCCTCACACTGGGCGCTGAGGCCATGATCTCCCTGAAGGATGTCGTCGGCCTCGACGACGACGAGGAAATCGTCGCGACTCTCCAATGGACCGCTGACGCCCTTCTCCGAACCGCGCTGCACGACGCAGGGAGAGCGAGCTGACTCGAGCGGCTCGAGGATGCGTCAAGCCCAGCCACGCCGGCGAGCCCAGTCAGGCCAGCCCGGTCAGGCCAACCCAGCCAGCACCCCCAACCGGATTCGAACCGGTGCTGCCGCCGTGAAAGGGCGGTGTCCTAGGCCGCTAGACGATGGGGGCCGGATCGTGCCGCTGGCACGGAAGATCCAGCCTAATGGGCACCGATCGGGACGCCCGGCGCCGCCGTGTCGTGGAGGAGCGGAGCGGGCAGTGCCTCGGGCGCGTGGTACGTGCAGGCGAGGAACGTCTGCACGGATCCGATCACCAGTGCCGTGGCGCCCAGGATGTGGACCTCGACCAGCAGCGCCGGCAGGTGCGTGAAGTACTGCGTGTATCCCACGGCGGCCTGGGTCACCATCACTCCCATGAGGATGCGCGCGGCGCGGCGCACCCGTTCGGGCACGTCGCCCGTGTGGAGAGCGACGACGAGGCCGATGGTCACGCCGATCAGGAGCAAGGCGAGGCTCGAGTGGAGTTCGGCCATGTCGCGCAGTGCAATGGGGATCCGCTTGGCCACCTGCTGACCGGAGGCGTCGCCCGCGTGCGGTCCGGCGCCGGTGACGGCGGTGCCGGCGGCGATCACCAGGGCCAGGATCCCCAGGACGCCGTAGAAGAGGCGGATCACGGCCCGGGGCACCAGGAGGTGGGCCGACCCCGGCGTGTACTCGCGGGTGGAGCGGTGGACCAGCACCACCGCGTCGACCAGCAGGAGCATGGTGGCGAAGAAGTGCACCATGACGAGATAGGGGTTGAGCTTGGTGTAGACGACGATCCCGCCCAGGATCGCCTGGGCCACCACGCCGGCCACCAGCCCGCCGCTCAGCCAGATCAGGTCCCGCCGGCGGGGCGCCCGGAAGACCGAGCCGAGCAGCGCGGCGATCACCGCCACGGTCAGGACGACCGTGACCAGGCGGTTCCCGAACTCGACGAGGCCGTGGAACTGCAGGGCCGGGGTGAGGTGCCCCACCGAGCACTCGGGCCAGTCGGCGCAGCCGAGGCCCGAGCCGGTCAGGCGGACCGCCGCCCCGGTCAGCACGATGAGGGCCGTCAGGACCAGGGCCACGACGTCGAGCCGGTGGCTCAGCGAGGGCGAGACGGTGGGGGTACGGCGCCGCGACACTCTGGCCAAGCGTACCGGCGACCGTCGCCTGGTCCCGGGCGAGGCTGCGGTCGTAGGCTGGTCGGACATGTCCACCGAGGCGCCCGCCCTCCCGGGCCGACGAGCCACGTGGTCGCGGTCGACCGTCGGGGCCTATGTCGCCCTGACCAAGCCACGGATCATCGAGCTCCTACTGGTCACGACGCTCCCCACCATGGTGGTGGCGCAGCGCGGGCTGCCCCCCGTGTGGCTCATGGCCGCGACCCTCGCCGGGGGAGCGCTGGCGGCCGGCGGGGCCAACGCCATCAACATGGTGGTCGACCGCGACATCGACCGCCTGATGAACCGGACCAAGAACCGGCCCCTGGTGACCGGCGCCATGACGCCGACCGCCGCACTGGTCTTCGCCCTGTCGCTCGAGGTGGCGGCGTTCGTCGAGCTGTGGTTGGCCGTCAACCTGCTCTCGGCCGTCCTGGCCATCTCGGCCACCCTCTTCTACGTCTTCGTCTACACGCTCTGGCTGAAGCGCCGCTCCACCCAGAACATCGTCATCGGGGGCGCCGCGGGCGCGGTCCCGGTGCTGGTGGGCTGGGCCGCCGTGACCGACAGCCTGGCCTGGGCGCCGGTGGTGCTCTTCGCCATCATCTTCATCTGGACGCCGCCGCACTTCTGGTCGCTGGCGGTGCGCTACAAGGAGGACTACCGGGCGGCGGACGTGCCCATGCTTCCGGTGGTGGCGTCCATGAAGCGCACCACGACCGAGATCATCTACTACACGGTGGCCCTGGTGGCGGTGTCGTTCCTGCTCGGGCCGGTGGCCCACCTGGGCTGGATCTACATGATCACCGCCGCCGTGCTCGGCGCCGGGTTCCTCTACTTCGTGACCCGTCTGTGGGGTCTGGCCCAGAACGGACAGGTGACCGGGCGCGACGCCATGAAGGTCTTCGGGTACTCCATCACGTACCTCACCGTGCTGTTCGTGGCGATGGCGGGCGACGTACTCATCTCCAACCACATTCACTAACGTCCCGCGGGATGAGCGACGCACCACCTCCAGATCCGGCGCCCGCGCCGGCGCCCGGGGGGGATGGGGCGCCCGGGGCTGAAGGCGCAGCCGCCGTCCGCCGACCCCGCAAGCGCTTCATCCTCCTCGGCCTGGGCATCGGTCTCCTCCTCATCGTGCTCATCGGGCTCCTGACGAGCATCGGCAGCACTCAGAGCTCGGGACAGCCCGAGTCGGGTGACCAGGTGCCTCACTTCACGGCCCCCAACATCGGCCCCACCGGTCCGTCCCAGGTGTCGGTCCCGACGGGCGGGGGCGGGAGCGGCACCCCGGCGGTACTGCTTTTCTTCGGGGCCTGGTGCACGAGCTGCAGGCAGGAGCTGCCCCCGCTGACGGCGGCGGTGCGCCGGCAGGAGCGGTCGGGCGGCCCCCTGTCGCAGATCCGCGTCCTGGGCGTCGACAGTTTCGACAAGACATCGATTGGCAAGTCGTTCATCCACGACGAGGGGGTGACCTTCCCCGTGGCGTCGGACCCCCAGGCCGGGATCACGAGCGGGTCGTTCTTCTTCGACGGTGATCCGTACACGGTGTTCGTCCGCGGGGACGGCACCATCGCCAAGATCGTGGCGGGGGCCCAGCTCACACCGGCGACCTTCACTCAGGACGAGCGCGCGCTCCTGCCCACCGCGTCGTAGGCGCCGGACCGGCTCTGGCGGCGGGCGTCGGTCATTCCCATTTGAACGTGAGCGCGGCGGCCAGCGGCGCCGCCAACGCCCAGACGGCCAGCACGGCCCAGGACTCCGCGGGCACCGCGGCGCCCGCACCGAGGGTGGCGTGCAACGCGGCAGAGAGGGCCTCGGCGGGCAGCAGCTTGGCGAAGTCGGCCAGTCCGGCGGGGAGCTTCGAGATCGGGACGATCATGCCGCCCAGAAGCAGCAAGATGAGATAGAGGCCGTTGGCCGCGGCCAGGTTCACCTCGGCCCGCAGCGTGCCGGCCATGAAGAGGCCGATGCCGGCGAAGGCGGCCGAGCCCAGGAGCACCGCGCCGATGGCGCCGGCCACCGCCGCGGGGCCGCCACCACCGGGGTTCCAGCCCAGGGCCAGCCCGACCGGCAGGAGGACGGCCGCCTGCAGCAGCTCGACGGCGACGATCGTGACGATCTTGGCCCCGAGCAGACGCGGGCGACCGAGCGGGGTGGCGCCCAGACGCTTGAGCACGCCGTAGCCGCGCTCGAAGCCGGTGGCGATGCCGAGGGAGACCATCGCCGTCGACATGACGGCGAGAGCCAGGATGCCGGGCACGAAGAAGTTGGCAGGCGTGGCCGTCGGGGTCGAGACAACGGACACCTTGGAGAAGAAGACGAGGAACACGACGGGGATGCCGAGAGTCAGCAGGAGGGTCTCGCCGCGGCGCAGGGTCATGAAGATCTCCGCGCTGGTCTGCGCGGTCAGCGGCCGCAGGGTGCGGGCAGTCGCGCTCGCCGCGCTCGCCGAGCTCACAGCGTCCGCCTCCGTCGCCGGCCCTGTCGTCGACCCTGACGCCGGCCGGCGTCCGCCTGGCGCTCCGCCGGCTCGACGGTGACGGCGTCGGTGACGGCGGCCGTTCCCACCGTCTCGAAGTACACGTCCTCGAGGGTCTTGCCCGCCACCAGATCGGTGAGAGTGGCGCCGCGCTCGGCCAAGAAGTTGGCCACTGCCGCGGTGACCGCAGGGGTCGCCACCTCAGCGGCCTCGACCCGGTAGCGGCCCGGTGCGGTCTCGTTGACCACGGTCCCCGGCCCGACGGCGGCGGCCAGCGCGGCCGTGTCGAGCGCCGGGGGTGCCCCGAAGGTGAGGACCGGTGGGGCGCCCCCGGGCCCGGCGCCGGTGGTCAGGCCGCGCGGCGTGCCCTCGAGCACGACGCGGCCGGCGGACAGGATCACGATGCGATCCGCCATCCGCTCGGCCTCGCCGAGCTCGTGCGTCGTGAGGACGACGCACACGCCCCGTTCCTTCAGGTCGGCCACGACGGCGCGCACGGCGATGCGCCCCCCGGGGTCGACGCCGGCCGTCGGCTCGTCCAGGAAAGCCACCTCCGGCCGGCCGACCAGGGCCAGGGCGAGAGAGAGTCGTTGCTGCTCGCCGCCCGAGAGGTGGCGCCACGGCGTGGCGGCGACGGCGCGCAGGCCGACGAGGTCGAGTAGTTCGTCGGCCGGCACGGCGTCGGGGTAGTAGCCGGCGAAGAGGTCGAGGACGCGGCGCGGCCCCAGCATGGGGTACACGCCGCCGCGCTGGAGCATCACCCCGACGCGGCCGCTGAGCGCGGCGTGGTCGTCGATGGGATCGAGCCCCAGGACACGCGCTTCGCCGGCGACCGGCCGGCGGTAGCCCTCGAGAGACTCGACCGTCGATGTCTTGCCGGCGCCGTTGGGCCCGAGCACGACGACCACCTCACCGGCCTCGGCGGCCAGGTCGACGCCGTCCACGGCGGGCGGTGTGCCGGCAGGTCCGTAGCGCACGGTGAGGCCGGTGACCTGGACGGCTGGCACGGCGTCGCAGGCTACTTTGAGCAGGAGTGATCGATATCCGGGCGCTGCGCAAGGACCCCGACGCGGTCAAGGCCGCGCTGGCCCGGCGCGGCGTGGAGGCCGCCGAGGTGGACGCCGTGCTGGAGGCCGACGCGGCCTGGAGCGCGCGGCTGCGTGTCGCCGAGGACATGCGGGCCGAGGTCAAGGAGCTCTCTCGCCTGGTCGGGCAGGCCAAGAAGGCAGGCGACGAGGCCCGGGCCACCGAGCTCAGCAGGCGGAGCCGCGAGCTGGGCGACGACGAGGGGGTCGCCGCCGCCGAGGCCGAGGCCTTCTTGGAGAAGCGACAGACCCGGCTGCTCTACCTCCCCAACCTCCCGGCCGACGACGCGCCGGACGGAGTGGGCGAGGACGACAACGTGGAAGTCCGCCGGTGGTGGCCCGGGCAGAGCGCCGGGCGGCCGGAGCCCGGACGGGCCGGACACCAGGAGGTCCCGCACTGGGAGATCGGCGAGTCGTTGCAGATCCTCGACATGGAACGCGGGGCGCGGCTGGCCGGCTCCATGTTCCCGCTCTACCGAGGTCCCGGGGCTCGGCTGCTGCGGGCGTTGACCGCGTTCGCCATCGACCGCCATGCCCCGGCCTACGAGGAGATCCGGCCGCCGACCGTGGTGCTGACCGAGACCATGACCTCCACCGGCCACCTGCCCAAGTTCGCCGACGACGCTTACCACCTCGAGCGCGACGACCTGTGGCTGATCCCGACGGCCGAGGTGCCGCTCACCTCCATGCACCGGGGCGAGATCCTGGAGGAGTCCCAGCTCCCCCTGCGCTTCACCGCGGCGACGGCCTGCTACCGGCGGGAGGCGGGCTCGGCCGGGCGCGACACCCGGGGCCTGCTGCGGGTGCACGAGTTCGACAAGGTCGAGCTGTTCGCCTACACCACGCCCGCCGACGCGCTCGAGGCGCAGGCCGACATCTTGGAACGGGCCGAGTCGATGCTCCGGGAACTCGAGCTGCCTTACCGGGTCCTCGACCTGTGCTGTGGGGACCTGGGCGGGTCGGCGGCGCGCACCTTCGACCTGGAGGCCTACGCCCCCGGCGTCGACCGCTGGCTGGAGGTGAGCTCGGTCAGCTGGTTCCGCGACTACCAGGCCCGCCGCGCCAACGTGCGCTTCCGCCCCGCCGGGGGGGGTCCGCTGCAGCTGGCGCACACGGTGAACGGCTCGGCGCTGGCCTGGCCGCGCATCTGGGCGGCCCTGGTGGAGAACGGGCGTCAACCGGACGGGACTGTGCAGCTGCCCGAGTGCCTGGCGCCGTATCTCGGTGGCGAACTGTTGATCAAGGCGCCATGAGGTTCGAGCCCACCATCCCCGTGCGCGCATCGGGGCCGATGATGGTTTCGGAAACTATAAGCAGGGTGGCTTATAGTTTCACGAGACTTCCCTGGTTTCCGGCCCCGGCCCCGGCCCCGGCCCCGGACCCGGCCCCAGCCCCGCCGGCGCTAACGCCTTTGGCCGCATGACGGTCACCGATGTCGAGGGGAGAGGGCCGGCCGAGCACTTCGGTTTCGGGGACAGGCTCGAGATCATCGCGGCGGAGAGCCGCCGCCTGGCCGACACGGTGGCGGCGCTCGATCTCGACGCGAGGGTGCCGTCCACTCCCGAGTGGTCGGTACGCGACCTGGCGCACCACATCGGCGAGGTGCAGTGGTACTGGGGTCAGAACGTCCGGGCGCAGAATGCGAGCGAGCGCTCCGGGGCTGAACTGACGGTTTTTCCCGAGGACAGCGACCTGCTGGCGTGGCTGGGCTGGTGTACCTATTCACTGCTCGGCGCACTGCGCGAGGTCGGCGCTGCCGCGCCGTGCTGGGCGTGGTGGCCCGAGCCCCACACCGCGGGTGCCGTGGGCCGCCATCAGGCCCAGGAGGTGTCGGTACACCGCTGGGACGCCCAGGGCGTGACCGGTGCGTCGACACCGCTCCACCCCGGGCTGGCCGACGACGGAGTGCCCGAGTTCATCGAGATCATGGTCGGTTCCGACCTGGCCTCGCTGCCGGGCGCCGTCACCCTGACCGCCACCGACACCGGGGCGAGCTGGCGCGTCATGGGCAGCGGCGGCGAGCGCGCCGCCCGGGCCTCCGAGCTCCGGGCCCCGGCCTCGGACCTGGTCCTCATGCTCTACCGGCGCCTGCCGGTCCCCGATGCCGCCATCGAGGGCGACCCGGTGCTGGTGGCGGCGCTGCTGTCCCTGGCCGACACGAGATGACCGAGCTGACCTTCCTGGGCACGGGCAACTTCGTCGCACCCCCGGGCCGGTACTGGAACAGTTTCGTCCTGGATGCGTCGGTCCTGGTGGAGCCCTCTCCGACAGCTCTGCCGCACCTGCGGCGTTGTGGCATTCGGGTCGACGCCATCGAGGTCGTCGTCGTCTCGCACTTCCACGCCGACCACTGCTTCGGTTGGCCCTTCCTGCTCGAGGCGGCCGTCGAGAGCGGCGCCGGGCGCACGCTGCACGTCGTGGGACCCCCCGGGATCGAGGCGCACCTGGCCAACATGAACGAGGCCGGCGCAGTGGGCTCGGTGACCGCCAGGGCCCACGCCCAACTCGACCTGCGCTTCGTCGAGGTCGACGGGAGCTGGCAGGAGGCCGGGCCCCTGCGCTTCCGGGCCGTCGAGGTCGTCCACGTGCCGTACCTGCGCTGCTACGGCTACCTGTTCGACCGCGGGAGCCGGATGATCGGCTACTCGGGCGACACCACCCCGTGCGACGGGCTCAGCGAACTGGCGCGCGAGGCCGGGGTGCTGGTGGTGGAGTGCAACGGCCGCCACACGCCGCCCGGCTTCCCGACCTCGCACATGGACGAGGAATCGGTCCGGGCCCTCCAGGCCGCCCACCCCGACGTGCATCTTGTCCTGACGCACTTGGGCGAGCAGGTGGACACCGCGTCCATGAGCGGCCTGACCGTACCGGACGACTTCGAGCGTCTGAGCGTCTGAGCGTCTGAGCGCCTGAGCGCCTGAGCGTCTGCGTGACAGCTGTGGCCCCGGATGCCGCGACGAACTGACGCGCGCGTCAAGCAGCGGCGAAGCGGTAGCCCACGCCGCGCACCGTAGAGATCAGGATCGGTGTCGAAGGGTCGGCCTCGATGCGGGAGCGCAACCGCTTGATGTGCACGTCGAGCGTCTTGGTGTCGCCGATGTAGTCGGTGCCCCACACGCGATCGATCAGCACGTCGCGCGTGAGCACGCGCCCGGAGTTCTCGACGAGAAGGCGCAGCAACTCGAACTCCTTGCGCCGCAGGTGCACCTCCTCGCCGCGCACGAAGACGCGGCGCTGGTCGAAGTCGACTTTGATCCCGTTGGACTCCCAGATGCCGTCGTTGCCGAGATCGATGGAGTTCGCCATGTCGCGGGGGTCGGACCCTCCTGGCGAGCGCCGCAGAACGGCGCGCATGCGCGCCACCAACTCGCGCATGCGGTAGGGCTTGGTCACGTAGTCGTCCGCGCCGACCTCGAGCGCGACGACGGTGTCGATCTCGGTGCCCTTGGCCGTCACCATGATGATGGGGACCTGCGAGCGCGTCCGGATGGAGCGGCACACGTCGATCCCCGAGACTTTCGGGAGCATGAGGTCCAGCAGGAGGATGTCGGGCACGGTCTCGTCGAAGAGTTGCAGGGCCTCGTTGCCGTCGCGGGCCACCGTCACCCGGAAGCCCTCGTTGGTCAGCCCGATCATCAGCGCATCGATGAACGACTCCTCGTCCTCGGCCAGCAGCACGTTGACGGGCCCGTCGCCGGGGGTCGGGCGTTCCCCCTTCTTGGCGGTCTTGCCTGTGGCGGACTTGCTCACGCGACACGCTCCGCCTGAACCGGGAGGACGAGGGTGAAGGTGGAGCCCTCGCCCTCGCGCGATTCGACGTCGACCCACCCCTGGTGGTTGTTGGCCACGTGGCGGACGATGGAGAGACCGAGCCCGGTGCCGCCGGTGTTGCGGCTGCGCCCGTGGTCGACGCGGTAGAAACGCTCGAAGATGCGATCGAGGTCCCGGGCCGGGATGCCGACGCCGTGGTCCTGCACCGACAGCCGAACGTTGTCGCGCTCCTCGATGCGCCAATTGGGTGCGCTCGCCGCGCCGGGGTCCGCCGGAACGGTTCCGGTGACCTCACCCTCGGCGGTGATCACCGGGGGCACCGGCATGGTCGGCGCCGTCGTGCCGGTGGCGGCCGAGGCGCCGGGGGCGGACTGGCCCAATGGCGAGTACTGCTCGAGGATCTCGGGGGTGAAGACGGGCTCCACCGGGGCTTCCTCGGGCGCGGCCGCCTCGTTCCCGACCTCGGCGTCGGGGGCGCGGTCGGCGCTGACCGCGGCGAGCTCCCCGGTCGTGGGGTCGGACCCGGACCCGTCGCCGTCGCCGACGCCCGCGGCGGCGGGGTGGCTGTGTTTGGGGTTGAAGCGCTGCACCGCGCCGGTCACCACGATCTTGGAGTTGTCGTAGGAGTAGGTGATCGCGTTCTCGAGCAGGGCGTGCATGGCCGAGACGAGCTGGCGCCGGTCGCCGAGCACGGCAACCGGCGGGGCGGGCTCGTGCAGCACGATCTCGATGCCGCGTTGGTCCGCCGTGGCGCGCACGCGCTCTATGGCGTCGGCCATCACCAGGTTGACCAGCACCGGCTCGCGCGGAGGCGCCTCCTCGGACTCGATACGGGAGAGATCGAGCAGGTCGTCGATGATGCGGCTGACACGGAAGGCCTCGTTGTGGATGCGTCCCGCCAGGCGCTGCGCCACGTCGGGGTCCGGCTCGGAGACGAGGGTCTCGGCCAGGAGCCCGAGGGCCCCCATCGGCGTCTTGAGCTCGTGGCTCACGTTGGCGACGAAGTCGCGTCGGATCTCCTCGAGCCGGCGGCGCTCCGAGACGTCCTCGATGAGCGCGATCACGCCGAGCGGCCGGCGCCCGTCGTCGATCTGGCGGGCGCGCACCTGCAGCGTGCGCCGCGGTGGGCCGTAGAGGTCGAGGGTCCGCTCGGACGAGCCCTCGTGCCAGGCATCCTCGAGGACGTCGGTCACGGCCTGGGCGGCGAGGGCGTCACCGTGGCGGCTGACCATCAGGGCGTTGGCGCGGCCGTTGCGGTAGATCACCGCGCCGTTCTCGTCGCACAGCACGACGCCCTGGGTGAGTGTGTCGAGCGAGCGCCGCAGGCGGATGGCGTCGGAGCTCGACTCGGTCACCGCCTGGGCGGCCCCACCGGTCACCTGCTCCAGGTAGGCCAGGGAGGTCTCGACGTTGTACTCGTCCTCGGGCGGATCGAGGCCGAGGCGGGTGCCGAGGGAGGCGAGCCGTTGCGAAATGGCCCGCCGTCCCGAGCGCCGTCCGAGCAGCGCGGCCACGAAGCCGACGACCACGCAGATGGCCACGACGATCGCAACGAGCAGGACCTCCTGGGTCATGCTCAGGTTCACTTCCCCCGGCCCGATTCGCGGCACGCCCCCAATATGACAGGGCTGGGGCGGGGGGAGCGAACGGCTCGGCTGGGGACGACGGGGGTCCGGTCAGGCCTTTCCGGTGGCCACGGCCACGGCGCAGCACCCTGAGCTGCCCTTCTGCAACCCCCGAGAGCGGAGGAGCGAACCGGCTGCCTTCCCGGTGCGGCGCAAGGTTGGCCAAATGCCTCCCGCGGTGAACCGTTCTCCGACCGAACGGCGTCCCGGAGGGTCCGGCGCCGCCCGTCTCCCCGGAGGGAACCCATGGTCGTGTGGCACCTGGCCGATGTTTCGCTGAACCCGAGCGTGAACGCGCTGCCGGGTGGGGGGACCCTGCAGGAACTGACGAACGGGCTCGGCGCCTGGGCCCTCATCGCGGCGCTGGCGGGGCTGCTCATCGGCGCCGCCGCCTGGGCCCTCGGCGTCCATGCCCAGAACTTCCAGCAGTCGATGGTCGGCCGTCGGGCCGTGCTCGTCTCGGGACTGGCTGCCCTCCTGATCGGGGCCGCGCCCCCGATCATCAATTTCTTCTTCCACACGGGGACGAGCCTGCACTGATCCGACCCGGCCCACTGAGCCACCCGGCACACCGTTCCCGTGCTCGCCGCCGGTTGCACCGGTCTCGACGCGCTCAACCCGATCTGCCAGGCCGGCAGCATCGGCGGCTCCATCGCGTCCTCGGGCTTCGAGACGGTCCTGAGCGGCATCAGCCAGTGGGTCGCCAGCGGCGCCGAATGGCTGCTCGGGCAGATCGGCGACGTGCTCAGCGCGACCACCACGGTGGACGTCGGGGCCAGCTGGTTCCGCGCCCACTACGGGCAGATGACCGCGTTGGCCGGCGTGGTCATCCTCCCGATGCTTCTGGCCTCGACCCTGCAGGCGGTCGTGCGCCAGAATCCCGGGCAGCTCGTCCGGACCTTTCTCGTCCAGCTCCCGCTGGCGCTATTGCTGGCGGTGGTGGCGATCCAGATCGTCATCCTGAGCCTGTCCGCCACCGACGCCATGAGCGACGCCGTGGCAGGTGGCACCAACGCGGACGTGAACTCCCTACTCACCGGCGTCACCAGTGGGCTGGTGGCGGCTGCCGCCGACCCGACGATCGCCAGCTTCGTGCTGCTGCTCATCTCGCTGCTCATCGCCGTGGCGGCGTTCGTGCTCTGGTTGGAGCTGCTGATCCGGGCCGCCGCGGTCTACGTGGCGGTCCTGTTCCTGCCTCTGGCCCTGGCCGCTCTCGTGTGGCCTGCGGTGTCACATTGGTGCCGGCGCCTGGTCGAGACGCTGGCCGCCCTGATCCTCTCCAAGTTCGTCATCGTGGCGACGTTGAGCCTGGCGGCGGGGGCGGTCTCCTCGGGGACGGCCGGGACGGGCACCCACGGGTCGGGCTTCTCCTCCGTCCTGGCCGGGGGCGCGCTCCTCGTCATGGCTACCTTCGTCCCCTTCGCCATCTTGCGCATGATCCCCGCCGTCGAGGCCGGAGCGGTCGGGCATCTCGACGGGCTGCGCGAGCGGGGGACCGCCGCAGTGACCCGGCCGGCGCGAACGGCGGCGAGCCACGCGCTCCACGAGGGGCTGGGGGCCCTCGGTGACCGGCGGGTGCTGGCTCAGACAGCGGAGGCGGCGGCCGGCGGTGGGGCGGCGGCGAACGGCGCGGTGGGGGCGGGTGCGGGCGCGGGCGTGGGCGCGGGGGCGGAGGGGACCGGGGACGGCGGCACGGGCTCGGGCGTACCCATGGCCGACGGTGATCCCGAGTCCCAGCGGGCCTTTGACGACGCCGTCGCCCGGGGGACACGGCCGCGGCCCAAAGGACCCAAGCCGGTGCTCGGACCAGCCGGCGCGCCGGGATCGGGGGCCGAGGCCGACGACCCCGCGGCGTCGACAGCGTCCGCCACCGCGACCGTGAGAACCGCCTCCCGTGACGACGCCCTGCGGGCCCGGACCGGTCCGGCCACCCCCGAGGACGCGTGGAAGTGGGAAGGGGTCCCGCCGGGCCGCAGCCTGATCGGCAAGGTGGAGCCGGGCGAGCCGCGCTTCTACATGGGCGACGACGGCCATGGTCCGCAGATCTGTGGGCTGCCGCGGGCCTGGCCGCCGGGCCAGGGGCCGCCGGGGCAGGAGCCACCGGGCCAGGGGACTGAGCCGTGAGCGGTGAGCGCGGCTTGCGCTACCGGTTCGGACCCCGCGAGCGCGGCGGCGGTTTGGCGGGCTGGCGCGCCGGCCAGATCGTCACCGTGGCCGTGGGCCTCGTCTTCGGGGTGCTGGTGCTGCGTTGGGAGCCCAACGCAGTGGGGGTGGCAGCGGCCATCGGCATCCTCGTTCTCTACGGCGCGCTGGCCACGGTGCCGGTGGCCGGCCGGACCGGCGACGAATGGTTGCCCGTCGTCGTGTGCTCGGGCACCCGGCGGGCCGGCGTCCGGGGCGCCCTGCACCCCGGCGCGCTGCGGGGGATCCGCCTGCTGCGCGCCGACTGGCGGGACATGGGCGTGGTGCACGATCGCGCCGAGCGAACGCTCTCGGCGGCCCTGTCGTTGCGCGGGCGAAGCTTCGCCCTACTGGGAGCCGACGAGCAGGATCGACGGGTCGGCGCCTGGGCCTCCGTTCTGGCCTCGTTGGCCCGAGAGGGCTCGCCGGTGCACCGGGTGCAGTGGGTGGCGGCGTCCTTCCCCGACGACGGCCAGGGCGTGCGGTCGTACGTCGCCACCGAGGCGGTGCCCGACGCGGCCTCGGCCTGCACCTCCTCCTATGACGCGCTGCTGGCAGACATGGACTCGCACACCTGTGCCCACGATGTCGTTCTCGCCCTGCAGGTCCGGCTGACCAGGTCCGTCGAGGTCGGGTGCGCCACCCTGGCGCGCGAGGTGGGATCGCTGGTGCGCCTGCTCGCCGATGCCGACGTGCAGGTCGAATCCGTCCTGTCGGCCGATGAGCTGGCCCGGCATCTGCTCCGTACCTATGAGCCCAATGCGACCGCGGCCGGCGCCCCGCCCGCGCTGGACCACTGGCCCATGGCGATGGAGGAGCGCTGGTCGGACGTGCGGGTCGACGGGATGGTCCACGCCACATTCTGGGTGGCGGAGTGGCCGCGAACCGAGGTGCGCAGCGACTTCCTGGCCCCACTCCTCCTCGGGTCGGCCCGCTCGACCCTTGCGGTCGTGATGGAGCCGCTGGGTCCCGACACCGCCGTGCGCAAAGTGGAGGCGTCTCGGACGGCCGACCTGGCGGACGCCGAACTACGCCGGCGCGGGGGGTTCGTGTCGACAGCCCGCCACGCCCGCGAGTCGGAGGTCCTGGCGCGTCGTGAGGCGGAGCTCGCCGAGGGTCACGCCTCGTTCCGCTACGCGGGCTACGTCACGGTGTCGGCGCCGAGCGAAGGGGAGCTGACGGCGGCCTGCGACGTCGTGCAGCATGCCGCAGGGCAGAGCCGCCTGGCCCTCCGCCGCCTCTACGGCGACCAGGCCTCGGCCTACACCTGCACGCTCCCACTCTGTCGCGGGCTGCGGTGACGCGGAGGCGCCCACCTACGATGGAGCGGTGCCCGCAGGTCCAGATCCCAGCCCGCTCGCGACGGGCGATGCGGAACGACCCGGCGACCCGCGCAATGTCGTCGTGCTGCTGCTCGACAGCCTCAACCGGCACATGCTCGGCAGCTACGGCGGCACGGAGTTCGACACGCCGCATCTCGACCGCTTCGCCCGCGAGCGGGCCGTGCGCTTCACCTCGCACGTCACCGGCTCCCTGCCGTGCATGCCGGCGCGCCACGACATCTTGTGCGGGTCGCTCGACTTCCTGTGGCGTCCCTGGGGCTCGATCGAGATCTGGGAGGAGCCCATCACCCAGCAGCTCCGCCGGTCCGGTGTGACCACGATGTTGGTGTCGGATCACCCGCACCTCTTCGAGGTCGGCGGGGAGAACTACCACACCGACTTCAGCGCATGGGACTACGTGCGCGGGCACGAGGGCGACCCGTGGCGCACGTACCCCGACCCGAGCGCCGTCGGCTCGCCCGCCCTGCCCGCCCGCGATGGCGGATGGTTCTTCCGCGACCGGATGGGCTGGGTGGAGGCGGGCGACCGTCCCTACGACCGCTCGCGCACGTTCTTCCGCGCCGAGGAGGACTTCCCGGGGCCGAAGACGATGCGCGCCGCCGCCCGCTGGCTGCGCGACGGCGCGCCGGGGGACGCCCCGTTCCTGCTGTTCGTCGACGAGTTCGATCCTCACGAGCCGTTCGACACGCCCGAGCCCTGGGCGGGGCGCTACGACCCGGACTGGGAGGGCGAGCTGCTCATCTGGCCTCCCTATGACGTCGGGGCGGTGGCCGGGGGGCGCCTGAGCGAGCGGGAGGGGCGGCACATCCGAGCCAACTACGGCGCCAAGCTGAGCATGATCGACCACTGGGTCGGCGAGGTGTTCGCCGCGCTCAGCGAGCGCGGCCTGTGGGACAGCACGGCGGTCATCGTGTGCACCGACCACGGGCACTATCTCGGCGAAAAGGACATCTGGGGCAAGCCGGGTGTCATGCAGTACGAGCCGCTCGGCCACATCCCCCTGCTGGTGCACTGGCCGGGGAGGCCGGGCGGGAAGGAGTGCGCCGCGTTGACCACCAACGTGGACCTCAACGCGACGATCGCCGACGTGTTCGGCGTGCCACGCCACGCCGGCGCCCACGGCGCGTCGCTCGTCCCACTGATGCGCGGGGAGGCCGCGGCGGTGCGGGAGTGGGCCATCGGCGGCGTCTTCGGGAACTGGGTGCAGGTGACGGACGGCCGGCGCAAGTACGCGCGTGGCGCGGACGGAGACAACTTCCCCCTCTCCATGTGGTCGAACCGCTGGTCCACGATGCCCGTGCACGGGCTGGAGGACGCGGTCCGCCTCCCCCCGCCCGATCGACGGGCCCGGCTGGACTTCATGCCCGGATCGGACATCCCGGTCATCCGCCAGCCCTTCGAGCCCGGTGACCGCCTGCCGTTCTGGGTCGGGCACAGCGCGGTCGACGCGCATTTCCTCTTCGACCTCGACGACGACCCCGCCGAGGACCAGAACCTGATCGGCACGGCGGCCGAGCCGGACATGGTGGAGCTGCTCCGCCACGCGTTGCGGTCGGTCGATGCGCCAGGCGAGCAGTTCGCACGGCTGGGGATCGCGTGAGCGGCGGCGGGTCCGCAGGGTGACGGTGAGCAGCGAGGAGGTGCCGTTCGTCCTGCCCCGGATCCCTGCGTCGGCCGGCGGGCTGATCTTCGACGAGCGGGGGCGGCTCCTCATCGCCAACCCGACGTACAAGGCGCACTGGACGATCCCGGGCGGGATCATGGAGGCGGACGGCGAGACGCCGTGGGAGGCCTGCCGGCGGGAGGTGCGCGAGGAGGTCGGCCTGACCGTCGAGCACGGCCGGCTGGCGGCGGTCGACTTCCTGCGGCCGAAGCCGTCCAAACCAGGTGGGATGCGCTTCCTCTTCGACTGCGGCGCGCTACCCGATGCGGTGCTGGACGGGATCACGTTGCAGGAGGAGGAGCTCTCCGAGCACCGTCTGCTCCCTCCAGAAGCGGCCCTTCCCCTCCTCAGCGGCCCGCTGCGCCGGCGTGTCGGGTCGGCGCTGGCCGCCACGCCGCGGTGCATCTACCTCGAGGACGGGCGACCGGTCTGAGCCGGGTCCGCCGGACGCGCGCGCGTTCAGGCCTTCGCGTTCGTCTTCGTCCTGCGGCGGTTGGTGAAGAACGTGACGACGAGGCCGAGCACGACGGCGAGAACCGCACCGAGGAGGGTGAGGCCGAGAGGACTGTTGATGAAGTGCCCGACTCGCGCCGGGGTGGACTCGGGTGAGACCACGGCGTCGATGTCGACGAACCTGGTGTCCAGGGTCTGCGGGTTCCCGTCGGCCTGCACCGACTGCACGTCAAGGTGCAGCGGGAACGTCCCCGATGCGTTGGGCGTCACGAGCCAATTCCACACCAGGACCGGACCCTGCATGAAGGACTGCTTCGTCGGGTCCTCGCCGTGGACGGAGAGCTCCGGGCCGCCCGCGAGGGTGGCGTTGACGAAACAGGTCGTCGGCACGTGGATGACAGTCGTCTGGGTGCCGGGCTCCTGGGCAAGCTCCCCGCCGGCGGAGGCGAGCTGCACCTCCACCGTCGTCGTGTCCCCCACTGTCATCTTCGCCTTGGGCGGGAAGTCCAGCTGCCGCTGGGCTTCTTTCTCCGCCTGGGCGCAGGCCGCCGCCGGCGTGACCGGAGGGCCGCTGGCCGTGCCCGGAGGCCCGCCGGCCGTGATCGGAAGGCTGCCGGTGTTCCCCGTGGGGCCCGTGAAGGCCAGGCCCTGATCGCTGCCGATCACGGCGGGGCGCTGCGCTCCCGTCCCGGCGCCCGGAGCTCCCGCGGAGCATGAAGCCAGCGCGACGGCGAGGGCCACCATCGCGGCAAGCCGGCCGAGACATGTGGCGACCGGGCCGACACCCCGGGTCGGCCTCTGCACCCGATGTGGAGCCATCCAACTCCCCCTACGTTCCGCATTGCGCGACTGCAGCCGATTATGCAACTGCAGTCGCCCCGCACGTCAAGTCCCCGCCCCCGAGCCCGGGGCTGGGGTCCGGTGGCTACAAGGCCGCACCGATCTCCCATGGCGCGGCGCTGGGCGAAGAACACCGCAGTTCCCGCCACGATGCCCGCAGCGACGCCGAGCGACCAGGTCGTGCCGGCATGGAGCACCAGGAGGGCGCCCACGAGTGCGCCGGCGAACATGGACGCCACCGAGGTCAGGCCAAGTCGCGGGTGCGCATTGCCACCACCGGCGAGGGGTGAACCCGACGCCAGACTCGTCAAGGTCGTGGTGAGCACCGTCGTGGACATGTCGGGGACGCCGATGTGACGGACGGCGGCATTCCGGGTCCCGATGCCAACGGCGAGGAGGGCGGTGACGGTGTAGCGCGGCCACCCGGTGCCAATGGCCGCGACCGTGCCGGAGACGATCGTGGCCGCGGCTGTGCAGCCCCGCCTCGATCACCATCACCACGAGGGAGCAGGCTCCGTTGCGGACTGATCCTGTGCACGATGCGACCCCCGACAACCGCGCCGGAGAGGAACCCTCCCAGAGCACACAGGCTGGCCGCCACGGAGAACCCGGGGGGCACCTGCCGCGGCGAACCCGACCAGGGCCACGTTGCCGGTCATGTTGGCGGTGAACACGCGCCCCAGGCCGAGGAAGCTCACCGCGTCGACGAAGCCGCTGACGACGGTGAGGGAGGCCAGCGCCACCACGAGGGGATGAGGTGGACGATCGGGCTCGCACATGGGCGCTCCACCTTCCTGGTGACCGCGGCGGCCACGTGTCGGTCAAGGTAACGGAGGTGACAACCGACGCGGGCGACCGTTCATCCCCGTGAGGGAGCGAATGCCCCGGGTGCCGGCCCACCAGGTGACGACGCGCAATCTCGGTGCGGCCTACCCGTTCATCGCCGAGGCGGGGCTGGGGCGGCGCGGGGTGGTGATCGGTGACGACCTGCTGGGTGGTTCCTTCGTCTTCGACCCCTTCGAGCTCTATGCGGCGGGTGTGGTCTCCAACCCGAACATGGTGGTATTCGGGCAGATCGGCCGGGGCAAGAGCGCGTTCGTCAAGACTTTCCTGTGGCGCCAGGCGGTCTTCGGTCGCCGGGCCTGGGTGGTCGACCCGAAAGGTGAGTACGGCGACCTGGCGGATGCCTGGGGCGTGCGCCCGGTGGCGCTCCGGCCCGGTGGGGCCATCCGGCTCAACCCGCTCGACCCCGGTCCCGACGGGGACCGCGAGGGTGACGCCGGGCCTGACGCCACGGGACGCCGGCGCATGGAACTGCTCTCATCCCTGGGCAGTGCGTGTCTGGGCCGGGACCTGGCGCCGCGCGAGCGCGCCGCGCTCGGCGCCGCATTGACCGAGGCGACGCGGGCGACCGACGTCCCGACGGTCCCGACCGTGGTCGAGGCCCTGCTGACCCCGACCGCCGACGCGGCGCGGTCGCTGCGGACCGAGCAACGCGACCTACTCGAGGATGGACGCGATGTCGCGCTGGAGTTGCGTCGGCTCGTGCACGGCGACCTCTGCGGCATGTTCGACGGGCCGACGACGCCCGGTCTCGACCTCTCGGCGCCGCTCGTCGTGCTCGATCTCTCAGCGCTCTACTCCTCCGCCGCTCTGGGCGTCCTGATGGCCTGCGCCACCGCCTGGCTGCAATCCGCGCTGGCCCGGGCGGCCGCCGGCGTCGGTGACGCGACGTCGGGACGGGGTCGCTTCTTCCTCGTCGTCGACGAGGCATGGGCGATCCTCTCGAATCTGGGGGTGGCGCGGTGGCTGCAGTCGTCGTGGAAGCTCTCCCGCGCCTTCGGCGTGTCCAACGTGGCGGTCCTGCACCGGGTGTCGGACCTGCGCTCTGTCGGTGCGTCGGATTCCGAGCAGGTGGCGCTGGCGCAGGGCCTCCTGTCGGACTCCGAGACGCGGGTGGTGTACGCGCAGTCTCCCGGCGAGCTGGAGGCGGCGGCAGAGCTGCTCTCGCTGTCTGCCACCGAGGCGGACTTGCTGCCCCAGCTCCGGCGGGGCATCGCCCTGTGGAAGGTGGGGCAGCGCTCCTTCCTGGTGCAACACCGGCTCAGCGCCACGGAGCGGAGCATCGTCGATACCGACGCGGCCATGACGGCGGGGTGAGCGGTGACCGGCCTCACATCGGTCGTGGTGCCCCTCGCCCTCGGCGGTGCCCTTGTGGCCGGGCTCTCGCAGGGTCGGATGGCCTGGACCAGGCCGCACAGCGCTGCCACGCGACGAGGCGCCCGCTGGGCCAGACGGCGCGATCTGCGTCCGCTCCTGGTGGGGCCGGGCGACCCGCCACCGGGCCGGCTGCTCCTGGGCCTGCTACCGGGCGTGGCCCGGCTCTCGGGTATTGCGGCCGAGCCGGCACAGTCGCTCGTCGTCGTCGGTCCGACCCAGAGCGGCAAGACCACGAGCCTGGCGGTCCCGGCCATCCTCGGATGGAGTGGCCCTGTGCTGGCCGCCAGCGTGAAGAGCGACCTTCTCCGCCACACGATGGGGCGGTGCGCACGTCGGGGTCGCGTGTGGTGCATCGATCCCACCGGCGGCACCGGCGCGCCGGCGAGTTCCTGGTCCCCTCTGACGGCGTGCCGCGAATGGCGCGGTGCGAGCCGGGCCGCGGCCGAGCTCTGCGAGGCGGCCAGGGGCGAGGGCACGACGGCCGACGGTGAGTTCTGGTACGCCACGGCGGCCAAGCTCCTGGCGCCCCTCTTCGTCGCCGCGGCACTCGACGGCCGCACCATGGCCGACGTCGTGCGGTGGGTCGACACGCAGGAGGTCGGGGAGGTGGAAACCCTCCTCGCGCGTGGCGCCCCGCCCGATGTCCTCCATGCGGCGCGGGCCACGTGGTCCCGCGACGAGCGCACCCGAAGTTCGATCTACACCACGGCGGAGACCGTGCTCGCCCCGTTCGCGCAGGCGCCCGCCGGACCGGCGGCGGGGGGCGCGTTCGAGGCCCGTGACCTGCTCGAGGGTCAGCACACGCTGTATCTGTGCGCACCGGCCCACGACCAGCGCCGTTTGCGCGGCTACTTCAGCGCGCTGACCCAGCACGTGCTCACGCATGCGTTCGCGCAGGCAACGAGATCAGGTCGCCCCCTCGACCCGCCGCTCCTCGTCGTGCTCGACGAGGCGGCCCACATAGCCCCACTGCCCGAGCTCGACGGGCTCGCCGCCACGTGCGCGTCGCACGGGATCCAGATCATCACGGTCTGGCAGGACCTGGCCCAGGTGAAGGGTCGGTACGGCGCGCGGGCACCGACGGTGTTGAACAACCACCGGGCCAAGCTGTTCCTGCCCGGCATCGCCGACCCCGACACGCTCGAGTACGCCAGTCGCCTCATCGGGGACGAGCAGGCTTCCCATCCTTCGGTCACGCGCGATCCGACCGGCCGCCGCTCCACGACGTCGACGCCCGGCCCGCGCCGACTCCTGCCCCCCGAGGAGCTCCGTTGCCTGCCACGCGGACGCGCCGTCCTCGTCTACGGGACGCTGCCGCCGGCGCGCCTGCAGCTCCGGCCGTGGTGGGCCCGGCGGGGTGCTTCGAGGTTCAGGCGGGGCCGGGCACGGTGACGGGGGTCCGGGTGCGGCAGGCGCGGGCCCGTCGCTCCGAGAGGGTGCGTTCCTGCGCGTTGGTGGCCAGCGCCGCGGCGCGGTCGAACTCCGCCGCGGCCTCGGCGTCGCGCCCGAGCCGGTCGAGCAGGTCGCCGCGCACGCTGTAGAGGAGGTGGTAGCGCTGGAGCGTCCCCGTGGCCGTCAGCTGATCGAC
The DNA here is from genome assembly GCA_963736515.1 of uncultured Acidimicrobiaceae bacterium. Lineage (GTDB taxonomy): Bacteria > Actinomycetota > Acidimicrobiia > Acidimicrobiales > RAAP-2 > Bog-473. Next base: position 146,280 of record CAVTPE010000012.1, on the reverse strand, counting down.
CAGCGTGAGGGCCGCCTGCGGTCCCGACGCCATGGAGACGGCCACGGCCCGGTTCAGCTCGACGATGGGCGATGGGGACGTGCGGGCCAGTTCGCCGTAAAGGGTCACGAGCCCGTCCCAGTCGGTCTCCTCGGAGCGGAAGGCGCGGGCGTGGCAGGCGGCGATGGCCCCCTGCAGGGTGTACGGGCCCCGCGACCGGGCGAGCAGCTCCGCGCGGGCCAGGGCTGCCTCGCCCCGGGTGATGTGGAGGCGGTCCCACGTGCGGCGGTCCTGACTCAGCAGGAGAACCGGCGCACCCGACAGGTCGGAGCGGGCGCGCAGGCGGGACGACTGGAATTCCATCAGCGCCACCAGTCCGTGGACCTCGGGCTCCTCGGGCGCGAGCGCGGCCAGGACCCGGCCGAGCCGGAGAGCCTCTGCACAGAGCTCGGGCCGGAACCAGTCGTCGCCCGAGGTCGCCGAATACCCCTCGTTGTAGATGAGGTAGATCACCTCGAGCACAGAGCCGAGCCGCTCCGTCCGGGCCACGCCCGTCGGCGCCTCGAAGGGGACGCGCTCCTTGGCGATCGTCTTCTTGGCGCGGACGATGCGCTGGGCGACGGTCGACTCGGGAACCAGGTAGGCCCGGGCGATCTCGGGCACGGTGAGGCCCCCGACCAGACGCAGCGTGAGAGCCGTCCGGGCCGGGAGAGAGAGCACGGGATGGCACGCGACGAACATCAGGCGAAGGCGGTCGTCGGCGATGTCCTCGGACGAGGGTCGGTCCGCCTCGACGGCGACGGCATCGTGACCGGGCAGCGCCGCCTGCAGCTCGTGGCTCAGCTGGGCGTACTTCGCCGCGAGCGTCCGGTTCCGGCGGAACAGGTCGATCGCCTTGCGCTTGGCCACCGTGGTGAGCCACGCGCCGGGACGGCGCGGCGTACCGGCACGTGGCCACTGGTGCAACGCATCGACGAGGGCGTCCTGGGCCAGGTCCTCGGCCAGACCGATGTCGCCGACGTAGGCCGCCAGGGCGGCGACGACCCGCGGGAACTCGATCCGGAAGACCGTCTCGATCGCGGTGGTCGAATCGGTGGCCGACACAGCACCGATTCAACCACCGCCTCTTTGCCCGGACAGCCTGCTCACATGACGGGGCGGATGCGGACCTCGCCCTCACCCAGGACGGAGACGAAGCGCTTGGACCACTCGATGGCCTCGTCCCGGTCGCGACACTCCATCAATGCCCAGCCGCCCACCAGCTCTTTCGCCTCGGCGAAGGGGCCGTCGACGATGGTGAACTCGCCGTCCTTCAGCGTGATCTTGGCGCCCTCCGCGGTGGGCGCGATGCCGCCCGTGGCGACGATGACGCCGGCATTGACCGCTTCCTCCACGAACTTGCCCATCTCCTCGTAGAGCTCGGGGCGGGGCGGCTCGGTCGGCGTCTCCGCCTCGTTGGCGAGGGTGTACCCGAAGAATCGCATGCGTGGTGCTCCTTTTCTGCTCGAGGTGCGGCGTCCGTCGCCTCACTCTGGCAGAGCGTCGAACGGCATTCCCCAGAATCGACACGCCTGCGGAGATTTCCCGCCCACGATCGTCAGCTTCACCCGGCCGGCCGGCCGGGCGGACCCGAAGCGCCCCGCGGCCGCCTTGACCGGCCGAGCCGGGCATTCGTAGTGTCGCCGGCGGGTCCAGAGGAAGGGGCACAGCATGACCAACCACGTCGGCGCCGGTGAGGCGCGCATGCTCATCGGGGGCGAGCTCGTCGAGGCCGCCTCGGGGAAGCGCTTCGAGAACGTCAATCCGGCCACGGAAGAGGTGTTGGGCGAGGTCGCCGACGCGTCGGCTGCGGACATGCAGCGGGCGATCACCTCGGCACGGAAGGCCTTCGACGAGTCCGACTGGTCAACCAACCATGCGCTGCGCAAGCGCTGCCTGGAACAGCTGCAGGCGGCGCTCGAGTCCGAGCGCGAGGACTACCGCGAAGAGCTCATCGCCGAAGTGGGCACCCCACGCATGATGACCTTCGCCGCGCAGCTCGACTGGCCGCTCGAGGAGGCGCTCCTGTGGCCGGCCAAGATGATCGACGAGTTCGCCTGGGAGCGTGGCCTGCCCGACGGGAACATGATGGGCATGCTCAGCCGCCGCGCCGTGTGGAAGGAGGCCATCGGCGTCATCGGCGCCATCGTGCCGTGGAACTACCCGCTCGAGGTCACGCTGAACAAGCTGGGGCCCATTCTGGCCACCGGCAACACCGTGATCATCAAGCCCGCGCCCGACACGCCGTGGAACGCCACGAGGCTGGGCCGCCTGGTGGCCGAGAAGACCGACATCCCGCCGGGCGTCGTCAACGTGGTCACCTCCGCCGACCACCTCGTGGGGGAGGAACTGACCGTCTCCCCGCTGGTGGACATGATCTCCTTCACGGGTTCCACCCTCACCGGCACCCGGATCATGGAGAAGGGAGCGCCCACCCTCAAGAAGACCTTCCTCGAGCTCGGGGGCAAGTCGGCCATGATCGTGCTCGACGACGCCGATTTCGCCACCGCGGTCCCCGGCGCGTCCATGGTCTGCGTCCATGCCGGCCAGGGCTGTGCCATGCAGACCCGCATGCTCCTGCCGCGCTCGCGTTACGACGAGGGCGTCGAGTTGATCAGCGCCGCCATGGCCGTGGTGCCCTACGGCGACCCGACCAGCGACGAGGTCCTCATGGGACCGCTAGTCAGTGCGCGGCAGCGTGACCGCGTGCTCGGCTACATTCAGCGCGGCCAGGAGGAGGGAGCGAAGCTCGTGGTCGGCGGCGGCCGCCCGGCGCACCTGCCCAAGGGCTGGTTCGTCGAGCCCACGCTCTTCGTCGACGTGGACAACTCCATGACGATCGCCCAGGAGGAGATCTTCGGGCCGGTGTTGGCCGTCATCCCCTACGAGGACGACGACGACGCGGTCCGGATCGCCAACGAGAGCAGCTACGGGCTCTCGGGCGGCGTCGTCTCGGCCTCCGAGGAGCGGGCCACCGCGGTGGCCCGCCGGGTGCGGACCGGGTCGATGAGCGTCAACGGCGGCCTGTGGTACGGCGCCGACTCGCCCTATGGCGGCTACAAGGCGAGCGGTGTGGGGCGCCAGTGCGGTCTCGAGGGCCTGGAGCAGTACCTCGAGACCAAGGCCATCGCCTGGCCGCAGTCCTGATCTGATCCCGTTCGTGCGCGGCCAGAGCGCGGAGCGACGCCGTCAGGCCGACCACTCAGCGAGGAGCTCGTCCGCCGTGGCCAGGCGCGCGACGAAGGCCAGGCTGTGTCTCGAGCATGGACGCGTGGTGCTCGGGCGGCGTGCCGATGCAGGCGTCCGTCGCGACGGTGACGGCGAAGTCCTCGTCGGCCGCGCCGACCACGACGGCCGGGATGGCCAGGTTGGTCGAGACGCCCGGCCACGACGATCTCCGCCATCCCCATGTTGCGCAGGATGGCCAGCACCTCGGTGCGGTGCACCGGGGAGATGCCCTGGTGCCGCGGGAGCACGAGGTCGTCGGGCCCCACGCCGATCTCGGGACGACCTCGAGGGCCGGGTGCCCCTCGCTCCAGGCCGCGGTCGCAGACGTCGCCCGCACGAGCCGGGAGCGCTGGCTGGCCGACCGGCCGCCGGCGAGGGGCAGGTAGGTCAGGTGGGCGACCTGGACCCCGGCCGCACGGGCTCCGTCCGCCAAGCGACCCATGAGCGCCAGCGCCGGCCGGGCTGACTCGGCGAGGGCCGGGAGCACCGAGAGGTCGCCGACGACGCCCCGCTGGCACTCGATGAAGAGCAACGCCGTGGTGCGGGGCTCGCTCAACGTCAGCCCCGGGGACCCGTCCCCGCCACTACGCGACGACCCCGGCCACCTTGAGCTCCATCATCTTCGTCGGCGCCGCAGTCGATGCCGGCGAGGATCTCCTCGCAGTGCTCGTTGAACTCCGGCGCCCGCTTGGGCGGGGACGGCTCGCCCGCGAACTGCACCGGCGTCGTGACCAGCGTGAAGGGAACTCCCTCCGCGGTCGCCGTCTGCCCGAGGTGGCCGTTCGCCTCGACCTGGACGTCCTTCGTGACCTCCAGGCTGTCCTGCGCGACCGCCCACTGGCCCTCGAAGTCCCCGAGGCGGTCCCGCCACTCGCTCAGCGGGGCCGACTCGAAGGCCTCTTTCAGGATGGCACGGGCGGCGCCGGCATTGGCCGCCAGCTGCTCGTGTGAGGAGAACCGCTCGTCGGTGATCAGCTCCTCGCGCCCGATTACGCGGCAGACGCTCGGCCAGTAGCGGAATCCCTGCAGGCACGAGAAGGCCAGGAACCGGCCGTCCTCGGTCAGGTAGGTGCCGACGAGCGGGTTGGGAAGGCCAGGGCCGCCCCCGCGGCTGGGACCCGGACGCCAGGGCATGTCGAGCTGGAGCGAGAGGGCGATAGCCGGGCTCATGGCCCACATGCCCACGCCGAGCAACGAGACGTCGAGCGGCAGGGCCTCCCCCGTCCGCTCCCGGTGGAACAGGGCGCCCAGGATCCCCCCGGCGATGGTCATTCCCCCGATGGAGTCCCCGTAGCCCGGTCCGGGCTGCCCGGCCAGGTAGTCGACATCGGTGGGCGTCGTCCCCATGGCGCTCCCGGCCCGGCACCAGTAGCTCAAGAAGTCGTAGCCGCCGCGGTCGGCTTCGGGCCCGCGCTCGCCCCCGCCCGTCCCGGCCACGTAGATGATGTTCGGGATTGTGGGCCCGGATGTCCTCGAGCTCGATGTGCAGCTTCTTGCGGACGGCGGGCACCTTGTTGGTCAGGAAGACGTCGGCCGTCGCGGCCAGCCGGTAGATGAGGTCGAGGCCCTTCTCGGTGCTGACGTCGATGCCGATGCTCTTCTTGCCCCGATTGGAGTGCTCCAGCAACACGTGCACGGCGCCCATCGACGGCATGACGCCGCTGGAGGCCAGTCCGCGCATGGCGTCACCGCGTTCGGGGTGCTCGACCTTGATCACCTCGGCACCCCAGTCCGCCAGGATGGCCGAGGCGGCCGGCACGAAGGTGTGCTCGGCCACCTCGAGGATGCGAACACCTTCCATGATGTCTGCCAACGTGAATCCCTCCCCTTCGTGCCTGCCAGAGGCCGCGGTGTGCTTGACGCAGCTTCGCTGACGCAGTTCCGGGGCGCCAACCAGGGCGCAGGACCCGGGCGCGCTCTGGGGTCGTCATCGGACAACTGGCCGACCCCCGTCATGACGGGAGGCCCGCGTGGACGTGGGTCGCGGCAGAGTCAATACTGCGAAACAGAGTGTACTGATTGAGAGCAGCGATGACCTTCGGCTCCGGGCCGCACCGATGCCTCGGCTCGCACCCGGTCCCGAGAGAGCTACGTGTCGCGCTCGAAGAGTGGCATCGCATCATCATCCCGGAGTATCGGCAGACCGAAGGGGTTGAGGTGACCGGGCACGGTAGAGGTTCCTATGGCATCGACCAGGCTGGAGCTCAGCTGGGACGTGTGGGCCGATCTCACTGGGCATCCGGTACGTCTGGGACGAACACCGGCACGAACACCTCGCCGTGCTGCTCGAACCGCACCCGCACGTGCATGCCGATGTGGACGTCCTCGGGCGGACACTCCACCACGTTGGTCGTGAACCGGAGCCCTTCCTGTTCCACCAGTTCGACGATGGAGATGTCGTAAGGCACGGGCACAACGGGGTTGTAGGGGTGCGCATTCGTGGTGTGCGTGAAGACCACCCCCTTTCCGCTTGTCGCCTCATACGCGGTGGCTCCGCCGCACTCGGCACACGTGGCGGACAAAGGGAAGACCCAGCGTCGGCAGGACTGGCAACGGGTGATCCGGAGTGCACCCGTCGCACCGCCCGTCCAGAACGGTCGATTGAGATCGTCGAGCGGAGGTGTGATCCGGGGAGCGGTCTCGGTCATGCACCCACTGTAGGGTTCGCCGCGTGAGCGACATCGTGGAGCAGGGAGCGATCATCACCGGAATCGGGATATCCCGCATCGGGCGCAAGACCGGTATCGCGGGGCTCGAGCTGACCGCGGAATCCTCCGCCGAGGCGATCGCGGATGCCGGACTCACGCCGTCCGATATCGACGGTATCGCCACCATGGGCGAGACCCCTGTCGCTGAGGCGGCGTCCCACCTCGGGATCGAGCACACGTGGACCGGTTCACCAGTCGGTCGATGGGGGCTTCTCAGTCCCGTCGTGAACGCCTTTCACGCCGTCGCCACTGGCACGGCCCGTCATGTCCTGGTGTACCGGACGGTGAACATGATGGGGGGCTCGGTGATGCCCCAACGCGCCGCCACCGGGGACTCTCCGGCCCCGCCGCGCTCCCCGGACCGCCCCCTCTCCTCTCCCGTGGAGGAGAGAGGGAGTCCGATGGCGGATGTGCCCCGGCTCCTCGCCGCGCACGCATATTCCGCGGCCAATTGGCTCGCCTTGCACGCCCGGCGTCACATGCACCAGTACGGCACCACGAAAGAACAACTTGGCTGGTTGGCGATCAACAGCCGGAGGAATGCCGAATTGAATCCCCTTGCGACCTACCGGGACCCACTCTCCATGGCCGACTACCTTTCCGCGCGGATGATCTCGGATCCGTTCGGGCTGTTGGATTGCGACGTCCCGGTCGACGGTTCCGTTGCCTTCGTCGTTTCGAGCGCTGATGCCGCAGCCGACTGCGACCACCCCGTGCGGGTGGGTGCGTGCGGCGGGTCGGCAGGGCTCGGAGGCTGGGACCAACGGAGCGACTACCCGAAGATGGCGTCGACCGACGCTGCGGCCGAGATGTGGTGCCGGACGGACCTCGGGCCGGCCGACGTGGACATCGCCGAGCTCTACGACGGGTTCACGTTCCTCACCCTCGCGTGGTTGGAGGCGCTTGGGTTCTGCGGCGACGGTGAGGCGGGACCGTTCGTGGAGGGCGCGGCTCGCATTGCGCTGGACGGGGAGCTCCCGCTCAACACCTACGGGGGTCAGCTCTCGGCCGGCCGCATGCACGGGAACTGGGTGCTGCACGAGGCGTGCCTGCAGCTACGAGGCGAAGCCGGCGAGCGCCAGGTCGGGAAGCATGACGTCGCCGTCGTCTCCAACGGTGGAGGTCCCATCGCCGGCTGCATGGTGTTGACGCGCTGAATGGTCGCGCCCAACAGGCGCGGACGGTGCCAGCCGCGGGTCGACGGGGACAAGGCCGTATGGGCACATACGTCGACCGTGCGCGGATGGGAGTCATTTCCCGTCGTCGTTCCGCAGCGGCATCTCCACTGGGCGCGGCGCCGTGCGGGCGGTCATGGCTCGATCCCGAGCTCCGAGAGCACTCGTGGCGTGTCGGCGCCCAGCTCCGGCGCCCTGGCTCGCACCGGGCGCGCGTGGGGGTCTGCCACCGCGAGATCGCGGGGAGCAGGGAGGGTCGGGCCGGTCAAGGCGGCGCTCACGGCTGACATCGACACGTCCAGGAGCCAGCGACCTCCCGAGGCGAGCGACTGCAGGCAGGCATCGGCTGCGGTCAGGCCGGTGACCGGGTCGGCCAGAGCATCGGCGCAGAAGAGTGGGGCGTGGTCCTGCCAGACCACGAGACCACCCGCGGCGGCGGCGTCGTCGCCGAACGCGACCCGGTTGGCGGCATCGTCAGAACGCCCGTAGCCGGTGATCGAGATCCAGATGCGGGGTCCGCCGCTGCGCACGAGGTCGCGCGCGTCCAGCCCGAGCTGGACGAGTGCACGCGGCCGGCTTGCCTCAATGACGATGTCGGCCCGTCGAACGAGGTCGTGCAGGATCCGGATACCCGTGCCGTCCTGCAGGTCCAGCGCGACGGACCGTTTGCGGCCGTTCATCAGGTCGAAGAACTCGTGCGGGCCCCGGCGTGCGCCGTCGGGTCGTTGTCTCGACTCGACCTTCACCACGCGCGCGCCCGCACGGGCCAGCAGGTCACCGCACAGTGGCCCCGCCCAGAGCGCCGACAGGTCGACGACGACCATGCCGTCGGCGTCGGACCGCGGAAGGGCGCCACCGAGGGATGACCGCGTCACGCCGACCCGGTCCGCGGCCTCGCCGACTCGTGCCGCCGGCAGCCCGAGGAGTTGGGCCCTGGCCAAGAGGTCTGCGGGATCACGGCGACGGAGGTTCGACGCAACGGCGGACCACATCGCTGGCACCGAGTCCGGAACGGCATCGAGCTCGAGCCACGCCGGAACCGCCTCCATATCTTCGGCGCGCGGCAGCGAGACCGCCATGAAGCCGTCGGCCATCGGGAGAAGGCGGCAGCTCCCTCCACAGCTCGTGGCTCCCCGGCGCCAGAGGCCCATCAACGCAGCACGCTCGCCCAGAAGCGCCAATGCGTCCAGGCCGGGGAACGACCGGGCAAGGCGATCGATCCCCTCGACGAGGCCGTCGGGTGGCCCCAGCGGTTGGTCGGGAAGCCCGGTCAGTGCCATCGCCCCGCTCTCTGCCCAGCGCTCCACCCGGCGGTCGTCCACTGTCGGCAGGGTAACGTCTCGCGATCCTCGAACTCCTCAGCGCCGACACACTGCTCGCCGAGCTCCGCAGCGACATCAGCCCCGAGCGCAGTGGCGCCGTGATGATCGTCGTCGAAGAAGGGACGCCCGCTCCCGAAGACATGCCGCGGGATGGCCTGGGAAGCCTGCCCTTCGTCGTCGTTGGCGTGCGTCGTGGCGATGTCGACGGCCGCTGGCTCGACCTGTGCGATGTGGTCGTCGACGAGGGCGACCCTGCGCTCCACCGGATTGAGGAGAATGTTGCCGAACACCCGGTCACTTCCACCACGCTGGCCCTGTTGCTCCGCGGGCAGCACCGCCTGTCTGTGGGCGAGGGCCTGGTGGCGGAGTCGGCCGCCTATTCTGTCCTTCAGTCCGGCCCCGAGTTCGCCGCGTGGCGCGCCGCGCATCCGGCCCGGTCCGACCTCGACGAGGGCCCCCGGGTGCGGATTGATCGCGTGGGCGACACCCTCTCGGTCACGCTCACCCGGCCCGAGCGTCTGAACGCGCTCGACGCGCTGATGCGCGACCAACTCGTCGAAGCACTCGCCCTGGCCGCGGCGGACACCGGCATCACCCGGGTGGAGCTACGCGGCGAGGGTCGGGCCTTCTGCGCCGGCGGGGACCTCGACGAGTTCGGCTCCAGACCGGATCCGGCGACGGCACACCTCATTCGCCTCGAACGCAGCGTCGGGCGCGCGTTGTCCCGCCTCAAGAGGCCCACGGTGGCCTACCTCCACGGCGCGTGTATGGGGTCCGGCATCGAGCTTGCCGCGTTCACCGACACCGTCGTCGCGGCGGCGGACACGCAGATCGCCTTGCCGGAGATCGGACTCGGCCTCGTGCCGGGCGCGGGTGGGACCGTCAGCCTTCCCCGCCGCATCGGCCGCCTTCGTACGGCCTGGCTCGCGTTCACCGGCTCCACCATCGACGCCGCCCTGGCGCACGAGTGGGGCCTGGTCGACGAGCTCAGCCCCTGAAGAGGGGCTCGCGAGGGGTCCCCGGATCGCAGAACAGTGCCCTCCATCGTCTCGGCGTTCCGGCGAGCCCGACCCGTCGGGCCACCTGCTCGAGGCCTGACGGGCCGGGGCACGGTCGGGGAGCCCGACCCGCCATCGATGACGGTCTGATGCGCGGGGAGTTCGGCGCGTGTGCGGCCCGGTCGCGTACCCAGCGCCACCTGGGCCAACGCATGGCCACCAAAGTGGCCCGAGGGCAGATCACCCCTGCCGACGCCCCGTTGACGAAGCTCTGGTTCAACGAGCTGAACCTGGAGGTGGCCGAGGCGGCGCTGACCCTCCAGGGCGCCCGCTCCATGGGGAGCGAGAGTGACGAGCTTTCGCACGAGGATGGGCGCTGGCTGGACGCTTTCCTTTACGCTCGGGCTTGGACCATCGCAGGAGGATCGAACGAGATCATGCGCAACCTCATCGCCGAGCGTGGCCTGGGGCTTCCCCGAGAGCCGAGAGGACAGTCGTGACCTCGACGTCCCGTCATACCCACGCGCACCCGCCCCACGCGCAGCGTGCCCGTGGCGCCGCGGCGGCCAACGACCCCTTTCCCGGGGTCGAAAAGGTCCGCCCCGGGCTGTGGAGCATCCCTGTGCCCTTGCCGAACAACTCCCTGCGTTACGTGCTCGTCTACCTCTTCGAGACCGACCGCGGGCCGTACCTCATAGATGCCGGCTGGAACACCGACGACGCCTTCGGCGCGCTCAGCAGCGGCATGGAGGAGGCGGGCTGCGCCATCGGTGATGTGCAAGGTGTCATGGTCACGCACATCCACCCTGACCACTACGGGCTGGCCGGCCGGATCCGCGAGGCCTCAGGGGCGTGGATCTCGCTCCACCCCGCCGATGCCGAGCTCATTCACGATCGCTACGACGAGCCCGACGACCTGCTCGATCGCGTGGCGGTCGCGCTTCGCCGGATGGGGGCGCCCGCGGAGGAACTGGAGTCGCTGCGCAACGCGGCCATGCCGGTCCGGCCGCTGGTCGACGCGGTGGTGCCGGACCTGCTCCTCGAGGACGGGGCACGACCCGAGGTCCCGGGATGGGACCTGGAGGCCATCTGGACCCCGGGGCACTCGCCGGGCCACCTGTGCTTCTACGAAACCCGACAGGAGCTCATGCTGTCGGGCGACCATGTGCTCCCTCGCATCACCCCGAACATCCCGTTCCATCCCCAGGCCGGTGCGAACCCGTTGGGTGACTACCTGCAGTCGCTCGACAAGCTCGAGCCCTACCGGGTCGAGGAGGTCCTGCCGGCGCACGAGTACCGCTTCGACGATCTCAGGACCCGGCTGGAGGAACTGCGCCAGCACCACCGGGATCGCTTCAGCGAGGTCATCGCCGTCCTGAGGGAGGGACCGCACACCGCCTGGGAGATCGCGGAGCACATGAAGTGGTCGAGGCCGTGGGACGACATCGCGGGCTTCATGCGTCGGGCGGCGGTCGGTGAGACCGTGTCGCACCTCCGGGTGCTCGAGATCGACCGGGTCGTCACGGTCCAAGACGGCGAGCCCGCGCTGTGGTCGCTCGCCGACCAAGCCGACTGACTGCACCGATCGCCGGCAGGTCAGCGCTCCGGCTGCACTCCCAATGCCCTCGCGCAGAAGGACCGGACCTGGCGCGACGCCTCGGCCCGCGGCAGCCTGTCCCGGGTCGGGTTGAGGCCCGCCGCCGCCCAGAACCGCATTGAAGCGCCGAGGCCGCCCGGCGCGTCGCCGCCATGGACTCGGTCACGCTCAGGCCGTCCGAGGCCGAGGCAGGGGAGGTGTCACTGACCTGGTCACGCCAGATGCGGAAGGCGTCACCGACTACACGGGCAGCGCTGCCGCAAGGACCGGCACTTCGGCCAGTGAACGCAGCCCGTCATTCAGGTGGGTGCAGCAGTCGGCGGCGCGGAGTCGCTGCAGGACCTCGGTGCGCATGGTCCGCAGGTCGGTGCCGGCCATCCATGATGCGTTGGGAGCCGCACCGGGGCACTCGACATAGGGCAACACGCGCGGGAGGGCGGTGATGGAGAGCAGCTTTCCCGTTGCCCGGTCTGCCTCGCCGAGCATCTGGTACTCGTGGATGACGACCTCGGAGCCGTCGGGGTCCCAGCAGCTGTCGCGGAACATGGCATCGATCCCGAGGACTCCGCCTTCGTCCCACACGTCGATCCGGCGTGCCCGCCGCATGGCGATTTCGGGAGGATCGTCCAGCTCGTGCCATCCGAGCGGATCCGTCGGATCGGCCAGAGGCCCGGGATGAGCCGTGTTCTGGCGCAGACCCGACATGGAGCCGTCGCTCAACAGCGAGCTGGCTCCGTCGCGAAAGCCCGAGCACGTGTCACGCATGACGTGTCGCGGGGCTTTGTCGAGACGCTGCTTGATCTGGGGCACGTGATCCACCCAGCGGATGAAGGCGAACCCGGAAATGAGCGTTGACCCGGCAAGGTCGTCGAGCAGCAGGTAGAGCGGTGTGCCGCCCGCTATTTCGTCCGGCAGTTCCCGCGCGATGGACGACCGAAGTCCCCCACCGGCACGCGAGCCGACGAGCCCTTGCAGACCCGGTCGGTCGGGGTCCGCCTCAATGCGTTGGATGTCGCGTTCGCGCCCGGTAACCGTGGAGAGCTCGGCGTGAGCGAGGACGACAGGCTCGCTGTCCATCGGGGTGAGGAGGTCGCGCGCCCTGCCCTTGAGGTGGAGGTCGGTGCCCAGCCCGTCCGGCCAGAACATCAGGACGGTCGAGGTGCGGCGAACCGAACCGGGCCGGCGCACGGGCGGCGCGACGGCCGGGTCCGAAGGGGGGGCGGTCAGCTGCGACACCGGCCGGCCCCCTTTTCGCAAATCATGTTTTCACCCTAGGCCTGGTGGCGGCTGATGCGTATTCCGGTCACTCTTCTTGGTGAAGGCGCTGGTCAGAGCCGCCTAATATGCCGTATGACCAGGTAGAATCCGCCGATGACCACCCGGACGGCCCTCCGTGACGAGCCGCAGCCGGGTGCCGACTCCAACGCCAAGCGGGCGGCCAAGGTGGCGGACCTCATCATCGAGGACGTGATGGTTCTGGGCTGGCCCGTCGGCGAGGTCCTCGGTTCCGAGACAGACCTGCTCGACCGTTACCAGGTCAGTCGAGCTGTGTTCCGCGAAGCGGTTCGCCTGGTGGAACACCAGCAGGTCGCGCGTACCCGGCGCGGGCCTGGTGGAGGCCTTGTCATCACCGAGCCGACAGTGGGGGCGGTTGTCGACGCGGTGGTGCTGTACCTGTACCGGGTGGACGCACGCCTCGACGAGATCTTCGAGGCCCGGATCATCCTGGAAGTTCTGGCGTGCCAGCTGGCCTCCGAGCGGGCCGATGAGAACGACCTGGCGGAACTCCGGCGCTTTGTCGACGAAGACCAGCCGACCGATGATGGCGACCCGCACGAGCTGCACGCACTGGTGGCCGTGATCAGCGGCAATACGGGCATCGAGCTCTTCATCGATGTCTTCGACCGGGTGGCGCAGCTCTATTCGCCGGACTGGCAGCGGCTTGGCAGTCCCGTCGCAAAGGAGACGACCCACGCGCACGCGAGGATCGCCGAGGCGCTGATGGCGGGCGACGCCGGGCTGGCCCAGAAGCGCATGCGGAAGCACCGGGAGGCCGAAGCAGAGTTCTTCCGGCGGCGGCGCACGACCCGTCAGCTTCTGCCTGACTCGGTGGTATTGGCTCGATCGGTCCAGGGCAAGGGCGCCGAGACGGTGGCACGCAACATCACCCAGATCATCGTGACCCAAGGACTGCGGCCCGGGGAGCTCGTGGGGACGGAGCCAGAGCTCATAGAGCGGGAGGCCGTGAGCCGAGCCCTGTTGCGTGAGGCGGTGCGGTTGCTCGAGCACCATCAGATCGCCCGCATGCGCCGCGGCCCGGGCGGCGGCCTCTTCGTCATGGCACCCAGCGCCTGTGCTGTCACCGAGATGGCTGCTCTCTATCTGGCCCGGCGCGGCATGAGGCTGGCGGAGCTGGCGGAACTGCGGACGGGTGTCGAGGTGGCCATCGCGGATCTGGCGGCCGAGCGCATCGACGACGAGGGTGCCGTGGGATTGCAGGAAGCGCTTCTCCGGGAGAAGCACGGGTACGGAGGAGGAGCAGGCGGAGTTGATCCAGGGCCTGCACGCCGCCGTCGCAGCAGCCGCACAGAACCGTGTGCTTCAGCTGGTGGCTTTGGTGCTCATCCGCCTCAGCCGCCTGGACCAGATCGAGCGACTCGCCCCCAAGGCGCGCACGCAGATCCAGGCCGAAGTGCGCTGCACGCACGAGGGCATCGCCAGCGCCGTTGAGGCGGGCGACCGTGAGTTGGCTCGGCACCGCATGCGCCGGCATCTCGAGGCGCTCGGCGCCCTGATGCGCGAGTCAGCGCCGTAGTCAGCACTGCGCCGCGGTCAGCCGACCCTCTCCAAGTTCCCGAGCCGCTGCCACTAAGACCAGGTCGACGCGTCGTTCCATCGTGACGCGGTTGCATGGTGTTCACCCGGGGTGCCATCGGCCAATTTTCGAGTTTTCTTATCTAACCCACGCATTCTCCACATATTTGGAGGGGAGAGTGGGAGCCATGAGGAAGCATCCGGGGCGGGCAATCGCCGTCGGCATTCTGTGCTCAATCGCGGCCACCGTCACTTTGTGGAGCGGCCCGCTGGCTTCGGCATCGAGCGCGTTGCACTCGAGCGCAATGCAGCACGTGCAGTTGATCCCCGCCTCGACCCCCAGCAGATAGCGCGCTCTGGTCCCGGCGCCGGCCGGCTCCTCGGCACTCTGCTTCTCCGTCATGCGTTCTGTCCACGCCCCGGCCGACCTCCCATGGCTCTCGGCCTCTCTGGCGAAGGGCCAGCGCCCTCGTTCCACTGACGGCATACTGAGCGAGCTCGGCTACTCGGTCGAGGCGATCGCAGATCTACGGGAGAGGAAGGTCGTGGCCTGATGGGCGACTCCGAGACTGACACGAAGGCCGAGCCGGTCCTGATCACCGAGCGGCGCGGCGCAGTCGTCGTGCTGCGGCTCAACCGACCCGAGGCCCGCAATTCGCTCAACCCCGAGCTGCTGACCGCGGTCGGCCTCGGCATGATCGAGGCGGAGAAGGACCCGGACGTCCGGGCCGTCGTGCTGACCGGCACGGGTGACAAGGCGTTCTCCGCCGGCATGGACCTGCGCGCCTTCGCCGAGGGTGGCTCCGTCGGGGGGAGCAAGGAAGGCATGCAGGGCTTCGCCCGCTTCACCCAGGGGGAGATCGGGGTGCCCATCGTCGGGGCGGCCAACGCCACCGCGGTCGCCGGTGGCTTCGAGCTGCTCCTCGGCTGCGACGTGGTGGTCGCCTCCGAGTCGGCCAAATTCGGCCTCCCCGAGGTCAAGCGCGGCCTGTTCGCCGCGGGTGGTGGTGTGTTCATCAGCACACGTATCCCGCTGGCCGTCGCACTGGAGTTGACGCTGACCGGAGACCCGATCGACGCGGCGCGGGCGCAATCGCTCGGGCTCGTCAACCAGGTCGTGCCGGCGGCACAGGTGCTCGATGCCGCGGTGGCACTGGCCGAGCGCATCGCACGGAACGGTCCTCTGGGCTTGCAGGCCACGAAGGAATTGGTGCGCACCGCGTCGACGAACCTGGACAAGGCACGAGCGCGGGCGGCAGAGCTGCAGCCGACGGTGTTCGGGAGCGAGGACGCCAAGGAGGGCGCGACGGCGTTCATCGAGAAGCGTGACCCCGTGTGGCAGGGTCGCTGAGCGGGACCTCCCGGACCGGGGTCAGGAGGACGCCGGCGCCGGTGGCGGCGTCTCCACCGCACTATCCGGCTCCGGCGGGGTCGGCGCTTCGGGTGCCAGAGGGACCGTGACCCGGGCGACGACGATGTCGCTGCGGTCACGCAGCGCCGACGAGAGCACCACGTCGATCTGGTTGTGCAAAATCCGGTAGCGCAGCTTCTCCGGTCGTATGACGGGGATGAGGACGACGATCTGATCGTCGGGGTGCTCCGCCCTGATGTCGTCGATGAACCCGACGATCGGCTCCACGACCGAGGCGTACTCGTTGTACAGCACGCGCAACGGCACCCCCGGATTCCATTCCCGCCACTGGCGCTCGAGATCCTCCGCGTCGTGGGCGCCCTCGTCCTCGCCCTCTAAGACGACCGTCACCGCGACCACCTCCTGGCCGAGGGACTCGGCCTCACAGAGCGCGTGTTCGGTGAGGCGCGAGATGCGATTCATGGGCACGATGACGATGGTGTATTTGGGCTCCGGCCTGCCGGGTATCTCGTCTATCCCGAGGTCCTTGCGGGCCCGCTCGTAGTACGCGTGGATGCGCAGGAAGAGGAAGACGAAAGCCGGGACGGCGATGACGACCACCCACGCCCCCTCGGTGAACTTGGAGATGAGGAAGACGATGGTGGCGATGGCGGTGATGCACGCGCCGATGCCATTGACCGTCGCCCGCCGTCGCCAATGTGGTGGGCGGGTACTGCGCCAGTGCACGACCAGCCCGGCCTGCGAGAGGGTGAAGCCGATGAAGACCCCGATGGCGAAGAGGGGGATCAGCGTGTTCGTGTTGCCATCGACGGCGACGAGAAGGGCGCCCGCCAGGACGGCGAGCACCACGATGCCGTTCGCGAAGGTCTGTCGGTCCCCCCGGATGGTGAAGAGGTGCGGGAGGTAGTTGTCCCGTGCCACGAGACTGGCCAGGACGGGCAGCCCACCGAAGGAGGTATTGGCCGCCAGGGCGAGCACGATGGTGATGGTGATCGTGATGATGTAGTAGGCCCAGCCCCGGCCGACGGCCATCGCCATGATCTGGCTCAGCACGGTCTGACCGGTCCGGGGGCCGATGTGCCAGCGCTTGGCCAGGACGGCCAGGCCGAGCAGCATGGCCCCGAGGATGAGCCCGAGCAGCATCTCGGTCCGCTTGGCCCGGACGGTCCGGGGCTCCCGGAACAGCGGCACCCCGTTGGCGATCGCCTCCACGCCGGTCAGCGCACTGCAGCCGGCGGAGAAGGCTTTGAGGACGAGCAGGATGGTCACCGCCTTGAGGCCCGTCGTCGGCAGCTGCGACGTCCCCGGCTGTGGCTGGTCGAGGCCGAGGGGGTGGATGAGGCCGATGGCGATGATGGCCAGGAGTCCGACGATGAACACCGTCGTGGGCAGCAGGAAGGCGCGCGCGGTCTCGCCCAGGCCGCGCAGGTTGAGCACCATGATGAACAGGAGGATCCCCAGGCACAGCGGGATGGTGGCCCCGTTGAGCGCCGGGAAGGCCGACTGCAGCCCCGCGACTCCGGCGGCGATGGAGACGGCGACGGTGAGGGTGTAGTCGACGACCAGGGCGGCGGCGGCCACGAGGCTCGTGTGGGCGCCGAAGTTCGCCCGGGAGACGGCGTAGGCGCCACCGCCCATCGGATAGGCGTCGATGACCTGGCGGTAGGAGAACACCAGGATCGCCAGGAGGGCGACGATGGCGATCGTGATGGGGAGGACGAGGTGCAGAGCTCCGGCGCCCGCCACGGCCAGCACCAGGATGATCGCCTCGGGCCCGTAGGCGACCGAGGTCAGTGCGTCGAGGGACAGGGCCGAGAGGCCCTCGACCGGGGTGATCCGCTCCTTCCCGGCGCCCCGTGCCGATCGTGGCGCCCCGACCAGCACGTTCCAGAAGGATGTGGAGGGGCCTCCTTCCGGGTCTGCCATGACCAGGACTTTACGGCCGGTGCTGTCGCGCCACGGGATATGCGGACGTGCGCACGGCTCCGCTTTGTGCCGGGGCGTCCACGTAAGATCTGCCGTGGCCGTCGACCGTCCCGATGCGCGGATGATCCCGAGAGCCCTCAGGTGGGTGGTCTGAGTCGATGGAGCTCTGGGAGCTCATCGCCCGGGAGTCGTGCCGCGACACCTTGGCGCAGTACAGCCACGCCGGCGACCGGTTCCTGCTCGAGGAGTTCGCCGCCGCCTTCTGTGAGGACGGCGTGCTGGAGATCCGCGGCAGCGAGCCGATCACGGGCCGTGCCGCCATCATCGAGCGGTTCGGGGGCCGGTCCACCGCGTCGAAGGCCCGTCAAACCGCCCGTGAGCAACCGGCCGACGCCACCAGGCGGGTCGTGCGTCACAACGTCACCAACATCAGGTTCGAAGCTCTGTCGCCGCACGAGGCCATCGTCTCGAGCTACTTCACCGTCTTCACCGAGGTCGGAGCCGACCACATGGGCCGCTACCGGGATCGGCTCGTTCCCGTCGGGGAGCGGTGGCTCATCGCGCATCGCTTCGTGTCGACGGACTGGCGCGCACCCGACTCGACCTTCGGGAGGTCCGGTCGCCTCTAGCGCAATGCGTTACGACAGGGTGCGGTGTTCACAAACTTTGCGGCGTATGTTTCAGCGTCCTCCAAGGCTCTTGAGGCGGGGTCTACCCGGAGCAAGGGAGGACGAGTTCAAAAACTGTAAACAGAACCACTTATAGTTTTGGAACCATCCCCGTCCCCTGCCCTCGAGCCCGAGGAGCAGCCGAACTCCCCGCAGCGCGTGCACAGCCTCGTCGAACCGTCAGGGCCGCCGCCTCCATCAGCCGGAGAGGCGAATCGGAGTGAATCGGAGCGGACCGGAGCGCTTCAGTTGATGAGCGGGTCGCGGGGCAGGCCGAGGATGCGCTCGCCGATCTGGTTGCGCTTGATCTCCGACGTCCCTCCGGCGATGGACAATCCTCTGTGCATCAGCACCATCATGGATGCCATGGCCCCGGCGCCGTCCGTGTAGGCGGTCTCCGGGCCGCCGAGCGCGGCCAGGATGGCCGCCGCCTCGTGGCCCGCTTCGGACAAGACCAGCTTGGTGACGTTGCCCTCGGGGCCGGGCCCCCCGCCGATGACGGCGCGGTGGGCGCTGCGCATGTTGAGCACCGCCATGGCTTCGGTCCCTGCGATGTAGCGGCCGATCCGCCCGGACGCCTCCGGCCAGGCGCTCGGGGTGGGCGTCGAACGGCGCGATGACCATGTCGGCCGACATCGAACCGCCGCCCTGGCCGCCGCCGATGGACACGCTCTCGTTCCCCAGCGTCGCCCGGGCCACGGTCCAGCCGCCGTTGACCGGCCCGACCACGTCGTCGTCGGGTACGAAGACGTCGTTGAAGAAGACCTCGTTGAAGTCCGAGTGCCCGGTGACCTGCTTGAGCGGGCGCACCTCCACCCCTTCCGCGTGCATATCGAGGACCATGGTCGTGATGCCCTGGTGCTTCGCCGCGTCGGGGTCGGTGCGGATGGTGGCCAGGCCGAAGCTGGAGTACTGGGCACCGCTCGTCCACACCTTCTGGCCGTTGACGAGCCAGCCGCCGTCGACCCGGGTGCCCTTGGTCTTGACCCCGGCGGCGTCGCTGCCGGCGTCGGGCTCGCTGAAGAACTGGCACCAGATGACGTCCTGACGCAAGGCGGGCATGACCCAGCGGGCCACCTGGTCATCGGTGGCGTGCTGAATGAGGGTGAGGATGACCCACCCGGTGATGGCGTACTGCGGGCGGGAGACGCCCGCGGCCTTGAACTCCTGTTCGATGACGAGTTGTTCCACCGCACCGGCGGCGCGCCCCCACGGCTTGGGCCAATGCGGCATGACGTAGCCCGTCTCGATCATGGCCTCCCGTTGCACTGCCGCATCCAATCCCTTCACCCGATCGGCGAACGCCCGCACCTCGTCGCGCATCGGCTCGGCCTCCGGTGGCAGGTCGATGGTGCGCATCCGCGCCGTGCGCCGCCGCGTACGAGGTCGGTGATGTCGCGTGCCGCCGCCTCTGCGTCCGCGATCGGCCTCGAGGGCGGTGGCCCGGCGGAGATACAGGTGGGCGTCGTGCTCCCAGGTGAAGCCGATGCCGCCGTGCACCTGGATGTTGAGCTGCGCGCACTCGTCGGCCGCCGACAGCGCGAGCGAGGCGGCCATGGCCGCGGCGAGCGACAGCTGATCGCCTCCCTCCTCGGCGGCGCGGGCGGCGTCCCACACCGTGACGGTGGCGAGCTCGGAGGCCACGAGCATGTTGGCGCAGTGGTGCTTGACCGCCTGGAAGGTGGCGATGGGCCGGCCGAACTGCACGCGCACCTTGGCGTAGGCGGCCGCCTGCTCGGTGCACTCGGTGGCGATGCCGGTCGCCTCGGCGGCGATGACGAGGCGGGCCAGGTCGACGAGCACCTGGCGCCCGCCGGCGATGACGTGCGCGGGCGCACCGTCGAGCGTGACGCGGGCGGTGCGCCGGGTCGGATCGAGATTGCCGGGCACCTCCACCGTCACGCCGGCATCTGATGTCTCGACGACGATGGCGTCGTCGCCCGCCGGGAGGACGAGGACGTGGGCGAGGCCACCGCCCAGGACCGCCGGCGCCGTCCCGGCGGCCGTACCGCCGGACACGGTGATGTCGGACGTGAGCGCGATGCCGCCGAAGGCGGACCCGTCGGCCAGTCCCGGCAGCAGCCGGGCCGCCAGCTCGTCGGGAGCGGCCGCGTCGATGACGGCGCTGGCGATCACGGTGGGCACGAAGGGCCCCGGCGCCACGGCGCGGCCGAGCTCCTCGACCACCACGACGAGCTCGGGCAGCCCGAAGCCGGAGCCGCCCCGCTCCTCGGGGAGGTGCAGACCCAGCCAGCCCAATGAGGCCAGGTCGTCCCAGAAGGCCGGGAGTCCCTCGGTCTCCGCCTCGAGCAGAGCCCGGGCAGCCCCTCGGGCATCGCGTTTGGCGAGGAAATCCGAGGCCGTCTGGCCCAGGGCACGGTGGTCTTCGGTGAGGGCGATCGACATGTCTAAAATAGTATCCTCTATTGTGGGGTCAGAGCCAGACGTGGCTGGTGTTCGCCGGCCATCATGCCCGCTTCAACTCTCGAAATGAGACCGCCGTCGGTGCCTGAGGCTCCTTCGGCAGCCCGAGAATCCGCTCGGCCGTGATGTTCAGTTGGATCTCGTCGGTGCCACCAGCGATCGACTGTGCAGGGACCGATTCGAGCACTTCGGCGATCATGCCGTCGAAGGGTGAGGTCGGACCGACGAGCATCCCGGCCGGCCCGACAAGCTGCGTGTGCGTTTTGGCCGCTTCTCGGGCAACCTTGCTCAGACCAAGCTTGCCGATAGAGCCTTCTGGTCCCGGCGGGCGACCAAGTTCGCGGTTCGAGCCGAGCCCGCGCGGCCGTCCATTGATGGGCGTGGTGGAGTGCGGACAGCCCAGCGATTGCCTGTCGGCTGACCGGATCGTCCCGGCGACCTGCCGCCCGGGCGTGTTCGGCCACGAGGTCGGCCCTTCCGGCCCGCTGTGGATACCACGAATAGGTCGCAAAGTAGGCCTCTGCCTCGGTCTTCGCTTGGTCCAGCGCCCTTCCGCCGGAGCCGAAGTCGCGGCGGCGCACCGAACGGAAGCCTCGCTCGTGGGCGAGGGTGGTCAGCGCGATCGGCCAGCCTTCACCCAGTTGGCCAACGACGTTCTCGACGGGAACCACCGCATCGCTCAAGAAGACCTCGTTGAACGAGGCGTGGCGGTTCATCTGGCGAAGCGGTCGGACCTCGACGCCCTGCTGGCGCATGGGCAGGGCCATCCATGAGATCCCCTTGTGCTTGGGGGTGTCCCAATCGGTCCGCGCCAGCAACATTCCGAAGGCGGCGTGATGGGCACTCGTGCTCCAGACCTTCTGTCCGTTCACGACGAAGACGTCGCCATCACGGATCGCCGTCGTGGTCAGCCCGGCGAGATCTGATCCGCTGCCTGGCTCACTGAAGAGCTGGCACCATGTGTCCTCGCCCGTCACGATCCGCGGCAACAACGTGTGTTTCTGCGCCGGGGAGCCGTGGGCCAAAATCGTCGGAGCGGCAAGGTCCATACCTGAGCCCAGCGGAGTGCCTACCGCGCCGGCAGCGGCCAGTTCCTCCTTGACAATGTCATCGGCCCAATCGGGCAGCCCGCGTCCGCCGCACTCCCTTGGCCAAGTTGGGCACGCCCACGTTGCTTCGTACAGATGACGACGCCACGTGGTCAGCTCGAGCGTCGGGTCCCAATGCGCCTGGATCCATTGTCGAGCGTCCTGGCGTACGGCGGTTTTCAATCGCTCGTCGTTCGTCTCGACCGGTGCCATTGCCTCCCCTTGTGCTCGGACCGCCCGGAGCTCCCAGCCGCCGCCCCGTTAGCGTCCGGCCGGGTGTTCCCCCCGGGCTCGCCACAATTCCTCGAAGCTCCGGGGGTCGCGTCCTTCCTTCGCCGCCACCTCGGCCTCCTGGCGCAACGCCGCCTCGACGACCTCGGTCATCGACCCCGGCAGCAGGAGCTGCTCCTGGTGGATCGTGGCGCCCAGGACGCCGTGATGATCCCGCAACGACCCCTGGTACGACCCACGCGCGCTGCGGGCCTTGACCGGACGGAGGTCGACGAGCACCCAGTCGTCGGCCCGGATGTTCTCGTGGAACCACATGGAATGGTCGATGGACGGGCCACCGCGCCCGATGATCGTCTTGTCCTGCTGCCCGAAGCCGCTGCCGAGATCCGACAGATACGTCAGCGCTGCCCTGTGCATCAGCGGGTCGTCGCCGAGCGAGGCGGCGGAACGTACCCACAGGCAGTCGGTGAACACGCCCTTGAGGAAGTCGGTCGGCGTGACCGGGCGCACATCGAGCATCGTGTTCCACCCGCCCTTGGCCAGGTCCTCGGGCGCGGGTACGTCGCGCCGGGGCGCGTCGTCGAAGACCCCGCCGTCGCTCTCGGCGTGGAACGACGTGATCATGGAGAAGATGACCTCACCCTCCTGAACGGCGATGACGTGGCGGGCCGAGAACGAGCGCCCGTCCCGGTCACGGTCCACCTCCAGGATGACCGGCAGATTGCTCCTTCCCGCCCGCAGGAAGTAGCCGTGCAGCGAGTGGGGGAGGCGGTCCGCTTCCACCGTGGCCGCCGCGGCGAGGAGGCACTGCGCCGCCACCTGCCCGCCGTAGAGGTTCTGACGCGGCCCGTAGTTGGCGTTGCCACCGCGGAACAGGTCACGGTCGACCCGCTCGAGGGTCAGCAAGGAGAGGAGGTCCTCGGCGTGATCGAGGTCCATCAGCCCCGGGCCGCCCGGACCCACTCGGCCCACGTCTCGATGCGGCGCCAGAACAACTCGCGCGTCCCGGCGAAGTTGTGCATGTGTCCCATTCTGGGGCAGACGAAGAGGTCGACGCTCCGGGACGACTCGTAGGCCCTCGGCTCACCCCGCGGGTCGACCAGCACGTCGCGCTCGCCCAGGCCCACGAGGACAGGGCACCGCAGCGCCGCGGCCTCGGGCAGTGCCCCACCCGGCGTGAGGCACCACATGGCGACCGTGGCGGGGACGGTGGCCGAGCCCCAGGGCGGCAGGTCGCCGCCGCGCTTGGGGAAGTCCTCCAGATCACGCCGCACGACGTCGGGGTCGACGTCGTCGAAGTGGAAGCCCCAGGCCATGGCATCGGCGCCCGGCCCTGCGGTCGGGTCGACGTCGGCCAGTGCCGGTCCATTGGTGAAGATACCGTCCGACGGCACGGCGTCGCGCGGGACCCACGGCATGACGATGGGTGGCGTTCCGGGCGCGGTTGGTGGATGCGTGTGCAGCACGCTGTAGCCGAGCACCCCGATGCCGTCGTAGCCGTGGTAGCGGCCCTGCTGCACGACGGTGAGGCAACCGCCCATCGACTGCCCGATGCCGATCGTCAGGGGACGCTCGACTTTGGCGAGCCCGTCGATCAGGGTGCCCGCCGCCAGCTTCTGCAGCACGTCGGCTTCGGCGGCCTGACTCGCCGCCACGACCGGGGTGTAGGACAGTCGTTCGGGGTCGTGCAGGGAGCTGTCGCCGACACCGAGGTGGTCGACCGAGACGAAGACCCACCCCTGTGCCGCGTGCCAGCCCGCCTGGGCGCCGTGCCCAGGCCCGGGCCCGGGCAGATCGGCCGTGTAGTAGCCGCGCCCGTAGCCGCCTCCGGGCTTGGCGAAGCACACGACGGGCTCGGGACCGAGCTCGTCGGGGACGGTGACGGTGAGCGCGACCAGCGCCGGCTCACCGAGGCCCGCGGCCTCGGTGACGTCGACCTGCAGGTCGATCGAACGCACGGCGACCGGCCGGCTACTTGGGGGCGAAGCGTTGCCCGGCGTCGAGCCGGATGCAGGAGCCGTTGAGCATCGGGTTCTCAACAATGGCGACGGCCAGCTTGCCGTACTCCTCGGGGCGACCCATGCGCTTGGGGAAGGCCGCATCTTTGGTCAGCACGTCCGCGAACTCGTCCGGGATGCCCTTGGTGATGCCCGTGCTGAACAGGCTGGGGGCGATGGCCAGGACCCGGATGCCCAGGCTCCCGAGGTCGCGCGCCATGGTCAGCGTCATGCCGGCGATGCCGGCCTTGGCCGCCGTGTAGGCCACCTGGCCGATCTGCCCCTCGAAGGCGGCGATGGACGCGGTGTCGATGATGACGCCGCGCTCGCCGTCCTCGGGCTCGTTGGTCGACATGTGAAACGCCTGCAGGCGGTTGAGGTTGAAGGTGCCGATGAGGTTCAGCTCGACGGTGCGGCGGAAGTCCTCGAGCGGGTGCGGCCCGTCCTTGGACAGCGTCCGCTTCCCGATGCCGCCCCCTGCCGTGTTGACGGCGATGTGCAGGCCGCCGAGTGCGGCGACGGCGTCGGCCATGGCGGACTCGACCTGGTTGTCGTCGAGGACGTTCACCTCGTGAAACGTGCCGTCGAGCTCTTTGGCAACCTCGGCCCCGGCCGAGGTCGGCAGGTCGAGGATCGCGATGTCGGCACCCTTCTGCCGGAGCAGCTCGGCTGCGGCCTTCGCCATGCCGGATGCGCCACCGGCGATGACGGCCTTCTTCCCCTTGATCTCCACGGAGTGTTCCTCTCTATCTGTTTCGCTGTTCGCTTCTCGGTCGTGTGATGCTGGCTGGCCGCACGCCCGGCCGCAACTCAAGAAATAGAGCGTACTATTCGGCCCCGCGCAGCCGACCCCAGGGCCTAGGAGGAACCATGGAACGCGAAACCATCCTGTTCGACGTCGCCGACAACGTGGCCACGATCACGCTGAACCGGCCGGACAGCCTGAACTCGTTCAACCAGGCGATGGCGGAGGACATGACATGGGCCTGGGAGACCGTCCGCGACACGGACGAGGTCCACTGTGCGGTGGTCCAGGCCAACGGCGACCGGGCGTTCTGTACCGGTCTCGACATGAAGGGCGGGAGTGACTGGTTCATGAGGGACAACGTTTGGAACAGCTTCGATCCCGGCGTACTCCTGGCCCCGAAGATCCACCATCGGGTCTGGAAGCCGGTGGTCACGGCCGTGCACGGCATGTGTGCCGGGGGGGCCCAGTACTTCCTCAACGAATCGGACATCATCATCTGCTCCGACGACGCCGTGTTCTTCGATCCCCATGCAAACGTCGGCATCGTCAGCGCGCTCGAGCCGATCGGCATGTTGCACCGCGGCGTCCCGCTGGGCGACGTGTTGCGTTGGGCGCTCATGGGCAACGAGGAGCGCGTGACGGCGGCCACCGCGCTGCGGGTCGGCCTCGTCACCGAGGTGGTGTCGCGGCGAGCAGTTGCGCGACCGCGCCGGCGAGATCGCGTTCGTCGATCGCCCGACGCAACCCCAAGGCGATTCAGGGGACAATCCGGGCCATCTGGGAGTCGCTGGAGATGCCGCGCACGGCGGCACTCCACAACGGCCTGTCCTACACGGAGATCGGGAACTTCCCGTCCGCTCCGCCGACCCCCCGGGACAAGAGCGAGACGCAGTTCCGCTAGGACGCCAGCGGCGCGACCGCGGCCGCGGCAGCCTCGAGGTAGGGCCAGGCCAGATCCGGTGGCAGGCCGCCGACGAGCGGCTGCAGGCCGAGCGGCATCCCGCGGGCGACGAGCGCCCGCGCCTCGTCAGGCGTGAGGATTTGGTACGCACCCTTCTCGGCGGCCATCGCCGCGATGCTCGACGCTTGCGAGATCGACGCTGTTCCCTCCCGGTGTGCGTTCCACTCGGCGTAGCTGGCGGAGTCCTGAAGGAGGTACCCGCCGATCTCGGCCCAGGCCCGCTCGGGATCGTCGGCGACGAACACGGTGATCGGAACGCCGGCCTGGGGGAAGAAGCAGCCCGGCGCCGATGCACCCCCTTCGGCGCGGTAGGCCTGTTCGAGTGTGGCGTCGTGCGTCTCGGCCATGAAGAGCAGGCCGAGACGCGCTGCTCGGCGCGCCGCTGCCTCCGTCCCGCCGCCGTAGGCCAAGGGCGGGCCGCCTCGCGTGTAGGGCTGGGGCGTCACCCGGACCCGGCGGCCGTCGATCTCGACCTCCTCTTCGGACCAGAGCCGACGCAGCAAGGTGATGCGCTCCTCGACCAGTGCGGCTCGCTGCCTGCGGTCGACACCGAACATGGCGAACTCCTCGGCCCGGTACCCGATGCCCACGATGTAGGAGACACGGCCCCGGCTGATCAGGTCGACAACCGCGAGATCCTCGGCCAGCTTGACCGGCTCGTAGAGCGCCAGGAGGAGCGCGGCGACGTTGATGGGCATGGACGCGGTCCTGGCCGCGATGGCCGCCGCCAGCGGGATCGGTGAGGGGAGATACCCGTCATCGACCCCGTGATGCTGGCTCAGAACGGCGGCGACGCCACCCCGGGTCTCGGCCCACTCGCACATCTCGATGGTGGTGGCGTAGAGGTCCGCCCGAGCCTCCGCCTCCGGGCGGCTCGACCGCATGGCGAATCTCATCATGAACATCGCGGTGGCTAGACCCGCTCGATGATCACCGCCGGCGCCATGCCACCGCCGGCGCACATGGTGATGAGCGCGACCTGCTGGTCCCGGCGTTCGAGCTCGTCCAACGCCGTTCCCACCAGCAACGAGCCGGTGGCACCGATGGGGTGGCCCAGCGCGATGGCGCCCCCGTTGACGTTGATCCGCTCGCGGTCGATGTCGAGGTCGCGGATGAACTTCTCCGGGACGACGGCGAAGGCCTCGTTGACCTCGAACAAATCGATGTCGGACAACGACATGCCCGCCTTGGCGAGGACCTTACGGGTGGCCGGGACGGGCGCGTTCAACATGAGCGTGGGGTCGTCGCCGATGTTCGCCGTCGCCACGATCCGGGCCCGGGGCCTCATCCCGTGCGCGGTGGCGTACTCGGGGCTCGTCATGAGCAGCGCGGCAGCGCCGTCGACGACGCCCGAAGAGTTGCCGGCGTGGTGCACGTGGGTGATCTCGAGGCCCGGGAACTTCTGCAGGACGAGCGAGCGGTAGGTCGTACCGTCCTCGTCGAGGGGGATGTCGGCCAGCGCTTCGAAGGACGAGGGCAGCGCGGCCAGGGAGTCGACGGTCGTTCCCGGGCGCGGGTACTCCTCCCGGTCCAGGAGGACCGTGCCGTCGACGTTGTGCACCGGCACGGTCGACTTGTCGAATCGACCTTCTTTGATGGCGATCTCGGCGCGGCGCTGCGACTCTGCCGCCAGTTCGTCCACGGCCCGTCGGTCGATCTTCTCCAGCGTGGCGATGGCGTCGGCGGCGACGCCCTGGTTCGTCTGGGGATGGATGGCCCGCAGGTGATCGTTGCCACTGTCGAGGAAGGGTGAGCGGGACTTCGAGACGTTCCCGGCGTAGGAGGACATCATCTCGGTGCCGCCGGCGATGACCACGTCCTCCATGCCTGCCAGCACGGACGCGGCGGCGAAGTTGACCGAGGAGATGCCGGACCCGCAGAAGCGGTCCAGGGTCACGCCGCTGGCGGTGATGGCGTAGCCCGCATCGAGGGCGGCCATACGGCCGAGGTCGCCACCCTGGGTACCGACCTGCATCGACGTGCCCCAGACGATGTCATCCACGTCGCCTGTGTCCAGCCCGTTGCGCTCGGCCAGCGCCCTGAGCACGGTGGCGCCCAGCACCTGTGGATGGAGCGCCGCCAGGGCGCCCTTGCCAACCTTTCCGATTCCCCGTGGGGTCCGGCAGGCGTCGATGATCCAAGCCTCGGTCACGTCGTATCCTCGTTCCTTTGCGCCGACAGCATGGGACGGCCCCGGCGAGGGCTTCTTGCCGATAAAAAGTATCCCAATGAGAACCAGACCGAGTCGGGCACGACGCCCCGACGGGGAGGAGGACCGTGGCCAGCACACGAACGGCAGTTTTCAAGGAGATGCCGGGCACCGCGCCCGATGTCATGCGGGATTACGACCTCGCCACGCTCGGCTACCAGGAGACCGAGTTCAGCGTGGAGGGGTCGGCGACCTCGTACGAGCTGCAAGGTGAGCGGGGCGTCGACGGTCGCTGGGCCGTGACGCCGGGCGCCGAGGCGCCCTTCCGGACGCGGTTCGTGGTGCGCCGGCCCATAAGGCCGGACCGGTTCAGCGGTACGGTCGTGGTCGAGTGGCACAACGTCTCGGCGGGCATCGACGCGGCGCCGGACTGGGGGTTCTTCCACCGCCACCTAGCTGCCCAGGGCCACGCCTGGGTCGGGGTGTCGGCCCAGAAGGTGGGGATCGACGGCGGGGGCTTCGTCGAGAGCATCCACCTCAAGCTCCTCGCACCGGAGCGCTACAGCGAGCTCGAGCACCCGGGGGACGCGTGGTCCTTCGACATGTTCACCCAGGTCGGTGCCGTGCTCCGGCGGCCGGCCGAGGAGAACCCGCTGGGCGGCCTGGTGCCCAAGCAGGTGCTGGCCGCCGGCGAGTCGCAATCGGCGGCCTGCCTGGTGACGTACATCAACGCCGTCGACCCCCACGTGCGGGTGTTCGACGGCTTCTTCGTGCACGGACGCCCCGGTGCCGGAGTGTCCATCGACGGTGTCTTCATCTCCGCGACGCGGGGCGAGGCCATGGAGGCGACCCGTCTCGCCATCTCGTCGAAGGGTGAGCGCATCCGCGAGGACGCACGGGTGCCTGTGCTGGTGCTGCAGAGCGAGACCGACGTCATCCTGCTCGGGGGCGGCCTCGCCGAGCAACCCGATTCCGAGCAGGTCCGAGTCTGGGAAATGGCGGGAGCGGCCCACGCCGACACCTACACCGTCAGCGCAGGTCGTCACGACGACGGCACCTTGAGCGCGGAACGCTTTGCTGAGCTGCTGCGCCCCACGACGAACCTCATGATCGGCCAGACGGACTCGCCGATCAACGCCGGCCCCCAGCAGCACTACGTGGCACAAGCTGCGCTGGCCCACCTGGCGCAGTGGGCGGCCGGCGGTGAGCCGCCCCCGGCGGCACCTCGGCTGGAGCTCGACGACGAGGGGACCGGCTACCGCCTCGACGGTCACGGTCTGGCTCGTGGCGGGATCCGTACCCCGTGGGTGGAGGCACCGACTGCGGTGATGGGGGGCCTCGGACAGAGCGGGGAGTCCTTCGCCATGCTCTTCGGCCGCACAGAACCCTTCGACGACGCGACCTTGTCGACGCTGTACCCCGGGGGGAAGGACGAGTACCTGCAGCGCTTCGAGACGTCCCTCGACGCCAGCATCGCCGCCGGTTTCCTCTTGCGAGAGGACCGGGAGGAGATCCTCGGGCTGGCGGCGGCCTCGTACCCGTTGGTCGTAGCCGAGGGATAGATGCTTCCTCTTTTCCCCGGGGTGGGTGGACGCAGCGGGAGGTCGGAGGCCGTAGGCCCGGCGTGACGGAGCTGGCGCCGGTGCCGATGCTGCGTTGCGAAGGCCTGCGGAAGAAATACGGCGACCGCCAGGCGGTCGACGGGGTCTCCTTCTTCATAGGGGAGCGAGAGTGCTACGGCCTCTTGGGCCCCAACGGTGCCGGCAAGACCACCACGATCTCCATGCTCTGCGGCCTCACCGTCGCCGATGAAGGAGATGTCTCCGTCGCCGGCTTCAAGGGCGGCACGCTCGAAGCCAAGGCGGCGATCGGCTTCGTACCCCAGGATCTCGCCCTCTACCCGGATCTTTCCGCGGTGGAAAATCTCACGTTCTTCGGTCAGCTCTACAGGCTTTCCGGGAAGGAGCTCGGGGCCCGGATCGGCGAGACGCTCGAACTGGTCGGACTGGCTGATCGGGGGAAGGACCGCATTTCCACATACTCGGGCGGCATGAAGCGGCGGGCCAACATGGCGGCCGGCCTGCTGCACCGACCCAAGTTGCTCGTCCTCGACGAGCCCACGGTGGGAGTCGACCCGCAGAGCCGCAACGCGATCCTCGAGACGGTCGGACGTCTCGGCGTCGCCGTCCTCTACACGACGCATTACATGGAGGAAGCCTCCAAGTTGTGCGACCGGATCGGCATCATCGACGACGGTCACCTGATCGCCGAGGGCACGGCCGCCTCGCTCATCGGCACGCATGGTGGACGAGACAAGGTGCATCTGGCCTGCGACACCGCGGCCCTCGACGAACTGGCCGACGCCTGTCGGGAGCTCGACAGCATCCACGACGTGCACGAGGTCGACGGCCACCTCGAGCTGACCACGGATCACGGGCCGGCCATCCTGTCCGCGGTGGTCGCCGTGGCATCGCGGCACGGGATCGATCTCACCGGTGTCGAGGTGCGCTCCCCGAACCTCGAAGACGTCTTCTTGCGACTCACGGGGAAAGAGCTACGCGACTGATCGGCTCCATCGCGCCGGACCAACTCCGGCGCGAGCTGTGCGGTCGTTCCGTCCGGATCGGAGGCCGACCCCACATCTGCCTTGTGAAGAGTGAAGTGCTCCGACCCCAACGTCAGCAGCGACGCGGCATCGGGGTGGCTCCCGTTCTCGCCCCCACGGCCATCGGGAAGGACTCAACGCAACCGGTCACCGCGGCGGTCGTCAAGGCGCCGACTACACCAAACCTGACACCGTTGATCGGGAGCTTAGGCGGGGGCCGCCCATAGGGACTCCGGTTCCCGTCCCTTTGTCTCGGGGAGGAGCCAGAAGAGCGCCGCCGCGGCCACCATCGGCAGGAACGTCACGTCGGCCGCCAAGGCGAAGCGGTTGCCAACGTCGGCGACGGCCCCGAACACCACGAGGCCGCAGACGGCGCCGACGACGCCGGCCGTCACCGACCACCCTGTCACCGAAGCCCGGACGGACGTCGGGAAGAGCTCGGTGAGCAAGGCGCCGAGCGATGGCGAAAGCAGCCCACCGCTTAGCGCGCCCAGAATGTATCCGGCGACGAGCGCGCTCTTTGCGCCCGAGTAGGCGAACGCCGGCGTCAGCGCGATGGCGACCATGGCCATGCTGCACGTCGGTCGCCGGCCGATCCGATCGCCCAGCCATCGGCCCACCAACAGGCCGAGCCCGCCAGAGACCCCGGCGGCCGTGACCATGAGCGCTGACACGTAGCCGGCCTGGTGCACGACGTCCTGGGCATACAAGAACACGAAACTGGTGGCCGGACCCGTGACGATGGAGATCGCGAAGAAGATGGAGCACAAGATCACCACCCGCCGTCGATACCGGGGACCGACCGCTCCCAGGACGGGGGTCGGATGGTCCGAGGCAGCCTGCGCCACCAGGAACCGGGCGGGTTCCTCGACCCAGCTGCGCACCGCGTACACGACGACGAGCGGCACGAGTGCCAGCACGAAGATCCCCCGAAAGCCCAGTGCGCCGGCCGCGAGGCTGTGGATGACGGCCGAGAGCCCGGCCCCTCCCGCATAGCCCGCCGCGACCAGGGCGATGGCGGCTGTTCGGTCGCGAGCGCCGGTCTCCTCCGCGCCCATCAACTCAGCCAGCGCGTTCGTGGCACTCAGCAGTGGGCGCCCGAAAGCGAAGATGACGACGAACCACCAGTAGCCCGGACTGCCCGCGGCGGCGGCAGTCAGTGCCAGGCCCGCCACCGTGACGGTCAGGATCATGCGACGGCGCCCGAAACGGTCCGCGATCCCGATCAGGGGGAGGCTGCCCAACGAGGCGATGCGGATGATCGCCAGGCCCACGCCGATGCTGGTTCCGGACAGCCCGACCTTGTCGGCGATCGATCCACCGGGCGCAACGTGACCGAGCTGCGTCGACACGTCCCCCAGCGCGGCCACCACGCCGAACTGGCCGAAGCCTGAGGCGAGCGCCGTGATGCCCAGGGCCACGATCGCGGGTCGAACCACCGGTGCAGCCGGAGCCGGGCGGCGGCATCGGTCGGCTCCCCAGCGGGGAGCGCCGACACCTAGGGAGCGCCCCCCGCCGACCAGGAAAAGCCGTCGTCCCCGTAGCTGAAGACGCCGCTGTCGGATGCCACGAACCAGTATCCCCCGCCGACGGGGGTAGTCGCCATGCCAACGACGAGCTACTTCAGCGGTTGCGGTGGCGCGTCACGGGCAACAATGAGCGTCCATGCCCGACTCCGCGCTGCTCATCATGGACGTCCAGAACTCGATCGTGGAGCGGTTTGCTGACTCGGCGCCATCCCTGCTCGAGACCCTGGGTCGGGCGGCTGCCGCGGCGCGGGCCCGCCGGATTCCGGTCGTCTATGTCCGGGTCGCGTTCCGGGCGGGCGCCCCCGAGGTGAACCGGAACAACCGCATCTTTGGCGCTCTGGCCGACTCCTCAACTTTCGTCGCGAACGGGCCTGCCTCGCAGATCCACCCCGCGGTCGAACCCCAGTCCGAAGACATCGTGGTCGACAAGAAGCGAGTCAGTGCCTTCGCCGGAAGCGATCTCGACATGGTTCTTCGGGCCCAAGCCGTGCAGACCCTCGTCCTGGCCGGGATCGCAACCAGCGGAGTCGTTCTCTCGACACTGCGGCAGGCCGCCGACCTGGACTACGGGCTCGTCGTGCTGCGCGACGGCTGTGCCGACGCCGACGAGGAGGTCCACCGCGTGCTGCTCGACAAGGTCTTCCCCCGGCAGGCGGACGTGCTCGCCGTCGACGAATGGGTCGCCGGCATGGGTCCGTAGCGGATGCGCCTCGTGACGGACGATTGTTGGAGCCGCGTACGGGCCGCCGACCACGGCATCCTGTGCACCACGGGCGCCGACCACAAGATCGATGCGGTCCCGGTGTGCTTTGCCGTCGTCTCCCAGCTGTTGGCCACACCCGTCGATCGGATCAAGCCGAAGACCACGACGAACCTCAGTCGGCTCGAGAACCTTGATCGGGACTCCTCGGCAACGTTCCTCTGTGAGCAGTGGGACCTTCACGACTGGTCACTGCTGTGGTGGGTGCGAGCGCATCTCGTCCGTCGAACGGGCCGCGACGTCAGCGGTTCCCTGCTCGACGAATGTGACAGGGCCTTGCGTGACAAATACACGCAGTACGGGGACGCGGATTTTGCGGAGCTCCTGCTCTTCGACGTGACCTCCCTGATCGGTTGGGCCGCCGTGGGTCAGGTCGGGGCGACCGACCTGCTCATGTAGGCGGACTCCGCCGCGTTGGTGTCGTGGCGACACTGCTCGGCCGACCCGGGCGGCACGATGCTCCCGTGCATCGTCATCATCGCCTCGTTCGCGATCTCCCGCGGGAGCTGCACGTGCGCCCGATACGGGGCCCGATGGCCACACGTGCCCCTATCGGCTCGCCAGCGTCCTTGCAGCGCTACGAGGCCCCGTCGACCCCCTGGGCCAGCTCGTCGCGCAGCACCCGACGGAGGAGCTTCCCGGTCGCCGAGTACGGCAGCTCGTCCCGGAACTCGATGACGCCGGGCATCTTCGTGGAACGCAGTCGTTCCCGTACCCAGAGCTGCAGCTCAGCCCCGCTCGCCGACCCGCCGGGGTGGAGGACCACGACTGCCGCCACCGCCTCTCCCCATTCGGCGTCGGGGATGCCGATCACCGCGGCCTCGGAGACGGCGGTGTGCGCCATCAGCACCTCTTCCACCTCGCCGGGCGAGATGTTCTCCGCGCCCCGCACGATGACGTCGTCGAGCCGGCCGTCGACGTAGAGGAAGCCGTGCCCGTCGAACCATCCGGCGTCCCGCGTGCGGAACCACCCGTCCTCCGTGAGGGTGTTGCTCCCCACGTACTCGCCCGCCACCTGCTCGCCGCGCACCCAGATCTCGCCCTTCTCGCCCGCCGGGAGGGCCACCTCGTCGACGTCGCGCACCTCCACCTCGAGGGACGGGAGGGGACGCCCGACCGATCCCAGCCGCGCCCTGACGGCTGGATCGGCACTGGCGAAAGCCTCGCGGTGCTCGTCGGGGGTCAACATGGCGATGGTCGAGCTGGTCTCGGTCAACCCGTAGGCGTTGACCAGGTCGACGTGGGGCATGTCCCGCAGCGTCCGCTCCACGAGCTCGAGCGGCATGCGCCCGCCGCCGTAGGAGAGATGGCGCAGCGCCGCCGGTTCGATGCCGCTCTCCTCGACGGCCTGGAGGATTCGCCCGAGCATCGTCGGCACCACCATGGCGTGGGTGATCCGCTCTTCGGCCGCCTGGCGGACCCACTCCGTCGCGTCGAATGTCGGCAGGTACATGATGCGACGCCCGGCATAGAGCGAGCTCAACACCGCGGCGATCCCTGCGATGTGGTACGGCGGGACGCAGATCAGCTGCGCCTCGGTCGGCTCGCAACCCAGGAACTCGACGCTCGAGATGATGTAGGACACCAGATGCCGGTGCCGCAGCACCGCGGCCTTCGGCTCCGACGTCGTCCCACTGGTGAAGAGCAGGACGCCGATATCTTCGGGATCGACGAAAGGGTGCTCTCCGGTCACCGGATCGGCGATGGCCGCGGCGAACTCTCCCTTGGTGATCACGTGTTCAGCGCCGCACACCCCGAGACGAGGCACCTCGTCATCGTCGGCGATCATCAGACCGCCGGCCACGCGTCCCAGGATCCCGCGCAGTTGCTCGTCCGGAGCTCGATAGTTGATCGGCGAGAACGGGACACCGGCCAGCGCGGCCCCGAACAGGGCGACCGGGAGCACATCGGAGTTCAACCCGAAGTAACCGACGAGTTCGGCACCGCTCTTCTCGAAGTAGACGGCGGCCCGCCGGGAGCGCTCGAGGAGCTCGGCCGCGCTCATGCCGCCGTCCTGGGAGCCGAGAACGATGCGCTCGGGGTCGCCTTCCGCTGCCATCTCGAGCAGCATGGCGATGTTCACGAGAGTTGGTCCCTCAGTCCGAGGCCGGGAGCGGCTTCGCGCCCTTGACGGCCAGGATGGTCTCGCCGACCGAAATGGACCCCTCGCCCGCCTTGGTGCACAAGAGCTCCAGGCCCAGCTCGTCGTCGCTGTAGCGCTTCCCCAGCTGGGTGCCGCCATCGAACCCCGCCACGACGGATTCGTTGCCGGGCTCGGCATCGCCGGCCAGGAAGGCATGGCCTCCGCAGCGCAGGTCAACGGGCTCGGCGGGCGCACGGACCACCACGACCTCGCAGGCGTCGGTCGCGCTGCGCAACCTCGCCCCTGCCTTCAATTGGATAGCCACCGCAGTCCTTCCTGGTTGTCGTTCCATTGTGGTCCCCCCGGTTCCGAGGGAAAGAATGGGGATCCTATTCTGCCGCCCGTGGTGCTCCGCATCGGGACGGGCGCTCCTTTCTACCGCCCGGATCCCGTAACCCGCACCCGAGCAGCGCATTTCCCCTGGAAATCGTGACGCCGGGGGATCCCGAGACCAGGGGGAACAACGTCGGACAACGCCCCGGGTGGCCACTGAACCCGAGCGTGGAGTGCACCGCAGCTCGGCACCGGGCACCCCGTTACGAGCCCGCGATCACCTTCCGGGCGAGTACGCCCCACCGTTCGAACGCGTCGGCATCCCGCACGACGTCGGCTCCCGTGAAGTAGCTGACGACCCTGGTCGCCAATCCGCCGTACTTGGCCACGATCTTGTCGGCGATGTCGTCCCAGGACCCTTCGGTGATGAAGTTCTCGAGCAGGTCGTCGTCGATCTCCGCCGCCATCCCGGGGATGTCGCCCGCCCGCTGTCGTTCGCGGATCAGGTCGGTCGTGCCCTCGCGGTCGAGCTGCTCGAAGATGAACGCGTAATTGGGAGTCGAGCCGTAGAAGGCCACCTGCACGCGTGCTCTCGCGCCACGAGGCGCGCTCCACATCGGTGTCGCCCACCACCAGGAAGGCCGGGACGATGATCTCGAGGTCCTCGACCCGACGCCCGGAGCGGGCGGCGCCGTCCTCCAGGTTCGGCAGCACGGTCTCGCGCAGGTAGGTCGGCGTGTTCAGCGGGTGCACGTGGACACCGTCCGCCACCTCCGCCGCCATGCGGAGCATCCAGGGGTTGACGGCCGCGACGTCCACGGGTGGATCCCCGCACTCGATGGCGCCCGGCGCCCAGCTCGGCGGGAGCAGCGAGAGGTTGTAGAACTCGCCCTGCACCGCCAGCGGCGCACCGTTGCGGAAGGACTCGAAGATCTGCTTCACGGCGAGGACGTACTCGCGCAACCGCGGTCCCGGATGGTCGAAGTCGGACCCGTAGCGGCGCTCGATGTGGGCCCGCACCTGCGCCCCCAGTCCCAGGCGGAACCGGCCCCCGCTCGCCTCCGCCAACTCCCACGCGGTGGCTGCGGTCACCATCGGGCTGCGCGGGAAGGCCACGGCGATCCCGGTCAGGACATCGATGTCGGCCGCTACCACGAGCGCCCCGCAGGTGAGGTAGGCGGTGCGTCCCGCCTCGGTCACGACCAGGCCGGAGAGCCCGGCTTCACTGGCCCGCCGGCCGAGATCGTAGGCCCGGCGGAGGGGCTGCGCCGGCAGCATGGCGTCGAACTTCAGCGCCACGGAACCCTCCACCCTTGCGGCCGGCTCAGCCCGCTCACGCGGTCACCGTGCCGAAGAAGCCCCGCTCCACCCACGACGTCCGCTGCTCGTTGGTGAGCACGGCCGTCACCTGATCGGCGCGGCGGGCGGATCGGGCGGGGCACCGTCGGGACGGGGCCAGGCAATCGGCGTGACGTCGCTGGCGATGACAGCGCCCATGGCGATCCCGGCCCGCTCCACCGAGGGATGGGGGAAGCGGCCCTCGCCCCGGGTCGAGCCATCAGCGAAATAGATCGCGGTGTGCACCCGACGGACGGTACCGGTCAGGTTCGGCTTGGCCAAGTGGAAGGTGAGCCCGTGGTGGAAGGCGACCGACCCCGGCGGCACCTCGACGAACACGGGCGCGATCCCGAGCAGCTCCTCGCGCGACAATGGATCGTCGCCGCTGCCGGTGAAGATGTCCACGAACTCGCGCACGCCGAGCCGGTGGCTCCCGGGCAGGTAGCCCACGGCGCCGCTCTCGAGCGTCGAGCCGTCGAAGGGGATCCACGCCGTGATCGTCTTCGTCTCCACGATGGGCCAGTACGGCTGGTCCTGATGGGGGTCGGTCTCGCGGCCGCCCGCCTCCTTGTAGAGCGCCTGGTCGTGCCAGATCCGCACCGCAGGCACCCCGAGGAGGCGCGCCGCCGTCCCGGCGATCACCGGGTGGAAGGTCAGCGGCCGGACCTCGTCGCAGTCCTCCCAGAGGTTCTGGCATTGAATGAAGCTCTGCTCGTAGCGCGACTTCTCGGCCACGGTCCGGGCATCGTGCCGGCTGCGCCGGGCCACTCCCTCGTCGACGGCCGTACCGAAGCGGACCAGCTCGGTGGGGGTCAGGAGGTCCGGCACCACGACGAACCCGTCACGCTCGAACTCCTCCGTCATCCGCGGCGCCAACGGTGCGGGGCTCCTCAAGGCTCCGGCTCCTCCCGGACCTCTCGGATGTACCCGACGAGCTCGTGGGCGCTCGGCGAGTCGAGCCACGGCGTCAAGTCGACGTCGTAGAGCGCGGAAGGCTCGGGGCCTTGGTCGAGCGAGTGCGGCTCCGATGCCATGAACCGCCCGTCGACCAGCCGGACCTCCGTCAACAGATCGGCGTAGGGGTGGGCGGTGGCGGCGGCGGAGCCGAACCCGTAGACGCGCTCGGAGCCCATCACGGCGTTCGCCGTCGCCCTGCCCGAGAGGAAGGACCGGTAGTCGTTGCGCGCCAGCTCTCCCTCGTAGGCGTCGAGGACGTGAAGGGCTCGGTTCAGCACCGAAGCGTCGAAGCCGTAGAAGACGTTCGGAGCCGGGAGGTCACCCCAGACGCCCCACATCCACCACCGGACGGTCGGGGGCAGGGCCGCCATGGCGCGCTGCACGCCCCGGCCGACGGTCTCGTGCCCGTGGTGCACGTCGTGCGGCGACGGCGAGACGACGATGGAGGCGTGGTGCGCCTCGACGATGCCCGGGAGCTCGGTGGCGATGCGCCGGGTCGCCAGGGCCAGGTCCCCGTCGAGATCGAGGTTGAGCGGCGGGTCCAGGAAGACGGGCACGAAGCCGGCTCGCTGCGCCGCCTCCAGGGCCTCGGTGCGTCGCCGATCCCACTGACTTGAGAATCCCAGGCTGGCGATGACGCTGACCACGGTCCAGCCTCGGTCGAGGAGATGGAGCAGCGCGCCCGGGCAGCCCACGGCCTCGTCGTCGGGGTGGGGGGCCACGTGGAGCAGGGTGGGGGCCACGTCCAGGGAGGTTACGCCTGTCGGATCCCAGGTCGCCGTCCCAGCCGATCGTTCCGCCTCCACTCGAACCGGCCCGCCTGTCGGACTCCAACGTCGAATAAACCGGTCAGAGCACTCTTTACAGATTACTCTGAATAAAATATAATGACACCCATGCCCAGGTGGTCCCGTTCCAACCCACTCGCACTGGCCGTCCTCGTCTGCCTCTACGAGAAGCCGATGCACCCCTACGAGGTGGCCCAGACGCTGCGCCAGCGGGCCAAGCAGGAGAGCGTCCGTCTCAATTACGGCTCCCTCTACGCCGTCGTCGAGTCCCTCGAGAAGAAGGGCTTCATCAAGGCCACCGGGACCGTCCGCGAGGGGAAGCGCCCCCAGCGGACCGTCTACGAGATCACCGAGGAGGGCTCGCTCGAGCTGACCGACTGGCTGACCGAGCTCATCGGCACCCCGAACAAGGAGTACCCGGCCTTCATGGCGGGCCTCTCCTTCATTGCCGCGCTCGATCCCGACGACGCCCTTGCCGCGCTCCGCCGGCGGGCCGAGACCCTGATGGTGAAGCTCGTCGCGATGCGCAGCGCCATGCAGGCCGCCCACGACGCCGGGTTGCCGCGCCTCTTCGAGCTCGAGTCCGAGTACGAGGAGCGCGTACTCACAGCCGAGCTGTCCTACGTCAAGGCTCTCGTCCAGGAGATGGCGGACGGCACCCTCGAGGGTCTCGACATGTGGCGGCACTTCCAGACCGAGGACTTCGACCCCGAGGAGGTGCACTTCACCTTCGAGTTCCCCGATGAATGAACCCTGAAGAATGACCCGGGGCCGCGTGTGACACCACGCGGCCCCGGGCCCACACAACCACGAGCCGATCCACGTGGGACCTTCGCCCGAGGCAGCACTCGAGAGCGTAGGCGACCTCCGTGGGTGGACTCTGTACGACCCACGGAAGGAGACGTGCATGCACGCGCTCATCGAGGCCGACGGCCTCAGCAAGAAATTCGGGAAGGTCGAGGCTCTCGCCGGGCTGACCCTCACCCTGCCCGCCGGGCAGCCGGTTGCCATCCTCGGTCCCAACGGCGCCGGCAAGACCACGTTCATCCGCATGGTGGCCACGCTCATCGCCCCCGACTGCGGCACGCTCGCCGTCAATGGGCACGACGTCGGGCGCGACCCGATGGCCGTGCGCCGCATGATCGGCCTCGCCGGCCAGTCCGCGGCCGTCGAGGAGATGATGACCGGGCGGGAGAACCTCGTCATGGTGGCCCGCCTGTACGGCCAGGGCCGCGCCGAGGCGGTGGCCTCGTCCAGGCGGATCCTCGAGCAGATGGATCTGGTGGAGGCCGCCGACCGCCAGGTCCGGACCTATTCGGGCGGGATGCGACGGCGACTCGACCTCGGCGCGAGCCTCGTCGGCTCGCCCCGGCTGTTGTTGCTCGACGAGCCGACGACGGGACTCGACCCGGGGAGCCGCAACGAGGTGTGGGACGCAGTGCACGACATGAGCCGGAGCGGGACCGACATCGTGCTGACGACGCAGTACCTCGACGAGGCCGACCATTTGGCGGCGCACATCGTCATCATCGACGAGGGACGGGTCATCGCCCAGGGGGCGCCGGGCGAGCTCAAGTCGCGGGTGGGCTCCGACAGGATCGAGCTGCACACCGTTGACGGGCCGACGCTGCAGCGGGCGGCCGAGGTGCTCGGCGCGCTCGGGGTGGCCGAGCCGACCACCGACCTGGCCACGCGGCGCTGCTCCATCGCGGCGCCCGACGGGGCGCGGCTGCTGCCGGTCGTCGTACGCGCGCTGGACGACGCCGAGGTGGCGGTGGAGGACATCGCGCTGCGGCGCCCGACGTTGGACGAGGTGTTCCTGGCGTTGACCGGGCGCACGACCGGCGCCGGCGACCGGGTCCGGGACAACGGCGGCGCAGACGGCAGTGAAGACACGAACGAGAGAAACGACAACGATCCGACGAGCCCGAAGGAGGGTGAAGCAGCATGACCATCGACATCACACTCGAGGCGCCAGGGCGCCCGGCGCCGGACGCAGGGGCGGGGACCGGGGCAGCGGTGAACTCGGGGGCGTCGTACCTCGTCGCCTCGGGCCAGGTGGCGGCCCGGACCCTCAAGAAGTTCGTACGCTCCCCGGCTCTCCTCGTGGCGGGGACGGCGCAGGGCCTCTTGTTCCTGCTCATCTTCCGCTACGTGTTCGGCGGTGCGGTGGCCCACACCGGGTCGCTCGACTACGTCGATTTCCTCGTGCCCGGATTCGTGGTGACCGGCGTCCTGTTCCAGGGCATGAGCGCGTCGAGCGGCGTGGCCGACGACCTGGCGGGCGGCCTCTTCGACCGGCTGCGCAGCCTGCCCATCCGCCTGTTGTCGATCGTGACGGGGCGCGTCACCGCTGACTCGGCGCTCGTCACCTGGGGCATTGTGGTGATGACGGCGGCCGGCTTCGCCGTGGGCTTCCGCCTCGGCGGCACCGCCGGCGCGGCACTGGCGGCGCTCGGGTTGACCATCCTGTACGGCTTCGCGTTCGTCTGGCTCTTCATCTTCATGGGCCTGGCGGCGGGGAGCCCGCAGGCGGCGCAGGGACTCTCGTTCCTGGTGTTCCCGCTCTCGTTCGTGTCGTCGGCCTACGTGCCGGTCTCGACCATGCCGGGCTGGATGCAGGGCTTCGCCAACAACCAACCGATGACGCAGATGATCAACACGGTGCGGGCGTTGACCGGCGGCCCGGCGGCGCAGGAATTGCTCGGGCACTCGGTCTCTTACTATCTCGTGCCGTCGCTGCTGTGGTCGGCGGCCCTGGTGGGAGTGTTCGCGCCGCTGGCGGTGTGGAAGCTGAAGCGGTCCTGAGAAGGGGTGGCGCCGTCACGCCTGCACGCGCGTGTTACGTGGGCGCGCTCGGCGCCACCAACGGCCACGGCCGTTCGAGCTCGACGATCCTTGCCAAGTCGAGCAGCAACTGTTCCGCATGCCGTCGCCCGATGATCTGCATCGAGACCGGAAGGCCATCGACCAACCCGATTGGGATGGCCACTGCGGGGTGCCCCGTCGTGTTGGCCGGGATCGTCAGCGCGCCGTTGTTCCCGACGGCGGCCTCGAAACCGTGCTCCGCGATCAGGTCGACCCCGTCCACCACGGTGGGCATGGGTCCTTGCGCGCCGAAAGCCACGTCCGGGTTGGTGGCGCACATGATGAAGTCGACGTGCTCGAAGATCTCGGCCATCTGCACGATGATCGATCGCCGGAATGACTCGATGTTCCTTGCCGTCTCGACGTTGTAGTGGTTGGTTGCGATGTTGGTCGCCAACATGATCTCGGGCGTCAACTGGGACTCGCAGGCGGGATAGAGTTCGCCGAGCCCGACCAGCAGGCTGGCCGTCCCGGCGAGCGCCCACTCCAAGCCGCCGCGTGGCAATGCGATCGGCACATTCACCTGCTCGAGCCCGGCGTCCTCGATCAATCGGTCGGCTGCGTGCTCGACCTTGGCCCGGACCGCGGTGGCGACGACCGCCGCGCCCAGGTCCACCGACACCGCCACCCGCTTACCCAGCAGGTCCTGCTGGCCGAGACCGGCCTCCCAACCCCCGACCCGAGGCAGGGAGAACGGGTCGTACTCGTCGTGGCCGTTGCAGACGTCGAACCAGCGCGCCGTGTCCCGCACCGACCGGGAGACG
The DNA here is from genome assembly GCA_963736515.1 of uncultured Acidimicrobiaceae bacterium. GTDB lineage: Bacteria > Actinomycetota > Acidimicrobiia > Acidimicrobiales > RAAP-2 > Bog-473. The sequence goes on along the minus strand of CAVTPE010000012.1, from coordinate 104,831 downwards.
CAGCCCAACACTGCGGTCAAGGGCTCGATCTCGGTGCGGGGCCCTTTCGGGATCCGTCCGAACGTCGACTTCAGCCCGAACAACCCCGTGAAGCCGGCTGGGATGCGGATCGATCCGCCCCCATCGCCGCCCGTACACACGGGAAGGAGGCCGCCCGCCACCGCTGCCGCGGAGCCTCCCGACGAGCCGCCCGGCGTCCGCTCCAGGTCGTAAGGGTTCGAGGTGGCGCCGTGGAGCCGGGTGTAGGTGCAGTTGATGCCACCGAACTCGGAGGCCGTCGTCTGCCCGACCAGCACCGCACCCGCATCTCGCAACCGGGCCGTCATGGTGCCGTCGTATTCGCAGATGCGGTCCTTGAAGACGAGTGACGCCTCTGTCTGCGGCCAGCCGAGCACCGGGTCGAGCTCCTTCACCCCTATCGGCACCCCTCCAAAGGGCAGGCTCACGTCTGCGGACGCTGCGGCCTCCCGTGCCCGATCCTCGTCCACGAAGCAGACGGCGTTGAGCTGCGATGCGTCAATCGCGGCGAGCGATCCCTCGAGCGCTTCGGCCGGTGAGATGGTCCCGGCCCGAAAGGCGTCGACCAGCGAGCAGGCGTCGCCCAACCATGGTTCGGCCGTCACGGTTCGCGGCTACCCCTTCGGCGCTCCACTCGTTTGGGCACGGCGCGGCGGGGAGGCGGCGGGGTAGGAGAGAGGATTGATGCTCGAGCGACACCCCGCCCTGTCTCAACCTCAGCCAGGGCCGGGCACCCCGCAGAGATTGGCCAGTACCTGTCCGGCGGCATGTACGGGAAGGGCCCACGTCTGCAAGCCGACGATGCCGTCCGCTTGGATGGCCCCGGACTGTTGCGCCCCCTTGACGGCGCCGGCGGTGATGGGGCCGTAGTCCCCATCGACGGTCAAGACCGGATTCGAACTCGGGGCGAAGTCGCCGCGTCCCTCGTTGAGAGCGGTCTGAAGTTGCTGGACCACGCCCCCCTGAGATCCTTCGGACAGGGTCGGTGGCTCCGGACCGTCTCCCCCAGCGCGGCCCAGGTGTTCGGTCCCACGACGCCGTCCACCGCCAGCCCGGCCGGCCCCTGGAATTGCTCGACCGCCGTCTTGGTCACCGGACCGAAGATGCCGTCGATCTGGTTGTAACTGAGTGTCCGGCGGACGAGGAGGTATTGCGCCCATCTGACGTTGGCCCCGGTGGCGCCCTCGGAAATGGTCGGAGGAGTGGGCATGGCGACTCCATTCGTTCGGCAATCGGGATGTGTGGTCTGGTCTTCAACGAACAGGTGTGGCGCAGGGGTCCACGAACTACTGCGCTCACCCTCCGCCTCGCAGAGGTCCGGCTCGCCCCGTTGGATGGTAGGCCCGCGCCTAACCGGAGTCAACGAATTGACGTCGCGGAATTCGCCGTCGTTCCTACTCGGTCGTCCGGCGCCGGAAGAAGTGCGCCGCCAGGGGAGCCGCGATGGCCAGGATGGCCACCGACCAGATCAGGGCCGCCTCGACCGGATGCTGCATGGGCCAGGCCTGAATCGTGCTGGACGGATTCGGGTTGCCCCACAGGTTGCGGGCTCCAGCCACGACGGCGCTCACCGGATTCCAGTTCGCGATGGCCTGCAGCCAGCCGGGCATGTGCTGAGTCGGCACGAACGCGTTCGATACGAATGTCAGCGGGAAGAGCACAATGAAGCCGAACGAGGCGGCCGACTCGGGACTCTTGGAGTTCAGCCCGACACACGCCGAAACCCACGACACCGCGTAGGCGAAGAACAACAGCAGCGCGAACCCACCCACCACCGAGATGGCGTCGGAACCGGGCCGCCAGCCGACGACGAGCCCGGTCACGGCGACGATCGCCGCGCAGACCACGGACGTCAGGAAGTCGGCCGCGGAGCGCCCGACCAACACCGCGGAGCGCCACATGGGCAGTGTGCGGAAGCGGTCGATCATGCCCTCGTGCAGGTCGGTGCTGAGACCCACCGCCGTGCCCATGGTCGAAGTGGTCAGGTTCAGGGCCAGAATGCCGGCGAGGAGGAAGTCGACGTAGCTCCCACCGCCCGGGATCGGAATGGCGCCGCCGAAGATGTAGACGAACAACACGGTGAACAGCAGCGGTTGGATCGTCACGTCCGAGAGCTGCATGGGCTCCCGGGAGATGTGGACGATGTTCCGTCGCGTCATGGCCCAGATGTCGGCGAGGGAGCCGAGAACGTTCCCGCCCGCGTGCAGGCCGGTCGAACCCGGTTGCCGACGGCGTCAAGGTGGTCGTCGTCATGCGCGTACCCCTTCCAGTTCGTGACGGCCCTCGCCGGATCCGACGGGGCCAGAAGAACGGGAGGCCACGCCACCTGGCCCCTCGCTGTCGACATCATCGGTGCCGCCCGCACCTTCTTCTTCGATGTGCCCACCCGTGAGGGAGAAGAACACGTCGTCGAGCGACGGCTGCCGCACCTCGATGTTGTCCACGAGGACCCCGGCGTCGTCGAGCGCTCGAACGACCAAGGTCGCCAACCCGGTCGACGAGTCCACGCCGGCGCTCAACTGCCGCCCGTCGTCGCTCACCGAGACCGGGCCGGACACCAGCGGCGCCATCGCACCCATCGCGGAAGCATGCGGCTCGGCCAACGTCACTTCGAGGCGTGCACCGCGGCTCGCCTGTTTCAGTTCTTGCGGCGTCCCCTCGGCAATCACCCGGCCGTGGTCGACGACCACGATGTCGTGGGCCAGTTCGTCGGCTTCTTCCAGGTACTGCGTCGTCAGGAGCACCGTGACACCCTCGCCGAGCAGTTCCCGGATGGCCTCCCAGACCCGCTGCCGGCTCGTCGGGTCCAGTCCCGTCGTGGGCTCGTCCAGGAACAGCACCGGCGGCCGTGTCATGAGCGAACCGGCGAGGTCGAGCCGGCGGCGCATGCCGCCCGAGTAGCCCTTCACGACGCGGTCGGCGGCGTCGGTCAGCTCGAACTGCGCCAGCAACTCCTTCGCCCGGGCCCGGGAATCGGCTCGGCCCAGGTCCGACAGTTCGCCGATCAGCACCAGATTCTGGCGGCCCGTCAGCAGGGGATCGAGAGTTGCGTCCTGCGCGGCCACACCGATGTGACGCCGCACCTCGGCCGGATGCCTCAGCACGTCGATCCCGGCAACCGTGGCCGATCCCGAGTCCGGCCGCGCCAGCGTCGTCAACACACGTACCGCCGTCGTCTTACCGGCGCCGTTTGGCCCCAACAGCCCGAGGATCGTGCCGGCCCGGACGGATATGTCCACGCCGGCCAGTGCCTGGGTCTCGCCGTAGCGCTTGGTCAGGCCCTCCGCCTGGATCATCAGTTCTGCAGCCATGGACTTCCTTACCTGTCGGTCAGTAGACTTGCTGTCAGGCACACAGTAGAGGTTTACTAACCGGTCGTCAAGTAGAGTAGAACCGAGAGTCGATGACACAGGCAGTCACGCCGGATGCAGTGGAACACGACGAGGGAGCCGAGAGGCTCCTGATCGAGTCCGTCGCAGAGCCCGGTCCAGGTGCTGGCGGCGCCCCGGAGCCCGCACTCGACGCCCCATCGACGGACACCCGGCAGCGGATCCTCGATGTGGCCCTCGACCTCTTCATCGAACAGGGCTTCGACGGCACCAGTCTGCGGCAGATCGCCGAGCAGCTGGGAGTGACCAAGGCGGCCCTCTACTACCACTTCGAATCGAAGGACGACATCCTCATGGCGCTGCACCTGCGCCTGCACGAGTTCGGCCGGGTGGCCCTGATGCGGATGGGGGAAGAGCCGGTCACCCTGGGCCTGTGGGGCGAGTTGCTCGACGAGATCGTCGACCAGATGCTGGCCCAGCGCAAGATCTTCCTCATGCACGAGCGGAATCAGGCCGCCCTCGAGAAGCTCCACCGTGAGGACCACGACGCCGAGCACGAAGACATCCAGAACCAGTTCCGCCAGGTGCTGGCCGACACCAGGGTCCCCCTGCGCGACCGGGTGCGCATGGCGGCCTCGTTCGGCGTGGTCTTCTCGAGCCTCTTCCTCTCCGGCGAGGCCTTCGCCGCGACGACCAACGAGGAATTGGGAGAGATGCTCCGCGGCGTCCTCCACGACGTCCTGCAGGGATGACGGGACCGGTACCCCCGGACCCATTTCCGGCCCAGCTGGCTACAGTTCGTGCCGATGACTGACACGTCCGACGACCCGCCGCCCGAGCACCCGTTCACCATCGCCATCGATGTGGGCGGCACCGGCCTGAAGGCCGATGTCCTCGACGATGACGGCCGGCCCGTAGCGGGTCGGGTGCGGGTATCCACGACGTATCCGATGCCACCCGAACTCATGGTGGCCACCTTGACCACGCTGGTGGGCAAGCTCCCCCGGGGGACCGCATCTCGTGCGGCTTCCCCGGCATGGTCCGCGAGGGTCACGTGTTGAGTGCGCCGCACTTCGTCACGACGAAGGGCCCGGGGAGCAAGGTCGATCCCGAGCTCGTGAAGGCCTGGTCGGATTTTGATCTGGCGGGAGCGCTCGCCCAATCCATCGGAAAGCCGTGCCGTGTGGCCAACGACGCCGACGTCCAGGGGGCGGCGGTGGTGAAGGGCGACGGCTTCGAGGCGGTGATCACGCTCGGCACCGGCTTCGGCACTGCGTTCTTCATGAACGGCAGCCTGATGCCCCACCTCGAGTTCGCCCATCTGGAGTTCCGCAAGGGTGAGTCGTTCAACGAGCAACTCGGCGAGCCGGCACGCAAGACGATCGGCGACACCAGGTGGAACAAGCGGGTACGAAAGGCCATCGCCTATCTCAATGCCCTCTGCTTCTTCGACCACCTCTACATTGGCGGCGGCAACGCCCAACGGGTCAACCGACGCGACCTCGGTGACGTGCTCGAGCGCGTCACGGTGGTCGACAACAAGGCGGGTATCCTCGGTGGGATCAGGCTCTGGGAGGGGCACCACGTCGGCGTCTGAAGGGGGACCACCATGACCGACGTCGACGCCGCGCCACTGGCCTGGGATCCGCTCAACGAGAATTACAAGGTCGACCCGCACGCGATCTGGAAGCGCTTGCGTGATGAGCAGCCCCTCTATTACAACGAGCAGTACGACTTCTATGCGGTGAGCCGTTTCGCCGACGTCGACGCCTTCAGCCGCGATCCCAGGACGTTCTGTTCCTCCCACGGCACCGTCATGGAGATGATCACAGCGGATCCGATCGACATGGAAATGATGATCTTCATGGATCCGCCGGAGCACACCCGCTACCGGCGGCTGGTGTCCAAGGCGTTCACGCCGCGCCGGATGAAGCTCCTCGAGGAGGACATCCGGACGCTCTGCGCCCGTCTGCTCGACAATCTTGTCGGTCGGAGTTCGTTCGACTACGTGCAGGACTTCGGGGCCCGGGTGCCGGCCTACGTGATCGCGGCGCTCCTCGGCGTGCCGGCCGAGGACCGCGACAGGGTCCGGGGATGGATCGACGAGTCGTTCCACCTGGATCCAGAGACGGGTATGTCGAACGACGTATCGGCGGCCGCGATGTTCAAGTTCATGGACTACCTCGGCGCCACACTGAGCGACCGAATGAAGAACCCACGCGACGACATGTTCACGGACCTGGTGAACCTCGAGATCGTGGAGGATGAAGGCGTCCCACGCCGCCTCACCCTGGAGCAGGCCGTCAACTTCGCCGCGCTGATCGGCAGCGCAGGCACCGAGACGGTGGCCCGCATGCTCGGCTGGGCCGCCCTCACCCTCGACAACAACCCCGAGCAGCGGGCCGAACTCGCGGCTGACCCCGGGCTCATCCCGAACTGTGTGGAAGAGCTTCTCCGCTACGAGGCACCGTCACCAGTGCAGAGCCGCTGGTGCACCGCCGACGTGGAGGTGCACGGGGGCACGATCCCGGCGAGGTCCAAGGTCGTCATGATCACCGGATCGGCGGGACGTGACGAGCGCGCCTACCCGGACGCGGACCGCTTCGACATCCACCGGGAGTTCGATCACCACCTGTCGTTCGGTTATGGGATCCACTTCTGCCTGGGGGCGGCGCTGGCCCGGACGGAAGGGCGGATCGCGCTGGAGGAGACGTTCAAGCGCTTTCCCGAGTGGTCCGTCGACATGGACGGGGCGGTGCCGCTCCACACCAGCACCGTCAGGGGCTACTCGAAGCTCCCGATCAGCCTCTGATCAGGAATTCCCCGCTCAGGGGACGGCGACCACTCTCCTGTACACTGAGTGACTCACCCAGCGCTCGTAGCTCAACGGACTAGAGCATCTGACTACGGATCAGAAGGTTGGGGGTTCGAATCCCTCCGAGCGCGCTCTGTGGCCTATTCCCCACAGGCCCGGACCAGCGTTAGAAGAGTTGGGTCGTGAGCTACCAGGAGGTAGTCCGTACTTCAAGGTCACCGTCGGCCGCGACCCCCTGACCGGCAAGCGAGACCGGATCACCAGGCGCGGGTTCCGCACCGCGGCCGAAGCCGGCCGTGAACGCAGGGACGTCGTGGCGAAGATCGACCGGAGGCAGCTCGCACCGTCGTCCGCCGGTCATGGCGTCAAGTCGATGCCACGTCGGCGTGCGTCACCTACGACAACGGAGCTGGCAAGAGTAGCGAGCTTCTTTCGGTCGGCTGCATCTAGGTCGCCGACGAGCAGGGCTATTTCGGACTCGAACGTCGCGGTTGCCCGATCGATGACTCTCTGGCCCGCGGCCGTTATCGCCACCTGCACGCTCCGACGGTCCAACTTCGAGGCGACCCTTCGAACGAGGCCGCGATCCTCGGCGCGATCGACCAGCCCCGTCACACTCGACTTATCCAAACTCAAGAAACCGGCCAACTCATTGATGGTCGGGCGGCGGTCTCGCAGGATGCCAAGAAGCCGGGCTTGGACGATCGACAACTCATGGGCGCCAGCGATCCGACCGAGGGACCCCTGGACCGCAAAGCTCAACTGGGCGAGTGCATCGACGAGACCCATGGGGCCCTCGCCAGGCAATGGGGTCAGTACAAGGCGATCAGGAGCGGGCATGTGGGAAAGTGTAGCGGTTGATTAGATGGTGAAACCAACTATTATAGCGTGTGTTACCAACTACTGTCGTCGGCGAAGCGACCAGCTGGGAGGCGCGATGAGCATGCATGCGGCGGTGGTCCGGTCACTCGACCATCCGCCTCGCTACGAGGAGTTTCCCGACCCGGAGCCAAGCGGCCCCGACGAAGCCCTGGTCCAGGTTTTGGCCGCGGGCCTGCACCCCCGAGTCCGCTCGGGGGCATCGGGCAGTCACTACAGCAGCAGGGGCATGCTGCCGTTGATCCCTGGTGTCGACGGCGTGGGACGTCTGCCCGATGGCGAGTTGGTGTACTTCGTGTCACCGGACGACACCTGGGGGTCGATGGCCGAGCGAGCGCGGGTCGACCTTCGACGCACCGTCCCTCTGCCCGAAGGCGTGGATCCGCTCAGAGTCGCCGCTGCCATGAATCCGGCAATGTCGTCGTGGGTGGCCCTTCGTTGCCGGGTCCCCATTCGAGCTGGTCAATCCGTCCTCATCCTCGGAGCGACTGGAAACGCCGGTACGATGGCGGTGGAGGTGGCCAAACGCCTGGGGGCGAGCAGGGTGGTGGGTGCGGGCCGCAATGCCGAACGCCTCGGTCTTTTGGGCGCCGTCGGTGCCGACGAGGTAATCGCCCTCACGGGGAACTCCGAGGAAACCGGCGAGCGCTTGGCACATGCGGCCGCTGAGGTGGATATCGTCGTCGACTACCTCTGGGGCGAGTACGCGACCCTCGCCATGACGTCGATCGTGCGGGCACGGGCCGAACGCAGCCGAGCGCTTGATTGGATCCAGATTGGAGCAATCGCTGGACGGACGATCGAGCTTCCGTCAGAGGTACTACGCGCAGCCAACCTCCGGATCCAGGGCTCTGGCCAGGGGTCCGTGTCCACCCACGACTATGTGGCGGAGTTGCCCGCCTTGGTCGAAGAGATCGAAGCGGGAAGGCTCACCGTGAATGTCAGTCCCGCCGATCTTGCGGACGTCGAGTCAGTCTGGGTGACTTCGGCGCATGCGGGGGAACGGACCGTGTTTGTGCCATAGGGCGAACAAACCGGCCAACTCAGTACGAGTGGCCGATTTCGTCAAAAGGGCCTGAGTACGGACCTGGGAAGTGCACGACAGCCCCTTCCATCTTGAACCGTGGACCGCTGGCACGATGCTGTACTCGAGGGTGACGCTCAGGAGTTCCTTCGGGTGATTCCTGGGGGCATGCTTGCATGACTACGCGCATGCAATTGCAGACGAAGGGTTCGTGGCATCCCCAGGAGAATCCAACCGATTGAGAACCCCGTGCGGCCAAAATCGCCGCGATTGCAATTGAACTGGCTGGATAGGGGCATCCTCGGGCAATGCAGACGGACTGACCACCCAGCTCCACCAGGACTGACGGATCTCCTCGACAAGATGACTCTGACTTTTATCCGAAGGTTCCGGGATCGAACCCCGCAAGACCTCCTCGAGCTCCACAGGCCCACCTCTGCAGACCCACCCCGCAAAACGGTGAGATGGGAGGACTGGTAAGCGACCCGATCTTGCCCCGCGAGGCGACGGCGCCCGGTCACGATGGGCCGGGCGCCGTCGGTGGACTCCTGCGCGGTCGCTCAGGCCGTAGGGATGGCTAGAGCCACCACGGTGAAGGTCGACGGGTAGTCGCCGATCGCGAATGCGAGTGTATTCGTGTTGGCCGCCAACGACACGTTGCCGAGATTGTAGAGGACGGTTCCGGGTGCGCTCGGCGCCGTCACCGTGACGTCGTAGCTGCTCGGGGGTACCGCCGCCGCGGCCGTCTGGCCATTGGAGAAGGACGGGGTGATTGCGACGGAGCCGTCTGCGTAGACGCCCACGGTGGGAGCGACAGCTAAGTGGCGCACGGTGACACGCGCCATGCCACCGGTGCTCGACACGTCGTTGGTGAAGACGCCCAGCGTGGGCTGTCCGGCGACCCCGGCCGGAGTCGCTGTCATGTAGGCCGCGACCGTCTTGCTCTGGCCGTAGCCGAGAAAGAAGCTCGTGATGAGCAGTGGCTTGAAGGGGCTGGTGCCGGCTGGGACGACGTCGACGACGTAGCGGCCCGGCGTGACCCATCCCGGGAACGCCGTGGTGAGATCCGCCGCGGTGCCGAAGTGCACGTCCGGCAGCTCCTTGTAAGAGACGAAGTTCTTCACGACGTAGATGTCCACGTCGAGGCCGGGAATGCCATGAACCAGGTTCAGGTCCGTCATCGCATGCGCGCTGCCCGCGCTCCAGCCGGGCCATCCTCCGTGGCCCTCGGAGGTGAGGGTGGTCGAGGCCCCGGCGATGCCGGGAACGACGGACAGGGCAAGCCCCACGGCCAGGGCGGCCGTGGCGAGCAAGCCGGATCGCTTCTTCATGGTGGTTCCTCCAGGTTCTTTGAGGGCGGCGCCCTCGATGGCACGGGCGGCCAACACCCCTTCTTCGAATTTAGTGCTAAATTAGTTGCAAGTTCGGCAACCGCGCGTCGCTCTCCTCCGAAGGTGACCAAGAAGAGGATCGAGCCGCTAGGGGCCCTCACACAAGGAGCACGAACTCATGAGACTTCGCAAGGGCCTCTTGGCCGCCACTGCCTTGATCGCACTCGGGGCGCTTGGCGCCGCCGGCGTCAGCACCGCGAGCGGCTCGGGCGCGTCCTCTCCGGGCTCGGCCGCCGCCGCCACCATGGCGACATCCTCGGAGAACGTGGTCCAGATCGCCCAGCACAATCAACAGTTCTCGACACTGGTGGCGGCCATCAAGGCGGCCGGATTGGCCAAGACGCTCGAGGGCACCGGACCCTTCACCGTCTTCGCGCCCACCAACCGAGCCTTCGCGGCGCTGCCCAAGGGCACTCTGCGGACACTGCTGAAGCCGGCCAACAAGGCTGAGCTGGCCAGCATTCTCACCTACCACGTCGTGCCGGGAGTCCAGAAGGCATCCGAGATCCCCCTCGGTCCAGTCAAGACGGTCAATGGTGCGACGTTCACCGTGAACTCGGCCAACGGGAAGTTGACCATCACGGACGGCAAAGGCACGACCGTTCAGATCATCAAGACCAACGTCATCGCCTCCAACGGCGTGATCCACGTCATCAACGGAGTGCTCCTGCCCCCGGCAGCATCGTGATCCCGAGGTCGGCTTCGAACCGCGGCGCTGCGACGGGCTCGTTCCCGAGGTCGTGATGCACGCGGTGTCTCCGCCGTCTGTTGCCGCGCGCCTCGTCAACGGGGACGAGCGCGCCCTGGAGGAGAGCTATCGGTTGTACGGTCCGATGATTCGCGGCTACCTGCGGCGTTTCGTCGCCGGCGATGAGATCGACGATTTGTTGCAGATCGTTTTTCTGGAGGTCTGGAGGACCCGTGACCGAGTGGATGCCGACCGGCCCTTTGAGGCATGGCTTTTCGCGATCGCGCGTAAGCGAGCGATCGACCAATTGCGCCGCCGCCACCATCAGGTCGTTTCCGTCGACGCGATCCGCGAGCTTTCCGGAGAGGACGGAGATCAGTTCGTGGAGCGCCTGGCCTGGGCGGCCGAGGTCCATGCGGCCATGACACAGCTTTCCGTCGATCAGCAGGAGGCGATCGAGTTGTCCTACTTCGAGGACCTCACCCAGCAGGAAATTGCCACAAAGTTGGGCATTCCCATCGGCACCGTGAAGGCTCGCATGGCCCGCGGCATGAAGCGACTAGCCGCGATCGTGGCGGGAGGTGAGCTCTCGTGAGCGACGACACGGCGCCGCAGCACGCGCCCCCCGATATCGTCGGACTGATCACCGGCGAGGTGGGCCGAGGCACCACCATCACCACTCGGCGGCATCTCAGGGCTTGCCAATCGTGCACCGGGAAGCTCATCGACCTCGTCGTCGCGCACGGGGCACTCACCTCGGCTGCCCGCGCCGATCGGGAACTTGTTGCCCCGTCGGGACGTCCCGATGATGATCGCACGACCACCGGTGCGATGGTCCCATTGGCGCCCGAGTTCGAGCGCCGGGAGCGGGCCCTGCCGCCCCTGATCCTGCCGTCTGCGCATGACGAGGAACAGCGAACCTCCGGGCGAACTCGCCGCCTGGGCATCGTGCTGGCGTCGGCCGTCGCCGTGATCGCGCTGGGAGCGCTCGGCGCAGTCGGCATGCTGGCCCGCCACCCCTCGACGCACCCGGTCGTGGCGCAGGGCTCCTTGCAGCCACTCCAGGGCCCACGCGCCGCCACGGGCTCGGTAACGGTCCTGGCCGAGGGCATGACGAGGCACATGATCGTGCGGACTCGGGATCTGGCGGGGGTCTCGAACCAGAAGTTCTACGAGGTCTGGCTTCTCGACCCGGCTACCCAGAAGATGCTGGCCGTGGGCGTGCTCCCTCCATCGGGGGACGGAGACTATGAGGTGACCGCCGGACTCATGGCGGGGTACTCCGCTGTCGATGTGAGCCTGCAGCCCGACGACGGGAACCCGGCTCATTCGCAGACCAGCGTTCTCCGTGCCCTGCTGTGAGCCGCGAAGAGGGGGCCGACGGCGCCGACCGCGTCGCCCCGTCGATCACGGTGATCGGAGGCATCGGCTCCGTGCGGCCCCGGCCTGATCTCGTGCGACCTGACATGGAGTCGGTGTGGGACTATCCAGGGCCGCCGCGCCGCGACCTGGTCAGGCGTCGAATCCGGGCCGAGCTCGGAGATCGTGTCATTGCCGACACGACTGCCACGTACCGCGTCCTCGAGATGGGTCACCCGCCCAACTACTACGTGCCGCCCGACGACATCCGACCGGGCAGCCTTGAGCCAAGCTCCCGGCGGTCGTTCTGCGAGTGGAAGGGCGAAGCACGGTATTTCGAAGTGTGCGCAAGTGAACGGGTCGAGTCAGACGCCGACTTGGGGTTATGACCGCCCGACGGCCGGGTTCGGCGGGCGCCGACGTACCCAGACGCTCGTCGGCCCGGCGGAGGAGAGGCAACCTGCGCCCAGCGTCCGCCGGTGACGTCCGGGTCACGACGCTGGTGCTGGGCGGCCCAGCTGGTGGCGGAGACAGGCCTCCAGGGAAGGTCGTCGGAAGTGGAACCCGGCCGCAGCGAGTCGCGCCGGCGCGACTCGCTGGCTGGCGCATGCGACTTCGCGCACACCGTCGGCTCCGACGAGGACACCGAGTGCCGCCTTCGGGACTGGAATGAGCGCTGGCCTGCGAAGCACGCGGGCCAGCGCTGTCGTAAAATCTTGATTGCAGACTGGGTTCGGGGCGACGGCGTTGACCGCACCGACCAGGTTCCCGTCGACGAGAGACCTCGCGTAGACGTCGATCAGGTCGTCGAGGTCGATCCAGGACAGCCACTGGCGACCATCGCCAACCCGCCCGCCGAGGCCGGCCAGGAACACGGGGCGCAGAAGTTGGAGCATCCCGCCGCGAGCCGAGAGCACGACGCCGGTCCTCACCGTCACGACACGCAGGCCGGCGTCGCCAGCACGCTGGGTCGCCGCCTCCCACCGCGCGACCACGTCGGCGAGGAAGCCGCCGCCACGCTCAGCTCCCTCGTCGAGGTGTTGGTCGCCCCTGTCTCGACCGTAATACCCGATCGCCGAAGCGGCGAGCAGCATTCGCGGACCCTTCGCTTGGATCATCGCGTCGACGAGCCGGCGGGTCGGCTCGATCCGGCTCGAGTCGATGGCCCGCTTGTGTCCTTCGGTGAAGCGCCCGGCGATCGACGCGCCGGCGAGGTGCACCACCGCATCGAGGTCCTCGAAGATGCGGGGATCGGGATCGTCGGGTTTCCAGGTGCGTTCGTCGTCAGTGCGGGGGTGGCGCCGGACGAGGCGGATCACCCGGTGGCCCGCGGTCGAGAGGAACGCACAGAGCGCGGTACCGACGAGCCCAGACGATCCGGTTACCGCGATGGTGAGTTGTGTTGGATCGCGGCTCTGGAGTTGGGACTGTACGTCGAGATCGTCGCGTAGCTGGGTGTGCCGGTAGGCGAACATTGTCCGCAGGAGCGAAGCGGGAACTGGAGTCGTGACCGTGTCTGTGATGAGCGTCCGGGTTGGGCCGTCCGGCGCAAACGAGTGGACGTGGTGCCACGGCAGTGGGAGAGAGACGAGGTCGTCGGTGAAGCGGCGCGGCGGGTCGTAGTCACGGTGTTGCGCAACCCAGCGGATCCCGCCTGGCAGGCGGATCACCGCGCTGCCCTCTGCGAGTGACCCCGCTTCCTCGATGAGACGAGCGGGCTGCCAGGGCGGGGCCAGGCGCTGGAATGCTCCAGGTCGACCATGCCACGCGAAGACAGTCTCGATCGGATGGTTGACCGAGCTCGAGTACTCGATGCTCACGACGGCACCTCCTCGGATGGCGGCACGCGATGGCCCGCTGGGAACTCAGTGTCGGATCGGCGGACCAACTGCTCGGCGTTCACGCCGCCACCCCACCGGGTGGCACGATGGGCGCCGGGTAGCCGAGGCGGGCGAGTTCGCGTCGCCCGAGGCGCCACGGTTCGTGGATCCGGGCCCGGTCGAGTCCGAGGAGCTCCGGGACGTGACGGCGTACGTAGGTGCCGTGCGGATCGAACCGATGCCCCTGGCGCGTGGGGCTGAGTACCCGGTGGGGGTTCGCGCCCGTGCCTCGTCCGGCCATCCATTGCCAGTTCAAGTTGTTGAGTGCGACGTCAGCGTCGACGAGGTGTTCGAGGAAGTGCCGAGCGCCGTCGCGCCAGTCCAGCCCGAGGTTCCGGGTGAGGTACGACGCGGCGATCATCCGGGCGCGGTTCGGAAGGAAACCTTCGAGCGCCAGCTGCCGCATCGCTGCGTCGACGATTGGCACGCCGGTGAGGCCTCTGCGCCATGCCTCGAATCCCGCTGGGTCCCTACGGGGCCGACGACCTCGTTCGACGTAGTCGGACCACGCTGCCTTGGGTTGCGCTGCGAGGATCTGGAGGTAAAAGTCACGCCAACACAATTGCCGCAGGAACGGCCCCGCCCCTGGCAGGCCGCCGATAGCAGCCTCGACTTGGAGCGGGGAGATACAGCCGAAGTGCAAGTCCCGCGATAGCCCGGAGTTCGCCGGCTCGGCGAGGTCGTCCCGGTGCTCGCCGTAGCGGGTGATCCCTCGAGCAGCCCAGGTCGCAAGGCGTGTCGCGGCGGCGTACTCGCCCCCCTGGCCGACGGTGGGCGGGTGTGGCGTCGCGGGGAGAGCTGCTGCGGACCGGGACCCGGGCCACGGGTCGGCGCTGTCAACCGTCGGGAGCGAGGTGGGTGGGGGGAGGAGCTGCCGGCGCGGGGTGGTGAGCCATCGCCGGTAGAAGGGCGTGAAAACGCGGTAGTGATCGCCGCCAGCCGGCGTGACGACCCCCGGGGGGAGGGTCGTGAGGCCGGGGCTCCGGCACACCTCGATGGTCTGTCCCAGCGCCGCCTCAAGGCGGGCGAACCGCTTCCGGGCATACGGCGTCACGTCGTCACTCAGGTGGATCGACCGCGCACCGGTCTGCGCAGCGAGCCCGAGGACCTCGTCTACCCAGTTGCCCTCACGCAACTCGAGCCGAGAGCCGAGGCGCCGTAGGGAGCAGTCGAGGTCCTCGAGGCACTCCAAGAGGAAGCGGGTCCGAAGCGGGTGCATCGGCCGACCCGACCGCAACGCGTCGTCGTGGATGAAGGCGCATACCACCTTCGGCGCTCGTGTCGCTCGGGTGAGCGCGGGGTGGTCGGCGACGCGGAGGTCACGCGTAAAGACGACCAGTGCGACGGACCCGTCGGACGTCATCAATCACTCCCGAGCCCGGTGCGACGTGGCGCATCTGTCCAACTGCCGGCGGCCTTCTTCCTCGCGCACGTCGCGGGGTCTTGTCCAAGGCGGGGAGCAGTCGCCGCGGACGCGTCGGTCGTGCCAGAACCCGTCCTCGACCGACAAGGTGGCGGGCAGTCCCGGGGGTCTCTGGCACCTCGCTCAGCGTGGGCTTTGGCCCGGCGGGCGGGCACCGAGTTGGGTCGTGTGAACACGGAAGCAAGTTTAGTGCTAAATTCAACGGCCGAGAGCGCACCTCTGCTGCTTTCTCGACCATCCATGGCTCGACATCGCTCGCTCGTATCTACGGCGTGCTACGGCAACTTGTCGCCGGGAGTGGGTGCCACCCCGCGACATTTTTGGGGACAGTTGTCGGGCCGGTGCTGCCAGCGGGCGCTATCACCCGGCTTGTGGGATGGCCTTGACGAGTCTGAGATAGGCGGCGGTGGCGTTGTTCATGTGATTCTGGGCCGTGTTGAGCAGGTTCGAGTCCTGCTGGTCGATACCCTTGACGCAGTCTTTGGCGGACGTCGACAGGTTAGAGAGGATCACGGACCACTGACTCTCAAGCGAGCTGAGCGGCATTGCCGGATCGGACTGAGCCAGGGCGACGTCGCGTTGCAACTTCAAGCAGGCGGGCCGAAGCGACGTGGGGTTGGTGGCCGAGTTCACCGCGGCATCGTCGTGCGACACGCCGAGATAGTGCGAGCCGTAACTCGCCATCCAGTTCCCCATGGCCTCGTCGCTCGACGAGTTGTTGTTCAGCGCGTGCGCGACCAACGTGCCGCCGACCACAGCGGCCAACACGACCACGAAGGTGATGGCCAGGCTCTTGGGTGTGAAACGCCGACGTTCCTTGGGAGAGGCCTCCAGCACTGGAGGGGGCGGTGTCGGGGATAGCGCCAGCGACGCGTCGTCACCAATGGGGTCATGGACATCGGTCATCGCGTCACCCTTCCGTTTCGGCGGGAAATCCTCGCCGCTCCTATGCCTCGGTGCGACCGAACCGAGGCATAGATCTGATCCTTACCGCATCGGGTAAAGCTTCGGTAAATCCAGTGAACCCCGGCTTCAGTACGCCAACTAAGCACTCAGTTCTTCTCTGAGGCGGCCGCTCTCGGCCGCCAGCCACTCAAAGTCGGTCGTCAGAAGGTTCAGATACCTCGCCGCCTCGTCTGGTCAGATGAAAAGCGCTTCAACGCTTCGCTGTTTGGCCTGCAGCACTGAATCACCCTGGTTTCCTTGGAGACTCTGGGGCGTCATGAACGGCTAGCGCGGCGTCGAGACCATCCTTGGTGCCTACTGCCGTAGCGCCGACATCAGCTGACGAACTCCCTCCCCGCCATCGGCGGGTTGCTTCCCGGAGTTGCCTCAGCAGGTGGTCTGAGAACCGGAGCTTGCCAGCGGTCCCGGGTCATTCAGCTCCACGCCTCCGGCCGCTGTGGCGTCCCAGTAGGCGTAGTTGGCGGAAGCCACAGGTTGGGTTAACCCTGCAAGCTGCGATGTGTCTGCCGAATTGAACCCGATGCCGCCGTATCGAGCGTCGCCGAAGTCGAGTAGGAATGACCGACTGGCATCGCCCATGATGTAGCCAGCCCCGTCGGTGCTTGCCGCAAACGCGTTGAAGTCGCCGACGCCTGGCGTCTGTTGCGGGCCACTCCCCAGAAATGTGGCATTTCCGAAGGTGAAGATACCGCCGTCGGCGGCGGCCAGCCAATAGCCGCCACCGTTTAACGTTGACGCCATCGCGACGACCGGCTTGTTGAGGGTCATGGACCCAGTCGAGCCATGGAACTGGGCATCGCCGTAGCTGAAGATGCCCCCGTCCGAGGCCACCAACCAGTACCCCTTGCCATCAGGGGTCGCCGCCATGCCCACGACCGGCTTGTTGAGGGTTGTTCCCCCGGTCGAACCATAGAACTGAGCATCGCCGTAGCTGAAGATGCCCCCGTCGGCCGCCACCAGCCAGTAGCCGTTGCCATCAGGGGTCGCCGCCATGCCCACGACCGGTTTGTTGAGGGTCATGGCTCCGGTCGAGCCAGCGAACAGGGCATCGCCGTAGCTGAAGATCCCCCCGTCCGACGCCACGAGCCAGTAGCCGCCTTGGTCGGAGGTGGACGCGATTCCCACGATCGGCTTGTTCAACCGGCTACCCAGGAGCGACCCGTGACAGGAGAGAACAGTCGGGCTCTCGTGCGGTGCGGAGGCCCCCGCCCAGGAGTTGGCTCCCAGCACGGCGGTTGCGATCAACGTAATGGTACCGAGCACTGTCGTTGCGATTCGAAAGTTCCTCGTCATCGCGCCTCCCGTTCGAGCCTGCGTGGCATGCACGTTAGTACGGCAAATGACCTCAATTCTTGGGGACGCCAAGTTGAGGTGAGAGTTGCGTAGCCTGACCGCCGATCCGTGAGAGACCGACACCCCGTTCCGTTCCTGCCCGGCTCTTTCGGGTATGCGAGTCGCGGGTCCTCGATCGGCACCCAGCGCCATCGACTGCAGACGAAAGCAGGGCGATCCCCATAGCCCACTGGCCGACTCCGAATGCAGGTGTTCCGCCCACCGTCGGCGTCTCTTCAGCATCGCAAGACCGGGGGGCGGTACAAGGCCCAAGCCGAGCAAGTTGTGATGATGAGGCACCCAAACCTGCGGGTCCTCACGGTGCGACTCATTGTCGAATACACACCATGTGCGGAGTCCTATCCTCCGTTGCCATCAGTCAAGTTCCGCAAAATGGACAGGCGCGTCTGGGCTCTGGGTTTCGGAACTCTGTCGGGACGAGAATCCTGTACGTCCGAGCTATCGGTCGAGCATTCCGGGCACGATCGCGTTGGCGGAGAGCGTGGCCATGGTCGAGGAGCGCACCCGGCCCTCGCGTCGACGAGGGTAGTCAGCCGCAAAGCACGGCCGGACGCAAATCCTGGCTGATAAGTCGGCGGGCCTGGTGCGCACGACCGCTCCAACCATTTGTCTACCTCCACTAATCGTGCGACGCCGCTGACCTGGATGGATCTGGGTCGAACCCACACTTGCGCAAACGCAGGAAGCGGTCGACCTATTTCGGCAGATCGATCACAACGGCAAGCACGTAGGGCAGGCGTGAGGCCATAGATCTGGCGCGGAACGACTTCATGGATGCGTCCCACGTTTCGGGACTACCCAGTTCGGTCATAGGTTCATTGCCGCCGCGGGCAGCCAGTCAGGAGATCACACGATGATCGGCACGCCACGACAAGGTCGGGACTACGAGCATCGATTCCCCGCTGCGGTCGCGATTGTGGTGGGGGTGGCACTCTACGCGGTGCTGCCGAGCGACCTCACCATCGGCAGTCGGTTCGTTATTCCGGCGTTGGAGTTGGCACTACTCGTGCCAGTCTTAGCGTTCAATCCGCGTCGCCTTGAGCGCCAGACCAAACTGTCCCGTGCGCTGTCGCTCGCCTTGGTCGGCGTCATTGGAATCGCCAATCTCGTCTCGCTGGTGCTGTTGGTTCGTGCGCTTGTCCGAGGTGCCGCCAACGACAGCCACAAGCTTCTTCTGGCCGCACTGCAGGTGTGGATCACTAACATCATCGTTTTCGGGCTCGCCTATTGGGAGCTCGATCGCGGCGGCCCGGTCCAACGTGCGGCACTGTCTCGTGCGAAGATGCCTCCGGCGGACTTTCGGTTCTCTCAGGACGAAGACGCCGACGCAGTAGCCGAGGTAGCAGCTTCTTCGTCGGATCGAGTCGACTGGGTTCCCGTTTTCGTCGATTACCTCTATGTATCCGTCACCAACAGCTCGGCCTTCAGTCCTACCGACACGATGCCCCTGTCCAGTCGGGCCAAACTGCTCATGGGCATCCAAGCCAGTTCGGCCCTCATCGTGTCCCTTCTCGTCATTGCTAGAGCGGTCGGCAGTCTCAAGTAGCTGTGGGGTGCTCAGTCTGAACTGACCCCACTGACAGACCTGGGCGTCGATATCTGCTACTCCTTTGCCACTCAACTCGATGGACCTGCCGAGTGTGGGCGCCACCGGGGTGGATGCCGGGCCCAAATGTGAACTGAAGAAATGGTACTGACTTGGATGGAGCGGACGATTCGAATCGCTCTTCGGATCAGAAGGTTCTGGTTCGAATCTCCGAGCACCTCCGAGCGACGGCGTCATGGGGCACAAGAGGAGGGTCTGTTCGTCTGGACGGTTCGCCCCCGTCCCTCAATGCAAGCTCAGCCTTTTGTCCATGAGTAATCAGGTCAGTGGGTGATCGACGATGCCCAGGGGATGTTGTTTTGACCAGTGATGGCGGAAACGGCACCCAGCGTCTGGACCACGGCGTTCTGTGCCGTACCCGCAGCCTCGGTCAACACTCCAAATACGGTGACGGTCTCGCCATAACGGGCCTTGGCGTAGGCCACCAGGGCCGCCCACTCCCCGACCTGGGCGGGGTTGTAGATCTCAGGCATCGCGACGTTGGGTGAGAAGCCGTTGGCCACTTGGAGGAGCTGGTCCTCGGACCAAATCCCCGGATCGGCTGAGCCGAAGTCCACCATCGCCGGGTAGCTGTCGCCCACCGCCTGCGCGTAACCCTCCATGACATGGTACGTGTTGTTAAAACCCGGATCGAATGCTGGCTCGACATCGTCTCCGGCCACGACTCTGACGGTGTCGCTGTATCCATTGGAGGAACCGAATTCCGATGACCATGCACCGAGCTGCTCCACTGCGTCCGCGAACTCTTGTCCCCAGGTGATGTAGTTATTCGGTTCGT
This sequence comes from uncultured Acidimicrobiaceae bacterium, assembly GCA_963736515.1. GTDB lineage: Bacteria > Actinomycetota > Acidimicrobiia > Acidimicrobiales > RAAP-2 > Bog-473. The sequence continues at coordinate 85,322 of CAVTPE010000012.1, read as the reverse complement.
CAGGGCAGCCGCACACGATCGCTCCGCAAGGCTGATACATACCGCAGCTGTCGTTCGTTCCAACGGCCACGTCGATCGTCGTGTTGGCGGGAGCGTAGTTGTAGTAGCCCATGATGTAGCTCTCAACGCCTTTGCTGATTGCCGCAAAAGAAAGGAAACGGTGGGCGAAACCCAACGAACCGTCGCTCGTCCCGTCAGAAGCCGGGCGGCCGAAATCCAAGATGACGATCCCTTGAGTGCCGGCCTGACCAGCAGCCTCTCCTTGGAGGTAGAGCGCTGGCGCGGACGCGCTCTGCTCGTAGTAGGAGGTGGTCGGCGCTGCGGTGGCTGCCGCAGCGCCGGCGACACTCGTCAACGGCGCGAGGAGCGAACTCGCCAGCACGAAGGCGATCGCAACGCTGCGCGGCCAGGTCCATTCCCAGTTACGTGAGGACCGCCCGATTGCCGTCACCTGAAGGAAGATATCGTGTTTCTTCCACAAATTCCGAAATTTCTTGTTGGCCGCGAGATGTAGAGCTTCGACCAAGAGGAGGACCGCAACATGTTGTGGCGCCATCGATCGGGACGGGAGGCGGGTTGCCAGCCGCTACGCAGTCCGAGTCGCAACCGTGGACTGATCTCGTCGGCTGGCGAATAGTGAAAGGAGCGGGGCCACCTTCTGATCTGCCGGAGAATGAGGGGTCGCGCCGGTCCGGTCGTCGACTCGTCATTTGTAAACAGCGTCGGCCTCCGTGGAGTGGTCGGTTCTCGACGAGAACCGTCATCGAGCCCAAGCAGACCTCGTAGTCGAGAGATCGACACCCGAATCCTTCGTGAGCACCACCAGCTGTCCTGTATCGACATCGACGGCGATCAGGAGGAGGGCGCCATCGGGCCAAGCTTGTCGAGGAGGATTCCGTCCTTCACCCACCGCATCAGGTGAGACACAGCAGCATGGCAAACGTAGTGCTGTTGCGGTCCGGCGTGCCGCTACGGCTTTGGCGGCTGTCGCCGCTGTCGAATAATGGTGCTGGCTTGGGCTTCGTTTCGAGGCACGCCCACGGCCGCCATTTCAATCACGAATTGGGTCGCAGCGCGGACGCCATTGAGGAATAGCATGTCCTGTTGATTCTGGTCGAGGTCGAACTGCGTCGCAGTGAGCCCGCCATTGGCCACGAAGATCGTTCGCGCGGCAGTTGTCTCGTCAACCTCATATGCATCCCATTCGTTCATCATGGTTCGCAAACACCGGATGCCAACGGCAAGCGAGCTCTCGCACGCTTGGGTCGGAGGAAAACTGGTGTCAAGGGATGACAGTTTGATCCCAATGGTCGGCCAGCGCGGCGGCCCTCCATCTGCCCGGTCGAACGCGTTGATTGGAAAGTTGCGCAACATCCCACCGTCGACCCATGTCACAGTGCCGGCTTCGTAGGTCTGGTTGATCGAACCGCCACCGGGAGTCGGAACAGGGGCGGTGGCCTTTTTGGATCGAAAGATCACGGGCTCGAAAAAGAAGGGGATAGACATTGAGGCCCGTACTGCCTGAATAACGTCCTGGCCGTCCCGTTCGTAGCCGTACAACGGGTAGTCCCAAGGCAGGTGGACAAGCTGGGCCCGATTGATGTCCGCAGTATGGACCACTAGCCGATAGTCATGACCAGCCGGAACGCTTAGCCCAGGATCATCGGTCGCCGTGAGCTTCAAGTCTCCGAATGTGGTCACCCCAAGCTGCCCAAGAATTGGCGTCAACCACGTTCTCAGATAGTCGCCCGTATACAGACCCATCTTGTGACTGAGCTCGGCAGCATCAGTCGCCAGATCAACCGCCTTGCCCCCATGGTGATGGAGGAACTCGTGGATCGGTCCATTGGGCATGAACTCCGAGAATTGAAGCGAACCCATATATCGCCTCAGCGAACGATAATCCTTACTGGTCTTCGATATCGCCGCAATCAGCACAGCGGCAATTGCGCCGGCGCTGGTACCAGCTACACAACGAAACGAGTATCCGGCCTCATTGAGCGCCAGCACGGCGCCGACGAGGCCGATGCCCTTGACCCCACCACCCTCTAGTGCAAGATCGGCGACGAGCTCCCGATTGTCGTCATTGGCTGGGTTGGGCCAGCCATCGGTGTCAAGAAGATCCTTGGCAGCCTTCATGAAAGCAGCTTGCAGCGGCTCAGGTCGTCGGTAGCCCCATTCCGAACCAGTGTCGATTGTGATGTCGTCAGCAGACGCTTGACCAGTCATACGTGCTCCTCACTGATGCCGATAAATGATGCCTTAAATGATGTTCTTCTGATCCGGAGGCGATGCGAATGTGGTCCGACGCAGCAACACGACGAAACTGTCTGGGCACATCTCGTGAGAGACTCGTAGAGAAAAACGATGCAGTCGTTTGCGCAGCGGTTTCCCCGCTGTCACGCGAGCACTAAGAGGTAGTAGGCGGCGGGCCGGTAGCCCGAAGCGAGTTCATCCGCGTAAGTAGGTCGAACCAGAAGGGCGCGCCGAAGGTGAGCGCCCCGATGGTGAGCAGCCAACCGAGGACCGTCAATAACCACGCAGCGCCGCCCTGGGGCCGGTTGGCATTGCCCCAGCCCACAGGCAGGGTGGCCGCTTCGTTGAAGTCCGTCTTGAGTGTCTGCGGCTGCTGGGTGGTTTGACCCTGGCTCTGAGATGGCGCAACCTGATTTGCTTCCAGTGAGACCGCGGCTTGGAGAGTGGGCTGGCGCCACAGCTCCTGGGCGACGTGGATTGTGCTCACGTTGAATCCGATTGTGACAAGGATCGCCAGGCCCAGAAGGATGACTTGGACAAAGCGCTTGTACCACCCGCTCAGCCGGTCCATGGCGTCGTTGAACCACTTCTCGAGGACGACTTGAAGTTGTTGTTCATCGTTGTGAAGAGCGGCCTTGAACGAGGTGAGCACCCCCCAGAACCCCGTGGGCGCTGCGGCATTGGCACCCGAGGAGGGGGTGGCGGGGTCCGGGGTGCCCGGGGGATCCGCGGCCACTGCTTTCATGACGGTCACGACAGTCGTGGGTGAAATGTAGGACGGGAGCACTTTGCGGGTTTTCCGGGTGACAGTGCTTTTGATCGACCCGTCCTGTGAGTTCTGTGTGATGCCAGCGATGAGATCAGCTTGGGCAGCTTGCTGCGCTCCGGCCTTCGACTTTGACTTCAAGAGTGGGGTGATGAGGTCGTGGGTCCAGAAATTCCTGGCCATCTCAGCGTCACCAATCAAGGCGTTGATGGACTGAAACAGTTGCGTGCCCCGAGAGTTCAAGACGCGGGCAATGCCCTCGTTGATTCCCGAGCACATGGAACTAAACAAGAAGTACGTGAAAACAAGGCCCACCCCAACCTCGATCGCGCCTGAAACCGACATGTGACCCCCCTCCGAAGCTCGTGGCGAAGCCTCAACCTACCCAGTCATCATGCCACTCCTGCAGCTGGTGTTGCAAGGACTCCCGATCCGGTGATCAGATCGATCCGGCTTGGGTGACGGACGGGGCACATCGACTCGCTCGCACACGTGAACCCCGCATTCCGCGCAAGGGCGAGAGCGCGAGCGACGGCCCGGAGGGGCGCCGAGCGACGTTGTCGGCCCGAGCCCGGTTCATGTTCGACCGGGCGACTCCAGTCGACAAGACGATGAGCTTGCTGAGTCGAATACTCCGACCCCCCCTGTTGGCATACCTCACACTCCTCGGCATCGAGATCCCCAACGGCCGACCAGATCCATGTGATCACGAAGAGAAGCCGACTTCCCAGCCGATGAGCGTCGCCGCCTGCCAGAAGGTAAAGACAAACGCCACGACCCCGGCAACGATGCCGAGTAACGCTGCGACTCCGACGCGAACGCCGGCGCCCGGATGTCGCCTCCGTAAAGGTGAGTCGGTCAGGGGATTCATCAAGGAAGCGCAGGCGGGGCAACGACATCGGCCGCCGCCTTGCTTGTCGGAAGCCATGCCAGTTGGGGAGCAATTCGTTCCGAGCGGCGCATCCCGAAGGACCGTCAACCCGAGGGGATCGACTGAAAGCGACGTAGCGACCCGTCACGATTGCGCTGGCCGGGATCGTGCCCTACGGGCACACATGCGGCGGTATGGAGGGACACCTATGCCCAAGGGCCGTTGGGAGACCCCGCGAGCCGACCATCGGGTCTGGCAGACCCGCAACGGCCCCGTCACGGGCAAAGGGGTAAACGCTGCCCAACTGACCCGCCGCCGGTCGCGCGCGAGGCGACTACTCCTCAGCATCGAGCGCGTCGAGGACGCAGAATCGATCCCCAGTTGTGCGGCCAGGGACCTCAAGGTCCTCTTGAAACAACCGGACGCTCAGAAATATTCTTGGCGTCGATTCGCGGGGTGGACGCTTTTCTTTGTCGGCAGAGCAGGGGAGGCAAGTGATGATGGACCCATTCAGCGTTACTTCTCGCGACTTCGAAGAAGGGCGCATCTTCGCTCTTAAAGGGGAACTCGACGCGAGTACGTGTGAGGGACTCGCTCAGCAGCTGTGCGGACCGCCTGGTTCATTGGTGGTCGTCGATCTTTCGGAGCTCACGTTCATAGACTCCTCAGGGCTCGGTGCCATTCACTCAGCAAGGCGCCTCGCGATCAAAGATGGAGGAACCCTGGTCGTCTCTCGGCCCCAAGCGGCCGTCCACCGCGTGCTGAAGCTCACGGGCCTCGAATCCTTGATCACGGACTGGGATCCGATTTGGTCGGGGTAATCCGGTTCCGATCACCCGTGTGCAGAGCTTTGCTGAGATTGCCGGGGTCGGGCATTGGGTTCTCAGGGGTCACCCCGTTGTCGTCGGAGAGACCGTCCACCCACCTGCGAAACGGGAGGAGGCCGTGCGAAGCGTGCAGCCGGTTCACCGCCCCTGGGTTCACGGACGTGGCACGGGTGCAAATCGGCGGCCGAGTCCAGGAGCCGCATTGATGGGCAGAAGACGGCCTCCTGCCCGCCCCACGAGGCTGGCCGCCGCCCCATCGCTTCCGCCGCCTTCTTCAGTCCTCATTGCCCGCTCCGAAGATCCGCCGCTGAGCTGCCGGTTTGGGACTGACGAACGGTTGATCGTGCCGAGTAGCGACGGGGGTTGATAGGGCCCACGAGCGGGTATGCCTGATGGCAGTGCTTCGAAAAACCCGTTCCTACCCCATATTCAGGAGCAGACGATGCCCCTGAGCGCCGGGCGTTCTGATCTGCTGCAGGCCGCTCCGATGAAGAAACGCAGGCAACTGGAAGAGAATCTCAGGGAAATCAATGCTGTCACCCGAGCTTCCCATGATCTCGACGAACTACTGCCCCTACTTCTCGATCAGGTTCTTGACCTCCTGCACTGCGACACCGCAGCGGTTCTCCTATTCGACGCGATATCGGACCAACTCGTCGCAAGGGCTGCCCGTGGCCTAGAAGAGGAAGTTCGGCAAGGCGTGCGCATACCAGTTGGAGTCGGCTTCGCGGGGCGCATCGCGTCGGAACGTCGGCCCTTGGTTCTCGACCGGATTGACTCGTCGACTGTCGCAAACCCGATCTTATGGGAAAAAGGTATTCAGTCGATGCTGGGTGTACCGCTGATTACCGGCGAGACCCTGATCGGCGTTCTCCACGCGGGATCGTTCAGCGCCAATGCGTTTGACGAAAACGCTGTGATGCTGCTTGACGTTGTTGCCGACAAAGTGGCCGAGGCAGTGGAAGCCGGGATTGCCTCTTCCGAGCGTCTCGCCGCCGGGGTACTGCAGCGAAGTCTGTTGCCCTCGGCCTTGCCGAGGCATTCCCACATCGAATTCGCGAGCCGGTACGCTCCGGCTGAGCGGGGCGACGTCGGCGGTGACTGGTACGACGCCTTCGAGCTCCCCTCGGGCGAGGTGTGGGTGATGACGGGCGATGTCACCGGCCACGGGCTCAACCCGGCGATCATTATGGGTAGGTTGAGGAGCGCACTACGGGCGTATGCGCTGTTAGGCATGTCACCCGAAGATGTTCTTCGAGGTGCCAACCGCAAGTTGCTGTATTTCGAGCCCGGAGCGATGGCGACGGTGATTTGTGGGGTGCTCGCGCCACCGTTTGATGAGATTCGTATGTGCTCGGCCGGCCACCTCCCTCCGGTCATGATCCAACCAGGGCACGAGCCCCAGCTTTTGGAAGCTTCACCGGCGCCGCCGTTGGGTGTGGTCGAAGAATTGGAGACCCAGTCCAGCCGATGGCCACTTACCGACGGATCCATACTCGTGTTGTACACCGACGGCCTCGTAGAGCGGAGAGGCGAAGCCATCACGGACGGGCTCGAACGACTTCGAACGGCCATTTACACTGATGACCCAGAGCGACTGTGCGCCCGGATCATGGACTCGATGATCGGAAGTTATGTTCCCGCCGATGATGTCGCCGTGCTCGCACTACGCGTCACGACGCAGTCGAAAACAGCGCCACCGCCGCCCGAGGACGGCGCCGATTGGCCCATTGCACGATCCGATCTGTTCGCTTGTGATCGAGCTTCGGTGAAGGCAGCCCGACGATTTATCGGGGAGTGCGTCGAGCACCTCGGACTGCACTGCTTGCCAAGCGTACAACTCATGGTGTCCGAGTTGGCGACCAATGCTGTCCTTCACGCCCAATCACAATTCGATGTGACCCTGGAAAGAATGAGTCACGACTCGGTCCGGGTTGAGGTTCGAGACTTCGGCTGTGGAACCCCGCGCCTCTTCCCGAACTCGACCGAAACCGAGGGCGGCCGAGGGCTAAGAATCGTGGATCTGCTCGCCGAGACGTGGGGGGTGGAGACCCGGCCAGGCGGGCGGGGCAAATCCACCTGGTTCACCTTTTCCGTCGAAGCGCAGGGTGCGTCATCCGCCAATCACCCTTCGGGCGTGAGTAACGATTGACGATCCGCTGATTCGATAGAGACGCCGCGGGCGAGCTGGGCTGGCACGCGGTAGAGCGCCGCTTTGATGCGAGAGGACAATCGCTTGACCGGATGGCGTTCGTCGCCGGGGATCCTGTCCGCCACCAGCGCCCGTACCATCGCGATATGTCGGTACCGGGAGGCCAGGGCGCTAGGGCGACGGGTAGGTCATTCACCGCCGAGCGGTCGGTCGCCACGGGCTCTCTTTCAAAGGCCCTCGGACCGTCGCTTGAACGGTAGGAGGGCGGCCACGAACGGGTTGCCGGACCGGCGGCCTTCCGCCTGGCTCACGTGTGAAGAGTGGGCGCGGAGTGTACGGCCCGGAGAGCGCCGGGCGGGGGCCTCTGCGTCGTTCCGGATGACCCGCCCAGCACGGCGCCCGCCCAGTGGGTACGCAGGTCGGTGCGGCGGCCACTGTGGCCGTTGGGGGTCCGGCCGCGGGAGGAGCGGAGCGCCAGACGGATCTGCACCGGGAGCCCGACGGTGCCAAGCTCGAAGCTGGACTCAATCAAACGCGGGATGGTCGAGTGACGACGAGAATCGAGAAATGGGGAACCACGCGTATCCGGCCAAAATAGCCCGGTGTCTCAGCTCGGAATGCTGTGACATCCTGAGCAGTCACGCAATTGGATGAGGAAGAATTTCAGGCGCTCCAACAAGAGTGGAGTGCAGTCTCGGATTTCGAAGTCGACGATTCCCGACGCCGAAATGAATCGGTTGCATGTACGTCCCGACCACGCGGACGACTCGAAGTGGACCCAGCGCCACATCCGGCGACGTGACGTCTACGGACGCCAGACGGATTCCGGAGGCTCGCAGCCGTCGGACACATGAGCTCAAATCCGATGGGAGTTGGTACCTGGCGCGAACCTCGGACAGCGTCACCGGATCATCTGTGGAGGCTCGAAGTGGGTCGAGCGCGGCGTGACTTGTCCGGGTTCACGTAATAGAGCCCGTGGTCGAGAGCCGATTTCACCTCGCTCGCATCCATAAATCTGTTGTGGCGATCTTCCAGCATCAATCGACGCAAATACACTCCAAAGTGTGCGTGTTCAAAGATCGCTTTCTCGAGCGCACGAGTAGCATCAGCATCAGTTCCGAGGCCGATCGTGACCCCGGGCCACGTTTGTCCGTCGCCGAATCCGATGCAGACCATCGTCGGGTGGCCTAACCCGGCATCGATCAGATAGAGCTCCGTCGTAGCTCCAAGGCGCTCAACTCCACGAAGGGCATCGCGAGCGGCCGGACTCAGGCCCTTGTCGGCCACTCGTGTGCCCGGAAGTCTCGCCAGCCAAAAAAGCATAAATGCGTCCCGCTCGATCAGTTCATATATGGCGTTGAGGGTTGCGTTCTCAAGTGAGCCGCCGGCTGCCAGCCCGTTGCTCGTCGTCTGGGCAAAACGTTCCGATTGTGGGGCTGGAAATCCCAAGAATGTGGCCAAGGCCGGTACCGCAGTGCGGGTGCCGTCATCGAGCCATCGTCCGACCGCCCACTGAATCGGTTGGGAGAGTTCGTATCGTGTGAACGGAAATGTGGGATCGATGTATTGCTCGTCGTCATAGAGAACCAAACATCGAGGATCGAAAGCCCAACTGGCGATGTCGTCAAAAGGTGCATACAACAGTTGATCTGGGTCCCACATCGATGCTGAATAGCGCTCGATGCCTTCCCCGATGGCACTCCATACGGCATCCTCTTGGGTGGCGCCTTTACCCTCGCCGGTCAGTGCTGGAAATGCAATATTTGATCCGTTGAAACCGGCGATTTGCGCAACAGCACAACTCGGCACCGGTGGAAGTTCATCTCCGCTGTCAAACAGCAGCAGCTTTTTTATGATTCCCCCGTGGGTGCCAGCGAGGACTCGCAACTTCTCTGGAATCAATAGCGAATGCACAATCCCAGAGCTCTCGTAGTCTTCAGGTCGCACCCCACCGCATAGGGCGCACCACGGAACTGGTACGACGTTGTGAATGCTCCAGCTGTCGCCTTCCCCCACTAAGGCACTCCCGTACGGCGTCAGCTCGCCATAGGAGACTGCGAGAAAGACAAGCTCAGCGGCGAGCTGAGCGGATTGCTCACTCGACACGCTGGAGATTTGACCGGGAGGCGGATCCGCAAAGCGGATTCCCGCACAATTCCAACAGGCAGTTCGTCCGGGCCGGGAGAGAGGTCCGAATATTGCTTTTCCTCCAACAGTCCACACGGCCACTGAGGAAATTCCCGTCTGGTGAACCTCTTTGGCCAAGCCAAAGGCATCCTCGGTCGGGAGTCCAGACAGATCCATCAACACGAACGAGGCGTCCAGCAGGTTCGATGTTGTCGTTATGCCCAATTTGCACAGAGCACTGCTGGCGAGAGAGGTGAGACGTGTCCGCCGAGGGATCCCGACCATCCGCCGGTACTCGACGTCAGTTGGGTGTTTCGGTATCTCGCAACTCTCGAGCACTTTTGAGCGCTCGAGAGTTGCACACAACTCGGACACCCACTCTGGCCGCTCAGTCCCGTCGCCCTGCAGGATGATCGGAACAACCTCCGACACGAAGGTCGCGCTTGACAGTTTCAGTTCAAGACAACCCGCCGGAGTCGCGAGAATCGCACCTCGATGAGTGGGCGCGATCCGAACGCCGTCTGCAAAGCGAAACTGCCGTTTTCGAACGCTTATTCCCTGCCCCCGGCCTCAACGTTTCCGGCCGCGCGAAGCACTTTCAGGGACTCCATAAAGGTAGGTCCGCAAGGCTCGCACTGGTTGCATTCCATGCAATGAAGACGGTTGAAAATTATCTCGCTGATGACGGCGAGGGAATCGATGACTTCTTCAATTTCGAACTTCGGTGGCATGTCGTCTCCAGTTTCAATCTGTAGTCCGTGAAACGTGAACGGGTCCGAACCCGCGCGTAAACGCACGGTGTCCTCATATCGTGATGCACTGAACCGATCGCCGAAAGCGCTGGTGATCAGGACGTTAATACACAACAAGTGCCATGTCTAGAGGATTTGTCGCCGTTGCCGAGCGCATCATGGTCACCCTGCGATTGAGTTGGGCCCAGAATTGCAATTTCCCAGTGGGTGAAACATCCCAGCTTGAAATGATGCAGAGTCAATTGGGGTTCTCGATTCTCAGCATGCCCCGATTCTCGACATGCATCGTTGACCCTTGCGTACCGCAAAAGGGGAAACCCGGTTGATGGCAGCCTCGAGAAACGCGGGGTTGTTCGTGTCGGCCAATTGGAAGGCGTCCGTAGCAGAAGCAATCCATCAACAGATCCGCATTCACGGGCTCCGCACGGTTCGAATTGCCTTACCGGCGATGCAAGACATTGACTTTCCCGGCGCGACAACGGGAGCGTGGAGATCGAGAAGCACTGCCCACCCCAAGGCATAAGAGCCGACGCGACAAAAGTGCTAAGAAGGCGACACACAATCTTTAGCGAGGTGACCATGACAAGCACCCTTCCTCCGGAGGATCTGGATCTGACAAAGATCCCCGATGGGCTCCGAGTCGGTGGATCCTCTGGGCCCCTGCTCGGTGTGCACGGAGGAATCGGCAACTTCCCCGGCAGCTGGACCGGACGCGGATTCAACCTGATCTGGCGTCCTCACTTTCCTTCATCGGACGACCACTTTCTCCAGCTCAACTTGACTTCGGAGACGATCGAGTTCAATGGGGTGGGCGGTCCGGTGCCAAACCGGGGTCTTAACGAACCCGACATTGCCATCTTCGCGATCCGGTACCTGCAGCAGATCCACGACGCAAACTTCCCGATTCCGCAAGGTGGTGGTGGGCTTCACGTTGAGCCAGGCTTCTGGTTGAGCATTCCAGCAACCCCAGAAACGGCTGGAGCACGTTCCCTCGTCCGAGCCGCCTCGATACCGCACGGGACAACGATCCTCGCTCAGGGGTCGGCTGTTTCCCAATTGCCACCGGTAATCCCAGCGGTGAGCACCGTCCCATTCGCAACGAATGGTGGGCAACAGTTCCCGTTCCCGACCGAGTCGGTACTCACCAACCCATCGAGCTTCCGCACGACGCCACTGCCGGCGGGCATCACTCAGGCGCTGGTGGAAAACCCGAACGTGCTGTTGACCGATGCGAATCAAGCGGCTGCAAATCAGGGATTTCAGATCGTTGAGTCGGTCGAGATCAGCGTGAGTGCCAATGGGGTGACCGCAGCAGGTCAAGCTGCGTTGGGTGCTATTGGCAATATTCCGTTCTTGATTCCGAACGCTGATGTGGCTGACGTTTCGGCGACGTTCTGGCTTGAGCGCGTGAAGAATCCCTCTGGCGCATCGTTTCTTCAGCTGCAGTACTCACAATCCGTAATGCTGAACTTCAACGGCTTGAGCTGGCCGCATGTCACGGTGGGAACGCTGGTCAAGTCCGTGTAGTCGGGCGGTGTCCTGCGAAGGTCTCTTAGCTGTGAGGCTCAGCGGATTGGCCGTTCTTGGTGACCAACGGTTTGCCGGTCGATGAGGTCGCGAGCCTCGAGCTGGTCCGTTCGACCTGACGAGCGATCTGCTCGGAAGCCTCTTCGCCATGAAGGGTGACCACCTCGGGGCGCGGCCAACAGAAACGGGTCCGAAGGAGTCCGGCGTCAGCGACAGACCCCAGCGGCGCAGAGAGGACCGCTCCAGCGTCCTTCTCGGTGGTTGCCGTTACGCTCGTCGCCTCACACCGCGCTGGGCTGCCGGGTAACGTCACCTGGCCATGGGGAACGATACGCCTCCCGGTGGACCACCGGTGACCTCCGTCGCCGAGGCCATCACTCGGATGCAGCACATTGAGGCTGCTCTGCCGGCGGAGGACGGGATCGCCTGCTTCAATCGCATGTACCTCGAGGTCACCCAACAGGTCGACGATCGGATCTCTCAGGGGTTCTTCGCGGATCCTGCGTTCATGAGCAACTTCGATATCACCTTCGCCAACGTCTACTTCGCGGCCGTCGACATGTTGGCCAACGAGTCGACCAATGTTCCTGCCGCCTGGCAGCCCTTGTTCGAGGCACGCTCCAACGCCGACATCTATCCGATCCAGTTCGCCTTGGCCGGCATGAACGCACACATCAACCACGACCTTCCCATCGCCCTCGTTGAGACGTGCACCAGAACGAAGACTGCTCCCGACGACGGGACCCATTACGCCGACTACCAGAAGGTCGACGTGCTGCTCGACGCCGCGGAGCAGTCCGCCCGGCAGTCCTTTGAGTCGAGCGTCGTCCTCGATGTCGATCGTCACGCGGAATCCGTGCTCGACCTGATCGGGAATTGGAGCATCAACTCCGCGCGAGACGTCGCCTGGGACACTGCACTGGCACTGTGGCGATGCCGGGATGTCACGGCCGTCGAGGATCTCCTCATGAATTCAGTTGCTCGCACCGTGGCGATGGCGAGCCGCTGTCTGCTGATCTCCGGTGAGGCGGAGGGTGGACGGGTCCAGTCGGCGGGGACTCGGTTACTCTCGCTCTTTGGATTCGAACTCCGCTGGCAGGGGTGAACGCGGCAGTCGGTTGACCGTTCGCTGGCTTTGGAGCGCTGGTTCTCGAGGTGCGGGTCAGCGCGAGAGCAGGGTAGGGCTGGGTCTGATCGGCCAACGACACATTGCTCTCCTCGGGCTCAGCCGAGACATCGTCGAGACCCGAGCCTCTAGCGGGTGGCCCCTTCACACTCGCGTCTGACTGCTCTTGCAGAGGCAGACGAACGGGAAGGCATTGACAATGATGTTGCCCGCCAGCGCCATGGGACCACTGTGAGCTGCCCTGAGTCCCGCCACCTGCATGGGACTACCCTTCCGCCCCTGGGGGGCACCCGGTGTTTTTGATCCACCGACGCCGGTGTGCGATCCGGTGCGCTCGCCGCCAACGTTCCGAGGATCTGAGGAGCGGTGACGGGATTCAGGGAGGGCCTGCGCTCGGTCGAGAAGGTACTGGGCACCGACGACAAGACCGTCTGGCGCCAAGTGGAGGCGGCGAGGGCCCCGGGCCTCGAGCGCGACGCCGGGGAGGCTCAGCTGACCTGTTCATCGCTTTGGTGCCCTGAGCCTGTTTCGGGCGCCAACGGGGTCTTCCGCGCCAGGTCACAGGAGCCGAAAGCGATCCGCCGTCACATGCGGGGGGCGGAGGACGTCAACAGAACGTGACCACCAACGACCTGTTCCAGAATGGCACCACCATGGACGCCACCGCCACCGCTTTCGACGCCGAACGACCCCGGCTGACTGCGATCGCCATACGGATACTGGGATCGGAGGCTGATGCGGGCGATGTCCTGCAAGAGGCTTGGCTACGACTTTCCCGTGCCCGTGATGTCGACGACCTGGCAGCCTGGTTGACGACCGTCGTGACGCGGTTGTGCCTGGACCACCTGCGCAAGCGGCGTACCAGGTCGGTCGCAGAGGCCGAAACGCCTGCGATCCCCGCACAGGTCGACCCGGAGGCCGACGCACTGCTTGCCGAGAGGGTGGGCGGGGCGATGGAGGTCGTTTTCGAGGCCCTGGCGCCCGCCGAGAGAGCGGCGTTCGTGCTGCACGATGTGTTCGGGTACCCGTTCGACGAAATCAGCGTCATCCTGGGGCGCTCGGGCACCGCCGTGCGCCAGCTTGCGAGTCGGGCACGGCGCAAGGTGCAGGGTGCGCCGGAGCCCGTTACGGCGCAGGCCGAGCGCGCCGAGGGCCGCCGCGTCGTCGACGCGTTCCTCGCCGCATCCCGCGGCGGGGATCTCTCGACCCTGCTGATGTTGCTCGCGCCCGACGCGGTCATGCGCGCTGATCTGGCCGGGCAGCAAAAAGGCACGGATCCGGTGTACCAAGGCGCTTCAGCGGTCGCCGAGCGCTTCAACGGTGCGAAGGGGGCGGCACCGGTCCTGATCGACGGCGACCTTGGCGGTGCCTGGATTCTGGCCGGCGAGGTCAAGGTCGCCTTCGTGTTCCACGTCCACGCCGGGCTGGTGCCGCGAGATCGAGTTGATCGCTGATCCAGAGGTGTTGGCGACGCTCGATGTGGTCCGCTCGAGAGGAGTCCGGAAATAGATCGTCTCCTCGACCGCACGCCGACTAGAGAACGAAGTGCTCGTACGTTTCGGGTTCTTGCATGTTCTCTGCCATGTGCGCTGCCTCATCTTCGGGTGATGCGTTTGTCCGCAAGAGGAGGGGCGCGAGGATGAGGCCGATCAGCACACTGGCGGCGGCGATGAGGAGAGCGAGCCGGTAGCCGTCGGCCAGCGCGCCGATGAGTTCGTGACCCTGCGCCACCAGGGACTTGGTGTAGTTCGTGGCGATGGTGCTGAGGGCAGCCAGGCCGACGGCGGCCGACATCTGCATGGAGACGTTGACGATGCCCGAGGCCAGACCGGCGTCCTCCTTCGGGACTTCCGACATGGCGATCTGCAGAAGCGGGATCATGGAGGCGCCGGCGCCCAGGCCGAGGAGGAAGAACCCGAAGAAGATCTGTGGGAAGTAGCCCGGGTGGGAGCCGGCCAGAGCCAGCAGGAGGAGGCCGACCGCTGCCGTCAGGATGCCGGGGTACATCACCCGACGGGGACCAAAACGCCGGACCAGCCGAGCGGCGACGCCCGAGGACATCGCGGCCATGCCGACCGTCGCCGGCATGAACGCCAACCCCGTGGCGATCGGGCTGTAGCCCAGCACCCGTTCGAGGTACAGGGCGCCGATGAAGAAGGTTGAGAACATGCCGGTGGCGAGCAAGCCCCGCACCACGCTCGAACCGGTCAGGCTGCGCAGCTTCAGGATGCGCAGCGGCATGATCGGGTTGGCCAGCTTCGATTCCAGCACGATGAAGGTGGCGAAGAGGACCACGGCGATCGCCAGCGGGCCCAGGGTCTCCGGGGAGATCCACCCGACGCGTGAAGCGGTCACGATCCCGTAGATCCCCACCATCAGGGAGACCGTCACCAAGACGGAACCAGCCACGTCGACGCCCTGCCGGATGCCGATACCGACGTTCTCCACAATGAAGAATTGGCCCAGCATCAGCGTGGCGATCCCGATAGGCACATTTACGAAGAAGATCCAGTGCCAGGTCAGCGTCTGCGTGAGCACCCCGCCCATCAGGAGGCCGATGGAACCGCCGCCTACAGCCACGAAAATGTACGCGCTCATGGCCTTGGATCGCTCGTAGGCGCGGGGGAATTCCGTGACGATGAGGGCGATGATCACCGAGGAGGAAAGCGCCCCGCCGATGCCCTGGACGAAGCGAGCCGCCACCAGCATGGACTGGCTGTCGGCTGATCCGCACGCGATGGAGGCCAGAGTGAAGAGCCCGACTCCGGCCAGGAACACCTTCTTGCGCCCGATGAGGTCACCCAGCCGGCCCGCCAGGAGGAGAAAGCTCCCGAAGCTGATGAGGTAGGCATCGACGACCCACGTCAGGCCGGACTGGGAGAAGTGCAGGCTGCGCTGGATATCGGGGAGCGCCACGTTCACGATGGAGCCGTCGAGCGCGTTCATCAACATGGCCAAGCAGACGACCATCAGGGCGATCCAACGCCGGCGGTCGCCGGCGGGGTCCTGGGTGGTCCGCTGCGGCGCGACGATCGTTCCGGATTCGGGGATAGTCATGATCTCGGGACTATCATAGGGGGGTGATTGAAATGACCATGCCGCCCTGCCCCCTGAGGGCCATGGCAGGATCCGCTTGGTGACGGCCCGGAACGCCACGACACCCACGACACCCACGACGGGGACGATCGTGCTCCTGACCCGGCTCTCCCGCGCCGTCTTCGTGCGCAGCTCTGTCGATCTGGTGGGGATGAATTTGAAGAACATGGTCGTGCTGGCCTACCTCCGCGACCACCCGAGCGCGTCGCAGCAGGTCTTGACCGAGGACCTGTCGATGGACTCCAACACGGGCGTCCTGGTGCTCAACGACCTGGAGGATCTCGAGTTCGTGGAGCGCCGGCGTGATCCGGCCGACCGGCGGCGCCACATCGTGGACATCACCGACGCCGGTCTCGAGGCGCTGGAGCGGGCGGAGGTCGCGCAGGGAAGCATCGAGGATGAGATCCTCGGTGGTCTGAGCGACTCGGAGCGGGTGACGTTCCGACGGTTGTTGGTGAAGGCGCTCGAGGAACATCTCCCCACCGGGGGATGATCGCGAGCGTGTGCCGAGAAACCTGAGCGGCTAGGGCGACCAGCCTGGCCACAGCTCGAGCGGCGCCCTCACGTCTGGGGCTTGATGACCGACGCGGTCGCGTACTGGGTCGCGTAACCCTGCGCGTTGAGGGTGGTGCCGATGACGGGGCCGGTGTTCGGAACGATGTACTTGGACGAGCAGTCGAAGGTCCCAAGCTGCTTCGGGTACGCCTGCACCCACTTGGTGTTGTCGAGCTTCATCAAGATCCCACATGACGATGGGAGGTCCTTGGCGGGGTCGGACACCGCGTTGAGACCGCCGCCGGTCCAGGCCGTCACCTTGGAGAGATGATTGATCATGCATTGGCGGGTCAAGGTGGAGCCGCAGGCCTTGGCCGCGGTGGCCCAGAGGAGGAATGACGACGTGGACTGCTCTCCGAGGGCCGAGGTGAGGCCACCGTACTTCTTGAGAATCGAGAGGTACTCGGCGACGGCAGGAACGACCTTGGCCGCTTCGAGCGGCTCGTAGCCGACGCGGACGTAGACGTTGTTGGCCAGCCCGCTGGTGTTCCACTTGGCGAAGCCCTCCGTGTACTCCGCGGCGTCCATCAACCAGACCGGGTTGTACCCGATCTGGTTTTCCGCTTGGAGCGCGCCGTAGAGGGTCGGTCCCGGGGTGGCGTTGTCGAAGACGATCTGCGCCCCGCAGCTCTGCAGCTTCTGCACGAAAGGCGTGTAGTTGGCCTCGCCGTTGTAATTGACGAGGAACGGGCAGTTGACGAACTTCCAGCCGGCTTCGGTATAGGCCTGGACATCCTTGGCCATCGACTCTTGCTGGGTGGAGAGGGTGGAGTCGTACTGGCCCACGTGCTGGGTCCTGTCGCCGAAGAGCTTCTCCCCCTGGTAGGCGATCGACACGGGGCTGTGGTTGGCCGGGTTCGGCGTGGCCTGGTACATCTCGTAGGCGTTGGCCACGACGGGGGAGACGGTGAACCCGGGGACGGCGGCCAGGTTGCAGCCGAGGCGGGTTTGCTCGGCCACACCGTCCAGAGCGAAGCCCTCGCCGACGAGCATGAAGTCGGTCTTGCACGCCTGGGCCACCACGCTTCCGACCTGGGTGACGGCGCTGTCGTAGTAGTCACCGACGATCTTGCGCCCGTTGATGCCCCCCTGGGCATCGCACCAGGCGATCATCGCCTTGACCGCGTCTCCCATCTCCTGGTCGAGACCGGGGCTACCGGAGAATCCCCGGTCGTCGCCGTACGCGATGTTGATGGTGGAGTTGGTCACCCCCTGGTCCGTGGACCCGGTGGCGTGTCCCTTGCCACACGGGGACGGCAGTGTTCCGAAGGTCGAGGACGTGGTCGACGTTGCTCCGGTCTCGGGGGCGATCACCACCCCGGCTGAGGTGAGCGAGGCGAGCAACAGCGCCACCCCGACGGCTCGCGACCAGGTGACCCTTACCGAAAGACGTGCCTGAACCTGGCGTCACGGGACGGAACTGAGGGGCCTTCGGCTCCCGAGCCCGCCTTTCCAGGGTGCCGTGGCGCCCCGTGGCCGGCGCCGGATCCTGTGAGAGTCAGCGACGGGTTCCCCGGATTCGCGATTTTCCGGGCCTGTCCCAGGTGGCAGGGCTTACACTGCACGCTTCGGTCCAGACGTCGAAGTGGTCGGGACGCCGGGCTTTCGTCAAGTTGCGCCATCGAACTGTCGATACCAGGGGGTTGAGCTGACTGAACAATGGGGGGACATGCCGCTGCATTCGCAGGATGCCGCGATTGAGCACGGCCGCGCCGACCCGCCCGGACCCCGTCTCCGGGCAGTGTCGACCCCGCGACGGTGGCTGAATCCGACCAAGCTGGCCTACCTGATCGGGCCGGTGGCCCTGGCGGTCGTCCTCGTTCTCATACGGTTCGGCTACGTCGCCCGGCTGTCGCCGTGGGTGTGGGTCGGGTTGTTCGTCGCCATCGCCGTCGTCAACTGGGGGGCCGACCGCTTCTACGACGCGCATCCCGAGCGCGCTGTCCCGGGACCTGCGCGTCATCAGCCAGGTGGCGTCGGTGACCGTCGCCATCTACCTCACCGGGTGGGGACCGGTCCTCTGGCCCGCGTACTTCTTCATCGCGCTGGAGAACCTGGGCCGGGTGGGATCCCGCGTCTGGCGCACGATGGTGTTGTGCAGTCTCGTCGGCATGACCATCGGCCAGTTGTGCCTCGCCCGTGGCTGGTTCCCGTCAGAGCTGACGAAGGCGCAGTCCGCCTCGTTGACCGTGATGGGAGCCTTCGTCCTCTTCTTCGTGATCCGGATGGCCGGAGCCATCATGGAGCAGAACGAAACGATGATGGAACAGAAGGAGGGGGCCGAACGCACGCTGCGGTTGAGCGAGGACCGGTTCCGTTCGCTGATTCAGAACTCGTCCGACGTAACGATGATCCTCAGCGAGGAGAGCGCGTTTCGCTACGTCTCCCCGGCGATCATGGACCTCCTGGACTACGCGCCGGAGGAGCTCATCGGACGCATCTCGACCGACTTCGTACATCCCGATGACCTCGAGTCCGTCCGCCGAATGCTCGGTGGCGAATTTCAGTCTCGTCCGGCGACGGCCACCCTCGAGTTCCGGATGGTGCGAAGGGACGGCACTGCCCGCGACGTAGAAGCGGTGGTCTCGAACCAGACGCATCGGGCCTCGGTTGCCGGCTACGTCGCCAACATCCGTGACATCACCGAGCGGAAGAAGTTCGAGGCCCTGCTGGCGCACCGCGCCCTTCACGACCCGTTGACGGGACTGGCGAACCGGCAGTTGATTCTCGACCGAGCGCAGCAGATGCTGGTGCGGGCGCGCCGAACCGGCGTGCCGGTGGCCGCGCTGTTCATCGACCTGGACAACTTCAAGGACTCCAACGACTCACTCGGACACAGCGCCGGCGACCAGTTGCTGCAGCTGGTCGCCGGACGCCTGCTCGGCATCTTGCGCGCGGGCGACACGGTCGGGCGGCTCGGTGGGGACGAGTTCGTGATTCTGGCGGAGGGGGTCTCTTTCGCCAGTGGGCCGGAGATGATCGCCGAACGTGTCCACCAGGTGCTCAAACCCGCCTTCCATCTCCCCGGGATCGACGGCATGTCCATCACCATCTCGGCCAGCATCGGCATCGCGGTAGGGGATCGCCCGTCCGCCGAGGATCTGCTGCGGGACGCGGACATCGCCCTCTACCGGGCCAAGGGAGCCGGCCGCGACCAATCCGTCCTCTTCGAGCGTGCCATGCAGTCGGAGGCGAAGGAGCGGATGGCCCTCAAGTCGGACCTGGAATCGGCACTCGACCACGACGAGTTCACGCTGCTCTTCCATCCGATCTTCGACCTGGACGGGATCGAGATCCTGGGTGTCGAATCGCTCCTCCGGTGGGAGCACCCCACCAAGGGCACGATCACGCCGGACGTCTTCATCCCCGTGCTCGAGGAGAGAGGGCTGATCCTCGACGTCGGTCGGTGGGTGCTCGACGAGTCCTGCCGGCAAGCAGCGAACTGGCACCGGCAAGGACATCACACCAGCATCTCGGTGAACGTCTCCATGCGCCAGCTCGAGTCTGATCGGCTCTTCGACGATGTGCGCGATGCCCTCGTGGCGCACGAGCTCGATCCCGCCACGCTCATCCTCGAGGTCACGGAATCCTCGCTGATGCGGGACTCCGTCGCCACCGTCGCCAGGCTGCACAGCCTCAAGCGGCTGGGCGTCAAGGTGGCGATCGACGACTTCGGCACCGGCTATTCGTCGCTCGCCTATCTCCGGCAGTTCCCGGTGGATGTCCTGAAGATCGACCGGTCGTTCGTGGCGGACATGAACCGGTCTCCCGACGGGGCCGCACTGATCCACACGCTGGTCCAGCTCGGGCGCACCCTCGGGCTCGTCACCCTGGCGGAGGGTATCGAGACAGACGAGCAACTCAAAGGCCTCCGTGCCGAGCAGTGCGACCACGGTCAGGGATTCCTCCTCTCCGCTCCGGTTCTGGCGTCGGAGATCGCCCGGCTGCTCGAGACCGCGGGCGCGGGCGACCCGGAGTGGGCGCGGAGTCCGGTTCCCACGGGCCTCCCGTCCCCCCGGCCGGCCAGGGTGGTCCGGCGACAATCGTCTTCGGCCGGACCACCGGGTGGCCGTCAGAGGTAGCCGGGATGGCCAGGTACCGGCAACCCCCCCAGGGTGAGGCCCGGGGTCAGTCGTCGAGGTGGAGCGCGATGGCGGCGTCCGGCTCGAGCACCCGGAAGTTGAAGCTCTCCTCGATGTAGAGCCGTACGACCTCGGCGTCGTGGTCGAGATAGCCGATGGACAGGTCCTGCCCGCAGTCGATCTGGAAGTCCCCGCCGCGCAGGCTGAGAACGACGCCGCCCACGACGCCGGGCGCCCACACCAGGGGCCCGCCCAGGATCTCGCGGAGGTGATGGAAGAGCAGGTGCCCCCCGTACTCGGTGCTCTCGACGATCCTCGTGTACATGTCCGGGCAGATGGCCAACCCGTACGGTCCGTCGACGCCCGCCTGACGCAGCGCATCGACGCCCCGGGCCACGCCGTCGGGGGCGTGGGCCATGTCCCCGTCCAGCTCCAGGGGCTCATGGGAGGTGGACTCGGTGATGCCCCGCAACCCGGCAGCCTCGTAGCCGTGGAAGACCGTGACGTTCTCGCCCAACGCGATCTGGCGCACGGCCTCGTCCAACTCGGCCAGATCCGGGTTGTTGGCGCCGCGCTCGACGTCGTCGAGCTCGACGCGCGAGACCTTGAACTCTGTGCGCAGCTCCACCAGGGGAAGGACGATCCGTTGCGCCGCCGACACACCCTCCGAGGGCCCGGCGACGGGAGAGATGCGGCCGAGATTGGTGGCGGAGTGCGACCACCCGTAGGGGCCGCCGAAGTCCACCATCTTGCGGGCGGCCAGGTAGGTGGGGAGGCGCGACTTGGCCTCCCCGTCGATGACGTCCCAGCCCCCGGCCGAGATCGGTGCCAGTTCGCGGCGGAGATGGTTCACCGCAGGGCCCCCTTCAGGCTGCCGATGGCGAGCGACCCCGACGCGTCGGGGTCGACAGGGCCGGATGCGCCGCCGGATGCGCCATCGTCCGCCCCGTCACCGAGCCCGGTGATCGGGCCGGACGTGAACAGGAACTTTCGGAGATTGGCGTCGAGGGCGACGTCACGCCGCCGCAACCATTCGAGTGCCATCGCCGCATGCTCCTTCTCGTCGTCCCGGTTGTAGGCCAGGATCGCCGCCAGGCTCTCGTCCGCTGTCGCCCGTACCCGCTGGTCGTACCAGTCGATCGCCTCGAGCTCCTCGCACAGTGACGTCATCGCCCGGTGATGATCGATGGTGGCTTCGTCGAGCAGCTCTTCCGGCTCGTGCAATCCCTCGCTGGCCAAGGTCCTCTCCTCGCGGTTGCTTTCCACAACCCGACGGTCCGCCGGGAACGATGACCACAGTGAAGCATCTGCAGGGTCCGCCAGTCCACGTCGGATCTTCCGGGGGCGGCGTGCCCGCTTCGCCGACCTCGGCCGAGGCATCCGGCGCCTGCCTGGGCCCCGCCGACGCCCTACGGGGTTGCGCCCGGCGGGGGCGCCGCCGGTCGAGCGCCACGGAGCGTCCGGGTGCTGATCGGCGCGGCGTCGGTGTGCTCGGGTCGCTCCGGGTGGAGGTGCTGCGCCCGCGCGCCATAGCGGGCGGCCAAGGGTGACGCACTGATCCCGTGGAGCAGGACGCTCAGGGCCACGGTCAGCGTCACTGCCCCCAGCACCACCTTGGATTGGGCCGGTGCCAGCGAATCGACGGCAATGAGGCCGAACACCACGGAGGCCAGTCCCCGGGGACCGAACCAGCCGACGAAGAACACGGTGGCCCGGTCGAGTCCGCTGCCCGCGAGTGCCAGGGCGACCGGCACCATCCGCAGGACGGTCAGGGCCAAGAGCGCGAACACCACCTCGCGCCAGCCCACGTCCGCCAGGCCCGGCGCCAGCATCGCGGCGCCGAACGTGAACCAGACGAGCAGGGAGAGGAGCGTGCCACCCTCTTCGGTGAAGCGCAGGTCGACCGCGCCCCCCGCCCGGTCGACCGTTCCGAAGGCCATGCCCGCCACGAAAGCGGCGATGAAGCCGTTGGTGCCTGCGGCGACGGACACCGAGTAGGCGAAGAGCGCCAGACCGAGCACGGCGATCGGCCGGAAGCCTGCTGCGCTCCACCCGTGGCGGCCGGCCAGGGCCAGGAGCGTCGCGCCGGCGACGCCGACCGCAATGCCGAGACCCGCCCCACCGAGGAGATCGAGCGCAGCCGTGGTCGGGTGGGCGCCGCTCACCGCCTCGGCGCTGACCGCGCCGGCAATGAAGAGGTTGACGAACGGCGTGGCGATGCCGTCGTTGAGGCCGCTCTCCACGTTGAGGAGACGACGGACTCCCGAGGGCACCCGGTTGTCCCCCATGATGCTGGCCCCGAGCGCGGCGTCGGTCGGGGCGACGATGGCGCCGATGGCGGCCGCCACCCACAAGCCGCTGCCGCCGAAGAGGAGCGCGGCTGCCCCGGCCCCCGCTCCGATGGTGAGCGGCAGGCCGATGCCGAGGAGGCGGGCCGGCAACGCGGCGTCGGTGCGCAGGGAGCGGACGTTGACCCGGGAGGCGTCGGCGAAGAGCACCAGGGCGAGGGTGACCTCCGCCAGCGAACGGATCGTGGACGAGTGCACATTGACGTGGACGAGTGTGGTGGGCCCGTGCGTCACGGCCAGCCCGAGCAGGACGAAGGCGATGGGGGCGGACACGTCCCAGCGTTCCAGGCGGGCCGAGACGAGGCCCCAGATGAGGACGCAGGCGGAGATGACCGCCAACGTCGTGATGTTGAGATCGTGGTTCATGGGCCGGGTGCCATTGTCCTCGGTGGGCGTCCCTCCTGGTCGGATCCGAAGGTCGCGGCCTCGGCCGTGCCGCGGGCAGGCACTCGGGTGGCGGTCCGGCGGCACGGCGAGGCCGGCTGCCCGAGCGGCGGGGCCACGCGAGTCATCCCAGCATCGGATCAGGTGCAGGGACTAAACATTGCGGGTCGGGTTCTCGCCGACCACTGATGACAAGGAGTTCCTTTCGATGCTCGCTTCGACCTACCCGATCCTCGATGCCTTCCTGACGATGTTGTACTTCTTCCTCTTCATCATCTGGATCTGGCTGCTGATCACGGTGTTCATCGACGTCTTCCGCAGCCACGACATCGGCGGCTTGGCCAAGGCGCTCTGGGTCATCTTCATCATCGTCCTGCCCTTCCTCGGCGTCTTCGTATACCTGATCGCCCGGGGCGGCAAGATGCACGAGCGGGCGGCGCAGGAGGCGGCACAGCAGCAGAAGGCCTTCGACCAGTACGTCAAGCAGACCGCCGGGGCGAGTGGCGCCGGCACGGCCGACCAGCTCTCGAAGCTCGCCGACCTCAAGTCACAGGGTGTGCTCAGCGACGCCGAGTTCGACGCCCAGAAGGCCAAGATCCTGGCGAGCTAGGACCGCCACTCGCCTCGTCGCCGAGAGCAGCTCGCCGGTGGCGGGGCCAGAAGACCGCGAACCCGGGCCGCCGCGTCCGGCCCCGCCCGGGGAGAGCCCCGCCGGGAGCGACGCGCTGTCGCAGCGGCTGGCCACGCGCATCGAACACGACGTCGCGTCACCACCGCCGTGGCGGTCTGTCGCGAAGAAGAGTGTGTTTGTGGTCGTCACCGGTATCACCCTGTACCTGGTGTTCCCGAGCCTGGCCGAGGTCTTCGACTCATTCCCGCAGCTGACCTCGCTCGACCCGATCTGGTTCTCGATCGCCGTCGTGCTCCAGGTGGCGCACTTCACCTGCACCATCGCGCTGCAACGGATCGCTCTCCGCACAGACGCCTGGTTCTCGGTCACCACGTCGCAACTCTCCGGCAATGCCATCAGCCTGATTGTGCCCGGGGGTGCCGCGTTCGGGGCGGCCACGCAATTCCGCATGCTCGCCGCGGCGGGGAACGACCCGGCGACAGCGGTGGCGGGGCTGACCGCCTTCTCATTGCTCGGCATCGCCGGGCTTCTGGCCCTGCCGATCTTCGTCCTGCCCGCCATCATCGGCGGCACACCGGTAGAGAACGGGCTGCTGCACGCGGCGCTGCTGGGCATCGTGGCCTTTGTGCTCTTCGCCGGGTTCGGCGCCCTTGTGCTGACGTTGGACCGACCGCTCCGGTGGGTGGGCGGCGTCGTCCAGTCCACGCGCAACCGGCTGAGGCGCAAGGCCAAGCCCATGACCGGCCTGCAGGACCGCCTGGTCTTCGAACGCAATCGCATCCGAGGCGTGCTGGGCCAGCGTTGGAAGGCGGCGATGCTCCTGAGCAGCGGCCGGCTGGCCTTCGACTTCGGCACGCTGCTGGCCACGATCCGGGCCACCGGTGCCAGGCCGAACCCCTCGCTCGTCCTCCTGGCCTACGCGGTCGCGGGGTTGTTGGCGCTGATACCCATCACGCCCGGCGGGCTCGGGATCGTGGAAGCCGGGTTGAGCGCGTTGCTCATCCTGGCCGGGGTGCCCGGCGGCGACGCCGTCGTGGCGACGCTGGCCTACCGGATCATCTCCTACTGGTTGCCCATCGTGGTGGGACCGTTCGCATATCTCGCCTTCCGGCTCCGCTACGGGAAACCGGGACGCGGGGGTGGCGCAGCCGGCCCCGGCGGGGCCGCGCTCGCAGCGGGCTGAAAAAGGCCCGAGTGCGCCCTCGCGTGAGCCGGGGTGACCCCCAGGGGCGGGGGACCGGGGGGGCGAACGGACGGGGCGAAATCGGGGTTTCGCTCGCCGCCGCCGGTCGCTATCGTTCTGGCCCTCGGGGAGCGAGCGGGAGCCGGAATGCAGAACCATCACCCTCAGATCACCCAACGCCCCGACCAGGCCTGGGTGGTCGAATGTGCCCAGTGCCGGAACGACCTCACGTCCACGGTGCCGATCGGGATCGGGATACCACTCCGGGATCGGGAGACGGCCGAGCGGCTCCGTGACAACCATGCGGCGCGGCCCGTGAGGGCCGCCGTGCCCTAGAAACCATCAGGTGGCCGCCGCCGGCGCCGGCGCCGTGGGCATCGTCACCAAGTCGAGCACGCTCTCGGTGGCCGACACGGTGACCCGGCTCCTGGACCTGCTGGGCTCGAAGGGCGTCAAGGTCTTTGCGGTGATCGACCAGCGGGCCGAGGCACGTGCGGTCGGGCTCGATCTCCGCGAGACGACGTTGGTGATCTTCGGGAGCCCCGCCGCCGGCACGGGTGTCATGGCGGCTGCGCCGCTGGCGGCTCTCGACCTCCCCCTGAAGGTGCTCGTCTGGGCCGAGTCGAACCGGGGCACCCAGGTCAGCTACACCGCCCCGGCGACCCTGGCGGCCCGGTACGGGCTGAGCTCCGAGTCGGAGGCGAGCTTGGAGGCGATCCACGGGCTCACCGACGCGGTCGTCGGCTCCTGAGGCGTACCGGCGTCAGTTCGACAATCCCCGGTCGGATCCGGACAGCGTTCGAAGAGCTCGCCGGCACTGTGACATCCTGGGTGACACAGTGTCACAGTGTCATCGTCTATGGGAGGGGCAACTTCCATAGCTTTGCTTCGAACGTCTGACAGGGGAACACCAGGTGCCGAGCAGTCCCTTTCCGTACTCCGCCGAGGAGCTCGACCAATTCCGTCAGGTCCAGCGTCTGGCGTACGACATCGCCCTCAGCGTCGAATCCCAGCTCCAGGTGGGCATGACAGAGATCGAGGTCTGCCGGCTCATGAGGGCCGCGCACGCTCGGAACGACATCGTGCAGGTCTTCCACGAGCCGTATGCCTGGTTCGGACGCCGTACCCTGCTCGGACCGGACTGGGCCGCCCGGAACGGCGGTCCCCTGGGAGCGACGGCCTCCGGCTGGATGCCCAGTCCCGCCTTCATGCCGACCGACGCCGCATTGGCCGAGGGCGTGCCGCTCATCATGGACCTGGCGCCCGTCGTCCATGGCATCGCGTCAGATGCCGGCTATTCATATGTGCTCGGGCCCAACGAGGTTTTCGACGAACTCGACCGGGGGCTGGCCCGGATCCGCTCCTTCCTGCTGGAAGGGGTCCGGTCGGGTGAGACCATGCTGAGCCTCTACCGCGAGCTCGACTTCCTGCTGGCGCAGCGCGGCTGGGAGAACTGCCATGTGCACTACCCCGAGCACGCGCTCGGCCACCTGGTCTTTCCCTTGGAGGCCGAGCCGGATCGACCCTCGCCGCTCCCTGGCTTCGGCACCGCGGCGGCCGAAGGACTCCTGGCGGCCGGGGCCGCCGCCGTGGAGGGAGGGAGCTCGTACCCGGTGTGGAACGACAGCGCGTTCTCCGACTACACCGCCTCCCCCGGCCTCTGGGCGGTCGAGCCGCACATCGGCCGGGACGGGGTGGGGGTCAAGTTCGAGGAGTTGCTCGTGGTCACCGAGGACGATGCCTACTGGCTCGACGACCATCTGTCGCACGCCCAACGCTGGGCCGCCGCCGGGTACAGCATCGAGCCGCTCGGGCGGGTGTGACGCCGACCCGGGTCCGCGTCCGCGCCGCCGCGCAACAGCGCCGGGCGGCCACCGAGCAGGCGATCCTCGACGCCACCGAGGACCTGCTCGAGGCCCGGGCCTTCCGCAACCTGAGCGTCGAGGACGTCATGGACGTCGCGGGCCTCGGCCGCACGGCGTTCTACCGTTACTTCCCCGACCTCGAGAGCGTCGTGCTCCGGCACATGGACGGCATCGCGGAGGAGCTGCACGTGGCCTCGAGGGACTGGCTGTCGGCGGACGATCCCGACGCCCAGCTGGTCGGCTCCGGCCTCCGCATCGCGGCGGTCTACCGTGATCACGGGCGCGTCATGCAGGCCTTCTCCGAGGCTGCAGGAGCCGGCCCCGACGTGCACGACGCGTGGCGCGGCGTCCTCGACAGCCTCATTGAGCCCGGCGTCGCGCACCTCGAAATGCTCATCGCGCTTGGGCGCGCCGAGTGTGCGCACCCCGCAGAGACGATCCGGGCCCTCTCCGTGCTGATCGACCGCTACCTGCTGGACATCTACGGCAACTCGTCGAAGGTCGACGTCGCCGTGCCGGTGGCCGTCCTGGTGCAGATCTGGCGTCGCTCGCTGCGCCTGGGCTGAGGACCGCGCGGTGTTCCCGCCGCGCCCGGGCACCGGATCAGCCCAGGAGCGGAACCGGCGTGGCGTACTCCAGCTCGAAGTAGCCGCTGGGCGCACCCGGCGCGCGGAGAGCGGCCGCTGCCGGTCCGATGTCCACGCCCGGCAGGCCGGGGAAGAGCGGGTCGTGATGGCAGAAGGCGACCCGCCCGGGGCGCAGCCTCCGCACCTGCTCGAGCATGAACTCGACCGAGGAACCCTGGAAGGGCTCGCCGTCGACGTTGGGGCGGCCACCGAGGGAGAGCAGGGCGACGTCGGGACGCAGTCCGTCGAAGATGCCGCGCCAGTAGCCCGCGCTGCCGCTGACCAACACCGACCCGTCGGCGGTCATGAGCAGGTAGGCCAGCTGCCCTCCGTCGTGGCGCGAGCACGCGTCGTTCATGGCGATGAGGGCCGGTCCGGCCGGCGCGGGCGCCGCGTCCATGGCGTCGAACAGCGAGCGCACGGTGGCCGCGCGGTCCTGGGCGCTCACGTCGAGGTCGCCGAGACAGGGGACGGATGTGTCGGCGTCGCTGTGGGCGAACAGACACGAATGGAGGGCCGGGAGGACCCGCACCCTCGTGGTCGGGCCGCACTGCACCGTCTCGCCCCCGGTGACCACGAGCAGTTGCGCGTCGGGCACCCCCCGCTCACGGAGGCACCGGCTGGACTCGGGCGACGCGACGACCGTCGCCCCCGTCCGCAGCGCGATGGTGTCCGCGCCGTAGAGATGATCGAAGTGGGCATGGCTCACGAAGACGAAGTCGGCCTTCTCGACTTCGGCCGTCGAGAGACCGACGGGGTCGAGGCCGGGCAGGCGGTCGAGGTAGGCATCGAAGAAGAGGTCCAGGCCCGCGTGGCGCACCCGGAAGGTGGCGGTCCCGAACCACTCCAGCGTCGTCAGTGCCACGGCGTGCTCATCCGACGACCGGCTTGGCTACCTCGCCCGGGTGGCCGACGAGCTTGGCCGAGAACTTGACCGCCTTGACCGCACTCGTCGCCCCCGTCTGCAGGGTGGCCCCGAGCACGATCAGGATCACGCCCAGCCAGAAGACGTAGGGCCAGCCCAGCATCAGGATGCCCAGGCGGCCGAGCATGTAGGGCGGGGAGCAGACCACGGCACCAAGGGCACCGCCGACCGCCGTCGCCGCCAGCGCGTCCCGGCGTGACTGATTCTTCTTCTCGACACCCACGATGCGGGCGGGCACGGCGAGGTAGCAGAGCATCATGATGCCCACGACGATGCTCTGGCTGATGACGAACGGCCAGTGGCCCCAGCGGGTCGTGATCAACGCGGAGAACGACAGCGCGAGCCCGATGGTGCACCCCCAGAGCAAGATCACGCGGAGGTGATGATTGGCCCGGCCGAAGGCGGGGCGGATCTCCGGCCTTCCGGGCACCGAGATGGCGAAGGCGAACACGCCGTTGAGGTAGAAGCTGGCGGCGGTGAGCGCGGTCACCGCGAGTACGCAAGGGATCAGGATCGGGCCGCGGATGACGTGGAACTGCTTGCCGTGGAGGACATGGAGCTTGATGTCCAACATGGCGATCCAGATCCACATGGCCGGCACAATCTGCACCAGCGTGAGGCGCCAGTTGGTGTAGAGGAGCTTGACGCCCTGGAACAGCATCAAGAAGGCGCCCACGATCATGCCCAACGGGGCGAGCCAGCGGCGCCGCCGGCTCAGCTGGAGCACGGCCTGCTCCACCGCGGCGTCGTCGCCGCGCCGGATGGCGTCGGTGAGCCGTCTGAAGGACGCGCCCATGCGTTGGCGCCGGGAGACGCTCGACCCGGGGGCCGACTCTGGCTCGGGGGGTCCCCCGGGTCCGGAGGGTCCCTCGGGTCCGGAGCCGTCCGGTGCGCTCCGACCCTCGTGGTCCACCTTCACTCGTCGCCCCTCATCCCGGCCCTGCGCACGGGTCACCGCACGGTTGTGCTCGTCCTGCCGACGCTACCGGCGGCGCCGCATCTCCGACTCTCCCATTGTGACGCCGCGGGAGGGTGGGGAAAGGTCAAACGACATCGGGACCTGGACGCCAGTGATCCGGCGGGCGGCGGCTCGCGGGCCCGGCTGTGCGAAGAAGACGTGAGTGGTCGTAGCCTCGGGTCCGAAGCAAAGGCGCGGCGACGTGTCGGGGAGGTGGCCGGGCATGACTGAGGACGAGGGCATCCGCTTGGCGGAGCGGCCGGTATCGATCGTTCCACACCGGACCGAGGTGGAGAGCAGGGCGAGCGGCAAGGAGGCCCGGGTGAAGACGCCCCGGGCCAGCCACGCCGCGTTCGAACCGGCGCCTGACCGACCCGATCCGGTGTCGTTGCTCGAAGAACAGGCGACGACCAGGGTGCCCGAGCTGGTGCCCATCCGCTACGGGCGCATGGTGGTCTCCCCCTTCACGTTCTTCCGCGGCGCGGCCCTCGTCATGGCATCGGACCTCTCGAGCACGCCGCG
Organism: uncultured Acidimicrobiaceae bacterium; assembly: GCA_963736515.1. Taxonomy (GTDB): domain Bacteria; phylum Actinomycetota; class Acidimicrobiia; order Acidimicrobiales; family RAAP-2; genus Bog-473. Next base: position 55,743 of record CAVTPE010000012.1, on the reverse strand, counting down.
CTCGGGACTCACGGCTCAGATCTGCGGGGACGCCCACCTCTCGAATTTCGGTGTGTTCGGATCGCCCGAGCGGCAGCTCGTCTTCGACTGCAACGACTTCGACGAGACACACCCGGGGCCCTGGGAGTGGGATATCAAGCGCCTGGCCGCGAGCGTCGTGATCGCCGGCCGCAGCCGGGGCCACGACAAGTCAGTGCGGGCCGCGGCGATCGTGGCGCTCGGTCGGGTGTACAGGGAGTCGATGCGCCAGATGGCCACCATGTCGAACCTGGAGGTCTGGTACTCCCACGTGAACGTCGAGGAGGTCATCACGGGGTTGGAGACCGAGGCGGCAGCCTCGGGCTCGAAGACGCAGGCGCGCATGGTGGCGAACGCGTCGAAGGCGGTCGCGAAGGCGCGGACCAAGGACAGCATGAAGGCCCTCGACAAGTTGACCCATGTGGTCGACGGCGAGCGCGTCATCATCAGCGATCGCCCCCTGCTGGTGCCGATAGAAGAGCTCTTCCCCGAGGTCGAGTTCGAGCAGGTGGTCCAGCTGTTCCGAGATATCCTGCGCCGGTACCGTCAGAGCCTGTCGACCGACCGCCGGCACCTGCTTGAGCAATACCGGTTCAGTCAGATGGCACGCAAGGTGGTCGGGGTGGGCAGCGTCGGCACCCGGGCCTGGGTGATCCTCCTGCACGGCGCCAACCAGGAGGACGTCCTGTTCCTGCAGGCCAAAGAGGCGGAGGCGTCGGTCCTGGAGCGCTTCACCAAGAAGAGCCTGTACGGCAACCATGGCGCGCGGGTGGTCGCCGGCCAGCGCGTGATGCAGGCGAGCAGCGACATCTTCCTCGGTTGGCAGCGCGCCGACGGCGTCGACGGCATCAGCCGTGACTACTACCTGCGCCAGCTGCAGGACTGGAAGGGGTCGATCGACACCGAGACCATGGTCCCGCAGGGACTGGAGGCGTACGGGAAGCTGTGCGCGCTCACGCTGGCCCGGGCCCATGCACGTTCGGGTGACCGCTTCGCCATGGCGGCGTACCTCGGGAACAATCCCACCTTCGAGAAGGCACTGGCCAAGTTCGCCGAGTCCTACGCGGACCAGAACGAGCGGGACTACGAGACGTTCGCGGCTGCCTGCAAGAGTGGCCGGCTGCACGCCGAAGTCGGGATTTCAGGCGCGGTGCTCTCGATCGCCGGCCTGCACGCGCCTCGGGCGAGAGGCGGCGGCCGTCGCGCCTACATGCCCCACCGACCCGGTACCGTCACAGAAAAGTCATCTCCGTCAGGACCTTCGTCCCTCCCCACACTGCCGCGATGTGCGATGCTGAGGCGCCGTACGAAGTCGCCCTGACGGGCCCGCGTCACCACAGCCGAGAGAAGGAGCCTCCATGCTTGCCGCCACCTACCAATACCCGATCCTCGATTTCTTCCTGACGATGCTGTACTTCTTCCTCTTCGTCATCTGGATCTGGCTGCTGATCATGGTGTTCGTCGACATCTTCCGCAGCCATGACATGGGCGGCTGGGCCAAAGCGCTGTGGGCCATCTTCATCATCGTCCTTCCCTTCCTCGGCGTCTTCGTGTACCTGATCGCCCGGGGCGGCAAGATGCACGAGCGGGCGGCGCAGCAGGCGGCGGATCAGCAGAAGGCCTTCGACCAGTACGTCAAGCAGACCGCCGGGGCGAGTGACACCACCGCTGACCAGCTCTCGAAGCTGTCCGACCTCAAATCTCAGGGCGTGCTCACCGATGCCGAATTCGACGCCCAGAAGGCGAAGATCCTGGCCAGCTGAGCGCACGGGCGGCACAGGGGGTCGCGGTGAGGGTGAGGGAACCCCCGCCCGAGTTCGGTGCAGGAGAAGGTAGACAGGTAGAGGAGAAGAGGAGACGTCATGACCATCGGGCCAGTCAGTTACACGGTGATCGCCTTCCCAGGCAATCGCTTCAACGGGAACATCGCCCCTGAGGTCGCGAAGCTGGTGGCGAGCGGCACGGTGCGGATCCTCGACCTGGTGTTCGTGGCCAAGGACGAGCAGGGCGACACCATCAGCCTCGAGTTCGACCAGATGGACGAGCTGGCGGCGTTCGGCGACATCGACGGCGAGGTCGGTGGCCTGGTGAACATGGATGACCTCGACCACGTGGCCGCGAACCTGCCGGAGGGCAACTCGGCCCTGGTCATTCTGTGGGAGGACCTCTGGGCGGTGCCGCTGGTGGAGGCGATGCGCGAGTCGGGTGGGGTGCTCGTCGACAGCGCCCGGATTCCCGCCCCGCTGATGGAGGCGGCGCTCGAAGAGTTGGCTCTGGCGCTGAAGAGCTGAGAACCCCGGATATCGAAGAGAGATCGAAGAGAGAAGGAGCAGGATCATGCCCATGATGCGACGACGTCCCGTGATGCGGACCGTGGCGAGAACGGCAGTGATCGCCGGGACGGCGACCGCGGTGGCCGGCGGGGTGAACCGCCACCAGCAGCAGAAATATGCCGATCAGGAGGCCGCGGCGCAGCAAGCGGCACCGCCGCCGGAGGCCGCGCCGGTCGCTGCCCCGCCGAACAACGACGACCTCATCAACAAGCTCAAGGAGCTCGCCAACCTCAAGGACCAGGGCATCCTGACCGAGGCCGAGTTCGACGCCCAGAAGACCAAGATCCTCGCCGAGATGTCCTGAGTCGAGGCGGCATCCCGCGCCGGCCCGGGGCGGCCCCGAGTCGGCGCATCGGAGGGATGTTTCTAAAAACTATCAACGAGTTCGTTTAGAGTGTCGGAACATGGCCATTCAGTGATAAGCGGCACCCGTTCGCGGTGCCGCTTTTCGCGTCCCCAAGCGGCCCGGACGGTCGGGATCCGTGGCCCCGCCGGGACGCCGTGACGTCTTCCTCCGCAATTGCTTGACATGGGGGTTGATTCCTGATCCGATCTTCCCGGGGTACCCGAGGACCGGTGTGCCGCCCTCCAATGGAGAACGGGGAGGACTGATGAGCACGGCTCACGTCGACAACGACGTTGCCCAGCTGCACAATCTGGGGTATGCGCAGGAACTCCGGAGGAGGATGGGCGGCTTCTCCAACTTCGCCGTCTCCTTCACCATCATCTCGATCCTGTCGGGATGCTTGACCCTCTACTCCTTCGGCATGAACACCGGCGGGCCGGTGGAGATGGTCTGGGGCTGGGTCTTCGTGGGCGTCATGACGCTCGTGGTGGGGCTGGGCATGGCCGAGATCTGCTCGGCGTATCCGACCGCCGGCGGGCTCTACTACTGGTCGGCCAAGTTGGCCAAGGGCAACAGCGGTCCGGTGTGGTCCTGGTTCACCGGTTGGTTCAACCTGCTGGGCCAGGTTGCCGTCACCGCCGGCATCGACTTCGGCTTTGCGCTCTTCCTCAACTTCTTTCTCAACATCACGACGGGATGGTCGCTCGCGCACAGCCACACGATTTACCTCTTCGCTGCGATCCTGATCGTCCACGGCCTTCTCAACACCTTCGGGGTCCGGGTCGTGGCCCTGCTCTCCGACATCAGCGTGTGGTGGCACGTCGTCGGAGTGGTCGTGATCGTCGCGGTGTTGGCAATCGTGCCGACGCACCACGCTTCGGCCAGCTTCGTCTTCACCAAGTTCGTCAATCAGACGGGCTTCCACTCGGGCTTGTACGTCGTGCTCATCGGGCTCCTCATGGCGCAGTACACCTTCACCGGCTACGACGCTTCTGCCCACATGACCGAGGAGACGCGCGATCCTTCAATATCGGGGCCGAGGGGTATCGTGAGTTCCATCTGGGTGTCACTCGTCGCGGGCTTCGTGCTCATCGTCGGCGTGACCTGGGCCATATCTAACACGGGCATATACGCCGCTGCCTCGGCCAATCCCGTGGCCCCGGGTGTGATCTTCCAGAGCGCGTTGGGCAACCACGGGGCTGAGTTCCTTCTCCTCGTGATCATCGTGGCCCAGGGGTTCTGCGGGATGGCATCGGTCACCGCCAACTCCCGCATGGTCTACGCCTTCAGCCGTGACGGGGCGGTGCCCGGGCACCGCTTCTGGCATCGCATCAATCCCCGGACGAGGACGCCGACCAACTCCATCTGGTTCTGCGTGGTGTTCGCGTTCATTCTGGGACTGCCCTACCTGTGGAGCAGCACCGCCTACTTCGCCGTCACATCGATAGCCGTCATCGGCCTTTACATCGCGTACGTCATTCCCACTTTGCTGCGGCGCCTGCAGGGCGCGGAGTGGTCGGTGGGGCCCTGGAACCTCGGCAGGTGGAGCCCGTTCATCGGGTGGCTCGGCGTCATCTGGGTGGCGATCATCACTGTGCTCTTCATGCTCCCTCAGCTGAGCCCCATCAATCGGGACACCTTCAACTACGCCCCGGTCGCGGTGGGCGTCGTGATCGCCTTCGCCGGCATTTATTGGCTGGTGAGCGCCCACAGGTGGTTCAAGGGTCCGATCGTGCAGGGCGACGAGACCGAGCTGGAGAAGATCGAGGCCGAGTTGTCCAACGTCGAGCGCGAGCTCGAGGAAGTCGACTGACTGAACCGTGTGCGCACCCTTCGACAGGCGATCTCCCGGTTGCACTCCTGGTAGTGGTTAGACCGCGGCTGCGCAAATGCAGATGAACCGGCAGGCTCTTGTGTTCAGCGAGCAGGCGGGTGCGGTGAGGTAGGCGAGCCAGCCACGGGAGGATCGTGGCCTTCGCCCTCGGCTTCGGCGTGGCCCACTACTTCGACACTGAGAGTGGCGCACTGCGCCGGCAGCGGCCGCATGAGGTGGTCTGCAACGGACCGCCGGCGACGTCGCCGCTGTGAGCGCTTCGGACCTCGTCGGGGACGCGCCGCCCGCGCTCCATCCGACTCTGCACGCGCTCTTGGCAAAGGGAGCGTGCTCGGGGGGACGGGTCACGTCGAGGCGGTGCGCTCACCGCTCGCAGGCCAGTTCAGGGCCCTTTTTTTCGCCTTGGCCGGGACCCGGCATCCTCGCCGACCCGATCCCTCGAACGGAGGTTGGGCCGGTAACGTAAGCCGGATGTGGCCGAACGACCGCGGTGCGACCAACGCCGTGCACCGCGGTGGCTCGCACCCGGTTACGCGTGCCTGAGCAGGCCGGCCCGAAGGCCGTGATCGAGCAGGCTCCAAACGTGGGCGATCCGGTCCCCCGGCAGGATCAGCCCTCGACCCACGGCAGCTGGTGGTGGGTGCCGGGAGCCATCACGGTGATCACGATCGCCAGCGTCATCGTCGTCACGCTGTCGCAGCTGCACCCCGCCATGCTGCTTACGAACACGACCACCACCGGCGGCGACACAGGCGCGCACATCGCGATGCCCAAGTTCCTCGAGACGCTGATGAGCCACGGCCACCTGACGGGCTGGGACCCCGGTTGGTACGACGGCTTCCCGCTCTACACCTTCTACTTCACGATTCCGGACCTGTTCATCGCGATCGGCGGCTGGCTGATCCCCTACGGCGTCGCGTTCAAGCTCGGGACGATCCTCGGTTCGGTCCTGCTCCCCGTCTGTGCCTGGGCGTGTGGCCGGTTCTTCCGGCTCCGCGCCCCGCTTCCCACGCTTCTGGCCGCCGCCACCCTCCCGTTCCTGTTCGACTACACGTTCACCATCTATGGCGGGAACCTGTTCTCGACGCTGGCCGGGGAGTACGCCTACTCCTTCAGTCTCTCGCTGGCCGTGTTGTTTCTCGGGCTCTTCGCCTGTGCCATCAGAGAGGGCCGCTACCGAGGGTGGGCCGCGGTCGTGCTCGCCGGATGCGTGCTCTCGCACATCGTCCCGGGCATGTACGCGCTGGGGGGCGCCGTCATCTTGACGATCGTCGAACTGCTCCCGGCGCGCTGGGGGATCAGCGATTCAGCCCCGCGGATCTGGCGGAACGACGCACGCCCGCATCCCGTGCCTCGGACACGGACGCTCTGGTGGGCCGGCTCGACCGTGGCGATCGGGCTACTGCTCTCGGGCTGGTGGCTGGCGCCCTTCGGGCTCGAGCACGCGTACTCGTCGTCGATGGGCTACACCAACGTCGAGGGTTGGGCCCAGTACTTCCGGGAGGCCGACGCCTGGGCTCTCATCCTGGCCGGCATCGGCGCCATCACGGCGTTCTTCGTGCGGAGTCGCTTCGGCATCACCGTCACCGTGCTGGGTATCGCGTCGGCGTTGGCGACCGCGCTCGACCCGCAGGGCAGCCTCTACAACGTGCGCTTGCTGCCCCTGTGGTTCCTGTCCGTCTACATCATGGCGGCGTGGGCGTTCGGCATCGCGTGCATCGCCGTCGCGACGGTCTGGCGCCGGGCGCGGGATCGGCGCTGGTCGGTCGAGGCCGATGCATCTGCGTGGGCCGTCGCCCCGCCGCCCGACCGCCCCCAGAGGGGCACCTTGGGCATGGAAGAACCGGTGCCGGAGGCCCGCGGCCCCCTGAGGCCCGCACCGGTGCCGTCCCGGCGCTGGGGCCCGGCCGCCGTCAGTGGTGCCGTCCTCGGGCTACTCGCCGTCCTGGTGGCGGTGGTGCCCCCCTTCATCCTGCCGGCGTCGTCGTTGCCGGTGACCCCCGGGGCCAACGAAGTCACGAACTGGTCCAACTACAACTACGAGGGCTACGAGGGTCAGACTTCCTACCCTGAGTTCAAGTCGGTCATGCAGACGATGGACGCGGTCGGCAAGCGCTACGGGTGCGGCCGGGCGATGTGGGAGTACAGCGCCAGTGAGAACCGCTTCGGCACGCCCGAGGCGTTGATGCTCCTGCCGTACGAGACGAACGGGTGCATCGATTCAATGGAGGGCCTCCTCTTCGAGTCCTCGGCCACGACGCCGTACCACTTCCTCAATCAGGCCGAGCTGTCCGCCGGACCCTCCGAGCCCGAGGTCGGCCTTCCGTACGGCTCCCTCAACGTCCCGCTCGGGGTGCAGCACCTGCAACAGCTCGGGGTGAAGTACTTCATGGCGGAGACGACGGAGGTGGAGCAGCAGGCCGCGGTCGACCCGGACCTGCAGCTCGTCGCCAAGACCGGCCCGTGGACCTACAACTACAGCGGCGCCGTCACGCACACCACCTGGAACATCTACCTGATCAAGGACTCGTCGCTCGTCACCCCGCTGGCCAACGACCCGGTCGTCCTCTCAGGGGTGACGCCGGGACCGGCGAGCTGGCTCGGGAACGCCACGCACGAGGGACCGGCTTTGCGCTGGTACACCGACCCGAGCCAATGGGACGTCGAGTTGGCGCAGAGCGGGCCCCCGGAGTGGCCCCGGACCCCGGTGGGCGACATCCGACCGAAGGTCACACACGCCGGGACCACCAAGGTCAGCGCGGTGACGCAGACCGACTCGTCCGTCAGCTTCCACGTCTCACGGGTGGGCACGCCGGTGCTTGTCAAGGTCTCGTACTTCCCCAACTGGCACGCCAGAGGGGCCAACGGCCCATGGCGGGTGACGCCCAACCTGATGGTGGTCGTCCCCACCAGCCACGACGTGTCGCTGACCTACGGGGCATCGGGCGCGGATCACCTCGGGTTGCTGGCCACGTTGATCGGGCTGGGCGCCTTGGTGGGCATGTTCGTGGTGCCCACCATCCGGAACTGGAGGCGCAGAAGCAGAGCGTGAGCCGGGAGGCCTCCCGCAGCCCATTGAGACACAAGGAACAGAAAGTGTCTAATATGTCCTCCCAATGACGGTGACCCTTCAGGACGCCACCCCCGTCGCCGCCTTCGACGACGCCACCGAGGGGTCGTTCGGCCCGACCGAGGAACGGATTCTCACCGCAGCGCTCGGGCTCATCGGCCGGCGCGGGGTGCGCCGGCTCGGGATGCGGGAGATCGCGGAAGCGGCCGGCGTCTCCAGGGGAACCCTGTACCGGTACTTCCCCAGCAAGGACCACGTGCTGGCTGCGGCCGCCGCCTACGACGCCCAGCGGTTCTCCGACGGGCTCGACGCCGTGCTCTCGGCCGCGCTGTCACCCGAAGAGCGCATCACCGCCTTCATGGCCTACGCCTTCGATTTCATCCGCACCCACCCCTGCCGTCCCCTCTTCGAGACGGAGTCGGGATTCGTCCTGAGCTACCTCCTCGATCACCTGCCATCGTTGCGGGCCGAGCTGGTGCTGCGCCTCGGGGACGCGCTCGACGCGGTGCCGGCGGTGGCGGCGGGCTCACTCGGCCGCGAGCAGCTGGCCGACGTCATCGTGCGCCTCTTCGCGTCGAGCTGGATCATCCCCGAGACGGACGACGCCTCGCTCGTGCAATCAGTCAACCGCATCCTGCAGATCAATTCGGAGGAAACCCATGGAGAGTGAGACCGAGACAGTCACGGCAGAGTCCGGGGGGAACCCGCTCTCCGCGATGGATCCGGACATGGCCGCCCACCCGCAGCCGACCTTCAAGCTGCTTCGTGACGAGATGCCGGTGCTGTCCGTGGCCCTCGGTGAGAATCCCGGCATTCTCCTATCGCGCAAGGAGGAGATCGACTTCGCCCTGCGACACCCCGAGATCTTCTCCTCCAACATGGATGCCGTGGACCTCAAGAACAAGCGGCCGCTGATCCCGCTGCAGATCGATCCGCCCGAGCACAAGAAGTTCCGCAAGTTGCTCGACCCGATCTTCTCCCCGCGCAAGATGGCGGCCATGGACGAGGAGGTCTCGGAGCTCGTCAATCACCTCATCGACGGTTTCGTCGAGCGGGGCGAGGTGGACTTCGCCAAGGAGTTCTCCGTCCCGTTCCCGTCCCAGGTCTTTCTGACGCTGCTCGGTCTGCCCCTCGACGAGCTGGACCGCTTCCTCACCATGAAGGACGGCATCATCCGCCCCGACCACGTGACGGGGAAGCTCTACGGATCGCGGGAGGCCGTCGAATACCAGCAGAAGACCGCGGACTCGGTCTACGACTACTTCAACGAGGTCCTCGACGAGCGTGAGCAGGAGCGGCAAAACGACCTCCTCTCACACTTCCTCGATGTCGAAGTCGACGGCGACCGTCTCACCCGCGAGGACATTCTCGACATCTGCTTCTTGTTCCTCATTGCCGGGCTCGATACCGTGACGGCCACCCTGGACTGCATGTTCGCCTTCCTCGCCGAGCACCCCGAGCACCGGCGCCAACTCGCCGAGGACCCCGCGATCATTCCGAACGCCATCGAGGAGCTCCTGCGCTGGGAGACCCCGGTCATGGGCGTGGCCCGCGTCGCGGTGACCGAGACCGAGCTCGCCGGCTGCCCCGTGCACCAGGGTGATCAGGTGATGATCATGATCGGCTCGGCCAACACGGACGAGGCCGAATTCCCCGACGCCGAAGAGGTGCGTTTCGACCGCGAGGTCAACCGCCACATCGCCTTCGGCGGCGGCATCCATCGCTGCCTGGGGTCACACCTGGCCCGCCTCGAGTTGCGGGTCGCCCTGCGGGAGTGGCACAAGCGGATACCCGAATACGAGGTCGAGCCCGACCACACGCTCGTCTACACGTCGGGCATCCGCTCCATCGACTACTTCCCGATGCGCTTCACGGCGCGGGCGTAGGCGCGTCGGTACTCCGGCGTCCGCCGTTGGCCAGGTACTCGGTCCAGCGGCCCTCGTGCCAGTAGCGCTCGTGGCGTCCCGCGGGGTCCGGGTGCCCGCATCCGCCGTGGTCCAGGGGAGGGGTGGAGCCAGGGTTGTTCGTCCCCCATCGTCACGGAGAAGACGTCAAACGAACGTGCTGGCGTAGGGTGGCGGGCGTGACGGGGTTGCGCACTTCCTCGACAAGAAGGCTGGCCATGGCACTCGAGCCCGTGGCCGGCCAGGTGTACTTCTCCCCCGAGTGCCACGCGGCCTACGCCGAGCTCGGCTTCTCGCCCAGCCCGGGGTCGCTCCCGAGCGGGGTGCAGCTCCCTGACGGGCCGGCCTACTTCACGAGCCGCGGCTCGGTGATGGGTCAGGTCCCGGGCGAGGTGGTCGCCGCCGCGTTCGCGGTCTTCAATCCCGATGCAGTGGTGCCCGCGGTCCGGTTCGGCTGGACCAAGGTGGACGCCGGCACCGTGTGCGCGGCGCGCACGCGTGGTGCGGTCGGCCAGTTGGTGCGGGTCCTGGGGGCGGAACCGGCCGGTCTTGAGCGCGCCACCGAGCTGTTGGCGGCGGCGGCAGCGCCGCTGCGCCCCGAGGGCAAGCCCCTCTTCGCCGGCCTCCTGAGCCTCGGCCTGCCCGGCGATCCCGTCGGCGACATGTGGCGGCTCGCGGACCTGCTGCGTGAGTACCGGGGTGACGCCCACACGGCGGCGTGGACATCGGCCGGCCTCGACGCGGCCGAGATCGGGCTCCTCACCGAGCTCTACTGGGGCCTCCCGATGCGGAGCTACGTGCGGACGCGTGCCTGGTCGGCCGAGCAGCTTGATGCGGCGGAGACCCGGCTGTCGGAGCGTGGCCTGGTGGCCGACGGCGCGCTCACGCCCGAGGGCCGGGAGGTACGCGAGTCGATCGAGGTCGCGACCGACTCGCAGTGCGAGGCCGTGCTCCACGCACTCGGTGGTTCGTTCGACGAGTTGCTCGCCCTGCTCACCCCGTGGGGTTTGGCCCTACGGGCCGCCGGGGGGTACCCCCCGCAGGGGCCCCACGACCTGGCGCCCGTCCGTTGACGCTCAATCGAGCGGACGGTGCTCCGTGCCGTCGCCGGGGGTGATGAAGAGCGCCAGTCCCGGCTCGTGGACCCGGGCCGTGTGCCACACGCCTACGGGGTTCACCATGGCCTGACCCGGTCGCAGCTCGACCACGTGGTGCCCGCCTTCGAGATCCTGCACGACGTCGAGGCGCCCTGAGAGCAGGACGACGACCTCCTCCCCGGCCGGGTGCCGTTCCCACCCGTCCCACGTCTTGTCCTGGGCGATGACGCAGACGAGCCGCCCCTCCTTCCCGTCGGCGGCGAACCTCCGGCGGTAGGCCTCGACGTGCTCAGCAGACCAATCGAAATCAGGCAGCGGAGTCGCTGTGGATCCCTGGCCCAGGTGCACGTAGGTGCGGGCGAGGTCGAAGCCGCCGGACTCCCCGGGACTCATCTGCCCTCGCCGTGGCTCAGTAGAGCGGTGACCACGACGCGCTGCGCAGCAGCCTGCTCTCCCAGCGGTCGCGGACCTCCAGAGCGTCGTGCAGCCAGGTCCCCGGGGCCGACGCCTCGGGCGGGAGATCGTGGCCCAGCATCCACATGACTGCCTTCGTGTTCACGACGCGCTGCCAGAGGACCACCTCGGTCGTCATGTGGGTCCCGTAGACGGGCTGGAACGCGGCCTCGAGCTCGATTATGCCCGTGCCCTCCTCCTTCTGGCTGCTCAGCGTGTGGTCGTAGAGGGTGCCCGCCTTTTGCAGGTAGGCCTCCAGCCCGCCGGCGTAGGGCCAGGCCGTGTCCTCCATGAAGAGGGAGTTCTTGTGGGTCTCGCCGTTCACCGGCACCGTGGCAAGGTCGATCTCCTGCAACGGGGACCAGGGCACCGGCTGCAACACCTTTGCCTCGCTGGAGTGGCGCATGGCGTCGACCTTGGCCGACCAGGAAGCAAGGTCACCGTCGCGTACGCGCTCGGCCAGGTCCCCCCACGCCGCCGCGTCCCGGCAGCCGGTGATGGAGACCACCGTGTAGGCCTGCCCACTGCCGTGGGCCAGCCGCAGGTACCAGAGCAGCCTGCTCCCGTCGGACTTGGCCAAGGCCGGCAGGTAGTCGTCGCGGAAGGCGTCGTCGAAGGCATCTTCCTCGGCGCCGTGGACGCGATGGACCTGGTGCAACAACAACACGGCGTACCCCCTGTATCGATTGCTCGTGGCGGATTGCCATCAGCGAGCGCAATGAAGCGATGAACCTGTGTGTACGGATGATGAGTGTGTACGGATGATGAGTGTGTACGGATGATGAGTGTGTACGGATTTAGCGGGTGGTGGCGATCCCTCCGTCCACCGGGATGACGGCGCCGGTCAGGTAGGCCCCGGCGCGAGAGGAGAGGTAGATGGCTGCGCCGGCCATGTCGTCGGGCCGGCCGATGCGCTTCAGCGGCGCACTGGCGGCGATCTGCGTCCCGTAGGCCTCGAGCGTGGCTGCCATCATCTTGGACTCGAAGGGTCCCGGCGCGATGGCGTTGACGGTGACGAGCGGCGCCAGGCGCTTGGCCAGGTGCCGGGTCAGCTGGTGCACGGCGGCCTTCGACGCGGAGTAGGAGTACGTCTCGAGGGCTGGCACCCCGATCCCGTCGATCGACCCGATGTTGATGACGCGGGCCGGCTCATCGATAGTCCCCGCTTTCTCCAACAGCGGCACGAGGAACCTGGTCAGGTGGAACACGCCCTTCACGTTGAGGGCGAGCACGCGCTCGAAGGCGGCCTCGTCGAAGTCCTCGAGCGGAGTGCCCCAGGTGGCACCGGCGTTGTTCACCAAGATGTCCAGGGAACCTTCTCGCGTCGCCATCTCGTCGGCGAGGCGACGGCACTCGGCCTCGGTGGACAGGTCGGCCGGGACGGCGATGCACGTCCCTTTTTGCGAGAGCTCGGCGGCGACCTCGGCCAGGACCTCCGCCTTGCGCGAGGAGATGTAGACCTTCGCCCCCGCTTCCACGAAGCCCTCGGCGATCATCCTGCCGATGCCGCGGCTTCCGCCGGTGACGAGCGCCGTCTTGCCGGCGATGGAGAAGAGGTCTGATGCGGTCATCGGCCCATTGTGCCCGTCCGGCTACGGAGCGGCCAGCGCGAGGGCGCTGCGCACCATGATTCCCGCGCCGATTCGGAGAGAGGCGTCCTCCACCGAGAAGGTGGGGCAGTGGTGCGTGCCGCTCGTGCCGTCGGCGGCGGCGCCTCCTAGGAAGAAGTAGCACCCGGGGAGGTGGCTCAGGAACTCGCTCACGTCGTCGCTCGGGGCCGAGGGCGGCATGCGGAAGACCTTGTCGTTGCCGAGCAGCCCCTCCGCCTCGGCCTCGACGAGGTCCACCGCGGCCGGATCGTTCACGACGGCCGGGGTCTGCTCGGGCAGCTCCAGATCCGCCACGACACCCTCGGTGTCGGCGATGGAGCCACAGAGGTCGCGCAGCCGCCGCAGGGCCTCCTCTCGTTGTGCGATCGTGAACGTCCGGAGGGTGCCGGTCACCAGCGCGGAGGTCGGTACGACGTTGACGGCCGTCCCGGCCCGGAGCGTGCCCGCGCTGCAGACGCAGTCGGTTCCTTCGTAGGACAACCCGTCAGCCACCTCCCCCAACCGCCTGACGAGCTCGGCCGCCGCCCGGATGACGTCGCCCTGCCCGGTGGGCATGGCACCGTGGCCGCCGGGACCCGTCAGGGTGACGCGCAGCGAGTGCGCTTCGGACATCGTCACGCCGCTGCGCAGGGCCACCATGCCGGTGGGGATCTGCGAGGTGACGTGGAACCCGACCAGACGGCCTCCCTCCATCGTCGCCAGCGCGCCGTTCTCGACCATCTTCCTGGCGCCGCACAGCGCCTCCTCGCCCGGTTGGAAGAGGAAGACGTAGCGCCCGGGCAATTCCTCGCGTCGGGAGGCCAAGACGGTGGCGGCACCCATGAGCGCCGCCACGTGGACGTCGTGGCCGCAGGCGTGCATCAGGCCCTCCACCTCCGAGCGTCCCGGCTTCGCCTCCTCTTCTTGCACGGGCAGCGCGTCGATGTCGGCCCGGAGCACGACGGTGCCGCCCCGTCGCCCGCCCTCCATGGAAAAGATCCCACCGGTGTCGCAGACGCGGGCCGCCTCGTCGATGCCGAGCCCGGCCATGTGGTCCCGGATCAGGGCCGTCGTGTCGTGCTCAGCGAAGGCGAGCTCGGGGCGGCGGTGCACCTGCCGCCGGAGGTCGACCATCTGGTCGTAGACGGCGTCCGCGGGAGCCGCCCCGAAGAGCTCGCTCACCTCATCGGCCCAGGAGGTCGCGGGCGATGTGGGTCACCTGGATCTCGTCGGTCCCGGCGTAGATCTGGAACACCTTGGCGTCGCGCGCCAGCTGCTCCACCCGGAACTCGGACATGTACCCGTTTCCGCCGAAGAGCTGGACCGCCTCCATGGCAACGTCCGACGCCGCCTGTGCCGAGTAGAGCTTCATGGCCGAGGCCTCGGCCAGCGTCAGGGTCTTGCCGGCCGAGCTCATCTCGATGTGGCGGAACACGAGGTTCTCGACGTTCAACCGGGCGACCTCCATGCGGGCCAGCTTCAGCTGGATGAGTTGGAACTCCGCGATCGGACGCTCCCAGAGGAGACGGTCCTTGGCGTACTGCACCGAGAGCTTGAGGCACTCCTCAATGAGGCCGAGTGACATGGCGGCGACGCCGGCCCGCTCGGTGACGAAGTTCCCCTTGGCGCTCTCGCGGCCTTCGCTGCCGCCCGGCGTGCCCTCCGTCTCACCGAGCAGACGGTCCCTGCCCACCCGCACATCGGTGAGGAAGAGCTCGCCCGTCGGCGACGAGTGCAGGCCCATCTTGCGGAAGGGCTTGGACTGCTCGAGCCCGGGCATGCCGCGGTCGAGGATGAAGGTGAGGACGGGGCGCTGACGCAGCGGAGTGTCGCTGCCGTCGTCGAGCTTGGCGTAGAAGACGATCGTGTCCGCGTACGGACCGTTGGTGATGAACGTCTTGTTCCCGTTGAGCACGTACTCGTCGCCGTCGCGGAGGGCCGACGATTTCATCCCGCCGAGCGCGTCGGACCCCGAGTCGGGCTCGGTGATGGCCCACGCCCCGACCTTGTCGAGCGTCATGAGGTCGAGACCCCATTGCTCCATTTGGGCCGGGGTCCCGCCCTTCATGATGGTGCCGCCGGCCAGGCCGGTGCTGACCCCGAGGGCCGTGACGATGCCCGGGCAGTAGTGGCAGAGCTCGATGATGGGGATGAGGGTCAGGGCGGCGTTGCCGCCGCCCTCGGAGCGCTCCGACGGCGCCGCGCCCGACGTCTTGCGCTCGAGCGCCCGCTTGAAGGAGTCCCGGGCGAGGGCATCGAGGCCGAAGGTCCGGTAGAGCTTGCGGATCACCTCGTAGGGCGGGGTGTCGCCGTGCTCCAGCTCCTCGACGTTCGGCTTGACCTCTTCGTCGACGAAGCGGCGGACCGCATCGCGGATCGCCAGCTGCTCTTCGGACCACTCGAACATGACGTACCTCCCCGGGCCCCGGCGAGCCCCGCCGGGCCGACCCTACAGGCCGTCTCTAGGCGTCGGCGATCCGCTTCAGCGTGTTGCGGTCCGTGTGGACCACCTGCTCGGGCATCCGGGCGTGGTGGATAACCGTTGTCTCCGAGTAGGTGAACTCGCCGTCGACGCTGGTGTCGATCGTCACCTCGTACCGGATGGCTTGGGCGTTCTTGTCCAGCCAGTTGTTCGACAATATGCCGTAGGTCTGGCTCCCCACGTTGGCCTCCAGGGTGAAGCTGGTGGCATCGGGGACCACGGTCGCGCCCGCCACGATGGCGGATCCCCGTGGGATGAGGAAGGCGCGGACCACCTCGCTGTCACGAGCGTCCCACAGCCAGTACCCGACCTCGGTGTGGAACGGGTTCTCCTCCGTGCCCCGCCACGCCGCCATGCGGTAGTCGAGGCCGTAGAGCACCTGGCTCCCGTTCTCCACCGGACCGAAGGGCTTGAAGTCGATGTGTTCGCGGTACGGGGTCAGGCCGACCTTCCCGTCCTCGTTCGCGTACGCCACATCCTCGCCCTGCTGGCCTTCCCACACTCCCGCCAGTCGGGCCAGGGGGCCCCATTCCGGTCCTGCGCTCAACGCTCGGTCCTCCTCGCCGCTCGGGTGGTTCGCCGTCTCCAGGCCACCTTAGAAGGTGGCGCCGGACGGCAGACACCCGTGGGCCCACCGCGGAGTCGTGGGAGGAAGGGCGTGGCGGCTACTGCGGCGGGCTAATGCGACGGAAAGGTGCCGAGGTCGGGCTCCTGCCCCGGATCCTCCTCCGGAGTGACGCCGGCGGGCGCCGTGGGGGAGGAGACGTTCGTCACGCTGCGAAAGCGGGTGAAGAACCCACGCCCCCCCTGGGGAGCGCTCTCGGAGTGGCGCTGGGTGCGGGCCACGACGACGCGGCTCGCCACCAGAAGGAGGAGGACGATGACGACGAGGATGAGCGCGGCGTCGTACGAGATGTAGTGCTTCTGCACCGACGGGTCGTTGTAGTACGTGAACACCACGTAAGTCAGGTACGGGAACTGCGCGTGGGTCAGCGAGTGCGGCAGCGTGTTGGAGAACCCGGCCGTGTAGATGAGGGGCGCCGTCTCGCCACAGGCGATGGCCAGGGCCAGCAGCAGCCCGGTGGCGATGCCGGGGAGGGCGCTCTTCAACACGACCTTGCGCAGGCCGTAGCCGGCGGACATGCCCAGGGCGGCCGCGCCCTCCCGGTAGCCCGTCGGCACCTGACGCAGCGAGTTCTCGGTGGTCTTGGCGATGTAGGGGATCACCATGATGGAGAGGATGATGAGCGCCGAGGCCAGCGAGAAGCCCCAGTGCAACCCGACGACGAGGGCCACGTAACCCACGTACCCGAGAACGATGGAGGGAAAGCCCGACAGGATGTCCGAGGCGGTGCGGAGTGGGCCGCTGAGCCGGCCGCCGATCTTCTTCGGCTGGGTGAACTCGGCCAGGTGGATGCCGGCCAGCACGCCGATGGTGCCGGCGATGATGAAGACGCCCACCATGAGGATCAGGGTGCCCAGAATCTGGTCCCGCAGGCCACCCCCGGTGGGGGTCAGCTGGGTCCACAGCACGCTCCACTGCCAGTGCGACCAGGCCCGGGTCAGCACGCCCAGCAGCAGCCAGGCGGCAGGCGCCATGATCAGGACCAGCGCCAGGTAGGTGAGGGCCCGCCACGTGACGGTCGAGACGCGGCGACGGCGTGTGGCAGGCCCGCCGGCCAGCGTGGTGGACGCCATCAGGCGCCCCCGACGGGAGCGCCCACGCGCCCGGTCCGCCTGATGATCATGCGGGCGAGCAGGTTGACCCCTACCGAAATCACCGCCAGCACGAGGGCCAGCTCGGCCAGGGTGGCCACGGCGAAGCCCGTGCCGTCGGTGAGGGCGCCGTCGAGCTGGGTGAGGATGGTGGCCGCCACCGTGGTGAAAGGCAGGTAGATCGTCGGCGGGATGTGCAGCGAGGCACCGCCGATCATGGCGATGGCGATGGTCTCGCCCAGCGCCCGCCCGAGGCCGAGCACGGTGGCGCCGATGATGCCCGAGCGCACCCACGGCAGCGTCACCTTGTTCGCCACCTCCCAGTCGGTCATGCCCAGCGCGGACGCCCCCTCCTTGGGGAGGGGTGGGACCTGCTGGAAAAGGTCGCGGGTGGTCGAGGCGATGATGGGGACGATCATGAGGGCGAGCACGATGCCCGCCGCCAGGAGGCCCTCCCCGGTGCCGGTGGGGTTCCGGAAGTACCGCAGCACCGGCACGTCGGGCATGTTGTTGGCGATGGGCGGGAAGACGTTCTTGGCCAGCCACGGGCCGAAGGTGAGGATGCCCCACAGACCGATGACCACGCTCGGGATGCCGGCCAGGATCTCAATGGTGAAGCCCAGCGGCCTCGAGATCCACGTGGGCATCCGTTCGGTCAGCGCGAAGGCGGCTCCGATGGACAGCGGCACGGCGATGACGATGGCGATCAGGGAGGAGACCACCGTCCCCCAGATGATGGCCCAGGCGCCGAATTGGGCCCCCATCGGATGGGCCACGCCGTTCGTGTGCGCGATGGCGCCGTACCCGTTGCCGTACGTCCAGTTGCGCCCGTAGAGGAAGTACCAGCCGTTGACCCGGACGGCCGGCCACGCCTTGACGGCCAGCACCGAGACGGCGAACACGAGGGCCGCCAAGGGCAGCAGCACCGCGATCCAGGCCGAGCTGCGCCAGGCGTGCTCTTCGTGGCGGCGGGCGAAGTCGAGCACCCGCCGGGGCGACGGGGGCCTGCCCATCGATCCCGCTTGCGGCGTGGCGGGGACTCGCCCCGCCACGCCACCGACGGTTGCCATCGCTACTTGATGCTCAGGATCTGCTTGACCGACTGCGCCGTGACCTTGGTCGGCAGCGCCAGGAAGTTGACCTGGGACAGGTACGAGCTCGCCGAGCCCTGTTTCGCGTTGATCGCCCACTCGAGCACGGACCGGATGTTCTTGGCGGCCGAGGAGGACGACTGGTCGTTCGACACGATGGCGTACTCGTAGTTGATGATCGGGTAACCCTGGTCGATGTTGCCGTAGATGAGGGAGATGGTCCCGTTGGCCGGGGTCTTCTTCACGAAGCCGTTGGCCTCGGCGGCGATCGACGTCTGCGTCGGCAGGACGTACTGGCCCTTGGCGTTGCCGAGTGCGGCGTAGCCGAGACCGGCCTGCAGGACTTGCGTCTCGTAGCTGATGCCGACGTAGGCGACGCAGCCGGGCGTGGCCTTGCAACCCGAGACCATGCCCGAGTTGCCGCTCTCGCCCAGCGCACCCGGCGCATTCGGCCACGGGACGGTCGTGTTGAAGCCGACCTTGGTGCCCCAACCCGACGGGTCGGCCTTGGACAGGTAGCTGGTGAACAGGAACGTGTCACCGCTGCTGTCCGACCGGTGCAACGTGACGATCGGCAGGTTGGGCAACGTCACCCCGGGGTTGGCGCCGGCGATCTGCGAGGCGTTCCAGTTGGTGACGGTGCCCGAGTAGATCTCCGACAGCAGCTTCCCGCTCAGCTTCAGGTGCGCCGTGATGCCCGGGATGTTGTAGGCCACGATCTGGGCCGAGATCGCCAGCGGGATGTTCTTCAGGTGCGGGCTGGCCTGGACATTGCTCGGCGACAGGTAGGCGTCAGAGGCGCCGACGTCGATCGTCCCGTTGGTGGCATCCGAGATGCCGGTACCGGACCCTGTCCCTGCGGTCTGGATGGACGTGTTCGAGTACTTCTCGTTGTACCCGCTCGCCCACAGGTTGAAGAGTGGGTAGAGGAGAGTGCTCCCGGTCTCCGTCACCTGGCCGCCGGCCGGCTTCTCCACGCCACCGGAGGGCAGCGTGGTGGCGGACGCAGCTGTGCTGAGGACGACCGAGCTCAGCGCGAGCCCCGCCGCCGCGACGGCGGTGATCACTCCTCGCCGCAGTCGGGTCGCTCTCATCAGTCTTGTCACAGGTTCTCTCCTTGTGGTGTTGGTTGGTTGGTTGGTGTTGCTCTGGGTGAGTCGGTTGATGTGGCTTGTGATGTGCACTGGACTCCACTCCGCCGAGAGTCCGAAAATTTGCCGTTTAGCCCATCCGTCCCGTGACGTAGCGCTCGGTGTCCGGATGCGATGGCCTGTTGAACAGGTCGTCCGTCGCTCCGTACTCGACGAGAGCCCCCTGGTAGAAGAACATCGTCTGGTGTGACACCCGCATGGCCTGGCCGAGGTTGTGCGTCACCACGATCAAGGTCAGCGCTGGTGTCAGCGTCCTGAGCAGTGCCTCGATGGACTCCGTCGTGACGGGGTCGAGCGACGAGGTCGGCTCGTCGAGCAACAGGACTTCCGGCCCTACGGCGAGGGCACGGGCCAGGCAGAGCAACTGTTGCTGACCGCCCGACAACCGGAAGGGCGAATCGCTGAGACGGTCCTTCACGGCGTCCCACAACCCGACCTCCGTCAGCCGGCGCTCGCAGACCACATCGAGCTGCTTGCCCTTGGCGATGCGGTGTGCCTTGACGCCGGCGACCACGTTGTCCTTGATCGACATCGGGAACGGGTTCGGCCGCTGGAACAGCATGCCCACCCGCCGCCGTAGCGTCAGGAGGTCGACGTGCTGCGCCCACAGGCTCTCGTCGTCGAGGGTGACATCCCCCTCGCGCATGAAGCCGGGCACGCGGTCGTTCATCCGGTTGAGCGTGCGCAAGAAGGTGGACTTCCCCGAACCTGTCGGCCCGATCAGCGCGGTGATCGAACCTCTCTTGAGGTCCACGTTGATGTCGTCGAGGACGATTCGGCCCGAGAAACCCAGGTTCAGGTTGACTGAGCGCATCACGCACTCCGGGCGAGCCGCGTCCGGATCGAGCGCTTGCAGCACCCTGTCGACATCGGACTGCACCTCGGTCGTAACGGGATTGAGACGTGTCTGGTTGATCTCACCGTCGGCCACCCTCTGGAACGTAGCCAGACAAGGTGAACGACAAGCAACAGGAGTGCTATCCCGAGGTGAACAGTTCGTTTACGTTCGAGAAAGTCGACCCTGACTGAGCTGAGGATCAGCTCGGGGATCGTAGTCAGCCCCTCAGCAACCCGGTTCCGCTCTCCTGTCGGGACAGGGTCTCCTGGTGGGAGGCGGCGATCGCCAGCACGATCCCGGGAGCCCAGGCGATGACCGCCAGGCAGGCCAGCGCGGCGGGAATTGACAGCACGAGGGCCGTCCCGGTCGAGAACAGGGCGGAGCCGGCGGCCGTCGTGGTCAGGAATCCGGTGAGGAGCCAGGCGATCCACCAGTGCAAGACCCGGCGTCGGTGCGGATGGTGGGGTGGGAGGCAGTCGCGTATGGCGGAATAGGGCATCCATAGGTTGACGATGGGCACGAACCACGAACCGACGCCCCAGGCCGGTGAGCGGCGCGATGGGATGCCGAGGGCGCGTCCGGCCGACGCCGCCCGGTGCTGCCAGATGCACGCGACGATCACCGCGGCCACGGTGGCCGCCCCGACGAGGAGGCCGACCGGAGTCAGCGAGTTACTCGGCGCGTGGTACGGCGGCGGCGTGACGCCGTTCTGCGCGTCGTGCCAGTCGATGCGGAACTGGTGGCCGGCCGACCGCAACTGGTCCGCGTTGGCGCGTTGGAGGACGAGGCTGACCAGGAAGTACACGGCCGGCATCGCCACGGCGAAGCGGGCCACCGGCACCATGCGGTGTTCGGCATCGACGCGCTGTGCGGTGTTGTGCGTGCTGAGCCGCTCCGATGCCACGGCCCAGGACCCCCCCGGGGCGGCCGACCCCTGGTGCGCCGCCGCGCCCGCCCACGGCGGCGGTGGCGGCTGCTGGGGGAGCACGGTGGCCTCCGACCAGGCGTAGCCGTCCCACCAGCGCTGACCGGGGCCGCCGGCGGGATCGGGGTACCAGCCCGGCGGCGCGCCGGGATAGCCGCTGTGCTCGCTCACCCACCCATCCTGCCAAAGCCACGGGACCACCCCGTGCCGGCGTCGCGTCGGCCGGCGGCGGATCTTCGTGGCGGGTGGGCCCGGGGCCACCGGTCGTCCTACTGGTGACAGTCGTCGTCGGCGGCGGAACCCCGACGGGCCGCCACGCTGATCACGCCCCGACGGGCAGCCCCAGGGCGGCGCCGACAGCCCCGATGAGGCCGGCGCCGACAAGTGTGAGTACGACGCTCCGTCGTAGTCCGATGATCGTCACCGCCGCGCCGCCGAGTAGCACGACCTGCCACAGGTGCGTGAGCGCCAGCGCGAGTGGGATGGACGCGCCGGCGATGGCCCCGATGGCCGCTGGGCCGGCCCCTCCAAGGAAAGAGCGGGCGAGGCGGTTGGTCCGTAGCGCGCCGAAGTGCCGGGCGCCGGCGAGGATGAACGCGAAGGAAGGAGTGAACGCGACCAGTGCTCCCAGCAGCGCCCCACCCACCCCACCGGCCGCGTAACCGACGACGGCGATCGTCTGCACGACGGGACCGGGCGTGATCTGTCCGAGCGCCACCGCGTTGAGGAATTGACTGTTCGTCATCCAGTGGTAGTGGCGCACCGCGTCGGCCTGCATGAGCGGGATGATCACGAATCCCCCACCGAAGGACAACGCACCGACCTTGAGCGCGACCCAGGCCAGGGCGCCCAGCCCGCCGACGGTCGCGACGCCGACCGGCGCCGCCATGAGCCCGGGCAGATGCGTCGGTGGCCGCGACCGGCCCGAGACGGCCGCCTCGACGAGGCCGCAGCCGATCAGCACCAGCACCAGGAAGGTCCCCACGCTCGCCGCGGCCACGCCGCCCACCAGGACGTACACCACCCAACGCAGTCGCCGGGCCGGGAAGTCGCCGGCTCGGCGCCAGCTCGCAGGGAGCAGGCCGAGGGCCGCGTTGACGGCGACCGCCGCCACCGCCGCCCCGGCGCCCAGCGCCGCGCCCTTGATCCAGATCGGCGGGGCGGACGCGAGGAACACCGCGGCGAGCGCGATGATCGCGGCGAGTCCCGGGCAGACGAAGCAGGCCCCGCCGACCACGGCGCCCGGCACACCGCGCAGGCGCCACGCGCAGAAGATGGCAAGTTGCGTCGACGCCGGGCCCGGGAGGATGTTCGTCGCCGCGATGGCGTCTTCGAACTCCGTCGCATCGATCCACTCCCGGTGCTCCACGGCCAGGCGGCGCAACATGGCGATGTGGGTCGGCGGGCCGCCGAAGCCGGTGCAACCGATGCGACCCCATTCCCTGGCGATCGTGGACAGCGCGACGTCGGGACGGGCATCAGGCGTGGGTTCGTCCGCGCCCGGCTCGTCCGGCATGTCTCATGTTGGCACGATGCCGGCCGGGTGGATCCCTACAAAAGGAGTTCCGCCATCTCCTCGAGTGCGCCGATGTGCGCGTCGGTGCCGGCGAGGCCGGCGTGCATCGTGTTGAGCGACAGGTGGGTCGCCCCCGCCGCCGCCCAACGCCGAGCGTGCTCGGCGACCTTGTCGTGGTCCCGGGTGGCGTATTCCAGCCTTCCCTCGAACTCCAGATCCGACAGGTCACGGCCGACCTCGGCGGCCGCCTCACGGATGATCTCGAGCGCGGGCTCCAGGCCGCCGCCGGGACGGACCTGGGGGAACCAGCCGTCGGCGATACGACCCACCCGGCGCAGCGCGGCCGGCGCGTGGCCGCCGATCCAGATCGGGACGGGCCGCTGCACCGGGTGCGGGGCCAGCCCCGACGCCCGGATGTGGTGGAAGCGTCCGTCGACGGTGACGCTCCGCTCCGTCCACAGGGAGCGCAACACGGCGACCTGCTCCTCCAGAATGGCCGCCCGCTGCTCGAAGGGCATGCCGAGCGCGTCGTACTCGAGCTTGTTCCAGCCGATGCCGAGCCCCAGCCGGAAGCGCCCACCGCAGAGCAGGTCGACCTCTGCCGCCTGTTTCGCCAGCAGTGCCGTCTGGCGTTGCGGCCCGATGAGGATGGAGGTGGCGAAGGCCAGGTTCGTGCAGCCGGCCAGGTAGGCGAACATGGTCAACGGCTCGCGAAAGGTGTCGTCGATCGTGTAGGGCCCACCCAGCTCCCCGAGCACGGCCGTGTCCCCCCCGAGCACGTGGTCGTACGCCGCCAGGTGCGTGTAACCCAGATCCGCGACGGCCTGCCCGATGGCGCGCACCGCGCCGGGGTCACCGCCCGCTTCCGTTTGGGGAAAGATCACTCCGATGTCCATCTCAGCAGTTTGCCCCGTCGGGGCAGAGCAGCGCAGGCCGAGTCCCGTTAGCTTGGGCTGATGAAGGTCCGCATCTTCGTGGAGCCCCAGCAGGGCGCGTCCTACGAACAGCAGCTCGCGATGGCGCAGGCGACCGAGGTCGCCGGCTTCGACGCGTTCTTCCGCTCCGACCACTTCCTCGCCATGGGCGGCGATGGCCGGCCCGGCCCGACTGACGCCTGGCTCACCCTGGCCGGCATCGCCCGGGAGACCGACCGGATCCGTCTGGGCACCCTCGTGACCTCGGCCACGTTCCGGCTGCCCGGACTGCTCGCCGTCGAAGTGGCGCAGGTGGACGCCATGAGCGGCGGGCGCGTGGAGATCGGTCTGGGGGCCGGATGGTACGACGCAGAGCACACCGCATACGGCGTGCCCTTCCAACCCCTCGGTGAGCGTTTCGAGAGGCTCGAGGAGCAGTTCGCCATCCTCACCGGGCTCTGGGCCACGCCGGTCGGCGAGACGTTCGACTTCGACGGGCGGCACTACCGGTTGAAGGGAAGCCCGGCGCTCCCCAAGCCCGTCCAGCAGCCCCACCCTCCGCTCATCGTCGGCGGCGGCGGCGCCAAGCGGACCCCCCGCCTCGCGGCGACCTACGCCGACGAGTTCAACCTGCCCTTCTCCTCGCTCGCCGACACCGAGGCCCAGTTCGGAAGAGTCCGCGCCGCCTGCGCGGACCGGGAACGTGACCCCGGGACGCTGCGGCTCTCGACGGCGCAGACCGTCTGTTGCGGTGCCACTGACGTGGAGGTGGAGCGCCGCGCCGCCAACATCGGCCGCAAGCCCGATGAGCTGCGCGCCAACGCGGTGGCGGGCACGCCGGACGAGGTGGTGGCGCGGCTGCAGGAGTTCTCCGCCATCGGAGCGCAATCGGTCTATCTCCAGGTGTTGGACCTCGACGACCTCGACCACATCGACCTGCTGGCGGAGGAAGTGCTGCCGAACGTCTGACGAGGGCCGACGTGGGTGGCGTGGCGTGGCGTAGTCCGCCCGCCCCGGGCATCGGTCACTGCGGCCGCGGCGCCCCGTCCTGATCAGCCCATGGTCTTGGCGCGCAGCTGCGGAACCGCGTAGGGCGCCGCGGCAACAACGGCAGCGATCAGCGCGAGGAACGCGCCGAACTCCCAGCCGACGCCTGAACCGCCTGGCTTGAAGATGAAAGCGATGAACACGATGACGAGGTTGACCAGTGTCGCCACCATCATCGTCGTGAGGTGCGGGAGATTGATACCGCCCGGCAATTCCTCCCAGCCGGCGCGCAGCACGAGGTAGGCGACGATCAGAATCGACAAGATCATCACGATGTAGAGGTACCCGTGCGCCGACACCCCGCTCGCGGTCACGGTGATGCCGATGACGCTGATGCCGAACCACGCGAGGAACAGCGAGATGAACAGCACGACGGTGGCCACACCGGCGATCCGGTCCGCCGTGGACCAGCGGGCCGCATCGAACTTGTATGCCGGCATGGACGACGCGCCGGATGCAGGGGCGGCCGGGGCCGTCGGTGCCGTCGGTGCCGCAGTACTCACGGGTGGAGCGTCCTGGGCCGACCTGGCACCCGCACTCAGCGAAGCCCCACAGCTCGGGCAGGCACTCACCCCGTCGGCGGCCTCGGTCTGACACTGCGGGCAGGTCTGTGGCATGGCACTCCTCCATCGGTCGGGCGACGGGAGTGCGCGCACCCCCGCACGCTTCCAACACAGCCTCATCCGGCCACCCCGAGTCTACGGGGGTACGACCCTCCTGACTAGGGATCCTTCTTCTGACGACCGCTACCTCTTGGCTCCTGCGGGCTCGGGGTGCCGCTTGGGTTGGAGCAGCGCGAGCCGCGCCACCGTGTCCCCCCCGACGGCCACGCACCCCGCTGTCGGGGGGCAGGACACAGCGGTCAACGTGATCGGGATGTATGCCGTCGCCGAGCTCCGGAAGGTACCCCCGGCATCGGTGCTCAGGGCCACCGCGCCCGCGCCAACGGCCGGGAAACCGGCCCATTTGGTGCCGACCATGACGCACTGCGTGGCCGAAGGGCACGCCACCCCGTAGACGTCGTCGACCGGCAGTGTGCCGGTCACCGGCGCCCACGTGTGCCCCCCGTCCGGACTACGGAGGAGCTCACCCTTGGCGGGGACGATGTCGCTGACCGTCGTCCCCGTCGTGCCCGCGGCAAGGCAGACGGAAGCGGAGAGGCAGGCCGTACTCTGCAGCACTCCAATCCCTGAAGGCACCGTCGCCATCGCCCACGTCTGGCCGCCGTCGGCGCTCACGGCGACCGCTCCCTCTCCGTGGCCGTTGCTGGTCGGGACATAGCCGGCGTCGATGCAGGTACCGCCCGCCACGCACGTGAGATCGTTCCCGGGCAGGAAGAGTGCCGGAAGGTTGCCCTCGCGCACCCAGCTCTGGCCGAAGTCGGCGCTGTGGGCGGACCACGTCGAGGTGCCGTCGCTGACGATGGCGCTGCAGTCGGCCGGGCCGGCGCAGGTCACGCTCGAGACCAGGAGAGCGTTCTGCGGTGTCGACGCGGCGGACCACGTGGCGCCGGCATCGGTGGTCGAGAAGACGACGCCGCTCCCGGGCAACGACGCTCCGTTGGATCCGACCGCCAGGCACTCGGTGGCGGTGGGGCAGGAGACAGCGCTCAGCTGCGGCGTGATCCCTCCCGCGACATGCTGCGCCTTCCATGACACCCCGCCGTTGGTGGTGGCGGCGATCACCGTGACGCCGGTCGCCGGGGCCGGATTGGGCCCGGCGACACCCACGGCCCAACAGCGCCGGGCCGTCGCGCACGACACCGCACCGAGTTCACCGGTGCCCGAGGGCGCCGGCTGCCCAACGGCGAGAGGCGTGGCGTTGGGCTCACCGAGGACGCGCGCGGCCTTCGGTACACCGGGGTGTCCGGAGACAGCACAGCCCGACGCGGTGACGACCACGGCAGCAACAACGAGCGAGAGACCGCCACTGCGCCGCGGGATACGCCAGTGTCGAGACACGGAGGGCGGAAGCACGGCACGACGACAATAGCGGTGGGGGGTGCATTTTCCCGGGCACCGTTCGCTACCCTCGCAGCGGTGGACTGGGTCGATCTGTTGATCATCGGGCTGATGTTGCTGGCGGCCGTCCACGGCCTCCGGCTCGGCGCCCTCGTCCAACTCCTCACGTTCGGGGGATTTTTCCTGGGCTTCCTGCTCGGGACCCTGGTGTGGGTGCCGCTGTTGACCCGCGGGCACGACGACGTCACGCGCTCCATCGTCGTCGTGTCGCTGGTCCTGCTGACCGCCTGCGCGTGCGGCTATGGCGGTCGCGTCCTCGGGACCTGGAGCAACGTCACGGTCCGGCGGCATCACCTTGGCAATGTGGACGCCGTCCTGGGGGTCGGAGTGGCCGTTCTGGCCGTCCTCCTCTCCGTCTGGGTCGTGGCGGCAGTGGTGTTGACCCCCAACAGCCGGTTCACGTCCCTCGACGCCGCGGTGGCCCGCTCGGACATCCTCCACTCGATCGACAGGGTCCTGCCCCAGGCGCCCTCCGTCTTCAACGACCTCCAGACGTTCCTGAACAACCGGGGATTTCCCCAGGCCTTCTCGACGCTGACCCCGCCCTCCACGCCGACGGTCTCGACCCCCACGAACGCCGAGACCCAGGCGCTCGCCGATCCGGCGGTGTTCTCGACGGTCAAGATCCTCGGCACGGCCTGTAGCAACGAGCAGGAGGGCTCGGGGTTCGTGGTCGGCCCGGGTCTCGTCGCCACCAATGCCCACGTCGTGGCCGGGGAGAGCAATGGCAACACGCAAGTCGTCGTCGGGAACAGCGCGTACGACGCGACGCCCGTGCTGTTCGACCCCGACTTCGACCTGGCGGTGCTCAGGACCGACGCGCCCCTCGGCCCCGCCCTCACGATCAGCTCGAACATCGTGCCCCGCGGCACGCAGGCTGCACTCTTGGGCTACCCCGAAGACAGGGGGCTGAGCATCGGCGCGGCGGGCGTGACGGAGGGGGTCACGGCCATCGGCAAGGACATCTACAACAACGGGTCGGTCACGAGAAGCGTCTACGCACTCGATGCCAACGTCCTGCCCGGGAATTCCGGTGGCCCGCTACTCGGCCCGGCGGGTCAGGTCATCGGTGTCGTCTTCTCCCGCTCGACCGTCTACCAGGACGTTGGCTACGCCCTGGCCTCACCCGGCGTGCTGGCCCGCGTGCAGCAGGCGGAGCGCCATCATTCGGCCGTCAGCACCGGGCCCTGCATCTCGGGCTGAACCGACAAGAATGAGGCCATGAGCCAGCGCATCGAGGACTATGCCGTCATCGGAGACCTCCACACGGCAGCCCTGGTGGGCATGGACGGCTCAATCGACTGGCTGTGCCTGCCGCACTTTGACTCGCCGTCGTGCTTTGCGCGGCTCCTGGGGGACGAGGACAACGGATATTGGAAGATCGCGCCTGTCGGGGGTCCGTCAGCGATCCTGGCCACGCGACGCTGGTACCGCCCTGACACCCTTGTCGTCGAGACCGAGTACGACACGGCCACTGGAACCGTACGGGTAACCGATTGCATGCCCGTGCGCGAGGAGTACCCGCACCTGGTCCGTTCGGTCGAGGGTGTGAGCGGCACCGTGGAGATGCGCATGGAGCTCGCGGTGCGCTTTGACTACGGAGAGGTGCTCCCGTGGGTCACGTCGCACGACGGCTTGACGCGCCTGACTGCCGGTCCCGATTCGGTGGCGCTCTGGCACCGGGTCGATGCGGTGGGCAAAGACATGCGCACTGTCGCCGACTTCACCGTCACCGCGAACCAGCGCTACCCCTTCACCCTGGTGTGGCACCCCTCGCCCGAGGAGCCGCCGCCACCACTGGACAGCTACTACGCGGTGCACCTGACCGAGGCCTATTGGACCGAATGGGCCACCCAGTGCTGCTACGAGGGGCCCTACCGGGACGCCGTGGTCCGCTCCCTCATCACGCTGAAAGCCTTGACCTACGACCCGACGGGCGGCATCGTGGCCGCGGCCACCACGTCGCTTCCAGAAGCGCTCGGGGGTAATCGCAACTGGGACTACCGGTACTGCTGGCTGCGCGACGCAACCCTCACACTCGAGTCGTTACTGCGTGGCGGCTACCACGCGGAGGCCTTCGCATGGCGAGACTGGCTCCTGCGCGCCGTCGCCGGTGACGTCTCGAAATTGCAGATCATGTACGGCCCGGGAGGGGAGCGCCGTCTGGACGAGTGGGAGGCGGACTGGCTCCCCGGCTACGAAGGCTCGGCTCCTGTCCGGATCGGGAATGCGGCCTCCGACCAGTTCCAGCTCGACGTCTACGGGGAGGTCATGTCGGCCCTCTACTCGTCAGCCCGGACCGACGGCGTGCACAGCCGGTCCGTCTGGGGTCTGCAGAAGCAGCTGGTCGAGTTCCTGGAGAAAGGATGGCAGCAGCCCGACGACGGCATCTGGGAGGTGCGAGGGCCGCGCCGGCACTTCACGCACTCCAAGGTCATGGCCTGGGTCGCCGTCGACCGGGCGGTGCGCACGCTCGAGGACTGGCCTGACCTCGACGGCCCGCTCGAGACCTGGCGCTCGCTGCGGGACGACATCTTCACCGAGGTCTGCGACAAGGGCTACAACCGGAAGGTGGGTGCCTTCACCCAGTACTACGGCTCAGACGAACTGGACGCGAGCGTGCTCATGATCCCCCTGGTCGGCTTCCTCCCACCGCGCGACCCGCGCGTGGTGAGCACCGTGGAGGCAGTGCAGCGGGACCTCATGGAACACGGCTTCGTGCTGCGCTATCGCACCACCGACGACGGTGCCGTCGACGGATTGACCGGCCGGGAAGGCGCCTTTCTGGCGTGCTCGTTCTGGCTGGTCGACTGCCTGCACATGATCGGTCGCGCCGAGGAAGCCGAGGAGCTCTTCGAACGGCTCTTGGCCTTGCGCAACGACCTCGGAATGCTGTCGGAGGAGTACGACCCGCTCGCCGGCCGCCTTGTCGGCAACTTTCCACAGGCCTTCTCCCACGTCTCCTTGATCAATTCGGCCTTCCGCCTCAGCGGCAACGATCCGCTGGCCCTGGCCGACGACGGCTCGCGTGTCCTCGTCGACAACACCCTCACGACGGCAACCGTCGGGAGTATGAAGCGCCTCGGTCGCGTCGCCATCAAACGCCGCGCCGGAGCAGTGCGGTGAACATGACCGCCGTCGCCACCCTGCAGCGTTGTTCGGGGACGCGCCAGGGGGCGCCCGGCGACCACACCTTCGTCATTGAGGTCGGCTGGACATGAGCGGGACGCACGCACATGGACGCCGGGCGCACCGCCACGCTGACGCCGGCCTGCACGGGCACGACCCGGCAACTGGCGATGCCATTCCCGCCGTTCCCCCACCACGCCCCATCGCCACGGGGGTGCTGGAGATCGACACCATGCTCGGTGGTTGGGAGCGGGTCACCGCCGGCTATCTCATTGAGGGACCCGCTCCCGTGTTGATCGAGACCGGGAGTCAGACGTCGGTGCCGGTGCTGCTCGCCGCGCTCGAGCAGATCGGAGTGGGCCCCGCCGAGCTGGCCGGAGTTGCGGTGACGCACATTCACCTCGATCACGCGGGGGGAGTCGGTGATGTGGCCCGCGCCTTCCCCTCGGCCACCGTCTATGTCCACGAGAAGGGAGCGCGGCACCTGGCCGACCCCTCGCGGCTCATTGATTCGGCGGCACGCGTGTACGGCCCACTCCTCGACTCCCTCTACGGCCGCATCGACCCCACGCCACACGAGCGCATCCATGTGCTCGAAGACGGCGAGCAGATCGAGGTGGGCCCCGGGCGGCATCTCGCCGCCGTGGATTCGCCCGGACACGCAAAGCACCACGTCGGGTTGCACGACTCGCTGAGCGGAGTTCTCTTTGCCGGTGATGCCGTCGGGGTCAAGCTGCCCGACGGAGGTGTCCTGCGCCCCTCGACCCCGCCTCCGGACTTCGACCTCGAGCAGGCACTTGCCTCACTGGCCAAGTTCGGCGCACTCCGGCCTTCGGGAATCGCATTGGCGCATTACGGCCTGCTCGAACAGCCCGAGGAGCTCTTGGCCGAGGCCGACGAAACCCTGCGGCTGTGGGCCGAGACGGCGGAGAAGGCCTATCGCGAGGGCACCGACATCGCGGATGCGCTGGCCGGCCGTTTTGACCCGCTGCTCGGCGACATCGACGCCGCCCACAAGGAGAAGTTGGACATCATGAACGGCGTCCACTCCAATGCGGCCGGCTTCCGCCGGTGGCTCGAGGGACGAGACCCCACTCCCACGACCTGACCAGCCCGGAGGGACTGTGCCCGGGTGCGCACAGGAAACCGGCCCAGCCGGTCAGACGACGAGTTTGGCGCGCAGCTCCTCCTGGCGGACCTCGAAATCGTCCAGAGAGATGCGGCCTTCGGCCAGGTCCTCGTGCAGTGCGGCGAATTCCTCGAGCAGACGCGTCTGGTCGACCTCGTCGGCCGAGGGGGACGGGTCGGCTTGCTCATTAGCCGCTGCCTTGTCCTCCTTCCGCGAAATGCGGTCATCCATCTTCGCCTTGGCCCTGTCCTTCTTGGCCTGGTCGCGCTGTAATTTCCCGAATGTCGAACGTGCGCGTGCCACGGTTTCACTCCTTTCCGGTCGCCAGGGAGCGACCAGGTGCTGCCGGCAAGGCGCTTACCCTGCCGATGTTCTTGCCGCACCCGCCAGTGCGGTGGACCTCTTCGGCGCCGAGCGGAGGAGGTGGGATTTGAACCCACGGTACCCATGAGGCACAACGGTTTTCGAGACCGTCCGATTCGGCCGCTCTCGCACTCCTCCGGGCGAGATCCTAGTCGCTCTGACCTGGTCCGGAAGGTCGAGGAGGGCCCACCTGGGGGCTCACCGGCGCGAAGAACGAGGTCAGAAGGACGGTCCCCGGCCTGGGCCGCTCGTGTCCCTCGGGCCTCGTCTCAGGCCGGAGGGCGGTTGCGGAATCGCCGGTCAGACCGCCGAGGAGGACAATCGAGACGACCTCGGCAATGGAGGCAGAATCGGCTCTTCCTCCCTTCGGCCCGCGACCGCGATCAGCTGGCGCCATCCGAAGGGAGACTCGGCGCAGGTGGGTTCCCGCTGCCGTCGGTCCGCTTCTCGGCGAAGAAGGAGGACACCAAGGCGCCGCATTCCTCGGCGCGGACACCCCCGTTGACCTCGAGCTCGTGGTTGAGCCGGGGGTCGGCGCAGAGGTTGTAGAGCGACCCGCAGGCACCGGCCCGCGGGTCGCTCGCCCCGTAGACGAGCCGACCCAACCTCGCGGCCACCAGGGCGCCGGCACACATCGGGCAGGGTTCGAGTGTGACGACCAGGGTGACTTCTGAGAGCCGCCACCCACCGACGGCGGCCGCGGTGTCCCGCAGCGCCAGGATCTCCGCGTGCGCCGTCGGGTCGGAGGCGCCTTCACGTTCGTTGTGGCGCGCGGCCACGACCTGCCCCGCGACCAGCGTCACCGCACCGACGGGAACCTCGCCCTGTTCGGCGGCCGCGCGCGCCTGCGCCAGGGCAAGATCCATGGCGTCCTCGTCGGGCAGCGGTGTGGGGTCTGTGGATGGGATGCCCCAGTATGGGGGGTGGAGCGAGGGACAGGAAGTCCCCGGGCGGCGCCCTCGCGATCTCCGGTGGTGGCTCGGCCCGGTTCAGGTGGACACCCCTGTTGAATCCTGTCCGTGAGCGGAGGAGGTGGGATTTGAACCCACGGTTGGTTGCCCAACACACGATTTCCAGTCGTGCCGATTCGGCCGCTCTCGCACTCCTC
The DNA here is from genome assembly GCA_963736515.1 of uncultured Acidimicrobiaceae bacterium. Classification (GTDB taxonomy): domain Bacteria; phylum Actinomycetota; class Acidimicrobiia; order Acidimicrobiales; family RAAP-2; genus Bog-473. The sequence continues at coordinate 23,669 of CAVTPE010000012.1, read as the reverse complement.
CGAGGTTGCAGCCTGGTCAGGCTAACGGCCCCGCCCGGGCCCGACGGCCCGAACTGGGCACGGGCGGGGCGCCGGCCTCCGGCTCGACTCCCCATCCTGTCGGTGTCAGGAACCGGTGGAGTGTGACGCCGAGGTCGTGTCGGGAGCAGGAAGAGACGAGCCGCTAGCCTGGACGATCTCGCCGTCCCGATGCTGGGTGCGGTGGCCGGGTCCTGCGCAACGGCCGCTCGTGAATCGAGTCAGGGTCGGAAGGCAGCAGCTCTCAGCGGGTATGGCCGGGTGCCGTAGCCAACCTGGCCGCCGCACCGAGCACCGGGCGGCGACATCCGAGCGCATGGGTAGGCTCGGCCGCCATGGCCGACGCACCCTTCGTCTCCCTTTATCGGCGCTTCAGGCCAGGGCGATTCGACGAACTCAGAGGTCAGGACCACGTGGTGCGGGCGCTTCGCAGCGCCGTCCGCGACGACCGCGTGTCGCATGCCTATCTGTTCAGCGGTCCGCGGGGAACGGGCAAGACGTCCTCGGCACGGATTCTGGCCAAGGCGCTCAACTGCGAGACGCCGGTCGACGGCGAGCCATGCGGCGTCTGCACCTCGTGCACCGAGATCACGCAGGGCAGCTCCCTCAACGTTCACGAGCTCGATGCCGCTTCGAACAACGGCGTCGATGCCATGCGGGACCTCGTGGCCCATGCCGGGCTCGGCACACCCGGACGTTGGAAGGTGTACATCGTCGACGAGGTCCACATGCTCTCCACTGCGGCGGCCAACGCGTTGTTGAAGACGCTGGAGGAGCCGCCGAGCCACGTGGTGTTCGTCCTCGCGACGACCGACCCCCAGAAGGTCCCGCCGACCATCCGCAGCCGCACCCAGCATCTGGAGTTCCGGCTCCTCGGTGCGGAGACGCTGCACGACCTTCTCGCGTCGGTCAACCAAGAGGCCGGGCTCCATGTCGACGGGGTGGCGCTGGAGGCGGCGGTGCGACGCGGCCGGGGCTCGGCCCGCGACGCGCTCTCGGCGCTGGACCAGGTGGTGGCCTCAGGGTCCGCCGATGCGGCTCGACCTGAACTCGGCGCGGTGCTCGAGGCCCTGGCCGGAGGGGACGTCAGCTCCGTGCTCGTCGCGCTCAGCGCGCTCCTGGCCGGTGGGTGGGGTCCCCAGCAACTGGCCACGGAGCTGATCGACGACCTGCGCCAGGTCTTCCTCGCTGCACTGGCACCCGAGTTGTGCACCGTCTCCGGACCATCTCTGGAGCGGTTCCGTGGGCTTGCCGAGGCGATGGGGTTGGCCCGCGTCGTGCGCAGCATGGAGATTCTGGGTCACGCGCTGGTCGACATGCGCGAGGCCCCCGACGCGCAGGTGGTCCTCGAGATCGCTGCGGTGCGAGCGGTGCGCCCCGACCTCGACTCCGGAGCCGAGGCGCTTTCCGAGCGGGTCAGCGTGCTGGAGCGCTCGATATCCGGGGCGGCCGCTTTCCCTCGGCCCGGCGCCCCCGCCCAGCGGGGCTCGTCCCCGGGGTCCGACGGGACCGGCCCGGCGTCGTCGACGGCCGCCGGGCCCGGAGCCCCGGCCGCTGCCCGCCCGCCGGGAGAGGTGGCGCGGCGACCCTCCATCGGTGCGGTGCGGCGGAGCAAGGAAGCCACCGACGGGGGTCCCCCGGCCGAAGTGGCGGCCCCCGAAGCAGCATCCGCCGCTCCCGAGTCTGCACCGGGGGCGCCCGTGCCCGCACCGGACGCGCTCGACGCCGGTGCCGCGAAGGCCGGCCCAGCAGAGCCGGGGCGCCACGTCGATCGCGACAGCCTCACCGAGGCCTGGGGCGACGGCATACTCCAGTCCCTGCCGGCACGAGCCAAGGCTCGCTACGCCAGCGGTCGTTTCGTCTCGGTGGACGACCATGGGGTGCACTTCGCCCTTCCCAACCCCGCCCACCGGGACCAGTGCGCCGAACAGCAGGCCGTGGTGGAGGCGGCGCTCGCGGCCCACTTCGGGACGAAGATCACCCTGGTCCTCGATATCGACGAGGGTGCTGCTCCGCCGCCGCCCCGCCCCGGCTCCTCCCCCGCCACGTCCGGCCGATCACCGGGTACCGCCCCTCCGGACCCGGCCCCGCCGGGGGACGATGTCGAGGACGTCGATCCTCACGAGCTGATGGAGGATGCCTCCGACGACCAAGCGTCGGATGCCGCGGCTCGCCTTTTCCAAGCCTTTCCCGGCGCCAGCGAGGTGGCCGGCTAGGTGTACACCGGGCCCCTCCGCTCTCTCATCGACGAACTCGGACGCCTGCCCGGCATCGGGCCCAAGTCTGCCCAGCGCATCGCCTTCCACATCTTGAAGGTCCCCGGCGAGGACGCCCGTCGCCTGGCGGACGCCATCGTCGCCGTCAAGGAGCGCACGACGCTCTGCGAAGTCTGCTTCAACGTGGCGGAGTCAGGTGAGCTGTGTGCGGTCTGCAGCGACGACCGGCGCGATCCTGAGGTCATCTGTGTCGTCGAGGATCCTCGCGACATCGTCGCCGTGGAGCGCACCGGTTTCAAGGGCCGCTACCACGTGCTCGGCGGTGCGCTGAGCCCGCTCGACGGCATCGGACGGGAGCAGCTCCGCCTGCGGGAGCTGCTCGATCGCATCGACGCCGGGGTCATCCGTGAGGCCATCGTCTGCACGAACCCCACCATCGAGGGTGAGGCCACCGCCATGCTGATGGCCCGCGAGCTGAGCCCGCGGGGAGTCGTGGTCTCCCGGCTGGCCAGCGGGCTCCCGGTCGGCGGGGACCTCGAGTACGCCGACGAACTGACACTCGGGCGTGCGCTCGAGGGGCGCCGCCCACTCGAGGTCTGATCACCGGGACGGCGGCACCGGGTCGTCCCGTACTATTGGGCGATGCGGATCGCCATCGTCGGAGCGACTGGGCAGGTGGGCGTGGTCCTGCGCGCCATCCTGGCCCAGCGCCGTTTCCCGGTGGAGTCCATGCGGTATCTCGCCTCGGCGCGCTCCGCCGGCTCGACGCTCCCGTGGGGCGACGGTGAAGTCGTCGTGGAGGATGCCGAGACGGCCGACCTTTCCGGCATCGACCTCGCCCTGTGTTCCGCTCCGGCCTCCGTGTCGCGGGTGCTGGCGCCGCGGCTGGTCGCCGCGGGGGCCACTGTCATCGACAACTCCTCCGCCTGGCGCATGGACCCTGAGGTGCCGCTCGTCGTGCCCGAGGCCAACGCCGGCGCGCTGCGTTCGATCCCCAAAGGAATCGTGGCCAATCCCAACTGCACCACCATGGTTGCCATCCCGGTCCTGAAGCCTCTCGACGACGAGGCCGGCCTCCGCCGACTCGTGGTTGCGACGTACCAGGCGGTGTCCGGTGGAGGAGTCGAAGCCGTGCGCGAACTGGCCGAGCAGCTCTCCAAGACGGTCGACCGGGCGCAAGACCTGACCTTTGACGGCTCGTCCGTCGACTACCCGCCTCGCAGCGTGTACCCGGTCCCGATCGCCCACAACGTCATACCGCTCCAGTTCAAGATCGTCGACGACGGCTCCCTCGAGACCGACGAAGAGCAGAAGTACTGCAACGAGGCCCGCAAGATCCTCGGGCTGCCCGAGCTCGCGGTGACGACGACGTGCGTCCGGGTGCCGGTCTTCACCGGGCACTCGGCCGCCATCGTGTGCGAGTTCGAACGACCCATCACCCCCGAGCGCGCCACCGAGGTCCTGCGGACCGCCCCCGGGGTCGAGCTGGCCGAGATCCCGACGCCGCTCCTGGCGGCCGGCCGCGATGTCTCCTGTGTCGGCCGCATCCGGCGGGCCCAGGGTGCTCCCAACGCATTGGCCTTCTTCGTCTCCGGTGACAACCTGCGCAAGGGTGCCGCGCTCAACGTGGTGCAGATCGCCGAAGAGCTCCTGGCGTTGCGCTCCTGATCCCCGGGGGGATCAATCGGGACCCGAGGAGACCGGCTCGGGACCTCCGATCACCAGAGTGGACATGCGGCGCGCCAGGTTGACGGCATGGTCGCCGAAGCGCTCGTAGAACCGGGCCACCATGGCGAGCTCGATCGCCACCGGTAGCGGCATCGTACCCGCCACGAGCTCGGCGGTCAGGGTGACATGGAGGTCATCGAGCTCGTCGTCGAGATCGTCGATGGAGGATGCGGCATCCGCGGAGCGCTCGGCGAAGGCATCGGCCGTCTCCCGCCAGATGGTCGTGGCCACCTCACCCATGCGTTCCACGAGTCCTCTGCTACGGGCCGACATCTCGGCGCCGAGGCCACGCGCGGCCCGGCGTGCGATGTGCTCGGCCAGGTCTCCGTTGCGCTCCATGTCCGGGAGCATGCGCAGGATGGCCACGTACTCGCGCCGCTCGTCGGGTGTCGTCTCACCGTGCACCAGCTGATGCTGCACCGTCGTCGAGATCTGCCCGATCAACTTGTCGATCACCTCGTCGCGCTTGACCAGTTCCTTGGCCGCGTCCCGATCGCCGGCCAGCAGCGCGTGGGTTGCACCGGCGATTCCTTCACCGACGAGGGCGAAGGCCTGCGCGAACAGGCGGTCGACCTCGTGGGGCTCGGGCAAGGTGCGCGGCCAGAGCGGCTGCTCCGTCACGAGCGGTCCGATCTGGGCCTGGAGATCCCCGGCTTCTACCTGCTCGGGAACGGTTTTGGTGCTGCCACCAAGCTTGAACGGCATCCCGGTCACGCTACCGGCTCCGTTCCGGGCTCACGACCCCCAGACTCGCGACCCCCAGACTCGCGACCCCCAGACCCATGACCTGCTCCGCCGCCGCACGCAGGGAGAGCGGGCGGTCCCCGTTGTTGACACACCTCATCGTTACATTGGCCGCATGGTCCTCGGAGTGGTCATCGGGCTCGCGGCCGGTCTCGCCGTCGGCTTTGCGTGGCATCTGGCTCGTACGGTCCGCACCGCCGGCGCCGCGCGTCTGGCCGAGGGTCGTTTGGCCGATGCGCTTGCGCGTTCGGCGTCGTTGGCGGCCGAGTTGAAAGCCGTGTCGGAAGCCTCGGCTGCGGCCGAGACGGCCCGGGCCGTCGCCGTATCGGAGCTCGACCTGCTGCGCACGTCGGAACACGAGGCGGCGCGCCGGGTCGAAGAGGAGCGGGACCGGCTGGCCGGAGCTTTCTCGGAGTTGTCGGCCCAGGCGTTGGCGAAGAACAACGAGCAGTTCCTCGCGCTCGCCGACTCCAAGTTCAACGAAGTCCGCACCGCCACCCAGAGCGACCTGACGCACCGCCAGCAGGCGATCGCTCAGCTGCTGGACCCGCTCAGCGAGACCCTGGCCCGGTACGAGCGAGGACTTCGTGACATGGAGGTCGAGCGCAAGGGCGCCTACGCCACCTTGAACGAGCGCGTGGCGGCACTGCACCTCGGACACGAGCAGCTCCAGAAGGAGACCAGGAACCTGGTCACGGCACTTCGGTCCCCCCAGACGCGCGGACGCTGGGGCGAAATGACGCTGCGCAACGCGGTCAAGGCGGCCGGCATGGCCGAGCACTGTGACTTCGAAGAGCAGCGGTCGACGACCACCGAGGACGGCCTTCTCCGGCCCGACATGATCGTGCACCTGCCGGGCGGCGGCCAGGTCGTCATCGACTCGAAGGTCCCGCTCGACGCGTTCTTGAACTTCACCGAGTCCGACGACGAGGACCAGCGCAAGGTGCTCCTCAAGAAGCACGCTGGCCAATTGCGCACCCACGTGGACCAGCTGGCCAAGAAGGAGTACTGGAGGCAGTTCGAGCGCTCACCCGAGTTCGTGGTGGCCTTCGTCCCCGGCGAATCCCTACTGGCGGCCGCCTGCGAGGCTGATCCCGGGCTGCAGGATCATGCGCTGGGGAAGGGCATCGTGCTGGCCACGCCGAACACCCTGGTTGCGGCACTGAAGACCATCGCGTTGTCCTGGCAGCAGGAGACGCTGGCGGAGAACGCACGCGAAGTCCGCCAACTGGGTGCGGAGCTCTACGACCGACTGCGTACCATGACCGGGCACCTGCAGTCGCTGCAGCGAAACCTCACCTCGACCGTGGAGGCCTACAACAAGGCGGTCGGCTCCTTCGAATCTCGGGTTCTGGTCTCGGCCCGCAAGTTCTCGGGCCTCGGCGTCGTGGGGGCACAGTCGGACGACCTCGCGGAACTCCCCCCGATCGAGAAGGCGCCGCGCCATCTCCAGGCGTATCAGCCCGATCTCGAAGAGGACGAGGGCGGTCAGCCGACCATCGTGGCGTTGGCGGAGGGCGGAAGCTCCGGCACTTCGGCGTAGGCAACCCCTCCGAACTGGAGGATTGTCGAGCCCGTCGTCGAGAACAACGCCGACGTACTCTGCCTGGGTGCTGCACGTCCACCGATCCGAGCGGGCTGATGCGTTGGTCGCCATGTTGAGTGATCTGGTCGCCGAGCCTCTCGAAGATCCCATGACCCCTGAGGTGGTCTCGGTACCCACCCGTGGCATCGAGCGCTGGCTGACCCAGCGGCTGTCGGCGCAGTTGGGAGCGACGGCGGGCCGACAGGACGGGGTGTGCGCCAACATCGCTTTCCCCTTCCCCGGGACGGTGGTCAATGGGGCGCTGGCCAGGGCGGCCGGCGTCGATGCCGACACCGACCCCTGGCTCCCTCAACGTGCCGTCTGGCCGCTGCTCGAGGTGGTCGAGGAGCACTTCGACGATCCGTGGCTCGCGCCACTGGCCCAGCACATCCGTAATTCCGAGACCGTGCACGAGTCGAAGCGCTTCTCGAGTATCCGACACGTGGCCGACCTCTTCGACCGTTATGCCGTGCACCGGCCAGAGATGCTCCAACGCTGGGCTGAGGGCTCGCCGGCCGAGGACGAGGCCGAATGGCAGGTGGAGCTATGGCGGCTGCTGCGGGTCCGGATCGGGCTGCCGGGTCCGGCGGAGCGCCTGGTCGAGGCCTGCGGACGACTGCGGGATGAGCCTGAACTCCTGGACGTCCCGCCGCGGCTGTCCTTGTTCGGGTTGACCCGGCTGCCCGCGAGCTACCTCGACGTCTTGGAGGCGATGGGCGCCGGCCGGGAGGTCCATCTCTTCCTACTGCACCCGTCGCCCGCACTGTGGGAACGACTTGAGACCCAGGTGGGGCCGGTGTCGCGCTTCTTGCTCCGAACGCAGGATCCCACGGCAGGCGCGCCGCGCCATCCACTGCTGCAGTCCTGGGGTCGGGACGCCCGAGAGATGCAACTGGTGCTGGGTTCGGCAGTTCCGCACGGCGAGAGCCTGAATTCGGCACCGGGGATCGACGTGCCGACCCTCCTGCGGCAGATCCAGGACGACGTCCGCGCCGACCGCGCACCGGCAGGCAGCGGGGGCGGCATCGAACGGCGGCCGCTGCTCGCCGAGGATGATCGCAGTATCCGGGTCCACTCCTGTCACGGACGCGGACGCCAGGTCGAGGTGCTGCGTGACGCCGTCCTGCACCTGCTGGAGGACGATCCGAGCCTGGAGCCGCGCGACATCATCGTGATGTGCCCCGACATCGAGACCTTCGCCCCGCTCATTCAGGCAACGTTCGGGGGGCAGGGACTGAACGGAGGATCCGGCGACCCCGAGCGCACACTCGAAATCCGATTGGCCGACCGCTCACTCCGCCAGACCAACCCGGTGATGGGAGTGCTGGCCGAGGTGCTCGAGCTCTCCTCGGCGAGGATCACCGCGACGGAGGTTCTCGATCTGGCGGGTCGTGACCCGGTACGCCGCCGGTTCCACTTCAGCGACGACGACCTCTACCGCCTGGAGGAATGGGTGAACGGCGCGTTCGTCCGCTGGGGGTTCGACGCGGTTCACCGGGGCCCCTTCCTGCTCGAGGGCATCGAAGCCAACACGTGGCAAGCGGGGCTGGACCGGATCCTGCTCGGGGTGACGATGGCGGAGGAACGCCAACGTCTCTTCGGTTCGACGCTCCCGTTGGACGACGTCGAAAGCGGGGACATCGACCTGGCGGGACGCCTGTCAGAGTTCATCGACCGGCTGCGAGACGCGCTCGACGCCCTCGCCGGTTTTCGCCCGGTCAACGCCTGGGCGACCATCCTGGCGGAAATATCCGATTCCCTGGCAGCCACTCTGCCCACCGATGCGTGGCAACGGGCGCAGCTGAAGGCACTCCTCGACGAGTTGGTTGACGAGGCCACCGGAGAGCAGTCGGCCAGCGGCGTGGAACTGAGCTGCGACGACATTCGTTCGATCCTTTCCGAACGCCTCAAAGGGCGGCCGACGAGGGCCAACTTCTGCACCGGGCACCTGACGGTGTGCACCCTGGTGCCCATGCGTTCCATCCCGCATCGGGTCGTCTGCCTGCTCGGGTTGGACGACGGAAGCTTCCCCCGTCACATCGAGCGGGACGGCGATGACCTGACCGCACGCAACCAGAGGGTCGGTGATCGCGACGCGCGGAGCGAGGATCGCCAGCTCCTCCTCGATGCGCTCCTCGCCGCTCGTGATCACCTCGTGGTCACGTACTCAGGTCGCGACGAGCGCTCGAACCTGCCTCGGCCCCCCGCCGTTCCGGTGGGCGAGCTCCTCGACGTGGTGGATCACACAGCGAGGTCCCTGACTGGCCGTGCCCGCGATGCCATCGTGCTCAAGCACCCACTTCAGCCTTTCGACCCACGAAACTTCGAACGTCACGAACTCGTTCCGGACAGCCCGTGGAGTTTCGACGCGCTCCACCTGGCCGGCGCCCGGGCCGCCCTCGCCCCGCGGCACGACGTACCGCTTTTCCTCGAACGCCCACTCGAGTCTTACGGGTCGAACCCGATCGGGCTCGACCAGCTCGAACGGTTTCTGCGCCATCCTGTTCGGGCTTTCCTCCGCGAGCGGCTCAGCATTTCCCTGCGGAACAAGACGAGGGACTTCGAGGACGCGATTCCGATCGATCTCGATGCGCTGGAGAGATGGCAGATCGCCGACCGCGTGCTCCAGGCTCGACTCGACGGCGCCGACCTCGACGCCTGCCTGGACGCCGAAAGAGCCCGGGGTGCGTTGCCGCCAGGACAATTGGCCGACCCGGAGCTCCTCCAGATCATCGCACCGCTCGACGACCTGGTGGCCATCGGACGCAAGAGCGAGCCGGCGGAGTCGCTCGACGTTCATGCCGACTTGTCCGAGGCGCTCAGCGTCGTGGGCACCGTTCCCGGGGTTCGTGGGGACGTCGTGCACACCGTGACGTACTCAAAGATCGGACCAGCCGCCCGGCTGATCGCCTGGGTGCGACTGCTCGCGCTGACCGCGACGTGGCCCGAGCGCGCCTTCTCCGCGCTCACGGTCGGGCGCAGCCAGGGCAACCGGACAACCATCTCCGTGGCGACGATTCGGCCGCTCGGCCCCGACGTTCGCAGCCGCCGGGAAAGGGCCGAGTCGCTTCTGCAGACATTGGTCGAGGTGTTCCAGAGAGGGATGCGCGAGCCGCTCCCGCTCTATTGTCGGACCTCGGCCGCGTGGGCCGCCGCGGTTGCTGAAGGAAAGGATCCTCACCGTGCGGCGGCCGGCTCATGGGTCTCGGCATACAAATTCGACAAGGAGGACAGGGATGCCGAGCACATGCTGGTGCTCGGTGACCGGCTTCCTTTCGGTGCCATGGTGGAATGCACCGGAGTGCCGCTGTTCGACGAGGTCGAATGGGTTCCTTCGGAATCCACACGGTTCGGTCTCTACGCGCGCCACGTCTGGGATGGATTGCTCTCCCACGAAGAAATCGTCGATCGATGACGGCCGTCACCGCGCCCGATCCCCGGCCGTTCGACGTCTGCGGCTCGCTCCCGACCGGCATGGCTCTGCTGCAGGCCAGCGCGGGGACGGGCAAGACGTTCACCATCGCTGCGCTCACCACCCGGTACGTCGCGGAGGGGGTACTCCCGATCGATCGACTCCTTGTCATCACGTTCACCCGGATGGCGACCGGTGAGCTGCGCGAGCGGGTGCGCGACCGGCTGGTCCGTGCCTTCGACGGTCTGGTGGATCTCCTCGCGGGAAACGGGGGGCACGACGACGACGAGATCGTGCAGCTCCTGGCCCGAGGGCCGTCGCTGGAGATCGAAGCCCGGCGTGATCGGCTGGGAAAGGCGATCGCAGACTTCGATGCCGCCACCATCGAAACGACCCACGGGTTCTGCCTTCAGGTCCTCTATGGCCTGGGGACGGCCGGCGACGTCGACCGGGAGGTCACGCTCGTGGAGGACGTGAGCGATCTGATGGAGGAGGTGGTCGATGACCTCTTCCTGCGCCGCTTCGCCAACAAACCGAATCTCCTCGAATTCGATCGCAGCGACGCTATGGAGATCGCGAAGTATGTGTTGGGGCACCCTGACGCCGCGATCGTGCCTCCGTTGTCGCGGTCCGAGGACCTCCCGTCCATCCGGCGACGCTTCGCCAAGGCCGTTCGTGACGAGATGGAAGCTCGCAAACGAGCGCTCAAGATCCTGACCTACGACGACGTGCTGAGCCGTCTGCGCACGACGCTGTTCGACGAGCAACGTGGTCCTGCTGCCTGTGCCCGCCTGCGTGAACGATATGACGTCGTTCTCGTCGACGAGTTCCAGGACACGGACCCGGTCCAATGGGACATCATGCACCGGGCCTTCGGGCAAGGTGGGGCGACGCTCGTGCTGATCGGAGATCCGAAGCAGGCGATCTACGCCTTTCGCGGCGCGGATGTCCACGCGTACCTGCAGGCGCGCGACGTCGTGCAGTCGGAATGGACGCTCGACGTCAACTGGCGCAGCGACCAGGGCCTGCTCGCGGCCTACGACGCGCTCTTCGACGAGGCTCAGCTGGGTTACGCGGGGATCACCTATCGCAAGATCAGGGGAGCCGACGCAAACCAGCAACCCCGGCTGGTCGGTGCCCCGGTCCCAGCTCCGCTGCGTGTCCGAATCGTCCACGCGGCAGACGGCCTCGTGCCGTTGACGGCCCGTCGGCAGGAGCCCAAGGCGCCCGAGTCGAGGAGCTTCATCGCCCTGGACCTGGCGGCGGAGGTCGTGCACCTCTTGTCAGCCTGCCCGGAGGTCATCGCCCGGGCCCGCGACGGTGCCGAACTCGAGCGCACGACATTGCACCCGGGCCACATCGCCGTGCTGGTGCGGACGAACAGCCAAGCCGTGACGGTCCGGGACGCGCTCCAGGCGGCGGGAGTCCCGGCGGTGATCGGCGGCTCCGGTTCCGTTTTCGCCACGGAGCCGGCGTTGGAGTGGCTCCGATTGCTGGAGGCTCTCGAGAGGCCAACAGCGCGGGATCGCGCCTCGTTGGCCGCGCTCACCTGCTTCGTGGGGTGGACGCCCGAAGAGGTGGCGACGGCGGAAGATGACGCTTGGGAGGCACTGCACTGGTCGCTGCACCGGTGGGCGTCGCTGCTGCGCGATCAGGGCATCGCCTCCCTCTTCCAGACGGTGAGTAGCTCGCACGAGGTGCCGGAGCGGGTGTTGGCACGTCCCTCCGGCGAGCGCTTCATGACGGATCTGCGCCATATAGCGCAGTTGCTGCATGAGGCGGGCGTCTCTGAAGGCCTCGGACCGACCGCCATGGCCACCTGGCTCGGTCGGCGCATCCATGATGCCGCCCGGGACGCGGAGAACGAGGAGCGGGCCCGGCGGCTCGAGTCGGATGCCGAGGCCGTACAGGTGATCACCATCCATCGCAGCAAGGGCCTCGAATTCCCGGTCGTGTTCTGTCCGTTCATGTGGGATGGGCGCCCCTTCAGCAGCGAAGTGCCCATGTTCCACGATCCCGACAACTCGAACGCGCGCACCATCGACGTCGGCCGCGAGGGCAACGGGTTCACCGTGCACCAGCAAATGGAGCTGGAGGAGGGCCGAGGAGAGGACCTCCGTCTCTTGTACGTTGCCCTCACCCGGGCGCGCCACCAGGCGATCTTGTGGTGGGCCGGCGCCATGCACAGCCAGCACTCGCCGCTCGCCCGGCTGCTGTTCGATCGCGACGACAACGGAGTCGTCGGTCCCTACGGCGCCGCCCCCCGTACCGACGCCGCTGTCGAAGCGGCCGCCCTGGCGTTGGGGTCCTCCGTCAGCGTGGAGCGGGTGGGGCAGCCCTCGAGCGACCGCTGGACAGTGAACGCGGGCAGCCCACCGCAGTTGGAGGCGGCGCTCTTCGAGCGCACACTCGACGTCAGCTGGCGCCGGGCCTCGTATTCGAGCATCACCCGGGCGTTACACGAGCAACCCTCCATCGGGAGCGAACCCGAGCACCAACTCACGTCGGACGAGGAGGTGACCGTCGCTCCGGTGGCGCGAACCAGCGTCGACCCCGAGGAGGGGGCTACGGCCGCGGCGCTGCGACTCGCCGATATGCCCGGCGGCCCGGTGGTGGGCACCGTGGTGCACGGCGTGCTCGAGCACACCGAGTTCGATGCGCCGGATCTGGCCTCTGAGATCAGTACCGCGCTGCACAACGAGGTGATGTGGCGCAACGTAAACCTCGGCAGCAGAGAGGCCGTGGTGTCGGGACTGTGTGCCGCCATCGAGTGCCCCCTTGGACCGATGGTCGACGGCATCCGGCTGCGCGACATCGCGCGGCGCGACCGGCTCGATGAGCTCACCTTCGAGATCCCGCTTGTCGGTGGGGGCGCCCCCAGCGCGACTCTGCATGTCTCCGCGATGGCAGATCTTCTCGAACAGCATCTCCCGGGGAACGATCCAGTGGCGCACTACGCCACGCAACTGCGGGATCCTGCCCTCAGCGGAGTCCTGCGTGGGTACCTCACGGGGAGCCTGGATCTGGTGTTCCGTCTGCCGGACGATCGCTTCGTGTTGGCCGACTACAAGACGAACAAGCTCGCCTCTCCCGGCGAGACGCTCACTTCCTGGCACTACCGACCCGAAGCGATGCAGGCCGAGATGGTCGCGGCGCACTACCCCTTACAGGCTCTGCTCTATGCCGTGGCATTGCACCGCTATCTCCGTTGGCGGCTTCGCAACTACGACCCCGGACACAACCTCGGAGGTGTCCTCTATCTGTTCGTGCGCGGCATGGGTGCTGTCGAGCCTGCGCCGACGTCGGCGCCGCGTCCGGGCGTCTGGTCATGGCGTCCGCCGGCCCGCCTGATCGAATCGTTGAGCGACCTCTTCGACCGGGGGATCCCCGCGTGAGCGCTGACGCTGACGCCGACGTCGCCGTCGACGGCGCCGAGGTCGTCGACGCCTTCGACGCACGATTGGTGCGCGGTGTCGAGGGATCCCTGCACGATTTCAATCAGGCGGGCGTGCTTTCGACTTCGGACGTGCACGTCGCCCTCCGGCTGGCCCGGCTGAGCGGTGTGCGTGACGACGCGATCTGTTTGGGAACCGCCTTCGCCACGCGTGCCCCCAGACTGGGGAACGTGTGTGTCGACCTCACCACCATTCACACCACGGCCGACGCCGACACCGACGTGCCGGCGGACCTCGAGCGCGTTGCCCTGGCCCGACCCGACGGCGTGGCTCCGACAGATGTCGGCCAGCCCGATCGTCGGGGTCGACCGCCCTCTGCACTTGGAGGGAACGACTCTGTATCTGGACCGCCTCTGGGCGGACGAGCGACTGGTCGCGACCGAACTGCTCGATCGTTCCGCCGGCCCCGCCCTCGACGTCGACGTCGACCTGATCCAGAAGGGTCTGGCAGAATTGTTCCAAGACCACGACGACTCTGATCAGCGGATGGCGGCGGCCACTGCGGTGCTGCGCAGACTGTCAGTCATCGCAGGCGGGCCCGGGACGGGGAAGACGACCACCGTGGCCCGCGTGCTCGCTCTTCTGGAGGCCCAAGCGACCGCATCGGGCCAACGGCCACCGCTCGTGGCGCTCGCGGCTCCCACCGGGAAAGCCGCGGCTCGCCTGGAGGACGCTGTGCGCCAGGGCGCGGCAGACATGGATATCGACGCGCGACGGCGAAGTCGCCTGCAGGCGCTGGTCGGGAAGACCGTGCACCGGCTGCTCGGGTTCAACCCCGGCAACCGGACTCGCTTTCGCCACAATCGGCTCAACCGGTTGCCCTTCGACGTTGTGGTCGTCGACGAAACGTCGATGGTGTCGCTCTCGCTCATGGCCCGACTACTGGAGGCCGTCCGCTCCGACGCTCGTCTCATTCTGGTAGGCGACCCCGAGCAACTGGCGTCGGTGGAAGCGGGCGCCGTGCTGGGCGACATCGTCGGACCCGCTTCGCTCGGGATTGCTATGCGGCCCGCCGCGAGGCAGCAGCTGGCCCAGGTCACCGGGCAGGACATCCCCTCCGGCGAGGGTGGCGTGAGTGCTGCCTTCGGCGACGGCATCGTTGTACTGCGCAACGTGCACCGTCACGGCGGTGCGATTGCAGCGTTGGCCAGGGCGATCCGACGTGACGACGCCGATGAGGCGATGGCGGTGATCCGTGCCGGCGGTTCGAATGTGCAGTGGATCGCCTCGGATGCCGGCCTTTCGAACCCGCTCGTCGGGTTGCATGATGTGCGTTCGCTCGCTGTGGCAACTGGTCGTGCCGTCATTGAGTCGGCTCGGGCCGGACAGGCGCGCGACGCCATCGAGGCACTGGGCAGCTTCCGTCTTCTCTGCGGTCACCGCCGGGGCCCTGAAGGCGTGGCCACATGGATGGAGCACATCGAGAACTGGCTCCGGGCAGAGGTCGAGGGCTTCGCCACCGGCACGGAGTGGTACGTCGGCCGTCCGCTCATCGTCACGGAGAACGACTACGGGTTGGACCTCTACAACGGGGACACAGGGGTGGTGATCGAGTCGGAGGGCGGACGGCTGGTCGCCGCCTTCGAACGGCGTGGCCGCATCGCGGAGGTCAGCCCCACACGGCTCGCCGCGGTGGACACCGTGTACGCGATGACGGTCCACAAGAGCCAGGGGTCGCAGTACCAAGCGGTGGCCTTCCTCGTCCCGAGCCTCGATTCGCGGGTCCTCACCCGAGAGCTGCTCTACACGGCGGTGACCCGGGCTCGGGAACGACTGATCCTCGTTGGCCCGGAGGAGGCGATCCGGGCTGCGATCGCGAGGCCGATCACCCGGGCGTCGGGGCTCGGGGGGGCTCTGTGGGGCGAGTCCGCCTGATCCGGGCCTTCGATGCCGCCGGCATCCCCCCGCGCCGGATTTCCGCTCTTTAGGCTGCCCGACTAGCGAAAAAGCGCAGGTGTTACGGCGATTACAGCCGTCCACAGCGTGGATTCAGGGTTATGACCCAGAATGAAGCTGACATGACTCCGTAACAAATGCGGAGCCTGAGTGAAAAAGCGGGTGCAATGAAGATTCTGGTTCTCGGAGGAGACGGCTACCTGGGTTGGCCCACGGCCCTGCATCTTTCGGCCCTTGGCCATGAGATCACCGTTGTCGACAATCTGGTGCGCCGGGAGTACGACCGCGAAATGGGCGTGGACAGCCTGGTACCCATCGCCTCCCTCCAGGACCGGGTGACGCGCTGGGAGCAGGTGTCCGGACATGCCATCGACGTCCGCATCGGGAACCTGACCGACGCCGCCTTCACCTACCGCGTCGTGGCGGAGGGGAAGCCCGACGCCATCGTGCACTTCGGCGAGCAGCGATCTGCGCCGTACTCCATGATCGACCGGGAACATGCCGTCTACACGCAGGTCAACAACGTCGTGGGGAACCTGAACGTGATGTACGCCATTCAGGAAACCAATCCGGACATCCACCTCGTCAAGCTGGGGACAATGGGTGAGTACGGGTATCCGAACATCGACATCGAGGAAGGGTTCATCGAGATCACCCACAAGGGCCGCACCGACGTACTGCCCTACCCCAAGCAGCCCGGCTCCTTCTACCACCTGTCGAAAGTCCACGACAGTCACAACATCATGTTCGGTTGTCGCATTTGGGGCCTGCGCGCCACGGACTTGAACCAGGGGATCGTCTACGGCCAGTCGACCAAGGAGACGGACGCCGACCCGCTGCTGGCCACCCGCTTCGACTACGACGGCGTCTTCGGCACTGTGCTCAATCGCTTTTGCGTGCAGGCCGTCACGGGCCACCCGCTGACCGTCTACGGCGCCGGCGGCCAGACACGAGGCATGCTGAACATCTGCGACACACTGGCTTGCGTGACCCTGGCGCTCGAGAACCCTGCTGACCGCGGCGAGTTCCGGGTCTTCAACCAATTCACCGAATCGTTCTCCGTGCGCGACATGGCGCAGATGGTCAAGCAGGTCTGCCCGACGCGGGTCGAAATCGCGGAGGGCTTGTCCAACCCGCGGGTCGAGAACGAAGAGCACTACTTCCACGCCTCCAACACCAAACTCCTCGACCTGGGCCTTCAGCCGCATCTCCTGACCGACGAGGTCATTGGCCAGATTCTGGAGCTCGTGGAGCGCCACCGGAACCGGGTGGACGCACGGGCCATCGCCCCCACGGTGCAGTGGAGGAAGAGCGCCAGCACGCTCACCACGTCCGGGGAGACCCCGGACGCATCCTTCCTCGCGGTGTAAAGCCTCTGCTGTCGCAGTAGTTTCCTCTGCCGATGCCGCCACGCAGGCCACGCCGCCGCGCGCGCCGTCGATCCTCGGCCCGACCTCTCATCCTGCTCGTCGCAGCGGTGATCGTGCTCGCATTGATTGTGGGCGGTCTCACCCAGGTATCGCGGCAGTCGCAGGGCTATGACGCCAACTCCGACCGCTCCCTGGCGGCGCAGGGCACCGTTGTGGCCGACCAGTCCAACGCCACGTCGGTGACGGTGCGCCGGGTCGTCAACAACCTGCAGGCGCAAACCCGGCAGGGGTTGCAGGCGACCCTCGACAGCGCGGTGCAGCAGACCTCCGACCAGTCGTCACGGGCGGACCTCGCCGCCGGGGCGACCCCATTGGGACCGGTGGCAACGCAGCTCACCGCCGTTTTCGCCGAGAGGGCCGAGTCCATGAGGCAACTGCGTGCCGCCGTGGACGGGTTTCTCGGCATGCAGCCCATACCGCCCGCTGACACTCCGTCGGATGCCACGGCGACCAACCCTGGTCGGGGCCCGCTCCTCTCGGCGGCGCAAGCGACGAATCGCATCGCAGCGGCTGGCGCGCTGCTCACCCGATCCGATGCGCTCTACCGTTCGGTGCGGCACTCCCTGGCCGTCGATACCGGTCACGGGAGGCTTCCTCCATCGGTCTGGGTGACCCACCCGCAGGTCTGGCAACTCGGGAGCGTGGCGGCGCAGGTCGATCTCCTGGCCACGTCGTCCACCCTGTCGGCGACGCACTACGTCGTGCTGCGGACGGTGCGGCTGAGCCCGCCCGCCCTGCCGACACCCCAAGGCGTGTCAGCGGCCGTGTCCGTGCTCAGCCCCACCTCCCAGATCGGGGTGACCGTGGTCTTGGCCAACCAGGGCTCGTCCGATGAACCGCACGTCTCGGTCCGGTACTCGCTGGCCGATCAGACGACTGGCGCGGCGACCAGCCAAGCCCGGGGGACGTCCCTCGCCCTGGGTGCCTCCATCACGCTCCCGGAGGTGACCATGCCCGTGAAGTCGTCGACCGCCTATGTGCTCACGGTCCAGGTGATACCCCCACCCGGGCAGACCCTCACGGCCGGCACCGCCGTCCAGCAGCAACTGCAGGTCGCTCCCGCAACTTGAGCGTCGGACCCGGTCTTGGCCGCGCGATCCGCGTATCGACCCGACCTGCCGCTGGTCCTAGGATCGGGACGCACAGAAATTCAGGGACTGGAGGGCTCTTCACGTGGCCGAGAGCATCACGATCACGGACAACCGCAATGGTGAGTCCATTGAGATTCCGCTCGTCAACGGCGGGGTCGCAGCGGAGGATTGGGCCAAGCTCCTGCCCGGGGTGTGGTTCTTCGACCCCGGCTTCATGTCGACGGCGGCCTGCGAGAGTGCCGTCAGCTTTCTCGACGGGGACGCCGGCATCCTGCGCTACCGGGGCTATCCCATTGAGCAACTGGCAGAAAACTCGACCTACCTGGAGGTGGCCTATCTCCTGCTGAAGGGCGAGCTGCCCAACGAGGAGCAGTTCGCGGACTGGCGCCACGATGTCACGTACCACACCTTCATCCACGAGAACGTCCGCAAGCGGTTCCTCGAGGGCTTCCACTACGACGCCCATCCGATGGGGATGTTGGTCTCGGCCGTCGCCGCCCTGTCGACCTTCTATCTCGACGCCAAGGACATCTTCGATCCCGATTCCCGCAACAAGCAGATCATCCGCCTCATCGCCAAGATGCCGACCCTGGCCGCGGCGGCGCATCGATTCAGCGTGGGCATGCCCTTCGTCTACCCCGACAACTCACTCGACTTCGTTCCCAACTTCCTCTCCATGCTCTGGAAAGTCGCCGAGCCGCGCTTCGAAGCCGACCCTGTCCTGGCCCGCGCCCTGGACATCCTGTTCATCCTGCATGCCGACCATGAGCAGAACTGCTCGACCACGGCCATGCGCGTGGTCGGGTCATCGCACTCCGACCCCTACTCGGCCACGGCCGCCGCGGCCGCCGCCCTGTACGGTCCTCGGCATGGGGGCGCCAACGAGGCGGTCATTCGGATGCTGACCGACATCGGGAGCATCGAGAACGTGCCGGACTTCATCGCCACGGTCAAAGCGGGGACGGGCGGCCAGCGGTTGCAGGGCTTCGGGCACCGTGTCTACAAGAGCTACGACCCACGGGCCACGATCATCAAGCGGACCGCGGACGAGGTGTTCGAGGTGACAGGCAAGAGCCCGCTCCTCGACATCGCGCTCAAGCTGGAGGAGATTGCGCTCAACGACGAGTACTTCACGTCACGGCGGCTGTACCCGAACGTGGACTTCTACTCGGGTCTGATCTACCAGGCCATGGGCTTCCCGCTCGAGATGTTCCCCGTTCTCTTTGCCATCCCGCGCACGGCGGGGTGGCTCGCGCACTGGCAGGAGATGCTCGACCAGGACTCCAAGATCTCGCGGCCGCGCCAGCTCTACATCGGCTCCGAGGAGCGCGACTACACCCCGATGCAGCAACGCTGAATCAGCGGGCGCGCCGTGTGCGCAAGCGGACCAGACCCTCCTGAGCGAGCGAGACGCACAAGCGCCCCTGGCGGTCGAACAGGAAGCCACGAGCCAGGCCCCGCCCCTGGGCGGCAATGGGTGAGTCCGTGTCGTAGAGCAGCCATTCGTCGGCCCGGAAGGGCTGATGGAACCACATGCAGTGGTCCAGGCTGGCGCCCATGAACTCCGGGTCGTCCCAACTCGTGTCGTGCGGGGCGAGGATGGTGTCGAAGAGGGACATGTCCGAGGCGTAGGTCGCCACGCAGGCGTGGAGGAGCGGGTCGTCGGGGAGCTCGCCGTCTGCCCGGATCCAGAGGCGTTGAAAGGGCTCGCCCTTTTCCTTGGAGTGCCAGGGGAGCACCCCGATGTGCCGCTGGTCGATGGGGTGGGGCCGGTCGAACCACTCGGTCAACTCGTTCTTCCACGGCTCCAGCCGCTCGTAGAGCGGCGCCAGCGACTCGGGCTCGGGCACCTCGGGCATGGGCAGCTGGTGCTCCAGGCCCTCCTCGAGGTCGTGGAAGGAGGCCGAGAGGTTGAAAATGGCTCGCCCGTGCTGCACAGCGACGACGCGACGAGTTGTGAAAGAGCGCCCGTCACGGATCCGGTCGACTTCGTAGAGGATGGGAACGTTGGGGTCGCCGGGCCGCAGGAAGTACGAGTGCAGCGAATGCACCCGGCCGTGCTCCACCGTCCGCCCGGCCGCCATCAGTGCCTGCCCGGCCACCTGGCCGCCGAAGACGCGCTGGCGCTCCTCGTTGGGCTGGATACCCCGGAACATGTTGACCTCAATGGGCTCGAGGTCAAGCAGGTTGACGAGGAACTCCAAGGACGCGCCCATTCGCCCATGTTCGCAGGCTGCCGCAGCGGGCGCAGCAGAGCATGGACGACGCGACCCCAACTACCCTGCGGCGGTGTGACCGCAGCGAGACAGCAGGCCAAGGAGGACGAGCTCGTTTTCCCAACCGGGTTCGTCTGGGGTGTCGCCACGGCGGCGCACCAGATCGAGGGCGGCAACGTGAACAACGATTGGTGGGCGTGGGAGCACGATCCCGCATCGGGCACCGTCGAACCGAGTGGGGATGCGTGTGACTCGTTCCATCGCTGGCGGGAGGACATCCAGCTCGTGGCCGACATGGGCCTCGGCGCGTACCGCTTCTCGCTCGAGTGGAGCCGGATCGAGCCGGCCGAAGGTGAGTTCTCCCTCGCCGCGCTCGAGCACTACCGCCGTGTGTGCGCGGCCTGCCACGGGCACGGGATCATCCCTGTCGTCACCTTCCACCACTTCACGACGCCGCGTTGGCTCACCGCGCGGGGGGTTGGGAGGCGCCCGACGCCCCCGATCGCTTCGCCCGCTTCGTCGAGCGCGCGGCGGCGCACCTCGGCGACCTCATCGGATGGGCCTGCACCATCAACGAGCCCAACGTCGTCGCCGTCATGGGCTACTTCCAGGGCCAGTACCCGCCCGGCGTCAAGGAGGACTTCACCCGCTACGCCGCTGTGAACGAGGCGATGGTCCGCGCCCATCGCCTGGCCGTCGATGCCCTGCGCTCGGGGCCTGGCGAATTCCCGGTCGGGCTCACGCTCTCCATGGCGGAGATCACCGCCACCGAGGGTGGGGAGCCACTCCGCGATGCTGCCGAAGAGATGCTCGAGAACGTCTTTCTCCGTGCCACCGGGAGCGACGACTTCGTCGGCGTGCAGTGTTACACCCGCATGCGCTTCGGCCCCGACGGACTGGCCCCGAACGACCCCGGTGTCCAGCTGACCCAAATGGGAGACGAGCGCTGGCCCCAGGCGGTCGAGCACACGGTGCGGCGTGCCGCCGCCGTGAGCGGGCGGCCGGTCGTGGTGACCGAGAACGGCATCGCCACCGCGGACGACACCGAGCGGATCGCCTTCGTCACCGACGCCCTCCGGAGCGCCCATCGGTGCCTGGGGGAGGGCATCGACCTCCGGGGGTACTTCGTGTGGAGCCTGCTGGACAATTTCGAGTGGCACCTGGGCTACGGCCCCAAGTTCGGGCTGGTGGCGGTGGCCCCGGGGACCTTCGAGCGCCGGCCTAAACCGAGCGCACACTGGTTCGGAGAGGTCGCCCGGAGTAACCGGTTGCTCACAGCGGGCGCAAAGGCGACTGACCGGGACTGAATCGCCGGACCGGGATAAGGTGACACCGTGCGCACCCGGCTCCAGGCGGTAAACGACTGGCTGCACACGCACGAAGGCAGGAAGATCTTCCGCTACACCATGGTGTCGGTGATCTCGACCGCCGTCTCACTCTTCGTCATCGCCATCGTCTACGGCGCGCTACACCTCTGGACCGAGGTGCCGAGCACCATCTTCGGCAATGTGGTCGCCACGTTCCCGTCGTACTGGCTCAATCGGAAGTGGGCCTGGGGCAAGCACGGCCGGTCGCATTTCATCAAGGAGGTCGTGCCCTTCTGGACCCTCGCGGCGATCGGCATCGCCTTCTCTATCGTGGGCGCCGCGGTGGCCCGCCACATTTCCATCAAGCACGGGCTGGACCACTTCGAGACCACTGTCCTGGTCCTGTTTGCGAACGTCCTCTCGTTCGCCGTCTTCTGGGTCGCCAAGCTCCTCATGTTCAACCGTATGTTCCGTACCGAGCTCGACGAATTCGACGAGCACCTGGTGCACGAAGAGGAAGAAAAAGAGGCAGAGGAAGAGGAGGAGACGTCGACCAGCGCCGGGCCGCACTGACCCGTCCGCACTGACCTCTCCCGCACTGACCTCCGGGCCGCTGGAGCGGCGTCAGTCCCGGAAGTTCTCGAACTGCAGCGGGATGCCGAAGTCCTCCGCCTTGCACTTGGCGATCACCTCTTGGAGGTCGTCCCGCTTCTTGCCGGTGACCCGGAGCTGATCGCCCTGGGTCTGCGACGACACTCCCTTGAGCCCGAGATCCTTGATGAACCTGTTCAGGCGCTTGGCGTGGTCCGAGGAGATGCCGGCCCGGATGGCGATCTTCTGGCGGACCGTGCTCTTCTGCGCCTCTTCGACCTTGGCGTCCTCGAAGGCCTTCAGGGATACCTGGCGCTTGACCAGCTTCTCGTCGAGGACCTGGTGGAGCGCCCGCAGGCGGTCCTCGGTCGAGGAGCGGAGCACGAGCTCGGTCTCGCTCAACTCAACGGCGGAGTCGGTGTTCTTGAAGTCGAAGCGGGTGGCGGCCTCCCGGTTGGCCTGGTCGACGGCGTTGCGCACCTCTTGCATGTCGACTTCCGAAACGATGTCAAACGTGGGCATGAGCTCAGCGTACCGTCGCCACCTGCCGGTCCGGGGTGCCGGGCCGGGCTAATCTCAGTCCCCAGCGGGTCGGTGTCCGAGTGGCCAAAGGAAGCAGGCTGTAAACCTGCCGGTTAACACCTACGGAGGTTCAAATCCTTCCCGGCCCACGCATTTCCGCCGATACGGCCGTTGGGACGACGTGGCCCCGGGCGACCCGTCGGCTGCCGTTACAATGCTGTTTCAGATCGATTGCGGGTACCTGCTCCCGGGCGTAAGCCCATCCTCCCCCCGCCGGGCTCCGTAGCGCCCGGACTGACAAGCGAGACTGACTACCCCGTGGACGAGAGCGCGATGTCGACGTCAACACCGGTTCTCGATCGGGTCAGCGCGCGCCTCGGGCGTGTCTCCATGCGGGCCGATGCGATGCATCTGCGCCTCACTGGCGGTGCGGCGCTCACCGAGCGCGTCGGGGCGGAAGAGGGCGACCCCGAGGACTGGTCGTTCCTGCGCCGTCCCGCGCTCCTGGGTTTCGTCGCCGTCGTCTCCATCTGCGTCGGCGCGTCGCTGCCGAGCTCGCCCTTCAAACTGGAAATGGGGGGCACCTGGTTCTTCGGTGAGGCTGACTGGCCCTCGACCACCCTCATGCTGCCGGGCGTTGTCGCCGTCTACGGCGGGATGATCCTCTTCGTGCGCGTGTGGTTGGGGCTCTTCCAGACGCTCCGGGCGCGGGGTGGCGTGCCGATCCGCCCACTCGCCTACATGCTTGCGCTGTGGATCGTCCCCCTCTTGGTCGTGGCACCGCTCTTCAGCAGGGACGTCTTCTCCTACGCCGCCCAGGGCGAGATGATGAGCCACCACATCAACCCCTACCACTACGGGCCGGGAACACTGGGCTCGGGGCCGTACGACTTGGGGGTCGACCCTCTGTGGGCGAACACACCCGCACCCTACGGGCCGCTCTTCTTGATGCTGGCCGGATGTCCGCCTCGCTGAGCCTGCACCACGCCCTGATCACCATTGTGCTGCTGCGCCTGCAGTCCGTTGCCGGCATCGCGCTGACCGCGTACTGCATCCCGAAGCTGGCCCGCTCCTTCGGGCCGGGACCCGGGCCGGCCTTCGTGCTGGCGGTGCTCAACCCCCTCAGCTGCTCGCCCTGGTGGGCGGCGCCACGACATGCCATCATGGTGGGTCTTCTCCTGGCGGGCATCACGGCAGCACGCTGGTTCCATCCTGCCTGGGGTGTGGTGCTGTGCACGCTCGCCGCCTCCATCAAGGTGCCGGCGGCGATCGGCATCGTCTACGTCGCGTGGGATCGGGCGGGACCCTTTGCGGACTGGCGCCGCCGCGCCCCGCCTGATCGTTCGCTCCGGCCTGATCACCGTGGCTGTCATGGGGGTGCTGTCCCTGGTGTCGGGTCTCGGCTGGGGCTGGATCGCCAATCTGGGGACCTCCGGCACTGGTGCGGTCATGGATGGC
>CAVTPE010000011.1:0-27801 GCA_963736515.1 uncultured Acidimicrobiaceae bacterium | reverse complement strand
CCACAGACTCCGGCCCAGCCGCTCTCGGCCGGCGCCGGCCCCCGGCTGATCCATCGACTGGCGGTGACGTTGGCTACGCGCCCCGTCCTCCCCACTCAGACGCTGAGCAGCCGCTCGAAGAAGTCCCGGTAGGTGCGGAAGGCACCGCGTAGGTCGTCGGTCGATGCGTCGCTCCCCCCGGCCCACGCTGCCTCGAGGCGTGACCGCTGGTCGCCGAACCCTGCTGCGAGCTCTTCGATGGCGGCCGACACCAAGGCGTCGGCTTCGCGTACGGCGTTGCGCGGATCGTCGACGAAACCGACCTGCACAGAGTCCCATTGGCGCCGCAGGCCTTCTGGATCGCTCACGAGGGCCGTCGGCTGGGGCGATCCGTCGCCGGCGTCCTCGTGTCCGCCGCCCCGCCCATTCTCGGGCGACAACTGCGCTGTCGTCCCGATCTTCTGCGAACGACCCTCACTCGGTTGATCGGAGTGGATTGATCGGGGGTGGATTGATCGCGGGGGCTTCCGGCTCGCTCGGGGGCCTCTGCTCTGCGTTCGGCTGCCCTGCGTTCGGCTGCTCTACGTTTGGCGCACTCGGAGCAGCCGGGTTGCCGCCATCGGTCACGCCCTCTTCGGGCGACCGCACATCGCGCTCCTGGTTCGTGTCAGTCGTGTCAGTCATGTCGTCATGTCTGTTCTCCTTACGATCAAGATTGGTACGTCTGTCGGCCTTCAGGACCCGATGCCGCAGAAGCAGGTTCGCTCGCGGTGACGTTCCCCGCGTCGCCTTCGCCGTCGTTCCCCAGCAGGTCGGCGAACAGCATCCGGTAGGAGACGAAGGCCTGCCGAATATCTTCAGTCGATGCCTGGCCGTCCTGGCTCGCTTGGTGGATCCCGTGTGCACGGCGGTACTGCTCGACGATCTGCGGATGATCGACTGAGATGAGGTCCGCTTGGCGATCAAAGTCCTGCATCGGATAGCCCTGATCTGTCATGACATCGCCTACCAGCGCGTCCGCCCGCGTGAGTGACCGGGCCGGATAGTCAACGAACTCCACCTGAACTTGTCGCCAGTCCTGGTCGTAGCGGTCGCGTTGGCTTCTGCTCAGTGGTGTGATGGACAACTGATCCCGTTCTTTGGCGCGGGCGGACAATGCAGCTTCCGCTTCCCGGGAATTCTCTGCTGTGCCTACAGCTCGGTCGTACTCGGGTCCGAACCGTTGGCGAAGGCGACGGCGCTGAGCCGCTCGTTTCGCCACGAACGCTGACGCGACGATCAACAGCAGAACCGCCACAACCGCAATGACAACAATCGCTGTCGTGCTCATTTCGACCTCCAGTTCGAGTCTCCCAAGCCGCTTCCCCGGGCACCCCACCACATACCCAGAACCCACCTTCCAAACCGGTCCCCTTCGCGACGCGTCCTCACGAACGTGCCAAGGGATCGGTGAACTGCGAATCGCCGGCGGGACGTCAATGTCCCGTCCACGTTGCCGGTAACAGCGGCAAGGGGTTGATCGACCGCACGCAGAGTGTCGGGGACACTCGCGCGATCGCACGCTACGAAGACAGCCGGGACTCCAACGCCTCTTCGGCGAAGACACGCTCGGTGAGCGCGACTTCGTGTTCGGCGCCGCGACGTTGTGCCGCCCGGAGGCTTTGGTTCAAGGCCTCGATCGCGGCGTCGGGCTGTCCGGCTCGGGCCAGCGCCGCACCGCGGACCCGGTGGATCAATGGGATTTGGGGGGGAACCCCCCCGAGATCCAGGGCCAGCGTGAGGCAACGGTCTGCCAGCGAGAGCGCACCGTTGTGGTCTCCACTGAGGAGGAGGCATTCCGCCATCCGGGCCATCGCTTCGAGTACGTCAGCCCGGCTCCCGATGTTCTCCAACTCCTCGATGGACGATGCATAGAGCTGGAGTGCTTCGTCATAGCGGCCCTGTCGCCGCCCTGACCCGGGCCAGTTTCCCACCGGCGTCGGCGGCACCCGCCCGATAGCCCGCCGCCCGCCAGGTCCGCGCGACGCCGGCGAAGGCCACCTCGGCCTCGTCGAAGCGGCCCTGGTCCAGTGCGATCTCGCCGATGTTGAACACGTAGAACGCATCCATGACCGCGTTCCCGGTCCGCCGAGCCGTCGCTTGCGCCCGCCGGTACAACGCCTCGGCCTCGTCCCAGTCGCCCTTGAAGTACGCGAAGCCACCGAGCATGTTGAGCACGCCGGCCTGGCCGGGGAGATCTCCCGTCTCTTCGAACAGGCGGAGCGACTTCTCCCAGTTCACCGGATCCTCCAGGAGACCGAGGTCCATCTTCGCCCAGTCGATGATCCGGAGCGCCTCCGCCATGATCTCTTTGTCCCCGACGGCTTCCGCCTGTTCGACCGCCTGCGTGCACCACTTGATGGCCAGGCGGTGCTTCCCGCCTTCCTGGCAGAACCGCCCGTACCATCCGATCAGTTCCGCCCGCTGGCGCCTCGCTGCCACGCTGTCCATGTCCTTGAGGATCCCGATACCCCGGGTGATCCATCGCAGGGCATTGGTGTAGCGATCGAGCCATCCCTCGACGCGCGCCAGCTTCAGGAGCAGCCGAGCCTGCGCGACGCCGTCATGACCGATCAGTCGGCGCGCCGCCCTGTAGGCGCTCGCCGCGCCCACGTAGTTCCCGGTCAGGTTCCGGGCGTCCCCGAGCGCCTCGTGGACGCCCGAGATCTCCGACGGAGCCAGCTCAGGCAATCGGCGGCCCGCGGCAATCGCCCGTTCGTAGTACTCCGCCGCCTCGACATTGGCGTAGACGCTCCGCGCTCGGTCGGCCGCCTGCAACGAATACGACCACGCCTCGTGCGAACGCTGGGCATGGAGGTAATGGAAGGACAGCAGCTCCGCCTGGTCGTCGCCGCCCCTCACGGCGGCGCTGCGAATCGTGTCGCCGGCCCGGGAATGCAGCGCATGGCGGAGCCGGAACGAGAGGCCGTTGTAGGCGGAGTCGCGCAGCAGTGCGTTGCGGAACGCCAGGTGGCCGAACTCGTCCTGGACGATGAACGGCTCGAGCCGGGCCCAGGTCGGGTCATGTGCCCCGGGCACGTCGTCGACGACATCGGTGAGGAGGTCGGCGGCAAAGGACTGGCCCAGGACGGACATCCGCCGGAGCAGGTGGCGGTCGGTGGCGCCGAGGCGATCGATGTGGGCGACGACCACGCCCTCGACCGAGTGGGGCAAGCCGTCGATGGAGTCTCCCTGGAGCACCGCCGCAATGAGCTCCCGCACGAAGAGCGGGTTCCCCCCGGAGCGATCGACGAGGAGCTGGATCTCTCGACTGGGCAGGGGCGACTCCCGCGTCGCCGCCCAGGCGAGCTCGGCGGCTTCGGCCTGGCTCAATGGGTGCAGTTCGATGACGGCGACGGGGGTGTCGTCGGGCGCGATGAAACCCGTACCGACATCTCGACGGGTGAGACACCACAGCCATGACGTCAGGTGGACGGCCCGCGCCAGGTGGCCGAAGAGATCCGCCGACGCCTCGTCCATGAAGTGGACGTCCTCGACGGTGATCAGGCCCACCTGGGGCAGCACGACGGCCAGCAGCGCCATGACCACCTCGGCCAACTTCGTTCGCCTGAATTCCTCTTCGAGCTCCCCGGTCTCACGGGTCTCGGGCACCACCACCCCGATCGCCATACCGATGAGCGGAGCCCACGGGAGGAGATCCGGCGCCGTTCGCCCCATTTCGGCCAGGAAGGACTCGGTCAGGTCCTCGTCACCGCCTTCGGCCGGAAGCCCGAGGAGCCCACGGAGGAGCCGCCGCACCGTGTAGTAGGGCGTTGACGAGTCGTACCGCTCGCACACGGCGAAGAGCTGCATCCGGTCGGACGTGATCTCACGCAGGTGACGGGCCAGCCGAGACTTTCCGACCCCGGTCACGCCGACGATTTCGACCAATGCACCGTGACCGGCCGCCGCCCGTCGCCCGATCTCCTCGAGTTGCTGCAGCTCCTGCCGACGGCCGACGAAGGGCAGCTCGTCCTCGGTGCCGATCACCGCTCCTCTGGTCTTGGCGCCGAGCCGCACCGCCCTGACCGGTTTGGCTTTGCCCTTCACGAGGAAAGGCTCGAGCTCCGTCGACTCGAAGCCGGTCTGGGACCGGGTCAAGAGGTCCGGCGTGGTCAGGATCTCGCCGGGTGCCGCCTTCGCCATCAGTCGGGCGGCCAGGTTGACCGCGTCTCCCATGACCGTGAAGGTCCTCCGGTAGTGCGGCCCCACCTCCCCCACGAACACGGATCCCTGGTTGATGCCGATCCGGATGGGCAGCGGGTTCTCGGCATCCATGATCTCGCGCACAGCCAACAGCATGCGGTGCTCGTCGTCCCCTGACGACAAGGGGGCGCCCGCGGTCAGGATGATCTTGCCGCCGTCCTTGTCGGCATCGGTGGCGAGAAACGTGACCCCCTGTCGATCGACAGCACGCTGGACGTGCGTCACGAGCACATCGAGCTGGCGGGCGGCCTCCTTCGGCCCTTCCTCGGCAATGAGCCGGTCCGTTCCGTCGTAGTGGATGAAGGCCACGGTCACCCTGCGGTGCTCGGGCTCGGTCCGGGTCATGAGCGCGGCCCGCAGGCCGAGCGGAATCCCCGGCCGCAGGTCGAGTCCCGGGTCGACCCGCTCGAGCGGGAGGGGCGGGACGACGGACAGCGGCGGTGCCCGCAGGAGGAGATGACCGCGACCCTTCGCCCCGCCGACGAGCCCCGCGTTGAGCGCGGAGGCCGTGGCGGCGCTGATGACGATCTCGCCGGCGTCAGCGGTTCCCTCCATCTCCACCACCGCACTCGCACCGGGACCGGTCACGATGAACTCGCGATGCGATTCACCGACGAGAAAGAAGTTGAATTGGCCGCTGTGCACCCCCACGGACATGCGGAGCGACACCTTTTGGCCCAGCACGGTGAGACGGCCGACGTCGCGCAAGGCCCGGCGCATCTCGATGGCGGCGCGACAGGCCCGCGCTTCGTGGGCCTCGCCGGAGAAGTACACCAGTAGGGCATCGCCACCGAACTTGAGCAGCCGACCACCGTTGGTCACGGCGAGGTCGAGGAGCGCCACGAAGCAGGTATCGATGGTCGCGGTGAGTTCTTCGGCTCCCGACCTCCCGAGACGGGCCAGCCGCTCGGAGAGCTTGGTGAATCCGGAGATGTCGACGAAGGCGATGGTGCCCTCGAGCTCCTGGTGCATCCGGTCGGGCTCCGACCGGATCCACTCGATGGCGAGCCGCGGAAAGTAGGGCGCCAGGGGATGGCCGACATCGGGAGGGACGACTGTCATCGTCTCATCCGTCATGAGCGGCGGCGCACCAGTCTCACCTCATCCGTCGCCGACGCGACTGGCCTCCGCATGCAGTGGGACGCCCGACGCCGAACCTCTGGAGAGGTCTTCGAGCGTGACGATCTTGGTCGACCGGTCGGGGTACGGATCGGGGTAGTCGACAACCCGGACAAGCCCGGAAGGGTGGTAGCGACCGCTGCTGATGACCTCGCGGGGGACGTAGGGGTGACGGCCCATGCTCCGGAAGAGCCGGGCCGTCGGCTCCCAGATGGATGTGCGTTCGTGCCAGCGCAGGAGGTCGAGCTTTCGG
Source organism: uncultured Acidimicrobiaceae bacterium (assembly GCA_963736515.1). Taxonomy (GTDB): domain Bacteria; phylum Actinomycetota; class Acidimicrobiia; order Acidimicrobiales; family RAAP-2; genus Bog-473. The sequence goes on along the minus strand of CAVTPE010000011.1, from coordinate 22,205 downwards.
AGCAGGACGACCAGCGTCACCAGCGTCCCGGCCAGGGCGCCGGCGATGAGCGCTCCCCACAGTGTCCCGCCAGGAAGAACGACGATCAGTGTCATCAAGATCAACAGCAGGAGGAGCAGGGCGATCCACTCGATCGGCTGGAGGGACTGGCCGGTCGTCGCCTCGATCAACGCCCGGTTCGACGCCATTTCGACACAGGTGTCGACCAGGCCCCGGTACGCGCCCGATTGCTGGGTCGTTGTGGGCTCGAGGGCGAGCGCCGCGTCGGTCAGGGCCATGTGGGAGGGCGCCGAGAGGTGGTTGTCCACCAGTCGATAATCGATCTGGTCGGTCAGCTGGCGATCGATGAGACCACGGACGTGTGCCGCGTCTTCGTCGGAAAAGACGCCCACCATCTGGTGAATGGACAGGAGGCACGCATTGCCCCGGCTGACCAGGCCCTGCACGACGGCCAGACGCTCGGTCGTCCGGGCGATGGTGAACGCGACGAGCACCCCGAAGAGGAAGGTCGCCATGCTGGCCAGTGCCACGTCCACTTCGAGATCGCCCCTGGTGGGACCCACGGAGTACGAGGCCACGGCGACGACGGCCCCGGCGGCCAGGGAGGGCCAGAGCGCCGTCTCTCCCTGGAGCACTGCGTGGACCGCTCGCTGAAGCATCCGGGACACATGCGTAAGGTAGCCGGGCCGTGGACGCCCCTCCAACCCCCGTATCGCAACACCTGCCTCCCGACTAAAATTTGTTCCGTGTCCGACACGGTGAGCCTGTCGAGCATGTCGTCGCGCCGCCTCTCCGCGGGACAAATGGCCGCGCTCGCCGACCTGCTCGAGCTCGTCGGCCTGACCGACCACTTCTCGGGGGACGCCGTCATGTACGGGGACGATCCCGTCATCCGCTCGCCGCATCGTCTCGGCGAGGCGTCCGCGACCGCGCAACTCCTCATCGGAGTGGCGGGATCGGCGATATGGGAGGCCCGGGGAGGCGCACGCACCGACATCTCGATCGACATCATCGACGCGCTGCACTATCTGCACCCGACGCACTACATCGAGCAGTCCGGCTACCCCAGCAACGTGGGGGCCGAATACGTCCCGGTCAATGGGATTTTCACAACCCGCGATGGCCGCTACATCATGCTCGAGGCCGGCCCTCCGTATCAGAAGCTTCTCGACGGATACCTCAACTTCTTCGACTGCGGGAACAACAAACGATCCTTCGCCCGCGAGGTCGCGAAGTGGAGCGCCGAGGATCTCGAAGAGGCGCTGACGAACGCCGGCCTCCCTGCCTGTCGGGCGTTCTCGCGTGAGGAGTGGCTGGCCCATCCCCAGGGCAAAGCACTTGTAGGGACACCGCCGATCGAGATCGTCAAGATCACCGACAGCGACCCGGTACCGTACCCGGACCACGCGAACTGGCCGCTGGACGGCGTCCGTGTGCTCGACTTCACGCACGTGCTCGCCGGGCCGCGCAGTACCCGCACCCTGGCCGAGTACGGGGCCGAGGTGCTCCACATCAGTTCGCCGTTCTACGCGGACTCGCTCCCCCAGCACCTCGGCGTCGACGTCGGCAAACACGCGGCCTACCTCGACCTGCGGAACGACAAGGACGTGGCGACCATGCGGCGACTGGCCTCGACGGCCGACGTGTTCGCATCTACCTATCGTCCTGCAGTGAACGAGCGCTTCGGCCTGCTGCCCGAACAGCTCGCCGCCGTGAGCAAACGGGGCCTCGTCTACATGTCAGGGAACGCATACGGACACTCCGGCCCGTGGAAGGACCGGCCCGGGTTCGACCAGAACGGGCAGGTGGCTTCCGGGTTCGCGATGACCGAAGGCCAGGGGGGTCCGCCGAAGTTCTCCCCGGTGTTCTATTTGGCCGATCTCCTGATGGGGTACTTCGCCGCCGCGGGGATGATGGCGGCGCTGCACCGACGTGCCGTCGAAGGTGGTTCGTACCGGGTGAACCTGTCGCTCGCACGCTGCGCCATGTGGGTCCAGGATCTCGGCCTGCTCGACGTCGCCGCCCAGGTCGACCTGCCCGAGACCGACTCATACCCGGCGAAGACCGTTTCGATCGACACCGCGTATGGCGTCGTGACCTCGCTGGTATCCCCGCTCAGATTCAACAGCCTGACCCTGCCAACAACCGACCGCCTCGTGCCCTACGGCACGGACCCCGCGTCATGGCCATCGGAAGCCGCATGAGGGCCGCTCGCAGGCCCGGCCGACGTCCGGCGACTTCCGGGCCGGCGACGAAGCCCGGCCGGCGAACGGCTCAGAAGCTCCTGGCCGTGCCGTCCGCCTCGACCAACGTGTAGTCCTTGCCCTCGTTGGTCGTAAACAGGCCGATGACGCTCGAAGCGAGCGAGGCTCCGCCGAGCGACCCGGCGAAGCGGACGCTCCCGAACGGGAAGACTCCTCCGTCTGAGGCCACGAGCCAATAGCCGGCGCCACCGGGAGAGCTCGTGGCGCCGACGACGGGCTGGGCGAGGGGCTGGCCCCCCAGGGAGCCGAAGAACGGTGCCCCGCCGAAGCTGAAGAGGCCCCCGTCCCCGGCGACCATCCAGTACCCGCCAGCGGGATCGGCGGTCATGGCGACAACCGGCTTGTTGAGGGGCGTGCCCCCCATGGAGCCCGAGAATCGGGCGTCGCCGAAGCCAAACACGCCCCCGTCCGCGGCCACCAGCCAGTAGCCCCCGCCGTCTGGGGTGTCCGCGATGCCGACGACGGGCTTGTTGAGGGGCTTCCCGGCCATCGACCCGAAGTAGCCGGCGTCGCCCAGGCCGAAGACGCCACCGTCAGAGCCGACCAGCCAGTAGCCACCTCCGTCGGGCGTGACGGCGACCCCGACGATGTCGTCGACGTGAATTCCCAGTCCAGGGAGTGAGCCGAGGAACGGAGCGTTCCCGTAGGTGAACACTCCGCCGTCCGGATGGACGATCCAGTAGCCCCTCCCCCTCGGGTCGGCGGCCAGACGGGCCCCGCCCGAGAGATCTGGTGCCTGCACGGTGAGAGTGAAGACCTGGGTGGCGGCGGGGGATATCCCGTTGGAGGCGGTGATGGTGAACGTGAAGGTCCCTTCGGTGGACGCGGTCCCCGCCAGGGTGCCGGTGCCGTCCCCGTTGTCGGTGAAGCCGACCCCTTGGGGGAGCCCACTCTGGCCCGAGCCGGTCGAGACGCTCAGGGCGACGGACGGGGGTTCGGCGTTGCCCGTCGTGACCGAGAACGTGCCGTTCGTCCCGACCGTGAAGGTTGTGGTGTCCGCGCTGGTGATGGTGGGGGCGCTCCCCGGCGTGGCGCTGGCCTCGTTGGAGGGCGCCGAGGCGCCCACGGTGTTCACGGCCTCGACCGTGTAGAAGTAGGTCTGTCCGGGCACCACTGCGGCGTCCGTGAAACTCGGTGTGCTCGCCGTGGCGTAGGAGGTCTCGGTCCCCGGGGACGTACCCCGCAGAATCACGTAGCTGCTGAACGCGGGCACCCCGACCACGGTGGGGGGCGACCAGGTGAGGGCCACGCTGGTGGACGCCGCGGTCGCGCTGAGCGCGCTGGGCGGTCCCGGAGGGCCTTGGACGGTGAGGGTGAAGTCCTGGGTGGCGGCGGGGGACACGCCGTTGGAGGCGGTGACGGTGAACGTGAAGGTCCCTGGTGCGGACGCGGTCCCGGCCAGGGTGCCGGTGCCGTCTCCGTTGTCGGTGAAGCCGATCCCTTGGGGCAGCCCGCTCTGGCCCGACCCCGTCGAGACGCTCAGGGCGACTGACGGGGGATTGACGCTGTTCGTCGTGACGGTGAAGGTGCCGTGGGTCCCCGCGGTGAAGGTGGTGTTGTTGGCGCTGGTGATGGTCGGGGGGAGGCCCGTAGTGGCACTGACCTCGTTCGAGGGCGCCGAGGTGCCCACCGTGTTCACGGCCTCGACCGTGTAGAAGAAGGTGTGTCCCGGGGGCACGGACGGGTCGAGGAACCCCGGGCCGCTCGCTGCGGCGTAGAAGCTCTCGGCTCCCGAGGACGTTCCACGGAAGACCAAATAACCGGTAAACGGTGGCACCCCCACCACAGTGGGGGGCGACCAGGCGAGGATCACGCTGGTAGCCATCACGGTCGCGGTGAGCGCGCTGGGAGGTCCCGGAGGGCCTTGGACGGTGAGAGTGAAGACCTGGGTGGCGGCGGGGGATATCCCGTTGGAGGCGGTGATGGTGAACGTGAAGGTCCCTTCGGTGGACGCGGTCCCCGCCAGGGTGCCGGTGCCGTCCCCGTTGTCGGTGAAGCCGACCCCTTGGGGGAGCCCACTCTGGCCCGAGCCGGTCGAGACGCTCAGGGCGACGGACGGGGGTTCGGCGTTGCCCGTCGTGACCGAGAACGTGCCGTTCGTCCCGACCGTGAAGGTTGTGGTGTCCGCGCTGGTGATGGTGGGGGCGCTCCCCGGCGTGGCGCTGGCCTCGTTGGAGGGCGCCGAGGCGCCCACGGTGTTCACGGCCTCGACCGTGTAGAAGTAGGTCTGTCCGGGCACCACTGCGGCGTCCGTGAAACTCGGTGTGCTCGCCGTGGCGTAGGAGGTCTCGGTCCCCGGGGACGTACCCCGCAGAATCACGTAGCTGCTGAACGCGGGCACCCCGACCACGGTGGGGGGCGACCAGGTGAGGGCCACGCTGGTGGACGCCGCGGTCGCGCTCGAGCGCGCTGGGCGGTCCCGGAGGGCCTTGGACGGTGAGGGTGAAGTCCTGGGTGGCGGCGGGGGACACGCCGTTGGAGGCGGTGACGGTGAACGTGAAGGTCCCTGGTGCGGACGCGGTCCCGGCCAGGGTGCCGGTGCCGTCTCCGTTGTCGGTGAAGCCGATCCCTTGGGGCAGCCCGCTCTGGCCCGACCCCGTCGAGACGCTCAGGGTGACGGGCGTGGGCAGGCCGGGGCTCGTCGTGACGGTGAAGGTGCCGTGGGTCCCCGCGGTGAACGTGGCGTTGTTGGCGCTCGTGATCGTCGGATCGATCCCCGGTGCCGCCTCGACCGCCCCGATGGTGCAGTTCGGACCCAGATCAGGCCGCGGCACCCCGCGCTGGTCAACGGCGCCTGGGCCACAGGCCGCCACCCCGTTCAACGTGGTTGGGGAGGGGATCACCCCGACCGCGGGACTGCCGGGAGCGGGCAGCATCGTCTCGGTCGGGCCGCCGTTGGCGGCCAAAAGGCCGAGGTCGGGGGCGACGTTGACCTTGTCGGTGGCCTGCGTGAACCCACATGCCGTCCCGGTGGAGTCGTCGGTCAAGTTGTAGCCGGTGCTCACGAACGACGAACCGGAACAGTTGTTTGTCGGCCCGCCCAGGACGTTGGCCGCGACGATGGTGGCGCCGGTGGTGACCATTCCACCATCGGAGAAAATGCCGCCGCTGGTGTTCGTGCCCAATGACGTGTTGCCCGCGATGGTGGCGTCGGTCAGGACGACGGTGCCCTGGTTGAAAATGCCGCCACCTTCGGGAGTGCGTCCGGACACCGAGTTGTCGGAGATCGTGGTGTCGGCGATGGTGAGGGTGCCGCTGTTCCAGATGCCGCCACCCTCCGCCGTGCCGACGGTCCGTGAAACGGAAACGGTGTTGTCGGTGATACTCGAGTCGGTAATGGTGGCGCGCCCGTCATTGACGACGCCGCTGCCGATGGCACCTGACCCACCCGCAGCCTCGTTGCCCATGATCGTGGAGTCGGTTATACCGACCGTGCCGTCATTCACGATCCCGCCCCCAGACGGTGTGACACCGGGGCCGGACGGTGGTGGTGCCGAGCCTCCCGTGATCGTGACTGCGTGCAGAGTCAGGTCTGCACCGGCGGCGGTGGCGAAGACGGAGTTGCTCCGCCCAGTGGCGTCGACCACGGCCGCGGCCTGACCCGGCCACTGCTCGATGGTGACCGTCTTGGAGACAGCGACCACGTCCTTGATGGTCCCGGCCACCTCGATCGTGCCTGTGCCTTGGGGCAGAGAGAGGACGTGGGAGATAGTGGCGCAGGGGGCGGTGGCGAGTACACGCGTTGGCGTTCTTCCCGGTAGCGGATACGAATCGCGCTTGTCCCACGGTGAGGGTGAAGTTTTGCGTGGCCGCCGGAGCCAAGCCGTTGGCGGCGGAGATGGTGAAGGTGAAGGTCCCTTGCGCGGTCGCGTTCCCGGACAGGGTGGCGGTGCCGTTCCCATTGTCGGTGAAGGTGACGCCCTGGGGCAGGCCGGTCTGCCCGGTCCCGGTGGAGACGCTCAAAGCAGGGGGAGGAAAGCCGCCGGTCGTGACGGTGAAGGTGTCGATGGTCCCGACGCTGAACGTGGCGCCCGCCGCGCTGGTGATGCTGGGAGCCGCCCCGAGCGCCGGCTCGGTCGCCCCGATGGAGCACTTGGGACCGGGACTCGGGCGGGGCGCCCCGCGCTGGTCGAAAGCCCCTGGGCCACAGACCGTCACCCCGTTCAACGTCGTGGGCAGGGGGATCGCGCCGACCGCGGGACTGTCGGAAGCGGGCAGCATGGTCTCGGTTGGGCCGCCGTTGGGGGCAAGCGGGCCGAGGTCGGGGTCGACGTTGACCGTGTCGGTGGGCCGGAGAAACCCACACGCCGTACCGGTGGCGTCGTCAGTCAGGTTGTAACCGACGCTCCCAGACGGTGGCGGAGGGAACGTGAACACAGGCGAAGGGGCGAGGAGGCAGTTGTCCGTCGTACCGTTGTTCGAGTTGGCGGCAACGATGGTGGCTCCGAGAGTGAGGGCGCCGCGGTCGAACACGCCGGCGCCGTCCATCGTGCTCGTCGCCGTCGTGTTCCCGGTGATCGTGGTGTCTGTGATGGTGGCGGAGGCGCCGGCATCGACGAAGACGCCGCTGCCCTGGAGTTGTCCGGTGCCGGTGTTGCCGGTGATCGTGGAGTCGGTGATGGTGAGTATTCCGCCGGTGCTGTACACGCCGGCGCCTTCGGCCGGCAGCAATCCCTCCCCCAGTGTGTTGCCGGAAATCGTGGTATCGGTGACCGTGACGGTGCCGCCATTGTTGTAGAGGCCGCCACCCCGGCCCCCGAAGCCGTTCAACGTTCGGTTGCCGGCGATGGTGGTGTCGCTGACCGTGAGCGTGCCGCTGTTGGCAATGCCGCCGCCCTGCGTTGCGGCGCCCGTGGTGTTGCCGGAAATCGTGGCGTCGGTGACCGTGACGTTGCCGCCGTTGTTGGAGAGGCCGCCGCCCTGCGCGGCTCCCCCGGTCACGGTGAGCCCCTGGAGGGTGACGCTCGCTCCGGAGGAGACGGCGAAGACGGATTCGTTGAGCCCCATCGCATCGACCACCGCTGCCGGATGGCCGGGCCACTGCTCAATGGTGACCGCCGTCGAGACGCTGACGGCGTCGTCGACGGTACCCGCCACTTCGATGGTGGCCCCGGAACCGGCCAGTGAGAGGGCATGGGAGATGGTCTTGCAGGGGTCGGCGGCGGAACAGCGATTGTTGTCGATTCCCATGGAGCCGGACACGAAGAACGTTGTGACCGCCGCATTCGCCGGAGCGGCCGTGACGAGGCCGACCCCGAGACTCCCGACCAGGCCGGACATACCGACGGCCGCGACCGCCGCGAAGCGGAGACATCTCCCTCGCGTCGTGCCGAGGTCGGGCGACTTCAGACGAGGAAAATACCGAGGCATGCGGCGACCTCCCGCCCCTGCCACCGCCGGTCTGCCCGACGGAAACGTCCCAGTGTATCGAGGTGTGCCAAGTCGAATCGATTGAGCGCGACGACATCGTGTCGTTCAGTCAATCGAACGTTGGCCCGGTGCGTCGCTCGGACACGAGGGGCCTCTGTCCACGACTCGAAGGGCGGCGAAACCGCTGTTCGCGAGACCCCTCGCGGTTCCGCGGAGCCGTCAGAGTCGATAGAGCTTGGTGGCGTTCTCGCCGAGGATCTTGCGCTGCACCTCGGGGCTCAAGGTCGACATCTTCTCGGCGACCGTGTCGAGCGGCTTGGGGTAGAGGCAGGTCGGGTGCGGGAAGTCGGTTTCGAAGAGGATGCTGTCCGCGCCGACGGCGTCGACGAGCGCCGGCAGGTTGTTCTTCTCGAACCAGAACGTGGCGTAGAGGTTCCGCTTGAAGTACTCCGAGGGGAGCATCGCCATCCCCTCCAGCTGTTTGGGCGCATTCTCGGACATCTCGTAGTCGAGCGCCTCGAGGATGAACGGGATCCACCCCACACCGCTCTCCACCGAGACCATCTTCAGTTGTGGGTGCCGGTCGAGCATGCCGCTCAGGATGATGTTCGTCACGACCCGCGCGTTGCCGATGAAGAGCAGCGTCCCACCGATGGCCAGCTTGGTGTCCTCGTCCTGCGATTCCCAGGGATAGGTGCCGAAGTAGGTCATGGTGGTGAGGCTGGCGCCGATGTGGAAGTGCACGGGCAGCCGCAGCTCGGAGCAGGCCTCCCACAGAGGGTCCCAGGCCCAGCTGGCGAGGTCCGGACCACTGCGTGAACGAAGCAGTGGGAATCGCAACGACCCCACTCGATCTGCACGACTACAATTGGATTCGTGTCCGACATGGTGACCCTGTCGACGCACCTCCCCCTCGTCGAGCTTCGTACGGGCGAGGCCCTGATCTCGCAGGGCGGGCCCAGCGGGAGCGTGTGGATACTGATCTCTGGTGCCCTGCAGGTCTTCAAGGGCGACGTCGCGGTGAACACCATCTCCAAAGAAGGGGCGATCATCGGAGAGATGTCCGTGCTGTTGGGTACGGAGCACGGAGCGACCGTTGTGGCGACCGAGCCGAGTCGTTTGCGCCATGCCGACGATGGCCACGCGTTCTTGTTCAGCGATCCGGAGATCACGAGGCTCATTGCGGTCGGCATGGCGGAGCGGTTGAACTTCGTCTCCACCTACCTCGCTGACCTCAAGTTCCAGTACGGCGATGCCTCCGGTCTCGACATGGTGTCAGAGGTGCTCGCGCAGCTGGCGGAACGACAGGCCGTCCCGGCACGGCCCGGTTCGGCTCGGGATCCCGATCCCGAGTATTAGCGCCAGAAGAGGGATGAGCTCCGGTCTCGTCAGAACACTGTCCGTGCCGGAGCAGCCCGTGCGCGCGATGTCGAGCGACTCGGAGCCCATGATGGAGACCCACCTGGCGCGTTGCGCCGTCAGATCGAGCTCGATGAACGCCGGGACTTTGCCTATCTGGTGCCCGGCGTTGAAGACCCATGTGTTCCCGATGCGGTCCATCCACGATCCGTCACTCTTGAACGGTGATTCATGGACGTGTCCCGTCAGGACGACGTCCGGCTGGAACTCCTCGATCCACCCGCGTACGTCGGGGTCGCCGTAGTCGCGGCGTCCGGTCCAGCACGTTGGCGAGCCGATCGGTGGCCAGTGATACAGCCAGACCCACGTGGCCGGACGACGAGCCGCATCGGCATCGAGCTGGGCGACGACCTCAGCGCGGCCCAGTGGTCCATCCCACCACGGGCAGATGGTGATGAGGGTGTCGTCGAACAAGGCCGAATCCCCATCGGTCTTCATGCCGACGCCCTGCCTTTCACGCAGCCAGAGGGCTGACTGCTCCCCCTGCGCGTCGGGGCCGGTGAGGTCGTGGTTGCCCGAACTCACGACGAGCTGTGCGGCCGAGGCGATCAGCGTCAGGTAGCGCTGCACGACGACGCTCTGCGCGTCAAGGGGTACCGGGGAATTGATGTTGAGGCTGTCGCCGGCCAGGGCGACGACGTCGAAGGAGGGGCTGGCTCCCACGACCCAATCGAGCTGCGGCAGCGAATAGTGAAGGTCTGAAACGAGGAGGAGTCGCATGGGAGTGCCGGTTCCAACCTGTTGGTCGGCGCACTCTCCTTGCTCGAAGGGCCCGCCGGCCACGGAGGCTTCGCGGAACTCAGCCTAGAGCCGATAGAGCTTCGCGGCGTTCTCGCCGAGGATCTTGCGCTGCACCTCGGGGCTCAAGGTCGACATCTTCTCGGCGACCGTGTCGAGCGGCTTGGGGTAGAGGCAGGTCGGGTGCGGGAAGTCGGTTTCGAAGAGGATGCTGTCCGCGCCGACGGCGTCGACGAGCGCCGGCAGGTTGTTCTTCTCGAACCAGAACGTGGCGTAGAGGTTCCGCTTGAAGTACTCCGAGGGGAGCATCGCCATCCCCTCCAGCTGCTTGGGCGCATTCTCGGACATCTCGTAGTCGAGCGCCTCGAGGATGAACGGGATCCACCCCACACCGCTCTCCACCGAGACCATCTTCAGTTGTGGGTGCCGGTCGAGCATGCCGCTCAGGATGATGTTCGTCACGACCCGCGCGTTGCCGATGAAGAGCAGCGTCCCACCGATGGCCAGCTTGGTGTCCTCGTCCTGCGATTCCCAGGGATAGGTGCCGAAGTAGGTCATGGTGGTGAGGCTGGCGCCGATGTGGAAGTGCACGGGCAGCCGCAGCTCGGAGCAGGCCTCCCACAGAGGGTCCCAGGCCCGGCTGGCGAGGTCCGGCCCGCCGACGTCGTTGGGGTCCGACGTGATGTTGACGCCACGCAGGTCGAGCGAGGCGACCCGCTTGGCCTCGGCCACCGCCTCGCCGACGTCCCACGCCGGCAGCACCGGCATGGGGAGCAGGCGCCGGCCGGAGTCCGCCTGCACCTCCGCCATGGCGTCGTTGTAGATCTGCACGCAGAGCAGGCGGAGCACGGGGTCCTTCACGATGTCCGAGATGCCCTGGCCGCCGAGACCGATGGAATTGGGGAAGCAGACCTGTGCGTGGATCCCCGAATCGTCCATGACGTCGATGCGGGCGGGAATGTCGAAGGCCCCGAGGTGGATCTCGTCCTGTGTCCACTCGAAGAGCGCCTCGGCCGCCCGCCCCTTGCCGCCCTGGCGGTCGATCACGCCGCCCCCGCCCGCGAAGCCGAGCTCGGCGCCGTCCACATACCACATGGGCCTCCCGTCGATCTCGACCACGTGCGGCACCCGGTCCGCGTACTTGGCGGGGGCGCGCTTGGTCCACAGATCGTGGGCTTCGGTCAGGTGCGTGTCCGCATCGATCACACGCAGGCCTTCAAGTGCAAGAGCCATCTGTTGTCCCTCCCCGCAGAGCGCCGATGGGCAACCCTACGGGCTGGGGCCCGGCACTGCCGTGCGGGGGATGGACGCACACGGCACCCGAACCCGGGCGCTACCCCACCGGGGCCGGCTCCCGGGCCAGCTTGGCCAGCTCATCGGTGACGATCTGATTGTGCGCAGCCAGGTCGCGGCGGGCCGCCCGCGGGCTCCAGCGGCCCCGCATGAAGAAGACGAGCACCGCGAACACGAACTGGCCGGCGAGGCACACGCCCCACCACCGCTGCCACTCGCCCGGCGCGGTCTTCTGCGCCGGCACCAGCTTTTGCTCGGCGACGAGAAGGCCGGCCAGGTTCGGCGAGTACTTGGCCACCCCGGCGATCTGGGTCTGGGTCACCGGCTTGCCGTTCTGGATGTCCAGGGCGAGCGGGTTGAAGGCGTTCAGGCCCAGCACGTGTGGATTCGTGAGTCCCCCGGCGGCCGTCAAGGCCGCCGCCAGGCTGTGGGTGCTGTTGCAGACCTGCAGAATCGTGGCGAGGGTGTTGAGTTCGGGCCGCACCGTGGGAGTCGTCTTCAGGTTCTCGATGACGTCCGCCGGCGCCGGTGTCGTATTGCACTTCAGCGCGGACGTGTTCGGTGCGTAGGGCTGCGCGGCCTGGACCGCTTGCAGGGTGGTGCCCGCATTCTGGTTGTCCACCAGCACGGTGGAGGTCGTGATCACGTAGGGCAGGACCAGGAAGGACAGCGCGACGGTGATGCGGAGGATCCATCCCCACACCGCGAGCCCCGAGGCGGTGAGGGCGGGGTTGTGGGACTCGACCTGCTCGGTGTAGTTCGCCATCCACGGTGCGTAGGCGATGGAGATGGAGACCGCCAGCAGGACGATGACCAGGACGTTGGCGTAGTAGCCGGTATGGGGGCGGCCGGTCTGGACGATGAGGAGGCCCAACATCACCATGCCGCAGATCGCCCCGAAGAGCATGAACGGCTTGCGGACCCGCGCCAGGTCCGAGAGGAAGCCGGCCACGACCAGCCCCCCGGAGAGGAAGGCGGCGAGCCAGACGTTGATCCCGTTCGCCTGGGGCGTCGAGCGGTTGAAGATGACGACCCAGTAGATGGTGAGCACACTGACCGAGGCGAAGTAGAAGAGGAGGGCGACCGAGATCGCAATCGACGAGGAGATCAGGTCCAGCTTCATCATGGAGCGGATCGGGTGCGCAGTGGCCGCCTCCACGTCGATGCCCTTGGCCCGCGCCTCGATGAGCGCGCGCTCGCGTTCGCTGACCATGAGCTGGTCGCGCAACTGCGGCGAGAGCTCGCGCAGGAAGAAGAACGCGACGATGACCACACCCAGGCAGATCAGCCCCGAGATGATGAACTGGTCCTGCCACGGCTGGAGGTGGTCCAGCGTGTGGGTGGCCACCAGGCTGGCGCACAGCGCGCCCATGGTGGGGCCGAGCGCCCAGAATCCCATCGCCACGCCACGACCCATCTGCGGCGAAAAGTCGCGCATCAGCGCGGGGGTCGAGACGAGAATGACCCCTTCGACGAAACCGATCACGCAGTAGGCCGCGGCGAACCCCCACTTGTCGTGGATGTGGGGGATGGCCAGCAGCTGGACGAGCGCCACGACAAGGGTCCCGTAGATGGTGAGATTGGCCCGCCCGATCTTGTCCGACAGCCCCCCGATGAACGCGCTGAAGGCACCGATCGCGTTGGAGACGACCAAGAGGTACAAGAAGAACTGGAAGGACATGTGGTAGTAGGGCAGCAGCAGCGGCGTGACCGCACCCTCCACGTAGTAGAGGTAATACAGCATGATCGTCGTGAGCACGACGATGGCCAGGTACCCGAGCCGCGGCCACGTGTCGGGGTACCGGTGGAGCTGCCGCTTCCCCAGGGCGTTCGCCAGCCCTCGCTTCGGAATCGGTGCGCTCACCACTGTCGTGCTCATCTTCGATCCCCTTCCCGGCAACTCGGTCCGCCACTCCCGCAGACGGCTGAGGTGCCGAGGGTGGAAGGCGCCGGGCTACGTCAGGGATGCTATGGCCGCGTCAGTGACTCTGCGCACTGCGACGCACCCGGGTCGGTCGACCGGGCGCAGCGGGACATGACCCCTTCACGCAGCGCTCAGGCCGGCGTGCGTCAGGCGCCGACCTCCAGGGGCACGTGCCAGGTCAGCCGGGTGCCCCCCTCGCGGGAGGTGCCCAGCTCCACCGCTCCGCCGAGTCGCTCGGCCCGGTGGCGGAGGTTCTTGAGTCCGAGACCCGCCGCAGACGCGCCGCCGATGCCCTCCCCGTCGTCGGCGACCACGAGGCGCAGTTCGTCGCCGGCGGTGATCGTGATGACGACCTGGGAGGCACGAGCGTGCCTGCCGACGTTCGTCAGGGCCTCGCGGAGGACGGCGAGCACCTCTTGCGCCAGCGAGTCGCTGACGACCGAGTCGACCGGGCCGCTGAAGGAGACCTGCGGGAGGATGCCGAGCACCGGACGCAGCTCGTGGACCAGGTCGAGGACCTTCGGATGCAGCCCCTCTTTCTTGATCGTGAGCTCGATGTCGAAGATCGCCTTGCGCAACTGGCGGATGGTCTCGTCGAGCTTGTCGATCGCCTCCCCGATCCGCGCGACGGCCTCCGGCCGCTCGACCAGGCGGGCCGTCCCCTGTAGCGACAACCCGATGGCGAAGAGGCGCTGGATCACCGAGTCGTGGAGGTCGCGGGCGATCCGGTCCCGGTCCTCGGTGAGCGCCCGGTCGCGCGCCAGGCCGTGGAGGCGCGCGTTCTCGATGGCGATGCCCGCGGCCATGGCCAGGGCAAGGACCAGCTCCTCGTCGTCCTCGGAGAACTCCGGTGCGGTCTTCTTGTTGGTCAGGTAGAGGATCCCGTAGGCCTCACCGTGCACCCGGACGGGGACACCGAGGAAGGACGTCATGGCCGGGTGGTGGGCCGGGAATCCGAAGCTCTCCGGGCTGGAGGCGATGTCGGCCAGGCGGAGAGGCTTGTCCTCCGCCATGAGCGTGCCGAGGACGCCACGTCCCGTGGGGACGGCGCCGATGGCCCGCTCCTCCTCATGGCTCAGGCCGATGGTCAGGAATTGGTCCAGAGCCCGTCCGTCCTCGGTCAGGACGCCCAGCGCCCCGTACTGGGCGTCCACCAGGTCGCGGGCCTCCTCGCTGATCCGCCGGAGCACCACCGGCAGGTTGAGCTCTGCGTCGAGGATGAGGATCGCCTGCACCAGTCGGCGCAGCTTGGCGGGATCGTCGATCCGGTCGAAGGGCTGCACGAGACGTCAGGATAGAGGGGCACCAAATCGTCCGTCGGGCAGGTGGGGCAGGGGACGCGGCGCGGCGCGGCCCGAGGGCAGGACGCCGCCAGGGGCGTGGCACTATGGCGGAAATGACGATTCGGGTGTTCCTCCTCGATGATCATGAGCTCGTGCGGACGGGCCTGCGCACCCTGCTCGAGGCCGAAGACGACATGGAGGTCGTCGGCGAGGCCGGGACGGCCGAGCAGGGGCTGGGACTGATCCGCGCGCTGGTGCCGGACGTGGCCATCCTCGACGTGCGCCTGCCCGACGGCAACGGGATCGAGGTCTGCCGGGAGGTCCAGTCCACCGCACCACAGGTCAGATGCCTGATGCTCACCTCGTACTCGGACGACGAGGCCCTGTTCTCCTCCATCATGGCCGGGGCCTCGGGCTACGTGCTCAAGGAGGTGGGCGGGGGTGACCTCCTGGGTGACATCCGGCGGGTGAGCCAGGGCACGTCCCTCCTCGATCCGGTGCTGACCCAGGAGCTGTTCGACCGCCTGCGAAAGGATCAGGAAGCCGAGTCACGCCTCACCGTCCTGACGCCGCAGGAACGCAGGGTCCTCGAGCTCATCGCCCGGGGGCAGTCGAACCGCCAGATCGCCGCGCAGCTCTTCCTGGCCGAGGCGACGGTCAAGAACTACGTCTCGAGTCTCCTCTCGAAGCTCGGCATGCGCCGCCGCACCGAGGCGGCCGTCTACGCCGCCGTGCTCGCCGAGCGCCGAGCGTTCAATCCGAAGAACTGAGCCCCCTGGCCCCGGCAGCTGGTCCACCGAATCCGCCGTGACCAGGGGCGAAGGGCCGGCTCCGGGTCGATGGGCCTCGCGTCTGGGCTAACCTCGGCCGAGAGCCGCCCGGCCCCCTCGACCGACCGCGGTTGCCCTCTCCGCCACCGGGCGAGCCGGCCCGGGACGATCGACGCACAACGAGCCGGGACAATCGAGCCATCCTCTCCAGCCGTGAAGACGAGCCCACCTGACCCTGGGTCCTCCGCCGGGGCCACTCGACGGTGACCGTACCGGCGACCATCGTGGTCGACACCAAGGGCCTCGATGCCCTCGTGGCCGAGGTGGCAGAGCAGGACGCCTACGGTCTCGACACCGAGTTCCACACCGAGCGCACGTACGTGCCCGATCTGGCGCTGATCCAGATCGCCTGGGCCGACAAGACGGCGCTCATCGACCCGCTCGCCGTCGACCCGGCGCCGCTCGCGGCGCTGTTCGGCGGGCCCGGCGTCCTCGTGGCGCACGCGGCGTCGCAGGATCTCGACGTGCTCATGGCGGCCTGCGGGGCCATCCCGGCCACCGTGTTCGACACGCAGATCGTCGCCGGATTCCTCGGCCTCTCCACACCGTCGCTGTCACGCCTCGTGGACCAGATGCTGGGCGTTTCCCTGCCCAAGGCCGACCGGCTCTCGGACTGGCTGGTCCGGCCGATCTCAGAGCGCCAGATCTCCTACGCCCTCAACGACGTGGCCCACCTGCTCGAGCTGCGGAACGTGCTCACGGGCCGCCTGCGCGCGCTCGGACGGCTGGAGTGGGCCCTCAGCGAATGCGATCAGGTGCTGGGCGACCGCACCCCGGCCCGTGTCCCCGAGGAGGCCTGGTGGAAGCTGGGTGACATCCGGGGCATGTCACGGCGCTCCCGCGGCGTCGCGCAGGAGGTGGCGGCGTGGCGCGAGCGCACGGCCGCCGAGACCAACCGGCCCCGCCGCATGGTCCTGTCGGACCTCGGGCTGATGGCGATCAGCCAGCGGCCGCCTCGCAACGGCGACGAGCTCCGCGCCGCCCGCGGCGTCGACGGGCGCCATCTGGCGCAGGGCCGGGCGGCCGAGATCCTGCGGGCCGTCGAGCGCGGCCTCGCCCTGCCACCGGACCAGATCCGCATGCCCTCCGAGGGGAGGGACGCGCCGGCCCCTCCGGCCGCGGTCGCCGTGTGCTCGGGCGTCGTGCGCCAGATCGCGGACGACCTCGACTTCGACCAGGGCCTGCTGGCGACCCGGGCCGACATCGCCCAACTGCTCTGCGGCGAGCCGAGCCGGCTCGACGACGGATGGCGGCGCTCCATCGTGGGGGACCCACTGCGCCGACTGATCGCCGGGGAGGTCGCCGCCGTGTTCGACCGCCGGGGTCACCTCGTCATGGAGGAGCGCGGCGGACGGTGACGTCGCCCGGTGACCCTCTTTACCCGGTGACCCTCTTTTAATTGACCAGCTTCTCCCGGCCCTCCCAGTAGGGCCGGCGCAACTTGTACTTCTGCAACTTCCCGGTCGCGGTGCGGTCGAGCGCGGGGCGGAGCTCCACGCTGGTGGGCGCCTTGAAGTGCGCGAGCCGCTCGCGGCAATGCGCGATCAGCTCGGGTTCGGTGACCGTGGACCCGTCGCGCACGACCACCAGGGCCTTGATCGTCTCCCCCCACTTCTCGTCGGGAACGCCGATCACCGCCACCTCGGCCACCGCCGGGTGCTGGTAGAGGCAGTCCTCGACCTCGATGGACGACACGTTCTCGCCTCCCGTGATGATCACGTCCTTCTTGCGGTCCGAGATCACCACATGCGCCCCGTCGAGATGCCCGCCGTCGCCCGTGTGGAACCACCCGCCCTGGAGCGCGGCCGCCGTCTCGACGGGTTGCTCCCAGTAGCCGGCGAACACGTGATTCGAGCGGGCCAGTACCTCGCCCTCCTCGTCGATTGCGATCTGCACCCCCAACGCGGGGGCACCGGCGTGGCTGAGCAGCTGCGAGCGCGCCGCGGCGTCGAGGTCGTCCCACTCCGCGGGAGAGCGGTTGATGGTGAGGAGGGGCGCCGTCTCGGTGAGACCGTAGATCTGAATGAACTCCCATCCGAGTTCGGATTCGACCCGCTCGATCGTCTTCGACGGGGGCGGCGCGCCGGCCACGACGAGACGCACGGTGCCGCGTCCCGGCACGGCGCGGCCCTCGGCGGCGCGGGCCTCCGCCGCGCCCAGGATGGCGGCGACGACGGCGGGGGCACCGCACAGCAATGTGACCCCGTGTCGTTCGATCCGCGACAGGATGTCCTCGCCGTCGACCTTGCGGAGCACGACGTGCATGCCGCCCATGCCGGTCACCGCGTACGGCATCCCCCAACCGTTGCAGTGGAACATCGGCAGCGTGTGCAGGAGCACGTCGTGGTCGTTGACTCCGGTGTGCCACCCGAAGGTGGCCGCGTTGAGCCAGCAGTTGCGCTGCGTCAGCTGCACGCCCTTCGGCCGCGCCGTGGTCCCCGACGTGTAGTTCACCGAGCAGGTTGCGTCCTCCTCGGGCACCCAGGCCCTCGGGACGGCGTCGGCCTCTGCCGGTGCGAACAGGGCAGCGTCGTCGACGCCGTCCAGACAGAACCGGTGGGCGACCTTGATGGAGCTCACCTCGGCGGTGAGGTCCGGGTCGTACAGGAGGACTGACGCCCCGGAGTGCTCGACGATGTAGGCGATCTCGTCGGAGGTCAGCCGGAAGTTGATCGGCACCAGGGCGCGGCCATAGCCGCTCACCCCGAAGTAGGCCGTCAGGAACCGCCCGGAGTTCGGGCTGACGATGGCGACCCGCTCACCGTGGTCGACCCCGAGGTCGTCCAACGAGAGAGCCATGCCCCGCGCCCGGCGCTCGAGCTCACCATAGGTGAGTGTCCCGTAGGAGCCCGGCACAGAAGGCTCGTCGACGACCGCCACCCGATGCCCGTAGACCAGCGCGGCGCGGTCGAGGAAATCGGCCACCGTGAGTGCGACCCGCATGCGACCCCCGATCTCGGCTGCTTCGCTTCACCCCGGGGCGACCCTAGCCCCGGGGGGACCACTCCGATCAGATCTCTAGAAGTGCCCGAGGACAGGGTGGGGTACGTAGGGCTTCTCGAGTGCGGCGATCTCGTCCTCGGACAGGCTCAGCGCCTCGGCGCCGAGCGCGTCCTTGAGGTGCCTCTTCCTGGTCGATCCCACGATGGGCGCGCTCACACCCGGCTTCGCCAGCAGCCAGGCCAACGCGACCTGTGCCGGCGGCACCTCGCGCGCCGCCGCCACCTCGCCCACGGCATCGACGACGTCGAAGTCGGTCGGCTGGTCGTAGAGGTAGTCGGTGAACGCGTCCGTGCTGGAACGGGTGGTGTGCCGGCCGCCGTCCCGGGTGCGGTTTCCCGCCAGCATCCCGCGCGCCAATGGGCTCCACGGGATGCACCCGACGCCCTGGTCGAGGCAGAGAGGGATCATCTCGCGCTCTTCCTCGCGGTAGATGAGGTTGTAGTGGTTCTGCATGGAGACGAACTTCGTCCAACCGTGCGCCTCCGCCGTGTACTGCGCCTTGGCGAACTGCCAGGAGAACATGCTGCTGGCCCCGATGTAGCGCGCTTTGCCGGCCCGCACGACGTCATGGAGCGCTTCCATCGTCTCCTCGATGGGCGTCCGGGGATCCCAACGGTGGATCTGGTACAGGTCCACGTAGTCCATCTTGAGATGCTTGAGCGACGTGTCGATGCCCGAGAGGATGTGCTTGCGGCCCAGGCCTCCGCCGTTCTCGCCCGGGCCGACGGGCATGAACACCTTGGTGGCGACGATCGCCTCGTCCCGGGTCAGGAACTTCGGGACCAGCCTCCCCGTCGCCATCTCGCTGGCCCCGCCGGAGTAGGCGTCGGCCGTGTCGAAGAAGGTGACGCCACCCTCGACCGCGGCCCGCACGATGGGCTCGGCCGCACCCTCGTCGATGACCCACGGTCGGTCACTGCCGTTACCGAAGCCCATCATGCCGAGGCAGATCCTCGAGACCCGCAGTCCGGACGTTCCAAGATTCGTGTAGTTCATGGCTGCCCTCGCTCGTGCCGGGACGCGACAGTGCCGACATCTGCATGCTTACCAGCCGGTGCCCTGGGATCAAAGACCTCGTCCCGCCGTCTCTCGATCAGTGCCGCCGCCAATCGGCCGGGGGCACTCGTCAGCGAGGTGCGTCAACCACCCGGACAGGGTGCCGCCGCCACTGCCCCCGTGGCCGTGTTTGTCGTGTCTGTCGTGTCGGCCGGAGCTCCGACCACTCCCGTTCCCGGCTCCGGCTTCACTGACACCGGGACCGGCAAGGACGGCGGGAGGGGCGACGGCACCGGGACCGGGAGGGGCGTCGGCGGGAGTGGCGCCGACAACGGGACCGGGAGGGGCACCGGCAGTGTGATCGGCGGCAGCGGCACGGGCAGGGGGATCGGCGGGAGAGACACTGGGACCGGAAGTGGGAAGGGCCACGGAACGGGAGTCGAACCGCCACTCCCGCTCCCGCTGCCACTGCCAGTGCCGCTCCCGCTGCCGGTCCCGGTGCCACTGCCACTGCCGGTCCCGGTGCCACTGCCACTGCCGCCCACGGGTGCGGCACCACCGGTCGCTGACGTGGGCGGAAGGGTCGTCGTCGTGCTCGTTGTCGAGGGCGGCGAACCCGTCCCGGACACGGTCGGCGCGGAGGTGCCGGTCCCGGTCGCGGCCGGCGCGGGGGAGCCCGTCTGGGCCACGGTGAGGGTGGCGGTCGGCGTGGAGCCTCCGCTCGGTGGTGACGAACTACGGGCGGCGACCGTCACCCCGGACGGGACCAGTGTCCCTCCGCCCGACGGCGACGACACGCCTTGATTGCCGGCGGCTCCGGAGGTACCGGTGCCGGCCGCTCCCGCTGGAGCCGCGAGTGCCGGGGCGGTGGGACCGGCAGTGGTCGTGGTCGTGCCCAAAGGAGGAACGCGGGAGCCGGCCGAACGGGCGGAGATCACCGGCGGCGCCAATTGACCGGAGCCGATCAACCCCGCGACGATCGACAGCGCAGCCGCCGCGATTGCCCCCGACGCGATGAAGCGGTTGCGGACGAAGTACGGCTTGGATGCGGCGACCATCCCCGGCACGACGGCGCCGGCAGCGTCCTCGGGAAGGGGGTGTCCGAAGGTACGAGAGGTGAAGACCTCTTCCAAGGTCGCGTCATCGTTCGCACCGATCGGCTCTGGCCCCAACTCCCCCATCATCCTCCAGCAATCGTCCGTCAGGTTTACGCACGAGTCCCGGAGTTCCGCCTCCGAGACTCAGAACTTCCCCTCAGTCCCCTACAACCCTAATGGTGATGGAGCCGGTGTCAGTACCAGGAGCTGCAAACGGCGGGAAATCCCCTCAACCCCTGTTTGCTCCTTAGAAAACCAGGGTTTCTGGTGCACGCCAGGTGTAGGAACCCTGCTGCGTTTGCGACCCGTTGTCAGAGAGTTGTCAGAGCGTTGTGCAACGGGCCTTCGGCTCGGTACGGGCGTGTGGTTCACCGGTCAATTCTGATGCGCTTGGGTCTCAATTCTGATGCGCATGCGTCGCCGGATCCGTTCGCATCGCTCGACTACGTCGCCTCCGGGATCGAGGTTCCCGATTTGGTTCGCGTTCGACGGTTCCGTCACCCACGGTCGACCGGCGCACGAGCCGCCCCCAGGCGCTATGGCGACGAGCGCCGGAAGTACCGGCTGAGCGTCTCTTCTTGTTGTTGATAGGACGATCCGATTCCCGACCCGTAGAGCGACGTCGGCTCCTCGAGCATGCGCTCGAACGTCAGCTTGCACACCGCCTGCCCGTTCTCGACCATGAAGGGCACGTCGTGGGCGCGCACCTCGAGCGCGGCACGCGAGCCCCGGAACCCTCCGGTCGGGTCGAAGCCGAAGCCGGGGTCGAAGAACCCGGCGTAATGGGTGCGCAGCTCCCCGCTGGTCGGGTCGTACGCCGTCATCTCGGCCGCCAGGTTGGGCGGGATGCTGACGGCCTCGTTCGACATGAGGAGGTAGAAGCGCTTCGGGGACAGGACCAGGCGGTCGCCGTCCTCGCGGTAGACGGGGTCCCAGAAGGGCATCGGGTCGACCTCGCCGCCCGAGGTCAGATCGAGCAACGGCGCACTGTCACGGGTGCTGTGCCCGACCTGTCCCCGCTCGTCCCCCCGCAGATCGAGGCCCAGGAAGAGCCCGTTCGAAAGGACGAGGCCGTCGACGGGGACCGGCGCGCCCGCCTTGTAGAGGATCGGCTCTTCGAGATGCGTCTGTCGGACCTCGTCGTCGCTCAGCCACGGCCGGCCGCATGGACAGCCGCAACTGGTTGAGCGCCAGGTCCTCCCGGACCCGGATGGCGAACGAGAGTGGCACGACCTCCAGGTAGAGGGGGCCGTGATAACCGGGGGCCACCTCGTCGAACCGGTCGCTGTGATCGGTGATGACCCTGGTGAAGACGTCGATACGACCGGTCGAGCTCTTGGGATTGGCCTTGCCGCGTAGCCCCGCCGGAAGATCGAGGCGCTCCTTCAGCTCGATCAGGTAGGGACACCGCGCCTCGAGCATCGCCCCGTCGCCCCGGAGATCGATCTCGTCGAGGATGTAGTCCTTCAGCTTGCGCTCGACCGAATCGGTTCCCGGCAGGAAGCTGCAGCGGATCCGCAGCGCCCGTTCGCCGAGGCGCAGGTCGAGGCTTGCCGGCTGAACGTTGGTCTCGGGGATGTTGAATCGCCCGGCATCGATGTAGCCGGCCCGGATGGCGCGCTCCAGGAGCTGCCCCGGAAGGACCCCCTCGGACGAGGACGGCAGATTCAGCACCGTGCAGGTCGCATCGCGTCAACTCGTCCGGCGGCGGGCACAGTCAGAGCAAAGCACGTGGCGTCGTGAGGCGAAAGCACGAGGGTGGGGACGGCTCGGGCACAGGCTGTGGATGACTTGGGGAAGACTGCGCGCAAACGGGGGTTCGCCAGGAAGGAACCGTCATCCACAAGGGGGGTGTCAGAGCCCGCGATGACGGGCCCGTCGTGGATCGGAAATGGGGATTGGGCACTCCTCCGCTCACACTGCCGTGACCTCCGCCTCCGTGGCCCGGAGGGTCGCAGCAGGCGCCGCCTCCAGAAGCCTCACGCGTT
>CAVTPE010000010.1:0-248576 GCA_963736515.1 uncultured Acidimicrobiaceae bacterium | reverse complement strand
TGGAATGGCCCAGCAGGTCGACCGGCCCCTCGCCGACCCGCTCGAGGAATGCGGTGAGGTCCGCCGAGAGCTGCTCGACGGCGTACCCCTCCAGCTGCCCCGTCCTGGTCGAATGGCCGTGCCCCCGCTGGTCGAGGGTCACGACACGCCGGTCGGCGGCCAGCGCATCGACCTCGAGCGAGAAGTCCAGAGAGGAACCGGTGAAACCGTGACAGAGGACCAGCGTCGGTGTCCCTTTGGGGCTGGTCCCCCGTTCGGACCACGCCAGGTCGACGCCGTTGACGTGGAAGGTCTCGGCCGGAGCCGCCGTCGGTGCCATGGCCCTTGTCTAGTTGCTCGCCTGTCGAGCTGCTCGTTGCGCCTGTCCGCCGTGACTGGCGGTGCGCGATGCCACTAGCCCGAGTCGCCCGAGAGCGTCTGGACCGTCGCCGGCGAGGCGGGCGAGCCCTCCGTCTGCACCGAGGCCAACGGGGTCCCGGGGGTCACGGACGCATTGGTGCAGGACCGGGCCTGGTTCCAGGCGGCGAGCGCGGCGGTAGCCGCGTCGCCCGACAGCGGCTGGGGCAGGTCGTCGACGATCACCGCCGGCCGCCAAGTCACCTGGTCGATGTGCCGACCGGTGGCCGCGATCACCAGCGAGCCGCTGGCGTTCTCCGGGGGCGAGTTGTCGTAGAAAGCGAAGTTGCCCAGGCCGTAGTCGACATAGGCCGAACCGAGGTAGCCCCCGCCGAGCAGGACGTGAGCGTGGGTGCCCACGATGATGTCGGCACCGGCCTGGACGAGCGCCTGGGCCAGAGGCTCCTGTAGGGGATTCGGGCACGCATCGAGCTCGGTGCCCCAGTGCAGGTAGACGATCACCGTGTCGGCGGTCTTGCGCGTCGCCTCCACAGCGGCCACCAGGTCGTTGACGTCGTACGCGGAGGCCAGGCCCGGCTGTGCCGCGGTGGCCGACCACGCCGTCTGCAGGTCCGAGTCGATGACCTGGGTGGCCGCGATGATGGCGATGTGCTGGCCGTGGATGGTGGCCGTGTACGGCGCGAACGCCTGCGCCGCGTTCTGGCCGATCCCGAGGATGGTGTAGCCCGTCTGGGCCCGTGTCGACAGCGCCATCTGCAGGCCGGGTGGCCCGCAGTCCTCGCCGTGGTTGTTGGCCTCGGTTATGAGTGTCACCCCGGCGCCCTTGAACGCGGTCACGGCGGAGGCCGGCGCAGAGAAGACGAATTGCTTGGCCTGCGGTTGGGGGCAGGTGCCATCGGTCAGGGCGGACTCGAGGTTCACCATTGAGAGGTCGGCGCCCGAGAGGAGGACGGGCACCGTCGGCCCCAAGGCATCGGAGGAGTCCGCGGCGAGGCGGTCCCCCAGGGTGGTCCCGGCCGGGAAGTGGACGTCCCCACCGAAGGCGAACGTGACCGCCTGCCCGTCACCCTTCCAGTCCGGATCGAGTCGGGGGTTCGCCGCCTGGGGCGGAGGGGCCTTGTGCCGATGTGCTGCCCCGGTGTGGTTCCGGCCCGCCGCCGGGGGAGTCCCGCCTCGGCGGCTGAGGCCCACGGCCAGCGCGAGGGCGGCGGCCAGCACGACGAGCCCACCGGCCCGGAAGCGCCGGTTGCGCCGGTTGCGCCTGACCCGGCGCGGGCCGGCCCTGGCGGTCCCGCCGGCGGCCCGGGTGTTCCATCGGCCCCGGGCCGGGGGCGCGTGAGCAGGTCGGTCGGGGACGTGCGGACACTCTAGAGAGGCGGGCGGACCGCCGAGGGATGTCGTCCGGTACTGTAAACGAACTCGCTTATAGTTTCAGAAAACATCTCCCTGGCCTGCGCCCCCTGTGCCGAGACCCTGAGGCGGAATAGGGCACCGACAGCCACACATAGGCGACAGCCGGCTGCGGCGTCAGGGGCTTCCGCGGCGTCCAGGGCTTCCGCGGCGACCGAGCTTGCGGGTCAGTGCGCGTGCGGCATGCAGAGGTCGTCGTACTCGGCGATCACGATCTCGCCGGCGTCGGGCCCGCAGGCCGGGCAGGCCGGGTCGCGGCGCACCTTGAACGTCCGGAACGACTCCTCCAGCGCGTCGTAGGACAGGAGCCGCCCGATCAGCGGATCACCGAGACCCAGGAGCACCTTGATGGCCTCGACGGCCTGAATGGAGCCGATGATGCCGGGCAGCACGCCCAGCACGCCGGCCTCGGAGCACGACGGGGCGAGCTCGGCCGGAGGCGGCTCGGGGATCAGGCAGCGGTAGCAGGGACCGTTGTAGGGGTCGAAGACCGTGACCTGGCCCTCGAAGCGGAAGATGGAGCCGTGGATCACGGGTATCCGCTTGAGCAGCGAGGCGTCGTTGACGAGGTAGCGGGTCGGGAAATTGTCGGTCCCGTCGACGATGGCGTCGTAGCCGTCGATGATGTCGAGGATGTTGTCCGCGCCCAGACGGACGTCGTAGGTGACGACATTCACGTCGGGGTTCAGCGCCGTCAGCGTCTTCTTGGCCGAGTCGACCTTGCGGTCGCCCACCCGGTCCATGTTGTGCAGGATCTGGCGCTGCAGGTTGGACTCGTCGACGACGTCCATGTCGATGATGCCGATGGTCCCGACGCCGGCGGCAGCCAGGTAGAGGGCCGCCGGGGACCCGAGGCCGCCCGCGCCCAGCAGGAGCACCTTCGATCCGAGCAGCTTCAGCTGGCCCACTTCGCCCACTTCGGGGAGCAGGACGTGACGCTGGTAGCGGTTGCGCTGGGCCGGCGTCAGGGTTTGCGGCGCCGCCCAGGGGCGGTCGTCGTCCTTCCACTTGTTGAACCCGCCGATCATCGACTGCACGTCGGTGTAGCCGAGGTCGCCCATCGTCTTGGCGGCGAAGGCGGAGCGCACCCCACCGGCGCAGTAGACGACGATGGGTGCCGCCTTGTCGGGCAGCTTGCCCTCGACCTGGAACTCGAGGTGGCCGCGGGGCAGGTGGACGGCGTTGGGGAGGGCGCCCTGCTCGTACTCGTCGGGCTCCCGGACGTCGAGGAACGTCACTCCTCCCCCTTCCAACAGGGATTGCGCGTCGTTCTGGTCCACCTCACGGATGGACGCCTTGGCCTGGTTCAACAGGTCGCGGGGAGTGGGCACAATCGAACCTCCGGGTCGCACCAGCCCGTTCCCGGCGCTGGTTTCGAACTGTTAAACACTACCAGCGGGGTCAACATTCCCGATGGGACGGCCGGCACCGCACCCCGGTGGAAGACTCCCGTCCGTGGAGCTCCACGAGGCCATCCGACGCCGCGCCATGGTCCGGAGTTTCTCCTCCCGCCCGGTCGAGCGGGCCGAACTCGACCGGATCCTCCTGGCCGCCCTGCGCGCGCCGACGGCGGGCAACACCCAGGGGACGGCCTGGGTGGTCCTGGAGGGACCGGAGCAGACGGGGACCTATTTCGACGCCACGACCGACGAGCTGTGGCGCAACCAGTACACGGAGTGGTCCGACGGCCTGGCGCGGGCGCCCGTGGTGCTCCTCGCCTACACCTCGCCCGAGGCGTACGTCTCCCGCTACGCCGAACCCGACAAGGCCGCAGGGGGGCTGGGCGTCGGCGAGGCAGCGTGGCCCGTCCCCTACTGGATCGGCGATGCGGCCTTCGGTGTCATGACCGTCCTGTTGGGGGCGGTCGATGCGGGGCTGGGCGCCTGCATCCTGGGCACGTTCCGGGGGGAAGCCGAGCTGGGCCACCGGCTCGGGGTCGCCCCGGGCTGGCGCCTGTTCTGCGCCGTGCTCCTCGGTCATCCCGACGGCCGGGACCACAGGTCCGCGTCGTTGGACCGGGGCGGACCGACCACCGCCGAACGCATCCGCCGGGGCCGGTGGGCCTGACGCGCATCGCTCCGACCTAGGACGCGGGGGCTTTGGACAAGACGTGTTCGGGGCCTTCCTGCCAGCGCGCCATCGCCCACAGGAGGTCCGACAGCCGGTTCAGGTACGCCACCACCAATGAGCCCTCGGTCGGTTCGGCCACGGCGATCCGCTCGGCCCGGCGCACGATCGTGCGGGCCAGATCGAGGGCGGCGGCCACGCGGTTCTCGCCCGGAACGGTGAAGTCGCTGGGCATGTCGAAGCGGGCGAGCAGGCCGTCGATCCCCTCTTCCAGCGCGCGCACCATGTCCGGCGTCACCAGGCTGGACCCCGCCTGGAGCTTCGTGCGGTTCTCCGGGGCGGTGGCCACCTCCGCCATCAACACGTAGAGGTCGCGGGCCAGCGCGATCAGACGGTCGTTGACCTCCGTCCCCGCCGGCGTCTGTGCCCGGGCCACGCCGATGGCGGCCTGGGCTTCGTCGACAACTCCGTTGAGCTCGATCCGCCAGGAGTCCTTGGGCACACGGCCGCCGAAGAGCAGCCCCGTCGTGCCGTCGTCGCCCCTCTTGGTGTAGATCCGTGGCGCCATGGGCGGATGCTACCGGCCTGTTCGGGAGGCCACGGAGGCCGCCGGTAACCTGTACCCGTGGCTCCCTCTCCGGAATTGCTCCGTCGGCTCGACCCGTCCGCATCGACATACCTCCAGGCCCTGCGCGAGCGGGTCGTCATCTTCGACGGCGCCATGGGGACGAACCTGCAGCTGCTCGATCTCGGCCCCGACGATTTCGGCGGCCCCGAGCTCGAGGGCTGCAACGAGTGGCTCGTCGAGACCCGGCCCGAGGTCGTGGCTCAAGTGCACCGCTCCTTCTACGAGGTCGGCTGCGACGTGGTCGAGACGGACACCTTCGGCTCGACCTCGGTCGTCCTCGCGGAGTACGGGCTGGCCGACCGCGCCCGCGAGCTGACCCGCCGGGCGGCCGAGCTGGCCTGCGCCGTCCGCGACGAGTTCTCGACGCCCGAGCGGCCGCGCTGGGTGGCCGGCTCCATGGGACCGGGCACCAAATTCCCCACGCTCGGGCACATCTCGTACGCAGAGTTCCGCGACGCCTACGAGGAGCAGGCGCTCGGGCTGCTCGAGGGCGGGGTCGATCTCCTGCTCATCGAGACGCAGTTCGACCTGCTCTCGATCAAGGCCGCGGTGAACGGCGCCCGGCGTGCCATGGTGGTCCTCGACCGCTACGTCCCGCTGCAGACGCAAGTGACGATCGAGCTGACCGGTCGCATGCTGCCAGGTACCGAGATCGGCGCCGCCCTGACGGTGCTCGACTCCATGCAGGTCGACGTGGTCGGCCTGAACTGCGCCACCGGACCGGTCGAGATGAGCGAGGCGCTGCGCCACCTGTCGGGGGCCAGCCGCGTCCCCATCGCCTGCGTCCCCAATGCGGGCCTCCCGTCGGTGGTCGACGGCCTCATGCACTACGACCTCACCCCCGAGAACCTGGCCGACCATCTGCACCGCTTCGTGACCGAGTTCGGCGTCTCCGCCATCGGCGGGTGCTGCGGGACCACGCCGGCCCACCTGGCCGCCGTGGTCGAGCGCTGCGCGGGCGTGGCCCCCGCGGTCCGACACCCCGTGCACGAGCCGGCGGCCGCCTCCATCTACACCTCGGTCCCCTTCCTGCAGGACTCGTCGTTCCTCGCCGTGGGCGAGCGCACCAACGCCAACGGCTCCCGGGCCTTCCGCGAGGCCATGCTCGACGCCGACTGGGACACCTGCGTCGCCATGGCGCGGGACCAGGTCAAGGAGGGCTCGCACCTCATTGACGTCTGCGTCGACTACACCGGGGCCGACGGCGTGTCCGACATGACCGACGTGGCGAGCCGGCTCTGCACGCAGTCGAGCGTCCCGATCATGGTGGACTCGACCGAGGGCCCGGTGGCGCGCGCCGCGCTGGAGTGGATCGGCGGCCGCCCGGTCCTCAACTCGGTCAACCTCGAGGAGGGCGACGAGCCGGGCACACGGCTCGACACGTTCCTGCGGCTCGCCCGCGAGTTCGGGGCCGCCGTCGTCTGCACCTGCATCGACGAGGAGGGACAGGCGCGCACGGCGGAGTGGAAGCTGCGGGCGGCGCGCAACATCCGCGACATCGCCGTCGAGCGCTACGGCCTCGCCCCCGAGGACCTGCTCTTCGACCCGCTCGCCCTGCCGCTGTCCACCGGCATGGAGGAGAGCCGCCAGGACGGGATCGAGACCCTGGAGGGCATCCGGGCGATCAAGGCGGAGCTGCCCGGCGTCTCCACCATCCTCGGCCTCTCCAACGTGTCCTTCGGCCTCAATCCCGCCGCCCGCCAGGTGCTCAACTCGGTGTACCTGCACGAGTGCGTGGAGGCCGGCCTCGACGCGGCAATCGTGCACGCCTCCAAGATCCTCCCGCTGTCCCGCATCGACGACCGGGTCAAGGAGGTCTGCCTCGACCTCGTCTACGACCGGCGCGCCGACGGCTACGACCCCCTGCAGGAGCTGCTGGGGCTCTTCGAGGGGGTCAAGGTCGACGCGGGAGCGGCGGACGAGCACCTCGACTGGCCGGTGGACCGGCGGCTGTCCCAGCGCATCATCGACGGCAATCGCAATGGGCTGGAGGGCGACCTGACCGAGGCGCTCGAATCGGGCACCGCCGCATTGGCCATCGTCAACGACATCCTCCTCGAGGGCATGAAGGTCGTGGGGGAACGCTTCGCCTCGGGCGAGATGCAACTGCCTTTCGTGCTGCAGTCGGCCGAGACCATGAAGGCCGCGGTCGCCTTCTTGGAGCCCCACATGGAGAAGTCGGACCAGGGCGGCAAGGGAACCGTGGTGCTGGCCACGGTCAAGGGCGACGTGCACGACATCGGCAAGAACCTCGTCGACATCATCTTGACCAACAACGGCTACGAGGTGGTCAACCTCGGGATCAAGATCGGCATCAACGAGATGGTCAACGCGGTCGAGGAGCACAAGGCCGACGCCATCGGCATGAGCGGGTTGCTGGTGAAGTCGACGCTCATCATGCGCGAGAACCTGGTCGAGCTGAACGACCGCTCCATGGCGGACATCCCCGTCCTCCTCGGCGGGGCCGCGTTGACCCGCACCTACGTGGAGCGGGACCTGCGCGAGGTCTACGACGGGCGGCTCTTCTACGGGCGCGACGCGTTCGAGGGGCTGCGGACCATGGACCGCCTGGTCGAGCTGAAGCGCAACGGCGAGGAAGACCCTCTGTTCGGGCGCGAGATCTCCGAGAAGAACGTCCCGCGACGCAGCCGGCTCGACGACCAGGAGACCACCCCGGTGGAGGGCCAGCCCCTCCGGTCCGACGTGGCGGCGGACAACCCGCTGTTCACCCCGCCCTTCGTGGGCGCCCGCGTCGCCGTGGGAATCCCGATCGACGAGATCGCCGAGTACATCAACCTCACAGCGCTGTTCCGCAACCAGTGGGGCTTCCGGCCGGAGAACGGTGAGAACGACACCGAGTTCAAGGACCGGGTAAAGGCGACGCTGCGCGAACAGCTGGGCAAGGCCAAGGAGGCCGACCTGCTCGTGCCGTCGGTGGCCTACGGCCACTTCGCCGCCAACGCCGAGGGCAACGACCTCGTCATCTGGAAGGACGAGAGCCGGTCCTCGGAGTGGATGCGCTTCACCTTCCCGCGTCAGCGCAAGGAGCCCTGGCTCTGCATCTCGGACTTCTTCCGCCCGGCCGACTCGGGCGAGGAGGACTTCGCCAGCTTCATGCTCTGCACCATCGGCGCGCGGGCCTCGGAGGAGACGGCTCGCCTGTTCGCCGAGAACCACTACCAGGAGTACCTCTTCCTGCACGGCCTCAGTGTCGAGATGGCCGAGGCCACGGCCGAGTACTGGCACCGCCGGGTGCGCGAGGAGCTCGGGTTCGCGGGCGAGGACGGCCCGACGTTGACCGGGCTCTTCCGTCAGCAGTACCGGGGCGGCCGCTACTCCTGGGGCTACCCGGCCTGCCCCGACCTCACCGACAACGCGAAGGTCGTGGAGCTCCTGGGCGGAGACCGCATCGGCGTGACCGTCACCGAGGGGTTCCAGCTGAACCCCGAGCAGACGACCGACGCCATTATCTGCCACCACCCAGAGGCCAAGTACTTCGTCGCGTGAGGACGGCGCGGGCCGGCCCCGCGTGGGCCTGGTCCGGTGCCGCCGGCGCCGTGGCGGGGTGCGGCCTGGTGGTCGTTCTGCTGGTGGCCGGCGCCGCCGGTGCCGGGGCCGCCGGTGCCGGGGCGGCCGGCGCCACCGGATCGCTCGGCACCGTCGTCATCGCCGATCTTGGTCCGGGCGACGCGCTCACGTCCCAGGGCCCGCTCGGTTCCGAGCTGTCCGCGGCAGACGCGCCGGACCCCGGTGCAGCCAGGGGCGCGCTGTCCATGCCGGCCCCGTCCCTCTCCACCTACGAGCGCGAGCGGCAGGCCCACGGGGGCCTCGACCAGGTGCAGGACCTGCTCGTCCGCTTCCCCGGCGCGGTGAGGGAAGGGGTGTTCGCGCACACGGCGCAGCACTCCCGCGCGTCGGGTGGCAACGCGCGACCCATCTCCCCCGCCGACGCGGCGAGGGGGGTCCGGACCCAGCACGCGGCCAAGAAGGAGCCCTCTGCCGGCGCCATCGGTGCAGCCGTGACCGTCGGCGCCGTGCTGGCACTCGCATTGGTCACGCCGCTCGTGCTCCGGCGCCGGCGCGCCATGCAGGAGGAGGGCACCTGGACGGTGGTACTGCCGCGCCCCCTCAGGCGGCGACGCGGGTGACGATCTCCGCGAAGGCAGCGGGTGACGTCACGGGCAGCAGGTGGCCCGAGTCGAGCCGGATGACCTCCACCGGGGCCGGGAGGCGCCGCACCATGACCTCCTGGTCGCCCCGGCGGACCGGGCGGTCCCGCTCGTTCAACACGTAAGTGATCGGGACGCCCGCGGCGGCCGACCAGTGCACGGGCTGGAAGTAGTGCTGGACGGTGTCCTCGACTGAGCGCACGGGATCGACCACGAAGGCCAGGGTCGCATCGTCCAGCGGGTCGCCGCCGTAGGCGTGGCGCAAGGCATCGAAATCGGCGGGAGGGACCGGCAGGGTGATCGTGCGGCCGTCCTCCTCCGCGGCCGCAACGGCCAGGCGCAAGCCGTCGCGGTGCCGCTCCTGCATGCAGTCGATGCCGCAGCCCCCCTCGACCGGCACGAGGGCGGCGTTGAGGACGATGGCGCCCACCCGGCCCCCCAGCGCGGCGACGACGCCGGGAACGACGAGGCCGCCGGAGGAGTGCGCCACCAGCGTGACCAGCCCGGCGGGCGCGGCCTCCTCGATGTCGGCCACGACGGAGGCCACCTCCACCGCGACCGTCAACGTCGCCAGATCGGCCGGGTGCGCGCCGCGGCCCGGCAGGTCCACGGCGAGCGGCTCGGTGTCCAGGTACGGCGTCACCCGGTCCCAGAAGCGGGCGGTGGTGCCGCCTCCGTGTATCAGGACGACCGTCATGGCGGCGGAGACTAGTGCGGGACCAGCCGGCGCTCGGTCTCGTTCCAGTCGAACCAGGCGCCCGCCGCCACCGGTCTTCTTGGTGGCGCGAGACCCATTTGGAGCTCTTGGGGCGGCCACGATGACAACCACGCCGAAGCGTCGCTGACACTCGGACGCATCCCATCCCGCCAATGCCTCGCCACATGACCAGCGAACCGGGACACCCAGTCGGCACTCTCTCAGCAGTCACGGTCAATGCTCAGGGTCCCAATGTCAAGGAGGATTCTCTAAGGTGATCCTGACGTTCGGGCTGGAGCTCGTCTCACCGCCGTAACCGTGAGCGACGCTCCGAAGTTTGTAACTGCCATTGGGGTAGTTGGTGGTCTTGAACGTGGCGACCCAGCCGTAGGGCGTCGACTGGGCAGCGCCTATCAGGGTGTCGTGTACTCCATCGCCGGTCAGGCGAAAATCAACGTCGGTTACACCGCTGAGGTCGGATGCAATTGCATCAAGCACGCTGGTGCCCTTCAGTGTGGCACCGCGTCGAGGAACAATGATTCGCACTCGGAGCGCCGTCAGTTCAGGCAGAAGACCGGCTCGTGAGTATTGGCCGACAGCACCCGTAGCAAAAAGGCTCAAGCGATAAACCTTCGCAATCTGCACCAACTGACGAGCCACGTGAGTGCTCCCTTTGACGATTTCACTGTGCAACAACGGGTTCGAGGCCTTATCAATATTCACGGTGATGTCTGCTACCTCTTTCTGGCTTTGGGACCAGGATTTCGCGGAGGTGAGAGCGTGGGCGGTGCCAAAGATCACCTGGATGCAAATCACCCCAGCCAGGCCGACCCACAAGACGGTGTGGGCAATGACGCTTCGCCGCTCGGTCCGATCTTCTGCGCCTGCTGGCTGAAAATTAAGTCGATTTCGCGCCGGCGCTCGCTCCAGTACGACCAGATAGCACCCGACCAGTATCAGAAGACCGCAGGTTGCATACCGGGATGGAGCCCACAGTCCGAACCACGCTCGACCCTCGGTGACGGTCGCAGCAAAGAGAACTCCATAGCAGATCAGGGCCACACCGACGAGACCGCTGCCTTGCTCGCTCCCCCGCTGGTACGTAACGACGAGCACAATGGCCATCACCATGATGATCGCTCCGAACGCGATTATGGGCCAGGGTGAGTGTGAAAGTTCGACGCCGAGAACGGAGCCGATCAAGAAGAGGAAGAATTTGACCGTTTCGATCGGATGGGTGAATAGATAGGTCTGATTCGAATATTCGCTGGGATTCAATTGATAGAAGTACACCGTCGCGGTAGTTCAGCGCGCACACGATCCAGATCAGGAGAAAATGACGGGTCCGGCGGCGGAAGTAGAGGACCAAGAGTCCGACCGGCCAGATGAGAAGCCCCTGTAGCGAGGAGAAGCTCCCGACAACGGTCGCGGCAATGGCTCCCACGAAGACCCAGCTCGTCAGCGCTGGCCGGTCAAGAAAGAAAAGTGTCAGTGCCAACGCCAGCGTGACCAGATACCAGGCCATCTGGAATCCCCACAGCGTGTTTTGGTACTGGACAAACGAGAACAACAGCAGCGTTACCGGCGTGTAATAGATCATGGGCGTTGACGGAGCATGCCGCCTATGGATCGAAATGAAGAGGACCGCCGCCGCCACCAGCATGACGCCACTGAGATATTCCTCGAATACGACATTGAAACGGGTGAACTGAGCGAGAGCAATCACGATCAGATTTGGAAAAAGCATTCTGTGATCGCCGTGCGACGCCCATAGGTCGCTCAGGTTCAGAGTTCCCTGGTACCAGTGACCGAGCAGCCCGATGTCGGCCCATTGATCCTGGTAGACGACATTGACTGCGTACTGATGGATGAACCAGAAATATGCGACGATTGGCAATACCGGGCCAAGAACGCCCCAAGATGCGAGTCGCGTTCGCCGAGTCGAAGGTGCGAAGTTGACCCCATTGGAGTCAGTTACCGATGTAGACCCGTCGGGGAGATCTACGTCAAATTCTGTGTCCGAGATCGCGCCAGACAAGATTCCACCACCACCCATTTAGCCCTGATAGCGCACAAGAGTTGCGACAGCCTACTGAGCCATCGAACTCCCAGCCTTTCTACCCACGCCTTTCCCTAGATTGGTGCAGTTCTAGATCCGAGAACCGCGAATGGAACCGGCGGCGGTCACATCACGGTCTCATCGGGGTCCCCAGCAGTAGGAACGCTGGTTCGGGCTGCTCCGGACGCGGACCCCTCGAGCACCGTGCTCGGGCTGCCCTCTCGGTGTGCGGGAACTCCCGCGCCTCAGTTCCACTCGGTCAGCTTGCGAAAGCGAGACTTGCGCGAAGGCCGTGCCGTGGGGTCCTGCAGTGCCGCAGCCCGGTTCGTCCTCAGCCACGCGGCCAGGCCATTGGCGTCCGCGAAGACCATCTCCCGATCGGTGTCCATCACGTAGAGGTGGATCGAATCGCCCTCGACCGTTACGGAGAATTCGATCTTGCCACCGAACACGAAGCACCACAGCGGGGTGGCACCCGGAGTCGACCTGGGTTCGAGACGCCACCCCGGTCGGCCGACCAGCAGATCGACGAGCTCGTTGGTCGACGGGCCGGCCTGATCGTTCATGTCTGCTCCTTCTATTCTGGCTCGTCGGCGTCGTGCGCATCCCTCCGTCGCCTCCGTTCGATCCCCGTGCGGGCACAGCCCTCGTGCACCCACACCTGTGAGCACTCAGGCGAACAGTGACTCACGGTGGCGCACAATGGCACAGAGGGTCTCGTTGTAAGGGGCGTCGAGCCCGAGCTCCCTGCTCAGCGTGACAACCTGCCCGTTGATGACGTCGATCTCGGAAGGCCGCCGGGCCAGGTGATCGAGGCGCATCGACGGGCTGGCGTTCGGAATCGTGGCCGCGAAATCGGTGACGTAGCGCAACGGATCATCGAAGGCGAACGGGACGCTCATGGCGGCGCCGAGACGATAGGCCTCGGCCGTGCAGCCAAGAGCGACCCCCCAGGCCCGCGGATCCGACATCAGCTCGCCCACGGTGACGTCGAACACCGCACACGGAGCACTGAGCGTGACGTTACAAAGGAACTTCTCCCAGATCATGAGCGTCACGTCGGCGAAGGCCTGGACGTTGAAACCGGCGTCGTGCCACGCCTGCTCGATGCGCAGGACACGGTCGGTCAGGCCACCATGCAGCTCGCCGATCCGGATCAGGCGCATCCCTTCGTGGTGGACATGGCCCGGCTCCGGGATCGACGAGCCAAAGCCTTCAGCGATCCCGATCATGATGTGCTCGGGCGGAATGTGGCGCGCCACCCGCTCCCCCGCACCGAGCCCGTTCTGGAAGGCAATGACCAGATTGTCCGGCCCGAGCAGCGGCGCGATCTCCACTGCCACCTCCTCGACCTCCGACGCTTTCGTGGCGATCAACCACACGTCGCAGGCCCCGGCGTCCTGCGGTGAGCGCCCGACGTGGAGGTTGTCGACGACGAAGCTGCCGCTGGCACCCGAAACGGTCAGGCCGGAGGCGGCGATGGCATCGATGTGCTCCTGCCAGACATCGATGGCCCACACCTCGTGCCCGGCCTTGCCGAGGAGGCTGGCGTACACCGAGCCCATCGCTCCAGTTCCGACAACAGCGATTTTCATGCCGTCCTTTGGTCCACGGCTCAGAGAGCGTGCCTGCTCATGAGATCGTCCGATCCGATGCGGGCCCGCCGGCACTGCTGGTCCCGGGGGGCGTTGCTGAGATTCTACGGAATTGACGGGCTGCTCACGAAACCCTGGTGGAACCCCGTGGAGAGAGCCGCCCGTCAGTTCCCGACCGGAGTGCGGGAGGCCCTCCCGGCTCCCTGGCGTCATAAGTGGTGGCAAGCGGCAGCCCCCCGGTAGCGTGCCCGGTTCATGCCCCTCTCAGCGAACCGATGACCGACTTCTTCAGCGAGACCGTCTCCGTTCCGGCACGACTTGGTGTCGTGGCGGAGAACTGTGACGGCGAGCTCCGGCTGGGATTGCACCCGCGGTCGGAGGTGCTGCACCACGGTGCCGTGCGGGCGAGCGTCATCGCATTCATGATTGACGTCGTGGCCGGGATCGTCCTCGACGATGACCCGGATGCCTGGATGCTGACCTCCGACATGTCGGTACGGATGCGAGCGGTGCCGGCGCCCGCGTCACTCTTCACCCGAATGACAATCCTCCGGCGGGGCCGTCGATCGGCGACGGCCACCGTGGATCTCGTCACGGGCGACGATGTGCCCGTGGCGACCGGCGCCATCGGATTCGCCCGGGTGCAGCGCCGTGAAGCCGATCCCGTGAAGCCCCCGTCCTCCGGGATGCGCATCACCACCATGTTCGACGGTTCCAGCACCCTGACCCGCCCCCTCCGGGAGGAAGCGGGCATCGTCGTGCTGGACCCCACGGCGGGTGCCCTCGAGATGCAGGTCACGCCCGAGCTGCGCAATCCGGCGGGAACACTGCAGGGCGCCATGGTGGCCCTCCTGGCGGAGGCGGCCGCTGAGGAGATGGCGTCGAGCCGATTCGACATCCCCGCCGTCGTGACCGAGCTCGATCTTCGGTACCTGGCACAGACGGGCGCCGGACCAGTCCGGTCGAGATGCCGGCTGCTCGGAGAGGGATCCGACGCCCCGATTGAGGTGGAGCTCTTCGACATCTCCAGGGAACGTCTCACCACGCTCGTCTACGCCCGCACCGCCGTCATTCCGGCGTCGCTTCAGGTCGCGGTCGACCGACCTCAAGTCTGAGGCGACCGCGGCATCGCAAAGGCAAACCACACGGCCCCGGTCTCGGCCTGGATCGAATGCAGACCCTCGGCGAGTTTCTCAGCCGGCGGTCGCGTTCAGGGCTTCCGTGATGTCGTTGATCGCCGTCTGCTCGGACTCGCTCACCTCTTGTCCCTGCTCCCGGTGAGCCGCTGCCACCTTGTGGGAGAGGGTGACAATGAACCGGCGATATTCGTCGACCTCTTCCGGCGTGGCCTTGCTCTCCAGCAGTGCGGCCGAATCACGCAGATGTTGCAGCCCGTGCTGCCTGAGCTCCTCCTGAGAGTGGTAATGCGTGTGATCCCGTTCAGGTTTCGCCCCAACGATGTCATCGAGTAGTTCGCTCTTGCCGTGCTGCTGGCGCGCCTCTGTGTAGGCCTTCGCCATGGCGATGGTCTCGCGGAACGAACCCCCTCGTTGGGCGGTGACCACGATCATCCCAGCACTTGGTGGCGCCTCGAGGATCAGCTGCCACTCCTCAGTTGTGAAATCAGACTTCGAGGTCATCGCCAGTCTCCGATCTCTCACACTCTCCGTACCCACTTGTTGCTCGCACCGTAGCGTCTGCCCGCACACACGCGAAAGACGTCACTCGAGGGTCGCCGCCCAACGGCCGGGGACCCGCGCTCGAGGGGGGAACCCGTCTCGCGTCCCAACTACAGGTTGTCCGCGCTGAACCGGACTCTCGCGTTGAGCCGGCGACTGATCGGGGACACCCTGGCGCAGCAGTAGAGGACGTCGAGTGATCGGGTCGTCCCGCGGCACCGGTCTTGGGGCCATGAGAGTCATGGCACCTCTCCAATCGAAGGCGGGTGCGGCCCCCAGCCTGTGGCTGTGGGCTGGCAGCGGATTCTGAGTGGCGCGCTGACGTTACCGGTGGGAGTAGGATCGGCAAAAGAGCTGACCGGCCTCCTGGCAATTTGCCACCTGCAACCTTCGGCAGAAATGGCATCGCCGTGTCGCCCGAGTTCAGCTTCACCGTGCGTGAGCTTCCCGACGTCCACATCGTGGCGCTCCACGGCGAGTTGGACATCGTGTCCGCCCATGACCTGGCTCTCGCGCTGGTGGAAGTGGCCGGCTCCACCGTCGTCGTCGATCTGTCTGACCTCACGTTCATGGATTCCACCGGCATCTCGGCTCTCGTCATGGCGAAGAATCGGATCCTGGCCGACGGAAGGGGCGGGCTGGTGCTCACAAATCCAGGGGGGATCGTCCGTGCAGCATTGGAGATCGTGGGCCTGAGTTCATGGATCGTGGATTGGTCGGAGGACTGGAATGAATAGCCACTCTGAGCACGACTCGTGCCCGCGTTGCGGCAGTGCGGAGATTGCTACACATTTCGAGAGATCCAGCGCACCGCAAACCCCTCAATGGCAGGGTCGGTGCTCTGCCTGCCAGTTCACCTGGTCGGAAGCCTGACTGTCCCTGACTGTCCCACCCTCGCTCAGCACACGCGAGTGAAGGTCGAAGGTGGGGCGTGCCGGCCCACCTTCCTCGCTGACTCGGAGCGGATGGACGCGACGCAAATCCCAGCGGTGCGGTATCACAATGAACTTCGTATGGACACGAATCGAACGTTGATGGCGTGGGCCGAATGGTGCGGCCGCGGTATCAGGTTCCGATCACGCCCCGCTGCCCGCGGCCATGGCGGCTTCGCGGGCGTGGTAGCTCGACCGCGTCAGGGGCGACGCCTCCACGTGTGCCAGGCCGAGCGAGGCGCCGACCTCGCGGAGGTGGTCGAACTCTTCTGGTGTCCAGTAGCGCGACACCGGGAGGTGATCCCGGCTCGGCCGCAGGTACTGCCCGATCGTGACGATGGAGACGCCCACGCCCCGCAGGTCCGCCATGGTGGAGATGACCTCGTCCTCGTGCTCGCCGAGTCCCACCATCAGGCCCGACTTGGTCACGAGGCCGGCCTGTCCCGCCCGGGCCAGCACGGCCAGGCTCCGTGCGTACCCCGCCGAGGGCCGGACCGCTCGTTGGAGGCGAGCCACCGTCTCGATGTTGTGGTTCAGTATGTCGGGCCGGGCCTCGAAGATCATGCCGAGTGACGCCGCGTCGCCACGGCAATCAGAAATCAGCGTCTCGACCGTCGTGCCCGGAGTGCGGGAACGGATAGCCCTGATGGTGTCCGCCATAGCCCCGGCGCCGCCGTCGGGGAGATCGTCGCGGGCCACACAGGTCACGACCGCGTGGCCGAGCCCAATCCGCTCCACCGCCTGCGCCACCCGGTCGGGCTCGTCGGTCGACAGCGGGAGGGGGTGGCGCGTGTCAACCTGGCAGAAACCGCATGCCCGCGTGCAGCGTTCGCCGTTGATCATGAAGGTCGCCGTGCCGTCGGCCCAGCACTCGTAGATGTTCGGGCACCCCGCTTCCTCGCACACGGTGACGAGCCCGAGATCGTGGACCGTCGCTCCGAGCCGACGGTAGCCCTTGCCGATCTGCACGGGCACCCGTGCCCAGGTCGGCTTGCGGTGCCCGATGGCGAGGCCCTCTTCCGGTGCGACCCCGGCCTGGCGCAGGCGGCGCAGGAGCGGGCGCTCCTCCGTTGCTGACCCGCCGTTCCCGTGGGCCGGGCCGCGCACCACGTCGTGGCGCTCCACACCCCGTTCGCCAAAGACCTCGATCGCCCGCGCCACGAAGGCGTCGATGACGGCCTCCATCGTGACGTCGATGCCCTCAGCTAAGAGCGAGGTCACACCACGGTCGGCGATGCCGCAGGGCACGATGTGGCCGAACATGCCCAGATCGGTGGCGACGTTGAGCGCCACCCCGTGGAGCGTGCGACGGCGCCCCGAGCCGGCCCGCAAGGTGCGCACCCCGATGGCCGCGACCTTGCGGGCGTGGCGGCCGCCGGCGTCCAGCCACACGCCGGGATACTCGTCCTCGCTGGTCGCCCCCGCCAGGCCGAGGTCGGCCAGCGTTGCAATCACCACCTGCTCGAGCCGATGCACGTGCGCCGGACCCGAGGCAGGGTCGTCGGGCACCGTGACGATGGGATAGCCCACGAGCTGGCCCGGTCCGTGGTACGTGACGTCGCCACCGCGATCGGTGCGCTCGAGCACGGCGCCGACCGCGGCCGGGTCCACCAGGACATGGCGCTCGTCGGCGTGCGCCCCCAGTGTGTAGGTGTGCGGGTGCTGCAGAACGAGCAGATAGTCGTCGGGCGCCTCGGTCGCCAGGGCGTGTTGCAGCGCGTAGGCCTCGTGGTAGGGAACCGTCCCGAGCGACCGGACGCGCAGCACCGGCGGTCCTAGAGCTCCGCGGCCCAGTCGCGGCTGCCGAGGAGCTCGGAGACCTTCGCCAGGAACAGCGACACGTAGGCCCCGTCGACGGCGCGGTGATCCCAGCTGACGCCGAGGATCCCGGTCGAGTGGATGGCGATGGACTCGGACCCGTCGGGTTGCGTCACCACCACCGGCCGGCGGGCGATGCCGTCGGTGGCCAGTATCGCCACCTGGG
Organism: uncultured Acidimicrobiaceae bacterium; assembly: GCA_963736515.1. Lineage (GTDB taxonomy): Bacteria > Actinomycetota > Acidimicrobiia > Acidimicrobiales > RAAP-2 > Bog-473. The sequence goes on along the minus strand of CAVTPE010000010.1, from coordinate 230,999 downwards.
GCTGGTTGATGATCGGGACGGTGAAATAGGTGCCGAACGGGCCGTCGTTCGTGATGGAGAACGTTCCGCCAGCGATATCGTCCGCGTTGAGCTGGCGGCCGCGGGCCCGTTCGGCCAGGTCGCGAATGCGCCGGGCCACGCCGCGCAGCGTGACCTCCTCGGCCCGGTGGATGACGGGGACGATGAGACCCTCGTGGGAGAGGTCGACGGCGATCCCGAGGTTCACCTCGGCATGGACGAGCAGCGAGTCGTCGACGACCGACGCGTTGAGGAGGGGGAAGTCACGCAACGCCTCCACTGTCGCCCGGGCGACGAACGGGAGGTACGTCAGCGCGAACCCCTCCTCGGCCTTGAAGCGCTCCCCCCAGGCCTTGCGCACACGCTCGACGCTCTCGAAGTCCACCTCGTTGGCGATGAACGCGTGGGGCGAGGTCGCCTTTGACCGCACCATGTGCTCGGCCGTGCGCCGCCGCATGTTGGAGAAGGGCACGATCTGGTCGCCGGCGGCCCGGAACGAGGCCATGGAGACCGTCGGGGCCTGCGGCGCCCGCGCTGCGGGCGGGGCCGGTGAGGCCGGTGCAGATTGGACCACCGGCGCCGCGGGTGGGGCCGCGGCGGCCGGAGGCGGGCTGGTCGCCGGCGGCGGGGCCGCGGCCCGGCGCGCGTCGACCACCCGCAGCGCGTCGTCGCGGGTGATGCGCCCGCCGGAGCCGGTGCCCGTCACCTCGGATTCACTGATGCCGTTCTCGGTCAGGAGCTTGCGCACCATCGGCGAGAGCATGTGTGGCCCGACGGCATCGCCGTTGGTCTCCGCAGTTTGTCCGGCTGCCGGCGCCGGTTGGGCCGGCATCGGTTGGTCGGGCGCCGGTTGGGCAGGCGCCGGTTGGGGTGGGGCCGCTGCTGGAGGGGTCGGAGATGGTGCCGCTTCCTGCGGCGCGCCGGCGGGTGCCGTTGCCGGCGCTGCTGCTGCGGGTGGCGCTGGCTCGGACGCCGCCGATGATGCGCCGTCCGACGCGGCGGACCCCGCGCCGTCACCGATCACCGCCAGCTTCACGCCGACCTCGACCGTCTCGCCCTCGGGGACGAGGATCTCGCTGAGGACGCCGGCAGCCGGCGAGGGCACCTCGGAGTCGACCTTGTCGGTCGAGACCTCGAAGAGCGGCTCGTCGCGCTCGACCGCATCGCCGACCGCCTTCATCCAGCGGGTGATCGTCCCCTCGGTCACCGTCTCGCCGAGCTGCGGCATCATCACGTCAGCCAACGTGCATTCCCCTTCCGCTCAACGCGAGCATGGTCTCACCGAACGTCTCGGACAAAGAGGGATGCGGCTGCATGAACTGCGCCACCTCCTCGGGGAAGGCCTCCCAGTTGACGGCGAGATAGCCGGCCCCGAGCTGCTCGGTCACCCAGGGGCCGCAGAGGTGCACGCCCAGGACCCGCCCGGCCGTTCCGTCGGGCCGCTGCTCGGCGATGATCTTCACCACACCCTCGGTATCGCCGATGATCTGCGCTCGGCTGTTGCCGCCGAAGGGGTCTTTCTTGGTCACGACAGGGACGCCCGCCTCCTTGGCCTGCGCTTCGGTCATGCCACAGAAGGCCACTTCGGGTCGGCAGTAGATGGCCCACGGCACCTTGCCGTTGTCGACGGGCACCACGGGCTCACCCAGCATGGTCTTCACGGCGACGATGGCCTCGGCGAACCCCACGTGGGCCAGCTGCGGGGTGCCGGCCACGATGTCACCCACGGCGAACACGCCGTCGACACCGGTGCGCTGGTATTCGTCGGTCGCCACGAAGCCGCGGCGGTCCATCTCGACGCCCAGCCCGTCGGCCACCAAGCTCTTCTGTGCGGGGGCGCCGGCCCACCGAGACGACGACCGCTTCCGCGTCGAACGTCTGGTCCCCCGCCTTCACCGTGGTCGTCGTCCCGTCCTGCGACGGCGTATGGCCCTCGACCTTCACGCCCGTCACGATGTCGATGCCCCGCTTCTTGAAGGAGCGGACGAGCAGCCGGACGATGTCCTCGTCGCAGCCGGGGAGAAGGGAGTCAAGCGCTTCCAGGATCGTCACCTTGGAGCCGAGGTCGGCCAGGAGCGAGGCGAACTCGCACCCGACGACGCCACCACCGATGACGACCGACCGAGGCGGGGAGCTCCTTGAGATCGAGGAATTCGTCGGACGTCATGATCAGGCGGCCGTCGACCTCGAAGCCGGGCAGAAGGAACGGTACCGATCCGGCCGCAAGGACGACGTTCCGGCCGACAATGACGCGGCCGGCATCCTCCCCGTCGACTACTTCGACGCGGTGGTCAGCCTTGAGCGTGCCCGTGCCCGACAACGTGGTCACCTTGCGGCCCTTGAGCAGGCCGGCCAGTCCCTTGTAGAGCTTGCCCACTACGGCGTTCTTGCGGTCCTGGCTCACGGCGAAGTCGAGCGACACCCCGGAGACGCCGATCCCGAACTCCTTGGAGCTCTCGATCGTCCGGTACACGGCGGCCGTCTCGAGGAACTCCTTGGCGGGGATGCAGCCACGGTGCAGGCAGGTTCCGCCGACCTTGTCTCGTTCGATGATGGCGACCGACAGGCCCGCCGCGGCACCGTAGAGCGCAGTGGCGTAGCCACCGGGACCACCGCCGATCACGACGATGTCGAACTCGTCCTCGCCTGCCATCACTCGGTCCTCTTCCTGCGTGCTCACGACGTCCGTCCGGCGCGCTCGGCCTCCCCGGAACATCCCGATCGCACTGGCGAGAGTCCTCTCCATAGCCTGCACGTGACCTCCGCAGCCTACCGGTCGGGCCGCGCGCCCGAGTCCGGCGGTCGCCCTCGCTCAGCCGCTCGTCCCGGTCCCCCGATCCGCCGCCTGCGTGGCCAGTTCGTCGACCCGGTCGTTCCAGCGGTCACCCGAGTGGCCCTTCACCCAGCGGAAGCTGACGGCGACATCCGGGGACAGCGCGAGCGCCAGCAGCGGCTCCCACAGGTCGCGGTTGGCCACCGGCTTGTTCTGCGAGTTCTTCCAGTTTCGGCGTTGCCAGCCCTTCCACCACCCGTCGGTGAAGCACTTGACGACGTAGGTCGAGTCGCTCACCACCTCCACCCCGTCCGGCGCGTCGCGCGTCAGGATCCGCAGGGCTTCCAGCGCCGCCGTGATCTCCATGCGCTGGTTGGTGGTGCGGGCCTCGGCCCCGCTGGCGTACGCCCCGTCGGGCACGGCCCAGGCCCAGCCACCGGGGCCGGGATTGCCCCGGCAGGCACCGTCCGTGTAGACGACGATCGGCCCGTTCGGTGGTGGCATCACAAATGTGTAACACCCTCGACCGGCGGTCGTGGTGGTCCCCTCCTGCCGGTACCGTGGGGTAATGCTGTTCGACGGGATCAGTCACCAGGTCCCCGACACCGATCCGGGGGAGACGGAGGAATGGCTCGACTCCTTTGACGCCATCGTCGACGCCAGGGGCCGGGCCCGGGCGCGCTACCTCCTCATGAAGCTCCTGGAGCGGGCGCGCACCAAGCAGGTGGAGTTCCCGGCCACCGTCTCGACGCCCTACGTGAACAGCATCCCGGCCGACGCCGAGCCGTGGTTCCCCGGCGACGAGTACCAGGAGCGCCGCATCCGCGCCTACATCCGCTGGAACGCCGCCGCCATGGTGGTCCGGGCCAACACCCGCACCGAGGGCATCGGCGGGCACCTCTCGACCTACGCCAGCTCGGCCGCGCTCTACGAGGTCGGCTTCAACCACTTCTTCCGCGGCAAGGCCGACGGCGGCTTCGGCGACCAGGTCTTCTTCCAGGGGCATGCGTCGCCCGGCATCTATGCCCGGGCCTACGTCGAGGGCCGCCTGACCGAGACGGAGCTCGACAACTTCCGCCACGAGGTGGGCGGTGACGGCCTGCCCAGCTACCCCCACCCGCGCTCGCTGCCCGACTTCTGGGAGTTCCCCACCGTGTCGATGGGACTGGGGCCCATCGCCGCCATCTACCAGGCCCACGTCAACCGCTACCTCAACCTGCGCCGGCTCGTCGACACCAGCGCCAGCCGGGTCTGGTGCTTCGTGGGCGACGGCGAGATGGACGAGCCCGAGTCCATCGGCGCCCTCGGCGTGGCGGGCCGCGAGCATCTCGACAACCTCATCTTCGTCGTCAACTGCAACCTGCAGCGCCTCGACGGGCCGGTGCGCGGCAACGGCAAGATCATCCAGGAGCTCGAGGCGGTGTTCCGCGGCGCCGGCTGGAACGTGATCAAGGTGATCTGGGGCTCGCGCTGGGACGCGTTGTTGGCCAAGGACGTCGACGGTGTGCTGCTCGACCGCATGAACACGACGGTCGACGGCGAGTACCAGAAGCTGGCCGTCGAGTCGGGGGCCTACATCCGCGAGCACTTCTTCGGCCCCGATCCGCGTCTGCGCAAGTTGGTCGAGGACCTGAGCGACGACGAGCTGGTCTCGCTCCCCCGCGGCGGGCACGACTACCGCAAGCTCTACGCCGCCTACAAGCTGGCCACCGAGCAGAAGGGCTCCCCCACCGTCATTCTGGCCAAGACGATCAAGGGGTGGACGCTCGGTCCCGAGATCGAGGCGCGCAACGCCACCCACCAGATCAAGAAGATGACCAAGGCGCAGGTGCGCACGCTGCGCGACCGCCTCTACCTGACCGACGACATCCCTGACTCAGCCCTCGAGGGCGACCCGCCCTACATCCGCCCGGCCGAGGGCTCCGACGCCATGGAGTACCTCCGCGCCCGCGGGCGTGTGCTCGACGGCCCGCTCCCCATCCGGGTGGTCCGGCCCACGCCGGCCCTACGCCCCGACGCCAAAGTGTTCGAGGAATTCGCCGCAGGGTCGGGAAAGCAGGCGGCGTCGACGACCATGGTCTTCGCCCGCCTGCTGCGCAACCTGGTGCGCGATCCGACCGTGGGCTCGCTGGTGGCGCCGATCGTCTCCGACGAGGCCCGCACCTTCGGGCTCGAGCCGCTGATCGCCGAGGCCAAGATCTACGCGCCCGACGGCCAGCACTACATCCCGGTCGACGCCGACCTCCCGCTCAACTACGCGGAGAGCTCGTCGGGGCAGATGCTCCAGGAGGGCATCACCGAGGCCGGCGCGCTGGCCACCTTCATCGCGCTCTCCACCGCGTATGCCACCTGGGGGCAGCCGATGGTCCCCGTCTACCTCTTCTATTCCATGTTCGGCTTCCAGCGGGTCGGCGATCTCGCCTGGGCCCTCGGCGACATGCGGGGGCGGGGCATCCTGGCCGGGTGCACGGCCGGGCGGACCACCCTGATGGGCGAGGGGCTGCAGCACGACGACGGGCAGTCGCCACTGCTCGCCTCCACCAACCCGGCCGCGCTGGTCTACGACGCCTCGTTCGCCTACGAGGTGGCCGTGATCATGGAGGCGGCCGTCACCGAAATGCTCGGTCCGGAGCCCAGGGACCGCTTCTGGTACCTCACGCTCTACAACGAGACGTACCCGATGCCGCCGCTGCCCGAGGGGGCCGACGGGGAGGCCGTCCGGAAGGGGATCATCGACGGGCTCTACCGCTTCGCACCGGCGCCCACCGTCGAGCCCCTCGGTCGAGGGCGACCTGCGGGCGTCGCTGTGTTTCTCCGGGCCCATGTGGAAGGTCGCCGACCGAGGCGCAGCGCATCCTGGCCGAGTCCTACGGCGTGGCCGCCGATGCCTGGGCCGTCACGTCGTGGACGAACCTGCGCACCGACGCCCTCGAGGTCGAGCGCTGGAACCGCCTCCATCCCGAAGCGGAGCCCCGCGCCGCCGTGGTCACCACGGCGCTCGGCAACGGGCCCGATCCCGTCGTCGCCATCACCGACTACATGCGCAGCGTGCCCGATCAGGTGGCGCGCTTCGTCGACCGGCCCTACGCGTCGCTCGGAACGGACGGGTTCGGCCGCTCCGACGCCCGCGATGCCCTGCGGTCGTACTTCGAGGTCGACAGCGCCAACCTGGTGGTGGCGGTGCTCCAGCAGCTGGCCCTCGCCGGCCGCATCACGCCCGCGGTCGTGGCCGGGGCGATCGCCGACCTCGGCATCGACGCCAGCGGTGACGCCCCCTTCATCGTCTGAGTCGCCGTCAGGCGGAGAGCAGGGCGACGAACGCGGCGAGCGCCTCCTCGGCGCCGTCGGGCACGGCCAGGACGAGCGTGCGCCGGTCTGCTTCGAGCGCGATGGATACGTCGAAGAAGGCACAGCACCGCTTCTCGCGTTGGGCCAGCGCGGCCGCAGCGGTGAGGGCGCCGTCGGAGTCACGCAGCGCGAGGCGCACCGTCGAAGCGCCGGCCTCCACCGCCGTGACCGAGGTGGCGACGAGCGCACGCCACTCCTCGGCCCGCTCCCCGAGTGCCGCCGCGTCGAGGCTGCAGGCGATCGGCACGCTGGCGCGCTCGGGTGTCACCGGCGCTGCTCCGCCACCAGCGCGTCGCGGGTGAGCTCCATCTGGCCGAGATGCTGGAACAGCTCCTCCAGGACGTGGAGCAGCACCGCGCCCTTGGTCCCGGTGTAGGGCACGGGGTCCTCGGGGTCCACGCGCACGTTGGCCGGCCGGTCGGCGGCGTCGAGGCCGACGATGTCCTCGCGCAGGCGCCGGCGGGCCAGGTCGGTGCGCTGCAGCAGCCCGGCCACCTCGCCGCTCGCCGTGAACTCGGCGGCCCGGTCGCGCTGGACGGGGCGCTCCGCCACTGTGGCCCCGCCCCAGTACTCCAGGACACCGAGGCAGTGGGTCAGGATGGCGTAGGCCGAATTGGTGTCGCGGAACGGGGGACGCCGGTTGGCCAGGTCGTCCCCGAGCTCCCCGACGATGGCGGCCATCCCGCCCAACGCCAGGTCGACGAACCACAGGTAGTCGCTGGCCGCGACGGCGACCGGCGCCAGCCCCTCGCGGTCAGTGGGCGACCCAGGCATCCGGGTCCGTGACGAGCTTCTGGACGTGCGGTGGGAGCCTGCCCGAGATCACGTCGGTCAACGTGATCTTCTCGAGCACCGAGCGGAGGCTGGCCCGGACGGCGACCCAGACCTGCTGCAGGTTCTCGGCCGCGCCGTCGTAGCTGGTGGCCTCCGGCCGATAGCCCCGCACCTCGGCCAGCGGGCCGTCCAGGGCACGGATCACGTCGGCGATGGTGATGGCCTCCGGCTGGCGGGCGAGCCGGTAGCCGCCTTCGGCACCCCGCTGGCTGGCCACCACGCCGGCCCGGCGGAGGTCGGCCAGGATCGCCCCGAGGAAGCGCGGCGGCAAGCCCCTGCTCCCCGGCCAGGTACTCGGCGGTCTGCGGTGTCCCGGCCGCCGCCAGTGCGAGGAGGGCCCGGATTCCGTAGTCGACCTTGGCCGGGATGTGCATGGCGAGAGTCTGCCCGCGCCAGGCGCCCGCGGTCACTTCCGGATCGGGCTTGGCGCCGTGCCAAGATCTTCTCCATGACACGGATCGCGCTCCACATCACCGGTGTCGACGAGGCGGACGCGGTCCTGAGCCGCGATCCCCTGGCCCTGCTGATCGGGATGGTGCTGGACCAGCAGGTGCCGATCGAGAAGGCCTTCTCCTCCCCGGCCGACCTGCTGCACCGCCTTGGCACGAAGGGTCCGCTCGACGCGGCGGCGATCGCCGCCATGGATCCCGAGGAGCTCGCCGCCATGTTCCGGGAGCGGCCGGCCCTGCACCGCTACCCCGGGTCGATGGCCGGCCGGGTACAGGCCGTCTGCCGCGTCGTGGCCGACGACTACGGGAACAAGGCCGACGCAATCTGGGAGGGCGTGGGCAGCGGCGCCGAGCTGATGGGCCGGCTGCGGGCCCTGCCCGGGTTCGGCGAGCAGAAGGCCAAGATTTTCGCCGCGCTGCTCGGCAAGCAGCTCGGGGTGCGCCCGGACGGGTGGCAGAAGGTCACCACCCCCTACGGCAAGCCCGGGAGCTCCTTGTCGGTGGCCGACATCACCGACCCCGAAAGCCTGGCCAAGGTCAGGGCCACCAAGAAGGCGATGAAGGCCAAGGCCCGCGCCAGTGCCGAGGCCAGTGCCGGCGCCGGCGCCGGCGCGTGAGCGGAGGGCCCGACCTCTCGGAGCGCCGCCTCTACCTCTGCACGCCGGATCGACCGGATCTCGCCGCCTTCCTCGGCGAGTGCATCGCGGGCGGGGTGGACGTGGTCCAGCTGCGCGACAAGGAGCTCGAGGCCAGGCCGCTGCTGGCCCGGGCAAAGCTGGCGGCGGCCGTGTGCCGCGACCAGGGCGTGCCCTTCGTGCTCAACGATCGTCCAGACCTGGCGCTGGAGGTGGGAGCCGACGGCGTCCACGTCGGCCAGGACGACGCGCCGGTCTCGCTGGCCCGGCGCATCCTCGGCCCCGACGCCGTCGTCGGGCTGTCGACCCATGGCCCGTCCGACCTCGAAGGCGCGGCGGCCCAGGAGGTCACCTACATCTCGGCGGGGCCCGTGGAGGCGACGCCGACCAAGCCCGGCCGTGCGGGGACAGGGCTGGGCTACGCCACTCAGGCCAGCGCACGCTCCAGCGTTCCGGTCTTCGTGACAGGCGGCGTGACCCCGGAGAAGATCGGCGCTCTCACGGGTGCAGGTGTCCGTCATTTTGTCGTCGTGCGCTATTTGACCCAAGCGCCCGACGCTCGGTCCGCGGCGCGGGCGCTGCGCGCCGAGATCGATCGCGCGTTGAGCAGTACACCAGCTCCGGCCTGACCTCCTGATCGTTCGCAGCGATCGCCTCGTGGGGTTCGTCACGACATGGCCCGGGACGGCGGGGCCGGTGCCGCCAACACGTGCGCTCCTCCCCTGAGTCCGCCGGATGGACCGCCCCTCCCTCAAGCTCTAAACGGTAGTGTTTATAGTTTTAGAAGAGACACGGCAGACACCCCCGGGGGGCCCTGAATCCGCCGGGTCGAGCCCCCTCCCAGAACTCTAAACGGATGTGTTTAGAGTTTTGGAAGAAACATGGCGGACACCTCAACAGGGGCAGCGACCGCCGACAGCCGTGACCCCGAAGCCCCAGGTCGAGCGAGCTCCGCACCCCATCGAAGGGTCGCAACCCTCAGCCCGCTCATCGCCTGCGGGGTTCTGCGCCGTCTAGTGCCGGCGCTCCAACCAACCCACCAAAATGGCGATGACCCGTGGGTCGGCCCGGAGCCAGTGGCCGGCGCCGAGGAGGGTGTGCAGCTCCGCGGGCCCGGTGGCCGCGTCGGCCAGGGCGCGGGCGTCGGCCAGCGGGACGTCGGCGTCGTCCGAGCCGTGCACCACCAGCAGCGGCCGGCCCTTGAGCAGCGCGGCGTCCTCCATCGGGTGCAGGACGGAGAGCTCCTTGGCCCAGGTGTCGACGGATGCCGGGAACCCGGGCGATGTGACGACGCCGGTCCGGCGGCACCGGGCCAACAAACGCCCGGGATCCGCGGACAGCGGGCCGAGGTCCCCCGGGGTGCCGAGACAGGCCACCCCGGCCACCCGCTCGTCGCCGGCGGCCAGGTGCAGCGCCAGCACGCCGCCGAACCCGAAGCCCACCATCAGGCGAGGGGCCGACTCGGGGATCTCGCTCGAGGCCAGGAAGGCCAGGTCGTCCAGCCAGCCCAGTGCGGAGAAGTCGCCGGCCGACTCGCCGGCGCCGCGCAGCGATGCCGTGATGACCCGCCAGCCCGACTCGCGGGTGAGGCGGTCGGCCAAAGCCGGATAGGTGAGGGCGACGTCGGCCGCCGCGCCCTTGGGCCGCGGCAGGTCGTGGCAGAGCACGACGTGGCCGTGCACTGGCGCGCCCTGGCCGGTGGCACTGGCGTAGGTGGCCAGTTCCCCCACCGGCCCGGGCCGGAGCCTGAATGGCCCCGGCATGTCAGATGCCGATGCGCTGTGCCAGCAGCTCGCGATGGTACGAGGGGTCGCCCAGGAGCAGTTCCGAGGACTTGGCCCGCTTGAAGTAGAGGTGCGCCGGATGTTCCCAGGTGAAGCCGATGCCACCGTGGATCTGGATGTTCTCCGCCGCCGAGTGGAAGTAGGCCTCCGAGCAGTACGACTTGGCCAGGCTGGCGACGACGGGCAGCTCGTCGGAGTCTTCGGCTGCGGCCCAGGCGGCGTAGTAGGCGGCCGACTTGGCCGACTCGACCTCGAGCAGCATGTCGGCGCACTTGTGCTTGATGGCCTGGAAGCTGCCGATGGGCCGGCCGAACTGGATCCGCGTCTTGGCGTACTCGACCGATGCATCGAGCACGCGCTGGGCGCCACCGACCTGCTCGGCCGCCAGCGCCACCGCGGCGAGGTCGAGCGTCTTGGACAGACCGGGCTCCGCGCCGCCGTCGGCGCCGATAAGGGTGGCCGGCACCCCCGCGAACTCGAGCCGGGCCTGCTTGCGCGTCTGGTCCATCGTCGGCAGCGGGGTACGCGTCAGGCCCGTTGCATCACCTTGCACCGCGAAGAGCGAGACGCCCGCGCCGGTGCGGGCGGCCACGATGATGAGGTTGGCCACGTGCCCGTCGATGACGAACATCTTGTGGCCGTCGATGACCCAGCCGTCGCCCTCCGGCGCGGCCGCGCACTCGATCCCGCTGAAGTCCCACTTCCCGTTGTCCTCGGTGATGGCGAGGGTCCCGATCGTCTCGCCCGAGGCGATGCCGGGCAGGTAGCTCTTCTTGGCCTCGTCGTCGCCGGAGGTGAGCAGCGCGTTGGCGGCCAGCGCCACCGAGGAGAAGAACGGCGCGCACAACAGGGCGGCGCCCATCTCCTCGAGTACGACGAGCAGCTCCACATAGGTGAAGCCCGAGCCGCCGAACTCCTCGGGGATGGTGAGCGACTGCAAACCGAGTTGGTCCGCCATCTGGCTCCACACGGCCGGGTCATACCCGTCGGTGGTGTCCATCAGGCGGCGCACCTCGGTCTCGGGCGACTTCTCGGCCAGGAACCGGCGCACCGAAGCGCGCAGTTCCTCCTGCTCGTCACTGAAGGCGAAATTCATGCCAGGGCTCCTCTGCCTCTTGTGCCTCTGCCCCCCGGCAGCCGGGCCGACGGTGCGTCGCTTGGTCTACCAGACCCAGGGGCGGCGCGACCAGACGCCTCCCGGCTCCGTGCCCAACGGACAACTCGGCTGTGCCACGCTGGGGCCATGGGACAGCTTGAGCAGATCTGGAGCGACACAGCGGCCGAGGTCCACCAGATTGTGGTTGGGCCGATGGACAACAACGTCTACATCCTGCGTTGCCGCCGCACCGGTGACGCCATGCTCATCGACGCCGCCAACGAGCACGAGGAGCTGCTGGAGATCTGCCGGCGGCTGGGCGTGAACCAGGTGGTGGAGACGCACGGGCACTGGGACCACATCCAGGCCGTGCCCGCCGTGCGCGAGGCGGGCATCTCGGTGGCCGTGACCAGCGCAGATGCGGGCATGCTGCCCAGCTACGACCTCATTCTCGAGGACGACGAACAACTCAGCGTGGGCGATCTGCGCCTCAAGACGCTGGCCACCCCGGGCCACACCCCGGGCTCCATCTGCTTCGCCGTCGAGGGCACGAACCTCCTGTTCACCGGCGACACCCTGTTCCCGGGCGGCCCCGGCAACACGTCGTTCGAGAACGCCGACTTCGACACCATCATTCAGTCGATCGACCGCCGCATCTTTGCCAAGTTCGGCCCCGACACGCTGGTCCTGCCCGGACACGGCGACGCCACCACGGTCGGAAACGAGTCTCCCCACCTGGGCGAATGGGTCGAACGAGGTTGGTGAGGGCCGCCGCGGGGAGTCCGCCGGAGCCGTCCCGGCGGCCTGTACCGGAATACCTGACCAAAACGGTAAGCTTTAGGTTATGACCGCCACGCCCCCGCTGCTCGAGATCCGGGATCTCCACGTCTCGGCGGAGGACGGCCCCATCCTGCGCGGCGTCGACCTCACGGTCGGGGCGGGCGAGGTCCACGCCCTCATGGGCCCCAACGGTGCCGGCAAGTCGACGCTGGCCGGCGCGCTGATGGGGCACCCGGCCTACACGGTCACCGCCGGCTCCATCGTCCTCAACGGCGAGGACGTCACCGGCTGGGCGACCGACGTGCGCGCCAAGGCCGGCCTCTTCCTGGCCTTCCAGTACCCCGAGTCGATCGAGGGCGTGTCGGTGACCCAGTTCCTGCGCCAGGCCATGGCGGCGCGCAAGGGCAACGACGAGGTCTCCGTCCTGGAGGTCCGGGTGCTCATGACCGAGTGGATGGAGCGCCTCGGCATGGATACCTCGTTCGCCAGCCGGCACCTGAACCAGGGCTTCAGCGGCGGCGAGAAGAAGCGCAACGAGATCCTGCAGATGGCCCTGCTCGAGCCGCTGGTCGCCGTCCTCGACGAGACGGACTCGGGGCTCGACATTGACGCGCTGCGCGTCGTCGGGCGCGGCGTGCGGGCGGTGCGCGAGGCGCGTCCCGAGCTCGGCGTGTTGGCCATCACCCACTACACGCGCCTGCTCGAGGAGCTGGTGCCCGACGTTGTGCACATCCTGATGGACGGGCGCGTCGTGGCCAGCGGCGGCGCCGAGCTCGCCTCCCGCGTCGAGACCGAGGGCTACGAGGGCTGGCGATGACGCCCGACGCCATCACATCGACCGGCACCGCGGTATCGACCGGGCCTGCGGCACCGCTCAACGTCGAGGCCCTGCGCAAGGACTTCCCGCTCCTGTCCCGCACGGTGAACGGCCGGCCCATCGTGTATCTCGACGCCGCCGCCTCCGCGCTGCAGCCCCGCGCCGTGATCGACGCCATGAGCCGCTACTACGAGACGACGCACGCCAATGTGCACCGGGGCGTCTACGCCACCGCCGAGGAGGCCACCGCGCTCTACGAGCGGGCCCGCATCGTGTCGGGCCGCTTCATGGGCGCGCCGGACCCCGCGCACGAGGTGGTGTTCACCAAGAACACGACCGAATCGCTGAACCTGGTGGCCCAGTCCTGGGGCCGGGCCAACCTGCGCGCCGGCGACGCCGTGCTCCTGACCGAGATGGAGCACCACGCCAACATCGTGCCCTGGATGATCCTCTCGGAGGAGCTGGGTGGCCTCGACCTGCGTTACGTCCCGGTCGACGGGAGCGGCCGCCTCGTGCTCGACGAGCTCGACCGCCTGCTCGACGGCGTCAAGATCGTCGGCGTGTCCTGCATGTCCAACGTGCTCGGCACCATCAACCCCGTGCGCCTGATCGCCGACGCCGCGCACGAAGCCGGGGCCGTCGTGGTGGCCGACGGCGCGCAGCTCGTCCCGCACGCGCCGGTCGACGTGCGCGCGCTCGGGGTCGACTTCCTCGCGTACTCGGCCCACAAGATGATGGGCCCGACCGGCATCGGCGTCCTGTGGGGCCGCGCCGAGCTGCTCGAAGCCATGCCGCCCTTCCTCGGTGGCGGCGGCATGATCCTCGACGTCAAGCTCGACGGCTTCCGCCCTGCGCCGCCCCCGGCCCGCTTCGAGGCGGGCACGCCGCCCATCGCCGAGGCGGTCGGCCTGACGGCGGCCATCACATACCTGAACGACATCGGGATGGACCGCATCCGGGCCCACGAGCTGGCGCTGACCAATCACGCGCTGGGCCGCCTGGACGAGAAGCTCGGCTCCGACGTGCAGGTGTTCGGCCCGCCGGCGGGCGACGACCGCGGCGGCGTGCTCTCGCTGGCCTATCGGGACGTGCACGCGCACGACCTGGCCCAGGTGCTCGACCAGTTCGGCGTATGCGTGCGACCCGGCCATCACTGCGCCAAGCCACTGATGCGGCGACTCGGCGTCCAGGCCACCGCCCGCGCCTCGTTGTCCCTGTTCAGCGACGAGCACGACATCGAGGTGCTGATCGAGGGATTGCTCGAAGCCGGTAGATTGTTCGGCTAATGGCCGACCTCGAAGAGCTGTACCGCGAGATCATTCTCGACCACTACCGCTCGCCCCGGAACCGCGGGGAACTGGACTCCCCGCCCGCCCATCGCGTCGAAGGGTTCAACCCGCTCTGCGGCGACGAGGTGGTGGTGTCCCTGCTCGTCGAGGACGGCACGTTGGCCGATCTCAAGATCGGTGGCTCGGGCTGCTCCATCAGCCAGTCCTCGGCCTCGCTGATGTCGGCCGCCGTCAAAGGCAAGCCCGTCGGCGAGGTGCGTCGGCTCATCTCGACCTTCAAGGGGATGATGTCGATCCACGAGGCCCACCTCGACCCCGAGAGCGACGGCAACGGTGCCGAGGTGATCGAGGGCGAGCCCGAGGAGATCGACCTCGACAAGCTGGGCGAGCTGGCCGCACTCCAGGGCGTCGTGAAGTTTCCGGTGCGCATCAAGTGCGCCACCCTGAGCTGGAACGCGCTGGCCCAGGGCCTCGACGAGCTGGCGGCCGAAGCCTCCTAGGTCTTTATTGACGGGGGGCCGGTAGAGCCGCGGTGACGCCTCCCGTCGAGCTCTGAGTTGACCAGGCCGAGACCGGTGCCGCTCTTTGGCGCTGTGGCGGCCTGACGCCGTGGCGAGGCGGGCTGCGAGGACCCCGGCCTATTTCTCCAGAACTGTAAACAGATCCGTTGAGAGTTCACGAGGAAGCCGGCGGATTCCAATGGTGAATGGCTCAGATCAGGTCAGTTCAGATCATGAGGGGGTGCAGGGCGTGGGGTTGAACGACGGCGGCGGAGCCGTGGTCGGCGTCGTGGTGGCGCTCCCGGACCCGGCTGACGGCGTGCTCGGGCTGGCCGGCGCCACCGTGGTCGGCGTGATGGTCGGTGGCGGGTTGGGCTCACCCGCGGCGTCGGGGGGCGGGTTCGTCGGCGCCACGAGGTCGGAGCCGAAGATGTTGACCAGCATCTGCTGCGCCTCCGGCTGCTGGACGACCAGGACGTCGCCGAGGTCGCTGAACCCGTTGGCCGCCTCGGTGGGGAGGGTCTGCCCCTGCAGATTGGTCGGGTCGAACGAGCGGTAGGTCAGGGCCAACCCGATCAGCTGGTTGAAGCCGAAGCTGTCGTCGATCGTGACGCCCTCGTGAATCGAGCCGATGAAGGCGTTGACGGTGAGCGGGTTCACCTTCGACTTGGCCGCGGTGATGAGGGACTTGATGAACACGTCCTGGCGCTGGATCCGGCCGAAGTCACTCGTCCCGTCGGTGTGCCAGTAGCCGTTGGTGTAGTACTCGTAGTGACGGGCCCGGGCGACGGCGAGCGCCTGTGTCCCACCCAACAGCTGGCACCCGGGAGTCGGGATGTTGAGGCCCGAATAGGAGTCCTTGACCGGGTAGGGGAAGTTGAGCCAGATGCCGCCCAGTGCCTGAACGGCGTCCTGGAAGCCCGAGAAGTCGACCTGCACGACATGGTTGATGGGGATACCGAAGTTGGCCGTAATGGTCTTGACCAACTGGTTGGCGCCGGAGTTGTACGACGAATTGATGCGGTTGTAGGTACCGTATTGGCTCGTGTCCGGCGGGAGCATGGAGACGACCGTGTCGCGCGGGATGGACACGATCTGGATCTGTTTGGTGGATGGTGTGACCCGCCACAGTTGCACCACGTCGCTGCGCTGGCCGGTGACGACGGAGGAGGAACCGAAGGACTGCGCGGCCTGGCTCGACTCACCGACCCGCGTGTCCGAGCCGATGACCAAAATGGTGAAGGGCGCCCCGCTATCCGCTGCCACCTCGTCGTTGATGTGCACCTTGCTGATCTGGTTGTAGCGGTACCAGAGGTAGCCGTAGGTGCCGCCGACGACGGCCACCGCCAGCACGAGAAGCGCGCAGAGCGCGACCACGGTTTTCTTGGCGCGGCTCCACCTCGGTTTCCCGCTGCGCCGCACGCCGCGGCGGCCCCGCTCCGAGTCGATCCGGGCGCCGAGCGCGTTCAGCCCCGACTCGTTGGCCACGGTCGCGCCCTCGGGCCCCGAGCGCATCTGTCGCCCGAGCGCGGCCAACCCCTCTTGGTTCGCGTGCGTGCCCCGCCGCTTTCCGGAGGAGCGATCCGACCCGTCGCCCGTGGGGCGACCGTTCGCCATGGACAAGAACGGTACCAAGCACCGTTGGGAATTTGGCGGCAGGTGCGCCGCGGGGAGATCCCGCGGGCCCGGCGCCGGCGCTCAGCGTTTGTCCTGGTACCCCGCGTAACCGGTCTGCTCGAGCTGTAGCGCCAGCGCTGCATCGCCCGTGGCAACGATGCGGCCGTCGACGAGCACGTGTACGAGGTCCGCCTCGAGCTGGACCAGGAAGCGGTTGAAGTGGGTGATGGCGAGGAGGCCCACGCCCCAATCCGTCGTGGCGTGCTGCAGGCGACGCGCCACCTCGCCCAGTGCATCGACGTCGAGACCGGAGTCCACCTCGTCGAGAATGCACATGGCAGGCCGGATCACGCCGAGCTGCACCATCTCGGTGCGCTTGCGCTCGCCGCCCGAAAGGTCGACGTTGAGGGGGCGCCCCAACAGGCGGGGATCGAGGCCCACGGCCTTGGCCTCTTCCTGCATGCGTTCCTGCAGGGCCGCCGCTGGTGCCGCGCCCAGGGCCCCCGGGGCCGCACCCTCGCTGGCCGCGGCGGCGGCCAGCAGCGAGTGCAGGCTCACCCCGGGGACCTCGACCGGGTGTTGCAGGGCCAGGAACAGCCCGGCGCGACCCCGCTGCCACGCCGGCAGCCCGGTGAGCTCCAGTCCATCCATGGTGATGGAACCCGCGGTGACTTCGGTGCCCGGACGGCCCATGAGCGTGTGGGCGAGCGTGCTCTTGCCCGAGCCGTTGGGGCCCATGATCACGTGCACCTCGCCGCTGCGCACGGTCAGGTCGATGCCGTGCAGCACCTCCTTGCCCCCCGCCGAGGCGTGCAGGCCCCGGACTTCGAACACGTGCTCGGCACTCACGGCAACACCACGGCGACCTTGCCGTCCTGCACTTCGACCGCGTACACGGCGACGGGTTGCGTGGCCGGAAGCGAGCAGGGCGCGCCAGTCACCAGGTCGAACGTGCTGCCGTGGCGGGGGCACTCGATCTGGCACTCCTCGGCCCAGACCTCGCCCTCCGACAGCGAGTAGTCCTCGTGGCTGCACTCGTCGTCGACGGCGTAGAAAGAGTCGTCGATGCGCACGAGAGCGATGCGTCGGCCCGCCACGTCGAAACGCCGCGCCTCACCGGAGGCCAGGTCGTCGGGCGCGCAGAGCGCCACGGTCTCAGACACCGGAGGGCAGAGCCCGGCCGCCCAGGGCCGCGTCGAGACGATCATGCACCTCGCGCTGAAGGAAAGGGGCGACCTGGGGGACGGGAGACCGGTCGATGATGGCGTCGAAGAAGCCGCGCACGATGAGGCCCTCGGCGATCTCGGGCACCACCCCGCGCGACTCGATGTAGTAGCGCTGGTCCTCGTCGATCGGCCCCACCGTCGACGCGTGGGAGCAGCGCACGTCGTTCTCCAGGATGTCGAGATTCGGCACCGAGTCGGCATGCGCCCCCTCGTCGAGCACGAGGTTGTGGTTCGTCTGGCGGGCGTCGCTGCGCACCGCCCCCCGGTGGACCCGGATCAGCCCGCTGTAGACCGAGCGCGACCGGCCGGCCACCGCGCCCTGGCACAGGAGCTCGCTGGTGGTGCGCGGCGCGACGTGGTCCTGCAGGGTGCGGACATCGTGCACCTGGGCGTCGTCGCCGAGATAGGCCGACAGGATCTCGCTGCGGGCGTCCCTCCCCTCCACCGAGACGTCGGCCCGCACGCGGTCGTAGGAGGCGCCGAGGCCGACGGTGAACGTGCGCAGCGTGGCGTTGGACCCGCCGCGAGCGGCCAGGCGGGCGATCGACCAGGCGGCGCGGCCCAGGATCTGCAGGGAGACGTACGAGAGCGAGGCGCCGTCGGCGGCGGCCAGCTCGGTGACCGGCACCACCAGTGTGCGATCGGCGCCTTCGGCCCCGGCGAAGACCTCGACCACGGACAGGTGGGCTCCCTCCCCGGCGCGCACGCAGGTGCGGGGGAAGGCGGACGCTCCCGCGTCGCACCAGTGCACGATGAGCACCGGCGCATCCACCACCAGGCCCGCGGGCACGTCGACGAAGACGGGGTCGGGCGCGAAGGCATCGTTGAGACGCACCAGCGCGTCGCCGCCCTCCTGCACCGTGCCGAGCATGCCGGCCGACCCGGGCACCTCGGCGGCCCGCCCGAAGGCGAGACCCGCCCCCGCCGCACCGGGCGTGGTGAAGGTGCCGGCCCGCCCATTGTGGACGAGGACGCTGCCGGCCAGGGGGCCCAGCGCCGTGGTAAGCGCCGCGAGCAGCTGGTCGCCCGCCGGGGCCGGCCCGCCGGCGGTGGGTGGCGCGAAGGCGTCGAGGTCCAGGTCGTCGATCGGCGTGTAGCGCCACACCTCCTCGCTCTCCGATGGCAGCGGCAACGAGGCCAGCGCCTCGTAGCCGACGGCCCGGCGGCGGCGGAGCCAGTCCGGTCCGGCCAGACCCGCGGAGGCCTCGGCAGTGAAGGTGTGCGGGATCACGTCCTCTTTCAGGGTCGCCAATGCGGCCCATGCACTCTAGTTCCTTGCGAACCAACCCAAACCCGGTACCGGGCTTGGGTGTCTTTCGACGAGAACGTCGTGACGCTCACGTTGACCCGCACCGACCCGGAGCGCACGACGCGGCGAAGATTGAGCACGTTGAGCTTGACCCTTCCTGCGCCCTCGACGGTGATGTGAGGAGGTGCGAACACGTGGAAGCGGAAACGGCGCGTGAACTCCGCCTCCCCCACTTCCACTTCGAACCGGCGAGTAGCGCTTGAGGCACTGCGACGGCCCCGCAATCTGTCCATTTTGGCGACACTGCCGCCCTGGTCGAACGCTGGTCAGGTGGAGGGGCCGCCCTTGTTGGCTGCATTCCATGAGACGAGCGGAGACACCCAGGGCCGGTGACACTGCCGAAAGCAAGCTTTCAGATCCTGAACCAAAGGCGCGCAAATGGCGCGGGGAATTTCGGGTGCTGTTGAAGCGAGCGGTTCAAGATCCCGCTGACGAGCTGTCGTCTGTGCCGAAGAAGCGATCGCCGGGACGTTCGGCGGCTGCCGCGTCGAGTCCGCACCGAGGCCGGCAGCCGACACCGAGGCCGGCACAGAGGCGTCGATGGCGAGCGGTGCGGGACCTCTGCGACCGTCGAGCGTGATGATCCACCAGCCGTAGGCGACGCACAGGAGGAACCCGCCGAAGAGCAGTAGCGCGGTCGGCACGGGTGGGCTGTAGCCGCCCTTGATCTGGACCAGGGGGTCGAGCGGTCCCGACAGCCCAACCCGGAAGCGCCGGATTACCCAGTAGAGGTCGGCGAACTGCGTGCCGGCGACGCAACAGGCCACGAGCACGACGAACCGTCGCACCGCCCGGGTCCGGGGCCCGTCCTCCCAGGCGGCGGACTGCCGAGGGTGCAGCCGTCCGATCGACCCGGCGACCAGGACGACGCCGCAGAGCAGCGTGTATCCGTCACGGGTCTGCCAGATGATGCCGTTCTTCTCCGCCTGGGAGGCGATGAGCAGGACCGGGAGCACCACCGCCGTCGTACCGAGCAGCGCCAGCACAGCGAGCTGCCACCGCTCCGCCGTCACGAGGCCGACCACCAAGACGGCGACGAGGGCGACCACGAGCAGCGCGACCCCCAGCGGTGGAGGGTTCGCAAACTCCCACCCGAACGCTCCGGCGAACTGGTGGAACCATCCCTCCATGTTCCCGAGCACGAGCTGCGACGAGCGCCACAACGTGGCGCCTCCGGGGACCGGGCGACCGACCGGCACGACGCTCCACGAATGCGCCCACACGATCCAGGCAAGGGCGAGCGCGGACGCGCCGACGATGACCGTCCCGCCGATGCGAACTCGGCGGTCGGCCCAGAGCGACCGCACCGCCCGCGGGCGCAGCATCACGACGAAGAGAGCGATCAGGGCAAGCCAAAGCACCGAGATCGGGCGCGCCAGAGCCAAGAGGGCCGCCGCGGCCGTGCAAACGACGACCAACCCCCGCGGTGGTCGCTCGGCATGGTCCAGGACCAGTGCGAGGGCACCCGTCCAGGTGCACAGCGCGGCTGACATCTCGAGACCGCTCGGGTTCACCACCGCTCCGAACACGAGCAGCATGGGTGTGGCGACGACCGTGACGGCCAGGAGAAGCAGGCGGCGCGTCGACCAAGTGACCGCTGTGGCAATGGCCAGTCCGACCAGCGAGGCGGTCAAGACACCACTTACCAGTCGCATGGCGTAGATCGCTGCATCGCTCTGCGAGACGAGGGACGGCAGCCCCACGATCGCATAGTAGAGCGGCGGGTAACGCCCCACGTAGGTGATCGCTCGAACGGGACGGTCCGAACCGTCGAGATGGACGGGGCAGGTGTCGGGAGCCGGATCGAACGAGTTGCAGAATTCCGCCTCGGGGATGGCGGCGAAGCTCCTCGGCACGGTGACGACGGTGAAGGGGGCGGCGCATCGTTTGGCGGCCACCCGCTCGTCGGCGCCGAGGAACCTGGTGCCCCAATGGGTGCACGCCACAAATCGGGCAAGCTGATGCTGGTCGAGCGTGCGGCGGGTGGCCGCCGTCAGGGGCTGTCCCAACAGCTGGCCCCTGACGGTCGAGACCGCCCTGAGCACCTGGGCCCCCTCGTCGTTCGTCGCCCCGATGGGGGTGGCCAGGGACCATGCAGCGCACAGTCCGAAGAAGATGGCGGCCGACACCGCCCAGATCCGGAGGAAGGATTTGCGTCCCGGTGCGGCGAGGGACCGATCGCCTCTGCACTCTTCAACCGCCGCCAGCCCCACGTTCGCCCTCCATCACGCCCCGGGGCAGGATAGAGACCGATCCCCGCTGCAACATCGATACCACTGCCCGGGCCGTCGCCCTGAGTGACCCTCTCACACGGTGGCGGTGCGGGCAGAAGGTAACGAAACGGCGGAGCGGTGTCGAGCGGTCATGGGAAAGGCTGACTTATGTGCCGCAGTCTGCTGTTTCGCTCGCTCTAATCCTTCACAGAGGCCCCCGGGACTGGACAGCGCGCATCCGCATCGGTGCCCTCCTGTCCAGGGGCAACTGAAGCTCGTCGATACGCCTCGTCGTCGTTGAAGTTGTGGCGCACTTCGGCCCCTCAATGCTGCCGGTCACGGCACTGGCGTCCCATGCGAGCGTCCCCACCAGGCCGATTAGCCTTCGGTCATGGGAGAGATCGACGGTTTCGAGTCACCGGTGCTGCGCATCGAGCACGACGGGGCGGAGGCGGTGGCGACCCTGTGGCTGGACCGGCCCGAGGCGCGCAACGCCATGGGGACGGACCTGTGGCGAGACCTGCCGCGGGCCATGGACGCGCTGGCCTCTGACACGGGTGTGCGGGCCGTCGTCATCGCGGCCGAGGGGCCGCACTTCTCCGTCGGCCTCGACCTGAAGGCTATGGGCGGCATGCTGAGCGGCGCTGGCGGTGACGGTAGCGGTGGCGGTGGCTCGGCGGGTGACGGGTCGTCACGCCCCTCCATGGCCGCCCGGGCCCGCGGGGCCCGCGCCAACGTGCTCGAGCTTCAGGAGTCCGTCACTGCGGTGGCGCGCTGCCCCAAGCCGGTCATCGCGGCGGTGCACGGCTACTGCATCGGTGGTGGCGTCGACCTCATCGCGGCGTGTGACATCCGCCTGGCCTCGGCGGACGCCGTGTTCTCGGTGCGCGAGGCCAAGATCGCCATCGTGGCGGACCTCGGGAGCCTGCAGCGCCTTCCCGCCATCATCGGCGCGGGGCACCTGGCCGAGCTGGCGTTCACCGGCAAGGACATCAGCGCGGAACGGGCCAAGGAAATCGGGCTGGTCAACGAGGTGGCGGCCGACGCCTCGGGCGTGCAGAAGGCGGCCCATGCGCTGGCGGTGGAGATCGCCGCCAACTCCCCCATCGCGGTGCAGGGCACCAAGGCCGTCCTGGCGGCCAACGATGGCCGCACCGTGGCCGAGGGCCTCGACTACGTGGCCACCTGGAACGCCGGCATGCTGGCGTCCGACGACCTGATCGAGGCAGTTAGCGCCTTCATGGAGAAGCGGCCCCCGAAGTTCACGGGGCGCTAGCGCGATCGGGGCCGCTCAGCGCTTGCGGCGCCACCAGCGGTTGGCGGAGCGCTCCTGGCGGGCGTCCTCGGCCCGCACCTCGTCGAGCACGTCGGGGGCGACGTCGTTCACGATGTCCTCGGCCGAGCCGAGCAGCTCGGCCACGTCAGCTCTGTCGGTGCCCGGCTCCTCCTCGAGGGCCGGCTCCACCAGGCTCCCGTGCACCCAGCCCACGTCGGCCAGGCGCCGGTGGTACGAGGGACAGTTTTCCGGGCAGCGCCACGGCGCCTCGGGGGCGAGGTCGAGCACACAGAAGCGGGCGGCCTCGCCCGAGTCGTAGGTCCGGCTCTGGAAGTGGGTGCATTCCTCGCGCATCGGCACGGTTCTATGGTGCCACGCGGCCGCAGGCGGGGTTGCGGGAGATCAGCCGACCGAGCCTTCCATCTGCAGCTCTATGAGGCGGCTCCACTCCACCGCATACTCCATCGGCAGCGTGCGGGTCACTGGCTCAATGAAGCCGTTGACGATCATGCCCATGGCCTGCTGCTCGGACAGCCCTCTGCTCATGAGGTAGAAGAGCTGGTCGTCTCCGACCTTCGAGACGGTCGCCTCGTGGCCGATGCGGGCGCTGCGCTCGCCGACCTCCATGTAGGGCTTGGTCTCGGAGATCGACTCGTCGTCGAGGAGCAACGCGTCGCAGCGCACGAAGGACTTGGCCCCGTAGGCCTCGGGATCCACGTGCACCTTGCCCCGGTAGGTGGTGATGCCGCCGTCCTTGGAGATCGACTTCGAAACGATGGTCGACGTCGTCTCCGGGGCGATGTGGTACATCTTGGCGCCGGCGTCCTGGTGCTGGCCCGCCCCGGCGTACGCGACGGACAGGACCTCACCGCTCGCCTTGGGCCCCATCAGGTACACCGACGGGTACTTCATCGTCAGGCGCGAGCCGATGTTGCCGTCGATCCACTCGACGTGCGCCTCGGCCTCGGCGCGGGCGCGCTTCGTCACAAGGTTGTAGACGTTGGTCGACCAATTCTGGATGGTCGTGTACGTGATGCGCGACCCGGGCAGCGCGACCAGCTCGACGACCGCCGAGTGCAGCGAGTCGGTCGAGTACACGGGGGCCGAGCAGCCCTCGATGTAGTGCACCTGGGAGCCCTCGTCGGCGATGATCAGCGTGCGCTCGAACTGACCCATGTTCTCGGCGTTGATCCGGAAGTAGGCCTGCAACGGCATGTCCACCTTGACGCCCGGCGGGACGTAGATGAAGGAGCCACCCGACCACACAGCCGAATTGAGAGCGGCGAACTTGTTGTCGTTGGGCGGGATGATCTTGCCGAACCACTTGCGCACGATGTCGGGGTACTCGCGCACAGCGGTGTCCATGTCGCAGAAGAGGACGCCCTGCTCCTCGAGGTCCTCGCGGTTGCGGTGGAAAACCACTTCGCTTTCGTACTGCGCCGTCACGCCCGACAGGTACTTGCGCTCGGCCTCGGGGATGCCCAGCTTCTCGTAGGTGTTCTTGATGGCGTCGGGCAGGTCCTCCCACTTGTCCACCTGCCCGCCGGTGGGCTTGATGTAATAGAAGATGTTGTCGAAGTCGAGGTTCGGCATCTGCGTGGCGAACCAGGGAGCCATCGGCTTGCGCTCGAAGTGCTTGAGGGCGCGCAACCGGAACGCGCGCATCCAATCCGGCTCGTTCTTCATCTCCGACATCTCGCGCACGATCGACTCGTTGAGGCCCTTCTTGGGCTTGAAGACGTAGTCCTCGGCGTCGCTCCACCCGAGCTGGTACCGCCCGAGGTCGAGATCCGTGGTGGCCATAGGGCTCCTGAAGTCGGAGGAAAGGGGGAATTTCCCCTATGCAGATAGTAACAACTACCCGGGCCTGCCGAAACGCCCTCAGCAAAGACTGGTGTGTCGCCAGCCGTGGCAGGCTCTCATCCTATGGCCAGCCCCCCCAGCGCACCCCGGCACCCTCATGTCGTCTCGGCGCACGGTGACGACCGCGAAGACCCCTGGTTCTGGCTCCGTCAGCGCGAGGATCCCGAGGTCCTGGCCTACCTGGAGGCGGAGAACGAGTACACCGAGCAGGAGGCGGCACCGCTGGGCGCGCTGCGTCACGGCCTCTTCGAGGAGATGAAGGCCCGGATCAAGGAAACCGACATGTCGGTGCCGACCCGCCGCGGACCGTGGTGGTACTACTCGCGCACCGAGGAGGGCAAGGACTACGGCATCCACTGCCGGCGCCCCGCACGCGGCCGCCCGGAGCTACCCCCGGCCGGTGAGCCCGGCCAAGAGGAGCAGATCCTGCTCGACGAGAACGCTCTGGCCGAGGGCTCCGAGTACTTCGCCCTCGGCAGCGCGGCCGTGAGCCACGACCATCGCTGGCTGGCCTACTCGACGGACCACCTTGGCAACGAGAAGTACGAGCTGCGCTTCCGCCCGCTCGACGCCGAGGTCACCCCCAGCCCCGAGGCCGTACCCGACACGGGGTACGGCCTGGCCTGGTCGGCCGCGGCCGACTTCGTGTTCTACGTGCGCTTGGACGAGGCGCAGCGGCCCTTCCAGCTGTGGCGCCACCAGCTGGGACGCGAACCCGGTGGCGACGTGCTCGTCTTCGAGGAGGCCGACCGCCGCTTCTCGCTCGGCACCGGCTCGACCCGGGACACCGCGTTCGTGCTGATCGGCCTCCACAGCACCAATACCTCCGAATGGCTTGCCATCCCCTCGGACGACCCGCTCGCCGAGCCCGGCGTCGTGCTCCCGCGCCGCGAGGGGGTGGAGTACTCCGTGGACCACCTCACGCCGGCCACGGGAGGTCCCGGCTGGTTCGTGGTCCTGACCAACGATGACGCGCAGGACTTCCGTGTCCTCGCCGCCCCCGACGGCGCACTCGACCAGGGCGCGGAAGGCGCCGGCGGCGCCGGCGGCGCTGCCGGCACGGCCTGGCGCGAGGTCGTGGCGCACCGACCCGGCACACGCGTCGAGGACGTCGATGCCTTCGCGACCGCCCTCGTCCTGAGCGAGCGCGCCGAGGCCCAGACCCAGGTGCGCGTGCTCCCGCTGCCCGAAGGCGACCCCTTCGCCGGCGACCTGGTCGGGGCGGGCTGGATCGTCACCTCCATGGAGAGTCCCTCCTCGACGTGGCTGGGCGCCAACCCCGAGCCGGATGCGCCCGCGCTGCGCATCGGCCGCACTTCGCTCGTGACGCCCTCCAGCGTCCTGCAGATCACGCTGGTCGGACGCGAGGAGACACTGCTCAAGCAGGAGCCTGTCCTGGGCGACTTCGACGCGTCCCGCTACACCACCTACCGGGAATGGGCCGTCGCCCCCGACGGGACGCGGATCCCGCTCTCGGTGGTGCACCGGAAGGACCTCGAGCTCCCCGCTCCGTTCGTCCTCTACGGCTACGGCGCCTACGAGATGAGCATCGACCCGTCCTTCTCGCCGCACCGCCTGTCGCTCTACGACCGGGGCGTCGCCTTCGCGATTGCCCACGTGCGCGGCGGCGGGGAGATGGGCCGCGCCTGGTACGAGGGCGGGCGGATGGAGCACAAGGCCAACACGTTCTCGGACTTCATCGCCTGTGCGCGCCACGTCCTGGGCGTGGGGATCGCCCGCCCGGGACGGCTGGTCGGCCGGGGCGCTTCGGCCGGGGGGTTGCTCATCGGCGCCGTGGCCAACCAGGCACCCGAGCTCTTCCGGGCGCTGGTCGCCGAGGTGCCCTTCGTCGATTGCGTCACCACCATGCTCGACGACGAGCTCCCGCTCACCGTCGGTGAGTGGGAGGAGTGGGGGAACCCCCTGGACGACGAGTCGGCCTACCGCCGGATGCTCACCTACTCGCCCTACGACAACGTGACCGGGCAGAACCCGGACGGTTCGCCGCGCACCTACCCCGACCTCTTCGTCACGGCGGGCCTCAACGACCCCCGGGTTGCCTACTGGGAGCCGGCCAAGTGGGTGGCCAAGCTGCGGGTCCTGTCGCCCTCGACCCGGGTGCTCCTCAAGACCGAGCTCGGGGCCGGCCACGGTGGTCCCTCGGGCCGCTACGACGCCTGGAAGGAGGAGGCCCTGGTGTACGCCTTCCTCCTCGATGTCCTGGGGCTGGCCGACGGAGGCGAGCCGCCGGGTGCGGGGGATTAGGCCGTCGCCGGCGCGGGCACCGTTTGGAAGTGCATCGTGAAGGGCGCCTGGTTGCCGGGAGGCAATGTGACCGGCGCGCCGTTGACGGCTGCAGTGAAGTTTGCGGGCGCGCCGGCGATCACCGTGATCGCTCCGGTGGCGGTGACGGCGTGTGACTGGCCGGAGAGGAGTGTCGTCGTGAACAGCACCGAGCCCGTGGCGGTGTTGGTGACGTCGACCCAGCACTGCCCCGTGGTGGCGGCCAGGTTCAGCGAGTAGCTCGGCGCGGCCACCGTGTAGGTCGCCGCATGCGCCGACGCCGCCGTCGGCGCAGAGACCACCGGCGGCGCGGTGGTGGTCGTCGTGGTCGTGGTCGTGGCGTGGTGCGCGCCGGTCGCCGGGTGGGTCGGCGTCGTGGTGGCGGCGGTGGCGGACTTCCCGTGGCGCTTCGCGCTGTTGGAGTGCAGCCCGGTGAGAATCAGCACGACGATGAGGATCAGGACGGCGGCGACCGCGGCAGCCGGGCCGCCAAGTCGGCGTGGGCGGTGGTTGATGGACTGGATGACGCGGTCCTCGTTCCCGGTCATGAAGGTGGCGGGGACCGGCTCGGGGCTGGCGTCGTCGAAGCTCACCGGTTCGCCGGGCTGGGGCACCGGCGGAGGGGGGCGGGCGGGACGACGGGGTGGTCGGACTCGGTGAGGCGGACCGTCGACGATCCCGAGACGCGGAAGGCGCTGGCGGGGAACGCCTCTCCTGCACTCCCGTTGGGGCGGTCGCCCGGCGTGTTGGTCCGGATCTCCTCGAGCGTGTGCAGCTGGCGGTGGTAGTGCTCGACGGAGTGCACGTCGTCGTGGGAGCGGCGGAGCAGCAGAACGGCCGCGACGACGCCCAACAGGATGACGACACCGATTAGCCCACCGATCAGCACCGCCTCTATTCAACAGGATCTGCGGGACCATCGGCACCGCGGGCAGCCCGGCGGCACCGTGGGCGGTCCAATCGCACCGCGGGCAGCCCGGCGGGACCGCGGGCGAAACCGGGGGTACGGGGAATGCCGGCGTCCGGGCG
Organism: uncultured Acidimicrobiaceae bacterium; assembly: GCA_963736515.1. Lineage (GTDB taxonomy): Bacteria > Actinomycetota > Acidimicrobiia > Acidimicrobiales > RAAP-2 > Bog-473. The sequence continues at coordinate 203,860 of CAVTPE010000010.1, read as the reverse complement.
CCGGCGCAGCCTCAGCCGGCCAGGCGCGGGCGGATGTCGTCGGGGATGTCGCTGCGCCGCGGGTTGCCCTGATCCCGTTTGGAGAGGATCGGGTCACTGATCCCCCAGTCGGCGCCGACGGCGGGGTCGTCCCAGGCCAGCCCGAGCTCGTCCGAGTCGTCGTAGTAGTTGTCGACGAGGTACGTCAGCAGGATGTCGCTCAGCGCGGCGAACCCGTGGGCCACCCCGGGCGGGATGTAGACGCCCTGGTCGACATCCCCGTCGAGCTCGATCACCTCCGTGGCACCGTCCGTCCTCGAACCCACGCGCAGGTCGTGCAGGACGACCCGCACCCGGCCACGCAGGGCGTACCAGTAGTCGGCCTGGTGCAGGTGGAAGTGCAGGCCGACCAGCGCGCCCGCTTGCTTCTCGGACCGGTTGCCCTGGACCATCTCGGGTCGGTCGGGGAACCAGGTGCGCCGGTAGGTCTCGACGAAGCGGCCCCGCTCGTCGCCGTGCACGTCGGGGCGAACCAGCACGACGTCGTCGATAACTGTGGAGGGAATCAGCTCTGGCATCGGGCGAACGGTAGCGGGTGTCCCCCTCAGGGAGCGAAACGGCCGAAGCCCGACCGGTAGAAGAGCAACGGGCTTCCCTCGCCGACGTCCATGGCCACCACGTGACCGGTCACGAGCTCGTGGTCGCCCCCGTCGAAGATGTCGCCCAGTCGGCACTCGACCACGGCCAGCGAATTGTCGATCACGGGAGCCCCCGTGATGCCGTGCGACCACCCGACGCCATCGAACTTGTCGCCGCCCGAGACCGCGAAGGAACGGCAGAGCGCCTCCTGGTGCTCCCCGAGGATGTTCACGCAGAACGCGCCCGCCTTGGCGATGCGGGGCCAGCTCGTCGAGCTCCGGGCCGGGGCGAGGATCACCATCGGCGGGTCGAGGGAGAGCGCGGAGAAGGACTGGCACGAGAAGCCGACGGGGATGCCGTCCTCCAGCGCGGTGACGATGGTGACCCCGGTAGCGAAGTGACCGAGCACCTCGCGGAACCGGGCCTGGTCGAGGCCCGACATGTCTCCCTGCCTACGACCTACGACCTACGTCCTACGCCTTGCCGAGGTCGATCGACTGGGATTCGTGCGCCGAGGAGACGTCCTCGACGAGCTTGGCCTCGGGGAGCCGGCGGGCCTGGTTGAGGATGCGGTCGAGCTCGCGGTCGGTGTGCGAGGGGTCGTGGTGCGAGAGAAGGAGCCGCTTGACCCCTGCCTCCGCGGCCACATGAACGGCGTAGGCCGCGGTCGAGTGGCCCCAGTCGGCCTTGGTCGAGAACTCGTCGTCGGTGTACTGGCCGTCGTGGATCAGCAGGTCCACGTCCTGACACAGCTCGAGTACGGCCTCGGGGATGGCGCGGCGGTCGAGCGGGGCCTGGTGATCGGACATGTAGGCGACGGATCGGCCCTCGGCCTCGATCCGGAAGCCGAGGGTCACCCCGGCGTGCGGGATGGGCCGGGCCATGACCTTGGCCGAGCCGATGGAGAAGTCCTCCGAGCCGAGGTCGACGGTGATCAGCTCGCCGCGGAACTGCTCCATGTGGATCGGGAAGACAGGCGGCTGCACGGCCGCGTGCAGCGCGTCCTTCAGGGTGCCCTTGGGCTGCGCCGGGCCGTACACGGTGAGGCGCGCGCCGGGGTCGTGCAGCGGGCTGAAGAACGGGATCCCGAGGATGTGGTCGAAATGGAGGTGGGTCAGCAGAGCCGTGGCCCGCATCGGGGTCCCGAGCGCACGCACGTCCCGCTGCACGATGTCCCCGAACGCCCGCAGCCCGGTGCCCAGGTCGACGATGAGCGGCTCGTCCCCGTCGATGCCGATCACGAGGCACGAGGTGTTCCCCCCGTAGCGCCGGTAGCGATCTCCCGAGCAGGGGCACGACCCCCGCACGCCGTAGAACGTGACGTTCATCTACGTGACGTTACCCGGCAATGGGTCGGTTTATTCTGCACCCGTGGAACAACAGACGATCAATGCCAACGGGCTGGACTTCGCCTGCCTGACCGACGGGCCCGACGACGGGCCGCTCGCCCTCTGCCTGCACGGATTCCCCGACACGGCGCACACCTGGCGCTACCTGCTGCCTGAACTGGCGGGAGCCGGGTTCCACGCCGTGGCCCCGTTCCTGCGCGGCTACGCCCCGACCGCGATCCCCGCCGACGGGCGCTACCAGATCGGCGCCCTGGTGCAGGACATCACCGCGCTGCACGAGGCGCTCGGCGGCGGTTCCGACGCGGTCATCGTGGGCCACGACTGGGGTGCGCTGGCGACCTACGGCGCCGTGGCCCACCAGCCCGACCGCTGGCGGCGCGCCGTCACGGCAGCGGTGCCCCCGACCGCGTCCATCGGTATGTCGCTCTTCTCTTACGCGCAGCTGCAGAAGAGCTGGTACATGTTCTTCTTCCTCTCCCCGCTGGCCGAGGTGGCGCTGCCGCTCGATGACTATTCCTTCATCGACCACCTCTGGCGCGACTGGTCGCCCGGCTACGACGGCGCCTGGGACGTCGCCCGCGTCAAGGAGTCCATCGGCGACCCTGAGCGCATCGTGGCCGCCATCGGCTACTACCGCGCGCTCTACGACCCCACGTTGGCGGTGCCGGAGCTGGCCGAGGAGCAGGCCGCGGCACTGCTGCCGACGCCGAAACCGACGCTCTACCTCCACGGCCGCGACGACAACTGCATGCTGCTCTCCTCCATCGGCTCCCCGCTCGACTTCATGGCCGAGGGCTCCGAGGTGGAGATCGTCGACCGCGCCGGCCACTTCCTCCACGTCGAGCAGCCCGACGTCGTCAACGGCCACATCGTCAGCTTCCTGACCGCCACCTGACCTCGCCCGCGGTGGGGGTGCCCGCCTCGTCGGCCCACCCTCAGCGCAACCGGAGGACGGACTGCCGCCCGCCGGACCACCGCGCGAACCCCTCGTCCACCAGCGCCTCGGCCACCCGGTGGGCCCGCGCCGGGTCCGCGGGCCAGCCGCAGGCGGGGGCGAGGCTGTCTCTGCGCACGCCGCCGTGGCGCAGCGCCTCGAGCAGCCGTCCCCTCCCCTGCCGCTCCGAGCCGGCGAAGGAGCCCTGCGGCCGGGCCGTCGGGCTCAGCCGCCAAGGGTCGGACCCGTCCGCGCCGTCACGACGCCAGGCGCACTGCCGGCGCAGGGGGCACCGCGCACAGTCGGGCTTGGCTGCGGTGCACACCGTGGCGCCCAGGTCGAACATCGCCTGGTTGAATTCCCACGATGCGCCGACCGGTACCAGTTGGTCTCCGAGCGACGTCGCCCGGCGCAAGGTGAGGGGGACGCCCACCACCCCACGGGCCAGGACGCGCACGCCGTTGGTGTCGACGGCGGCCACGTCGTCGCCGAACGCGAACGTGCGCACGGCGCGGGCAGTGTACGGCCCGACGCCCGTCAGCGCACGCAGGGCTGCGTCATCGTTCGGCACGGCACCGCCGTGGTCGGCCACGATGCTCGCCGCCGCCCGGTGCAGGTTGAGCGCCCGGCGGTTGTAGCCGAGCCCCGACCACAGGCGCACCACGGCCGCGGGCCCCGCCGACGCGCAGACCGCCGGTGTCGGGAAGGCCGTGAGGAATCGGTCGTAGTAAGGCACGACGCGGTCGGCTTGCGTCTGTTGCAGCATGACCTCGGAGACCAGAATGCGCCACGGATCGCGCGTGCGGCGCCAGGGAAGGTCTCGCCGGTTCTCCTGCCCCCACTCCAGCAGGCGGCGCCGGAAGCGGCGCACCCGGTCGGCCCGGAGCGGCCGGCCCTCAGTCCCAGGCGTCGTCGCCGTAGGGACGCTGCCGTTCCGGCGCCGCGGCCGCCTTCCAGACCATCAACTTGCGGCGGAAGTAGCAGACCTCCTCGCCGCGCTGGTTGAAGGCCTTGGTCTCGACGGTCACGATGCCCCGGTCGTCCTTCGATTTGGAAGGCGTGGCGTCGAGCACCCGCGTCTCGGCGTAGATCGTGTCGCCGTGGAACGTGGGCGAGCGGTGCAGCAGCGATTCGACCTCCAGGTTGGCGATGCACGAGCCACTGACGTCGGGCACGCTCATGCCGAGCGCGAGCGAGTAGACGAGATTGCCCACCACGACGTTCTTGCCCTGCACCGTCTCGTGCTCGGCGAACCACGCATTGGTGTGCAGCGGGTGGTGGTTCATGGTGATCATGCAGAACAGGTGGTCGTCGTACTCGGTGATCGTCTTGCCCGGCCAGTGGCGGTAGATGTCGCCCGGGACGAAGTCCTCCAGGTAGCGGCCGAAGGGCCGGTCGTACACGGTCATTCGGCTGTTTGCTCCGGGCGCGGCCGGGTGGTGAAGCCGAGCGCGGCGCCGGGAAGCGACTCGCCGTCGATCATCAGGCGCCAGGCGAAGCGGGTCCCGGGCGCGAGGGGAAGCGGCCCCAGGTTGACGGCGAGCGCAACGTCGATCGGCGACCCCTCGGGGATCCCTTGCGGTTGGCTCACCGTGAACTCCCCACGCACCTCGACCGGTTGGGTCCCTTCGGTCGTCTCCATCAGGACAGGCTGGCCGTCGGCGTCCTCGAGGAAGAGCTCCCAGTGGTGCGACGTCTCGGCCTCGTGCCAGTCCACGTCGATCTTCAGGGCGACGGCGGAAGGCACAGGGTCGGGGCCGGTCATGCTCCACCCGCCACCGAGGATGTAGAGCTTGCCGTCGGACACCTGGGCCGCGTCGCACAGCAGCATCGTGACTTTCACGGAGAGGGAGGTTATCGGCCCACTGCCGAGAACGTGGAGGGGGAGATGGCAAGGGTGCCGGTCGGTCGGCCGGAGGGCGAAACCTTTCGGAGAGGACGTGAAGGGGAGCGTCGGCGTGACCCGCCGGGGTTCTTGGACCACCCCGAGGACTGCGTGACCGCGGCACGGCACTGTGCTCGGGGCCGCCTTCACAACGCTGTGGGTCGCCGGCGCTCGTGGCACCGAGTGGTCGTCAGAATGGCTGTGCACCGAGCCAACTCTGCGACCGTGGTCCAACCTGGCGGCAGGCCGACGGCTCTCCGGCTCGTCTTCCGGCTCGTGCACCCGACCCGTAGAGTGCAACGGCATGAACGAGACGGCGGCCCCGGGCGCGCCGCATGGGTGAGTTGCAGGGGCTGCGCGACGACGTCTACCGGCGGCCCCTGGCCACCGCTCTCTCACGCCTGGGCCTCGGCCCCGGCTGGCGCTGCGTCGACGTCGGCGCCGGCGGGGGCGACGTCTCCGTGGCCCTGGCCGAGATGGTCGGCCGGGACGGCCGGGTCTATGCGGTGGACAGCGACCCGGCGGCGAGGGACGAGGTGGCACGCGCCGCGGCGGCGCATGCGCAGGTGATCGCGCTGACCCAGGCCGGGGAGGACCTTGCCCTGCCCGAGGAGGTCGATCTGGCGTTCTGCCGCTTCCTGCTGCTGCATGTATTCGAGCCCGGAGCCGTGCTGGCCAGGATGGCCGCCACGGTCCGCTCCGGCGGCTGGGTGGTGGCCCAGGAGCCGATCACCTCGGCCGGCCGGATCGGCGGGGCGGCGCTGTCCATGCCCGACGCACGCCACCCCGACGTGGGCGCGCTCCTGCCGGCCCTCGTGCGCGACACCGGGCTCGAGGTGGTCGACGCCTGGGCCGAGGCACCCGCCGGCGTCGGGGCCGGCCCCGTCACGCGCTACCTGGAGTCGCTCACGGGAGTTGACCCCGCTGACGACCCGGTGGTCCTCCCCCCGCTGGTGACAGTCATCGGCCGCCGCGCCTGAACGGCCGCTGCCACCGGCTCGAGGTCCGGGGGAGGACCACTTTGGGGAGCCAGTAGGGTCGCTCCCCGTGACGACGCCCGCCACACAGCACCTTGCCGGCGCCGCCGACGCGGCAGACCTCGCCCAGCGCCTGGTGGACCAGGCCTGTGCCTCGGTACGCGAGCGCGGCGGCATCGACGCCAACCAGGTCGTCGCCTACGACGTGGCGCACGCCGCCGCCGCGGTGGCCACGGCGCAGGCCAGCCTCGACTACGGCGCGCGAGGCGAGGTGGAGGCCCGCATTGCCGCCGCCTTCGTGGCCGACGTCGTCGCCGACCTCGTGGGGCGAGTGGCCGGGCGGGAGCCGCTCTGGGGCGTCGAGCCCGGCTGGGATGCGCCGGCAGGGGCCTTCCTCCGAGCGCAGCGCGACCCGGCGGTGTTGGCCGGCCTGGCGGCGACCGAGGGCCCGCGCCACCTCGGCGACGACTTCGAGCTGGTGCGCGAGACGTTCCACCGCTTCGCCGAGGACAAGGTCCGCCCCCACGCCGAGCACGTGCACCGGCAAAATACCGACATCCCCGAGGAGGTCATCGAGGGCCTGGCCGAGCTCGGCGGTTTCGGGCTCTCTGTCCCCGAGGAGTACGGCGGCTTCGCGTCGGGCGGGGAGAGCGACTACATGGGCATGGTCGTGGCCACCGAGGAGCTCAGCTGGGGCTCGCTGGGCGTCGGCGGGTCCCTCATCACCCGGCCCGAGATCCTGACCCGGGCCCTGGTCTACGGCGGGACCGAGGAGCAGAAGAAGCAGTGGCTCCCCAAGCTGGCCTCGGCCGAGATCCTCGCTGCCGTCGCCGTGACGGAGCCCGACTTCGGGTCCGATGTTGCCGGTATCGTGACAGCAGCCGCGCCGGTCGAAGGCGGCTGGGTGATCAACGGCGTCAAGACGTGGTGCACCTTCGCCGCCCGGGCCGACGTGCTCATGCTGCTGGCCCGCACCGATCCCGATCGCTCCCTCGCCCACCGCGGCATCTCCATGTTCGTGGTGGAGAAGCCGCGCGGCGACGGCCACGGCTTCGTCTTCACGCAAAAGGACACGCCCGACCGCCCGACCGCCCTCGCGGCGGGTCGCCTCGAGGGGCGCCCCATCGACACCCTCGGGTACCGGGGCATGCACTCCTACGAGCTCGCCTTCGAGAACTGGTTCGTGCCCGAGGCCAACCTGGTCGGGGGCACCGACGGCCTGGGCAAGGGCTTCTACCTCCAGATGCAGGGCTTCGAGAACGGCCGCTTGCAGACGGCGGCGCGCGCCCTCGGCGTGATGCAGGCCGCCTACGAGGCGGCCGCCGCCTACGCGGCGGAGCGCAGGGTGTTCGGCGCACCCATCGGTGAGTACCAGTTGACCCAGGCCAAGCTCGGTCGCATGACGGTCATCATCCAGGCCACCCGTCAGAGCTCGTACCACGTGGCGCGGTTGATGGCGCGTGGCGAGGGCACCCTCGAGGCGTCGATGGTAAAGGCCTACGTGTGCCGGGCCGCCGAGTGGGTCACCCGCGAGGCCATGCAGATCCACGGCGGCATGGGCTACGCCGAGGAGTTCCCCGTGAGCCGCTACTTCGTCGACGCCAGGGTGCTCTCCATCTTCGAGGGCGCCGACGAGACGCTGGCGCTGAAAGTGATCGCCCGCCGCCTGGTCGGCTGAACCGGGCGGCTGTCCCTAGCCGGCGCTGCGGGTCAGCCCGGCGCGCTCTCCCCTACTGACGAACTTGATCGCCATCTTCCGGCTCGCCTCGTCGATCATCTCGTCGCCGAACATGACGGCGCCCTTGCGATCCTCGTCCGTCGCCTTGCGGTAGGCCTCGAGGAGGTCGAAGGCGTGGTCGAACTGCTCCTGGGTCGGCGAGAAGACCTCGTTCAGCGCAGTCGCCTGGTCCGGCGTGAGGGCCCACTTGCCGTCGTAGCCGAGCATGCGGGCGCGCATGGAGTACTCCCGCAACGCGTCGAGCTCGCGCACCTTGAGGAATGGCCCGTCTATCACCTGCAGCCCGTTGGCCCGCCCCGCCATGAGGATGCGGCTGAAGACATAGTTGAAGTGGTCGCCGGGATACTCGGGGATCGGCACCCCGCCGGTCAGCACCGGCATCTCGATGCTCGCAGCGAAGTCGGCCGGACCGAAGATGATCGTCTCGAGCCGGGGGGAGGCCGCGCAGATCTCGTCCACGTTGATCAGCCCGCGCGCCGTCTCGATCTGGGCCTCGATCCCGATATGGCCGACCGGTAGGCCCGACTTCTTCTCGACCTGCGTCAGGAGAAGGTCGAGCGCCACGACGTCGGACGCGTACTGCACCTTGGGCAGCATGACCTCGTCCAGCCGCTCGCCGGCGTTGCCCACCACCTCGATCACGTCGCCGTAGGTCCACTCGGTGTCCCAGGCGTTGACCCGCACGCAGAGCACCCGATCGTCCCAGGGCAGGTTCTTGATGGCGTCGACCACCTTGGGCCGGGCGCTCTCCTTCTGGAGCGGCGCCACGGCGTCCTCGAGGTCGAGGAAGGTCATGTCGGCGGGGACGGTTGGAGCCTTGGCCAGGAACTTCTCGTTGTCACCGGGTGTGGACAGGCAGGAGCGCCGGGGCAGGTCGCGCGAACGTGCAGACATGGGGCGATGCTAACAAACGGCTCCCCGCACCCTTCTCGGGCAACTCAGGAGAGGTGCGAGGAGAAGAACTCGACAGTGCGGTCCCACAGCGCGCGCGCCGCCTCCGCGTCGTACACCTCCGGTCGCGTGTCGTTGAAGAACGCGTGGTCGGCACCGGGGTAGACGACGATCTCGACCGACTTGCCCAAGCCGCGCAGCTGCTCCGCCAATGCGTTGGCCGCCTCCGGCGTGAAGAAGCTGTCCTTCTCCGCGTAATGGCCGAGGACGGCCGCCGTCATAGCCGAGTAGTCCGGCTGCGCGTCAGGCCACGGGATGATGCCGTAACACGGGACCACGGCCGACACGACGTCGGGGCGCTCCGTGGCGAGCACGAGCGCCAGCCCGCCGCCCATGCAGAAACCGATGACCCCGACCTTGTCCCCGGAGCTCCTTCGCAGCACCTCGTCGACCGCGCCGCTCATGTCGCGCGCCGCTTGGTCCAGCTGCATCGCCATCATCGCCTTGCCCGCCTCGTCTGGCTCATCGGGTTGCACTTTCTTGCCGTGGTAGAGATCCGGGGCCAGCGCGACGAAGCCGGCTACGGCGAAACGTTCGCAGACGTCCTCGATGTGGTCGACCAGCCCCCACCACTCCTGGATCACGATCAGTCCAGGCCCGCTCCCGCCCTTCGGAGTCGCCAGATAGCCTCCCGCCGTCGACCCATTGCTCACGAATTCGATCATCGCTCCCATGTGCCCGACCGTAGTTCGCTGCCGCCCATTTCGTTATCCCCGCACAGTTAACAAAAAGTTCGATTTTCAGTCATATTTACAATGACCTGCACTTTCGTACCTCTGGTACTACCAACACACACCCGTTTCCTACCGAGGGTGTTTGAATCGACCGGAGCCGTCCGATAAGAATGTGCCCCATCGTGACTGACGTAGAGCGGGTTCACCACCACTCCGCGCCGCGGTCTCCCAGGAGTGCTCGTGTACTCCAGCGGGTAGGGATTCCCGCGTTGACCGTTGTCTCAGTGTTGACAAGCACTGTGTTCATGGCAGCGCGCCCGGCCGCCGGTGACGCCATCTCGGACGCCAAGGCCAAGGCCGCCGCCATCGAATCGGAGCTCACCCAGGCCCAGGGGCAGATGTCGGCGCTGAGCCAGCAATACGACGCCGCCCAGTACCGCCTCTCGCAGATCAATTCGAGCATCGCGACGACCAAGGCCAACGTGGCAGCCGACGAAGCGCAGGTGGCCAAGAACAAGGCCACCCTCTCCAAGGCAGCCGTGGACAATTACATCTCGGACGGCACGGCGGCTGCCCAGAACCCGATCTTCAGCGGCAACGAGAAGACCCTCGGCGCGACGACCGAATACAACACGATCGCTGAGGGCGACATCTCGCTCGCTGTCGCCAATCTGCACACGGCTGAGAACTCGCTGAACGCACAGGTGAGCCAACTCCAGGGCGAGCAGTCGCAGGCCCAATCGCAGGTGACCATCGAGCAGAACGCCGTCAACCAGAACGCGCAGGCCGTGCAGCAGCAGAAGAACGCGCTGGCCCAGGAGCAGGGACAGATCGCGCAGCTCGTCCAGCAGCAGCAGCAAGCGGAGGCCGCCGCCGCCGCCAAGGCTGCCCAGCAACGTCAGCAGGCAGCGGCTGCTGCTGCCGCGGCTGCCGCTGCCGCTGCCGCGGCGAAAACCTCAACCTCAACCTCATCTTCATCCTCCTCCTCCGCCGCTTCGCCGAACCGGTCTTCGGGGAGCGCTTCCCTGGCTGGCCTGAGTCAGGCCGCCCCCCCGCCGACCTCAGCCGGTGGGGCCGGTGCCGTGCAGGCGGCCGAGAGCCAGATTGGCGTGCCCTACGTGTGGGGCGGCGAGTCCCCCAAGGGCTCGGGGAGTCCTGGCTTCGACTGCTCCGGACTCACCGCCTGGTCATGGGGACAGGCCGGCGTGGGACTGCCTCACTTCTCGGGGGCTCAGATGTCCGACTCGACTCCGGTGCCGATCAGCGACCTCCAGCCCGGTGATCTCCTCTTCTACGGTCCCGGCGGCTCGACGCACGTGGCCATGTACGTCGGCCCGGGCACCATGATCGAGGCGCCCTTCACCGGAGCGTCGGTCTGGACCACAGGGCTGCGCCTCGGCGGCGACTTCGTGGGCGCCGGCCGGCCGTAGCCGGTCCGCCGCGCCTCCATCCGCCCCCTTCGGCTCTCACCGGCTGCCCGAGCTTCCCGGCCGCGGGCCCACCTGCCCGCCCCCCGGCCCTAACCTGGCCCGAGCCGAGCCATGAAACCGATCCCCGTCGACTTCCACATTGGGCCGCTGCAGGTGCACACCTACGGCATCGGGCTCGCGCTCACCTTCTGGTTCGGGTTCGTCTACTTCGAGCGGCGCCTGCGCAAGAACGGCTACCCGACCGACTGGCTCGCGCCCGTCTTCCTCTGGATCATCCTCGCCGCCGTCGTGGGCGCCCGCGCCATGCACGTGCTGTCGAACTTGAACTACTACACCCAGAACCCCGGCGACGTCTTCGCCATCTGGCATGGCGGGCTCTCCTCGTTCGGTGGCCTGCTGTTGGCCGTGCCGGTCGGCATCATTCTCACCCGGCGCCGCTGCCCGGAGTTGCCGATCGCCCGCGGCCTCGACCTGGCCGTCCCCGTCCTGCTGGCCTGCTGGGCCATGGGCCGCCTCCTGGGCCCCCAGCTCATGGTGGCCGGCGGTGGCCACCCGACGCACCAGTGGTTCGGCATGTACTACGCCGGCCAACGGGGCCCGCGGCTGCCCGTGCCCGTCTTCCAGGCGGTGGAGGACTTCACCGTGTACCTGGTCCTCATCGCCATCGAGCGGCGACTGGACCGCTGGCCGGACGGCACGCGCCGCACGGGCTATCCCTCGGGGATCGTGCTCGGCACCGCCATGGTGCTGTGGGGCATCGAGCGCTCCCTCGACGAACACCTGTGGTTGGGCGAGGACGGCCGACTCGGCTCGGATCTCGTACAACTGGCCGGCGTCATCCTCGTCATCGGGGGCACCATCGTCTTGCTGCGCACGCGTGGCCGCTGGAAGAAATGGCTCCTGACGCACAGTGCCGCTGACTCGGCTGCGCACGAGGCCCCGGCGGAGCAGCAGGCCTGATTCCCTGAGTCATCGGGCCGGCTTGCACGGCCCGGCGCCCTGTGCGTGGCGCCCTGTGCGTGGCGCCCTGTGCGTGGCGCCCTGTGCGTGGCGCCCTGTGCCCGGCGCTCTCGTCGTCGCGCGCGTGGCAGGGGCAGCGGGGCGCCCCCTGATGAGGTCGCCCTAACCCTCGGAGGCGAGCGCGTCACCCCGGAAGATCCCCCCACAGGAGCGCGGGGCGGACCTCGGGAATTGCCTCGACGTGCTCCACGCTCCGTGTCAGGACCTTGTTCGCCCGGTCCGGTGCCGGCGTCTTGCGCGGCTTCAGGTTATGGATCTGCCCATCACCACCAATGGGTGCGCGCCCGTTTCGACATGGTTGCATCATCCCCCGGAGCGCCGACGCTGCGCAGACGCGTGTGAACCCGTCAGAGGCCGGCCCGCTGACTCTCGCGAAAGAAAGAAGGCCATTCATCTCAAGGCTTCTCCTGATGACACCGATATGGCGGAGAGAGGGAGGTGCGAACGCATGGCGACCGACCAGCCGTGGACTCCGATGACCAACGAGAAGATCTGGACAGAGGAGGAGAAGGAGGAGTGGCTCGCCGCGCAGGGCGCTGTCGCCACGCACGTTGTCACCTTCAAGCCGATGTACCAGATCGAGGTCTGCGTTCCCCCCTGGGAGCACCCAGACCGCCAAATCGCGCGCTCGGCCGTGGCCTGGGGCGCGGGCATGAGCCACGTGTTCACCGACACGTGTGTCGGCGCCTCGGCCGTCGTCGCGGCCCACCACGAGGGGAATTCGCTGAAGGTCGACACCACGGTGACGCCCCGGCCGCGCCTGCGCCGGGTCAACTGACGCGGTTAGGCGTTGGGTCGCTCGCCTGACGCTGCCGCTTGGCGCATCTGCTCGAGCCGGTCGATCATCGCCATCCGCTCCTGCCCAACGTTGTCGTCGAGGCGCTCGGCGATCTGCTCGGGCGTCCAGCGGCCGTCGGCCCACATGGCCCGCACCTCGACCGGCTGGTTCCACACGGCGATCTTGGAGCCGACCACCGTGTAGACCTGCCCGGTCACGTGCTTGGCCCGGTCGCTCAGCAGGTACACCACCATCGGCGCGATGTCCTCGGCGTCACCCATCTCGGCCAGTTCGGACGGGACGTTTACCGACATGCGGGTCCGGGCCACCGGCGCGATGGCGTTGGCGGTCACGCCGTAGCGGTGCAGGCCGACCGCCGCCGAGCGGACCAGCGACACGATGCCGCCTTTGGCGGCGGCGTAGTTGGCCTGGGCCACGCTGCCCTGGAAGGCACCAGAGGTGAACCCGATGAGCGCCCCGCCACCCTCCTGCTTGCGCATGACCGCGGCGGCGGCCCGGAACACAGTGAAGTGACCCTTGAGGTGGGTGGCGACGACAGCATCCCACTCGTCCTCGGACATATTGAAGAGCATGCGTTCGCGGAGGATCCCGGCCACGGCGACGACGCCGTCGATGCGCCCCCACTTCTCCACCGCGGTGCCGATCAGGCGCTCACCGGACTCCATCTTGGAGATGTCGTCTGCCACGGCGATGGCCTCGCCGCCGCCCTTGGTGATCTCCGCCACCACGGCCTCGGCCACCTCGCTGCTCGGGTCCTCCCCCGCCATGCCCACGCCGAAGTCGGCCACGAGCACCTTGGCCCCCGCGTCCGCCGCGGCCAGTGCCACGGCACGGCCGATCCCGCCGCCACCACCGGTGACGGCGACCACCTTCCGTTCGAGGAACCCAGCCATGGTCGACTCTCCTGATCTCTGCGTGCCGGCCGGCGCGGGACCGACCCGGGCAAATTGCCGTAAGTTAGAACACGTTCTAGCCTGCCGATGGCGGGGGCTGCCATTTGCAGCCGCCACCCCCGAGCTGCAAGGAGACTGCTGATGGGTGACCTCGGCTTCTGGGCGCTGGCCCAGGAAAACCCCGACTACCTGGCCCTCGTCACGCCCGAGGGCGGCGAAGTCCATTCCGGGGAGCTGCTGGGACGGGTGAACCAACTGGTGCACGCCCTACGAGCCCAGGGCTTCGGCGTGGGTGACGTGGTCGCCACTCTGCTGCCCAACTGCGCCGAGGCGCTCGAGGTCTACCTGGCCGCCCTGCAGGCCGGCTGGTACCTGGTCCCGATCAACCACCACCTGGTGGCGCCCGAAGTGGCCTACATCCTCAAGGACTCGGGCGCGAAGACATTCATCGCGCACGAGCGCTTCGGCGACGTGGCTACGGCGGCCGCTGACGAGGTGGGGCTTGATGCCGCCGGCCGACTCGCGGTGGGCGCCGTGCCCGGCTTCGCCTCGTACGCCGCTGTCCGCGACGCCCAGCCGGACACGCTGCCCGAGGGCCGCACCGTCGGCGACGTCATGAACTACACGTCGGGCACGACGGGGAACCCCAAGGGCATCTACCGCCCGCTCCTCGGCGTCACTCCCGAGCAGGCCGCGTTGGGGCTCTCCGGTCTGCTGTTCCTCTTCGGGATCCAGCCGCAGGACGACAACGTCCACATCATCGGCTCCCCGCTGTACCACACCGCGGTGTTGCGCTTCGGCAGTGCATCGATGCACCTCGGGCACACGATCGTCCTGATGGACAAGTGGCTGCCCGAGGACATGCTGCGCCTCATTCAGGAGCGGCGTGTCACCACCTCGCACATGGTGCCGACCCAGTTCCACCGTCTCCTGGCCCTGCCCGAGGACGTGCGAGCCAGCTACGACGTGTCCTCGCTGCGCCACATGATCCACGCCGCGGCCCCATGCCCCATCGACGTCAAGCGCAAGATGATCGCATGGTGGGGCAACGCGGTCGACGAGTACTACGCGGCGAGCGAAGGTGGCGGCACGCTGGTCAGCGCGGAGGAATGGCTGCTGAAACCGGGCACGGTCGGCAAGCCGTGGCCCATCAGCGAGATCGCCGTCTTCGACGACGACGGCAGCCGGATCACCGAGCCCAACGTCATCGGCACCGTCTACATGGCGATGCAATCGGCCGACTTCGAGTACCACGGCGACAAGGAAAAGACGAGAAAGAACCGGATCGGCGCCTTCTTCACCGTGGGTGACGTCGGCCTCATTGACGAGGACGGGTACCTCTTCCTGCGCGACCGCAAGATCGACATGATCATCTCTGGCGGGGCCAATATCTACCCGGCGGAGATCGAGGGCGTGCTTCTCTCGCACCCCAAGGTGGGGGATGCCGCCGTCTTCGGCATCCCTCACGAGGACTGGGGCGAAGAGGTCAAGGCCGTGATCGAGCCGGCTGAGGGCGTCGAGGCCGGCGATGCGCTGGCCCAGGAGATCGTCGAGTTCTGCGCCGGCAAGTTGGCCAAGTTCAAGACGCCGAAGACGATCGACTTCACGACGGAGATGCCCCGCGACCCCAACGGCAAGCTTTACAAGCGCAAGCTGCGCGATCCCTACTGGGAAGGGGTGCAGCGGGCGGTCTGACCGACGCCTCCTCACGATGAGCGCATCGGGCGGGCTCGAGCTCCGGGTGCAACAGGAAGGTGCGGGGACCATCTGCGCGGAGGTCCTGGCCGCCCTGCCTACGTGGTTCGGGTTCCCCGACTCCGTCGCCGCCTACGTGGCCGCCGCCGACACCCACCCGACGGTCCTGGCGGCGCTGGACGGCCGCGACAGCGGCATCCTGACGCTGAGACTCCACAGCCCCTACGCAGCGGAGATCCTGGTCATGGGCGTGCTGCCGGAACACCACCGCACGGGTGTGGGCCGGGCCCTGCTCGGCGGTGCCGAGTCCTGGCTGGCCGCCCGCGACATCGAATTCCTCCAGGTGAAGACGCTCAGCCCGCGCCACCCCGACCCTGGGTATGCCGCCACGCGGGCCTTCTACTTCGGGTGCGGCTTCCGACCCTTGGAAGAGATGCCGGCGCTGTGGGGCCCGGACCAGCCGGCGCTGCAGATGGTCAAGACCGTCCCACCACCGGCGCCAGCCGTGCGCGTCGACCCGTGAGCGGTCCAGGGACGCTGGTGACGGTCTCGTCACAGTCGTTGGCTTCATTATGACGAGGGTCCCGACGGCACCATCGCACGACCCATCCCACCGGCCCACGGCCCAAGGTTCCCACTCGCGGTCCCAGGTTCCCACCCGAACTCGAGGTGGGGTCGGGCTACCTCTCGACCGGCCTCAACGGGCGTCCCTGACCATCGAGGATTCCTTCGAGGACCTGCCCCTCAGGACGAAGTCAGGTCCCGGGCTAGGTACTTCGCTGGCACATGTGCGATCCTTCAAGGCAATGACACCAGAGCAGTTTCTCAATCGCTGCAAGGTGATCTGCCACGTCGGTCCTGTCGGCGTCTGGGAGCAAATCACGAAGCACGGGTTCCGGACGGCCGAGCAGTTGATCTTGGAGGCCGACCTGAACGATGAGGAGCGCCAGGGGCTGCTGTCCACACCTCGTCGACAGTCCGTTCACCTGCGTGTCCGCGAGGAAGACGTGGTCCTCAGGGACCAGAGCCCACTCTTCGCCCGCCGGGATCTGAAATCCGGTCCGGAGAATGGAACCGACGTCAGCGACTGGATCCACTTGTTGAACCAGCGCGTGTACTTCTTCACCGACGAGACGTCGATGCAGAAGCTGCTGGACAAATACCTGGCGTCGGACGGAGCTCAGGACGTGATCTGGCTCTCGCCCCTGAAGGTGCTTGAGGCCGCCGGTCTCAATCTCGAGCTCACGAGCTATAACGCCGGTGCGATCGCCCGCCGTAGTGGCGCACAGAAGACCGCGGACACGTTCGCACCGCTCTGGCGGTTCACTGACCGAAAGCCGGCAGAAGCGACGATCCTCGGTGGACTCGACGACCTCTCCCCGGTATTTCGCGCCGAGCGATACTCTCGCGATGGTCGACGCCAGCCTCTGACCTAGTGGCTCTTCGGCGCCGCCACCGGCGGACGGGGACGATGAGGCATACGATCCGGAGTGTGGAATCCCGTTCCATGAATCGTCGAGCGGACGGCTGCCGGTGGGCACTGTGGTCCCGAGACTCGGTCCTGTCAATTGGGTCTCGTCGCTCGGTTTTGTCGGTAGGGTCGGTGGTTCTGTCCTCTCCATAGGGGGCGTGGGGTCTGCTGGGTCCGTCCTCTCCATCGGGTCCTTCCTATCGGTGGTGAGCGTGATGTCAGGGCTCTCGTGGTGGTCCGTGACGGCGTGGCGATCAAAGAGATCTTTCGCCAGCTCCGGTGCGAATCGCTAGCTGGCTCAGGTGGAGACGACGGTCGCGCCCACCGGAGAACGTGAGGCCGGGGGCAGCGCCCCGTTTGACACATGCTTCGCGACGATTTGGGCGTGTCGGTGAATCAATGGGGCACGACACGTCCTCGCCGGTGCGGAGGCTGAGCTGAGTGGATCGACGAAGAGCTCGATCGGGATCCACGACGTGACCGTGACAATCAGCTTCGCCCTGGCCGCTGCCCTGGCCAACGCCGTGCACCTCATGACCCAGCACTCGGCCAGTCTTCGTGTGGCCGACAGGCACCGGAACTGGGGTCTCGTCACATTCTTGATCCGCCAGCCTCTCTGGCTCCTCGGTTGGGCTGCGGCAGCCGGAGGATTTGCCTTTCAGGCTGTCGCACTCCACGGTGGGCAACTCTCGATCGTCCAGGCGCTCCTCGTCACTGAGTTGGTCTTTGCACTGGTCCTGCGCCGATTCTGGGTGCGCCAGCACATTGCCAAGACGGCGTGGGCCGCCGCAGTGGTCACCTGTGCCGCACTTGTGGTGTTCCTGACCGCGGCCGAGCCCCATGGAGGCCACCTCCAACCGCGCGCGGCCAACTGGGTTTCGGCCGTGGCCGTCTTCGGCGGGGCTGTCGCCGTCCTGGCCGTGAACGCGCGCTGGGGATCTCCCGTGCGTCGGGCGGCTCTCTACGCCACCGCTGCCTCGATCACATGGGCCCTCATGGCCACCTTCATCAAGGCGACCACCAATGTGCTTGCGGCGTCGGGGGTGGTGGGCGTGCTGCAGCACTGGCCCATCTATGCCTTGATTGTCTCTTGTGTCATCGGTTCCGTGCTCCAACAAGCCGCGTTGCAGGTCGGCCCCCTGAGCGTGTCCCAACCGCTCATCGTCGTGGTCGACCCCGCGGTGGCAATCGTGTTGAGCGTCTGGATCTTCGACGAACGATTCACCGTGAGCCCGGCCCAGAAGGCCATCGCAGGCGTAGCCTTTTGCGTCATGGCCCTCGGGGTCACGGTGCTGTCCCGTTCCGCGCCCACCGACCTCGACTCGTCGATGCCAGTCAGGGTCTGAAGACGCGCCGCAGACGCCAGCCGTGCCCAACACTCCCCGGCGTCGAGCGGCCCGATGGTACGGTCGCCTAATGGCTCGAACGCTCGCCTCGGACACGCGGGTAGACCGCACCGGTTTGGAAGCGTTCATTCGACCTCGACATCGAGCCATTCTCCTTACTCAGCGAAGCGACGGAAGTCCCCAGATGTCTCCTGTCACCATGGGCGTCGATCCGGATGGAAACATCCTGGTGGCGAGCTACCCGGAGCGAGCCAAAGTCCACAATTTGCGACATCACAACCACGCTGCGTTGTGCGTTCTGTCGGACGATTTTGGCGGCGAGTGGGTCCAGGTTTCAGGAACAGCAACCGTGGTCGATCTTCCCGAAGCGGCCGAGGGTCTGGTGACCTATTTTCGCTCTATCAGCGGAGAGCATCCCGATTGGGACGAATACCGCCAAGCCATGATCGACCAAGGAAAGGTATTGATCCGGCTGGCTGTCGAGCGTTGGGGTCCTCTTAGCCGGGGTGGCTTTCCACCCCGGCTCGTCGACTCCTAATGGAGCGGTCAGAGTTGCTCTCCCCGGATCGCGACCTCGCTGCCGCTCTCAAGGGCCCGCGATGTCCTCGCCGCGTCAGTCTCGAAGATCACAGTCTGAGCACGAAGTGGACCCTATCTTCGTAGTGTCTCGTCTCGGCGTCCCGGGCCGCAGCGGAACAGGCCGCCGTCGATGAACTTCGGGTGTTAGCGCGGCGCGTCTCCCATGCGGTACTCGTGAGTGATCTCGTCGAGCCGGGATTTCAGATCGATCTCGAGCACGAACTCAGCTGCTTCCAGGGTGGCCGAAAGTTGATCCGGATGGCTCGCACCGACAATGGGGGCGGTGACTGCGCCGTTCGCCAATACCCAGGCGACGGACAGAGTCACGAGGCTCACTCCGGCCTCATCCGCAACGGCGACGAGCTGATCGACAGTGTCGAACTCCCGGTCGTGCCAATAGCGACCTTGATACATCTGGCCCGCGTTGCCGAGTGTGAAGCGACTGCCTTCGGTCGGCGGAGCACCGCGACGGTGCTTACCCGAAAGGAGACCGCCGGCGAGAGGGTTATACGGGATCACTCCTACCGCCTCGTCACCGCAGAACGGGAGCATCTCACGCTCGATCTGGCGGAACAAGAGGTTGTAGCGGGGCTGCACGGAGTCGAACCGCGCCAACGCGAGGGTCTCGCTGCGCCCAATGGCACGAACCAACTGGTAGGTGAGAAAATTCGAGCATCCGATGTAGCGGACCTTTCCTTGATGCACAAGATCGTCGAGAGCACCCAGCGTCTCGTCGATCGGAGTCGACGGATCGAACCCATGGAGCTGATAGAGGTCGATGTAGTCGGTTTGCAGACGGCGGAGGGAAGCGTCAACGGCATCGAAGATGTGCTTTCTGGAGTTGCCGCCGTCGAACGGTGACGGCCCAGTACGCCCGAAGCATTTCGTGGCCAGGATGAAGCGGTCCCTCCTCCCATGCAGCCAGCGGCCGAGAATTTCCTCGGTGCGGCCCACGGTCGCCAAATCGCCGCCGAGCGGATAGACGTCCGAACTATCGATGAAGTCGATGCCGCCCTCCGCTGCTCGATCGAGAATCGACGCTGACGTCGGCTCGTCGCACTGCAGTCCAAAGGTCATCGTCCCAAGACATAGTTTCGATACCTGAAGGCCTGTTCGTCCAAGTCGTGCGTGGTCCATGTCTAGAAAGGTAGCGTCCCCGCCGAGTACGCAGGCCGCCCGGTTTTCCCTTCCCGGCAGTTCCAAAACGCCGAGAGGCTCCACCCGGGGCATCCGATGGCGGTCGATCCCGGGGTCCCGGCCGTCCGACGAGATGTCACCCCACTACGGAGCGCCAGATCGCTACTCAAGGAGCTCCAAGAGCCAGCCTGGTCCGACCACGTCAGCTCCCAGGGCCTCCGCCCGCCGCCGCAACTCGCGATCCGCGCTGACGAGTGTGACCACTTGATCCGAGACGTTCGAGACGACGTCGATGAGGGTGTCGTCACCGCTGCCGGCAGCGTGGAGGATCGCAACACCGTCGCTGACGCCATCCGGGACACCCTCACGAGCCTTGCCTTCTAAGACCACGACCACGGGTTGGGCGATCCGTCCCGAGTCAACGGCAGCTCGAACCTGGTCAACGAAGGCTCGGGCTGCTCCTGCTCGGTCTCGCCACCAGCCGGTGGGACGAGACCCGACCACGTTTGCAGCATCAATGAGAAGCACTGCTCCAGTCTGATCGCTGGGCCAATCGCGGAGCGCCTTCTTTCTCCCGTGACCACACCCCACCCGGCCCGACATGCTTCATTCGGCCGAGCACTCCGGAAAACCGGCATCGTTCAGGGCTTGGATTTCGACATTGTCGTGCGAATAGTGGCCCCGATCTGACCCCGTTCCCGATCTGACCCGATCCCCGATCTGACCCCACCCCTCGAGCGGCCAGAAACACCTACAACGACGAGGAGTGCTGCGCCTGGGCGGCCGCGTGGCGGCCAGCGCGTCGACCAAAGAACGAGCCGTCGCCGAGACTGATGCCGCTGGCATAGTGGTGAGCAGCAAGGCTGG
Organism: uncultured Acidimicrobiaceae bacterium; assembly: GCA_963736515.1. Classification (GTDB taxonomy): domain Bacteria; phylum Actinomycetota; class Acidimicrobiia; order Acidimicrobiales; family RAAP-2; genus Bog-473. The sequence goes on along the minus strand of CAVTPE010000010.1, from coordinate 183,497 downwards.
CGGCAGTCCTGCCGACTGCGTAGAGGCCCGAAATGCGCTCGCCCGCGCCGTCGAGCGCGGCACCGTCTCGGTCGGTGAGAAGACCTCCGAGCGTGAAGGTGGCGTAGATCGCGCCGTGGTCTACACGCAGGTCGATGGCGCCGATACCGCTCGCCGGCGGCACGCCGATGGGCTGCAGGTACGGCGCTCGCTTGTGAAATGCCGGGTCGTCACCCCGGGCCGCCGCTTCGTTGTAGTCGCGCACCGTCCGTGCCAGAGCGTCGGGCGGAACGCCGAGATCGGCGGCCAGTTCCTCCGGAGTGGCCGCGGCGTAGCGGACGCGGAGCCCGACGAGGTTGGGCTCGTGGATCACGTCATCGGTGATCATGGAGACGAAGCCGTCGTGATCGCATAGAGCGTGAAACCCAATGCGACCCGTATAGGCATCCTCGTTGATGAACCGCTCGCCATGGCGGTTGACGAGGATTCCCCGTGCGAGACGATGGGGCGGCCCGAGGGGCAGTGCGCACTCGAAGGAATCGAGCCTGGTCGCGACCGCGCCGGCACCGGCGCCGATGCGGATCCCGCGGCCGTCGTCAGCCGGGGTGCCGATCCGCCAGGCCGCGTCGGGGACGTGAGCAAGTGGGCAATGCTCGGCGACCATGGCCTCGTTGTGGATGAACCCGCCGGTGGCCAGGATCACCCCGCCACGGGCCCGGATCATCCGGGAGGCGTCGTCGGTCCGAAATTGCACCCCGACGACCTCCTCGCCGTCGACGACCAACGCGTCGGCGCGGGCGTCGGCTACCACACGAGCACCGCTGCTCGACACGGCGGCACCGAGGCATTCCATGAGAAAGCCGCCGGCGGAGTCGATGCACTGCGGCTTGTGACCGCGCGGTACCGGCACCGAGATCTCGTCAAACGGGTAGGCGTCCTCACCGCCGCTGAAAAGCAGCCCCGAGTCGTCGGCTGACTCGCGGTTCGGCTCGTCGCAGAACGCCGACCGGAACGGCACGCCGATCGAGACCAACCAGTCGAAATGGTCCGGTGAGCCTTCGCAGTAGACGTCCATGCGAGTGTCGTCCACTCCCGGCCCAAGGGCGGCGCGGAGGAAAGCCGCCATGTTCTCCGGCGAGTCCTGGAAACCGCAGGCACGTTGGAGAGCAGTGCCGCCGCCCAGATAGATCAGACCGCCGGAGTTGGCCGACGTCCCTCCGGGTCCCGCGTTCCGCTCAACAACCAGGACGTCCGCTCCAGCCTGGCGCGCCGCCATGGTGGCGGACGCGCCCGCAGCGCCGAGCCCTACCACGACCACGTCGACCGTCTCGTCGAACCGGACCTCGTTGACCTCAAGCGCTGGGATCGGCTCCATTCCCCTCCTGACCTCGGATGCGCTAGTGGGCCGCATCATCGTGCTTTCACATCCTTTGCCCACACGCCGTCACGGCATCGACGGGACACTGTCACATTCCGGGACCGGCCCACGTCAAGATGATGTGATGACAATGGTAGTGACCGATTTTGACGCCGAGCGTTCCCAACGGACATCGCCGTCGGTTACAAGGTGTCGGAAGGCGATGCGGACGCGGAAAAGGAAACGAGGAGCCTCATGAAGACGATGACGTGTCGAGAGTTGGGTGGACCGTGTGATTTTCCGCACCACGGCACGACCGCAGACGAGGTCATAAAGGCGCAGGATCGTCATCTCAACGAAATGGTCGCCAACGGTGACACGACGCACGAAACTGCCTCGAAGGCGATGAAAGGCAGGTGGAAGCATCCCATCAAAGGAATGGGATGGTACAAGAAGGCGAAGCGCGATTTTGCCGTCCTTCCCGAGGACTGAGAAGAGATCGAGTCTTCTCCATCTACCTTCAGTCGGGTCGTGTAGGCCGGGCAAAGGACAGGGGCGCGTTCCCCTTCCGTAAAAGCAGGCTGTCGACCGGGCCTCCCAGGGGACTCTGCTTCCCCCGGATCCGGCGCAGGGCGGCCTCTGACCCGGCTGGGGGCACCCGCTAGTGGCCAATTCGCTCGCGGTGCTTGCACCCCGGCCAGCAACAGGGCCGACGCTGGCCTTCTTCCAGCTCCTCCTGGGTCCGGCGAATGCGCCGTGCTCGGGTGCTCTCCTGCTTGGCATCCTCCACCCAGCAGATGAACTCGTTACGGGCCAGAGGTGTGATGTCCTTCCAGGCATCGAGTGCGGTCGGGTTCGCCATCAGGCCCTTTCGCAGATCTCCTGGAAGCTTGTGCACCACCCCTCCGGGAACTCGCGGGCTGTTCACAGGGCCACGGTAGCAACTTAGATCGGAATGGAACGCGGCTGTCTTCGCCAACCCGGCGCTCCGCGGGGACACGCCGACCTGGTCGCACTGGAACCTTAGGGGCGCAGTATGTGGCCGCGACCGAGGGACGCCAGCGGTCCGGTTTAGCGTGGTCGCGGTACGTTCCCGATCGTCGTCTTGTGACCCGCCACCCCTATTGGGGCACCGACACCCGCAGCAGCATTGCCACCGCCTCGCGTTCCGCACCGGACGAGCAGGGAGGTCAACTCACCCCCCACCTTCTTCAAAGTAGGGCGCACCGGGCGCTTGCAGCGGACCTGATCGATGCACAAAATCTCCTTTCCGAAGCAGAACGTAAGGAAGGAAGCGGGTGGCGTATGGCCGGGCACGCGGTGGTGATCGCCGGAGGCGGACCGACGGGGATGATGCTGGGGGCTGAGTTGACTCTTGCGGGGATTGATGTCGTCATCGTCGAGCGGCGAGCGGGGCAGGAGCTCGACGGCTCGCGCTCGGGCGGTCTGCACTCGCGCACCATCGAGGTGCTCGATCAACGCGGCATCGCCGAACGGTTCCTCGCGGAGGGACAGGCGATGCAGGTCCAGGCCTTCGCGGGTGTCCCGTTGGACATCAGCGACTTCCCCACCCGCCACAACTACGGGCTCGCACTGTGGCAGAGCCACTTCGAGCGCATCCTGGCCAGCTGGGTCAGCGAACTGGGGGTGCCGATCGTTCGCGAACGTGAGGTGATCGGCTTCACTCAGGACGACACCGGCGTCGACGTCGAGCTGTCCGGCGGCCAGTCGTTACGGTCGGACTACCTCGTCGGGTGCGACGGAGGGCGCAGTGTGATCAGAAAGGCGGCCGGCATCGAGTTCCCCGGATGGGATCCGTCGACCAGCTGGCTGATCGCCGAGGTCGAGATGGACGAGGAGCCGGATATCGGCTTGCGCGGTGGGGGTGGCATCGGCCGGGGAGAGGGAGGGTCAATACGGGTCGTCCTGACCGAACAGCACGTCGAACACACCAGTGAGCCCACCCTGCATGATGTCAGTGAGGCACTGATGGTCGTCGACGGAACTGACTACGGGGTGCACAGCCCAAGGTGGATCTCCCGTTTCACCGACACGACCCGGCAGGCGGCGTCCTACCGCAAGGGACGTGTCCTGCTCGCGGGCGACGCCGCACATGTCCATCCCCCCCAAGGTGGGCAAGGCCTCAACACCGGTGTGCAAGATGCCGTGAACCTCGGGTGGAAACTGGCCCAGGTGGTCAACGGAACGTCACCGGACGGCCTCCTGGAGACGTACCACGTCGAGCGGCACCCCGTTGGTGCCGAGGTGCTGCACAACACCATGGCGCAGGGTGCGCTCAGGCGAACCGACGAGCGCACCGACGCATTGCGTGGGACCCTGACCGAAATGCTGGGCATGGACGAGCCTCGCAAGCGGGTCGCCGGGAGCCTCTCGGGGCTCGACATTCACTACGACCTCGGCGAGGGCCACCCCCTGCTCGGACGCCGCATGCCCGATCTGGACCTCGTGGCCGCCGACGGGCCGCTCCGGGTCTTCACCCTGCTCCACGACGCCAGGCCGGCGTTGCTCCAACTCGGTGAGCCCGGCAGCGTCGACATCAGATCATGGGCCGACCGGGTCCAGCTCATCGATGCTGAATACGTCGGCCCGTGGGAGATCCCGGTCCTGGGCGCGATCACCGCACCCACGGCCCTGTTGATCCGGCCCGACGGCTACGTCGCCTGGGTGGGGGACGGCACCGACACCGGATTGCGCGAGGCGCTCACGACCTGGTTCGGATCACCGTGACGCGACGCGCCGAGCGGCAGATTCGACTGCCTCCTTATCGCAGCGATCTGATTCCCGCCCGTTCCCCCGAAGGGCTGAAGTGTCCCGACGTCCGGAAACCTGGGACATCTCGACCGCCTCGACCGCCTCGACCGCCTCGACCGCCTCGACCGCCTCGGTCATAGCGCCACGAGCCCCTAAGCCGCCGGAATCGGCTGTTCGGGTCACTGTCCGCATCCCGCCCGAGTTTCGACATGTGCCGGTGTGTCCCGTCCTCCCGGCGTCCTGGACACCTCGGCACTATGGTCAACCAATGCTGGTCGGAGCCGTGACCATCGAGGGCGTCTCAGACGGGAGCCTCCAGGCACCCCCGACGCTCATGTTCAATAAGTCAGATCAGGACTGGCTTCAGCACTCTCAGTTCCTGGACGAGGAGGGCATGCTCCCGATCGAAATGGGGGGGTTCCTTGTGAGGAGCGGTGACCGCCTCGCCCTTGTCGACACCGGAATAGGCCCGCACGCGGCTCCAGATCGGACGGGAAGGTTCATGAAGAACCTGACAGCCCTGGGAGTACACCCCTCCGAAATAACGGACGTCGTGCTGACTCATCTCCACTTCGATCACCTCGGGTGGGCCACCGACGGCGAGCGTCGTCTGTTCGGCAACGCCACGTATCGGTGCCATGAGGCGGACTGGGAATTCTTCATGGGTGGCTCACCGTTCGATGACAGCGTGGCCGTCTCATTGATGGGCGGCCGCGGATCATCGGAGCTGCTTCCGCCGATCGCACAGCGCCTCGAAACGTGGAGCGGGGACGGAAGGATTCTGCCAGGCATGGACGTGCGAAGCGCTCCTGGTCACACACCCGGCAGCACGGTCATTGTCATTTCGTCTGGGACCGAGCGAGCAATGCTCCTCGGTGACGTCGTGCACTGTCCCGCCGAACTCCTCAGTGACGACTGGGAGATGATCGGCGATGTCGACACGCAGTTGGCGCGAAGGTCACGCGAGGCTCTGGCCAGAGAGCTCGAAGGATCGGATATCCCAGCCGCTGCGACCCACTTCCCAGGGCTCCAATTCGGTCGGCTCTTGGCCGCTGAAGGCCGTCGACAGTGGACGTTCGACTGAACCTGCACCACCGGCCGTGCCGCGGCGCCCGATACGCCGGCACGGCCACGCCGGGTCCTCGACGCTGACAGGGGTTAGCTCTTGGTCACGACGACACTACATGGCGCATTGCGGACGACATGATCCGAGACTGAGCCCAGGAGCGCCCGCTTGAGCCGACCCCTCCCCCGGGTGCCGACCACGATCGCTTCGGCCGACACTTCAGCGGCAAGTTGACAGATCGCTTCACCCGGCTCTCCAGCAAGGATGCGGACCTCGACGTTCATCAGTCCGAGCTCGCTCCGAGCCGCCCCGATCGCGGCGTTGGCGGCCTCTCCAGCCTGCGCGACTTGGTCGTCGAACTCCTCCGGGGAGAGCTCGGGTCCAGCGTGCCCAGAACCCGCCAGGGCGCCTTCGTCGGGTGCATCCATGACCGTGACGAGGATCATCTCGTGATCGTGGCCAAGCAAGTGGACTCCGGCAGACAGTGCTCCCAACGCTGCATCAGATCCATCAGTGCACAGGAGAATCGGGGATGCCATGGGCCAAGAGTAGCGACGCCGGCAGCGCCGCCCCGAATCAACATCCCGGTCGAGCCACGCATTCGGCGCAATGGCCGCAGTCGAGGACTGGCTCGCTTTCGGGGAAGCTGGCCCAGTACGCGCGCTGTCGCAACGAGCACTTCAACCGGGCGGGACCTGCCAGTTGACGAGATCGCTGCTCCGGGCCAGGCCGATGCGGGCGTGACCCCACCCGCCGAAGGTCGTCAGCTCGGTGCTGCCGGCGTAGGTCAGGTAGTCCTCCCCGCGGGGCCCGACGCAGAGGAATGCCGAGTTGGCGTGCTCGAAACCGACGCTCGAGATCCCTGGGCCGCTGTTGAACGCCTGGCTCGGCACGGACAACTGCCGTCCGGCGCTCCAGTGCAGCCACGCCGACGGCACGGAGGGATCTCCCGGGCCCAGCGTGAAGAAGAAGGGCTGGTCGAGCGTGTTTGAGGTCGCCACCAGACGCCAGGCTCCGTCGACGGAGACGAACTCGTAGTTCTCCACCGTGTCGTCGTCCAGCACGATGTCGGGCCTTCCGACGAGGTGGAACGGCGCGCCGAGCGACGGAGCCCAAGCGATCTCGAAATGCTGGGAGGTCGTCCCCTCCTTGAAGCCCAGGATCACCCCGTGACCCGTGAAGGCCAGGGCGGCGTCGATCATGCGTGTCGCCAGCCCGCGCCCGAGGGGGTGCGCGGGCGACCAGGACCGCAGGGACGCGCTGTTGCTGGTCCGGTAGGCCAGCCCCTGCGGCGTCTGGTAGGTGACGATGAATGTCCCCGAGGGCGAACGCACGATGTCCGGCGAGGCGGCGTTGTCGGCGACGACGCGTGGCGAGGACCAGTGCCGGAGATCCGGGCTCGTCGAAATGGCCACGCTGAAATGCACGTGCGGCACGGCGCGGATCTCCGTCATGTCGCTGTAGAGCATGTGCCAGGTCCCACCCGACCACTGCAACGCCTGGTCCTTCACGCCGACGGAGGGGAACGACGCGATCGGATTGCGCAACGCGGACCAGTCGATGGAGCGGGGAGGCGTGCCCACGATGCAGGCGTGATCCTGTCGAGGTGCGACGGTGGCGCCTTCTGCCAGCCCGGGCGCCACGACCGCCGACACGGCAGCCGCCGTCAGAGCGCCGGCGAGGACGAAGCTCCGCACGCCGGCACGCTACGGCAGACTGGGGGCCCATGCACACGAGACAGTTCGACGTCGATGCTTCGCGGGAGCGCGTCATCGACCTCACCGCCGAGCTCGAGGGCTTCTGCGCCGGCCGCGGCGACGGGTTGGTCAACGTCTTCGTGCCGCACGCCACTGCCGGCCTGGCGCTGATGGAGACCGGCTCGGGCTCCGAGAGCGACCTGATCGCCGCGCTCGAGCGGCTGTTGCCACGGGACGACCGGTACCGGCATGCGCACGGCGCGGCAGGCCACGGCGCCGATCACGTGGTCCCCGCACTGGTGAGCCCGTCCTTGACCCTGCCCGTTATCGGCGGCCGGGTTGCGTTCGGGACTTGGCAGTCCCTCGTCCTGGTGGACCTGAACGTCGATAACCCCCGGCGCCGCGTCCGCCTCAGCTTCGTCCCCGCCTAGCCACGCTCGGCCGTCACCGCGCCTCTGGCGTTGTCAGCCGGGCTGGCCGCCCTCGACGGCGCCCCGCGCCATCAGGCGTTGCCAGTCGGGGTCGACGAGCGGCGCCTCGGTCCGGTGCGCGTTGCCCGCCACGATGTCGAGCATGCGGCCCGGCGGGACCTCGATGAAGACGCCCTCGGCCTCCGCCGTCAGCTCGCCCTGGTAATAGATGCCGCCCCAGGCGAACACCTTGCGGCCCTCCTTACCCGTGTGGCAGGCGGCCAGCTCGAGCGGGGCCAGCAGCGGCGTCGGCCTCCGATAGCGGATCTTCAGGGTCCCGGTCATTGCACCCTGGCCGGCCAGGATGTTCGACATGCCCAACAGCTCGTCGAACAGCTCGGCAATGACGCCGCCGTGCACGCAGGTCGGCGGGCCCTCGTAGGCGTAGCCGAACGTCACCCGGCCCCGGACCTCGCGGGCCCCGTCGTGACCCTCCACGGCCCACACCTCGACCGGCGGCGCCACCGGATTGGCGAAGCCGATCACCGGGCTGGTCGGGAAGATGTCCTGGGGGTGTCCCCCGGCGAAGGGCTGGTTGCGCCGGCGCTTCTCCTCCCGGGCAGCCGCCTCCAGGCGGTCCGCCACGTCCGCCATCCGGGTCGCCGCCTCCGTGACGTGCTCCTCGCGCAGAGGCTGGCCGACCGCCACCGCAATGACCCGGCGCACCGCCTCGGCCAGCTGGTTCAGCGGCTCGTCCCCGGCCGTCGTGGACGGGCCGTCGACGCCGGGGAAGCCCCCGCCGGGCGGGGGGTCGAGCCGGCGGACCCCCTCGCTCACGTGCGGGTGTAGTTGGGGGGCCGCTTCTCGGCAAAGGCCTTCTGGCCCTCGGCGGCGTCGTTGCTGGCGAAGATGGGCCAGCCGATCTCGAGTTCGTGGGCCAACCCGTCCACCTCGGACATGCCTTCGGTCTCGCGCACCGACCGCTTGATCGCCTCCACCGCCAGTGGCCCGTTTGCCCCGATGACCGCGGCTATCTCGAGCGCCTTGTCCAGCGCGGTGCCGTCGGGGACGACGTGCCCGATGAGGCCGATGCGCAGGGCCTCCTCTGCCGGCACCTCGCGGGCGGTCAGAAGGAGCTCCATGGCGAGCGTGTAGGGGATCTGCCGGCGCAGCCGCACCGTGGAGCCGCCGAGGGGGAAAAGCCCCCGTTTGGCCTCGAAGACGCCGAAGACGGCGCTCTCCCCGGCCACCCGGATGTCCGTGGCCTGCAGGATCTCGGTCCCGCCGGCCACGGCCCAGCCCTCCACCGCGGCGATCAGAGGTTTGCGCAGGTCGTAGTGGCGCAGCAGCGCCTTCCAGTGCAGGTCGGGGTCCTCGGCCATGCGCGACTGGTACTTCTCGGCGTCGCTGCCCCCCATGGCCTTGAGGTCCATGCCGGCGCAGAACGTACCGCCGGCTCCCGTGAGAATGGCGCAGCGGATGTCGTCGTTGCCGTCGATCTCCTCCCAAGCGTCCTTCATACCGACCAACATGGGCAGACTCAGCGCATTCTTGGCCTCGGGCCGGTTCATCGTGACGATGGCGGTAGCGCCGTCGCGCTCGAACGTCAGGTGCTCGGTGGTAACCACGGTCCCCTCCAGAGGTAGGCGCCGGAATGAAGGCTGGGATGATGCAGAGTCGAGCGAGTGGCGCTCAGAGTCGCTCGATGATGGTGCCGGTCGCCAGCGCGCCGCCGCAGCACATGGAGACCAGCCCGTAGGTGCCGTCGGTCCGCTCGAGCTCGTGCAGGATCGTGGTGATCAGCCGACTGCCCGTCGCGCCGACCGGATGGCCGAGCGCGATGGCGCCGCCGTTCACGTTCAGCTTGTCCATGTCTGCCTCGTGCACCTTGGCCCAGCTGAGCACGATGGAGGCGAAGGCTTCGTTCACCTCGTAGAGGTCCATGTCCTTCATCGTCATGCCGGCCTTGTCCAGCACCTTCTTCGTCGCCACGATGGGGCCATCGAGGTGGTAGTAGGGGTCGGAACCCGCCAGAACCTGGGCGACGATCCTCGCCCGCGGCGTGAAGCCCTCCGCCTTGGCTCGCTCCTCGGACATCCAGAGCACGGCCGCGGCGCCGTCGGAGATCTGTGACGAGGTGCCGGCCGTGTGCATGCCGTCGGGGAGCACCGCCTTGAGCTTGGCCAGACCCTCGATCGTCGTCTCGCGCGGGCCCTGGTCCTTCGACACGACCATCTTCTCGCCCCCGTGCTCGCCGCGCGGGCCCTCCTCCCCGACGATCGGGGCCTCGACGGCGAAGATCTCACGTGCGAAGCGGTCCTCGGCCTGCGCCCGGGCAGCCTTCTTCTGCGACTCGAAGCCGAAGGCGTCGACGTCCTCGCGGGTGATGCCGTGCTTCTTGGCGATCCGCTCGGCCGCCTCGAACTGGCTCGGCATGTCATAGGGCAGGTCCGCGGGGAGTGCACGCCCGACGCCAGGCGCCGAGGCGTTGGCCCCGAGCGGGATCCGGCTCATGGTCTCGACGCCGCAGCCGATCGTCGCGTCGGCGGCCCCTGCGGAGATCAGGTTGGCGGCCATGTGGTTCGCCTGCTGGGACGAGCCGCACTGGCAGTCGATGGTCGTCGCCGCCACGTCGTACGGCAGGCCGGCCAGCAGCCACGACATGCGCGTCACGTTGAAACCCTGCTCACCGGCCTGCGTCACACACCCGCCGATGACCTGCTCGACCGACGCCGGGTCGATACCCGCCCGCTTGACCACCTCGACCTGGGCGGCGCCCAGGAGGTCGGGCGCCCGGAGGCCCGACAGCCATCCATTCCTCTTCCCGATGGGCGTGCGGACCGCCTCGATGATTACCGGCTGCGCCATGACGGACGTCCTCCTGCTACCACTCCCGGCCCTCGGCCGGCTGCCCTGGATGGGCAAATATAGAACCTGTTCTAACTTTATCACCGGGCCTCGGGGCCCCGCCCCCGGAAGTCTGCCCGGGCCGTCTCGCCGGGCGCCAACGCCGATCCGGCCTGGCGCGACAGACCAGGTCCCGCGCTCTCGAGCCGGGAACGTCTCCGGAGCTAGAACCGTGCCCGACGCGCTGCCACATGGCCGGGACGGGTGGTCTCCAAGAGGCGCAGCCCCTCTTCGGCGCCGTGGTGAGCCCGCAGAGATCGTCGAGCGCTCGAATGTCGTCCTGGTCACGACCCACGCATGCCGCCAGAGGCTTCATGGCCTGCGGTGTCGCGGCCGGTGCCTAAAGGTGCTTGAGCAGCTCCCGGGCGATGACGACCTTCTGCACCTGGTTGGTGCCCTCGTAGATCTGGGTCACCTTGGCATCGCGCAGAAAGCGCTCGACCGGGAAGTCCTTGGTGTAGCCGTAGCCACCGAGCAGCTGCACCGCGTCGACGGTGATCGACATGGAGGCGTCGGAGGCGAAGGCCTTCGCCATGGCGCCGAACTTCGTGAGCTCCCCCGTCGGGTCGTCGTCGACCATGGCGCAGGCCCGGTAGACCAGAGCGCGGGCCGCCTCGTTGCGCATGGCCATCTCCGCCAGCATGAAGCGCAGGCCCTGCAGGTCGGCGATGGGGCCGCCGAAGGCCTGGCGCTGCTTCATGTAGGCGCCCGAGTAGTCGATGGCTCCCTGGGCGATGCCGACCGCCTGCGCCCCGATGGTGGGGCGACTGCGGTCGAGCGTGTGCATGGCGATGGCGAAGCCCTGGCCCTCGGGACCGATGCGGTGCGAGGCCGGGACGCGGACCTCGTCGAGCACCACCTCGCCGGTCGGGCTGCCGCGCAAGCCCAATTTGTCCTCGTGTTTGGCGATGCGTATCCCCCACTCCTTCTCGACCAGGAAGCACGAGATACCCCGGCCGCCCGCGTCGGGGTCCGTCTTGGCGAAGACGATGTAGACGTCCGAGATGCCGGCGTTGGTGATCCAGTACTTGGATCCGGTGAGGATGTAGTCGTCGCCGTCGCGCACGGCCCGGGTCCGCATGGCGGCCACGTCACTGCCGGCATCGGCCTCGGACAGGCAGTAGCTGGCCTGGATCTCCCCTGCCGCCACTCGTGGCATGTAGGCGCGCTTCAGCTCCTCGGTGGCCCAGTTCATGACGGGGAGCATCCCGAGCTTGGAGATGAGGATGGTGAGCGACGTGGAGGCGCAGACCCGTGCCACCTCCTCGACGGCGATGGCCTGCGTGACAGTGTCCGCGCCGGCGCCGCCATAGGCCTCCGGGATGCCGAGCGCCGGCAGCTCCATCTCCTTGCAGGCCTCGAACGACTTCCATGGGAACTCGGCGTTGCGGTCCACCTCCGCCGCATGCGGGGCGATCCTCTCCTCGCACAAGGCGCGCAGGGCCTCGCGGAAGTCCCGCTGGACGTCCGTCAGGGTGAAGGTCGACGTGCTCACGCTGTCATTCTCGCAGGCGCCGACCCTCCGACGTTCGTCCCGACTCCGCCGCCCATCGTCAGTGGGCGTTCAGGTGCCGGATCAGCAGCCCCGACAGCTCGACCGGGGCCATCTCGGGGATCCAGTGCGACACGTTGTCGAGGACCTCGAAGGTGTAGGGACCCTGCACGCAGTCGGCGGTGTTCTGGGCGGCCGCCCAGCCGAACGCTACGTCCCCGGTGGACCAGACGTAGAGCGTGGGGACGCACACCGGGTCCAGCCCCACGAGGACGCTGCCGTCCATGGCCCGGTACCAATTGAGGGCCGCCGTGAGGGCGCCCGGCTCGGTCAGGGCGGCGACATATATCTTGGCGTCCTCGTCGTCGAGTCCCGTCTCCGCGAGGAGCGTGGCCAGGCCCCCGCCCCCGCCGTCAGCACCGAGCAGCAGGCGCTCGGGGATCTCGGCCGTGCGGAAGGCATCCACCGATGCGCCGTAGGCGGCCTGGGTCGGGTCGGCGCCACGCAGCGCGTCCCGCAGCGCGAGCGGGTGCGGTGTCGACACGACGTTGAGGGTGCGGACGCGGCCGGGATGACGTGAGGCCACGATCCAGGCCAGCATGCCGCCCCAGTCGTGGCCCACGAGGTCGAACGTCTCCATGTCCATAGAGTCGGCCAGGGCGACGACGTCGTCCAGCAGACGCTCGGTGGCGTAGTCACCCACCGCGGTCGGGCGGGCACCCGTGCAGTAGCCGCGCTGGTCGGGCGCCACGGCGCGGTACCCCGCCCGCCCCAGCTCCCACAGCTCGTCGCGCCAGGCCCACGAGGTCTGCGGGAAGCCGTGCAGGAGGAGGACCTTGCGCCCCTCGTGGGGACCACAGGCGCGGCCGGTGAAGGTGAAGCCGCCCGCCTCGATCTCGAGTCGGTCAATCGCCCCGATTGCGTCCACGATGGTCGCGTGTGCCGCTCTTAGGCGCTCGCGGTACCGCCTCCGGCGCGGACCTCGTCCGGGCGGAGCCGGAGCAACTCTTCGGGGACGGCGTCGACGAGCGCCCGCTGGGCCACGTAGTCGTGAGAGATGGAGGAGAACGCCGCCCGTCGCGTGGCCCGGACGTCGGCCGTGGCGTCGTCGAGGAAGCCCCACAGGTTGAGCGCCAGGCGCACGTCGTGGACGCAGGGCGCCCGGCCGAACAGGGCGGCCCGCTTGGAGGCCACCAGCGCGACACCCAGAAGCACATCGTGCGGCGACTCGCCGTCGCCCAACTCGAGCTCGTGCTCGAAACGATGGGCCAGGCGCAGCGCGAAGCCCGAGTCGGGCCCCGGCGTGCCGATGCCGGCGCCGCGGCGCATGGTCGGCCCCACCAGCTCGGCCGGGCGCGACGAGGTCCACGGCCCCGGGACGTGCAGGTGCCGGGCAGGCCGGACCTGATCCGCCTCGGCGATGGGCACGAAGGTGGGCTGCGTCATGCGCGGGAGACTAGCCCAGGGGGTCGGGCGAACCCATTCGACGCTCACCCAGGTTGCCGTCCTTCAACAGCCGCACCACGTGCAGCGCGAGCGACGAGGGGTGCTCAGGGTCGTGGAAAATCTCCTGGTCGGCCGAGCGCAGGTTGGCGCCCGTCGCCGGAGGCTCGCCGGTCCCGGCGTTGCGGTTGAAGAGCGGGTGGGCGCCGCTCGACACCTGCAGGCGGATGCGGTGGCCGGCGCGGAACGTGTTGGCGGTGGGCCACATGGCGATGTCGAGGCGGGAGACGCCGTCGGCCTCCTTCATGACCGAGCCGGGGATCAGCCGGACGATGCCGTCACTCAAGTTGAACGACTTGCCCTTCTCCGACACGTCGCACAGGCGCACGAAGAAATCGGTGTGCTCGAGCGTCGAGCGCACGTAGAGCGTGGCCGTGAGCGGGCCTATGACGGTGCGGTCCTCGGTGAGGACGGGGCTGGTGTAGGTGAGGACGTCGCGCCGCTGCTCGCGCCGACGCTGATCCTTGCGCCCAGCGGTGGTGATGTTGAGCGACGGGCCGCCCGCGGCGGGGGTCGGATCGTGCGGGTTGTAGTGGTAACGATCCGGTGCGTCGTCCACCGGTGGCGTCGGGCTGAGCGTGGCCGAGCGCCCGAGATACCACCGCTCGAGCTCCCCCGCCGGCGGCCACATGGAGAACTCCTGCCAGGTGCGCGACCCCATGACGAAGATGCGCACCGGTGCGAGAGGTGCCGCGCCGCGCCGCCCGCCGAGCTGGGCGTCGAACCACCGGGGCCCGTCGCGTACGGTCTCGGCGAACAGGGCAGGGCTGGCGTGCGTCCAGGGTCCGATGGTGAGGCGGGCAGGACGGCCGGCGCGCCGGAGCGCCTCGTAGTCAGCCACCTGAGCCCGGAGAAAGAGGTCGTACCAGCCGCCGATGAAGCTGGCGGGCGGCACCTTGTCCAGCCGCTGGCCGAAGTCGACGTCGTCCCACCACGGGTCATCCGGAGAGCCGTGAGCGAGCCAGTCCTGATAGAAGGGCATGGGCTCGCCGATGGCGGCGCTGTCGCTCTTCCCGATGGGCAGGACGTCGCTCGACGTCGATACAACCCGGGCACCCCGCAGACGGGTGCGTAGCACGGTGCGCCACCCGAGCTCCTGGTTCTTGATCTCGTGCAGCCAGGCCAGCGCCGTCTCGAGCGCGAAGGCTCCACCCGGGTAGACGACGGAGTCTCGGAAGTTCGACGCCGTCATCTGGAAGCTGAGGGCCCGGACGAAGTCCGGCGCGTCCTGCGCCACGGCCCACTGCGTCATGCCGAGGTAGCTCCCGCCCCACATGACCAGGCGGCCGTCGAACCAGGGCTGGGCCGCCACCCACTCGAGCGTGGCGTGCCCGTCCGCCTGCTCGTTGCGCACCGGGACGAACTCCCCACCGGAACCGAACGTCCCGCGGCAGCTCTGCACGACAACCTGGTAGCCCCGCTCCGCGTACAGGCGCCCGAGCGGGCCCATGACGGAGCGGCCGTAGGGGGTGCGGATGAGCACGGTCGCCAACCCGCCCGACGGGTCTGTCGGGTACCAGCGGTCGGCCAGGAGCTCGACGCCGTCAGGCATCTTGGCGGTCAGGCCGCGCTCGACCGAGACGGAGGTCGTCAGCGGCGGGGGAAGCCTGACGACCGATGCTGCGACCCGGCTCCACACGGTCATCGGCGACCCCCTTGTCTTCCTCCGGCCGACGTGATCGGCGGCGCTGCCCCCGCCTCAGGAGGCGTGGAGCAACCCGAAGACGATCGAATCGTAGAGGGCCTGCCAGCTTGCCTCAATGATGTTCTCCGACACCCCGATGGTCGTCCAGGTCCGTTGCCCGTCGGTTGTGTCCACCAGGACGCGCGTGACGGCGCCCGTACCCCGACCCGTGTCCAGGACCCGTACTCGGTAGTCGGTGAGGTGGATGTGGTCGAGCGCCGGGAACTTGGCCCCGATGGCGGCACGCAGGGCGCCGTCCAACGCGTTGACCGGGCCGTTGCCCTCGGCGACGGCGACGATGCGCTCGTGGCCCACGTGCACCTTCACCGTGGCCTCGGTCATGACCCCCGGCACGGCGTCGTCGACGTTGGCGGTCGCGGTCGCGGTCGCGGTCGCTCCGGCGTCGGTCCGCTGCCCGTGGTCGGTGATGACGCGGAACGACTCCACCGTGAAGTAGTCGGCCACCCAGCCGGCTGCGCGCCGCAGCAGGAGCTCCAGGGAGCCGTCGGCCACCTCGAAGTGATACCCCTCGTGCTCCAGGCGCTTGAGCTCGTCGAGCACCCGGCCGATGACCTCTCCGTCGAGCTCGAGCCCGAGCTCGTTCGCCTTCATGGCCAGCGTCGACCGGCCGGCCATCTCCGACACGACGACCCGGGTCCCGTTACCTACGATGTTGGGTTCGACATGCTCGTACAGGTCCGCGCTGCGCGCCACCGCGCTGGCGTGCAGGCCGCCCTTGTGCGCGAAGACCGAGTTGCCGACGTAAGGCTGCTGCGGGTTCGGCGCGATGTTGACCAGTTCGGCGATGTGGTGTGCCACGGGGGTGAGGCGCCCCAGGCGGTCGGCCGGGATCGTGCGGATGTTGAGTTTGAGCGACAGGTTGGGGATGGCCGCGGACAGGTCGGTATTGCCCGCCCGCTCGCCGTAGCCGTTGATGCAACCCTGCACTTGGGTCGCCCCGGCCTGCACGGCCACCAGCGAGTTGGCCACCGCGCAGCCGGCGTCGTTGTGGCAGTGGATGCCGAGCTGCGCGCTCGTGCGCTCCCGCACGTCGGCCACGGCCTGCCCCACGTCGTCGGGCAGCGAGCCGCCGTTGGTGTCGCACAGCACCAGTGCCTCGGCTCCCGCCTCCTCGGCCGCCGCCAGCACCGACAGCGCGAAGTCGGGGTTGCGTCGGTAGCCGTCGAAGAAGTGCTCCGCATCGAGGAAGACACGGAGGTCGTGCGCGCGCAGGAACCGCACGGAGTCGGCCACCATCGCCACCGCCTCGTCGAGGGAGGTGCGCAGCGCCTCGGCGACGTGGCGATCCCACGACTTGGCGACGATGCAGGCGATCGGTGCCCCGGCCTCCACGAGGTTGGCCAGGACGGCGTCGGTCTCCGGCTTCACGCCGGCCCGCCGGGTGGAGCCGAACGCCACCAGCGTGGCGCTGCTCAGAGTCAGCTCCTTCTTGGCCCGCGCGAAGAACTCGACGTCCTTGGGGTTGGCGCCGGGCCAACCTCCCTCAATGAAGGTGACCCCGAGGTGGTCGAGCTGCTCGGCCACCCGCAGCTTGTCGTCCACCGTGAGCGAGAGACCCTCCTGCTGGCTGCCGTCCCGCAGGATGGTGTCGAAGATGTCGACGGCCTCGGGCAGCTCGGGGACGGCGAAGTCGTGGGCCTGGGCGCTGTGGCCGTGCGCGTGAGTGTGCCGTGCCCCGCCGTGGCTGTGGGTGTCGCGTCCGACGTCAGTCGACATGATCGAGCCATTCCTTGTACTGGTCCACCTCGCCCCGGACCGTGGCGAAGTAGGTCTGCTGGATCTCCTTGGTGATGCGGCCCGGGTGCCCGGGCCCGACGGGGCGGTCGTCGACGGCGCGGATCGGCACGACCTCGGCGGCCGTGCCGGTGAGGAAGGCCTCGTCGGCCAGATAGAGGTCGGTGCGGATGATGGGCTCGTGGCGGACCTCGTAGCCGAGGTCGCGGGCGATGATCTCGACGGAGTCCTGCGTGATGCCGGCCAGCGCGCCGGCATCAGAGGTCGGCGGCGTGCTGATCACGCCGTCGCGCACCACGAAGATGTTCTCGCCGGTGCACTCGCTGACATTGCCGTTCGGGGCGAGGAGGATGGCCTCGTCGTAGCCCGCCTTCAGCGCCTCCACCTTGGCCAGGGAGGAGTTGGCGTACATGCCGGTGCCCTTGGCCGCCGTCGGCACGGCGTTGGGGTCGTGGCGCCGCCACGAGCTGACCTTGCACGACACGCCGTTGGCGATGCCCTCGTCGCCCAGGTAGGTGCCCCAGGGCCACGCGGCCACCGAGACGTTGACCGGGCAGGGCAGCGGGTTGAGGCCCATTTCCCCGTAGCCGAGGTAGATGAGGGGACGGATGTAACAGCCCTCGTGCAGACCGTTGGCGCGCACGACCGTCCGCGCGGCCTCAATGATCTGGTCGACGGTGAAGGGCACGTCGATCAGGAAGATCTTGGCCGAGGCGAACAGGCGGCGGATGTGGTCACCGAGCCGGAACACGGCGACGCCGCGACTGGTGGGATAGGCCCGGATGCCTTCGAAGACGCCGGAGCCGTAGTGCATGGTGTGCGTCAGCACGTGCACCGTGGCGTCGGCCCAGTCGACGAGCTCGCCGTCCATCCAGATCTTCTCGGTCGTGGTGATCGGCATGACAGCTACAGCCTTTCTGCGATGGCGTCGCCCACGGCGGTGGTGGAGAGCGCTTCAGTGGAGGTGGACGTCGTTGACATGGAATCGGCCTGGGCGCTGAGCGCCTTGAGCATGCGTCCGGCGGCGTCGGCCTCGCCGAGATGCTCGAGCATGAGGGCGGCCGAGTGGATGGCGGCCAGCGGGTTGGCGATGCCCTTGCCCGCGATGTCGTGGGCGGCCCCGTGCACCGGCTCGAACAGGGAGGGGCCGGTGCGCGCCGGGTTGAGGTTGGCCGAGGCGGCGAAGCCGATGCCGCCGGCGACCGCGCCGGCGAGATCGGTCAGGATGTCGCCGAAGAGGTTGTCCGTGACGATCACGTCGTAGCGCTTCGGTTGCTCCACCAGGTAGATGCAGGCGGCATCGACGTGGTTGTAGTCCCAGTCGACGTCAGGGAACTCGGCGGCCACCTCGGTGACAGTGCGGTTCCACAGGTCGCCGGCGAACGTCAGCACGTTCGTCTTGTGCACGAGGGTGAGGTGGTTGTTGCGCCGGCCCGCCAGCTCGAAGGCGAACCGCGCACACCGTTCCGCGCCCATCCGCGTGTTCACCGAGCCCTGAGTGGCCACCTCGTACGGGGTTCCCTTGCGGAGGAACCCGCCCTCGCCGGCGTAGGTCCCCTCGGTGTTCTCCCGCACCACGGCGAAGTTCGCGCCCTCGGCGATGGACCCGGGCACCCCGTTGAAGGGGCGAAGGTTGACGTAGAGGTCGAGCTCGAAGCGGAGCTTGAGGAGCAGGCCGCGCTCGAGCGTGCCGGGCGGGACGGCGGTGTCGCCCACCGGCGGCCCGACGGCGCCGAGGAGGATGGCGTCGTACCCACGGAGCTCGTCCAGGGTCTCGTCGGGGAGGACGGTGCCGTCGCGCAGGTAGCGGGCGGCTCCGAGGTCGAACTCGGTGCGGTCGAGGTCCACTCCGGACGCGGCGACGACCTTGAGCGCCTCGGCGCAGACCTCCGGCCCGATGCCGTCGCCGCCGATGACGGCCACCCGATGCCTGGTGCCCTTGTTCACTCCTGTGTCCTTTCTTCGTGTCGCTCGCGTGCTGGGTGCGCCCCTGCTTTTCCCTCGCACGGCTGCAGCCGCCGGGAATTGAAAAACCGCCCACGCAGTGGACGGTTGGACGGCGCGCGGGGAGGAGGCGCGCCTAGTGAATAATGCCTACGAGGTGCTCGGAGCGGCGCATGACCCCTCCAGTCTCTCGCAGCCGGGCCGTCCCGTCAACCAAGGGTGCAGCCTGCGGCCGCCGGCCGAGGCGAGGCCGATTAGCCTTGGTCTCACCGGCGCAGTGCACCACACCGCCCGCCGATCCGCCTTCCGGAGGACATGCCGTGACCAACGCTTCCGCCAACCAGACCCAGACGACCAAGCTGACCCAGGCCACCTATGACCGCCTGGTGGCCGAGCTCGAGGACCTGACGACCCGGGGACGGGTCGAGATCGCCCAGGCCATTGAGTCGGCGCGGGCGCTGGGCGACCTGAGCGAGAACGGCGACTACCACGCGGCCAAGGACGCCCAGGGCAAGATGGAGTCGCGCGTCCGCCAGCTCCAGGCGATGCTCAAGGAGGTCGAGATCGTCGACCAGGCGGGAGCCGGCGACGGGTCCATCTCGCTGGGCAGCACGGTGACCCTCCGCTACGAGGGCGACGACGAGAACGACACGCAGCGCTTCTTCGTGGGCTCCATCGAGGAGCGCCAGGGCGATCTGCCCGTGATCTCGCCCAGCTCACCCCTGGGCCAGGTGCTCATCGGGCGCGGCTCCGGCGACGATGTCGAGTACCGGGCGCCCGGCGGAACGCTCAAGGTCCACATCACGGCCGTCGAACGCTGATGGCTCCCCGCACGCTGACCGAGAAGATCTGGGACGCCCACGTCGTCCATGCGGCCGAGGGCGAGCCCGACCTCATCTTCATCGACCTCCACCTGCTGCACGAGGTGACCTCACCCCAGGCCTTCGACGGGCTGCGACTGGCCGGCCGCACGGTGCGGCGGCCCGACCTGACCGTGGCGACGGCCGATCACAATGTCCCCACGACCGACATCGACAAGCCGGTGGCCGACCCGATCTCCGCCCAGCAGCTGAAGGTCCTCGACGACAACACGGCCGAGTTCGGCATCACCTGCTACCCGATGGGACACGCCAACCAGGGCATCGTCCACATCATCGGGCCCGAGCAGGGCTGGACGCAGCCCGGCATGACGATCGTCTGCGGCGACAGCCACACCTCCACGCACGGCGCCTTCGGTGCGCTCGCCTTCGGCATCGGGACCAGCGAGGTGGAGCACGTCCTGGCCACCCAGACGCTCCCCCAGGTGCGCCCGAAGACGATGGCCGTGACGGTGGAGGGCGACCTCGCGCCCGGCGCGACCGCCAAGGACGTGGCGCTGGCCATCATCGGCACCATCGGCACCGGCGGCGGTATCGGCCACGTCATCGAGTACCGGGGGTCGGCGATCCGGAGCCTGTCGATGGAGGGCCGGATGACGCTGTGCAACATGTCGATCGAAGGCGGCGCACGGGCGGGCCTGGTGGCGCCCGACGAGACGACGTTCGCCTACGTGAAGGACCGCGACCGCGCCCCCCGAGGTGAGGACTGGGACGCCGCAGTCGCCTACTGGCGCACCCTGCCCACCGACGAGGGTGCGACCTTCGACAAGGAGGTTGTCCTGGACGCGGCGGCCATCACCCCGCACGTCACCTGGGGCACCAACCCGGCGCAGGTGGCGCCGATCACGGGGAACGTGCCGGACCCCGACGCCATGGCGGACCCCGGTGACCGCGAGGCCGCCCGACGGGCGCTGGCGTACATGGGGCTCCAAGCCGGGACGCCCCTGCGTGAGATCGGCGTCGACACCGTGTTCCTGGGCAGTTGCACGAACTCGCGCATCGAGGACTTCCGGGCCGCCGCCGCCGTGCTCGAAGGCCGGACCGTGCACAAGGGCCTGCGCGCGCTGGCCGTGCCCGGGTCGCACCGGGTGAAGGAGCAGGCCGAGGCGGAGGGGCTGGACAAGATCTTCACCGCCGCCGGCTTCGAGTGGCGCGAGCCGGGCTGCTCCATGTGCCTCGCCATGAACCCCGACAAGCTGGCCGTCGGTGAACGCTGCGCCTCCACCTCGAACCGCAACTTCGAAGGACGCCAGGGACGCGGCGGTCGCACCCACCTCGTCTCCCCCGCCGTCGCCGCCGCCACGGCCGTGGCGGGGACATTCGCCACACCGGAGGACCTGCGCTGATGGAACCCGTCCTCGTCGTCACCGGACGTGCCGTGCCCCTCGACCGCACGGACGTCGACACCGACCAGATCATCCCCTCGGACTGGCTCAAGCGGGTGGAGCGGACCGGCTTCGGCGCCGGCCTCTTCTCCGAATGGCGCGACGACCGTGACTTCGTGCTCAACAACCCCGATTTCGTCGGGGCCACCATCCTGGTCGCCGGGCACAACTTCGGCACGGGGTCCTCGCGCGAGCATGCCGTGTGGGCCCTGACGGACTTCGGGTTCCGGGCCGTCGTCTCGTCCCGCTTTGCCGATATCTTCCGCAACAACTCCACCAAGCAGGGCCTGCTCCCGGTCCAGGTCACCGAGGAGCTCGACCGGACCCTGCTCGATGCGGTGGCGCAGGACCCGACGCTCGAGATCACCATCGACGTGGCCCGGGGAACGATCGAGGCGCCGGCGGCCGGGCTGGCCGGCACCTTCCCGCTCGACGAGTTCACCCGCGAGCGCCTGCTCAACGGGTGGGACGACATCGGCCTGTCGCTGCGCCACGAGGACAAGATCACCGACTTCGAGCGCGGGCGGCCCGCCTTCCTGCCATCGGCCTGAGCGTCCTCCCATGGTGACGTTCCGCCAGATGACGGAGGACGACGTGCCCGCGGCCGTGGCGGCGTTCGAGAGCGGGCTGCTCGGCATTGCGGCCGGCCACGGGCTGCCCGTGACGGGCCACTCAATTCAGGACGAGCGACGGCGCCAGGACCGCACCCGCCACTTCCTGGGGACGGATCCGGGGGGTTCGTGGGTGGCCGAGGAGGGCCGGACCATCGTCGGGATGTCGCAGTCCTTCGTGCGGGAGGACTACTGGATGCTGTCGCAGCTGGGGACGGTGCCCGGCCGCCAGGGTCGCGGCGTCGGCCGCGAGCTGCTCCGGTTCGCCCTCTCCCACGGCGACCCGAACAGCCCGGGGACCATCCAGTGCTCCCGAGACCCCAAGGCGATGGCCCTCTACACGGGGTTCGGTTTCGCACTGCACCCGGTCGTGACGGCCTGGGGCGCCATCCGCCCGGGCGCAGTGGAGCGACCGCCCGAGGTCGACCGCTACGAGCCCGACGAGGTCGGCGAGCGCGAGCTGGAGGTGGTCACGGCCATCGACCGCAGGGTGCGTGGATCAGCGCGCACCGTCGACATCGTCGCCATGCTGGCCCAACCCGGGAGCCGCCTGCTCCTGCACGCAGACCAGGGCTACGCCGTCGCCAAGGACGAGCGCATCGTCACCCTCGGTGCCCGCCAGGAGGAATCGGCCGCGTTGGTGTTGCGGGCCATGCTGGCCGAGGCACCGGCGGGCGAGACCATCGAGATCAACTGGCTGACCTCGGCCCAACAGTGGGCCGTCCGCGAGGTGGTCGCCGCCGGGATCGAGCTGCAGCCCTACGGGCCGGTCATGGTGCGCGGCATGAATGGTCCGCCCAGCCCGTACATCCCGAGCGGCGGGTTCGGCTGATCAACTATTCCATTGGGTCGCCCACGATTGCCGCAATCACGACTTGGCCGCTGGCGGAATGCCCGGCGGCGTCTCAAAAGAGCCGAATCCGCAGGTCGAACGCTGTATGCAGCAATTGGCCCGACGCGATCCATCGCTGGGCCGTCACGAGAGCTTTGCGGCCGCCGATGCAATCCGCGGCACCAACCACCTTGCGACCCAAAGTGCTGAGGTTCGCGAGTAGTGGATCTCGTCGGGCCGGATCGCGCTTCCGATGTCCTGAATCACAGTCTTTCCCGTCGAGCCGAATCCGTCGACCACGTATGGGCAAGGCGGTCCGGAAGGGCAGACGCGAGCTCCAAGGTCCACGACTGCGACCTGTTTCGGGTGTCGCGCTGCAACCCGTTTTAGAAGTGCGTTCATCTGCTCAAACGCGACGTCGCCAGCATTCGGCTGTGTTTGGCTGCCGCCGTGCACCGTGGCCGGCTCCGACAACAAGATGACCCTCGCGCCGGTTGCCAGGAACTTCTTGACCCGGTCGTCCATTCGCTGCAACATGATGGACTTCCACTCAGAGGACCCGGATTCAACGACCGTGCTCCCGGTTGCAGTGTCGTTGACGATTGACTCGCGTTCGTCCGTGCTTCCCCACACAATGAGGCTCGGACGATACCGTTCGATTGCCTCGGTTTCGGCACGATTGGCTTTACCCTGGCACAGCTTGGTTGGCTCACTCAGATTCGCGCCATTAGAGACGGGGGCGGTCTCGCCACTAACCACACCGCACCCGACCACCGCGGCATTCTTGAAATCCATGCCATAGGACGGTCCGACTGCCTGAAGCCCCGGGAGGAGGGTGCACGACGTTGAATCTCCGACCACGACGACCGGCTGAGGCTGCGAGGAGGCATTCCCTGTTGCTTGAGGGTGACTCGAGGTGTAGGTGGATCGCAAATGTGAAATGACGCTCGACGGAGGTAATGGGCAGAGGGTGCCCGATGCTGCAGACGCAAGACCACCAAGACTGATTGCAGGCCGCTGCACCTCATATGTCGTCACGACCAGAGTGGCACCAATGAGACACAGGCCCATGATGAGACTGGCCCATCGACGCTGAATGAGCAGTCCAGAGTGGCGTACCGGGTTCTCAATCACTCGATACGTAACGGTTGCCACCAGAGTCGCGACGAGAAGCAGCACAACGTTGTCCCAGACGGGCAGGTTCGTCGCGCCACGATTCTGGGTTGCAACGATGAGAATCGGCCAGTGCCAAAGATAAAGCGAATAGGAGATGAGTCCCAGTAACTGAAACGGCTTCTGCCGCAGGAGGTATTCGACACCCCAAGCCGGCTGGGAAGTACCTGCCGCGATGATCAAACCGGCGCCGACCACGGGTATCGCCACGAGCGCACCCGGATACTCGCTAGCCGACGTCAGGGCGACGCTCGCCGTCACGATCGCGGCGAGCCCGAGCCAGGAGAGGAATGCGGCAAGCCAACGAGGCAGGCCTCGGAGACGGTCGCTCCCAACCGCGATGAGTCCGCCGAGGGCAAGCTCCCAGGCACGCGTCAGTGGAGAGAAAAAGGCGCTCGAAGGGTTGGCCGACGTGAACACGATTGAAAACGCATACGAGGCAACGATCACAGTTACCAGCAGGATCGCCAGTCGGACCCGCAGTGAGATCCTCGTGACGAGGCTCGCGGCAACCAAGAACACTGTCGGATAGACGATGTAGAACTGCTCTTCGACCGCGAGCGACCAGTAGTTCTGTAGTGCCGAGGGAGGTCTCTGTGAAGCGAGATAATTGGTCTGAGAAGCAGCGAAATGAAAGTTTGCGAGGAACACCGCGGCCCATTGACCGTCGATCGCTGTGTCGTGGCCAGTCAGCGACCCCAAATAGTGGAACGCGGCGATCACTGTGACGATGATGACCACGCTGGCTGCGGGGATGATGCGCCGGGCGCGACGACTATAGAAGTTCAGGAACGACGTGCATCCTCCAACCTCACGTTCTCTGAGAAGGAGCCCGGTGATCACAAACCCGGAGATGACGAAGAAGACGTCGACTCCGACGTAGCCTCCACTGATCCCGGGAATGCCGGCGTGAAAGAGGACGACCAGCAGGATCGCGACAGCGCGGAGGCCCTGAACATCGGGACGAAATCGACGGTCGCCAGGTGCTGTTCCCGCCTCGTTGCCGGTGAGCAGGATGCGCTTGTCAGTTGTTGCCTGGCCCCCAATCATGATCCCAAATGTCTAAAGCCCGCAGATTCCCGGCCGATCACCGTGCGAGGCCGTCGAACTCCCGTTGACATTGCGTTCAACTGTCAACGTCGACGACATGCTCAGCCACGGGCTGATGGTAGCAAGGTCGTTCTGAGCTGATGATGGCGAGTAAACCGACGCTGCGCCCGCCCCTCACCGGACGACCTCCGCCTCACGCTGCATTATTCGGTGTTCGACGATCGTGACGACGTGGCGGCGCACGGGCTGCCCGTGACGGGCCACTCAATTCAGGACGAGCGACGGCGCCAGGACCGCACCCGTCACTTCCTGGGGACGGATCCGGGGGGTTCGTGGGTGGCCGAGGAGGGCCGGACCATCGTCGGGATGTCGCAGTCCTTCGTGCGGGAGGACTACTGGATGCTGTCGCAGCTGGGGACGGTGCCCGGCCGCCAGGGTCGCGGCGTCGGCCGCGAGCTGGAGGTGGTCACTGCCATCGACCGCAAGGTGCGTGGATCAGCGCGCACCGTCGACATCGTCGCCGTGCTGGCCCAACCCGGGAGCCGCCTGCTCCTGCACGCAGACCAGGGCTACGCCGTCGCCAAGGACGAGCATGGCGGAATCCGCCGATGAAGATTGTATGTCGCTCTTACCGACGTCGCCTGGTCGCAGCCCGTCGTCGCTCCTTCGTGCCCTTCGCAGCCAGCGCAACGATGAGAGCAGCGACAAAGCCCAGGCACATGTAAGACCCTGCCCGCAGTTCAGAGGAAAGCCTCTTGACGCCTGACTGGAACGGCTCACCTCGGAAGGAAGTCAGCTCGGCTGCCAAGGTGGCCCTATTCCACAATGTGACGCCGTTCGAGTTGGCCACTGTCATCGCGTGCTCGGAGTAGTCCGATGACGTCACCACCAAGGCTCGGGCCGCCCCATAGTGAGCCATGGCGGCGACGGCGTGCTGCACTGCCTCATGGTTCACGAGCCTGTTCCAGCGCCGTGCCTGGACGACCATACGCCCGTGCGCGTCTTGGACCAGGAGATCGGCCCCGAATTCCCCGCGGCCTCCGATCCGAGCAACCCGGTACCCCTTGTGAGCGAAGAAGTGCTCGAGGAGAGTCTCGAATTGTCGTCCGGTCATGGCGTCGACGGCCGTCATACCAGAGCGTTGAAATGCCTCGCGCTCTTTCACTCCCCGACCGCCAAGTCCGGCCACCCCCGCGATGATGAGTGCTGCCACGCCCAACAAGATCAGGGCAATGCCGACCTCCGCCAACGCGGCACCGAACACGAGTAGCAGCGCGCCGGCCATCGCAAGGGCACCGGCAGGATTCAGATGCAACACCGAAGCGACACCACGTTCCGGAGAGTTTGCTCTTCGGATGTGCGGTCCGAATCCACCTGTATTTTCTGGCCCGGGATCCCGACGGGACTGAGCGCCGCGAGAGCTCCCGCCGCCATTCGGCTCTCGGTACCAACGGGAATTTGGATCCGCGAGTGATCGCCCCAACCGGTCACGTGATTCGAATAACAGCAGCCGATCGTAAGACGCTCGTCTGGCGGGATCCGACAAGACCTCGTAGGCCTTTTGCACCTGTCGAAAAAGCGCGGCAGGGCCGCCGACGTCCGGGTGGATCCGCTGGACCAGGTTGCGATACCTGGCCTTGATCTCGTCAGGCGAGGCGACGGACGACACACCCAAGATGTCGTAGTAAGTGTCCCGTCCCACCCCCCAACTATGCCATTGGGTTGCCGCCAACAGGGTCACAAGGATTGCGCCGGGATGCCGCCGCGCTTGCGGGCAAATCGCGTCCGCTGTGCGCGCCCACGCCCGCTCTGGAAGGGCGTCTCCGCAGGTCAGAGGCCGACAAGACCTTTTTCCATCCACACGTGGGCGTCACGAGAGTCCCGGACCTCGAGGGGCACTCACCTTCAAGGATCAGGAGGGATAGGCAAGCGGCAGTACATTCGACAGAGCACCTCGTGTCTGGTGCGGGCGTGACAGTGCCTCGGTTGGGCAGATGTCAGCCACTGGACCTTCGAGGCGCCCGAACACCTCCCTTCGCCCGGGGACGGTAAGAGACAGCCGCATCCTTACCGCGTGGCGGGAGGAAACAGTCGCCGACCTGCCCTGAATCGACGCAGCACTACCTCTTGAGACGGCGCCCGCGGGAAGCCGCCCACAGGGCAGCGACGGACCGGACCGGTGCGGTAATCCGCCAGCTGGAGGAGGCCTTCAGCGCGGCCAGACCGTTGCTCGCGCCGACAAGCTCGGCGCGAGCGGCGTCGAGCTCGACGCGAGCGGTGGCCAGGTCGGAGTGAGTGTCGGCCAGGGCGGAGACGTACCAATCTCGTTGGGCATTGCTCTCCTCCAGCTTCTTCAATTCCAGCGGGTTCGAGGACCGCTGGGCATCGAAGATGGCTTCGGTCCATGGTGATTCGTCACAGGGCACTTGTGGAAGTGTCCGGTGGCCGCCGGCCAACTCGGAGAGGTGCTCACCCAACCGACGCTGTTCGTCCAGAACGATGCGATCATTGGTGTCTGGCGTTCCCACCGACTGGTGACGCATATCGGCGGTGACGACCGAGAGGGCGCGCTCGTGGTCCCACGCCGGCATGCCGTCGAATGTGCCAGTCGACGCCAGCCAAGAGGAGAGCCCCGACACACACGATGCAGGATCTTCGATCATCGCGTCGTAGTCGAGCACATAGGTGTCGGTCTGCGCGAGGTTGGCAACGGCGGATCGGTTGTACCGCTCCCAGAGAGCGACGCCATAGGGAAGGGACGTGCCGTTGCGGCGCTGCAGCGAGCGGGCGACGGCAACGGGGTCCCGCCACACCAGGACCGCGGCAATCGGAGCGTGGAGCACCTTGCGCCAGTACGGAAGGAGGAGGCTCACACGGGGGTCCTTCCACACTGACGGACCCGAACGAGGATAGGCGGCGGCGAGGAGCTTCGATGCTGCCCCACGGTCGGGCAACCCTGAATCGTCCTCCCACCCCTCAGGTAGCCGGGGAGGCGCGTCCCAAGTGGCGCCGAAGTACGCCAGGATCGCGTCGTTGTGCAGGACAGTAGCGAGGCTCTCCCAGTGTTCGGGGTTGCTCTCGTGAGGCGACAATCGGTCTTGCGCACTCACCAAGTTGAAGCCCAGCGCGCCGATCGCGCCGGTCACAGCAGAGGTGCCGCTGCGATGCATGCCCACGACAACGACCCACGGCCCGAGGTTCCCCTCGCTCATCGCATGGTCCAGGGATCCGACACTCGGCTCACCAGCGACCCCGGCTCACAGCCAAGGGTGAGAGGGCGCGACACTCGCACACCTTCTATTCCCTGGCCTTGAACACGCAGATTCCCCACAGCGGTGTCGATCATACAGAGGCAGGACGATCCATCGTTGCTGCGCGTCCGCTCCGGTGAAGGATTCGCCAGGCGCGCCGCCGGGATGTCACGGTCGGTTCCTTGCGGCGCATGACGATGAGCCCGATGTCGACCTCGACGTCACCCCATTCCCGCACCACGTCACTGCTGACCAACTCGAATCCGACGGCGGTTCCCTCGGTGATCACGTCCCGGAATGTCCCGTGACTGCCGGGTTCGTCGACGGCCGTTCCCACATTGCCGTTCAACAGGTCCAGCCCGCCGCGCGTGAGATCGACCGTCAGCACCATCAGTCCGCCCGGGCGGAGCCGCAGAGCGATGGCCTCGAGGAGGGCGCGTCTGCCGGCGGCCGTGATGTGTTCGATGACGCTGACCGAGAGGACCCCGTCGAACATGGCCGATTTCGGTAGCTGGTCGAGGGTGCAATTCCATGATCGGTGGCCGAACCCGGCCTCGGCGTAGTCGAGAAAACCCCACTCGTTCCAGTCTTCGGCTGGAGGCCATGTCCGAACGACCTCCGAAGGATCGACCGTGTCGACCACGTACCCCCGCTCGGTGAGGAAGGGGGCGAGGGGGGTGATCCCGGCGCCCACGTCGATCAGCTTGCTGCCGGCCCCGAGGTGCTCCATGACATGATCGGCAGCAGCGGTGTATTTCCAAAGCAGGGGGGCATGATCGGGAAAGAAGCCGAAGGCACGTTGCCCGCCGACCCGAAGGCACATGAGCGTGAGCGGATCGGGGTGGCGATCGATGACCGACGAGAGCGTGGAAGCGCGGAGGTCACGGGGATGCGGCACTGACGGGGGTCGTAGAACGACGAATGTCGTGATCCCATGCTCCTCTCGGACCGGGTAGAACTCGGCCCCGGGAGCCACCTTCATGAGGGTTGTCGACAAGGGCTCGTGGAAATGGACCATTGGCGCGAGCGTGCCGAGCGGCTGTTCGTACCCCGAGATCACCAGCGCGCTCTTGGCCGACTGCCACACCCGCTCGACCTGGTCCCGATAGGCCGCGGCGTCGGGCTGATGGATCAACACGTCGAGACAGATCGTCAGATCAGTTCGGATCGAAAAATCGGCGAGGCGCCCGACGAGGTACGTACCATCCGGTCGACCGATCTCGGCTCGACGCACCGCCTCGGCAGACAGGTCGATTCCGACATAGCCCCGCATCGGCAAGTCTCGCGTCGCCTCCCCGTCGCCACAGCCGATATCGACGACCGAGTCCGGCGCAATGGCGTCGAGGATGGTGGCCAGCATGTCGCGTTTGCCCATGAGGGGCTCTCCCCGGCTACCGATTCCGGATCCGAGCTCCGGGTCCGTGAGGTAACGCCACTGCCAGAATGTGGCGTTCGGGAAGGCGTCCTGCCACAGATGACCGATGGCCTCGTTGACCCGCTCGATTTGCTGGTCGATAGCCGGGAACCCGGTCTTGCGGATGCGCCCTTGGGGATCGATCTCCTGGTGATAATGGATGATGGCAGGAACTGGTGGATCGGGAGGAATCCTGGTCAAGTCATGGGTCGGCGTGTTCCATCGGACGTCGAGTTGCTCGGAGCCGATCCCTTCTGCGGCCAGGGCCAGCGCCATCGCGACCTGATCGAGATGGAACGCCCAATCGACGAGCAACTCGCGACGGTCGAGCAACCAGCGGGCCCACAGCTCCCAGGTAGACGCGACGACGGGCAGCAGGGACGCTGGGATCAGGTAGAGCCCACCGTTGACGTTCCCGACGATGGTCTCTTGATTTTCGCCCCAGGGGAGCGGCGTGGTCGGCGGAGCCGGCACTCGGGCGGCCGCGAAGATTCCATGGATCACCTCGAGGGGTGGCACAGGAGTATCAACAATCTTTCCCCCGACCGACCCTGGCGGAACGAAGATCGTACGGGGATCCTCGAGCACCGCCACATCGGTGTCGCAGAGAACGACCATGCCCTCGACCTGCTCCTCGGCCAGACGCAAGGCACCGGCCACCTTGTTGCAGTGCGGGGATCTGTGGTCGAACGGTTGGATGGGCTCTACCGTGACGCCGCAGGACCGCAAATGACCGAGAGCATCTGAAGCGTCCGAGCCCACGACATGGACCACCAGGTCGCGGGGATCGACGCCGGCGATCGTGGTGAGGGATACGAACCAACGGAGCGCGTCGAGGTGGAACCGGGGGTGTTCGTCGACGACGCAGGAGAAGGTCCCTCGAGCCTTTACACCCTCGTTCGCTTCACGAACTACGCCAGAAGACCGGTCGTGACGGTCCGGATCAGAGGTCACATCGCTCCGTACCCGCGGCGACGCACAGCGTGACGTGAGGCCACGGTTCGGTCAATTGCCGCGCTGGAGGCTCCGACACACGCTCATGGTTTTGGAAACCGGGGTCCATTGCCCATTTTCCCAATCAAAGAGTCCCGGCTTCGTAGCGGAAACC
The DNA here is from genome assembly GCA_963736515.1 of uncultured Acidimicrobiaceae bacterium. Classification (GTDB taxonomy): domain Bacteria; phylum Actinomycetota; class Acidimicrobiia; order Acidimicrobiales; family RAAP-2; genus Bog-473. The sequence continues at coordinate 153,229 of CAVTPE010000010.1, read as the reverse complement.
GGCACCCATTTCCCATTTTCCCAATTGAATCGGCCCGGCCCAGTGGAAACGGTTACCTCCGGGAGGGGCGCACCGGGCGTCGTCGGGGTCGGGTGAATGACGGCAGGACCGGACCCGCCGATGTAGTGCGACAACATGTGGTCACCGAACCAGTTCACGTCGATCTGATGCAGGTTGGGATCATTGGTCACTTCGACCTGGAACGGCGTGTGGAGAGCATAGATGGGCTGCTCCAGCGAGGCGGCGAAAGGCCATCGGATCGATGTTCCGGAGTGCTTGAGCACGATCTGAAATTTCCCTGTGACCCCGGGCCGGAGAACGAGACTCGAGGCGCCATAGGTCATCAAGGTCACCGGGCTTGTGAAGTCCTTCGCCGGGCCGTTGAAGGTAAACCAGACATCCTGGATGAAGGCCGGATTCTGCTCGATCGGAATCCACGTGTAGTGATCGGCCTGCAGGCCGGGTACATCCGTCTCGGAAATGCCGGACGCCATATAGAGGCCGGAGCAGTTGCCGACCATGAAGAGCTGCCCGTACGGAGCCCAGCTTGGCAGGGTGTTCCCGTGACGCACGGTGGCGGCCAAAGACGTGAGGCTGAGGGACTTCTGGGTGGAAACGAAGTTCTGGTCCTGCACCGGCGTGGATTGTTCTGAAGGTGTGATCGCGATGGCGATGTTGACCACCACGGAGTAGATGGCCACTACCGCGAGGATGCCGAGGACACGCCTCCTGACTTTTCGCGACCGACCCTCGAAGTGTCGCCACACGGCGATGAGACCGACGCCACTGGCCACGATGAGAAAAGGCATGAAATCGGACAAATAGCGCTCGCCGATGTAGCCCCACAACATGACGCCGGACGTGCCGGCGACCCCGGCGATCAGTACGATCCGCGTCAATCGGAACGGCACAAACGCCTTGGGTCGAAATGCGGCGATCGTGCCACAGCAGGCCAAGAGAAAAAGCAACGGCATTGTCGCCGGCATGCTCGCTGTCGGATAGGTCACGTCCAGCACCGCTCCGATCGCGGCGGCCGGGGATGTGGGAGTGGTGACGAACGGGAACAGGGTGCTGAAGCGGATCCCGAAGGGCTGGAGGTAGGCCACGATGGTGCTGGGAAGGAACCCGACGCTGAACGCCTTCCCACCGTTGGCCGCCAGAAAGTACCGACGGTGGGCGTTCACCTGGGCCCAGATCTGGTCGGCCATGGGGAGCCCGACTGGAGTTCCGAATTTGGCATAGGTCACGGCGCCCGAAGCAGCGAAGGCCACCAAGGCCACGGCAAACATCGGCACGCCCCAACGCCGGTTGGAGGATCCGCCTCGTCCGAGCACGAACCACAGACCCACCAGAGAAGCACCGATGACGCACGCGTAGCCGGTGGGAGTGCGGTTGAGATTGGCGAGGAGGATCAAGATGCCGCTGGCCCACACCCTTCCGGTAGATGGCCGTTCCATCACACCGATCAGAGCGAACAGGCTGCCTACGGTCAGCGGGATGCTCCAGGCGAAGTCCTCGTTGAAGACAAACGGCGTCGCAGCCAGGTACACGATGACCGAGCCACCCATGATGGTGGCGATCAGTACGCCGAACGAGGCGGCCTCGGCCCGTCCCAGCACGGCTCTCCCCCGCGCAATGACGCGCAGCCGCCAAAACATCAGCGAGCTGAACAGCCCCGTCATCATCCAGGCGAGCAACATGGACGGGGCGGTGAGGTCGCCGTCGTACCGGTTGGTCAACAAGAGGACGGGCATCCGGAGGATCGACGGGAAGATCCCAAAATAGGCGTATTGGCGGCCGTTGTGCACGAACGCCTCGATACCCAACGCTCCATTCTTGAGATACAAGTGACCATGGAGCATGGCGCGCGCCTGGAAGTCGTAAAAGTAACTGTCGGGGGCGGCGCGAAGAGGATCGACGGAACCGGACCAGAGGTCCGACAACGTCCACAGGTACGGGATGGCCATCACCCCGATCCCTATGAGGACCGCAATGGTGAAGCGCCGACGGCCGATCCGGTACGCATCGTCGTCCCTGGCAAGAACCGCTTCCGGCTCAGGGGCGGCGACGGCCGGCGCTTCGGGGGTCAGGGTCGCCGTGTCAGACACTGCCATGCCGCGCTCCACCACCACGGATGCGGACAAGACGACGCGTGACCTCGTCGTTCGTCTTCGTATCGCCAATCACCGCGCCTCAAGGCCCCCTTTGCCCTCCGCCCTGGTCGTCAACGCAAAGTTCCGGATGAAATCCGGGAAATGGTATCCCATCTCCAGAAGAGAGAAGTCGCGGTGCCCCATGGAATCAACTGCCGTTTTGGCCGGTGAGGCTACGCCCGCCCGAGGTACCGGATGCATTGCCACATCCACGATTTGCCCAGAAAACGCCCTCGTTCGCGATGAGCCTTCCGCTGGTACGGGCGAATTCTCCGCTTCGGGGCCACGAGGACACGACGGCACCCGGGTCGATCTTCGGCTCTTGGTCCTGTCCCTCCCGACCAGCGGTGACGCCCGCGGGGCTCCGTTGGCCTCTGTCGCTACTCGCACGATCCCCCTCAAGACCCTCGATCAAGATTCGCCGTTCGGAAGGCGACCGGCGATCCACTTCTTGGCCCGGACGGAGGGGAGTGAGTCAACGTAGCGTTCCTTCTCAGCGAGGGATGCCTCCGTCTGCTCGAGGTATCTCCGTGTCTCCTCGAGATACGCCCGTGTGTCCTCGAGGACCTGCGTCGTACCGCGGTGCTCCGCCTTGATCTGCTCGAGTGCGGCCTGCGTTTGGGCGAGGGCGTCGCGGGTGCCAGCGAGCTCGGTCTCGAGGTACTGACGGTACTCGAGGCGGACGTTGGCGTCCGCCTCGACGAACGTGAGAACACGTCCAGCGGCATCGCCGGCCAGAGGAGACTCAGCGACACCTTGCGCAACCTCGCTGCGATGGCCCATCGCGCCCTCCGGCGGATCAGGGACCGCAACCGCCCTGACGGCGGCGTGCGAGTCGACCGAAGGTGAGGATTCGACTTCCCGGCGTACCACGCCGGCAATCCGGGCAGTCACCGAGTCTTTCGGTTCCCCCCCTTCGCGTCCTAGTGAGATGGAGCTCCCGTCAGGACGCTGGAGCGAGAGCCCGTCGGCACCCTCGTACGAGAGGACCGCCTCCACATCGTTGCCATACCGGAGAATGAGATCCTCGGGCCGTTCTTCTCGGACGTCCACGCCCAAGTCGACCAGACGGTCCCTGATTGCCTCGTCGTCGCTGGGTTTCCCCTGCTCGCGGGGCGGCACCGATACCGTGACCGACCAACCTGCGATGGCCAACGCCTCGATAGGGACCAACGACTGCCACCCGGTGGCAATCGCCGAATTTTCGACGACCACCACGCGGCCTAGGGACCGTTCAGCGCGGTAGACCGCCGCGTCCATGGCGGCATCGTCGATGGGGTCAGGGTGGTCCGCGTAGCTCTGAAGCAGGGTCGACCATTTCGCCACGAAAAGGGCGCGGTTCCGGATCATGAGAAACTCGCGGAAGAACGTCGATGTGCTCTGACTCTCCAGGTGTGTGAGACGTGCCCGGGGCTCGTAGGCCACTCGGTAGCCGTGGTCCCAGAGGGCCAGGCACAGGTCAGCGTCCTCGAAGTAGGCAGGAAAGTACCGCTGATCGAGACCACCGACCGCGTCCCAAGCTTGACGGTCCACCAACAGACCGTTCGCCGAGATGTAGTCCACGTAGCGCACATAGTGGTAGGCGGTCGATTCGGCGGGAAAGCCGGCCCCCACATGCGCTGCCCAGCCGTCGCTCCAGAGAACGGAGCCCGCCTCTTGGAGCGTGCCGTCAGGCCAGAGAATCGTTCCACCCGCGGCACCGAGCAGTCGGTCCCGCTCGAAGGCGCTCAGCAAACGGTCGATAAAACCGGCCTCGACAAGACTGTCGTCGTTGACCAGAAGGAGATAGCGGCCGCGTGCGAAGCGAGCGGCGAGATTGTTGCCACCCGCGAAACCGAGATTCACTGCACTCTTTACCAATACGATGTCATCGCGCTCACGCAGCGAGGAGAATTGGTCGCCATCGATCCCGTTGGCAACGACCACCACTTCGGTCTCGGCCGAGGGACGGCTGCCCATGAGCGAGTCGAGACAGCCATTGATCAGCCCGTGGTCGGACACCACAAGAATGCAGACGGACACCACCGGGGCCTCCGGGACACGGTGTCCCCTCCACATCGCTGTCTCGTCCGGACTCGTCAACGCTCACCCAGCCGTGGTGGATGGTCGCTCACCTCTTCGGCGTCCCCAACATGATCAGTTCGGCCAACTGCAGGTCCTGTTTCATCATTGCGCGGTCCTCGAGGCGCGACATTCGTACGTATCTTACGGCACGAAGAGGTCGTCCCACCGTTCGCGGGCCAGACCTCCCCACCAAACGTGCTCGATGAAAAGGATCGATGGTGCGACGCCACCATCCCCGAGTCCGACGCGGACAGGGCTGTGCGGTGTCGCCGCCGTGGCGTTGGTAAGGTCGAGCCTCTCCTTGCCGCCTCTCGCTGCGGTTCCATCGACCGCATGAGGACGTGCGGCTGTTGGTGTCTCTCTCGACCCGCACAGTCACGCCCAATCTCGTGGCCCTTGGAGTTTGCCGCCAGGACGGACTCCGGATTCTCTGGTTTGCCCGTGCTGGTCCCTCGTGGGCACGGAAGGACTCGGATCGCAAATCTATTCAATCCCGGATCACGCAGTGGATTGCCACGAGATCTCCTGCATGGATGCGCCGGCTACCCGTCCATCCTCGTGCCGACGAGGTTCCAGGCGACCATGCCCCACCTGACTGTCTCAGCCCGCCGGGGTGCGGACATAGAACGGACCAACCGGATGCGCGGGTCCGTCGCAACGGAAAGATCCAGGAACCAGGGCCGATCACTTTCGAGTCGCACGGACCAGGCATCCTATTTTCGCCCTTCCGGCTCCACGGATATGCTACCCGGGGCGCGCACCGCATATCGAAGGGGTAAGCGTGGACGGATTTGGCGACAAGAAGAGAATCGGCGTTCTGGTCGTGGCGTACAACGCTGCGTCTACCCTGGCCAAGGTGCTTGACCGCATCCCAGCGGAGATCAGACCCGACATCGAAGAGGTGATCGTCAGCGACGATCACAGCCAAGACTCCACCTATCTCGTGGGTTTGGGGTACCAGCAGCAGTCGGACCTGCCGATCACTCTGATCAGGCAACCGACCAACCTCGGCTACGGCGGCAACCAGAAATCGGGCTACAACCTGGCCATCGAGCACGGGCTCGACATCGTCGTGATGCTCCACGGCGATGGCCAATACGCGCCCGAGTCGCTCCCGGAGATCCTGGCGCCGCTGTTGAATGAGGAAGCTGATGCCGTCTTCGGCTCACGCACGATGATCAAGGGTGCGGCCCGAAGAGGCGGCATGCCGTTGTACAAGTTCGCGGGGAACCGAATCCTTTCCCGCTTCGAAAATGCCGCACTCGGCACCCAGCTTTCAGAGTTCCACTCGGGATACCGCGCCTACTCGGTTGCAGCGCTCAAGCAACTCCCGTTCGAGAAGAACTCCGACGGATTCAACTTCGACACGCAGATCATCATCCAAATGCACGACGCCGGCATGCGGATCGCCGAGGTCCCCATCCCCACCTATTACGGCGACGAGATCTGTTACGTCGACGGCATGGGGTACGCCGCCGACGTAACAAAGGACGTCATCACGTACCGGCTTCAGAAGGCGGGATTCGGCGACGGGAGCCGTATCGCTCTCAGCGAGGAGTACCAACTCAAACCGAGCGACGACAGCTCGCACGGACGGATCACCAAGCTCTTGCAGTGCCGCCCGCCGAGCCGGATTCTCGATCTCGGGTGTTCGGGCGGCTTGCTCGCCGAGCGACTGCGGCGAATGGGTCACCACGTCGTCGGCGTTGACGTCAACGAAATTGATGGCGTGCGGGAGCGCACGGATGCTTTCTTCAAGGCTGATCTCAACGAGGGAATCCCTTCCGCGGTGGACAACGGATTCGACATCGTTTTGGCTGCTGACGTGCTCGAGCACGTGGCCAATCCGGGGAGCCTGATTAGTCAGGTACGCGACGTGCTGGCGCCCACTGGGACCGCGCTGCTCTGCGTGCCGAACATCGCGCACTGGTACCCGAGGTTTCGTTCGACCCTCGGAATGTTCGACTACGACCAGCGAGGGATCCTCGATTCGACCCACCTTCGGTTTTTCACACGACGCAGCCTCGTCAAACTCGTCACACGTCAGGGTTTCGCCATTCGGCGCGTCGAACCCGTTGGGCTGCCTCTCGATGCCCTCGGTGTCGAGGGCACCAGAGCGCGCACCGTCCGACTTGCGGATCGTCTGTTGTCGAACCTATGGCCCACCATGTTCGGCTACCAATTCATTGTGGAAGCGACCCCAGTCCGTTCGCCACGTGACATGGCCGGTTCGGGCTCCTCCGTGTCAAGACCTCATTAGTCTGCAGTCCGCCAACGCAAGGGCATCACGACGGCACCCTCAGGAGGGTACCCCGTTCCCTTCATCGCGGGCAGCCTCTGAAGGGGTGCCTTCAACCTGCGATCCCAGAGCGGGCTCCGAGGTTGATCCGACGTGCGTTGCTGACGAGCGCTGAGCCGTTATGCCCAAATAGACGGCGACCGCCAACAGGACGACGCCGATGACGGCCGAAATGAGGGCGCGCTTGTGATAGTGGCCGTTGACGGGAGTCTTGCCGGGGACGAAACCCGGGAGCGAATGGATCGGTACGGCCAGATAGATCACGGCGTAAATGAGAGCAATTATGCCCAGGACGGCGCATATTGCAGAAATGACCCACTTCACAGTATTCGACACGCTCCCCGTCTCCTTCGTTCGACCAATGTTCCGCCGGTGGGGTCACCCAAAACCCGGGAATCCCGTGGCATGGTAGCCCCAGCCAGGTGCCCCTCGCCATCGCATACCCATCTGGACCACTAAACAGCCCAGGCGGCTCTTCGGAGTACGATGCCCGTCATCGCTCTCGCATCACGCATTGCGACGAGATGGCCTGAAACCGCAGGCGTCCGAAGGCGACCGCGAAGGCGATGGATTCGGACTCACGACACGACATGGTGCTTCGTACCGGGACGGAGGCTGACGCGGCGGCTGCTGCCGCCCTCCATGCCGGACAGATCAGCGAGGGTTTCCTGACCGTCCTCGGTCCTCGCTTTCTGCAAAGGCTGTACCGGAGGATCGCTAAGGACTCGGGGTCGTTCCTGCTCGTCGTCGAGGAGGACTCGACCACCGTAGGAGTCCTGGCCGGCTCCACAGATGTGGCCGCCCTCTATCGGGCCTTCGTCTGGCGTGATGGTGCAGCTGCCGCTTTCGCCTGTGGCTGGCGACTGCTGCGATCCTGGCGCCGGGTCGTGGAGACCCTCCGCCACGGCTCAGATGGTGGAGTGGGTGCCGAACTCCTGGCCGTCGCCGTGGATCCGGTTGTGCAAAGGCAGGGGGTGGGGACACTGCTGGTTGAGGGCTTCCTCACGGAGATCGGCCAACGGCAGCTGGACGCCGCCTACGTCGTGGTCGCATCGGCCAACGATGCCGCCACCGCGGTCTACCGGCGTGCCGGGTTCCGTACAGCCGAGCGGTTCGAGTTGCATCCCGGCACCGAATCGCTGGTGATGCAGTGGGCCAGGCCCCCGGCCACACCCTCGTCGTGAGCACTCCGGTCCTCGTCGCTCTCCTCTCCCTCCTTGTGACGGCGGTTGCCGTCCCCTTGTGCATCGTGCTGGCCCACCGGTTCGACGTCATCGATCATCCCGGGCCGCTCAAGACCCATGAAGTGCCAGTGCCCTACCTGGGCGGGATGGCCGTGTTCGCCGGCCTCGTGGTCGGCCAATGCGTGGGTCGGCCACTCACTCTCATCCCCTTGGCTGCCGCTTTGGCTCTCGGAACCACCGACGACCGTTTCGGGCTTTCGGCACCGCTGCGGCTGGCGGCTCAGCTGGGGGTGGGAGCGCTCATCGCCGTCTCGGTACCGCTCCACCTCAATGGATGGATCGGCGTGCCGCTCGTCGTCGCCGCCACCGTTATTGTGACGAACGGCTTCAATCTGCTGGACGGCCTCGACATGCTGGCCGCGGGCGTTGGCGCTGCGGCCGCCATCGGCTTTGCCGTCGTCACACACGGCCCCGCCCGTCTCATGGCGGCCTCCCTGGCCGGGGCCCTGGTTGCATTCCTCTGGTACAACCGTCCCCCGGCCCGCATCTACCTCGGCGATGGCGGCTCCTACCTGCTCGGAGCTGCCATGACCGTGCTCCTCGCCTACGCCTGGGGTCCGGGTGTCGCCACCGCGAACGGAGTGGTCGCCCTCGCCTTGCTCGCCGTGCCAGTGGCCGAGGTGGCGTACGCCGTCGTGCGCCGGCGGCGCAGCGGTCGATCGCTCCTCGCCGGGGACCGCTCCCACCCCTACGACCTCCTCGTCGCGAGAGGATGGGCCCGCCCGGCAGTCAGTGGCGCCTATATTGCCGTCGAGGTGGCTGTGTTGGTGGTGACCGTGGCGGCCGTGGTAGGCCATGCCTCCGTGACCCTGGCCCTGGGAATCGACCTGGTGGTCACGCTCGCCGTTCTCGCTGCTGCCGCGCTTGTCGGCGGGTTGGGTGATTCGGCCGGTACCGCAAAATGACCCGAGTCTTCATGTCCCCGCCCGATGTCGGACCCGAAGAGCGGCGCATGCTCCTCGAGGCGTTCGACTCCAACTGGATTGCGCCCACCGGACCCGACATCGACGCCTTCGAGAGCGAGTTGGCCGAAAAGACTGGCGTGGCGCACGCGGTGGCCCTGTCCAGCGGAACGGCGGCACTGCACCTGGCCCTTTTGTTGGCCGGCGTCGAGCGCGGGGACGAAGTGCTGGTTCCATCCCTCACCTTCATCGCCAGCGCCGCCGCGGTCACCTACGTGGGAGCGCTTCCAGTCTTCATCGACTGCTCGGCCGACAGCTGGAACATGGACCCAGACCTGGTGGAGGAGGTCCTGACAGAGAGGGCCTCGGTGGGCCGACTCCCGTCCGCGGTGATCACTGTCGATCTTTATGGAGAGACTGCCGACTACACCAGGCTGGAGTCGCTGTGCAACAGGTTCGAGGTGCCGCTCATTGAGGACTCGGCCGAGGCACTCGGTGCGACGCATCGGGGTCGGGCCGCGGGATCGTTCGGCGTCGCCGGGATCTTTTCGTTCAATGGCAACAAGATCATCACCACCAGTGGTGGCGGGATGCTTATGACCGAGTCGCGGCAGATTGCCGAACAAGCCCGGCATCTAGCGACTCAGGCCAGGGAGCCGGTCTCCCACTTCGAGCACACCACAGTGGGATACAACTATCGCCTGTCGAACCTGCTCGCCGCCCTCGGAAGGGCACAGCTTCGAGGGCTGGACAGCCGCGTCGAGCGCCGAAAGCAGATCGATGCGGCGTACCTAGAGGGACTCGCCAGAATCCCCGGCCTGTCACCCATGCCGCGCACAGCAGTGGGCACCTCCAACTATTGGCTGACCTGCTTCCTGATCGATCCCGAGATCTTCGGGACCGACCGCGAACGCGTGCGCTTGACCCTGGAGGCCGCTGATATCGAGTCGCGCCCGACTTGGAAACCGCTTCACCTCCAACCCGCCTTCCCGGAGCTATCTCTCGTGGGCCCCGGGCACTGCGCCAGAGTCTTCGATCGGGGCCTGTGTCTGCCAACCGGGTCGGCCCTCTCGCGCGTCGACCAGTCCCGGGTCATCGAAATCATCACCGCACAGGCGCGGGTCTAGACGCGGGGACTCCGGTCCCCCGGTCCACGGCTGGTCGTCCGGGCGCAACCACTGACGTCGAGCGGGCGTTTGCGGCCACGGCAGAGGTTGCGATCGCGCCGTCGCCGAACTCAGTTTTGCCGGAGGCCAATGCGCCTCAGGTACCTCGACACTGTCCCACTGCGCTGAACGGATGGGGCACTTCGTCGACAGAACGTCGCTCTGACGTCGCGTCCGCAGCGCAGAGCCGGACCATGCGACTCGCAGGACGGGTCGTTTGCTTCAGTGCCGCGCTCCACGGTGGGTACCTGCGACAACGCCGCCGAGTTTCTGGCAGTCCCGGCTATCGGCACCGCCCTTGTGGTCGCCGTCGCTTTCGGCATCGCCAAACCAGCCCCTTTTCTGTGTCGCTGTCTACGCGGCGGATGCCGCCGGCCGAGGAAGACACTCTGCCGGAGCAGGGCATCCAATGGTTCGGCGACGAGACTGAGGTGCTCGGAGCCTGCCTGCTCACGTCGACCGTTCGTGCGGATCAAGAAACTCCGCCCGGGCCTGCCCGTCCATCGCCCAGTAGAGCTCGGTACTTCTTCCCCACACGTAGCGGAGTTCGCCGTCGAGGAGTCTGCGTTGGCTGTCGTAGGCACTGATTGCGGCAACCTTGGTCGCCGTGGGCCCCGGTGCTCTGAACACCAAGGGCCGCCGTCCGGCCAGTCGGAAGACCGAGCGGACAAACTGCACGACTGCGGCACCGGCGGTCACGCGGGGCGGCCGGCCGTCGGGCCACAGCCCTTCTCCGGGATAGACGCGGTACGTAAAGACCTGGGGCCGGGGTCCGGACTCGGCATCGTAAGTCTGCGCCACCGCATGACGGACGGCCCGCGCCAGGGTGCGGTGATCGGGATGGGGGTCGCCTGTCCTCGTGACGAAGACCTGAGACGGACACACACGTCGGAACAGGTCTCCGATGCGATCCGCAAGCTCATTCTCGTGTTCGCTCAAGTGACCGTCAGGGAAGCTGAGCTCAAAACGATCCTCTCGAGACACTTCCAGTAGGTCGAGGGCCCGATGCCATTCACGATGGCGGACCTCGGCGATGTCGTGAGGTGCCGGACGCGGCGTCGGCGCGTACCAGCCTGCGCTCCCGTCGGTGGCCACTGCCACTGCAACCCGGATCCCGCAGTTGGCCTTCGTGGCCATGAGGAGGCCACACCCGATTGTCTCGTCGTCTTGGTGGGGCGACAACACCAACGCCACTCCGGGGAGCAAGGAATCGGTGGCCGTTCTCCCCGCGACGGTCTGCACCCATCCCCACACCGCTCCGATCGGTGGGCGTGACAACCCGGCGCAGCCTGGCCTACGCATGGGCTCTCGACCTACTTGCCCTGGTTCAGACTTACTTCGTACAGCTTCACTCCCAGTAGCTTGACCGTCGACTGCAATCCGTTGACCTGAGTCTGCAGATGGTGGATCTCATATCCAGCTGCCACACCACCGACAACGAGAAGTGTCGAAAGGATGGCAATCACAACCCACACTGATCTTGAGGCATATGGTGCCCGTTTCCTCTTCATCTGACTCTCCTCGGAAATTGGTCTTAAGGCAGGTGGAGAGTAACGCCTGTCGGCTCTGCCGGCGAAGCAGGAGAACTGCCGGTGTGAGGGCTGCCACAGGTGACAACCGCCACGAGTTCCAGGATCTGCTGATCCTGACGAAGAGTGATGCGTTGGCCACAGAGACCGTGCCGCGAGCGGGACCATTTCCCACCCCGAACGGCCTCGGGCGACGGAAGCAACGACCGAGATGCTCCTGTCGCCCCGCGCGGTCCTGAAACTGTCACTCCACGGCGGGCGCGGCCTCAATGGAGGCGAGCTCTTCGCTACATTCGAACAATTATCGGCTTGTTCGGTCCCTCCCGGAGAGCTCTATCGGCTGGCCGGCATCCACCGGTCCAGCCACGATTGCAGGACCAGCACGTCCCAGAGCTCGTAGCCCAGATCCCGCCGGCCCGTGCGGTGCTGATCCCAGGCTCGCCGAATTGGGACCGGGTCGAGCAGACCCTGTTGGCGCAGCCTTCCTTCGTCCAGAAGCTCCTCCGCCCAAGGTGAGAGCACACCTCGGAGCCAGCGTCCGATAGGCAGGCCGAAGCCCATCTTCGGCCGCTCCACGAGCGCCGACGGTACGTGTCGCTCGAGCACCTGCCGCAGCACCCACTTGGTCTGGCCTCCGCGCAGCTTGGCATCGAGAGGCAGCCTCCAGGCCAGATCGAGGATCCCTCGATCAAGGAACGGGACCCGGGTTTCGAGCGAAACCGCCATCGCCGCTCGATCGAGCTTGGCCAGGATGTCATCGGGCAGGTAGCCCACGAGGTCGGACCAGAGCATCTGCTCGGTGATGCCACCATCGGAGACGGGGGACCTACCTCGATCTTGTGCCATATCTCCGTCGTCGTTCCCGAGCACCAACGACGTGGCATCATCCCAGTGGGTGGTAAGGGCGCGATAGGCATCGTCGGGATCCGAGGCCATCAGAACCCGGGATAGCTTGGCAACCTTGGTCGACGGGTTTCGCACCTGCCAGCCGACCGGGAGCATCCGAGTGGCGCGGGCGGCCCGCTCAATAACCGCGGGCGGGATACCGACCAGCGCTGCGCCCGCGGTCCGGCGGGCCCCGGGCGGCACGGTAACCGCCCTTCCCCACACGCGGTCGAGCCAGGCGTGGCGGTTGTATCCAGCGAACAGCTCGTCGCCTCCATCTCCGGACAACGAGACGGTGACGTCCTGCCGCGCCACTCTGCTCACCAGATAGGTTGGTATCTGGGAGACGTCGGCGAACGGCTCGTCCCATATGTCCGCCAGATGAGGGATCACCTCGATCGCCTCGGCGTCGCCGACATGGACGGCGGTATGGTCCGTTCCGAGATGTGTGGCAACCGCTGCCGCCTCGGACGACTCATCGAACGAAGAATCGGCGAATCCGACCGTAAAGGTGCGAACTGGTCCCGAGGCATGCCGCTGCATCAAGGCCACAATGGTGCTCGAGTCGATCCCCCCCGAGAGGAATGCTCCCACAGGCACGTCGGCGACCATCCTGGCCGCCACCGCATTCGACAATGCCTCTTCGAGCTGATCGGTCATCTCGGAATCCGACCCGCTCAACGGGTGCTGTCGTGCCTGCGCCACGGCGTCGGCTGCGGACCAATAGCAACGCGGCAACGGGAGCACGCCCTGAACCGGCGCACGCAACGTCACCACATGACCGGGCATCAGTTTGTGGACATTGCGCCAGATGGTCTCCGGGGCAGGAACGCAATTGTGGCGGAGGAAGCTCGCCACCGCTCGTCTATTGAGCTCAGTGCGGAATCCTGGCAACGCACACAAGGCCTTCAGCTCGGATCCGAATGCGAAGAGCTTTCCCACCCAGCCGTAGTAAAGCGGCTTCTCACCGAAGCGGTCGCGCAGTAGGTGGAGCGTTCGGTCCCGCCTGTCCCAAAGACCTGCAGCGAACATCCCCTCGCAGGCATCGAGCGCCCGATCGATTCCCCAGCACTCGACTGCCGCCACCAGGACCTCGGTGTCGGAACTGCCTCGGAAACTCAAGCCGCCGCGCTCCAGTCGGAGCCGGACCTCGCCATGGTTGTAGATCTCTCCGTTGTAGGCCACGACCCACCGGCCACCGGGTGACACCATCGGCTGCGCTCCGCCTGTCCCGAGATCGATGACGGCCAGACGTCTGTGGCCGAACGCCACCCCTGCGTCAGCGTCTACCCAGAGGCCACTGTCGTCGGGCCCACGATGCTGCACCGATGAAGCCATGGTCGACGCCAGGGCGCTCAGCCGGTCGGCACTCGTGGACGCGGTCAGGTCGAGGACGCCGGCGATCCCGCACACGCCAGTCAGCCCAGCCGTCGAGAAGTCGCCTGAGAAAATGCCGCGACCCGTGAGGAGGAGAAAGGCAGAGGTGTCGCCGGAGCCGACCGAAAGCGCGTGGACCGGCTCTCAACCATATGGAGAACCGGAATCCTCGTGGGCCTCGGAGAGTTCCCCGACGGTCCGGCCGTAGTCGGGATTCTCACCGATACGACCCCGGATGCCGTCCCACAGGCCGTGCAGGATTGCCTTACGCTCGACATTTCCCGTCGCCTTTTGCAGATGGCGAGCCGAGTAGACGACATGCCATATGTGCCACGACGGACGTCCGTGTCGCCGGGCCAGCAGAATGGAGTTCCGAGCGTGGTAGTACGAGCGCCACGGTTCGTGTTCATCGGTCGGGCGGTGCGGTCCCAGAGCCCCCACTCGGCCGGCGGACGTCTGTTGACCGGCCACGGCCCGCGCTGACACGGCGTCGACCAACACGTCGAATCCCGCCTGTCGGACCCGGCAGAAGAAGTCGAAGTCCTCGAGCCCGAAGAACCAATCCGGATCAGGGACGATGCCGGCATCGAAGACCGGTCGAGCCAGCAACGTCGCTCCCCAACTGGCCACATCGACTGGGGCCAGGTCGTCCGAGCTCGCCATGGGTGGGACCAGGTTCACTGTGTGGGACCCTCGGCCCACGAACCGTCGACCGTAGGCAACCACGGCGCCGACGGGCCGCCCAGGCAGTCGGCCGCGACGTTCCGCCGCGGCTCACGACATCGGAAAGCCGCGGGCTGGGCAGCGAGAACAGCCCCACGTCATCCTCGCACAGGTAGGCCCAGGAAACGGACGGGTCGGCGAACGCCGCCTCCATCCCGGCCCCGAATCCGCCCGCCGGACCGAGATTGCGGGGCAGTCGGACCAGTCGCACCCGTGACTCCAATGCTGCGTCGTCGAGACCTCCCGACCCGTTGACCACCACCACGACCCGCTCGGGAGGGAAACCCTCCCCCTCGATCAGAGAGCGCACCACGGTTGTGGCTAGCCGTGGTCTGCGATGTGTGAGCACCACCGCGGCGACCGACGACGCCACCGGCTGCGCCGCTGCACTGGCCTCGAATGACCAGCTCAGATCGTCTCTCACACCGTCCCCATTTCGATAGGCTAACAACGGTCGTGGAGGACATGGATGTGGGGGACGGTCAGGGCACGAGCGATCCTCCATTGATCAGCGTGATGGTGCCGGTCCTGAACGGTATGCCGTGGCTCGAGCACCAACTCCTGGCCCTTTCCACCCAGCAGGTGCCGGTCGAGTGGGAAGTAATGGTGGCCGACAACGGCTCCGAGGACGAGACTCGCGCGTGTGTGGCGCGGTGGACTGAGCGCGACCCCCGCATCCATCTGGTGGACGCCTCGGCGGGTCGAGGGGCGGCGGTAGCGCGGAACGTGGGGGTCCGGTCGGCACGGGGCAGCCTGTTGGCCTTCTGTGACGCCGACGACGTTGTGGGACCGGGTTGGCTGGCCTCCATATCAACGGCCCTTGCCGACTCTGACCTGGTCGCCGGTGTTTTCGACTTCGGTGCCGTGCATGGGGATCCGAATTCGCTTCCGGCTCCCGCCGCCACACGACAATTGGGATTCCTCCCTTTCGGTTTGAGCGCCAACCTCGGCGTCCGCCGGGAAGCATTCGAAGCGGTCCACGGTTTCGCGGAAGAACTGTCTGCCGGAGAGGACGTCGATCTGTGCTGGCGACTCCAGCTCGCTGGCTACCGGTTCGCCGTGGCGGCCGATGCCGTCGTGGAAAAGCGCGAGCGTGTCGCGGGTCTGCCGACTTTCCGTGCCGCCTGGGCCTACGGACTGTGCGGACCGCGGCTCTACGCGCGTTACCGTGCCGAAGGCATGCGGCGCGACCTTCGCGGGGCCGCAAAGGCGTGGGTCTGGTTGGTCGCCGCTCTCCCGGGACTCGTCAAGCGACCGCGACGCCGTCAGTGGGTGCGCACGTTCGCCATACGATCCGGGCGGCTGGCGGGTTCGGTCCGCCTCCGGGTGTTCTTTCCCTGAGCTCGGCCGGACGATGCCGTGCTGGGTCGTCGGCGCGTTGATCACTCCGGCCTGGAGGACGCTCGTCAGCTCAACCCGTGCAGCCGCACCACCCTCATTCGACGTCCCAGGTTGTGCCGACATAGAGCGGAGCCGCGACCATGACACCCTCCGGCGGCTCGAGCACGTCTGGACCGAACGCATCGAAAGCCACTGCCGGCTTCCACGGGAGCAATGGGGTGTCCGCCCATTTGCCGAAGCTCGTCATTGCCGTCCAGACGGAGTAACGGCCCTTGGGCAGTGGGATGTTGTGAAGTCGACATCTGACTTCGAAGTCACCGGACGGGAAGAGGGCGTGGTGCTTGGTGATGAACATAGGAAAGGCCGTGCCCAATGAGACCCCGACATAGAAGTCGGCCTCCACCGACTCGGGCGAGTTGAGAGTCAGCTGGACCTCGGCGTCTTCCAACGAGAGGACCTGTCCACCGTCCGGTCCGGTGATGCTCGATTTCAACATCCGGACGGCACCGTCGTTTGAGGTGGCCAGGGACGCATCTTGCTCCACGGATTTCCTGTAGAGGGCGGCCACTTCCCTGGTCGGGCCCGCCGCCTGTACCGTCGCATCGGCCAGCCACAAGGACTGTTGACACGTGGCCTCAACCGATGTGAGATCGTGGGAGACGTAGATGAGCGTGGTGCCCTGCCGCACGACCTCCTCGATGCGACGGAGGCACTTCTGCTGGAAGTTGGCGTCGCCCACAGACAGCACCTCGTCGACCAGCAGGATGTCGGGCTCGAGGAATGCGGCGATGGAGAAGCCCAACCGCATCTGCATGCCGAGGGAGAAGAACTTGACCTGGCGGTCGATGGCGTCGGTGAGCCCCGCAAACTCGACGATCTCGTCGAATCGCTCGCGGGAGATCTTGCGGCGCATGCCCAGCACGGCACCGTAGAGGAAGACATTCTCTCGCCCTGTCAGGTCGGGGTGGATGCCGCTGGTCACACTGAGGAGCGCACCCAGGCGGCCCTCTGCCTGGCACTCGCCGGCTGATTGGTACGTGGTCCCGCTGATGATCTTGAGTAGGGTCGTCTTCCCGGAGCCGTTGATGCCGATGAGCCCCAGCGTTCCTCCCGGTTCGACCGCAACGCTGACGTCCTTGAGCACCCACCGGTAGGGCCTCCGGCTCCCTTTGGCGAGGGAGCGACGAGCGCGGAGAATCTGGTCGTAGAAGAGTGGCGCAGTCCGGTCGGCCCGGAACTTTTTCCAGACATGCTCCACGCGGATGGACCCTTTAGGCAATGTCGGCAAAGTTCACCTCGAACCGCTTGAAGAGTCGATAGCCGACGGCCAGATAGACGGCAGTGCCGGCGATGGCCGCCAGCAGAGGTCCCGGGACTGGGTTCTGACCGAGAAGCATGGCGCGACGGGCGTCGTCGATCACAGGCCCCAGCGGATTGACAAACCCGTACACGATGCGCCATTGCGCGGAGATCAGCGAGAACTGCCAGATCACCGGGGTGATGAACAACCCCAGCTGGATGATCATGGGTAGAACCTGGGCGAGGTCGCGCATCTGGATGATCAAGGCCGACACCGCGAGTGTGAGACCGATGGTGAACAGCACCTCGATCACGATCATTAGGGGCACCACCCACAAAGTCTGGGGGTGTGGCATAAAGCGATAGAAGATGAAGAGGAGCGCCAACGGGATCCACGCGAGGACCGTGTTCACTGCAGTCACCAGAATGGTCTCGAGGGGGAAGCACTCGCGCGGGAACTGCGTCTTGCTCATCAAGTCGTGGTTGGTCAGGAGCGCGGTCCCCCCGGTCCCCAACGACTGGGAGAAAAACGTCCAGCAAAGGATCCCTATGAAGGCGAAGATCGGGTACGGGACCCCGGGAGGAACACCCAGCGACTTGGTCCGAGAGAAGACGAGGATGAAGATGCCGAGCATGGCCATCGGGGCGATCAGAGCCCAGAGCATCCCCAGGGTTGCCTGCTTGTACTGCGCCCGGATGTCCCGTTCGGCCAGGGTGTAGATGATGTCGCGGCTCGCCCACAGATCGCGCAACGAGGTCCTCAATCGAGCTTCGTGACGATAGATCAAGTGGTTCGGCGGCTCGGCAGGCAATGCCGAGCCATCGCCTGGCCTCAATTCGCCTGAGGCCGACGATGTC
This sequence comes from uncultured Acidimicrobiaceae bacterium, assembly GCA_963736515.1. Classification (GTDB taxonomy): domain Bacteria; phylum Actinomycetota; class Acidimicrobiia; order Acidimicrobiales; family RAAP-2; genus Bog-473. Next base: position 135,389 of record CAVTPE010000010.1, on the reverse strand, counting down.
CCCCCTTCCGGGGGAGTCGACAAGGCCATCGAATGCATCTCCCTCTCCACCCGCGCACGCTGGGCCTTCGATCACATCAACATTGAAGTGTGACAGTATCGCGCACTCGTTCCCCGCATGGGTAGCGCAGGGTGAGGCTGCGGAGGGCCGGTACTATCGCCCGGTGGGCGTTGAACAGGGCTTCCCGACCCAACGGGCCGGCGGGCCTCTACGAGTGTTGCTCGTGATCAAGTGTCTCGGCTATGGCGGGGCGGAGCGCTTGTTGGTGGACATGGTGGCGGTGGTCGACCGGCCCCGGTTCAATTTCGAGGTGGCGTACGTCCTGCGGGACCAGGATGCCCTGGTGCCGACGATACGTTCCGGCGGAACACCCGTGCATTCGCTCGACGCCGCCCGGAACGCCGATCTGCGGTGGATGGCGGCCCTGCGGCGGCTGCTGGTGACGGGACGTTACGACGTGGTCCACTTCCACCTTCCCTACGCAGCCGCATTCGGGCAGCTGGTCGTGGCCTCCCTGCCACGCTCTACCCGACCGGGCGTCGTGTACACCGAACACAGCTTGTGGGGCCGCGCCAAGTTGGTGAACCGGGTACTGCTTCGGGGATCAATGGGGAGGGGGGAACGGCTGGTGGCGGTCTCGCAGGCGTCCTACGAGGCGCTGCCGGCACCTTTGCAACTGCGCGCCACGACGGTGGTGCACGGTGTCGATCTGTCCGCGTCGGACTCCCTGATCGGCCACCGGGCCGAGCTCCGCGCCCGCCTGCGCGCCGAGCTCGTCGTGCCCGACGACGAGCTCCTGTTCTTGACTGTGGCCAACCTCCGACCCGAGAAGGGCTACGACGTGCTGCTCGAAGCGGCCAAGGTCATCGCGGACCGAGATCTCCCCATCCGAATCGCCGCGGTCGGACGAGGGCCGTTGAGCGACGCGCTCCATGCTCGTCATGCCGAAATGGGCCTCGGGGACAGGTTCCAGTTTCTCGGCCAGCGCGATGACGTGCTGCGGTTGCTGGCGGGCGCCGACGCGTTTGTCCTGGCGTCGCGTCACGAGGGGCTGCCCGTGGCGTTGATGGAGGCCACCAGCGTGGGGCTGCCGATCGTGGCCTCACGGGTCGGCGGCATCCCCCAGGTCCTTCAGGACGAGGTGGACGCGCTGCTGGTTCCACCGGGCGACCCCGGAGTCCTTGCACAGGCCATGACGAGGTTGGCATCGGATCCGGAACTGCGAGATCATCTGGGCCGGCGGGCCAAGCTCCGGAGTTCGATGTTCGACATCGCAGAAGCCCGGCGGGCGGTGGGTGACATCTACCTGCAGGTGGCCCGGTCACGTTGAACGCGCTGGCGGGGAAGAAGCTGGTCCACGTCACCACGGTCGACATGAGCCTGGTGCTGTTGTTGGGCCCGCAGCTCCGAGCCTTCGCCGAGGCCGGCATGGACGTCGTCGGGGTCTCGGCTCCCGGCCCATTCGTACCGCAACTGGAATCGTGGGGCATCCGCCACGAGCCCCTCCTCCATGCCACCCGGTCCACTGCGGTCGGGCAGGACGCCCTGGCGCTCGTCGAGCTGTGGCGGCTCTTCAGACGGCTCAGGCCCGACATCGTTCACACCCACAACCCCAAACCGGGCCTCTACGGACGGGTGGCCGCCCGTGCGGCCGGCGTGCGCGGCGTGGTCAATACCGTGCACGGTCTCTATGCCAGCCCGGAGGATCGGGCGTCGCGGAAGGCGGTGGTGTACACCCTCGAACGCGCAGCGTCGCTGTGTTCGGGAGCCGAACTGGTCCAGAATCCCGAGGACCTTCAGGTGCTGGCCCGTCTCGGCGTACCGAAGCACAAGCTGGTGCTGCTCGGCAACGGCGTCGACCTACAGCGCTTCCAACCCGGAGCAGACGAGTCCAGCCGTCGACAGGCCCGTGCCCACGTCGGAGTCGACAGCGACGCCGTGGTGGTCGGGATGGTCGCGCGTCTCGTATGGCAGAAAGGATTCCGCGAGATCTTTGCCGCAGCCGAGAACATGCGCGCGACGCATCCCGACGTCGTGTTCGTCGTCGTCGGAGGATCCGACCCCGACAAGGCCGACGCCATCTCCCCGGGGGACCTCGCCGCTGCCCGACGTCGTGGGCGTATCGTCTTCACCGGTGACAGAGACCAGATGGAGCACGTCTACCCCGCCTTCGACCTCTTCGTTCTGCCGTCGCACCGTGAGGGCTTCCCGCGATCGGCCATGGAGGCGGCAGCCAGCGGCCTGCCGGTGATCGCCACGGACATCCGTGGCTGCCGCCAGGTCGTCTCCCACGGGCAAAACGGGCTGCTTGTTCCCCTGAAGGACCCTGTGCGACTGACGGCGGCCATAGAGGCGCTGGTAGCCGACCGAGCGCTCCGCGAGCGCATGGGCACCGCCGGGCGGCGCAAGGCCGAGGCAGAGTTCGACGACAGAGCCGTTGTGTCAAAGACGTTGGATGCCTACGAACGGGTGCTCGTCCGCGCGACGTCCTCGACGAGCCGCTGGACGCCCTGGTCCGCCACGCGGGAGTCGTAGCGGTCGAGGTAGAGCGCCTCCGCAGCCTCGGTCAAGCGTACGCGCAGCGAGGCGTCGCCGAGCAGCCGCACCGTGGCCGCGGCGAAATCCTCTGGATCGTCTGCCAGCAGCAGATGCACGCCGTCCTCGACATCGAGTCCCTCGGCACCGAAGGTGGTGGACACCACCGGGACCCGATGCGCGAAAGACTCGAGGATCTTCACCCGGGTACCGCTGCCGTAGCGGAGCGGGACCACGGCCACCGAGGCCCGGGCCAGTTCTTCCTCCATGGACGGGACCTGCCCCACCACTGTCACCGCTCCAGGCTGGTGAAGCTGCGTGACATTCGTGGCGGGACGGCCAACGAGTCGAACCTCGGTCGCCGGGACCGCCGCCCGGATGAGGGGAGCAATGGCCGTCGCGAGCCATTGGGATGCGTCGATGTTGGGTGCGTACAGGAGGGTTCCCTGGAAGAGCACGACCGGCGGCGCTTCGGCGGCCGGGTTCCCTGCCGGCTGTTGTGGCCGGGGGTATGTGTTGGGGATCACGGTGATGTTGGACAGCCCAGACCGGGCAGCGTCCAGGTCGCTGGCGATCACCACCTGGTCCACTTGTTTGGCCACCGACCGTTGGAAGCTGCGCCAATCGAAGCCGTTGAGCCGAGCCTGGTACCGCGCCAGGCGGCTCCCGATTGAGCTTCGCTTGCCGTCGGGTCCCTGCTGCTCCGCGAGCAGTTCGGCCCATAGTCGGGCTTTGACGTCTTCGAGGTTGTCCAGATCCACGATGGTTGGTCCGAGGTCGGGTCGTCCCGACCATTCGTAGGTGCGTGCGGTCGAGAACCACACCACGTCATAGGGCGGACGGACCCACTGGTGCAGAGCGACCCGGGGCGCACGGTCGGCACAGTACATGACCACTTCGTGTGGGATCCCCCGGCGGGCCGCCCACTCAAGGCGCCAGCGAAGGTCTCTGGACGTGCGCGGATACTGGACGCCCTTGGACCGCAGAACGCGAACTGTCGGTGGCACCTCAACCTTCGAACGGCGCTGGTCGCGGAGAACCAACAGATCGAGATCAGACACCGATGCCACGGCCTCCACGACCTGGGCCAGGCGGACGAGCCCACCCCCGATCGGCGGCCACGGCATGTTGTCGGCCACCAGCAGTGACCTCACAGAGCCGCCTCCGCTGCCGGGGCCATCCCGTTGACCGGGCCCTTGCCGACGTGATGGATCGGCACGGCGGGGGTGCGGTAGGCAGAGGCCGCGCCCAGAACCAACCCGGTCACCGGCCGACCCACCGTGGTCGCAGCGGCGATGGAGACTCGCCTGGCCCGGAACCCCCGACCCGACGAGTCGCACGCGTGGATCGGGTATGCGGCTGACTGTAGCGGCACATTTCGTAAGTATCGCAACGTGTCGCGGGACAAGACGACCGGCGGTTGTTCCCGCCACAGGTGCCTATGGGCGATCACCAATGTACGCATGCATACCCCCGGGGTTTCGGCGACGGGGGCGTGCAGGCCAAAGAACTTTCTCACTCCCCAGGAGGCCGAATAGTAACAGAAACCTGCGGAATGGTACACGCGGCCTCCGCTGCTACGGTGCCGTCGCTACCGGTCAGAATCAGGGGGGTGCGCTCGGAGATGACGCCTCATATCGGCAATGACGCGAGTCCGCTGATCGTGCACGTCATACCCTCGCCGCGTGGCCGAGGCGCGCAGCGCGCCGCGCGCGCATTCTGGTCGACCGGCTCGACGAACCGGGCGTGGTCCGCCACCGCCTCCTCGGCCTATTCGACGGCCCGGCCGAGGTAGAGCTCGACGTGGCTCTCGGGCGTCACGCGCACCGCCGCCCTGCCCAAGGATTCGAGCCCGGTCTCGCCCTCAGACTGCGGAGGGTCCTCGCTGGACTCGATCCGGCAGCCGTCGTGGCTCATGGTGGTGACGCGATGAAGTACGCCTTGCCCGCGTTGATCGGTACCAAACGGCCGCTGGTCTACTGCGTGATCGGGACCTATGCCGGACCGGCCGCCCCCCTCCACGAATGGGTCTGGAAGCACATCATGGCCCACGCGGAGCTCGTCGTCGCCGTCGGTGATGAGGTGCTCGACGAGTGCGTTGGTCGTTTCCGGGTCGACCCGCAGAAAGCGGTGACAATCCCAAACGGGCGAGACCCCTCCGAGTTCCGTCCCCGGTCGGAGTCGGCCGAGGCGGTTGACCCCACGCTTATATTCGTGGGCGCGCTGACGCCCCAGAAGCAGCCCGACAGGTTCATTGGGGTCGTGGGCCGGCTGCGGGCTGAGGGCCGCAGCGTCAGGGCCGTCATGGTCGGCGACGGGCCGCTTGCCGAGACACTGGCCCCTTTGGCGGCGACCCATGGCGTCGACCTCCTCGGCCCCCGTTCGGATGTGCCCGAACTCCTCCGCCACTCAGACGTGTTCGTGTTCACCAGCCGACCCACTGGTGAAGGCATGCCGGGCGTGCTGATAGAGGCAGGGCTGAGCGGTATCCCCGCCGTCTCGACGCCCGTGCCCGGGGCGACCACCGTGCTGTGCGACGGCCGCACCGGCGTGATCGTCCCGGACTCGGTTGCCTCGATCGCCGCGGTGGTCGGGGAGCTCCTAGACAGCCCGGACCGCCGTAACTCAATGGGGGTTTCGGCCCGCGACCGATGCAAATCGGAATTCAATCTCGACCTCATGGCGCAGCGGTGGCGGGCCGCCCTGCACCCGATGGTGGATGCTCAGGTGGGAACAGCGCGCCCTGGCGCGCTCAGGCCGTCGCGGCGTGCCAGCGCCTTCCTGCGCGCGACCCGTTCCCGGCGCCGCAGCTCCCAGACATAGCGCGGCGGTCTGTGGCGCGGACCACGGGGTATGCAGAGCACCACGAGGAAGAAGGGCATGGTCACCACCGCCTCCCGGGTGATCAGTCCCAGGTTGCCCAGCGATGCGAAGGAGTAGCAGAACGCGCCGGTGAAGATCACACACATCATCACATAGGGCCGGGCGAACGCCGCTCGCGGCAGAATGCGCAACGCCCGGAGCGAAGTGAGGACCACTGCCGCTAACACAGTGTTCTCCAAGGCCTCGAACCACTCCCCGGATCCATGGGCGTTAATTGGCAACGGATCGAACAGGACGACAAAGACGTCCTTGGGCCAATAGAGGGGATTGGCTGAATAAGCGATGCCACCGCTGCCGAACCCGTTGCCGGTTCCAGAATTGTTCTTGGAGAGTTTGGTGAGAGAGAGGCCGTTGGAAGAGCCGGGGAGATAGTGCAGTGTGACGAAGATCGCGACGCCTGTCAGTGCACCGAGGAGGACGAAGGACAAGGTGCGCCGGGGCCCGTGGAACCGGACGGTGTTACTCACAGGCCGGAAAAGCATTGCCACGGTGAAACCACCCAGGGCCAGCAACGTCTCGTTCGGTCGGATGAACGCGCCTCCCACCGAACAGGCGATGATCAGCAGGTAGCCGCGGCCGCGGTGGGCGAGGATCCGCGCGCAGCCATAGGCGGTCAGCCCGAGCAGGAAGACCATGATCGCCTCCTTGCTCACATCGGACGTCCAAAAGAGCAGCGTGGGTAGGAAGAAGACCAAGTATCCATAGCGGCGATGACCGACCCCGCTGAATACGAGAGTGAAGGCGCGGTAGAAGTAAACGATGCCGATGAATGAGAGAAAACTAAAGACCAGGAATGCACCCGCCTGGTTGCTTCCGATGAGGGAGAAGACCACGCCTGCCACGATGCTCACGGCGCCGTCGCCGACGATCCCGCGCAAATTGGCCGGTGCCAACGAGAAGTTGAAATGTCGAAACCCGCTCGCAAGGACCGCCCCCTGCGAGTCATACCGGGTGTAGTCGGCGATGCCCCCATACAGATGGTCGACAACCCAGATCTGCATCGGAGCGGCGATCAGGTGAAGGATCAGGCAGATCGTCAGGGCCTTGGCCAGCCACGGATCTCCACCCTCGGCCTTGGTGGTGCGTCGGATGATGACTCGACCGATGGCGAACAGTGCAATCGCGAGGAGGAGGGCGAGAATGGGCTGGGAGGAGGGAGGCGCTCCGCTAGGCATAAAGGCTCGTGCCCGCCTGCTGCTCAGGCCTCCCGCGGCGCGTACTCGACCACGACCAACTCGTCGAGCGGCGGCGCAGGAACGAAACCAGCAGTCGTTGAGACGGGCAGCTGTTCCGTTGGGTCGCGGTTCTCGCTCGGCTCCGGGGTGGGTGTCTCGAGCTCAGAGTCAGTGCCATCCCAGTCGTACATTTCGACGCCACCGTCGGTCAGTGCCATGCCGGCGACCGGAGCCTCAAGATGCCGCAGCGTCGAACTGAGTCGGCGCATCTCGTCGACGGTCGTGGACTCGCGCTCGGCCACGACCAATACCACGTCGGCCAGCGGGGTCAGTGCCTCCCCGTGGTGCACGGAGAGGTAGGAGGGGACTTCGAGAAACACCACGTCGACGGTCTGGCGCAGCGCGGCAAGCACCTCCGGGACGCGGATCACCACTTGGGCGGGGTGACCGACGAAATACCGCAAGTCCAACCGTGAGACGCCGGGCACTCCGGTTTCCTCGAGCAGGTTCTCCACGTCCGTCGGGTTCAAGGACCCGGTAAACAGGCCGATCCGCTCGTCCTCAATCGGAAGCGGCGCGCCATTCCCGGGATACGGCAAGTGCCTCCGCCACAATGGGGTCGATTGCGGCGGATCCGAACCTGCTCCCGGGGAGGCGAGGCCAGCCGTGCTCACCAGCGCCACCCGTTGACCGATTTCGGCGCAGACCGTGGCGAGGTTGGTGACCACGTCTGCCAGGCTGGGCTCCTCTCCAGCGGAGGCGACCAGCACCACTCGGCGGTCCGCCTGCCCAAGCGAGCCGCTCTCGAGCGCAGCTGGCATGGCCGGCTCGCTCACGATTTCACCGCATGCCCCGATTGGCTCCCGAGGCCGTGGTCCAGCACCGGGTCCTCCCCCCCATACCACCGCTCGTCCTGGTCGACGGGCGGCAGAGGGAGGGGCTCACGGAAAACCGACAGCCAGAGCATGCGGTAGGTCTCCGTCGAATCACTCGACTCCAAGGGGATCTCAGCAACGACCGGGTATCCCAATGCCGTCCGGGCTCGTTTGGCCGTCCTGAGACGACGGCTCAACAGCCCGAGCGCCACGGCAGCGAGCGCGCCCACGACGATACCGATTACCAGCCCGGCCACGGCACGCAGCGTGCGGTTCTGGACCACGGTAGGGGTTCCGGTGACCACCGCTGTCGTGGACGAGGTCGCAGGCGCCTGAACCACCTGGAGCCCGGAGCTGGGTTGCTGGACCACGAGACCGGCGAGGTAATTCTGAAGTGCGCTCACCTGAACGCCGAGAGCCTGAGCGGTGAGTCCGGGGAGGAAATTATTCGTCGCTATGTCCGTCATGACGGTGGCCAGGGTCTGCTCGGTCTGTTGTTCCAAGTTGAGGAGTGTGTTCTTGGCCGCGAGACCCGTGTAGTCGTTCATTGCATCGACGAAGGCCTTGTTGAGGCCGAGCGCGGCGGCGGACGTCGCCCCCGTGGTAGTCACGTTGACCACGCCGCTTTCACTGCCGGAGCTCGACCCCGGGTTCGCGGCCTCAGAAGGCGCGACGAGGGAAATCTGTCCTCGCACCGCGGGCAACGACTCATTCATGCCGGAAAGACGGCTCGTCTCGGCCATGACAGCGTCCGTGCTCGCGTAGTACTGGATCTGGCCGATAGTTATCCCGCCGCCGAGAAGGCTCGGGCCGCCGCTCTGTGAGGTGGGGGGCGACCCGATGACGGACGTGGACTGGTAGAAGGTCGAGATATGGCCTTTGGGAGGTGGGGCCAGCAGTAACGGCACGGCCAACCCGACGGCACCGAAGATGGCGATGAGCCACCAGCCACGGAGTATCGCATGCCAATAATCGCTGAATTCCATCACCCTCCCGCCCTCATAAGCCGCCAACCACCACACGTGGCCTTCTTAAAAATACCAGCCTGGCACCCTCGCTAAACAGCACGGGGGAACCCACACCGGAGTTGCAGCGCGCCCCTTTGGGGGACCTTTCACACCCATTGCGCTACGAAGGAGATGGTGTAGGAGGTCCGGGGGTCACACCCACAGCGACCCTGACGATCACCGGCGGGTGAGCTATGCACGCACGTGGGATGGAGCGCCCGCAAATGCTGGTGACGTTCCCGCGGCGGAACTGCTTCTTCGCCTCAACCATACTCGCGGTCACGGCAGATCTCGGTCATCGACTCCGCGCAACTCGTACCCCTGACCCCAGGGCCAAACGTGGAGGGCACGGCGGGGCGGCCGACGGTAAGGGTCTCGCCCGGCAGCTCGCGCAACGAGGCGGCTTCGCCCGGGTGCCGGGCGGTCCACGTCGGAGAGGAGCGCGTCGAGGTCACCCTGGCCGGTGAGCGGGTCGGGGTTGCCGCTCGCCAGGCCGAGCGGGTGTTCGGTCCCGTCGAGGGCGATCCCGAGGTCGACCGCGTACGGATGCTGGGCGAATTCGACGACCACCTCGATCCTGATGGCCAGGCAGGCATCAGGCTGGGGACCGTCACCTTCAATTCACAGGTTCAGCGGGACAACCTCGCACAACGTTCAGACAACGCGCAACCAGGCCATAGCCTCGCTGGCTGGGGACCGAAAATGCGAATGGAGAAAACTGGCATCAAAAGGGCGCCGTGATGAGGACCGTCGGACGCCACTGATCCGCTCGTCGGGCACCGAGACCTTCGGCCACGTGCGAGCAGTTCACAGGCGGCAGGGCACTGGGCTAGATTGCGTGGACTGCCTGGGCGCTCGTGGGGGGGGCCACGTCACCCATTTTTGGCGACGGCATTGTCGGTGATCACAGAGGTTGGGGCCATGAGGACGTGGACGGAGGGCAACGGGTTGGCGCGACGGCAGTGTTCCGCTCGGCTCTTTGGCGACGCTCGGGCTTGACGCGATGGAGGATCCCGCGGTCGATCAAGGAGGTTCCGAGCCCGCTGTGACACCGAGCCCGCATGCGACCGGACTCTCGGAGAATCTCTCACATCGGATCCCCGTTCTGGCCAGCCGGGTCCGCGCCCAGCTCCTCTTTATGGTGCTCGACGCCGCCTGCGTGGTGGCCGGGTACAGCGCGGCCGAAGTCTTCTACTGGCGCAATGTCGCCCCGACAGCCTACGGCTGGCATTTCGAACTCTTCGTGCTCATCGTCATCATCGTGACACTGATCTGCAATCACATCTACGGCTTATACGGGCGCATGTGGCGTCATGCCGGACTCGAAGAAGCGCGTCAGATCATTCTTTCGAGCGCGACCGTGGCCGCCGTCCTGATCATCGTCTACACGACGATCCAGCTCGCCGGGTATCAGGTGGTCCACCCCGAGGTGCTCGGAGTAGGGCTGATCTTGGCAACCCTCGGTATGGGCTTGGTCCGCTTCCAGTCGCGGATCTTCGCCTGGCAGCGCGGATCACGGGGCAGCGGCCTCCGGGTTGCGGTTGTCGGGAGCCGTGACGCCGCGGCATCGGCCGTGCGGGAAATGATCCGCCATCCCGATGCCGGACTGATCCCGGTCGCCGTGTTCGACGACGACACATCGGTGCACGGAATGTCGCTCATCGGGGTGCCTGTCGTAGGGAGTATCCGGGACATCCCGGCCGCCACAAGTCGTTACAACCTCCAAGAGGTGCTCCTCGCCCTACCCAACGCGTCGCCGGAGATGATCGCTGACGTGCTCCACACGACCGAGGCGGCCGGCATCACCATGAAGGTGCTGCCCACCGTGCAAGACGTTGTCACCGGCCGTACCGGCATGTTCGCGATTCGACAGGCACGCGAACCCCGTATCGAAGACCTCTTGGGCCGTACCCCGGTCGCGACAGACCTCGCGGGGGTCCGCCTGTCGATCGAGTCCCACCGAGTGCTGGTCACGGGTGCCGGCGGGTCCATTGGTTCGGAGATTTGCCGCCAAGTCGCCGGTTTCGCTCCTGCTCAGCTCATCCTCCTCGACCACGACGAGACCCACCTTCACGACACCGCGTCGGTCATCGAGGGCCCCTGTCAGCAAGCTCTCGTCGACATAAACGACCGTGAAACCCTCTTCGACGTGTTCGAGCGCTACCGACCCGATGTCGTGCTGCACACCGCCGCCCATAAGCACGTTCCAGTTCTCGAGGACCACCCCGTCGAAGCCGCTCGTACCAATGTGTTCGGAACGCTCAATGTGATCGAGGCGTCGGCTGCGGTCGGAGTGACTCGGTTCCTACTGGTCTCCTCTGACAAGGCAGTGAGGCCGTCCAGCATCATGGGCGCTTCCAAACGTGCAGCCGAACAGGTGCTGTTGAATCGGTCGCCGCAGAATGGCACGTATTGTGCGGTCCGATTCGGCAATGTGCTTGGGAGCCGGGGCAGCGTGATTCCGACGTTCGCCCGCCAGATCAAGTCTGGCGGCCCGGTCACGGTGACAGATCCAAGGATGACCCGGTTCTTCATGAGTGTCGAAGAAGCGGTGCAACTCGTGCTCCAGGCGTCGCTGTTGTCAGAGGGCCGAGACATTTTCATGCTCGAGATGGGCGAGCCGGTACCGATCATCGACCTCGCCCGCAGGATGATCCAGCTGTCGGGCGCTCAGGTCGACGTGGACGTCTCGATCAAGGTCACCGGTATCCGACCGGGTGAGAAGCTGGCAGAGGACCTGCGCGAGTCCGACGAAGAGGTCTGTCAGACCGAACACCCGTCCATCTCGCGGCTGCTCCCTATCACCGCTCCCCCGGCATGGATCGATTCGTGTCTCGCACAGCTCGACGATGCGATGCGCCGGGGCGACTCGGACCGGGTACGCCAACTTCTCTTCGCCGTTGCCGGCGTTGCCCATGAGGGCGCTCCTTTCGGACCGCCAACTCCAGGCTCAGTGGTCGGCGGGGACCATGCGACACATCATCCCCCCGCGCACCATGTGCGCGCCTCAGCGGAATTCAACCCTGAACCTGCGGGTTCCCAGTGAGTACACCAAAGGCCGATCGGCTGGTGGTCGTTGGACAGGGTTACGCCGGACTTCCCGTCGCCATACGGGCGGTGGAGGCCGGCTTTGATGTCGTCGGTTTCGACGTCGATGTGGTGAAGATCAAGCGACTGGCCGCCGGGGAATCGCATGTGGAGGACGTGACCAGTGACCAAGTCGCACGGGCACTGGCCACGGGCCGCTACGAAGCCACGGACGATCCAGCACGAACCCGCGGATTCGACGTCGCCGTCATCGATGTCCCAACTCCCCTCACCGAGGGAGCACCGAACCTCTCACACGTCACCGACGCAGCGACGATGCTTGCCGGATCGCTCAGTTCGGGAGCGACGGTCATCCTCGAGTCGACGACATACCCAGGCACCACGGAAGACCTGGTGGCCGGCGTCCTCGAGGAGGGGTCCGGCCTGGTAGCCGGGAGTGACTTCCATCTCGGCTACAGCCCAGAAAGAATCGACCCGGGCAACACCACCTGGCACTTCGTCAATACGCCGAAAGTGGTGTCGGGGATCGACAAAGAATCACTCCAGGCCGTACAGGCGTTCTTCGATCGCCTCGTCGACCGCACCGTGCCCGTATCCGGTACCCGTGAAGCCGAGCTCACCAAGTTGTTGGAGAACACCTTTCGCCACGTCAACATCGCGCTGGTCAACGAATTGGCCATGTTCGCGGAGGCGATGGGCATTGACGTCTGGGAGGCCATTGACGCGGCGTCGACGAAGCCGTTCGGCTATCTCCGATTCACCCCGGGCCCCGGGGTCGGAGGACACTGCCTCCCTATCGATCCCAGTTACCTATCGTGGAAGGTGCGCAGAAGTCTCGGACAGCCGTTCCAATTCGTCGAGTTGGCCAACGACATCAATGCGCGCATGCCCGACTACGTCGTATCCCGGCTGACCCTGGCGCTCAACCGGGAGAAGCGTTCAGTGAACGGTTCGCGAGTGCTGCTGTTGGGACTGGCGTACAAGCGGAACACGGGGGACATCCGAGAGTCACCCGGAATGGTGATCGCCCAGAGCCTCTCGTCACTTGGTGCGGACGTCAGGGTCGCTGACCCGCACGTACTGCCTGGGACCACCGAGCTGTTCCAGATTGAGTTGACGGCGGATGAGGTAGAGGAGGCAGACGCCGTCGTGTTGGTGACGGATCACGACGGCTTCGACTACGACATGGTTCGGAAGCGTGCGCGCTATGTGCTCGATACCCGCAACCGGATCAGCGGACCGCAAGTCGAATCGTTGTGATGGCTTCATACCAACGGTGAAGGTTGTCGTTACCGGCGGAGCCGGTTTCATCGGCGCAAATCTTTGCCGGATGCTCGCACAACAGGACTTCGTCGACCACGTGGTGGCTCTGGACGACTTCTCGACCGGCTCTTCGGCGAACCTGGCCGACTCCCCGTCCGTCGAACTCGTGGAAGGTTCGATTCTCAGCGACGACGACTTGGACCGGGTGATGGCGGGGGCGCAGGCGGTCGTCCACTTGGCCGCCCGTCCCTCGGTGCCCCGATCCCTCGCCGACCCTCTGGCCACCCACCTTGTCAACGCCACGGGAACCATGATGGTGTTGGAGGCGGCGCGACGGCACGGCGCGCCTCACGTAATCGTCGCATCCTCCTCTTCGGTGTACGGCGCAAATCCTGCCTTGCCGAAACGCGAGGATCTGGTGCCCATGCCGGTCAGCCCCTATGCGGCCAGCAAACTCGCGAGCGAGGCCTATGCCTTCTCGTACGCCCGATCGTTCGAGCTTCCGGTGCTGGCCTTCCGCTTTTTCAACGTGTTCGGCCCGTTGCAGCCTGCCTCACATGCGTACGCGGCAGTGGTTCCTGCGTTCGTCTCGTGCGCCCTCGCCGGGAAATTGCTCCCGGTTCATGGAGATGGCACCCAGACCCGCGACTTTACATTCGTCGGGACCGTCGTCTCGGTCCTCACCGACGCTATCCGTCGCGGCGTGGTCGATCCTGAGCCGGTGAACCTGGCGTACGGGTCGCGGGTATCGCTGTTGGAGTTGATCGCCCTGCTCCAAGAAGTCGTCGGCCACGAAATTCAGCTTCATCACCTGGAGTCGCGGACCGGCGATGTGCGGCACTCGCAGGCCGACCGCGCACGCTTGTGTCGGATGTTCCCGGATATCGAGCCGACGCCGCTGCCCGAGGGACTGAGCGCCACCGTCGCATGGTTCCGGGAGTTGACCTGACGAGCTCCACTGAGCCATCGAGGGAGTCCGCAACAGCAGGTCAGCGACCACCTGAACGCGGCAGGGTGCTGCTTCTCGCCGGCCCGGGCTACAGCACCGACATCGTGGCCAACTACCTCGCCGCACGAACGTCCGACCTGGTCGTGGTCGTGGAGGATCGCCAGTCGCGCCTCGAGTTGGCAAGACGACGGGCGCGTCGAGTGGGATGGTTCTCAGTCGTCGGCCAGGTACTCTTCGTCGCCCTCCTGTTGCCGATACTCCGGCATCTGGGCGCAGGTCGGCGGGCCGCGATCTTCGGCGAGGCGGCAGTCGATGCAACGCACCGTGCCCCTTCGCACCGGGTGCGATCTGTCAACGACGACCAGCTTGTTGCGCTTCTCACTTCTCTTCACCCGGACGTCGTCGTGGTGCACGGAACTCGGATCATTGCCGCCCGCGTGTTGGCATCTGCGGGCTGCCCGGTCGTCAACGTGCACGCCGGCATCACTCTTCGCTACCGCGGGGTGCATGGCGGATACTGGGCGCTCGCCGAGGAGCACCCTGATTGGGTCGGCACCACGGTTCACCTGGTTGACCCCGGGATCGACACCGGTGGGATCCTGGGCCAGACCACCTTCGAGGTCTCCAGCGAGGATACGATCGCTACGTACCCAGACCTGCACCTGGTACACGGCCTACCACTGCTCGGATCCCAGGTGGACAAGGTTCTGTCTGGTGTGGCGCTCGAGCAGGTGCCCGCAGTCGCCCCCGGATCGGGTTTCTACTATCACCCGACGATATGGGGCTACCTTTGGCGTCGCTGTCGCGGCGGGGTGCGATGAAGAGGCCGTGCGTCTCCGGATTCAAGTTCCCCGCCGCGGCTCGTCCATTACCATCAGTGCCGGCCGGAGGGTGAAGAGGTCACACGCCAGCTCGAGCAGGACTGCCCTCTTTAAAGTGAAACGACAGATGAGGATGCGGGAGAAGTGAGCATGGCAAACCGGCCCGGAGCCCTGGTGATCTCGCTTGACTTCGAGCTGCACTGGGGGATACGGGACCACGTGACGAGGGACGATGCCCTGTACCGTCGCCTTCCAGATGCCCGTAGGGCGGTGGCCGACATGCTCGAAGTATTCGTGACCCGGCACATCCGTGCCACCTGGGCCACCGTCGGATTCCTTTTCGCCTCGACCCGGGATGAGGTCGATGCCCACCTGCCCCCTCAACGTCCCGCCTACCCACAGGCCGAGCTCGATCCTTACGTCGAAGCGATCGGCGTCGATGAGCGACATGACCCCGAGCACCTGGCCGGTTCACTCGTCGAGCTGATCGGCGCCAGTGCCGGCCAGGAGGTGGGGTCGCACACGTTCTCGCACTACTACTGTCTCGAACGCGGGCAGAGCGAGGCAACGTTCCGGGCCGACCTGGCGGCAGCGCAGGCCATTGCGCTTCGGCGTGGCATGGAACTGACCAGCCTGGTGCTGCCCCGCAATCAGTGGAACCCCGACTACACCGCGGCGGTCCTCGACTTGGGGTTCCGTTGCATCCGCGGCAGCCAACGCTCTTGGGGTAGCCGAGCCCGCCCGCGAGGCGACCAGAACATTCTCCACCGTGGGGCCAGAATCGCCGACACCTATCTCGGCGTCTCGCCTCCCCCCACGACCGCGTGGAGCAACGTCCTCCTTCCCTCGGGGCTCTGCGACGTTCCGGCCAGCGCCTTCCTGCGCCCGTACGACCCAGCGCGCAGGCGGCTGGAACCTCTGCGGATGGCCCGGTTGCGCTCTGGAATGCGTGACGCGGCAAAGCACGGCCGTATCTTTCATTTGTGGTGGCACCCACACAATTTCTCGCAGAACCAATCCGAGAACTTCGCAGTGCTCGGACAGGTTCTCGATGAGTTCGACCGCCTGGCCCATGCCGAGGGCATGCAGTCGCTGACCATGGCGGACGTGGTGGCCGCGGTGACGTCATCAGCATCGGGCACGACCAGCGCTCCAGAGTGATGATCGACTCCTGCGGTGCATGTGGTGGGATTGAAGTGAAGAGAAAGCAGGAGTGGTGACGACACCTCCAGAAGGCGATCAACAGGGGACCGACCTCCGGGGCATGCGCCGGATCACAGTGCCCACCTTCGCGAGATTGCCCGCACCAATCAGGCTGTCGATCCTTCACGCTTTCGGCAGGTACGCACCATGGGAGGAGGGCTTCGACTCCACTCCGCCGCACACCGAGCAGGGCCAGGTCACGGGGCCACCCGACTTCGTGGGCATTGGGGCGCAAAAAGCCGGCACGACGTGGTGGTACCACTGCATCTGCGCCCACCCTGACGTCTTCTCCCGAGGCGACATCCACAAAGAGCGCCATTTCTTCGGCCGGTACGTCACCCGCCCCTTCGGCCCCGCCGAGTGCTCGCTCTACCACGACTGGTTCCCGCGTCCGTCCGGCAGCCTGACCGGTGAGTGGACCCCCGACTACATGCACTCTCCGTGGGTACCTGCGCTCCTCGCTCAGGCCGCTCCCCGGACCCGCCTCATTGCCATTCTGCGAGACCCCGTCGAGCGATTCCGCTCAGGGCTCGCGCACCAACGCCGCGACCGCGGAGGGCTCACCGGGGAGGCATATCAGGACGCTGTGGCCCGAGGGCTCTATCACGAAGCGCTGCATCGGTGGACTGCGTACTTCCCGCCGGAACAGATCCTGATATTGCAGTACGAGCAGTGCAAAGCCGATCCCGCCGGCCAACTCGCCCGCACGTACCGCTTCCTCGGACTGGAGCCGTTCGTCCTTGAGGGGATTGACAGACGGGTTAACGTCACGGCGCGCTCTGCCGATCTGAACGAAGACGTCCGCCGACGGCTCGTCGAACTGTACGCTCCCGACGTACGCGCGCTCACCAAGTGCTTCCCCGACCTCGACCTGGGCCTGTGGCCGAACTTCGTCGGCATCAGCGTCGAATGAACCTCTTGCTTGGGCCTGACCATCCCCGATCGCCTGCTCGAGCCGGGGCTCGCTCGGCGCGTGCACATCATTTTACCGGGAGACGGAGGCAGGGCGTTGCGCCGTACACGGCTTCTCACCGTCGCTGATCACCTCGCCGCGATCGGTGGGGCCGAGATCGCCCAACTGAGAGTGATCGAAGGGCTGGCGTCGACAGGATGGACTATCGACCTGCTGTACGTCAGCCGGGGGGACCTGTGGCCACGGTGGAACGCGTGTGCCACGAGCACCCGGGCCGTACGGGCCTCGCGGTTGGAGCGGGCCGAGCCGCTTCGCAGCTCCTTTGGAACTGTGGGCGCGCTGCTCGACATCATTCGCAGCGAAGCCCAAGTTGTCTACCTGCACAATCCCGGTGATGTGCCGGCCGCCCTGGTGGCTGCACGGGTAAAGCGGGTTCCGATGGCCCTGCACCTCCACTTGCCGCCCCCGTTTCGTCAGCCGAGGTGGTTGAACCACCTGATCGCGAAGGCCGATGCCGTGATCACCCCTTCGGCGGACGCTGCAGAGCGATGGGTGCAGGTCGCCGGCCTGTCTCGCGATCAGGTGTCGGTACTTCCCACCGGAGTCGACACCGACCGTTTCGTCCCCACGACCGAGGTAGACCGTGACGAGCAGCGTCGAGCCCTGAGCATCGACCCTGATGTACCCATGATCCTGTACGCCGGGCGGGTGAACCCGACCAAGGGGCTGACCTACCTCCTCGAGGCCCTGCGCCGAATCGAGGAGCGCGCCAACCTGGTTGTCTGCGGAGCCGGAGCCGGAGGCCGATGCCGATTTCGTCAGTGCGCTACACCGAGAATCGAAGGGTATGGGCGTCACGTGGGTCGACCGACGGCTGGACGTGTCGTCGTTGTTGGCCGCGGCTGATCTGGTCGTCCTGCCCAGCCTCGTCCCCGAGACGCAAGGAATGGTGGTGACCGAGGCGATGTCCTGCGGCACCCCTGCGGTCGCCTCAGCGGTGGGAGGGCTCCCCGAGACGCTGGTCGCCTTTCCGGACCATCTTGTGCCTCCCGGCGATGCGGCAGCCCTGGCGTCGGCCCTCGATCGGCTCGTCGGCTGGCGCCGGCATTCCCCCGCGCTTGGGGACGAGGCACGCCAGTGGGTGGTGGACCATCTCGCCCTGGACCGGACCGCCGGGGCGGTATCCACGCTGTTGGCCGACCTCGGGCGATGAGCGTCCTCGGTGTGGACGTTCACCGGTCGGCTGCCGGGAGTCATGTCGTCGTCAGAGCCGAGCGCCCTGTACGGGGTACACGGCAGCCGCCCCGGCGACCTAGAGCGGCGTCGCCAAGAAATTCCAAATAGGTGCACCGAACAGGTCGACGAACCCGCTGCGGCTCAGCGGTCCATTTCCGTCCGCGTCGTAAAGCCGCAGACCCACGTCGGGAACGAGAAGGTCATAGATATCCTCTGACCGGGCGCCGTAATGATCGGCCGCACCAATTCCATGCTCAAACCAGATAACGGGCTTGCTCTTGCGCAAGGTTTCAACCCCACCCCGGAAGACGCCCAGTTCGCCACCTTCCACGTCAACCTTTATGAAGTGAGGTACAAACCCCTCGGGCAAGACATCATCGAGTCGGTCCACTGTGACGTTGATGGTTTCTGTCACCTCGTCGGCAGTTGGATACTCCCGCTCTCTCAATCCGCTGTAGCCAGGATTGGTGAGATCGTGAACGAAGGACGATTCACCTTTCTCGTCACTGAGTGCGGTCTCGCGGATGTCGACATTGGGAAAGTCTTGACGTAGGCGCGACGCGAGGTCAGGGAGCGGCTCAAAGCCGATGTGAGACCCATGAGGCGAGATTCGTATGATCTCATTCAGCACCGATCCGGTATGAGCGCCGATGTCAATGCAATTCGAATCCGACCTCAGGATGCATGCGAGGAGGAATCGAAGGTTGGCATCATCGCGGTCATTTCGACTTTCGAGAGGCGTCGGCGGCCGGTCGCCGCCACCAAGCAGGTCGACGAGTCGGTCCCGACCCGCAACGAGCGAATGGCGCATCCCGAGCGAGTCCGCCACTTTCACAATGGAGCTACGCATCCGAAGAATCTATCATGGTGGCGAAAAAGGTGTCTTCAGAATTGCGCACCGCACCACGCGGAATACTTGTCTGGCCGAACGTTTCCAAGGTTATGAACCGGCTCACTCGTCGGCCTCCTCGGCTTGCTGAACCATCCGCACATGGGGTAATTCGTGCTACGGAATCGGTGGAATCAGTTGTCCAAGATTCAGCCGTGATGACCGTATCGTCCCAATGCGCAATGGCATGCCCTGGCAGGAGCTGCGGCTTCGGGCCTTGGCCGAACAGGAGTGCCACATGCCCTGGGAGGTGCTCGTTGTCGACAACGACTCCAACGACAGCAGGTCAATCGCCCAACATAAGGTGAATCGCTCCCCCGATTTTCGTCTCAGACACAACAAGGGCCAGAGGGCCGGGGGCGACACGCAATGCCGGGGTCCGGGAGTCGCCGGCGAGCTTCTCGCTTTCGCAGATGCCGACGATGTCGTGCAGCCGGGCTGGCTGACAGCTCACGTCTTGGCCCTTGGCGGACGCCGACCCGTCCGCTGGTGCCTTCGACTCGTGGTCACTCAATGGGCTGGCGTGTCCCTCCCCACCCTGCTACGACCCGCCGCCCGCCGTGACTTTGTTCGACTCTCTGCCTGCGGCCCTCTTTTGTTCTCGACCTTGATCGTGATCGCGGGGCTGTAGCCCTTCCTGCCTGCCTCGTCTGTGATCAGACTTTGAAGCGTGTAGGTGCCGTTCGGGACGCTGGTGGTGTTCCAAAACCCGATAGCCCACCGTTGGTTGAAGACGGTCTTTCCGATGACCCTCTGGGAGTACGGTCCACGACCGAGCATGAACTCGATCTTCTTGATACGGACCCCACCCGTATGGGAGGCGCCGAGCATGACGTGTTTACCGCTCAGAATTGTCCCGCTCGACGGGACAATCACAGAGATGGTCGGCCGGGTGGAGTCGTAGACAAGGAGTGTTGATCCGTTGAACTGCTTCTGACCCTCGAGGCGATAACCATCCTCTTCGAGGACTCTTTCGAAGCGGGTGACGCGGGGTACACTACCGTCCGAGACAAGCCACACTCGGCTCGGAAAGCCACCGGACGGATGCTGCGAGAGGTCGAGTCCTTCGACATACGGCTGCCCGACTCCAAGCTGTGGCCAAAGGTTTATGTGTCGTTTGTCACGCGCAAGGTAGTAGTCAATCGCCGAAGTAATCGCGTGGTCAGGGAGAGCGATGACATCCCCGTTTTGCGCATGTTGGGCTGCAAACTGAGCCGGACTCTGCAGGTCCTCCTGTTGAGCTGAAGCCGAAGTCAGATCGCCGATGACCAGGAGGATGCCTAGTGCCAGGCCAAAGGCCGCCATGAGTCGGCTTCCCAGATTTCTGTTTGGGTTGCGATCCGCACGACGAGATGGGTCGAGGATCTGTGGGAAGGCGCGCACACAAAGGAAGCCCACCAGTAAGGCCGCCCCGGGAGCTGAAGCAGCTACGTATCGGGCCGCGTAGATCGGATGGTCGAACGAGAGGACGGCCAAAATCACCGTAGGCGCGACCGTCCAGCCGATCGTGAGTGCGAGGATGTCCCGGTCCTGACTGACCCGATCGACAACGCGATCGCGCACGTCGCGATTCCAGATACTGGCAAACTTGACCAGAGTGACAACGAGAAGGACAAACAAGACGAAATCGTAGAGCTGTCCGACTAGGGGGCCTCGGAGCTCATCGAGCAGACGGTTACCGATCGATTGGTTTGCGATCCAGTTCACTTGGCCCACTTCGCCGATGCTGGCGATAACCAATGCTCCGGAGCTGACAACGAGAGCAGCAATAGGTGCGAGAAGAACTCGCAGGCGTTGAGCAAACAGTTTCGGACGTACCACCAACACGGCAACGAGCATTGAAACCGGAGCGAGCAGTGAGAACAACTGCATCGCGGTGGCAAGAAACGCCAGAACACTGAATGCCCACAGCCAGCGGGCACGAGAGTCGTCGAGCCATTTGAACAGAACGGCGGCACAGAGCACCACCAGGAAGGTGCTGAGCTCATACGGCCGTGCGTTCAGGGACTTCTCAACCAGAACCGTACTGGTAGCTGTCAGAACGGAGGCGACGATGCCGCACCATCTCCCAGCGATGCGCAGCCCAGTCCATCCAACAACGACGATGGTTCCGAAATATGCGAAAAGCGACAGGGCCCGGACCCAGGCAATGTTCCCCGAAACCATCAGCCAGAAGTGAATGAGGGCGTAGTACGGAAGCAGAACCAGATCGACGTGCTCTGATTGAGCCCACAAATTGGACCACGAGAGGTGGGCCGAATAGAGGGTCGCACCTTCATCGGCGAACATCGATACTCCGAGCAATGGCGTGAGACCCAGAGCCGCGACTACCGCAACTCCTACCACCACACTCTTTCCAACGAGGTCAGAGGCCATAGCGCTCGTCAGGTTGGATCCGGGTGCGACCTCGGAATGGGTTCTCACGTCTTCGACCTTGACTCCCGCCAGTCGCCTCTGAGACGATCCTCGTCACCAGCAATCCAAGATCTACCACAAAGGTGACTTCATCTCTGTGCGCCTCCCACTCAGATCACCCGTTCTTGGTCTTCCAATTTCTGGCGGCCGACGGACGCTCCTGAACCTTCGTGCGAGTGCTTTGCGCTGACGGCCGGATTGAGTTGGTCACTACGACTCAGCGAGGAGCCGTTCGGGCTTGGGTAGCCCGCCACGAGGTGGAAACGGTCACCCCAGCGATTCGGGCGTGTCCCAAGCTCTCCGCTGCAGGCATGGACCCGGGGGTCCCGGTGGTCGGCGCTCATCGACGCCTCCCCCGAGGCAAGCCGCTCTTCGTCAACATGGTCAACGGCATCACATGGATACCACCGATCCGCTGACCGTCTCGGTGGGCGGAGTCCTCCACCGCTGTGTGCCCCGACCAAGTCGGGACGCAGCCGCCTGCCCTCGGTTCGGTCTTCCAGCGACGAGTACGCCAACGCGGCGTCGGGCATCGTGTGGACGATTCCGCGCGGGGAGTCCATCCGCATTGCTCGAGAGTTCGATCCGGATTCGAGCCCGTGCATGAACCCTGGACAGCATCGGTGCATGGGCTACGACTGCCCGCTGACCGCGAAGCGGATGAACCACCCCCTCTGTACGGTCAACCATGATCGGATGCCGGCGTCCGGGTTCCCAGACTGCCCCCTTGAGACGTACTCCAGGCCCAGCGGTTGCTCCGTAACGTGCTGAGATTCTCCTGACGGGATCTCACCTCTGTGCCGACGGCCGGCCGTCGGTAAGCCATTCGTCCTACGGGAACGTCTCGAACTACCGTTGGTCCTCGTGGTGGACAATAAACGCTTTGTTATTTCCGTGAGGCGTAGCACATACGTCCGAGTGGGCATCGTCGCACTCGTCCTTTCGGCCCTTGGTATCGGGATCGCCATCGGCCTGGCAGTCGGTTCCAATTCCTCGCCGACGACCAAGTCGACCGACAGCGGTGTATCCACGACCACGACGCATGGCGGGAACTCCTCTACGTCCCCTTCAACGACGTCGACCGTGGCCTCAGTGCCCGCGGTACTGTCCTGCGGGCCGGCCTCCACACCCCACGTTCGCCCCACGAGGTTGACGGTCGGATGTGCCACGGGAGGCACCACTGTGACGGCCATCAATTGGACGTTGTGGGGGGCAGCCACCGGTGGGCAGGGCAGGGGTACGTTGAACGTCAACAACTGCCAACCCAACTGTGCGACGGGAACGACCCGCAGCACACCGGCGGTCGTGGTCGTATTCAATGCCTTGAATGGGATCTTTCAGGACGTGTCGATCACTCCCGCTCAGGACGTGTTGAACACTCCCAACACGACTTCGACGACCGGTCTGCCGACCACTTCGACGACCAGTGGCCCGGCACCGGTCGCGGCGTCACAACCGGGTTCTGGGTGGGGCGGGGAATAGCGACGTCATCATTCGACGGGCCGCTGCAACCCCTACTGCATTTTGTCCCCGTTTGACTCCCAGACCAGCGGGACCCGAAATTCCGAAGCACCGCTCTCGGCGCGACTTCACCGGTGCCGATACCGAGCCGGAGCCGAGTCCACGGCCGTGACATCCCCCATTGGTGCCGTTCGCCATGCCCTTGATCGTGACCTATCTGTAGGACGGGATCGATACCGAAGCGACGACCGACGTTCATGTACGTCGGGTCTGCGATCATTTGTTGCGAACGTGTGCGGTCTTCTTGAGGAAGCGCTTCGGGCTCGGTACTGCCACCCTCACGGTGAACACTCGCAAACCCGACTGCCGAATTGATCGATCAGTGGCTGCCCGGAGTTCGTGATCGTGTCGAGCCCCGAGTCGGCGCGTCCCGGGACATTCTGATCGCCCCTTCACCAGGTGGAAGACTGACGCAGCAGCCAAGCTCAACACTCGGTTCAGGTTTGGGCCACGGGTGAACGCGAGTCAAGCCTTCCCACCGCTGGGCGGCCTGGGATACCTCGACCGAGCGTGTGACCCCACCCTTGAAGAAGTGACTGTGAGACCCCGCGTGGGGAGCTCGGGAGTGGTCCCAGATCCGTCGCCACCACCCTTCGCGAGCTCAAGGAGCCGGTACCATGGTCAAGCCGTGGGCGTCTCGTGACCCACGCGCGACCACAGAGCGAGCACAAGGGGGCTGGTTCACGATGTCGGAGCGTCAGGGACGCCGAATCGTGGCGCTTGTTCTGACGAACAATGCCCCGCGGTCGCTCGCACGGTGTTTGGCCGCAATAGGCGCCCAATCTGAAGCTCCCGATGAAGTGCTCATCGTTGACAATGCGAGCCAACCACCGGTAGAGGCCTCACTGCTCCCGACATTTGGAAGGCCGTTGCGAGTCATCCGGTCAGACGTGAACGGCGGACCGGCCGGCGGGTGGGCGATAGCTCTGCACTACTTCTCGACCAATGACTTCACCCACGCCTGGGTCATGGATGACGATATGGTCCCAGAACCGACATGTCTCGAACACTTGTGGGGTGCAGCGAGCAACGCTCCCACATCGGCCTTCGTGTTTCCCATTGCAATACAGCCCGATGATTCGGTGGGCCGGTGGGGCTCGTGGTGTGGCTTTCTGATCTCTCGAGAGATTGTGGAAGCGGTGGGGTTGCCAATGGCAGCGTTGTTCTGGTGGGCGGAGGATACCGAATACTGCGAATGGCGAATCCCTCGGGCAGGCTTTCCACGTCGCGTTATCGATGAGGCCGTGGTGCATCACGATGCCATCCGACAGGGAGACGACATCCCGAAGTGGAAGTACTACTACGAGTCCCGCAACATGCTGTACTACCACCTACACATCATGCACCGGGTGGGTCGCTATCCGAAGAAGATCACGACCTTGTTCTTGCGGGCCCTTCTGCGCCAGAGAAAGGATCGGATCGGATATCTCGGAGCGATCTGCCGCGGCGTCTACGACGGAGCGTTCGGCCACCTGGGCATCTCCTATCCGGTGAGCTCACTACACGAAAGAGATCTCTCGCCCGCCGCGGCCTCACATGAGATGCCCTGACGATCCTGCGGCAGTCGTCATCCAGATGCTGACCGACCGGGTGTCGTCGTCCCGGAGGTTCAGGAATGGCCCCCTGAACGCTGACGAGGTTCTGGGGGCCAGCTGATCCTTCGAATCCCCGATTGGGATGGGCGTCCCAGGCGATCGGTTCGAGATCGCGGTCCATTCGCCCCATCTCCGACACCCCTGGGTAAGTGGAACATCGCTACCGGGGAGCGCGCGGCATTCCCAACCCGATCATGGCGATGATGTCGCGCTGGACCTCGTTCGTCCCACCTCCGAAGGTGAAGATTGTCTGACTGCGGGCCTGCTGCTCGAGCCGACCACTCAGCGCCGCCCCCGGCGAACCTTCGACCAGGTAGCCCGCCTGACCGACCACGTCGAGCAGTGTTCGATAGACCTCCAGGGCCAGCTCGCTGCCGTAGACCTTGGTGGCCGACGCATCGGCTGGATTCAACCCCTTGTCGGATGCCCACGCCACCTTCCAGTTCAGAAGTTTCAACACTTCAATCTTTGCCTGCACCCTGGCCAAGCCGATCTGGACCCACTCATGATCGATCACCGTGCGCCCGTTCTTCAGTCGGTGTTCCTGCGCCCATCGACGCACGTCGGTGAGGCTCCTGAGCAGACCCGAAGCAGGGCAGATCGCCACCCGTTCGTGATTGAGCTGGTTGGTGATCAGCTTCCAGCCCTGGTTCTCTGCGCCGACAAGGTTCGCGGTGGGGACCCGGACGTCCTCGTAGAACGTGGAACTGGTGATGTCGCCTGCAATGGTGGGCAACGGGTCCCAGTGAAACCCCGGAGTATCGACTGGCACGATGAACACCGAGAGACCCTTGTGCTTGGGAACATCGGGATCGGTCCGGGCTGCCAGCCAGACGAAATCGGCATACTGGATCGCACTGGTGTAGATCTTCTGCCCGTTGATCACGTATTCGTCTCCGTCGTGTACGGCCCGTGTCTTGAGTGAAGCCAGATCGGTGCCCGCTGAGGGCTCGGTGTAGCCAATGGAGAAATGGACTTCCCCCCTGAGGATCCCCGGCAGGATCCGCCGCTTCTGCTCGTCGGTGCCGAGGGCCATGAGAGTCGGACCGACGCTGTTCAGGGTCAGGAGCGGGAGGGGCACACCGGCCCAATGGGACTCCTCGACGAAGATCATCTGATCGATGGCCCCCCGGGCCTGACCGCCGTACTCGAGAGGCCACCCGAGGCCCAGCCAGCCGTCGTGGCCCATCCGGCGGATGTACCGGGTGTAGGGAGGCTCGTCTTGGGCCGAACCCTCGACGTCGGCAACGAGCCCCTCGAAATACTCGCGGAGCCGGCCCTGCAAGTTCCGCTGTTCTTCCGTGAACTCCGGATACACGTGACCTCCGGTCAACATCTCTCTCGCCTCTGGAGAGCATCATCGCGGGGAGATGACCCTACGGCGTCGTCGCCGTGAGCCCGCCAATCCCGAGTGATCCGTCGTCGGCGGCGGCCGGGCCGTTCGTGACGCTCTCCTCCTGATGCGCCGCCTCCCCCTCTGCGCCGGTTGTCCCGTCTTCGGACTGACCCGGCATCGGAGGAGCGTCATCGAGGAAGTCCGCTGTGGGCACGAAGAACAGGGTCCCGGTCATCGCAGTGGAGAAATCGAGAATCCGGTCGTAGTTGCCGGGCGGGTCCCCGAGGAACATGCGCTGGAGCATCAGCTCGGTGACCGCAGGGGTCGCGGCGTACCCGATGAAATACGTGCCGAACTCCCCCGCTCCCAGCGACCCGAAGGGCATGTTCTCCCGAAGGATCTGGCGCTGGGTGCCGTCGGGCTCAACGATGGTGTTCAGCGCCACATGTGAGTTGGAAGGCTTGACGTCATCTTCCATCTCGACGTTGGAGAGCTTGGCGCGCCCGATCACGCGCTCCTGCTCCTCGACTGTCAGGGCATCCCAGGCTGCCATGTCATGCACGTACCTCTGCACAATGACGTAGCTCCCGCCGGCGAACGCCGGATCCTCCGCCCCTATGGCCACCGCCGACTCGGCTGCAGAGCCGGTCGGGTTCTCGGTCCCGTCGACAAAGCCGAGCAGGTCCCGCTCATCGAAGTATTTGAAGCCGTGCACCTCGTCGACCACCGTCGCGGCCCCCGCCAGCCGGCCGACCACCAGGGATGCCAGCTCCCAACACAGATCCATCGTTGCCGCCCGGATGTGGAACAACAGATCACCCGGAGTCGCCGCAGCCCGGTGCGGGCTCCCGTCGAGCTCCTGGAACGGATGGAGGTCGGCCGGCCGAGGACCCGCGAACAGGCGGTCCCACGCCGTCGATCCCACCCCAGCCACGACGGCCAGCCCACCCTCAGGGGCGCGGAAGGCAACTGTCCGGGCCAGGCCGGACAGGTCGGCGAGCAGGTTGCGGACAACCGATATCCCGCCGTCGTCGATCGTCAGGACGAGGATGACTGCGCTGGCCGTGAGCGGGGTGAGCACGGGCTGCGCCACAGGCGGTCCCGCAACGGCCTCCGGGCTCTGTGCGACGTTTGTCATAGACGTTCTCCCGCGTCCTCGTCTGCGGCCTTCGAGCCGACGGGATCACGACGGCCCCGGGGCATGTTCGGACGGGCGCGAGCGTAGCGGTGCTCGCTCTCGCTCCGAAATCGATCGTGTCGGACCATCCGAAGCGATTCGACTCTGCGGCGTCGCGAGGTCGTGCCATGGAGATGAGAGCAGTTGCGCTCCGGCACGGGGACCCCCGGGCCACGGGGCTCTTCCACCCAAAGCTCCACGGTAGCGGCGTCTTCGAGGTCGTAACCGCGACGCCGTGGGCGGAGCGGAAGGACATTGGCGCGTTGTCTGCCGTCACGTGCCTTGCCCGATCTCCGGCGGTCACTTCGACACGTTGAGAGTTGGCCCGCTCACCGGATACAGGACCTCCCTGCCGATCAGGGACTCCCGGTATCCCCGGTCCCCCCGGTGGTCGACCCCGGCGCCCGCAGGAACCGCGAAGAGCTTGGTCGGGCACCCGGGCCTCTGCCGTGGCCCCCAGGGCGAGGGGGTTGGCTGCGTTCCCGGGTCCGCCAACAGGGAAATCGCCGGATCACGGTGCCGGCGCGCAGAGGCCTCGAGGGGTGACGAACGGGCCGTGCATCGCTGGATTACCGTGCCAGACGCGATTCGGCCGGCGCCCTCTCCGGGGGGAATCGGGGGGTGAGGACCAAGGGCGCCGGCCGTCTCGCTATCGGAAGCCTAAAGGCCTTCTGTAAGCCTGGGCTGTGGAGTGCGTTACGAACTTGTGGCATTTGTGACGCGAAACGGCCGGCTGGCAGTCGTCTGGTGGACGAATCGTGCTCGGGGGGCACCGAGCAGGGCACCCCTCGGCCGATTCGACCTGACGCTCACTCGTCCGGCTGAAGCTGGATGAGGACGGCAACGTCAGCCTGGTCCTTCATCGCCGAAGACGGATCATCGCCGTGCGGTTCAGACTTGTCCTCGATCAGTGACGAGAGGGTCACGACGTGCGCAGACACGCCTTCGAGTTCCGTCACATCATCTCCGAAGGCGCCGTTGGGCCAACGGCCGCGACCCTCGGCAAGTGGGGTGTACACCACGCCCTTCACGTCGCGAGCAAGAAACGCGAGGTCCAGACGAATCGATCCGTGCACATATTCGGTGTACCCGTCTTCACCGAATCGGGTGCTGCGCTTCCATCCATCCCGGCTGAGCACCATGTCAACACGACCGAGGTCGGCCTTCCACACGGCGATATCGATGTCCTCGTGAGCACGGGTGATGTTCCGAGCATGGAAATCGACGGCCCACCCACCGAAAAGCCAATAGTCGATTTCGTGTCGTCCGAATAACTCGTGCAACCTCTCGATCGCGTCGAGCTGACCTCCCTCCGTCACGGCCGGCATCCTCTGCACGCGATCATCGGAGCCCACGGGGACTCAGATCTCTCGATTCTGTCCAAGACTGCTACTCCCCAGCAGGAGCTGGCGTACCGGTGTGGTCCCTCCGAATCGCGGCTTGGACTCACGGCCATCCTGTTTGAATGGACTCCATGACTCTTTATGCGATTGGTGAAGAACGACCGCGAATCCACCCCGACGCTTACATCCACCCAGAAGCGGTTCTGATCGGCGAGGTTCACGTCGGATCGCACTCGAGCATCTGGCCGGGGGTGGTCATTCGTGCGGACAACGGACCGATCGTCATCGGTGCTCGAACGTCCATACAGGACGGAACCGTCATCCACACCCAATTCATGAATCCCACCCGGGTCGGGGCCGATTGCGTGATCGGCCATTTGGCGCACCTGGAAGGCTGTCTTCTCGAAGATCTCGTACTCATCGGTTCAGGCGCGGTCGTCCTCGAGCGGGTCATCTGCCGATCATCCTCGCTCGTGGGAGCGGGTGCTGTCGTCTCCCCCGGCACCGAGGTCCCCGCCGGTGCAATGGCCCTTGGAGTTCCGGCCCGCATCCGACTTGGAGCAGTCGATCCGCGTTCGGTGGCGGCCCCGGCGGAGGCGTACTCGACAAGGCACCTGCCCCAGCATCGCGACGGCAGTCACGAAGTGACCATGGCGGAGTGCCTCGAAGGTTGAGGCACGCGTAAGCGGTGTGCTCGCCTCGCGGGCAACCGCATCGCGAGAAACCCCAGCCCGACGACAGCGGAGGCTCGATCGTCTGCCGCAGGGCGACGCACATTTGGGCCGGCCAGATCCTCATTGAGATCCGAGGTCGCTCCAGGTCGAGATCGGTGCTCTCCATGTCGATGTCACCTGACACGTACGTCTGTGGCCCCAACGACAACCCTGGCGGTGACAACTTCATGCGGCTGCCCGAATGGTTCGGACGCCGGCCGTTCGACGTGCTGCCGGTACGGATCGAAGTGGAGGTCGTTCGGGTGATCGACACGCCTCAGGCCACCCACATCGCTACCGCGTTGTCTCGTAGCGCCATTGCCGCTGCCACCGCCTCAGAGGGACTCACCGCAGACGTAAAATGAAGCCGGCAGCGCACGGCCGGCCGGCGCGGGGTCACGCGGTTCCGCTGACGACCAATTGATCAATGGACAGGGTCCAGAGTCGAGAAGAAGGAGAAATCGTGGACGAAGGCCGTCAAGTGTCATACGAGGCTTTGCCGGTAGGGGCAGCCGTCCTCAGTTCGACGGATACCCAATTCGGTACTGTCGAACATGTTCTGCAAATTCCCGACCTGGACATCTTCGACGGCATCGCGGTCAAGACCACGCATGGTCTGCGCTTCGTCGATCGGGATCAGATCACGGAGATCACGACGACCCTCGTGCGATGCGCGTTGACCGACGACGAGGCCGCGAATTTGCCCGCGCCCAAGGGCACCTTGGTTCTGCATCCCGATACCGCCCGCGATGAGGGTCCATCGCTGACGGCCCGATTCGGGCGGCTGTTCGGGAGGCAACACTGGAAGGAACTGGAGTAGGCCACGTCCCACCAGGACGCTGCCTTCAACCGCTCCGAGACGGTCGTGGTCGGAACGCCGCAAGCCCGGCTCACGGCCGACCGGACTGATTGTCCCGCTCGACGAGGAGGTGTGGCTCCAGCACCCGTCGCCTGATCGGCGGAATGCGAGCGCGAGGACCGCAAACCATCCCAACTTCCAGGCCGTGGAACGCACCGTCAGTGGCGGGTCCTCATCGCGGGCAGGCGGACGTCTCACGATCGGGGCACTCTCGTAGCCCCCGGGGCACGACGACCTGAGACCTCGAAGCGGATGATCACAGCCTGCAGACGGGCGGGGACCTTGCAAGACCCTGAGCGGGTCCTCTGAATTCGCCTCCCAGACCAGCCTGAACGGGCGTTCACGAGATGCCCCGGCTCGCGGCAAGAGGACATGCCCACTGCGCCGAGTGTCGCGGCCTTAGCGTTGAGGTCATGGACGACAGCGACCACGGGCGACACAAAGGTCCTGCCCACGCCCGGAAGCGCGTACTGCCTGGGGAAAACGAGGAACGCCTCACCGAAATGGGCAGGCAGCTCCCTCCGTCGAGCGAAGGCGAGCTCGAGATCGTTGCCGGACTGCGCGCCTCGCGACGGCGCCGGCGTCTTCTCACCTGGGGCGCTGCAGTGATCGTCGCGGCGCTCTGCGCCGGTGCCATCACCCAGTGGGTCCGACCGCTCCCCGACGCCAGCGTCAATGCTCGAGATCTCCGTATCCCGGGCGTGGCACCGGCCTTCGCATGGCCCGGCAGCGGAGAGGCGGCGGCGGCGGTCGTCGGTGTCGGAACGGTGGGCCAGGTCCGCGGGACCCAGTCTGTCCCGGTCGCCGGTCTGGCTGGGCTCCTCGCAGCGTACGTGGTCCTGTCAGATCACCGATTGGCGCCGGGGGACGACGGACCGGCCATCCCCGTCACCGCGGACGCGCTGGCGGCGTACCAGGCCGGGCAGGCGGGCCAGGAGTCCGAAGTCCCGGTCGCAGCCGGGGAGTCACTCACCGAACTCCAAGCGCTCGAAGGACTCTTGGTCGACTCGGGAGCCGACATGGCGACGGTCCTCGCCGACTGGGACGCAGGAAGCGTCAGTGCGTTCGTGGCCAAGATGAACGCCGCAGCGAGCATGCTCGGCCTGGCCTCGACACACATCACCGATCCGAGCGGCGTGGACCCGGCCACGACGAGCTCGGCCCAGGACCTCGTCCGCCTGGGCGAGGCATCGCTGTCGGTCCCCGTCCTCCGACAGATCGTCTCGCTGGGCGAGGCGAGCGTACCGATGACCACCGTCGTCTACAACGCCAATTTCGCCTTGGGGCGCGATGGGATCGTCGGCATCAAGACGGCGTCCGACTCCAGTGCACAGGGTTGCTATCTCTTCGCTGCACAGCAGAACATCGGGGGGAAGGACGTCACGGTCGTCGGTGCCGTCCTGGGTCAGCCGGGCGGGACGCTCGGCCCGAACACGGCCGCAGTCGATGCGGGCGACGCGCTGGTGAGGAGTGTCTTCGCTGCCCTGCACAGCTTCACCATCTTCGCCCCGGGTCAGAAAGTGGCGGACGTCGTTGCGCCCTGGGGTTCGACGGCACCGGTGACTGCGGCACAGCCGGTCGACGTGATCGGGTGGCCCGGTCTCGTTGCCACCCTGGACGTTCAACACCGCCGTTTGGATGGTCCCTTGCGGAGCGGAGCCCCGGTCGGGGTGCTACGAGCACAAGTGGGGCGCACTGCAGCACAAGTCGAGCTGCGGACGGCGAGTGCGCTCACGGGCCCCGGCGTGTGGTGGCGTCTCACGCGTTGAGCGGCATCGCGAGGGAAGCCGTCAAGAGCGCCGACCCGGTCAGCGCCACCTCGCTACCCGAAGTCCTCGTGCCCCACCCGTGTGCTCACGCAGGGTGGAGCCGCGAAAGGAACCGTGTGCGGGGACGTCAGCGGAGGGGCGGCATTGATGCGATGAGCCCGTAGGAGCCGACCATCGAGGCATCGGCGGGGACGGGACCCTCAGCACAGCGCCCCCCGATACCGGATTGGAACGCGGCGAACGCCGCCGACGACGTCAGTGGGTTCTCCTCGCCGTCGAGGACGGCCACGTGCAGGAAGCTCACGCCGTCGTCGAGACGGAAGGCCGCGTAGTGGAACCCGTTTCCAGGATCCTGCTCGGCCAGCTCCGCGAACACCTCTCCGATGAGCCGCTCGTTCTCGTCGGCGTGCTCGGGCTTCGTGCGGTAACGGATCACCTTGGTCATGGACATGCTGCTCCTCCTCGGTTCTTTGCGATAAGGCCCGGCGTCGCCGGGTTCAGACGGCGCGCATGCTGTTGTTGCGCGCGTGTCGTGGGTGAGCTCGGCCAGGCCGAGCACCTCGAGGAGGGGCGGGAGATACATCCCGAAGCGGCCGCGGTAGCCCCGGCGGCGGCCGTACCAGCCGCCGACCGGGTTGTCGGGCGAACGACCCCACGCCTCCACCGTCCCGTCGGCCGCCGCCTTCTTCTCGTCGGCCGCCCCGAGCGGCACCCAGTCGCCCCGCGCGACGAGCCAGCCGTGCAGGTGCTCTATCGCCCGCAGGTCATAGGTCAGCTTCGTCGAGCCCACCTGGCACACCAGCACCGCCGGCTCCGCCTCCTCGTCCCGGTACATCGTGTACTCGGAGCTCCCCGGAGCGGTTTTCAGCAGCCAGGGGTCCTCTTTCGTTCCGGTCGCCATCAGTCGGCTCCTCCTTCTGCGGCCGCCGTGAAGTGCGGCAGCAGCGCATCCCATCCGCCACGGTTCTGGTCCCTCAAGGCGTCCGCCTCGTCGCCCAATTTCTCCCACCCGCCGTGTTCGATCTGAATGCGGGTGCGCGCCTCCCCCTCGCCGACGAAGGTGATCTCCACCTCGGTGGCCGCGGCGCGGTCCCGGCCGAGGTGCCACCGATACGCCAGGCGACGGGGCGGCTCCCACACCGTCACCTCGCCCCACTCGTGCCGGACGCCGGCCGACGTCCGCTCGTAGATCCGCCCGCCCTCGCCGCTCTCCAGGACGACCTCCGCGGCGTCGCCGCTCACCGTGTGATCCCGCGGCCACCAGGTGCCGATCTGCGTCGTCCACACGGCGAATGCGTGCTCGGGCGCGCAGTCGACGTCGAAGCTCATGCGCAGCGGGGCGGTCACGACGGCGGGGGCGGCCCGGTGTTCTCGGCCAGCAGGCGGAACCGGGCGGCTGCCTCACCCCACACGCCCTCGAGGTAGTCCTGGACGGCGCGCAGTCCCCCGTCTTGGAGATGGTAGATCCGGCGGTTCCCCTCGGCGCGTTCGGCCACCATCCCCGCGCCCTTCAGCAGGCGCAGGTGGCGCGAGACGGCCGGGCGGCTGATGGGCAGGGCGGCCGCGATCTCGTGGACGGGCTTGTCGCCCCCGCTCAGCAGCCGCAGAATCTCCCGGCGGTTGGCATCACCCAGGGCGTCGAAGGGATCTCCGGCGGCGTCCGGCTTCGGCATCGGCTCAGCGCCCGGAGCCCGCCGCACGGGCCACGAGGTACGGTAACATCGTCGTTACCGTAACAGAACGGTTACCGATGGGCAAACGCCCACCGGGTGGGCGAGACGGCCGAGCCCCGCCGGTCAGGCGGCGACGAGCGTCCTCGACGCCACCGTCTGCTTCACCTTCTCGGCCACCGAGGGGGCCGCTTCGATGATCCGGCGGAATTCCGCCGGAGAGCCGGCGTAGATCTCGGCGTCGGTGACGGCGGTCACGCTGGCGTTCCGCCTGCCGTGGCCGTGCCCCTGCACCAGGGCCATCTCGCCCACCAGGTCGCCGCGCCCGATGATGGCGATGCTCCGCCCACCCTGGGTCACCTCGGCCATGCCGTCGACCAGGATCATGAACTCGTTGCCGATGGCGCCCTCACGCACGAGGACACGTCCGGCCTTGACCTTCAGCCTCGTCAGCTGCTTCCGAATCACAGCCAGCTCGCTACGGCTGGCCTCCGAGAACAGGTCCAACTCCCGCAGATCGTCCTTGAGCAAACGCATGGGTGCTCCTTCTGACTCGCTCTTCCCTCGCCAGAGTGACGCCCGGACATGTGATCTGTCAAGCAGCTTAGGAAGATTCCAACTATCTTCCTAAGAGATTAGCGGGAGTCATCCCTCGAACCAGCGGTAGAGGGTCCAGCCGGCCATGGGACGGGCGCCCAGGCGCTGGTAGAAGTCCATGGCCGGGACGTTCCACTCGAGCACCTCCCACTCCAGGCGGCCGTCGGTCTCCTGGCGCAGCCGGGTGAGGAGCTGGGTGGCGTAGCCCTGCCGCCGGTGCTCCGGCCGGACGTAGATGTCCTCCAGCCAGATCCCCGTCTTGCCGAGGAACGTCGAGAACGTCCGGTACCACAAGGCATGCCCGGCCAGTCCGCCCCGGCCGTCCTCGACCACCCAGTCGTGGGCCATGGCCTCGGGCCCGAACAGCGTGCGGGCGAGATCGTCCTCGGTGATCGACACCTGGTCCGTGAGGTTCTCGAACTCGGCCAGCTCGCGGATCATCGCCACCAGTTCCGGGACGTCCGCCTCGACCGCCGGGCGGATCACCCCCGACGGGCCCGATTCGCCGCGGAGACCACTGCGCCGAGCGAGGCATCCAGGATGGACGAGTCGCGGCCCACGCCCCACCAGGTCGACCCGTCGGACCCGGCGCACTCCACGTACGCCACCGCCGACGCGCCCGAGCCCTCGGTGAGCGTGTGCTCGGAGTAGTCCTTCACCTCCAGAACAATACCGAGGTCGGACTTCAGCGCCGTCACCAGCGCGTCGATCGGCCCGTTGCCCTCGCCGGTCACCGTCCGGTGCTGGCCGTCCACCAGCAGCTGGGCCGTGACGCTGGTGTGGCCCGATCCGGTCGACACCTCGCTGGTCATCAGGCGCAACCCGGCGTCCTCGGGCAGGTAGATCTCCTCGAAGACGTCACGCATCCGGCCCGAGGGGATGACGGTTCCGCTCGCCTCGGTGATCTCCTGTACCCGCTTGGAAAACTCGACCTGCAGCCGCCGCGGCAGGTCCAGCCCGTGGTCGGTGTCCATCAGGTAGGCCACCCCTCCCTTGCCGGACTGGCTGTTCACCTGAATGATCGCCTCGTAGGTACGGCCGGTGTGCTTGGGGTCGATGGGCAGGTAAGGCACCTCCCACTCGTCGTAGTCGTCCCCGACGGCGGCCATGCCCTTCTTGATGGCGTCCTGGTGCGACCCCGAGAAGGCGGTGTACACCAGGTCCCCCGCGTAGGGGTGGCGCGGATGCACCGGCAGGCGCGTGGCGTACTCGGCCACGCGGCGCACCTTCTCGATGTCGCCGAAATCCAACGCCGGGTCGATGCCCTGCGAGAAGAGGTTCATGGCCAGCGTCACGATGTCGACGTTGCCGGTGCGCTCGCCGTTGCCGAACAGCGTGCCCTCCACCCGGTCGGCGCCGGCCAGCACGGCCAGCTCGGCGGCCGCCACGGCGGTGCCGCGGTCGTTGTGCGGGTGCAGGCTGAGGACAACGGAATCCCGATCCTTGATGGTGCGGCCGAACCACTCGATGACGTCTGCGTACACGTTCGGGCTGTACATCTCGACCGTGGCCGGCAGGTTGAGGATCACCGGCGACTCGGGCGTCGGCTCCAGGACGTCCATCACCGCCTCGCAGATCTCGACGGCGAACTCCGGCTCGGTGCCCGTGAAGCTCTCGGGCGAGTACTCATACCTGACCGCGGTCCCGCTCAGCTGGGCCTCGTACTTCTTGCACAGCTCCGCCGCCGTGACCGCGATGTCGACGATGCCCGCCTTGTCGAGGCCGAACACGACGCGGCGCTGCAGCTCGGACACCGAGTTGTAGAAGTGCACGACGGCGCGCGGCGCGCCGGCCAATGACTCGAAGGTCCGTTCGATCAGCTCCTGTCGGCACTGCACCAGCACCTGGATCTCGACGTCGTCGGGGATCAGGTTCTCGTCAATGATGAGGCGCTGGAAGTCGTAGTCCGTCTGCGACGCCGAGGGGAAGCCGACCTCGATCTCCTTGAACCCCACGTCGATCAGCGTCTGGAACAGCGCCAGTTTGCGCTCGGAGTCCATGGGGTCGATGAGCGCCTGGTTCCCGTCGCGCAGGTCCACGCTGGACCAGCGCGGGGCCCGGGTGAACTGGCGGTCGGCCCAGGTGCGGTCGTGCAGGACGAGCGGCACGTGCGAGCGGTACTTCCCGAAGGGCATCGGTGACGGATCGCAGGGCAGGGCCAGGTGACCCCGCTCCATGTCGTCACCACTCCCTCTCTGTCCCTCAGCCATCGGTTTCTTCCCTTCTCTCTCTCGGCACCGGCCCAACAAAAAACCTCCTGGCCTTTCGGCGCAGGAGGTTGCGAGCGAACGCGATGTGGCGTTCGCCGTCAGGTAAGCAGCAGGTCGGACGTGATTCGCTTCACCATCATCAGTGTAATCGTCCCATCAGGCGGGGCGGGCGTCAAGGCGTGATCGGCGAGCCGAAGCGCAGCAGGTTGCCGTCGCCATCCGTGTGGGCGGCCTCCCACACACCGAATCCGGGGTCGAAGAGGTCGGATGTCTCGCCCACGGCCGCCGCCCGCCATTCCGCGTGCAGCGCGTCGGCGTCGTCGACGGCGAGGTAGGCGGCGCCCCGCTCGGTGGCCGGCCCGTTCTCCTCGGCCAGCTCGAAGTGGATGCGTACCCCGTCGCGAGCGGCGGTGCCGTACCCGCTCCCGTGCACGTGCACCGTGAAGCCGAGGGCCTCGTAATGCGCCTGCATCGCGGCCAAGTCCGTCGTGGGGAAGATCGGGGCGATGCGTTGCAGCGAAGCCATGCCCGGTCACGCTACCGTGGTCTGATGCGCCGACCGCTCTCGACCCTGTTGCGCGCCGCCCTCATCGTCGGCGTGCTGGCGGTGGTGCGCATCGTCCTGCTCGACCGGGCGCCGCGGCGCGAGATCCACCGTGGCGAGCCCGTCATCGGCAGCCTCGACACGTGGCCGGACGTGCCGCGCAAGCCGCAATCCTGAGGGGCGCCGCTACAGGGTGACGCGATGGATGTCGAGGATGCCCTCGTCGCCCCGCAGCTGATCCACCACGTTGTCGGGCGCCGGCGTCGCCGTCGAGATCACCATCATGGCGGTGGTGGATTCGGGGCTCGGGCCCACGGCCATCGACGAGATGGAGACACCCGCCGTCCCGAGCGCCGTCCCCACGATCCCGATCACGCCCGGCCGGTCGTCGTTGCGCACCACGAGCATGTGGGTGGACGGGGGCACCTCCACCATGTGCTCGTCGACGATCACGATGCGGGGCTCGGTGCGCAGGCCGGCAGAGATGAGCGTCCCGGCGACGGAGTGCGAGCCCGAGCGCAAGGTGATCAGTGACTTGTAGTCGTGCGACGTGGCGGTCGAGGATTCGCGCACCTGGAGACCACGCCGCTCCGCGAGTTGCGGCGCGTTGACGTAGGACACGGGCTCGTCGGTCGAGCCACCGAAGATGCCCTTGAGCACCGACAAGGTGAGGATGCCCGTGCTCTCCCCCGCCAGCTCGCCCTGGTACTCCATGTCGATGGCGTCGGGCAGGCCGTCGTGCAGGCCGACGAAGAAGCGGCCGAGCTGCTCGGCCAGCGCCATGAAACCGCGCACGATGTCGGTGACGTCACGCGCGGCGACGTTCACCGCGTAGGGCACGAAGTCGCCGGCCAGGGCCAGCAGCACCTGCTCGGCGATCGTCACGCCGGCCTTGTCCTGGGCCTCCTCGGTCGACGCGCCCAGGTGCGGAGAGACGACGACGCCGGGCAGCGCGAAGAGGGGCGACTCGGTGCAGGGCTCTTTGGCGAAGACGTCGAGTCCGGCGCCGGCAACGATCCCGTCGCGGATGGCGTCCGCCAGCGCGTCCTCGTCGACGATGCCGCCGCGGGCGGTGTTCACGATGCGGATGCCGGGCTTTGCCTTGGCCAGGAGGTCGCGGCCGAACAGCCCGATGGTCTCCGGCGTCTTGGGCGTGTGGATGGAGACGAAATCCGCCTCGGCCACCAGCTCCTCGATGCTCATCAGGCGCACCCCCATGGCCCGCGCCCGCTCCCGGGACACGAAGGGGTCGAAGCCGATGAGCTCCATGCCGAAGGCGTGGGCGCGCTGGGCCACCAGCGAGCCGGCCCGTCCGAGGCCGACGACGCCGAGCACCTTGCCGTGCAGCTCGACGCCCTCCCACTTCGAGCGCTCCCAACGGCCGGCCACCAGCGCGCCGTGCGCCTGGGGGATGTTGCGGGCCTGCGCCAGCAGCAGGGCCATGGCCTGCTCGGCGACCGAGAGGATGTTCGACGTCGGCGCGTTGACCACCATGACGCCGCGCACGGTGGCGGCGTCGACGTCGACGTTGTCGAGCCCCACCCCGGCCCGGCCGACCACGGCGAGCGCCGTGCCGGCGGCCAGCACGTCGGCCGTCACCTGCGTGGCGGAGCGGATGATCAGCGCGTGCGCGCCCGCCACCGCCCCGAGCAGCTGCTCGGGGCTCAGCCCCTCCCGCACGTCGACCGTGTGTCCTGCCTCGGCCAGCAGGTCGAGCCCGCTCTGCGCGATCTTCTCCGTTACCAGTACCCGTGCCACCGCGGTGGTCTCCTCACTCTCCCCCGCCGATTGCCCCCAACCGATTCGTTGGTCAGTCTTGCGCCTCGCCGAACAACGCGGCCAACCGGCTGACGCCCTCGACCAGGTCCTCGTCGCCCAGCGCGTAGGACATGCGGAAGTAGCCCGGCGCGCCGAACGCCTCACCGGGCACGACCGCCACCTTGGCCTCGTTGATGCAGATCTCGGCCAACTCCGCGCTGCTCGCCGGACGTTGTCCCCGGAGGCTCCGGCCGAGGAGCGCCTTGACCGAGGGGTAGGCATAGAAGGCGCCCTCGGGCTCCACGCACACGACGCCTTCAATGTCGTTGAGCATCGAGGTGATGGTCAGGCGCCTGCGGTCGAAGGCCGCCCGCATCATCGCCACGTCCTCGAGCCCACCCGAGACCGCGGCGAGCGCGGCCCGTTGCGACACGTTGGCCACGTTGGAGGTCTCGTGGCTCTGGATGTTGGTCGCCGCGACGATGGCGTCCGTCGGGCCGATCAGCCACCCCACCCGCCAGCCGGTCATGGCGTAGGTCTTGGCCACGCCGTTCGCCACCAGGCAGCGGTCGGCCAGCTCGGGCACGAGTACGGGCATGGAGTGGTGCTCGGCCCCGCCGTAGACGAGATGCTCGTAGATCTCGTCGGTCAGCACCCAGATTCCCTTGGACACCGCCCAGCGGCCGATGGCCTCGATCTCCTCGCGCCGGTAGACCGCACCGGTCGGGTTGGACGGCGAGACGAAGAGGAGCGCCTTGGTGTTCGGGGTCCACGCCGCCTCGAGATCCTCGACCGAGGAGCGGAAGCCGGTCGTCTCGTCGGAGGACACCACGACCGGCGTCCCGCCGGCCAGGGCGATGGACTCGGGGTACGTCGTCCAGTAGGGGGCGAGGACGAGTACCTCGTCGCCGGGGTCGCACAGCACGGCAAACGCGTTGGCCACGGCCTGCTTCCCGCCGTTGGTGACGAGCACCTGGTTGGCGGCCACCTCGTAGCCCGAGTCGCGCCGGGTCTTGGCGGCGATCGCCTCGCGCAGGGCTGGGATCCCGGCCGTCGGGGTGTAACGGTGGTTGGCCGGCTCGCGGCAGGCGACCACTGCCGCCTCCACGATGTGTGCCGGCGTGGGGAAGTCGGGCTCGCCCGCGCCGAAGCCGATCACGTGCTCCCCCGCCGCCTGCAACGCCTTGGCCTTCGCATCCACGGCGAGGGTCGCCGAGGGCGCCACGGCGGCGGCCCGGCGAGAGATCCGGCGGAGCTCGGTCGTCGATGGGGTGCTCGTCACGGATGCAATGATCTCATACGTGCCAGACATCACGATCCCCCCCGAATTGCTGCCATCCGACGGTCGTTTCGGGTCCGGCCCCTCCAAGGTCCGGCCGGCCCAGATCGACGCGCTCGCCGGCGTGGCCACGACCTACATGGGCACCAGCCACCGGCAGAAAACGGTCAAGGCTCAGGTCGGTCGGGTGCGCGCCGGGATGCGCCAGCTCTTCTCGCTCCCAGAGGGGTACGAGGTCGTCCTCGGCAACGGCGGAACGACCTGCTTCTGGGACGCGGCGACGTTCGGGCTGATTCAAGAGCAGAGCCAGCACCTGAGCTTCGGCGAGTTCTCCTCGAAGTTCGCGGCCTGCGCCAAGGCGGCGCCGCATCTGAAGGACCCCCAGATCATTGAGTCCGAGGTGGGCACCCACCCGAAGCCGTCGGCCGACCCGTCGGTCGACCTCTACGCACTCACGCACAACGAGACCTCCACCGGGGTGGCCATGCCGATCCGGCGGCCCCAGGGTGCCGCCGCCCCCGCCGATGGAGGCGGGCTGGTGGCGGTGGACGGCACCTCCGGTGCCGGCGGCCTCCGGGTCGATCCGTCAGAGTTCGACGCGTACTACCTCGCCCCGCAGAAGTGCTTCGCCAGCGACGGCGGCCTGTGGATCGCCCTCATGTCGCCCGCTGCGCTGGAGCGGGTCGAGCGCATCGCCGCCTCGGGGCGCTGGATCCCCACCTCCTTGGATCTCAAGACGGCGGTCGACAACTCGCGGCTGGACCAGACCTACAACACGCCGGCGCTGGCCACCATCTTCCTGCTGGCCGAGCAGCTCGACTGGATGAACGCCAACGGCGGCCTGGAGTGGACGACGTCGCGCTGCGACCGCTCGTCCGAGATCCTCTACACGTGGGCCGAGCAGTCCGGCTTCGCCCGGCCTTTCGTCGAGAACCCGGCCGATCGCAGCCACGTCGTCGGCACCATCGATTTCGTCGATGCGGTCGATGCCGCCGCGGTGGCGGCCGTGCTGCGGGCGAACGGCATCGTCGACACCGAGCCGTATCGAAAGCTCGGGCGCAACCAGCTGCGCATCGCCATGTTCCCCGCCATCGAGCCGGACGACGTGGCGTCGCTGTGCGGTTGCATCAACCACGTGGTCGGCGCGCTCGCGAGCTGACCCGCGCGGCTCCCCTCGGCCGGGGGCGGCCGGCCCGGCGCGGGCCACGGCCGCCCGGGGACTGGTGCCAGCCCCAGGATGAAGACGGGTGAGAGCCCCCTGGCGGCAACGGCGAGGTCGTCTGTACTATACCGGGTATAGGTAGACGGGCTGGGGCGGGCCCGTGAGCGTTCGGGGCGAGAAAGCACAGGTCAGAGCATGAGCACTGCCGCACTCGCCCACTCGCCGCCGGCGGTCGGCGGCGACGGCCAATGGGCCGTCGAGACCCACGGGCTGACGAAGCGCTTCGGCGAGAACATCGCCGTGAACGACGTCGAGCTCCTGGTTCCCCGTGGCTGCGCCTTCGGCTACCTCGGACCCAACGGCGCCGGCAAGACCACGCTCATCCGGGTACTGCTGGGACTCACCCACGCGGACGCCGGGACGATGTCGTTGCTCGGCCACAGCGTCCCCCGCCACCGTGACCGGGCGCTGGCCCGGGTCGGCGCGATCGTGGACGAGCCCCGCTTCCACGGCCACTTGACCGGTCGCCAGAACCTGAAGATCCTGGCCGCGGCACGCGAGCCGGCGGCCAAGGATCGCATCGAGCCGGCGCTCGAGCGCGTCGGCATCCTGCATCGGGCCGACGACAAGGTGTCCAAGTACTCCATGGGCATGCGCCAGCGAATGGGCGTCGCCGCCTGCCTCCTCGGTGATCCACAACTGCTGATCCTCGACGAGCCGATGAACGGCCTCGACCCGGCGGGAATGCTCGACATGCGCGACATGATCAAGTCGCTCGTGTCCGAGGGGCGCACCGTCGTGCTGTCGTCCCATCTCCTCGACGAGGTCGAGCGCACCTGCGATGCGGTGGCCATCGTCGATCGCGGTGCGGTCATCCGGCAGGGCCCGATCTCACAACTCCTCGCCGGCTCGTCGTTCGAGGTCCAGGTCGAGTGCGCCGAGCCCGACCGGGCCCGCGCCCTGCTCGGCACGACCGCCTTCGGCGCACACGTGCAGGCCGGTCCGGACGGTCTCGCTGTCACGCTGCCGGATGGCACCGAGCGGGATGCCATCGCGGAGATCAACCGCGTTCTGGTGGAGGGCGGGATCTCCGTGTACCGGCTCGAGCACATCCAGGCCTCGCTCGAGTCGTGGTTCCTCGAGGTCACGAGTCGTCTGGGGGCGCCCGAATGACGACCATCACCGACCTCGGCCCACCGGCTCCCGGTCCGCCTCCGGTTCCGGTCCCGGCGGAACCGCGGAGTGATCACCGCGGCTCATGGATCCCCACGTGGGGAATGATCACCACGCGCTTCATGGAGCTGCGCCGGCGACGGGGGCTCATCATCGCCCTGATCGCCGTCAACATCGGCATCCCGACCGTCTTCCTCGCCGTGCGCCTCATCTCCCACGCCGTGGCACCCAAGTCCTACGGGCCGGCCGGCGGCTACGACATCTTCACCACGCTCGTGATCGGCTTCATGTACGTCTTCGGGTTCATGGTGGCGGCTGTCGTGGGCTGCACGGCGGGTTCGGTCGACCTCACGGAAGGGATGTTCCGCCACCTGGTGATCACCGGCCGTTCGCGCCTGGCCCTGTACCTGGCCAGGATCCCGGCCGGGCTGGCCATCGTCATCGCCATGGTGGCGATCGGCTACACGATCGTCTGCGCGGTCTGCGTGTTCGCCGCACCGACACAGCTCAACTACGACGGCGTGAACGTGCCGCAGGGGCTCTCGCGTCCGGCCCTGGACAGCTGGGCGGCGTCGCACGCAGACCAGGTCATCTGCAATTTCGACTTCGGTGGAGGGAAGGGGCTGAACGGGCCGCCGCCTGACGTGCCCTGCGGCAACGGTCAGACCAGCGGTCCCCCGCCAGGTTCCGTCATCCAGACGCCGAAGGGCACCATCACCGTCCCGGCCACTGAATCGCCGGCCCAGATCCGAGCGTTCGCGGTCAGCGTCGCCAACCAGGACTACTCGAACTACCACGCCGTCTTCCTGGTCCCCTCGACTTCGCTGATGGTCGACGTCGGCCTGTGGATCGCGCTGGAGGCGACGATCGGGTTCATCGTGGGCCTCGGATTGGCCTCGTTGATGGGGCAGCGGACCGTCCCGGTGATCCTCCTCGTCGTGCTGGAGTTGATCCTGACGCCGCTCTTCAGCCGCCACATCATTGCGCACCTGCTCAACGTCGAGCGGGGCCTCGTGGGCATCGCCATGCTCCACATCGAGCCGGGCGGTCTGACGTCGCCGTTCAGTGGCGGAGGCGGAGGCGGTGGTGGTGGTGGTGGTGGACCGGGCGGTCTGACCCTGATCCCGGAGTCGACCTTGGTGGCGTCACTCGTGATCGTGGGCTGGATCGTGTTCTGGACCGCCATCGGTGCCTGGCGGATGATGACCAGGGACGCCTGACGGGCTGGCGGTGCCGGACGGACGGACGGATGGACGGACGGGCTGGCGCCGCCGGCGTCAGTCTCAGCCGACCGGGAAACCGGTGGAGGCGAGCAGGCGCTCGCTCTCGTCCCACAAGCGGCCGGCCGCCTCGTCATCCCGCGCCTGGCGGCTCATATGACCTGGCTTGGACCTGACCCAGTACATGCCCGTCTTGCCGGCGACGTCGGGGGAGGTGGCCAGGTGGAGCGAGGTCTTCGCGCCTCGCTTGGGGCTGATCTCGAAGGGGCGGACGAGCCGCAGGCCGAAGTTCATGAACCCGTGGAGGTCGCCGTCCATGCCGAAGCCGCTGCGGACGGGGCCGGGATGCACGGCGTTGACCGTGACGTCGCCGGCGAGCCGCTTGGCCAGGTGACGGGTGAACAGGACGTTGGCCAGCTTCGAGCGGCAGTACACCTCCATGCCCTCGTAGTGCTTCTCGCTCTGGAGGTCGTCGAAGCGCATGCCGCGCCTGGCCGCGTGATGTCCCACCGACGTCAGGTTGATGACACGGGACGGGGCGGCGGCCCGTAGCCGGGGCAGCAGTTGGTTCGTCAGGTAGAAGTGGCCGAGGTGGTTGACCCCGAACGTGTACTCGAAGCCCTGCGCCGTCTCCCGGCGCGCCGACCACGTCCCGCCGGCGTTGTTGACCAGGACGTCGAGGCGGTCCCAACGCGCGAGGACCTCCTCCGCCGCCTTGCGCACCGAGGCGAGGTCGGCCAGTTCGAGGGGCACGACGTGGACATCGTCGTTCCAGGTGCGCTGCGTGACCTCTCTGGCCGCCGCCTCGGCCTTGGCCTGGTTCCGGCAGGCGAGCACCGTCGTCGCACCCTGGGCGGCCACCCCGACCGCCGTCTCGAGGCCGATGCCGATGTTGGACCCGGTGACGACGACGACCTTGCCTTGCATGCTCATGGGGACGTCCAGTCTGGAGAGGGAGTGCCACGAATTGCATAGTCCCATTGCGCCCGGTCGTCATATGCGGCCGTGTGCACCTCCGGGGTCCTCAGTAGCGGCGTCGGACCGGCGAGGAGATCACGTCCACCGCCATCCGGCTTCGAGACGGCGCCCAGCTCCACGCTCCGCGGGCTGCTCGACCCGCCCTTACGCGTCGCCCCGCGCTGACGGGGGCCCGATGACCGATGCGTCGGGCCCGAGGCGTTCCACGTAGACGCCGTGGACCACCCGCCAGCGGTCGGGCGGATGCCAGGGCAGGTCGGCCCCGTCACAGGCAACAGCAAGTCGATCGAGACACACGTGCCAGCCGGCGGCGTCACGCGCCCCCTTA
This sequence comes from uncultured Acidimicrobiaceae bacterium, assembly GCA_963736515.1. Taxonomy (GTDB): domain Bacteria; phylum Actinomycetota; class Acidimicrobiia; order Acidimicrobiales; family RAAP-2; genus Bog-473. The sequence goes on along the minus strand of CAVTPE010000010.1, from coordinate 90,945 downwards.
CCGTGCTCGGGGAACGTGACCGTGAGGCGCAGGATGCACCCGGGCCTCGCCGCCTCCGGCGCGGGGTCGGGCTCCAGCTCGAAGCGCAGCACGTCGTCAGCCCAAAGAAGCTCCATCAGTGACGGCGGAACGAACGCGAGCATCTCGCCGTCGAAGGGCTCGGCCTCACCCTGGCGGAACGAGAAACGCAGCGGCGCGCCGGCGCGCCGTGCCCCCTCCATGGTCGTCGGGAACCATGCCGCCAGATCCGGGTCCTCGGTGATGGCGCGCCAGACCTTCTGCTGGGGGTGGGCGAGGCGGCGCTCGTAGCGCAGGATCGAGACGTGCCCGCTGCGCTCGAGCGTCCCGTACTCGCCCACGGCGTCGCTTCCGCTCATGCCCAGGTCTCCCCGTCCCCACCCTCCATGATCTCGAGATGGTGCTCGAGCGCGTTCAGGCGGGTCGCCCATTGCCGGCGGTAGGGCTCCAGCCACTCGTCGACCTCCCGCAGCGGTTCTGGTCTGACCCGGTAGATCCGGCGTTGGGCGTCGATGCGGGACTCGACCAGACCGGCCCCCCGCAGGGCCTTGAGATGCTTGGAAACGGCGGGCTGGCTCACGGGCAGGAGGCGCACGAGGTCACCGACCGGTCGTTCCCCCTCCACCAGTAGGTCGAGGATGCGGCGTCGGGTGTCCTCGGCCAGTACCTCGAATGTCGTCGTCATGTGGGTATATTCCTCTAGAGGCATATACCCTGTCAAGGCCCGATCAGGTGGTGGCGGCAGCCTTCTTGGCCGCGATCCGGCGCAAGGGAGGGAGCGTCGGCGGGGGCTGGCGGCGTGGCGGCAGGGTGGCCAGGAGCGACATGGTCGCCTCGGTCACCTGTGTCACGGCGCGCTCGAACGCCTCCTCGGTCTGGAGCGACGTCGTCTGAACGCCGCTGACCTTGCGGACGTACTGGCGCGCCGCCGCTTCCATCTCTTCGGGTGTGGCCACGGGCTCGAGCCCGCGCAGTGTGGTGATGTTGCGGCACATGCAGCCACCCTATGCCTGGACCGCGTTGGCGCTGCCGGCCGTACAGCGCCCCGGCGTGATCTCCACCGTGACGCGGTGCCCGCGGCGGGCGTTCTGGACTTCGAGCAGGTCGCTCCCCGGCGCCGAGATGACCCGCCGCGCCGGTCGTGCGGGCGCAGTAGCCCTGCGGGTAGTGCAGCTGGGTCGGCACGAAGACCAGCGTCGGCGCATGAATGCGGTGGTTGGGCACGTACGCCATGTCGAACACGTCGGTCGACGGTGAGAACGTGAAGGACAGCGGTGTGCCGGCGATCGCCTGCGGGTAGACGCGGCTCAGCACGCGGGCGGTCGAGCGCAAGCGCCCATCCGCCATGACGAGCGACTCGGCCGCGCTGCCGGTCGGATCGCCGTAGTACCTCCAGGCCCAGTAGACCCATCCGACGAGCCGAGTGTCCAGCGCGGCCGTGATCGAGGAGAGGATCTGCGGGTCGCTGGTTGCGCCGAACTCGGTGACCATCCACGCCGGTGCCTTCGGCTGGGCGCCCGAGGCCATCTCCGGGCGGTCCTCGACCCGCACGCCGAGTGAGTGCGCCTCCTGCGCGGCGCACGCCGCGATGTTGGTGGGGTTCCCGGTCACCGGGCTGCGGGCCCCGCAGTAGATGTGGACGTTGTAGACGAGATTGGGCAGGTCCATCGGGCCGATGAAGGTCGGCAGCCCTCGGCTGGCGTAGTTGTCCGGCTCGTCGAAGATCAGGTGGCCGGGGTCCTCCGCGAGGATGGTCGGCACGACACCGCTGGCGGGGTCGTCGGCCGGGCATCGCAGCAGTGGCGCCCCGTGGGAGGGAGCACCGATGTCCGCCGTGCCGGTGTAGAAGCACTCGAGCTGGGAGTCGAAGTGCTCGTCGCCGACGCGGATCAGTGACGTGGAGAACGGTTCGTTGAAGGGGTCATAGCCGAGGACCCAGCGGTTCCCCCTGAAGGCGTGCGCGACGTCGCCCCAGACCTGGTCGTACTGGCCCTGCAGATCGCCGCGGACGTTGTTGTCCCAGAAGTGGTGAAAGGCGATGCCGGCGGCCTTGGTGGCGTACTCGAGGGACCAGCGCCCGGGCGGGTCCACGCTCGGGACGCCGTCGGTGCACACGGCCCAGCGCGGGGCACCCTCACCGTCGAACATCTGGTTGTAGACGTCCTGGTGCATGTCCAGGATCGTGTAGATGTGGAACCGACCGAGGAGATCGACTGTCTTGGTCAGGCGGGCCACGTAGCGGTCGAGCTCCGCCCGGTTGAACTGGTGCGGGTCGGTCGGCTCGCCGCGGCCGCAGATGGCGGGGTCGTTGGCCGGGGCCGTGCCCGGCTCCAGCCCGCTCCAGGTCATGCCCAGGCGGACGACGTTGAAGCCCAGCCGCGCCATGAGCGACGCGTCGGCCGTGGAGAAGTTCCAAGGCTTCCCCGGGTCGGGATAGAGCTCATAGGGCGCGTGCTTGTAGACGGCGTCGACGCCGTGGAAGAAGACGACCCGCCCCTGGCCGTCGTACAGGTAAGGCCCTCCGGGCGCCGAGATGCGGCCGAACACGGTGCCGGTGCCGGAGCCGCTGTCGCTCGGCGCTCGAAACGTCGGTGCGGCCAACGTGGGCAGGGCGGTCACGGAGGCGGTGGCCGACCCGGCGTCCGGCCCGACCGCGACCCCGATCCCGACCCCGACCAGGGCGGCGGCACCCAGCACGCTGAGGAGGAAGACGAGGAGCGATGACCGCCGGCGCACGCCAGACAGTATGTCCCCAGGTGAATCTCAGGTGGGGGCGCCCCGCTACATCCCGGGCAGGTTGGGCCGGAGGGGGTAGTCGGCGATGATCGCCCGGCAGGCGGAGAGCGGCCGCACGGAGTGCGGGGTATGAGGCGGCACCACGGCGATGCAGCCGGCGTCGAGCACCTGCTCCTCGCCGGCGATGGTGAGCGCCACCCGGCCCTCGACGATGTGCCACACCTCTTCCTGCTCGTGCTGGTGCTCGTGCAGCGGCGCAGCGTCAGCCGCGATGTCGTAGTGGGCGAACGTCATGGTGGCGGAGTGCAGGAAGCGACCGCTCCAGCCCGGGAGCGGTTCGGCCGCCACCATGTCGGGGGGCCGGACAAAGGGCATCTCAGTGCCGCCGGCGACCGGATCGACCGTGCTCCTCGAGTCTGCTCAGTCGCATCATGACCTCCCTCGCTCCTCGCGAATGTAGTGGTGGGCTACGCGGGAGGGCGAGGGCATGGGGCGTCCTCGGCCACCTCGGCGTCAACGTCCCCGATCCGGGTGGCCGGCCGAGTACGACGGACAGCTGCCCTTCCTCGAACGCCAACAGCCGGGCCCGCGCCGTCGAGGGCATGGGCCAGAATCTGCCGACCCTCTCCGCCGAGGCGGGCATCACAAGCCGGGCATCGAGACGGTGACCCAGTTCGTCTACGCCACCGGCCTGTCGCCAGGACTTCCCGATCGCCTGACCGACTAGCTGTCCGGCTAGTGGGGTCAGGCGACGTGCTCGAGCGCCCGCCCGATCTCGACATTGCCCGAGACGCTGCGGACGCTGAGGTCCACCCGGGTCTCGGGACGCCCGCCCCGGGCCGGGGCGTCCTCGAGCGGGATGTCCGAGTGCACGATGCCCGACAGGGTCTCCACGTCGACGTGGAGGTCCACCCCCTTGGCCACGCCCACTGCGACGTCACCCGAGACCGAACGGACGTGCAGGGCGCCTTCGCCCAGGGCAAGGACACGCACGTTCCCGGACACGTTCACCACCCGGGCCCCGCGGGCGAGCTCGCCCAGGCGGACGTTGCCCGAGGTGGCCTTGACCTCCACCCGGTTGGCGGCCGCACCCACCTCGAGGTCACCCGAGGCGGTCGAGAAGACGGCGGCGCCCCCGACGCTCGAGCAGCGCAGGTCGCCCGAGGCCGAGTGGACGCGGATGTCCCCGCCCACCGCGCCGACGGTGATGTCGCCGCTCGCCGTCTTGGCCGTCACGTCGGCGGCCACGTCGTCAGCCGAGACATCGCCGCTCCCGGTCGTGAAGTCCGCCTCGCCGACGGGCCCGTGGATGTCGATGTCGGCCGAGCCGGTGACGACGTTCACCTGCGCGCCCTCGGGCATCTCGACGCGCACCGTGACCGCGTTGCGGCGCAGGAAGCGCATGCCCTGGGGGTGGGGGATCTTCACCGTCACCACGTGGCCGCTCCCGACCGGCCGGCACTCCACGGTGGCGCGCTCGACGAGCTCGTCGGCGGCCGGCGTGTCGGCCACGAGCGCCACGACGGTGCTCGGGGTGTCCCGGGCGGTGATCGCCACCAACCCCACCTGGTTCTCCACGTAGAGGCGTACGCCCCCCGGGGTGTCGAACGTCTTCTCCATGTCCGGTGTTCCCTTCAGGTCGTGCCGTAGCCGCGCAGGCGGGTCCCCGCGCGACCGCTCCGGCTCCGGTTGCTCGACGTGCTGCGCTCGAGCGTGCGCAGGATGAAGGTGTTGACGGAGACGCCGTCGGCCGCCGCTCCCTGTTCGACACGGGCCTTGAGGCCCTCGCTCACCCGCAGCGTGATGCGGGCCGACAGGTCGTCCCCGTCCCCCGCCGACGACATCGGTCCCGGGTCGTCCTCGACGTAGGTCATATCGACGTCGTCGCCGGCCACCCGGATGTCGATGCGCCCGTCGGGGAGCGAGGCCGTCAGCTCGGCGGCGGCGTCGGAGAGCAGCTCGAGGACTCGGCCCGGCACGGACCGGACGAGCACGTCGGCGATCCGCTCGGCCACCTCGGCCACCGTGTCGTCGCCGAGCTCCCCGACGGCGACAACGTCCGACCGCATCCCGTCGACCACCAGCGACATCTTCATGACGTCATGATGACATCATTTTGATGTCAGGTCAAGACCTGGTCAGCCTCCGGAGGCGTCCTGCACCTTGGTCTTGCCGGCCGAGATGAAGGGCATCATCGCCCGCAGCTCCTGCCCCACCGTCTCGATCTGGTGGGCCTGGCCCTCCTTGCGCAGGGCCTCGAAGCGCGGACGACCGGCCCGGTTCTCGGCGATCCACTCCTCGGCGAAGGAGCCGTCGCGGATTTCGCCGAGGATCTTCTGCATCTCGGCCCGGACGGCCTCGTTGATGACCCGCGGCCCCCGCGTCAGGTCGCCGTACTCGGCCGTGTCGGAGATCGAGTAGCGCATACCGGCGATGCCTTGCTCGTACATCAGGTCGACGATGAGCTTCAGCTCGTGCAGGCACTCGAAGTAGGCCGACTCGGGCTGGTACCCCGCACCCACGAGCGTCTCGAACCCGGCGGTCACCAGCGCGGTCAGCCCGCCGCACAGCACCACCTGCTCGCCGAAGAGGTCGGTCTCGGTCTCCTCGTCGAACGTGGTGTCCAGCACGCCGGCCCGGGTGGCGCCGATGGCGTGGGCGTAGGACAGCGCGAGCTCACGTGCCTTGCCGGTGGCGTCCTGGTGCACGGCGATCAGCGTCGGGACCCCTCCTCCCTCGGTGTAGGTGCGGCGGACGAGGTGGCCCGGCCCCTTGGGCGCCACCATGGTGACGTCGACGCCCGGTGGCGGCACGATCTGCCCGAAGCGGATGTTGAAGCCGTGGGCGAACATCAGGCAGTCGCCGTCCTCGAGGTTCGGGGCCACGAACTCGTCGTAGGCCGCCTTCTGCTCGGTGTCGGGCAACAGGATCATGATCACGTCGGCCTCGGCGGCCGCGTCGGCCAGCGACGTCACGCGCAGCCCGGCCTCCTCGGCCTTGCCCTTGCTCGAGCTGCCCTCGCGCAACGCCACGCGGACGTCGACCCCCGACTCGCGCAGGTTCTGCGCGTGCGCGTGGCCCTGCGAGCCGTAACCGAGGATCGCCACCTTGCGGCCGGCGATCAGCGCGGGGTCGGCGTCGGATTCGTAGTACATGGTGGCCATGTCGTCAGCTCTTTCTCTCTGTGATCAGTGGCGTTCCAGCTTAGGCAGGGCAACCCGCCCCGTCCGTTGGAGCTCCTCGACGGCGTAGTGCTCGAGCAGCTCCTCGAAGTCGTCGATCTTCTCGGGCCGCCCCGCCAGCATGACCGTGATGCGGTCGGCACCCACGCTGACCACCTCGCCGCCGAAGACCCCCACCAGCTGGATCACCTGCGAGCGCTCGGTCGGGCCCACCGCCACGGTGACCAGCACCAGCTCGCGCTCGACGGCTTCGCTGGGTGAGAGCTCGCCGATGGAGACGACGTTGACCAGCTTGTCGAGCTGCATGATCACCTGCTCCAGGGGCGCGGACTCCACGTCGACCACGATGGTGATGCGGCTGAAGTGCTCGTCCTCGTCCGTCGGGGCGACGGCCAGCGAGTAGATGTTGAAGCCGCGGCGGCTGAAGAGCCCGGCCACCCGGGCCAGGACGCCGGCCTTGTTCTCGACGAGCACCGACAGGATGTGGTGCCTGGGCGCCGTGATCGTGGCCCGCCCGGACACCGCGTGCAGCGGGGTCGGGGTCGACGTCATCGGGCGGCCGCCTGGTCGGGGTGAACGACGATGTCGTCGTTGGACGAGCCGGCGGCCACCATCGGGTACACCTTCTCGAAGGCGTCGGTGCGGAAGTCGACCACGACGGGTCGGTCGTCGATGGAGTTGGCCTTCTCGATGGCCGGCCCCACGTCCTCGGGCGTCTCGGCCCGGATGCCCACGCACCCCATCGCCTCGGCCCACTTCACGTAGTCGGGCAGGTCGGGCGAGAGGTAGACCTCGGAGTAGCGCTCCCCGTAGAACATCTCCTGCCACTGGCGCACCATGCCGAGGTAGGCGTTGTTGAGGATGGCGATCTTCACCGGGATCTGCTCGGAGCTGGCGGTGACGAGCTCCTGGGCGGTCATTTGGAAGCAGCCGTCGCCGTCGATGGCCCACACGGTGCGGTCCGGGCGGCCCACCTTGGCCCCGATGGCGGCGGGGACGGCGAAGCCCATGGTGCCGGCGCCGCCGGAGTTCACCCAGGTGTAGGGGTGCTCGAAGCTCCAGTACTGCGACGCCCACATCTGGTGCTGGCCCACGCCGGCGACGACCACCGTGTCGACCGGCGCCGCATCACGCAGCTGTTCCACGACGTTCTGCGGCTTGATGGCGCCGCCCTCGATGTCCTCGTAGTACAACGGGAAACGCTCGCGCCACTCGTTGATCTGCTTCCACCACGGCGCCAGGTCCTGCACCGGCGGGAGGTCGCCCCGGGCGTCCATGGCCAGCAACATCTCTTCTATGACCAGGCGGCAGTCGCCGGCGATCCCGACGTCGGGCACGCGCACCTTGCCGAGCTCGGCCGGGTCGATGTCGACGTGGATGACCTTGGCGTCGGGGGCGAAGGCGCTGATCTTGCCGGTGACCCGGTCGTCGAATCGTGCGCCGAGGCTCACCAGGAGGTCGCTCTGCTGCATGGCGGTGACCGCGGTGTAGTGGCCGTGCATGCCGGGCATGCCGAGCGCTTGGGGGTGCGAGTCGGGGAAGGCGCCCCGGGCCATCAAGGTGGTGACGACCGGGATCCCCGTCCGCTCCGCCAGCACCCGGAGCGCCTCGGCGGCCCGCGCCTTCAAGACGCCGCCTCCGACGTAGAAGACCGGCCGGTGGGCCTGGGAGATCAGCTCCGCGGCCTGTCCGATGAGCACGGGGTCGCCGAACGTCACCGGGTGGTAGCCCGGGAGATCCAATTCATCAACTGAAGACGGCCAGTACCACTCCATCGGGGCGTTCGAGATGTCCTTGGGCAGGTCGATCAGGACCGGTCCCGGCCGCCCGGTGGTCGCAACGTGGAAGGCGGCGGCGACCACCCTCGGGATGTCGTCGACGTCCTTGATGAGCCAGTTGTGCTTGGTGATGCCCATCGTGACGCCGGTGATGTCGCACTCCTGGAAGGCGTCGGTGCCGATGGAGCCGGTCGCCACCTGGCCCGACACCACGATCAGCGGGGTCGAGTCCATGTACGCGTTGGCGAGCGGCGTGACGATGTTGGTGGCGCCCGGGCCGCTGGTCACCATGGCGACGCCGGGGCGCCCCGTGGCCATGGCGTAGCCCTCGGCCATGTGGCCGGCACCCTGCTCGTGGCGCACGAGGATGTGGCGGATGGACGAATCGATGATCGGGTCGTAGACCGGCAGGATGGCGCCACCGGGCAGGCCGAACATGACGTCGACCCCCTGCATCTCGAGGCTCTTGATCAGGGCCTGCGCCCCTGTCATCTTCATGTGCTTCCCCTGTTCTGCTGATCCGGTCCGGAAATTGAAAAAACCCCCCGGCTGGGAGGTCGTGAGGCGCGTTCCGGTGTGGGCGCGCGCCTACGTGACGAGTACCAGAATCTCGGTCCGGTTGCTGCGTGCCTGCATGAGGCGCCCATTGTGGCATGGCTGCCGCCCGGTGACAACCCCCGGCCGTTCCGGCGGGCTCCCGACCCGACCGCCGGGCTCAATCGGCAATGGGATCCCGCGCCCACCGGAACGGGTACGGAGGTCCGGCAGTCAGACACGCGCTCGGATCGCCCGACCACGACCACCCGGCCACCTGCGCGGCGCTGCGCCGTCCGGCGAGGCCACGGAACAACTCGTACGGGTCGGCCTCGACCTCGATCGCCCGCTCGTGCTCGGGTGCACCCGTCCAGAGCTCCCGGCCGTCGGGCCGGACCACGCGCACGCCGCCCACCCCGGCGTGTCCCAGCACCTGCTGCCAGCGCGGGAGCGAGCCCCGCAGGCTCAGCTCGACCGCCGTCTCGGGGACCCGACCGCAGGTCGTGGCACCGCGGAGATCGCCTTCATGGACCACGGCGTCCCCGAACGCCCAGCGTGCCGGGGTCGCCCCGAGCGGCGAGTCCTCGACCTCGGCGAACGCCGTCATCGTCGTGCGCCATGTCTCGAGGAGCGACGCGCACGACTCACCGCGGTGACGCTCGAGCTGGGCGGCCGTCCATTCCTCCGAGGCGTACCCGTCGAAACGCCCATGGACCCAGTCTTCGCACAACCCGACGAGGTGGGCGAGCACATCCCGGACGCTCCACCCGGGACAGGCCGGGACTGCTTGGCGCGGGTCGGCGGCAGCCAGTACGGGCTCGAGTCGCCGGCGCACGGCGTCGTACTCCTCGAGACTCGTCACCGATCCCGCACGGCGAAGAGCCCCCACCCACCCTCGATGCCCTTGAGCTCGTGGACACCTCGGTCGTCGAAGGCGATGCCGGACCCGGCCACCAGATCGACCACGGTCCGCGAGACGAGGACCTCACCGGCATCGGCGCGGGCGGACACGCGCTGTGCGAGATGGACGGCGATGCCCCCGACGTCGTCGCCGCGGACCTCCACCTCGCCCGTGTGGAGCCCGGCCCGCACCTCGAGGCCGAGCCGGCGGGCCCCGGCGCAGATGGACTGGGCGCAGCGAATGGCCCGAGCGGGCCCGTCGAACGTCGCCAGCATGCCGTCCCCGGTCGTCTTCACCTCTCGCCCGCGGAACCGACGCAGTTCTCCGCGGGCCATGGCGTCGTGCGAATCGAGCAGTTCGTGCCAGGAGCGGTCCCCGGACCGGACAGCCCGTTCGGTCGAATCGACGATGTCGGTGAAGAGCACGGTCGTCAGCACGCGATCGGTCGCCACGCCGCCTCGGACACCGGTGAGGAATTCCTCGATTTCGTCGATGACGATGTCACTGTCCGCGCCGAAGGGCAGATGGTCGCCGCCCGGCAGCACGACGAGCTGCGCATGGGTGAGGTGATCGGCCAGGTACTGGGCGTGGCCGACGGAGAACAAGCTCGGGTCCCGGTGCAGGATCAACGCCTGGGCGTCGATCAACGGAAGGGCGGACCGGACATCCCCGGCGAACGACATCTCCATGGAGGCCCGCGCCGCCGCCGGGCTCGCCCCGCGCCTCCCCGCACGCGCCCACCACTCGCGGAACGCGGGGTCCGCGGACAAGCTCGGTACGAGGAGCTGCACGTCGTCCATGGCGGGGTCGGACGCCGCGCCGACGTCCAGGACGGAGTCGAGGAACGAGGTCAGGATCCGTTGGGGGATCCCGCAGGGGTAGTCCTCGTCCCGCAGCAGCCGTGCGTAGCAATTCAGCAGGGCGAGGGACGAGACACGGCCGGGGTGCGCGGCTGCCGCGAGCAGAGCGGCCAGGCCGCCCCCGCTGACAGCGAACAGGCATGCCCGCGTCGAGCCGACGGTGTCGAGCACGGTGAGGATGTCGTCGACGACCAGTTCGATGCCGGGGGCAACGCCCGGCAGCGGCGCGTCGGAGAGGCCGATCCCGCGCGGGTCGAACCGGATGAGCCGGCTGAACGAGGCAAGACGCTCTTCGAACCGCCGGACATGGGGTTCCTCGTCGCGCATGTCGATGGAGACCACGTTGCCGTAGCCGACGGTGACGAGGTCCAAGGGGCCGTCACCGATGACCTGGAACGCGACGTGGCTGCCGTCCTCCGACCTCGCGTACCTCGTCTCCGGCCCTGCCGTCACGATCACAGTCTGTCCACGCGGGACGCGCCTGTCACGAACTGCTGCGGGACAAGAGAGGAACCGGGCTTCAGCCTCGCTGACCAGGCGGGCGACCGGCCGGCGGCGGGGTCGCCATGCCGCCGCCCAGGAGGGCGGGAAGGGCCGTCGCCCTCATCCGGGCGAGCAGCCGGTCCGTCACCGGCGCCGCGTCCGGGTGGACGCCGTCGTTGCCTTCCACGGCCGCTCGCCAGGCCCTGGCTCGACGCTCGACCACGTCGTTGTCGTGGAGCTCGGTGCAGTCGAGGTGATCGGTGTTGAGGTCGACCACCACGGTGTCCCCGTCCTCGACCAGCGCGATCGGGCCGCCGAGGAGTGCCTCAGGTGCCACATGGCCGATGACCAGGCCCACCGATCCCCCCGAGAACCGGGCGTCGGTCATCAGGGCGATCGTGATGTGCCGCTGCCGGCACAGGGCCGTGATGCGCGAGGTGGGGTCGAGGAGCTCCGGCATGCCCGGGGCGCCCCGGGGCCCCTCGTAGCGGATCACCACCATGTCGTTGTCCTCGAAGCCGTCGGGGTGCTGGTCCAGGGCCTCGATGAGCGGGCGCTCACCGTTGAACACGCGGGCCCGGCCGGTGAAGACGCCGTCCTGCACGCCACCCTCGATGCCGGCGACCTTGAGGATCGCACCGCCCTCGGGGGCGAGGTTGCCGCGCAGCAGGCGCAGCCCGCCGGTGTCCTTGAATGGCTTGTCGACCGCGAAGATGACGCTCTGGTCCGGCGCCGGCGGGTCGAGGCGACGGACCTGCTCGGCCAGGGTCTCGCCCGTGCACGTCAGCGCGTCTCCGTGGAGGAAGCCGGCGTCGAGGAGCTCGCGCGACAATGACCTGCAGGCCCCCCTTCTCGTCCACGTCCACCATGGAGTAGTCCCCGAACGGGCGCATGTTGACCAGCACCGGCAGGCGGCGGGCCAGCTGGTTGAAGTCGTCCTGGCTCATGACGTCGTCCCACAGGTCGATGCCGGCGGCGCGGGCGATCTCGACGCTGTGCAGCAACACGTTGGTCGATCCCCCCATGGCGATGGCGACGGTCATGGCGTTGCGCAGTGCCGCCGGCGTCACGATGTCGCGGGGCCGGATGCCCCGGCTCTCCATGGCCAGGAGGCAGTCGACGATCTGGTCGGGGAATTCGGTCAGGCGTCGGGGATCGTCCGAGGGCGGGGCCACCATGTGCAGCGGCTCGAGACCGAGCACCGCGATGAAGGTCTGCATGGTGTTGTAGGTGAACATGCCCCCGCAGCTGCCCTGACCGGGGCAGGCATTGAGGGCGAACCGGGCGCGCACCGCGGCGTCCTGGTCGACCACCTGGAAGGCCGACACCAGATCGATGCGGTCACCCGTCGCCGGGTCGATCCCCGGCCGGATGGGGCCGTCGGAGAGGATCACGGCGGGCGTGTCGTTCTCGAGCACCGCGGCGACGGTCCCGACCGGTGGCTTGTCACACGCCACGACAGCCACGAGTGCGGCGACGCTGTTCGCCGCCAGGTGGATGTCCGCCATGTCGTGGACGAGTTCGCGCCCGACGAGGGAGAAGCGCATCTGCGGCGTGCCGTTGAGCTGGCCGTCCGAGACACCCAGGGTGAACACGGGCGGGATCAGGCGGACCGGCAGGTCGTCCTGGGCGATCCGACGGTGGAGCACGGCCTGGACGGCCTGCACCTTCTGCGGGACGCCGAGGTAGCACTGGCTGTCGCCGAGGTTGCCGATCACCGCCCACACCGGGTCGTGGATCTTGCGCACGTCCTCACCGAGGAACGCAGCCGTGCCGACCCGCTGGACGTCGCGCCCCGGATTCACCGACACGAGCGTGGCCGTCGGCTCCGGTTCTTCGTTGGGCACGGATCCAAACTAATGGTGTTGGCCGGCGGGGACCGGCGCCCCGGATGGTGCGCCGCCGCTCGCCGCTCCCCTCTCGCCGATCGCCGCTCGCCGCTCGCCTCTCGCCGCTCCCTCCTCTCGCCTCACGCCTCACGCCTCAGACGGGTGCGGGCACCCGCGGCGGAGCGAGTGCGGTGGGGGTGACCTCCACACCGATCTGCGGGAGGGACCGGTCCATCCAGGAGGGCATCCACCAATTGACCGGGCCGAGGATCTCCATGATCGACGGGACCAGCATCATGCGCACGATCGTCGCGTCGACCAGGACGGCCGTGGCCAGGCCGAGCCCGAACACCTTGAGGATGTGCAGCGGGTCCTTGATCACGAACGAGGCGAAGACGCAGAACATGATGGCCGCCGCCGCGGTGATGATGCGGCCCGTGACGGCGATGCCGTCGGCCACGGACTGAGAGTTGTCGTGCGTCCGTAGCCACTCCTCGCGGATGCGTGAGAGCAGGAACACCTCGTAGTCCATGGAGAGGCCGAAGAGGATGACGAACAGCGCCACGGGAATCCACGGGTCGATGGGGCCCGTCTCGCCGATGCCGATGATGCGTCCCGCCCAGCCCCATTGGAACACCGCGACCATCACGCCGTAGGCGGCCCCGACGCTGAGCAGGTTCATGATCACCGCCTTGAGCGGGAGGACGAGGGAGCGGAAGACGATCATCAGCAGGATGAAGGACAACAACAGGACGGCGCCGATCACGATGAAGAGCCGGTGGCCGAGGAAGTTGGCGGCGTCGATGCTGCCCGCCGTCTGCCCGCCCACCTGCGCGTTGACGCTGGTCCCCCCGACGACCGGTGGGATGACCTGATTTCTGAGCGTCTGCACCAGCGTCTCTGTCTGCGCCGACTGGGGTGACGTGGTCGGGTAGACGATGATGACCGCGCCGGTGTCCGCGTCATTGAATTCCGGCGGGGTCACGAACGCGATGCCGCCGTGATGCGCCGCAATGGCCTGCTGCAGGCGCTCGACGGTGACACGGTCGCTCGGCCCGTTCATGTCGGCGGCGACGATGAGGGGTCCGTTGAACCCGGGGCCGAATCCCTGCGCCAGGAGGTCGTAGGCCTGCCGGGTCGTCAACGAGGCCGGGTCGTTGCCGGCGTCGGTGAAGGCCAGCCGCATACTGAACAGCGGGAGGGCCAGCCCTACGAGCACGACCACGGCCACGATGCCGGTCACCCAGGCCCTTCGCTGCACGAAGCGGCTCCAGCGGTACCAGAACCCGTTCTCGGGCGGCGGGCCGCCGCTCTGGAGCAGGCCGGGCACGTGCCACTTGTCGATGGCGTTGCCGGCGAAGCCCAGCATGGCCGGTAACAGCGTGAGGGCGGCGATGAGCACCATGAGGACGGCGGCGATGCAGGCGGTGGCCAGTCCGATCATGTACGCCTGGCCGATGAGGTAGAGCCCGAAGAGCGAGATCACCACCGTGCTGCCTGCGAAGAGGACGGACCGGCCGGAGGTCATGAGAGAGGTCACGACGGCGTTGCGGGGGTCGCGTCCCTCGAAGATGCCCTGCCGGTAACGGGTGACGATGAAAAGGGCGTAGTCGATGCCGACGCCGATGCCGATCATGGCCGCCATCTCGGGGGAGAAGTTCGGCACGGTCAGGACGTGCGTGAGGAGCTCGAGCAACGCGATGCCGATCCCGAGCCCGGCGAGCGCGGTGATCACGGGAAGGCCCATGGCCACCACGGAGCCGAAGGCGAGCAGCATGATGAGGATCGCCGCGGTGATGCCGATGCCCTCGCTCGGCCCGGGCGCCGCCGTGGCGGCGGCGGAGATCGGGCTCCCGCCCAGTTCGACCTGGAAGCCCTCGGTGGCGGCGGCCTGTGCCGTCGTGATGACCTTCTTGACGGCCCCGGTCGGGATGTCGGCCGTGTCGGTGGTGAACTGGATCTCGGCGAAGGCGATGTTGCCGTTGCTCGGTGGGGCGATTTGGTGCGCACCGGCGGCCGAGAACGGGCTGGTCACGCTCTGGACGTAGGGCAACGACCCGAGGCCGGCCACCACCTTGTCGATGGCCGCCGTGTTGGCCGGGCTGCCGATCGGCGCGGTCGTATGGAAGACGACGTCGGCCGTGTCCCCGGACTTCGAGGGGAACTTGGACTGCAGGATGTTCTGCGCCTGCTGCGACGGGGTGTTCCCCGCCGTGAACCTGTTCTCGAAGTGGGTGCCCACCACCTGGGAGATCACCGTGATGCCGATGATGGCGAGGATCCACAGGGTCAGAACGGTCCGGCGGCGGTCGTAACAGGCGCCGGCGAGGCGTCCGAGGGCTGTGACGGGGGGCTCCTCGGACGTGTGCTCGGCGCTCATGGTCGTTTCACCAGTAAGATTCACCATTGATGAGTTGTAACACAGAATTCCCCGCTGGTGAATCCCCCTATTGGTGGAAATTCTCGAGGGGTCGTCCATGAGTGCCGCTGCCGCCGGCCGCCGGCCGGGCAACGCCGACACCCGGGGTGAGATCGTCGAGGCGGCCAAGCGCGTCTTCGCCGCCAAGGGGTATGACGGGGCGAGCCTGCGGGCCGTGGCCCGCGAGGCCGAGGTGGACCCGGCCCTCGTCCACCACTACTTCGACGGGAAGGCGAGCCTCTTCGTCGCCGCCATGGCTCTGCCCTTCGACCCGCGGACCGTCCAGGAGGGCCACTCCGCCGGCCCTTCCACGTCCACGTCGACCTCGAGCCCCGGGGCGACGGTCGTCTCGGGCTTTCTCACCATGTGGGACCACGCAGAAGGAACGGGTTCCTCGTTCGCCGCATGTGTGGCGGGCATGGCGGCGTCGACCAGCGTGGCCGATGCCATGCGCGAGTTCGTGGCCGAGCGGGTCTGGAACAACAGCCCGGTGAACGAGGGTGAGAGCGACGAGACGACGCATCAGCGGCGGGCCCTCGTGTCCTCGCAGCTGATGGGTCTCGCCTTCACCCGTTACATCCTCCGGGTGCCCCCGATCTCCACCACGACTCCGGAAGACATCGCCCGCTGGGCCGGTCCCACCATTGACCGCTACATGGTGGGAGCCATCGAGTAACCCCGTCGGTCCGACCCGACCCGGGCCTCAGGTCTGGCGTCGCGCACAGACCACGGCCTCGAAGCCCGAGCCAGCCTCGGCTCTCGGTCGCTCCCCGGCAATCGATCGGGGGTCCAGGGCTGAAAGGGCGGCTCGATGGTCACCTGAACCTGGCCGGCTGCAGGTGCCTCGGCTCCCGTTGTCGGGTTGATTGGAAGGTGGTCGACCAGCAACAGCGTCCCCCGCACCACCATTTCCTCCACCGAACCCGCCACGTGGACGGACAAAGTGGTGACGAGGTCGTAGAGGCCGGGTTGCGGGACCCATATCGCCAGGTCGTGCTCGCACAGCACCTCGGACTACCGCTCGTCCCAGAATTTCGCGATTGAAGATGTGCGCCGACTGATCGACCACCACGCTCCACTCTCGTGCGCCGAAGGTCGTCCGGAGACCTATCTCATGACTGCGCCGAGCCCTCCCTCGAAGCGCGGAACAGTCAGCCACCGGCGGCGACCGTTCTCATGTCGATGCCCGAGGATCCCGCAGACCACGGCCGATCCGGCGCCGAGATCATCAGCGCGTCGGCCGCTCGGTCGAACGAAGAGCTTCGAGCGGATCTCGACGAGAGTTTTCGGCAGATCGCGGCCGCTCTTGGTCGAGTGGTCGTCGACCTGGGCGAGACCGAACGACGCCAGGCGTTCCGGGACGAGGGTGCGACTTCGACCGAAGCGTGGGTGGTGGAACGCTACGGCGTCGCGACGTCGACCGCACGGGCGCTGCAGCGTCTGGGCAAGAAGGCATGGGATCTTCCCGAGTTGATCGGGTCCTTGTGTGCGGGAGACCTGTCCTTCGACAAGGTGCGAGCGGTCGCCGACGTCGCGACGCCCGAGACGGACCTCCGGCTCCGGGACTTGGCAAGGGAACACTCGGTGCGAGAACTGGCCGAGGTCGCCCGCACAACCGCGAAGCCCGGCGCCTCACCTTCCTCCGATCACGACCGTCGCTATCTCCGCTTCAACGACCAGTTCCGCACCGTGACGGCCCAGCTCCCCGCCGAGTCCTACGCCGAGACCAAGATCTGCCTCGATACCCTCGCCCGCAGGGTCCCCACCGACGGTGAGACACCGTGGGACCAACGACTGTGCGACGGGTTCTTGGAGCTCATCCGCTCCTCCACCTGCGACGCGGCCGGTCAGGCCACGGCCTCGAGCCCGCAATTCGTCGTCGTGCACGTCCCACTCGACACACTCGTCGACGAGGCGATCGAACCCACGGAGCTCGCCGGCGAGCTCGAGCTCGACGGCCTGATCGATTGTGAAACCGTCCAACGGATCGCCTGCGACGCCACCCTTGCCGTCGCGGTCGACGACGACGTCGGGCGCACGATGTACGAGGGTCGGTCCCGGCGAGTACCGACCGACACCCAACGCCGAGAGGTGATGCGGCGAGACCGTCAGTGTCGGTTTCCCGGATGTACCAATGTGACCTTCACCAATGTGCATCACATCGTCCCGTGGAAACCCGGGGGCCACACCGACCTCGACAACCTCGCGCTATTGTGCCTGCATCACCATCATCTGGTGCACTCCAAGGGCTGGTCCATGTCCGGGAATGCCAACGAGGAGCTCACCGTCGTCGGCCCGACCGGCCGCGTCATGGTCTCGCGTCCCTCGCCCGCCTGGACCAGAGTGACGGCCAGGCGTCGAGAGGTATGACGACGTAAGCCTGCGGGCCGTAGGCCGCGAGGCTCAAGTGGGACGTCCCTCGTCCACCACTACTTCGACGGGACGGCAGCCTCTTCGTCGCCGCCATGGCTCTGCCCTTCGACCCCCGCACCGTCGCGGACCGGCATGCCGACCCCTCTTCGGGCTCGGGGATCCGGGCGATGGTCGTCTCGGGCTTTCTCACCGTGCGGGACCGCGCGGAAGGAACCGGCTCCC
This sequence comes from uncultured Acidimicrobiaceae bacterium, assembly GCA_963736515.1. Taxonomy (GTDB): domain Bacteria; phylum Actinomycetota; class Acidimicrobiia; order Acidimicrobiales; family RAAP-2; genus Bog-473. The sequence continues at coordinate 73,610 of CAVTPE010000010.1, read as the reverse complement.
CGTTCGCCTCATGTGCGGCGGGTATGGCGGCGTCGACCAGCGTGGCCGATGCCATGCGCGGTTCGTGGCCGAGCGGGTCTGGAACAACTCCCCGGTGAACGAGAACGAATGCGATACGTGGGTCGCAGACGGCGTGGGGCTCGTCTCATCGCAGCTGATGGGTCTCGTCTTCACCCGTTTCATCCTCTGGGTGCCGCCGGTCTCGACCGCCACGCCGGTGAAGATCGCCGCCTGGGCCGGCCCCACCTTGGATCGCTACATGGTGGGGCCGATCGATGGGTCTCAGTTCCTCACATGCACCACGACGCCCGGGCTCGTGGTGACTTGACCGGTGACTCCGTAGGCCACGCTCTGCACGGTGTACGTGCCGTTTGCCACCGTGGTGGTGTTCCAACCTCCTAACCAACCGTACGCAAACGAGCGCGCATTCTCGACGAGAGTGTGCCCATCTCCCGTGATGCGAAACAGAACCTTTTTGATCCCGAGACTTGCGGACGCCCCTGCGAGGAGATACTGCCGACCTTCGAGTTGTTCGTTCCCGGTTGGCTTCACGACGTCGCTCACAGGTGGAGCAGTCACAAACGATCGGCGGGCTCCGGGCGCGACGGTGTGCAACCTGCGCTTGACGTCGAACCAGACCAACGCTCCCTTCAGGCGCGATGGCTGACCGATGGCGGAAGTGAGGAACTTTGCGACAGTCGCGGGGTGTTGGCCGACGGGCAACACAACCACCGTGTCCACATCGTTCTTTTGTACAAATTTGCCGCAGATCGGCGGCGAGATTACTCCTTACCAGAACCTCGGCCTGTCCAGAACGTGTCGCCACGCCGTAATAGGCGTAATCGAAGAGGTCTTTCACTGATCCGGGGGATAGGTCGACCGGGTCTGCCGTCCCGTATTGCACCCCACTGGGAAACCACCCATAGCCTCCGATTAGTCGAAAATGCATGCCCGACACGGCCTGGTCCAAGAGGGCGTCGTTGACGGATTGATATCTCGGCGAATATGAGTACTCCAGGATGCTGCCGGGGAATACCGGAGCGTCCGGGTATGGGTATGCAAGGACCGCGCTCCCGTCAGGGATATTCCGCGCCGCCTCGATGGTGGAAAAAAGTGGGGATGCGTCAGTGGCAGACGCCGGCTGTTGATGCAATGGCAATGTGGGGAGAGCGATGATGATTGCAATGGTCATCGAGACTCCAATAGCGGCCATCGCTCTCTGGCGCATTGTGAAACGACCCAGATGGCGGGAGGTAACTATGCGTTGATGGAGCGCATCGAGAGCGATGGCGACGATCGCTGATCCAAAAAGAATCGTGTAAAGGGAGAAGCGACTTGACACGAATCCCTGGGTGAGGGGGAGATGAGTCAGGACGTCGAAGGGGAGCGGGACATGAGTGTCGTGTCCGCCTATGTAGAGCGTCGAGCCCAACGAGAGAATCAGTGAGATCAGCGTCATAGCCGCCGCGAGCTGGACGATCCCACGCCGACGCATCAGAACGACGATGATGCCGAGAGCGAGGACGAGGGGAACACCCAGATACGTCGTCGGCGCGTTCAGCAAGTAAGACGAAAGTAGCGCGGGAAGAGCCAGGCGCAGGAAGTAGCCGGGCACGACGAGACCCAGCAGGTCGCCGTGCCACACAGCGAGAATTTGCCGGTGAACTCGGTACGCCGTTGATGTGTTGTGGCCCGAAGAGAGTGACGAAGATCGGATAGACGAGCACGGCGGCTCCGACCAGTACCCCGGTGAGAAGGGCCGTCTTCAGGTAGTCCGTGTCGACGGACAGATGTCTCCGGTTGGCCAGCAGGTACAGCACCGTCGCGCAGACTCCCATCAAGACCATGCTGGCGAAGAGCTCGGAAAAAACGAAGAATTGTGCGGCACACACCAGAGCAAGAAGTGCTCCGGTGCGTTTCGGGCCCCAACGTTGGCGAACCAGGGCCTCGTAGAGCAAGAAGAAGAAAATGGGTGGAAGGGGCACAAAGGCCAAGAACAGGTGCCCAGGCTGCGATACGACGTAGGAGGAGAATCCATACAGCAAGCCGCCGACGAAGGCGGCTGGCCACCACCTGGTCCAGCGTCGGAGGACCAGGCACATCGAAAACGCCGAAACGAAAGGGGCTGCCCTTTCGAGTACGTTCCACGAAACGATGGGACCGAACAGGGACGTAATCGGCGAAACCAGCACTCCGAGAATCAACATCGAGCCGTTGACTCCGGCGTTGATCCCGACGGGATAGTTCTGCCAGTTGGAGAAGAAGGGATTCTGGCCGTGGATCAGCGCAGAGTAAGCCCACTGGATCCACCAGACCTCACAGATTAGATCCGCGGTCCGATGTCCGACCATGTGGCCCGGACCGACCAGACGCAACGGACCGAAATTGAGTAGGGCCAATCCTCCGTACGCGGCAGCGCACACGACGACGGGCCACCATCGCCGTTGGTGTGCGCGCTGCTTCTCGGCGTCGTCATCGGAGGGACGCTCAGCCGCATCCGCCTCGAGGCTGGGTGTGGCGGATTCGCCCTCAGTGCCCAAAATCGCCGTGTCCCCCGCCATGTCAGCAGTGAACGATACTCAGGCTCCGCTGGCAAACGGCCCCGGAAGTGATTCAACCAGCTCAGCGCCGCGCGCCACTCCGAAAACCCTGGTCAGCCTCGCCGGCGGCGAAGTTCCGCCGCCACTTCCTTGCCGTTCGCCTTGCCCGACGTGGCCTTCATGACCGCACCGGTGAAGAACCCCATCAACTTGTCGTCGCCCTCGACGAAGCGGGCCCATTCGTCGGGGTGGGCCGCTATCACCTCGTCGAGCACCGAGCCGAGGGTCTCGGACCCCAGCGCCTCGAAGCCCATCTCCTTGGCCAGGGCAGCCGGGTCTCCCCCGCCGCGCTCGAGCAGCGCACTCAAGACCGCCTTGGACTGGGTCGCGGACAGCTGGCCACCTGATTCCATTGCCAACAGGGAGGCGAACGACCCCGCGTCCAAGTCCGTGGCCACCTCACCCTGGGCCGCAACCTCGTTGGCGGCACGAGCCAGGGCCAGGGCGATCGGTGCCCCGCGCCCGGCGGCCTCCGTCACCAGGGCGTCGAGACCCAGGTCGACCACGGCATGGATCTGGTCGGTTTCTGCGCCACTGGGCGCCCCACCAAGTGCGGACGCCAGGGCGGCGCGGCGGTCAGCGGGCATCGGGCCCAGGCCCGCCCACACCCGCGCCTGCCACGCCTCGTCGGGCGCCAGGGGCACCAGGTCCGGCTCGGGGAAGTAGCGGTAGTCGTTCGCCTCTTCCTTGGAGCGCATCGAATCCGTGCGCCCCGCCGACTCGTCCCAATGCCGGGTCTCCTGGGTGACGGAGCCGCCGGACTCGAGAAGGGCGATCTGGCGCGCCTCCTCGTACTCGATAGCCCGACCGAGCGAGCGCAGCGAGTTCAGGTTCTTGATCTCGCACCGGGTGCCGAACAGTTCGGTGCCCTCGGGGCGGACCGAGACGTTGGCGTCCACCCGCATCGACCCCTCCTCCATCCGTCCGTCGGATGCACCGGTCGCCACGAGGATGCCGCGCAGCTCGCTGGCGTAGGCCCGGGCCTGGGCCACCGTCCGGATGTCGGGCTCGCTCACGATCTCGACCAGCGGGACGCCCGAGCGGTTGTAGTCGACCAGCGCGTGCCGGGCCGCGTTGATGCGGCCGCTCGCCCCGACATGGGTGAGCTTGCCCGTGTCCTCCTCCATATGAGCTCGTGTCACGCCGACGCGGAACCCGTCGGGGAGGTCGAGCCACCCACCAGCGTTGAGCGGGAGGTCGTACTGGCTGATCTGATAGTCCTTCGCCTGGTCCGGGTAGAAATAATTCTTCCGGGCGAACACGGACGGCCGGATCTCGCAGTGCAGTGCGGCGCCGATCCGCATCGCCAGCTCGACCGCCTGCTCGTTCAGCACCGGCAGGGAGCCCGGCAAACCGAGGCAGATCGGGCAGATGTTCACATTCGGCTCGTCCCCGAACGCGTTCCGGCACCCGCAGAAGAGCTTCGTGGCGGTGGCCAACTCGCAGTGCACCTCGAGCCCGACGACGAGCTCCCAGCCGTCGCTCACGATCCCACCCCGTTCGGTGCGTGGGCTTCGACCACCCGCGCCACCCGGAAGAGCAGAGCCTCCTGGAGCGCGGGCGCCAGCACCTGCACGCCGACCGGCAGCCCGTCGACGCCCGTGCCGAAGGGCACCGACACGGCCGGGTGCCCCGAGAGGTTGGAGGGGATGGTGCAGACATCGTTCATATACATCGCCATCGGGTCGTCCACCTTGGCCCCGAGGTCGAAGGCGGTCGTCGGCGCGGTCGCGCCGAGGAGGACGTCGACCGACTCGTAGGCCCGATCGAACGCCCGCATCACGAGGGTGCGGACCCGCTGCGCCTGCGCGTAGTAGGCGTCGTAGTAGCCAGCGGACAGCGCGTAGGTGCCCAGCATGATCCGCCGCTTGACCTCGGCGCCGAAGCCCGCCGTGCGGGTCGCCGTGTTCATCGCCGCGGCGTCCTCGCCATCGACCCGCAGCCCGTAGCGCACGCCGTCGTAACGGGCCAGGTTGGACGAGGCCTCCGCCGGAGCAATCAGGTAGTAGGCCGAGAGCCCGTAACCGAACTCCGGTACAGAGATCTCCTCCACCTTGGCGCCGGCGCCGGCGAGGGCGTCGGCCGCCTCCTGCACCCGTGCCCTCACGTCGGGTGCGCAGCCGTCGATGAGGTCACGGCAGAGCCCGACCCTGATGCCCTCCGCCCCTTCACGCAGCGCCGGCAGCGTCGGCTCGGGCTGCGACGGCAACGAGGTGCTGTCGAGCGGGTCGTGCCCGGCCAGGACGTCGAAGAGCAGCGCGGCGTCCTCCACCGTGGTGGCGAACGGGCCGATCTGATCGAGTGAACTGGCGAAGGCCACCAACCCGTACCGGGACACGCGACCGTAGGTGGGCTTCATCCCGACGACCCCGCACAAGGCAGCCGGCTGACGGATGGAGCCGCCGGTGTCCGAGCCCAGGGCGAGCGGCGTGAAGCCAGCCGCCACCGCGGCGGCGGAACCACCGCTGCTGCCACCGGGAACCCTCCTGGAGTCGCGCGGATTGCGCGTCGGTCCGAAGGCGGAGTTCTCCGTAGAGCTGCCCATGGCGAACTCGTCCATGTTCGTCTTGCCCACGGTGATGGCCCCGGCGTGGCGCAACGCCTCCACCACGGTGGCGTCATATGGCGGGCGCCAGCCGTCCAGGATCTTGGAGCCGCAGGTCGTGTTGATCCCCCGCGTGCAGAGATTGTCCTTCAAGGCCACGGGCACCCCCGCCAGCGGGCCCGGATCACGGCCGGCTGCAACGGCCGCGTCGATGGCGTCGGCACTGGCGAGCGCCTCGTCGCGCAGGACGGTGAGGAACGCATTGAGCTCGCCGTCACCCGACGCCACGGCGGCCAGCGCCTCGTCCACGACTTCGCGGGCCGACCGCTGCCCGGAGCGGACCTCGGCTGCCATGGCCATGGCGGTACTCACGGCGCCTCCCCGCCGATGCGGGGCACGCGGAAGCGGTGATCCTCCACTGCGGGCGCGGCGTCCAGCACCTCGGCGCGGTCGAGGCTCTGACGGGGCTCGTCGGCGCGCAGGACGTTGCTGAGGGCGATCGGGCGCGACGACGGCTCGAGGTGCGACAGATCCAGCGATGCAACGTCGGCGGCGTGATCGAGCACGGTCCGCAGCTGCTCGGTGAAGAGCTCGACCTCCTCGTCGCTCAGATCCAGCCGGGCCAGGTGTGCGACGTGGACGACGTCCTCCCGGCTCAGCTGCTCCGTCACGTGGTCGGGGACGTCGGTCACGGGCGCGGCGGAAGCACGCCGGCCACGAACTCGACGGTGCGCGCCTCGATCTCGTCCTTGTCCCAGTCCAGCGTGGCCACGTGGAAGCTCCGCTCGAGCATCACCTGCTCGACCGGCCCCTTGGCGCGTGCCACCAGCTTCTCGCTCGACACCGGGTCGACCACATGGTCGTTGACGCTGGTGAAGACGAGGGTGGGGCAGGTGACCGACCCGAGCTCCCGCTCGACCTCGGCTGCGGCGGCGAACAGCGAGAGCGTGGCGCGCAACGGCAGGCCGGGATAGGCAGCCTCGACCGCACCCTCCATTGCGATGTCGGATCCTATGCCGGGGGCGACCTCGTCACCACCGTCGATCATCGCCTGTAGGAAGGCCAACGTGTCGGTGTCCGGTGGTGCGAGCAGCGGGTTGACCACCGCGATGGCGGCGATCTCAGGATGGCGCTCGGCCAGCCAGACGCTCAACATGCCGCCCATCGACAGCCCCACCACCACCACCCCGTCGCTGCGGGTGGCCAATTCGGTGTAGGCCGTTTCGGCCGCCTCGGACCAGTCCGCCCACGTCGTCGAGAGCATGTCCTCGATCTGGGTGCCGTGGCCCGGCAGCAGCGGCATCTCGACAGTGAACCCTGCGTCGGCCAACGCCAGCGCGAGGCCGCGCATCGACTGGGGGTTGCCGGTGAACCCGTGCAGGACCAGCGCGCCACGCGTGTCACCCGTCGTGGAATAGGGCTCGGCGCCGGGGATGATTGAGGCGCTCACGGTCCGGCAGCCTACCGGCGGGACGAGTAGGGTTCCGGCGCCAGATGGCTCCGCGCCGGGCGATGGAGGCCCAGTACCCGCGAGCGAGACCGAATGAGACGGAAGGAGCACGCAATGCCGTCGTACCCGTTCCTCAGCGACGAATGGCTGGACGAAGCCCGCAAGATCCGCGCCGAGTACGAAGGCAAGACCGCTCCGGTCCCCCACGCGGTCCGTATGAACCTGGTCGTGACGGCGGTACCTTTCTCGGACGACGAGATCCTCGCCCACCTGGACACGTCCGGTGGTGACCTCGTGCTCGACACCGGTCACCTCGAGAACCAGGACCTCAAGGTCACCGTGGACTACGACACGGCCAAGGCGATCCTGATCGAGGGCAACCCCCAGGCCGGCATGCAGGCCTTCATGGCCGGCAAGGTGCGGGTCGAAGGCGACATGGCCAAGCTGATGGCCCTGCAGTCGGCCCCGGCGGCCAGCGACCCCAACGCCGCCGAGATGGCCACCCGGCTGCGCGACATCACCGAGTAGCCGGCGCGATCCCGGCTCAGGTCGGGTCGGCCATCAGCGCCCCGGCCCGCACGTCGCGGGGCAGCGGTCGGATGAACAGCGCGCAGAACACCGCCAGCGCGGCGACGCCCGCACCGACCCAGAACGGGACGCTGAAGCTGTGGAGCAGCGCCGTGCTGTGTTGCACGTTGCTCAGGCCCGAACGGCGGGCGATCGACTCCTGAATGGTCAACACGGCCTGGATCCCCGCCACCTCCCCGACCTGGGTGGCCAGCAGCTGCGCGGCACTCATCACGCCGTATTCGGTCTCCGCCAGCTCATTGGACATTGTCGCCGAGGTGGCCGGCATCGAGACGCCCATGCCGAGCCCTGAGAGTGCGAGCGCCACCAAGATGATGAAGAGCCCCGCCGTCGGGCGGAGCGTGGCGAACAGGATCATGGAGACGAGCAGCGAACCGGTGCCGAAGAGCGTCGCATTCCGCTCACCCGTCCGCACGGTCATATAGCCGGCAATGGGCGCGCTGATCGCGAACAGGAGCGGCCGAGCCACCGAGATGAAGCCGACCTGGGACACGCTGTAGCCATAGACCTGCTCCATGAGCAGCGGGAAGAGAAAGAAGCCGCCGAAGTAGGCGAAGCTCGAGAACGTCTTCGTCCCCATCGGGAACATGAAATTCCGGCGGCGCCAGTACGTGGTGGGCACGAGCGGGGTGGCGAACGTCAACTCCCGGTGGACGAACACGCCCGCCAACACGGCGGCAATGACGCCCGACGCGATCACTGCGGGCGAGGTCCAGCCCACGATGGGACCGATGCTCAGCACCAACATGGCAGCAGTGACGGACCCGGCCAGGCTCCAGACCCCCACCCAATCCATGCCCTCCCAGACGCGGGAGCGCTCCCGGCGGCGCGCCGATCCGTCACCCCCCGCCACCGCGTCCCGGCGGCGAACCCGCCGGTCCGACGGCAGCAGCACGGCCACGACCACCGAGGCGATGACCAGGAGCACCAGCTGCCCCCAGAACAGCGTCCTCCATCCGAAGAACTGGATCACCGGGGAGCCCAGCGTGACGCCCAACACTGGTCCTCCGGCGCCCACGAGTGACCACCACCCGAGGGCCTTGACACGGTCCTGACGTGAGAACAGTTCCAAGATGATCGCCATCGATGCGGTGCCGGTGGCGGCGCCCTGCACCCCGTCGAGGGCGCGGGCGAACAGCAACATCCCGACGTTCGGCGCGGTCGCGGTGAGGATCGCGCTGACCATGGCCCCGAGCAGGCCGAACTGGTACAGCCGCCGGTGGCCGAAGAGGTCGCCGGCCTTCCCGAAGAATGGCGCGGCGACGCCGAAGGCGAGCAGCGGTCCGGTCGAGGCCCAGGCGAGGATGGAGAAGTTCGTGTTGAAGTCCGCCTTGACCGTCGGCAGGGCGACCACGAAGACGGTGAAGGTGATGTTGAGAGAGAGCAGCCCGGCCAGCAACGCCACCAGGGCCCACCACTGGTAGCGCGGGCTGCGGACGGCTCGCCCCGTGACGCGCTGGTGCAGGAGGACGAACCAGTTGGTCTCGACGGACCCGTCCGCCCCCATCGTCCCCATCGCCCCGCCACCAGGGTCGAATTTCGGGTCGAGCAGGACGTCGGTCTGCTCGGCTCCAGGCTCCTCCACGAGGGATCACCCTAGGGGCCTGATGCGGCTCGGCTCTCCGGCGCTATCGCCCTCGAACCACACCTTCTGAGTGGAGCGTCGTCCTCAGCGCAGGCCGCGCAGGCGGAACCACCAATTGGGGTCGCGACCGTGGGCGTGGAAGTGGTTCGGGATCTGGCGCATGACCCGGTCGACCGACCATTCGCCCTCACCGAAGCGGCCGTCGGCCACCCGGGTCAGCTGGGCCACCATGTGATCGACGTCCACGTCGGGCGGCGTCGGTCCGTGTTGCTTCCAGACCACCATGGGCACCCCGCACACCTCGCAGTCGGCCACCCAGCACACGTCGTCCTCGTGGTGCCACTCCGAGAGGCGCGCCGCCTCGCAGAGGTCACAGTCGGGATCGAACGGGAGTGCCACGGGTGACTGCGGCTAACTGGTGAAGATCTGGACGGCTGAGCCTGTCGGCACGGTCGACCCCACCGAGGGCTGGGTGCCACTCACCATGTTGGTGGGACTGCCGGACACACCCGACACGCTGAGCCCGTCCGCCTGAAGCGCACTCGTGGCCTGCGTGACCGTGTCTTGGATCACGTTGGGAACGGTCGTCGTCGGCGGCCCGGTCGAGACATTGACCGTGACCGTCGACCCGTAGGCCGCCGGTTGGCCGCTGGCCGGCGACGTCGAGATGACCTGGCCCGCAGGCACCGTCGCGTTGGATTCAGGGTTCTGCGTCGCCGCGAGCCCGACGGCTGTCAGCGCAGCTTGGGCCTGGTTGTAGGTGTAGCTGGTCGGGATGCTCGGAACCGTGGCCGGCTCATGGCCCAGCGAGGGGACGAGCGTGATGGTCGAACCGTAGGGAGCCTTCGTCGGGTTCTGCGTCGCGTTGATCGACCAGAGGACCAACACCTGTGCGGGCACGCTGTTGTTGTAGGTGCCGGGCGCGCAGACGGAGAGGAAGTGCGCCGATTGCAGCGCGGTCGTGGCCTGGGCGCAGGTCATACCGGCGAGCGAGGGCACCGTCTCGTCGGGCTTCCCCGCGGAGAGCACCACCGTGACCGTGGAGCCCTCCTTCTGCGACACACCGGGCTTCGGACTCTGCGACACCACCGCGCCGGACGCCACCGTGATCGACGTCACCGGCTGGCCCTGCTTCAAGGTCATATGGACCTTGTCCACCGAGGCCCGGGCGTCCGCCAGCGGCAGATTGACCACGGTCGGCGTCGGATGCGACGGCGTGAACACCTTCATATGGAAGGCGGTCACCAGCCCGGCGGCGATGATCACCGCGGCGGCGACCGCCCCCACGATCCACCAGGTCCGGTGGCTCTTCCGGGGTCGGAACGTCGAGGCGGGCCCGCCGCCCGAGCTCAGACCACGCTTGGACCGACCCCCGCCACCCGGCTCGGCGTCGAAGATCTCCCCCGGACCCGCCCTCGTCCCGACCGGGGCACCGGCCAAACCCGGCGCGATCGCCGTCGAGTCCGAGGCAGCGGCGGTGGCGGTGGCGGCACCGGCACCGGCACCGCCACCGGCGGCCGCACCCACCGCCACAACCCCCGAATCGGTCAACTCGGACACCCCGGGCGCCCGGAACCCGCTGATAGGAGCGGAGTCCTCCAGGTGGGGCGTCACCAACGGCAGCGCCGACGGCGTCGGCAAGGCTGCGGCCAGCGCACCCAACCGGGCCGCCAACCCGGCGGCGTCCAGTCGGGAGGCGACCTCGGGCGCAGCGGCACGGGCCAGCACGTCGTCGAGCGGACCCAGGGCATCGTCGTGAGGCAGCGGCTGCCCGAGACGAGCCGCCAGGGTGCCCATGGTCGTGTCCGTCACGAACGGCACCGTCCCCGTCACGGCCTCGTACAAGACCAACGCCAGCGAGTACACGTCAGCCCGACCGTCGACCGGCTTTCCTTCGGCCGCCTCGGGGGAAATGTAACGGGCCGTCCCCACCATCGCTCCCGCCGGCTCGGTCCACGCCGCCTCCGCCAGCGCGCGGGCCACACCGAAGTCGGCCACCCGTACCCTGCCCTCCTCATCGAAGAGCAGGTTGGCGGGCTTTATATCCCTATGAACCAGTCCCCGCAGGTGCGCGTAGGCCAGCCCCTGCGCCACCTCCGTCCCCAACTGGGCCGCCTGCGACAAGGACAGCCGGATGTTGCGATCCAACAGATCGCGCAGCGAGCCCCCGCCGAGATACTCCAACACCAGGTACGGACCGTCCGCGTCCTCGCCCCAGTCGAAGACACGCAGGACGTGCGGGTGGTTCAACGACGCCACCGATCGAGCCTCGGCCCGGAAGCGCTTCAGGAACGCCTCGTCGGTGGCCAACCCGGGTTGGAGGACCTTCACCGCGACGTGGCGTTGCAGCGACACGTCCTCGGCCAGGTAGACGTGGGCGGAAGCGCCGGTGCCCAGTGCGGAGAGCAGCCGGTACCGCTTCCCTAGGACCCGGCCGATGGAGTCTGAAATCAGGGGCATCGGGGCGAACTCAGGCTACTGACCGCGGACGCTCGTCCGGTGGACCTCCCCCTACCAGCAACGGTGGTGCTCATGAGGGCAGATCACCGGTGTCGAGCAGCACCTGGAACGACGACGCGTCGAGGGTCGGGACGCCGAGCTCCTCGGCCTTCTTGAGCTTGCTGGCGCCCGGGGATTCACCCACCACGAGGACGAGGGTCTTCTTCGACACGCTCCCGGGTGACTTGCCGCCCCGCGCCATGATCGCCTCCTCGGCCTCCTCGCGCGTGTACTCCGGGACGGCGCCGGTGACCACCACCGTCTTGCCCTTCAGCGTCTGGGGGAGGGCCGCCGCCCCGGCCCCGCCACCCGACGTCCCGGCGGCCCCCGGCTCCGACATCGTCACCCCGGCCGCCCGGAGCCGCCCCAGCACGGCCACGTTGGTGTCCGCCGAGAGGAACTCGGCCAGGCTGGCGGCGATGATGCCGCCGACGCCGTCGACCGCCGCCAGCTCCTCCACCGTCGCCGCCTCGATCGCCTCCAGGGATCCAAAGGCGCGCGCCACCGCCCGGGCGCCCGTCGGCCCCACGTGGCGGATCCCCAGCGCCACCAGCAGCCGGCTCAGCGGCTGCGCCCGCGAGGCGTCGATGCCCGCCACCAGGTTGGCCGCCGACAGTGCGCCGAACCGCTCCAACGTGACGAGTTGCTCGCTGGTGAGATCGTAGAGGTCGGCGGCATCAGTGAGCAGGCCGGCACCGACGAGCTGCAGCACGCGCTCCTCGCCCAGCCCCTCTATGTCCATCGCCGGCCGCGACGCGTAGTGCGAGATCCGCTGCACCCGCTGCGCCGGGCACTCGATGTTGGTGCAGTAGGTGTCGCTCTCCCCCGGCAGGCGGACCAGCGGTTCGCCACACGACGGGCACGACTTGGGAAAGGCCCATTTGGGCTTGCGCCGTTTCGGCACACCGGGCCCGTCACGCACCGGGCCCACGACTTCTGGAATGACGTCGCCGGCCTTGCGCACGATCACGAGGTCGCCCGGCCGCACGTCCTTGGCCGCCACCTGGTCCTCGTTGTGCAGCGTCGCCACGCCGACCGTCGAACCGCCCACGAAGACCGGCTCCAGCCGGGCGAACGGCGTCGCCCGCCCGGTGCGCCCGATGGAGACCATGATGTCGAGCAGCCGGGTCGTGCGCTCCTCGGGCGGGAACTTGAAGGCGATGGCCCAGCGGGGCGCCCGTGAGGTGGCGCCGAGCACGTCGTGCAACGCCAGCTCGTCGACCTTGGTGACCACGCCGTCGATCTCGTAGGCGAGGTCGTGGCGCTCCTCGGCCAGCTCGTGGCAGCGCGCCACCACGGCGGTCATCCCCAGAATCCGGCGGGCGTCGGGGCTCACCGGGAAGCCTGCCGACGCCAGCTGCGCCAGCGTCTCGGACTGGGTGGCCGCCGGCCACCGGCTCCGGCTGCCCTTGGTCCGGGCCGGCGCCCCGTCCACCGCGCCGAGGGCGTAGGCCCAGAAGTGCAGCGGCCGCTGCGCCGTGACGCCCGGGTCCTTCTGGCGCAGCGCGCCGGCGGCCGAGTTCCGCGGGTTGACGAAGAGGCGCTCCCCCAACTCCGCTTGCCGCTTGTTCATGGCCTCGAACCGGGCCACGGGCATGTAGATCTCGCCCCGGACCTCGAGCAGACCTGGATACGGCCCGCCCGCCTTGGCCAGTTCCTTGGGCACGTCGCCGACGGTCGCCACGTTCGCCGTCACGTCCTCACCCGTCACACCGTCCCCACGCGTGGCCGCCTGCACGAACGTCCCGCGCTCGTACGTCAGCGACATGGCGACGCCGTCAACCTTGGGCTCGCACGAGAAGGCCAGCGACTCGAGGTCGAGCTCGGACGCCTGCCGCCGCAGCCGCTCCGCCCAGGCGCGCAGCTCGTCCTCGTCGAACGCGTTGTCGAGGCTCATCATCGGGACGCGGTGACGGACCTCCTGGAACAGTCCCGAAGGCGCCGCCCCTACGGCCTGCGTGGGCGAGTCCGGCGTGGCGAGCGCCGGGTAGTCGGCCTCGAGCTGCCGCAGCTCCACCACGAGGAGGTCGTACTCGGAGTCGGGGATCTCGGGCGCGTCGAGCGTGTGGTACAGCTCGTTGTGGTGCAGGATCAGCGCGCGCAACGCCGAGGCACGCTCCGCCGCCTTTGCGTGGCCCTTTGCCCCGGCCACGACTACGCGGCGATGCCCGCGCCCACGACGGCGTCGGGGTCGAGCACGTCGTAGAGAGCCACCGTCTGGCCCGGGGCGACGGGGCGCTGCGGGTCGTCGAAGCGGACCTCCAGGCCCGCACCCGGCTGCTCCACCAGGGTGCACGGCACGGGGCGCCCGTGGGCGCTGACCTGTGCGACCGCCCGGGAGCCGGCGGCGAGCGGCTGGTCGACCCACGTCAGCGAGGGCCCGGCGAGCAGCACCGACGAGCGCAGCGCCTCGGCCGCGCTGCCGACCGTCACCCGTCGCCCCGCGACGTCGACGTGCGTCACGTAGCGCCGCTTCCCGTCGCTGCCGTGGCCCATGCCGCGCCGCTGGCCCACCGTCACGAGCTCGACTGCTTCGACGGAGCCGGCCGGGCGGCCTTCGCCATCCACCAGCGCGGCGGGATGCAGCTCGACCCGCCGGGACAAGAACCCCTCGCGGCCCTCCGCACTGCCGATGAAGCAGACGTCCTGGCTGTCGGGCTTCGCCGCCGTGCGGAGGCCGAGACGGCGGGCGTGGGCCCGCACCGTGTCCTTGGTCATCTCGCCCACGGGGAAGAGGACACGGGACAGCGCGTCCTGCCCGAGCATCGAGAGCACGTAGGACTGGTCCTTGGCCTGGTCGGCGCCGCGGCGCAGGCGCATCCCCCCGTGGCGGCTGACCCGGGCATGGTGGCCGGTCGCCAGGCGGTGGAAGCCGAGCCGGTCGGCCCGGTGCAGCAGGCGGTCGAACTTCATGGAGCGGTTGCACTCGATGCACGGGTTCGGCGTCCGCCCCCGCGCGTGCTCACCGACGTACGGCGCGACGACGTTGCGGTCGAACTCCTCGGTCAGGTTGAAGACGTGGTGGGTGATGCCGAGCTGCTGGGCCACCCGGCGGGCGTCCTCGACGTCGGCGACCGAGCAGCACCCAGAGTCCGACGGGCCGCCCCACAGCTTGAGCGTGGCGCCGACCACCTCGTGGCCCTGCTCGACCAGGAGCGCCGCCGCAACCGAGGAGTCGACGCCTCCCGACATGGCCACGAGCACCCGCATGGGGTCCAGTGTGCCACCGGGAGTCAACTCCGCCGGCGCAGTGCGGTGAGGGTGGCGGGCACGACGGCGAGGGCGCGGTCGATGTCTGCATCCGAGGTGCCAGGTCCCAGCGTGAGGCGGAGGGCACCCGCCGCCAGCTCGGGGGCGACGCCCATGGCGGCGAGGACGTGGCTCGGCTCGAGCGCACCGCTGGCGCACGACGACCCGCCGGAGACGCACACGCCTTCCTCTCCGAGCGCGACCAGCACCTCCTCCCGCTCGACCCCCGGCACGCACAGGTGCAGGTGCCCCGGGAGGACGGCGACCCCGTGCGGCGCCGGCTTCACGGTGCGGTGCGCTCCCTCGATCGAAGCCAGCAGCCCGTCGGCGAGCCGGTCCCGGAGCGCCTCGATGCGGGGCACCGCCGCGGCGCGCTCGGCCGACACCAGGCGCAGCGCGGCGGCCAGACCCACCGCGCCAGCCACGTCCGGTGTCCCGCTCCGCCGCTCGCGCTCCTGCCCGCCGCCGTACTGGCGCGGCTCCAACACGACGCGACCGTTCACCGTCAGTGCTCCGACACCGACCGGACCCCCGACCTTGTGCGCGCTCACCGAGACGAGGTCGGCGCCCGCCGTGGCCTCGGCCAGATCGAGGTAGGGCGCCGCCTGCACGGCGTCCGTGAACACGCACACGTGGGGGCGCGCCGGCGCACCGCCTCGACGATGTCGTGGAGGGGCTGGATGACCCCGGTCTCGTTGTTGGCCGTCATGACCGCCACGACCGTGACGCGCGAGGACAGCGTCCGGGCCAGCGCGTCCGGTTCGACGATTCCGTGGGTGTCCACCGGGAGCTCGCGCACGTCGATGCCCGCCTTCGCCGCGGCGCGGGCCGACTCGCGTACGGCGGGGTGCTCGACCGCACTGCACAGCACGACCGCCTCGCCCCGCTCCCGCCGGGCCGCCTCGGCCGGCCCGAGGACGGCCAGGTTGGCGCCCTCGGTGCCCCCGGAGGTGAAGACGACGTCGCCGGGCTCGCGGCCGAGGAACGCGGCCACCTCGTCACGGGCCTCCTCGAGCAGGCGCCGCGCCCGCTGGGCCGGCGGGTGGCTGCCCGTCGGGTTCCCGAGCAGGACGTCGTGCACCTCGGCCATGGCCGCAGCCACCTCGGGGCGCAACGGGGCGGTGGCGGCGTAGTCGAGGTAGGTGATCACGCGATGTAGACGGTCTTGGGGTTGGTGAACTCCTTGAGGCCGAGCTCCGACAGCTCGCGCCCGTAGCCCGACCGCTTGATGCCGCCGAAGGGCAGCTCGGGCATGGAGGCCACCATCGCGTTGACGAAGACGGCCCCGGCCTCGATCCCCTCGACGCACCGCGCGATGTCGGCCTCGTCGGCGCCCCACACGCTCGAACCGAGCCCGAAGGGGGTGGCGTTGGCCGCCTCGATCGCCGCGGCGAGGTCGGGAACTCGTATCACCATGGCCACGGGACCGAAGATCTCCTCGCGGGCCACGTCCATGTCCGTGGTGATGCCCGAGAGCACCGTCGGGGCGAACCACCACCCGTCGCCGTCGGGCAGCGGCGCGCCGGTGTGCACGACGGCGCCCTGGCGCACGGCCTCCTCCACCTGGCCGACCAGCTCGTCCCGCTGGGCCTCACTGACGATCGGGCCCACGTTGGTGGCGGGGTCGAAGGGATCCCCCACGACCAGCGCGCTCATGGCCTCGATGAAGCGGGACTCGAACTCGTCGGCTACTCCGTCGACGACGATGAAGCGCTTGGCCGCGATGCACGACTGGCCGTTGTTCTGCACCCGGGCGGTGACGGCGGTGCGCACGGCCGCATTCAGGTCGGCGCTGGGGAGCACGATGAAGGGGTCGGAGCCGCCCAGCTCGAGCACGGTCTTCTTGAGGGCGTCACCGGCGGCGGCGGCCACGGACATGCCGGCCGGCTCGCTGCCGGTCAGCGTCACCGCGGCGATGCGCGGGTCGTGCACGAGTGCGGCGATCTCGCTCGACGGCACGAACAGATTGGTGAAGACGCCCTCGGGCAGCCCGGCCCGGCGGAACAGGTCCTCGATGGCCAGCGCCGTCTGGGGGACGTTCGACGCGTGCTTCAGCAGGCCGACGTTGCCCACCATCAACGCCGGCGCGGCGAAGCGGATCACCTGCCACATGGGGAAGTTCCACGGCATGATGGCCAGCACCGCGCCCAGGGGCTGGTAGTGCACGTAGGACCGTGACCCCGTGGTGGCGATCGGCTCGTCGGCCAGCAGCTCCTCGGCGTTGTCGGCGAACCAGCGCAGCCCGACCGCGCACTTGGACACCTCGGCCTTGGCCGCGGCGAACGTCTTGCCCATCTCGGTCGTGAGGATGCGCGCCACATCCGGAACTTCACCCTCGAGCAACTCCGCCGCGGTCAGCAGGTGGCGGGACCGCTCGGCGTAGGTGGTCGTGCGGTATTCGGCGAAGGCGGCCATGGCGCGATCGAGGATGGCGTCGACCTCCGCCGGCGTGTGGGCCGGGAACTCCTTCTCCGTCTTTCCGGTGGCTGGGTTGATGGTGGCGAAGGGCATGGAAGAAGTCTTACCCGCCGCTGGCCCCTGATCCGCCGAGAAATCCGAGATGCTCGGGGACCGCCCGTCGCATGAGCTTCCCGGTGGCCGTGTGGGGCAGGTCCGTGGCGGCAACGTAGGTCTTGGGCCGCTTGTACGGGGCGAGGCGGGCCGAGGCGGCGGCCCGCAGGGCCTCCTCGGCGGACGATCGGTCGGCGCGGCTGGCGGGAACGTATGCCGCGCAGACCCGCTGGCCCCATTGGTCGTCGGGAAGGCCGAAGACGGCCACCTCGGCGATGCCGTCGACGGCGGCCAGGACGTTCTCGATCTCGGCGGGGTAGACGTTGACGCCGCCGCTGATGATGAGGTCGTGGCGCCGGCCGGTCAGGTAGAGGAAGTCGTCCGGATCGAGGCGGCCGAGGTCGCCGACCGTGCACGACGACCCGCGCCAGGCGGCGGCCGTGGCGGCGGGGTCGTCCCAATAACTGAAGCGGGCGGAGTCCGGCATGGTGCACCAGATGGTCCCGCCGACCTCATCTGATTGGGTGACGGGGACGATGTCGAGGCGCCGACCGGGGCGGGCCCGGCCGACGGTGCCGGAGCGCTCGAGCCAGTCCCAGGGCGCGCACACCGTGAACTGGGCCTCGGTCGAGCCGTAGAACTCCCAGACGGTGTCCCGCCGGGTGCGGGCCATGGTGGCGCGCTTGACCGACTCGGGGCACGGTGCGCCGGCGTGGGCCAGGAGGCGCAGGGAGTCGAACTGCTCGTCGGGGCCGAGGTCGGGCTGTTGGAGGAGGCGCTGCAGGTGGGTCGGGACGAGGAAGGTGGTGGTCGGGCGGTGCTGGCGCAGCGTCTGGAGGGCGGTGGCGGCGTCGAAGCGGCTGAGGATGGCGACCGACCCGCCCGCCAGCAGGGTGCAGCCGGCGAAGCGAACGGAGACCGCGTGGTACATCGGCGAGCAGACCATGTGCAGGTCATTGCGGTCGAAGTGCCAGACGGCGGTCTCGTCCTCGAAGACCTCACGCGCCGTTTTTTCGTCCCACAGCCCCGTCGTCACGCCCTTGGGCCGTCCGGTCGTGCCGGACGTGTAGTGCATGGGGCGGGTGAGCGGATGGGGCGCCAGGTCGACTGGGTTGCCGCTGCCCTCGGCGGCGAGCTGGGCCAGATCGCGCTGGGTGAAGACGCTGACGGTCGGGCGGGCATCGGCGACGAGGACGTCGCGCTCGGCCGGGGTCAGCGTGGCGTTGAGCATGACCGGGATCAGGCCGATGCGGGCGGCGCCCAGCACCGCACATATGAGGTCGGCCGACGAGCCCAGCGCGAAGGCGACCCGGTCGCCCCGGGTGCAGCCCCGGGCCAGCAGCGCGCCGGCCGCTCGGCGCTGGCGCACTTCGGCGTCGGCCGCGTGCAGCAGCTCCACGGTTGGGACGTCCCCGGGCACCGGAGCAGGATACGTGCCGGCGGCCGTGTCACCATGGCCCCGATGGGGATGACTGACGGAGTCGGGGGCGGGATCGGGCGGGCCCGGTCCCTGCTCGAGCAGGCGCGGCGGGTGGTGGTGCTCACGGGGGCGGGGATCTCCACGGACTCGGGGATCGCCGACTTCCGCGGACCGCAGGGCGTGTGGACGAAGAACCCCGAGGCCGAGAAGATGGCGACGCTCCAGGCCTATGTCTCGGATCCCTCCCTGCGGGCTCGGTCGTGGCAGAACCGCCTGACCTCATCGCTGTGGTCGGCGGCGCCGAACGCGGGACACCGGGCCCTCGTCGACTTGGAGCGCAGCGGTCGGCTGGACCTGCTGGTGACGCAGAACATCGACGGGCTGCACCAGAAGGCCGGGACTGACCCCGACCGGATCGTCGAGATCCACGGCACGTCGCTCGAGGTGATGTGCCTGCGTTGCGGTGACCGTCAGCCGGCCGAGCCGGTACACGACCGGGTGCGGGCCGGCGAAGCGGACCCGGCCTGTACGGCGGTGGTCGACGGCGGGGACGTCTGCGGTGGGATCCTGAAATCAGCCACCATCAGCTTCGGCCAGAGCCTCGTAGCCGAGGACCTGTTCCGGGCCGAGGGGGCGGCCTCGACGTGCGACCTGCTACTGGCCGTGGGCTCGACACTGGCCGTCTTCCCCGCCGCCGGGCTGGTGCCGGTCGCCATACGGCACGGTGCCATCGCGATCATCGTCAACGGCGGACCGACCGAGATGGACTCCCTGGCCGACGTCGTCGTGCAGGGCTCCATCAGCGAGTGCCTGCCGGCGCTGGTGGAGGGCCTGGGGCCTACTCCTGCTCGATCGTGGTCGTGATCCCGCCGTCGCCCTTGGCCTTGCGGCGGGGCTTGAGTGCGAACCACCAGATGCTGGCGATCGTCCCCAGTGTCACCACGGCGGCAGCCACCGGCTTGACGACCTTGCGCGCACCACTGTCGGCCATGGCGGCACCTTACCCGGCGAGGCCGGAGGGAGCGGTGGCGATCTCATATGGGGGGTGCGGTACGGCCGGTCAGGCGGTGCGGTCAGGCGGGGGAATCGGCGGTGGCGTCAGGCGGTGACGATGGCGGTGGCGGTGGCGGTGGCGGTGGCGGTGGCGGTCAGGGGCGTCGGCGGTCAGGCGGGGGCGTCGGCGGGTTCCGACCGCTCTTCCATGTAGTCCCGAGCTGCCCGGACCAGGGCGTCGAACGGCCGTCGATCCATGCCTTCCTCGGGGTGCCACTGGACCGCGAGGACGAAACGGGCGGACGGCAGCTCCACCGCCTCCACGACACCGTCGCCGGCGCGGGCCGTGATGACCAGGCCGCGCCCGAGGTCGCGGATGGCCTGGTGATGCGAGCAGCGCACCGTGGTCGCCGCGCCGAAGACGTCGGCGGCCATGGTGTCCGGCACCGTCGCCACGTCGACGTCCTCGAAGACCATGGGGGCGCGGCGGTGGTCGGTGTTCCCGACCACCTCGGGCAGGTGCTGGTGCAGGGTGCCGCCCAGGTGGACATTGAGCACCTGGCAGCCCCGGCAGATGGCCAGCACCGGGATGTCGGCCTCGAGCGCGGCCGCGAGGAGGGCGCGCTCACTGGCGTCCCGGTTCACGTCGACCCCGCCCACCTCGGGGTCGGGCGACTCCCCGTAGGCGGCAGGGTCCACGTCTCCCCCACCGGTCAGGACCAGGCCGTCGAGGACGGCGACGACCTCGGCCGCGCCCGCCCCGGGGCCGCCGGGGGCGGTGCTGGCGGGTGGCAGGAGCAGGGGTCGCCCGCCCGCGGCGGCAACCAGCTCGAAGTAGGACTCGGGCAGGACGGCGGCCCGACGCTCCCACGAACCCCAGGCCACGTCGGCCACATAGGTCGAGACGCCGACGAGCGGGATCACCGGCCCAGCGTACCGACGGGCTGACCGCTCCCCCGCCGTGCGGTAGACAGGGCGCATGACCGGACCAGGTCGTGAGCTGATTGACGCCGCCATCGCCGACGGGTCGGTCGACACCGTCGTGGTGGCCTTCCCCGACATGCACGGCCGCCCCGTGGGGAAGCGGGTGACGGCGGACTTCTTCAGGTCGCACGTGGCCGAGCACGGGATCGAGGCCTGCGACTACCTGCTGGCGGTGGATGTCGACATGAACCCCCTGCCGGGATACCTCTTCACCAACTGGGACACCGGCTACGGCGATTTCGTCTGCCGACCCGACTACGCCACGTCCCGCCTCATCCCTTGGCTCGAGGGGACGGCGCTCGTCATCTGCGACCTGACCGACGAGGACGGGGCGCCGGTCGAGGTGTCGCCCCGCCAGATCCTGCGGCGCCAGCTGGAGCGGGCGGCCGAGCGCGGGCTGCGGGTGTGCAGCGCGACCGAGCTCGAGTTCTTCCTCTTCAAGGACTCCTACGAGGAGGCGGACACCAAGGGGTGGAAGGGCCTCACGCCGCACACGTCCACGATCGAGGACTACCAGCTGCTCCAGACGACACGCGAGGAGTACGTCCTACGTCGAATCAGGAATGAGATGTGCGCCGCCGGCATCCCGGTCGAATTCTCCAAGGGAGAGGCGGGGCGGGGGCAGCACGAGGTGAACGTCACCTACGACGAGGCGCTTGTCACAGCCGACCGCCATCTTGTGTTCAAGAACGGCATCAAGGAGATCGCCGCGCAGGAAGGACGGGCGACGACGTTCATGGCGAAGTGGACGATGGACGACGTGGGCTCGTCGTGCCACGTCCACACCAGCCTCTGGGACGCGGAGAGCGGCGACCCGCTCATGGCCGCCGACGAGTCGGGATCGGGGTCGCACCCGAGCGGCCTGTCGACGCTGGGCCGCCGCTTCCTGGCCGGCCAGCTGCACGCCGCGCGTGAGCTGGCGTGGCTGGCCGCGCCCACCGTCAACTCCTACCGGCGCTACGTACCGGGGAGCTGGGCCCCTACCGCAGCGGTGTACGGAGAGGACAACCGCACCTGCGGCTTCCGGCTCGTCGGGCACGGCGCGGGGCGCAGGGTGGAGTCGAGGATCCCGGGGGCGGACGTGAACCCGTATCTCGTGCTGGCGGCCTCCATCGCGGCAGGCCTCTACGGCATCGACCACGAGCTCGATCCGGGCGACCCCTACCCGCGCAACGCGTACGAGGCGACCGACGTGCCGCGCATCCCCTCGACGCTCGTCGAGGCCATCGCCGAGCTGCGCGGCTCGGCCGTGGCACTCGAGGCGTTCGGGCCCGACGTGCACCACCATCTCCTCAACACGGCCGAGCAGGAGTGGCTGGCGAGCAACCGCCACGTGACGGACTGGGAGCTGGCCCGGAACTTCGAGCGGATATAGCCGGCGGTCGCCTCCGGGAGGGGTCCGGCAGTGGTGCGAGGCGGACACCCCGGTAAGGTCGCCCGGTCATGCTGCGTTCGCAATTGTGCTCGGCCGAATCGTTGCGCTCGCCGGCTCTGCGGGCCTGGGCCGAGCGGCTGCGGCCGATGTGGGCGGCCGGCGACGATGCCCGCGAGGTGATGCTGCACCGCAAGATGTGGGAGTGGCTCTTCATCGCCGAGGCGTTGCGGGAGCGGGGCATGCTCGCCGCCGGGCGCACCGGGCTCGGGTTCGGGGTGGGGCAGGAGCCGCTGGTGGCGCTCTTCGCCGACGCCGGCTGTGAGGTCGTGGCCACCGACCAGCCGCACGAGTCGGCCGTGGCCACCGGCTGGACGGACTCCGCCGTCGAGTGGGCCGGCGGCGTGGGGGATCTGAACGGGTTCGGGCTGTGTGACGTGGCGGAGTTCGAGCGGCGGGTCTCCTACCGCCCCGTCGACATGACCGCCATTCCTGCGGACCTGCGCGGGTTCGACTTTGCGTGGTCGTCGTGCGCGCTCGAGCATCTCGGGACCCTGGGCGCAGGGACGGACTTCGTGGTCGCGCAGATGGACTGCCTGGGGCCGGGGGGAGTGGCGGTGCACACGACGGAGTACCTGGTGTCGTCGAACTCGGCGACGGTCGAGGCGGGCGGGACGGTCTTCTACCGGAAGCGGGACATCGAGGCATTGGTGCAACGCCTGCGGAAGGCCGGCCATGACATCGACATGGACTACACGCTGGGTACGACCCCGGAGGATCTGCACATCGACGTGCCACCGTATTCGGACGTACACCTGCGGACGGAGCTGGCCGGCTACGTGACGACGTCGCTGGCGCTGATCGTGACGAAGGGCGACGGGCGTAGTCGGGGGCGCGTGGGGCGGCGGCGAGGCTGATGCGCCTCAGCCGCTCGTCAGCGGCTGTAGCCGCCGGCCGTTGAGCCGCTTGTGGATGGCCTTCGTCTTCTCGTAGAGGTTGACGAACTCCTTGAGCAGCGCGGCGTAGACCTCGCCGGCGCCCGGGTCGGGCTCGTACGTGGCCTTGACGGTGACGGTTTTCGGTATGTCGGCGAGCTGCAGGTGGCCGAGGGCGAGGAGCGTGAGCAGTCCGGCCCCCCGCACGTTGGCCAGCACGGGGTCGGCGATCTGACGGATGGTGCGGCCGGTGGCGTCGGCGTGCATCTGGGACCAGAGGTCCGAGTTGGCGCCCCCGCCCACGAAAGCCAGCGTGTCGAAGGGCCGCTTGCAGTACTTCTCCACCGCCCCGAGCAGCCAGGCCGAGTTGAGGGCCACGCCCTCGAAGACGGCACGCACCATGTCGGCCCGGGTGGACGACAGCGACATGTTGTGGAAGCCACCCCGGATGGTGTGGTCGTCGACCGGGGATCGCTCGCCGTTCAACCAGGGCGTGAACAGGACGCCGTGCGAGCCCACGGGGACTGATGCGGCGACGTCGTTGAGCACGCCGAAGACGTTGTCGGGCCGGCCGGCGGTGGACAGGGCGTCGTCGGGGAAGAGCACGTTGTCGCGCAGCCAGGTCAGGCAGGCGCCCCCCGTCTCGTGCTCGTCGGCCACCAGGTAGCGGCCGGGGATACCCGAGGGGATCGAGGCGATGTTGGTGAGCGGGTCGGTCTTCTTGAAGGGGACATGGCAGCTGATCCAGCTCGAGGTGCCGATGTAGAGGTGGCCGTCGAAGTCGTCGACGGCGCCCGAGCCGACGGCGGCCGAGTGCAGGTCCCCGGTTCCGGCCACCACGGGCGTGCCCGGGAGCAGCCCGAGCTCGCCGGCGGCGGCGGACGTCAGGCCGCCCAGCACGCTGCCCGTCGGCACCAGGTCGGGCAACTTGGCCCGCTCCAGTCCGGCCAGGCCCATCAACGAGTCGTCATATGAGACGGCGTCGATGTCCCGGTTGTCGGTGACCCAGTGCAGGGTGATGGAGTCGTGCGAGGCCCGCGCCAATCCCGTGAGGCGCAGGTTGAGGTAATCGACCGGCTCGAGGAACACGGCCGCGGCCGCGTAGACGTCGGCGCGCTGCTGGCGCAGGAAGTGGATGTGGCCTACCGGGTCCTTGCCCGACAACGTCGGGATCCCGCCGGTGCGCCGCACCCACTTCGCCAGCTTGGGGGCGGAGTAGCCCTGCACGTTCAGCGCGCCACGCACCGTCTCGCGCACGGCGCGGGCGCCTCGGGAGTCCATCCAGGTGATGGCGGGACCGATCGCCGACCCGCTGTCGTCGACGGGCACGGTGCCCGACCACTGCCCAGTGCACCCGATGCCGACGACGTCCTCGGGCCCGACGCCACTGTCGGCCAGCGCCTGGCGGGCCGACGCCACGATGGCGTCCCACCACGCCTCCGGGGACTGCTCGGCTCCCCCGTCGTCGGTCAGATCAATTCCGACCGCATGGAAGGCGTGGGCGGTGATCCGGCCGGTGGCCGACAAAAGGGCCACCTTGGGCCCGCCGGTGCCGAGGTCGACGGCCAGGACGTGCGGATCCGTCGACCGTCCCGTGTAGCGGAGCCCGGTGGCCGGCGTGGCGCGCAGGCTCGTCATGGCGGGGAAGCGTACAGAGCGGCGCCGGCCCGGACTCGGGGGGTCCGGGCCGGCAACCGCCATATGAGGTCAGTCGACGAGGGCGGCCTCGGTCTCGATCTCGATCACGACCTTGTTGCCCACCACGACACTGCCGTCGAGCAGCGAGTGGTTGAAGCTGACCCCGAAGTCGCGGCGGTCGATGGTGCCGGTGGCCGAGAAGGCGACCACGGTCTTGCCTTCCTGCATGGAGGCGCCTTCCCCGAGGAACTCGAGGTCGAAGTCGACCGACTTCGTGACGCCCCGGATGGTCAGGTCGACGGTCAGCACCCAATTGGTGTCGTCGACCCGGCGGATCCCCGTGCTGACCAGGGTCAGGGTCGGGTGGTTGGGCACGTCCAGGAAGTCGTTGGTACGAAGGTGCTCGTCCCGCTGGACCTGGCCGGTGAAGATGCTCTCGGCCTGGACGGTGGCCTGGAGGGTCGAGTCCTCGGGATTCTCGGCCACGGTGAAGCTGCCCTCGACGTCGGTGAAGCGTCCTCGTACCTTCGTGCCGACCAGGTGGCGGGCCACGAAGCCGACGTCGGTGTGGGCCGGGTCGATTGCGTAGGTCCCCACCTTGGGGAGGGTGGCGGTATTGGTGGTTGTGCTCATTTTGGGCTCTCCTTCATTGACGAAGAAATCGTTGCCCGTACTATATCTGACTACACAGATACTTGTCAATCAGATATACTGGGATTCGCAGTTGGTTTCGGGGAGACTGAGGAAAGCGACATGGGAACGGCGATATTCGAGGCGAACGGCGGTAGTGACCAACCCGGGGAAGGGTTGCGCCCCGACGCCGCCGAGGAGGGCGCCGGCACCTGCGGGGTCCTCGGCCAGATCGACGACGACCGCATCCGCCTCATGGGCCTCATTGTCCGCACGCACCGCCGGTTGACCGACAGCCTCGGTCGTGAGCTCGAGCAGAACGTCGGGATCCCGTTGGTCTTCTTCGACGTCCTCATCCATGTCGGGGGCGCACCCGAGAACCGCCTGACGATGAGCAAGCTCAGCGCCGACGTCGCGTTGACCACCGGGGGTGTCACCCGTCTGGTCGACCGCATGGTCGAGGCGGGACTGGTGGCTCGGCAGAACTGTCCGAGCGATCGGCGCAGCATCTATGTGGTCCTTACCCCGGAAGGCAAGGCGGTACTCGACCGGGCCGTCGCCGCCCACATCGACGGGATCGACCGCCACCTGGTGGCGCACCTGAGCAGCGGCGACCGCGCCGCGCTGGAGGTGGCGCTGCTGAAAGTGCTCGACGCCGGCTGCTGACGCGGCACCTCCTCCGATCTCAGGCCGACCAGCGGCGAAGCCCTCGCCGTCGTACGGATCAGCAGATCACCCGCACCGGCGATACGCAGCGAACCACCCGGGAACGCAGCAATGGCCCGACGACTTCGACCTGGCGACCGCCCCGTGGTCGGGAACAACCGCCGGTGTACCTTCTCCACCTGAGTTCGACCTCGGCACGCAAGGACGAGAATGGACAATGCAGCGCTTCTGGTGATCGGCGCCGGACCATATGGCGTGGCGACGGCCGCTCGAGCATGTGAGCGTGGTATCGAGACAATCGTCGTCGGTGGGCCCATGGCCTTCTGGAGGGAGCACATGCCCCAGGGCATGTTCCTACGATCGGGCCCCGATTGGCATCTCGATGCGGCTGGCGTCCACACGTTCGAGGCGTTTCTCCGGGACCAAGAGATTGCCCTTCGCGATGTCGACCCGATACCCGTCAGCGTGTTCCTCGACTACGCCACCTGGTTCCAGTCCAACAAGGGCATCGTCGTCCGGGAGAATTTCGTCACCCAACTCACCCGCAAGGGCACGGATTTCGAAGTGCACCTTGATAGCGGTGAACGAATCACCGCCGAAACGGTGGTCGCCGCCCCGGGGATCCGTCACTTCCAACAGCTCCCGCGGTGGGCCGACTCACTGTCACCGCGAGTTGGCGCCCATACGTGTGATCTCGTGGACTTCGAAGCTCTGCGAGGCGCACGCGTGCTGATCGTGGGCGGCCGTCAGAGCGCATATGAATGGGCGGCCCTGATCGGTGAACAGGGCGCCGAGCGGATCGACATCGTGCACCGACACGATGTCCCCCGGTTTGAGCGCGTCAGCTGGAAGTTCGTCGATGACTACGTGGACTCCATGCTCGCCGTGCGTGGATGGTGGCGGGCCCTGTCCCATTCCGAGCGTGAGCGGATCACCCGGCAGTTCTGGGAGGCCGGCCGCCTGACGCTGGAGTGGTGGCTCATCCCACGCCTCGCCGGTGACCGGTTCCATCGTTGGCCGGGCACATCTGTGATCGACATCAACGAAGGCACTCGAGGCGCGGTCGCTGAGTTGTCGAATGGTGAACGTCTCGTCGTCGACCGCGTCGTCTTCGCGACCGGTTACACGGCCAACCTGCCCAACGTGCCATTCCTCGGCGGTGTGGCCGACGAAATTGATCTGATCGACGGTTTCCCTGTGCTCGACGCGGCGTTCCAGTCAAGCGTCCACGGTCTGTATGTGACCGGCTTTGCGGCGACGAGAGACTTCGGACCGTTCCTCGGGTTCACCAAGGCCTGCCCGGCCGCCGCCACGCTCATCGTCGATGACCTCCTCCTGCGCGCCTGAAGAGGATGCGGTAATGACGAACGGGGAGCACTCTTCGGGTGGTCCGGCTGGGGCAGAATCGACGGCGTGCGTCTCGGCGTCGCCCATCACTTCGGCTGGGCGGTGGCCGTCATCGCTTCGGCTGACCACAAGGTCGTGGACCGTCGGAGAATCGAGTTGGTCGAACCCGGTATGCCGGCGGCACCGATCCACCACGTGGGCGGCCCACACCTCCTCCACCGATCGGCGGAGCCTCTTGAGGATACCGCTCTCGCTGCATTGGTGGCCGACGTGCGAGCGTCGGTCCGCCGCGCGACCTCGGTGGCACTCGACGAGCTTGCGGGCGCGTCGCCCGAACCAATCCGCTCGATGTCGCTACGGGCGTGGCCGGCCGATTTCCCTGAGGACATCGCCGTCCAACGTCGCGTTCCATACGAGAGCCGTGCCGACTCCGTCATGTACTGCCAGGTGTTGGCCGAACTCGCATACGGACGCGGCTGGGCGGTTCACCTCTACGACGCAAGAACCGTTGAAGACGAAGCAACCCGCTTGCTGGGTGAGCGAGCGGAAGAGGTGCTGCACGGGCCGCGGGCGACGTTGGGCCCCCCGTGGTCGAAGGACCATCGGATGGCGCTGGCGGCAACGGTCGTGATCACCTGAGCCGCCCGGGAAGATGGCGCGACGTCTTCCGCACCCTCGGGTCGGCCACGACGCCACACGGTGCCGGACTTCCGCTTCCCTCTCGCAGGGCAACAACTCGCGGGCTCCGGGCGCTTGGGTCCGCAGAGTACTGGGGCATGGCATCCTGGACCCCGTGCAATCGGTCTATGAGGCCGCCGGAGGTGACGAGGGATTCTTGACGTTGGCGCATGCCTGGCACGCCAGGGTGCTGGCCGACGAGGTCGTGAGCCACGCGTTCAGTCATGGGTACCATCCTGAGCACACCGAACGGCTGGCTGCGTACTGGATCGAGGCCTTGGGTGGCCCCGCGAGGTACTCCGAACTCGTCGGAGACGAGACCTCTGTCGTGAGGATGCACAGCGGCAATGGCCCTCATGAGGAGATGGATCATCGGGCGATCGTGTGCTTCGATTCGGCGCTCGCCGATGCCGGCTTGGATCGTGACGAACGGCTCCGTCAGGTGCTCCATGACTACTTCAGTTGGGCGACGACGACCACCATGGCGCAGTACCACGACTCCGAGGACGACGTGCCAGAAGGCCTGCCCATCCCCCATTGGTCCTGGGACGGCTTGATCAGCGGCCATTGACGATCGAGGATGGCTCCTATTACTGAGATCCTCGGCGGGCGATACTGCATGGGTCGCCTGCTTGGCCAGGGTGCCATGTCTGAGGTCTTTGAGGCGGTGGACGAGCTCACCGGCAGAGCCGTTGCCGTCAAGGTTGTCCGCTCGGGCGATCCCGACCTCGCTCGTCGCATGGCACAGGAAGCACGGGCCCTCGAACTGGTCGAACACCCTGGTCTCGTGCGCCTGCTCGACACCGGATCGACCGACTCGAAGGCGTATCTGGTCATGGAGCTCATTGATGGATCGACGCTCGCCGCTGCGCTGCGCCAGGGGTCGCTCAGCCCGGAGCGCACGGCGGCCATCGGCGCCACCTTGGCTGAGGCCCTGGCGTCCGTCCACGACCACGCGATCGTCCACCGCGACGTGAAACCCTCCAACATCTTGATGACGGCCGACGGGGAGGCCCGCCTCGGAGACTTCGGCATCGCCCGGCTCCTCGACGCCTCAACGCTCACGGTGGCGGGGACCACGCTCGGCACGGCGGCCTACATGGCGCCTGAACAACTCGAAGACCATCAAGTTGGGCCCGGTGCGGACATCTGGTCCCTCGGGATGGTCCTGCTCGAATGCCTGACCGGCCACCGCACCTATGAAGGCTCGCCGAGCGAGGTCGTGGCCCGCCGGCTGGCCGGACCGGTTCCGCTCCCCGCCGATCTCCCGGTCCCGTGGAAGCTGCTCCTCAGTGGGATGCTCGATCACCGACCCGACCAACGCCTCGGGGGCGATGAGGTAGCTGCGCTCCTGCGTACGATGCCGTTTCGCACGCCCTGGGCGCGCTCCCTGTCCCCGGTCACCGATCGCATGGATCCCACAGTGCCCAACGACTTGACGGCATTGGCTCCCGGGGCAGTCGACACGGCGGTCCTCGGCTCGGGATCAGGCTCAGGGATAGGTGCAGACGACACCCGCACGTCGCCGCCGCGTGTCCCCGGAACGCCGCGCAACCGGCGCTGGCGTCTGGCCGTCGTGGGGGCGGTCGTGCTGGCGGCGCTGTGCGTCGGGCTGATCCTGGCTCTCGGGTCGAGCCCCAAAGCACCACGCACTCCGAGCGCCGTCGACGCGACCACTTCGAAGACGCGGCCTCCGGCAACGTCGACGACCACGACGACCGCAACGACGACGACCACGACGCTTCCCAGTGGGCCGACGGCACTTGCTGCGCTGGTGAGAGACGTCGCCTCTGGGGAATCAGCGGGCTCCCTCGACTCGGGAATCGGCCGGTCGATCTCCGACCCGGCGGAGCAGGCAGTCGCCGACGAGGCGGCGGGAAACGCCAATCAAGCTGCGAACGATCTGCAACAAGCCGCCATGGCGATCGCCGACGGCGTGCAGAGCGGCAAGATCACCCAGGCCGAGGGAGCCACGCTCCAGAGCGACCTCTCGGCGGTTGCCACGGCGATCGGCCTGCGTGCTGCCGCCGCTCCCCCCACCACGCAGCCCGTTGGGACAGTGCCCGGGGCCGGGGCGGGGGCCGGCCCAGGGGCCGGGCACGGGCACGGGCACGGGCATGGGAACGGGAACGGGAACGGCTGAGCCGCGGCAGTTGACCACGGAGAGGACGACAGCCAGGAATGGGCGATCGGCCATCGGGTTCCGGCCTGCCGGGAACGGCGGCACGGCAGGCCCGCCGGGTCGCGGCCCCCGGCCTCAGATGTGCGTGCTGCACCGACCTCCGCGCCACCGGAGGCGTGTTCGGGCAGAGGCGCACATTCGAACTCGTCGGCCGGACCCCGATTCGGCGCCTTTGAACCCGCGACCAAAGGTCGTCAGTCCGGATCGACCCGCTCGAGCCACACCCGTACCGGCTCGCTGAGCAGCTCGTCGTCGAGGTCGAGCAGGGTCCCCTCCCCCTCACCGGGCCCGGCGACGATCTCCACCGCCAGCACTTCGCGGGCGATGAAGTCAAAGAACTCGGCGATGGGATCGAGCCCCACCACGTGGAGGCGTATGCGGTCGGAGACCTCGAGGCCGCTGGCCTTGCGCAGGTCCTGCACGAGCCGCACCACGTCACGGGACAGGCCTCGCTTGCGCAGCCCCTCGTCGAGGTTGAGGTCCAGCGCGACCACCTCGCCCCCCTCGCGGGAGACGGCGAAGCCCTGCTGGCCCCGGACGCGCAGCGTCAGGTCGTCGCTCGACAGCTCGACCGACTGACCGCCCAAGGCCACCGTGACCGAGCGTCCCTCTTCGAGCGCGGCGGCGGCGGCGGCGCCGTCCAGTGCGGCCAGCGCGGGCTTCAATTCCTTCACCAGGTCACCCAGGCGGGGCCCGAGGGTGCGGAAGTTCGCGACCAGCTCGAACTGGAGCACCTCGCTCAGCTCCTCGGCGGTGTCGATCTCGTCCACGTTGAGCTCCTCGGCCACAATGTCCCGCAGGATCTCCGGCGCGTCGGCCGGGAGGAAGACCAGTGCCCGCTTGAGCGGCTGGCGCACCTTGACCGAAGCCTCGCTGCGGGCGGCCCGGCCCAGCGACGTGAGCCGGCGGGCCAGCCCCATCTGCGCCTCGAGCAGCGGATCAGGAGCAACGCCGGCGACCTCGGCCCCCGGCCAGTCGGCCAGGTGCACCGACTCGACCTCGCCGGCCCCCGTCAGTTGGCGCCACATGGTGTCCGACACGAACGGGCACAGCGGCGCCAACAACAGCGACAAGGTCGTCAGCGTGGTGTGCAACGTCGCCTGCGCCGCCAGGGTGTCGCCGGCGGGCGCGTCGGGGTCGGTGCGCCAGAAGCGGCGGCGGCTGCGCCGGACGTACCAGTTGGAGAGGTCGTCGACGAGGTCGGACAGCGCGGTCGCCGCCGTCAGCGGCTCGTACGTCGTGAGCGCCACGGTCACGGCGGCCGTGGTGCTGGCCAGGCGGGACAAGATCCAGCGGTCGAGCGGCCCCCGGTCGACGGCCGCAGGGATCGCCACATCGGCAGGGTCGAACTCGTTCAGCGACGCGTACGTCGTGAAGAAGCTGAACGTGTTCCACAGCGTGAGGAGCATGTCCCGCAGGGCGGTGTCGATGGCACCGAGGGTCGCCCGCGTGGGTGTCCACGGCGAGCCCTGGCTGAACATCCACCAGCGCATGGCGTCGGCGCCGCGGGAGTCGAGGATCGACCAGGGGTCGATGATGTTGCCGAGCGACTTGGACATCTTGCGGCCGTCGGCGTCGACGATGTGCCCGAGGCAGACGACGTGGCGGTACGGGCTCTCGCCGAAGACAAGCGTGTTGATGGCGAGCAACGAGTAGAACCAGCCCCTGGTCTGGTCGATCGCCTCCGAGATGAAGTCGGCCGGGAACGTGAAGGCCTCCGCCGATCCCGGGACGTGCGGGTAGCCGACCTGGGCGGCCGGCATGGAGCCGGAGTCGAACCAGGCGTCGATCACCGGCTCGACCCGGCGGCAGACCGACAGCTCGTCCACCTCGTCGACCGGCCCGACGTCGGCCGCACACGTCCCACAGGCGAACGTCACGTCGTCGATGGTCGGCCGGTGCGGGTCGATGCGCGTCACGTCCAGCCCGCACAGGTCCGACAATTCGGAGAGCGACCCGACGCAGCGTATGTGCCCGCGCCCGCAGCGCCAGATCGGCAGCGGCGTCCCCCAGTACCGGTCGCGCGACAGGGCCCAGTCGACGTTGTTCTCCAGCCACTCCCCGAAGCGACCGTCTTTGATGTACTCCGGGTGCCAGTCCACGGTCTGGTTCGCCGCCAGCAGGTCGTCCTTGCGCGTCGAGGTGGCGATGTACCAGCTCGGCTTGCCCCAGTAGATGAGCGGCGTGCGGCAACGCCAGCAGTGCGGGTACGAGTGGACATACGGGAAGCGGCGGATAAGCAACCCGTCGGACTCGAGCCTGTCGTTGATGTCGTGGTTGGCCTCCCTGACGTCACGCCCGGCGAGCCACCCCACCGCATCGGTGAAATGACCGTCGGGGCCGACCGGGTTCAGGGAGGGCAGACCGTTCTCCCGGCCGATCTG
The DNA here is from genome assembly GCA_963736515.1 of uncultured Acidimicrobiaceae bacterium. Lineage (GTDB taxonomy): Bacteria > Actinomycetota > Acidimicrobiia > Acidimicrobiales > RAAP-2 > Bog-473. Next base: position 41,354 of record CAVTPE010000010.1, on the reverse strand, counting down.
GCGGTCGACCTCGCCGAAGGCCGGCGCCAAGTGCACCAAGCCGGTGCCCTCCTCCGTCGTCACGTACGAAGCCGGCACCACCCGCCACCCGTCGGCGCCGTGTGGCGCATCGAGGTCGTCGAACGGCCGCTCGTAATGCAACCCCACCAGCGCCGAGCCCGGCACCCGCACACGTCACCCGGGCCGTGGCACCCTCCCCCAGCACCGCGTCCACCAGGGACTCGGCCATCACCATCCCGTCGACGACCGCATACGTGAGGTCGGGGTTCACCGCGATGCCCGTGTTCGACAGCAACGTCCACGGCGTCGTCGTCCACACCGCCAGCCACGACGCATCGCCCAGGACCGACGCGTCAGGGTCGACCAGCCGCAGCCGCACGTAGGCCGACTCGTCCTCCTCGTCCCGATAGACGTCGGCCTGGCCCAGCTCGTGGCTCGACAGAGCCGTCCCGCAGCGGGGGCAATACGGCACCACCTTGAGGTCCTCGTACAGGAGCCCCTGGTCGAAGAGCTGTTGGAGGTGCCACCAGACCGACTCGATGTAGGACGAGTCCAACGTCCAGTACGCCGCGTCCATGTCGACCCAGTAGCCGATGCGCGTGGTCAGGCGGGCGAACTCGTCGACGTAGGAGTAGACGGACTCGCGGCACAGCCGGACGAACTCTGCGATGCCGACCTGCGACTCGATCTGCTCCTTGCCCGTGATCCCGAGCTTCTTCTCGACCTCCACCTCGACGGGCAATCCATGGGTGTCCCAACCGGCGCGGCGGGCCACGTACGAACCGCTCATCGTGCGGAAGCGGCAGAACAGGTCCTTGTAGACACGGGCCCAGGCATGGTGCAGGCCTGGCATGCCGTTGGCCGTGGGCGGGCCCTCGTAGAAGACCCAGGGCGGGGCACCCTCGCGCTGGGAGACGGAGCGCTCGAAGACGCGGTGCGCCGACCAGCGGGCCAGCTCGGCCTGCTCGAGGGCGACGAAGTCGATGTCGGGGGGGACGGGTGTGAACACGGGAAAGAGGTGGTGGGCGACGGGGAACGGACGACCCCGATCTCGTCGGAAAGGATAGAGGGTATGCATCGACACCCTGCCGCCATCACCGTGGCCCCTGAGCCCTACACGAACGAGGGGCCCCGGTGGGCGGTGGCGAGGCGGGGATCGTGAAGCGCTACGGCATCCTCGAGGACGGCGAAAGGGGCCTCACCGCGGCCATGGTCGACCCACCCGCAGGCGCATTGTTGGTGGCCCGCCGCGGCGATGCCGCCGGACCACCCGTCGGCGGGGTCGGGGCCCGCGCCCTCCGGCCGGGTCTCGGCGAGATCGGCCGCCTCCGGGTCGCGCCCGAGGCCAGGGGACCGGGCGTCGCCCGGGCCCTGGGCGGGATCGAGGACGCCTTCCTCGCGTCGGGTCTGGCCGCCCTGCGCCTGCGCACCGGCGACCGCCGACCCGAGGCCGCGTCGCTCGACGAATTCTCGGACCGGGAACGGGTCCATGAGGGGCGCGACGGTCGCCCGGCGCCCGCTCGCCCCATTTGTTTCACCAAGCTGCTCACCGGGGCAACGTGAGCGTGTTCGAGCTCATCTGCGAGATAGAGCCGGCGACCACCCCCGACCTCACCCGCGTCCGCCACCAGATCGGCGTCCTCAGCCCGGTCGCGACCAGCTTCCTCATCCCGGACAACCACATCGGACGGGCGACCGTCTCGAGCGTCGCCGTCGCCCACGAGGTGCAGCAGATGGGCGGCCGCTCCATTGCCTGCCTCAACGCCCGCGACCGCAACCTGCTCGGGTTCCGGCGCGACCTCCTCACCGCGGCGGCCTACGGCGTCGACCAGTTCCTCTTCGTCTACGGCGACGAGCCGCTGGCCGGGGCCCGCACGAGCGAGCTCACCGTGCGCACCATGCTCACCGAGGGTCGCGACTACGCCGGGCTTCTGGGTGGCGGCACGCCCATGCGCTTCGGCGCGGCGACGGGCCTGCGGCCCCTGCCCGGGTGGAAGCAGGCGGCCGACTTCCTCTGCGTGCAGATCGGGTTCTCCCTCGACGATCTGGTGGCCTGGCGGGCCAGGGTCGCCACCGATGTCGATGTACCGGTCTACGCCGGCGTGCTCGTGGTGCCCAGCGCGGGCATGGCCCGCAACCTGACCATCCCGGGCCTCACCGTCCCGCCCGACCTCATGCGGCGCCTCGAGGCGGGTGACCGCAACGCCGGCGTCGACGCCGCCTGCGACCTGGTCGTCGGCATCCGCGACTCGGGCGCGTTCGACGGCGTGCACCTCATTCCGGTGGCGCGCTATCGCGAAGTGGCGGCCCGCTTGGAGAAGGTGCTGTCGTGATTCCCCACCTCGGATCGAGGCCGTAGCAGTTCTGCTACATTCGTGGAATGGCCGACATTCCGGCCCGTGACCTCCGCAACGACGTCAGCGCCGTGCTCCGCCGCGTGGAGAGTGGAGAACGGTTGCGAGTGACGCTGAGCGGACGCCCGGTCGCCGAGCTCGTCCCCCTGCAACGACGCGCGCGTGCGCTGCCCTGGATGGTCTTCATGGAGGGGAGCGACCGATGGCGCGCCGATCCGGGACTGGCGCAGGAGCTCGCCGAACTTCTGCCGGACACGACCGACGACCTGGCGACCCAATGACCCCGATCGGGGGCGAGGGGGTCGAGTTGGCCCTCGCCGACACGTCCATGTTCATCGCCCGGGAGCAAGATCGAGCACTTTCCGGGCCGCCCCCGCGGCGAGTCGCCGTGTCGGCGATCACGGTGGGCGAGCTTCGCCTCGGCGTCCTTGTCGCAACCGACGGCCCGACGCGGGCGCGGCGACTCGAGACGCTCAGCCGGGTGGAGGCACTCGACCCCCTTCCCGTGGACGACGGCGTCGCCCATGCTTGGGCAGCGCTGCGGCTCGCCCTCCGCGACGCGGGAAAGCGGATGCCACTCAACGATTCATGGATCGCCGCGACGGCACTGGCGAACGATCTTCCTGTAGCGGCTCAGGACGCGGACTACGACGACGTGCCGGGCCTTCGGGTCCTCAAGCTCTGAGCTCGCTGACCCGCCGAACCACAGGAACCACTCGGCGAACGTCAGCCGGCGGAGTCGGCGGGAGTGAGGGGGCGCTCGAGCGCGTCGAGTGACGCGCCGTCGACCTCGAGCAGCGAGTCCACCACGAGGTCGGCCAGGCCGAACGCCGGATGGCCCTCCTCGCCCCGCTCGGGCACGGCGATGCACGCCATGGACGACGCCTTGGCCGCCACGACGCCGGCCGGCGCGTCCTCCCACACGAGGCAACGGCGCGCCGGCGCGCCCAACTTCGTGGCGGCGGTGAGGAACACGGCGGGGTGCGGCTTGCCGTAGTCCTCGTCCTCGGCCGAGTGCACCAGCGCGAAGCGGTCGCGCAGCCCGAAGTGCGCCAGCGCGGCGTCAATCAGGCGGTACTGCGACGACGACGCCACGGCCAGCGGCAGGCCGCGGTCCCCGCACAGGTCGAGGGCGTGCTCGGCGCCCGGCTTGAGCGCACCCTTGGTCACGATGAGCTCGATCACCCGGTCGACGATCGACACCGCCACTTCGTCGGGCGTCGGCGTGGCACCGGGCCACGGGTGCAGCCCGTACCAGTGCGCGGTGACCTCGCCCACGAACATGCCCTTGGTCGAGCGGCAGCCCTCGACGGCCAGGGGCACGCCGAGACCCCCGAGGATCTCGATCTCGGCCTCGTGCCAGAGGATCTCGGAGTCGATGAGGAGCCCGTCCATGTCGAAGATGGACGCGGCGAACCCCGCCGCCACGGGGTGCGATGGAGTCAATCGCTGAGGGTCAAGCGGTCAGCTGCGCCTCGATGTCGCCCACGACAGTCGGGTCCTCCGGCTCCACCTGGGGCCGGTAGCGCGCCACGACGGCGCCCTCGGGGGACACGAGGAACTTCTCGAAGTTCCACGTGATGTCGCCGGCGGCCCCCTCCGCGTCCTCCTTCTCCGTCAGCTCGGCGTAGATCGGGTGGCGGCCCTCGCCGTTCACGTCGATCTTCTCCATGAGCGGGAAGGTCACGCCGTACGTGGCCGAGCAGAACTGCGCGATCTCCTCGGAGGTGCCGGGCTCCTGGCCCATGAACTGGTTGCACGGGAAGCCGATGACCGAGAAGCCGCGGTCGCCGTAGGTCTTCTGCAGGCGCTCGAGCCCCTCGTACTGCGGGGTGAGGCCGCACTTGGAGGCCACGTTGACCAGCAGCAGCGTCTTGCCCTTGAAGTCGCCCAGCTTGGCGTCGTCGCCCTGGAGGGTGTGAATGGGGATGTCGGAGAGAGCCATGCGCGCGACCCTACCGGGCAGGGGGGTCGACGTGCCCGGGCCCGCGTAGGGTGGCCGGCGTGCACGCCGTTGTGATCCGGGATGGCCGCCTGTTCTGGGAGGCGCGGGACGACCCCGTCCCCGGGGACACCGAGCTCCTGGTGGCGGTGCGGGCCGCCGGATTGAATGCGGCGGACCTGGTGCAGCGGGCCGGCTTCTATCCGGCGCCGCCCGGCTGGCCCGCCGACATCCCCGGCATGGAGTTCGCCGGCGAGGTGGTGACGGTCGGGAGGCAGGTCACGCTCTTCTCCCCCGGTGACCGGGTCATGGCCGTGGTCGGCGGCGGGGCGCAGGCCACCTTGGCCCTCGTGGACGAGACGCACGCCCTGGCCGTGCCCGACGGCCTTCCCTGGACCGAGGCCGGCGGGTTTCCCGAGGTGTTCACCACCGCCTACGACGCCCTCTTCCGCCAGGCCGAGCTGCAGATGGGTGAGCGCGTACTGGTGAGCGGCGGCGCTGGTGGCGTGGGGACGGCCGGGGTGCAGCTGGCCGCGCAGGCGGGGGCGACGGTGACGGCCACCGTGCGCGACCCGGCGCGGCACGACGCGGTGGCCGCGCTCGGGGCCGACGTGGTGCTGGCGCCGGGCGACGAGGCCGCGTCGGCGCCCTACGACGTCGTGCTCGAGCTGGTCGGTGCGCCCAGCCTGACCAACGTGCTGCCGCACGTGGCGCCATGGGGCCGCGTCGTGGTGATCGGCGTCGGTGGCGGGGGTCGCATGGAGCTGGAGCTCATGACCCTCATGCAGAAGCGGGTGCGCATCGGCGGCTCCACCCTGCGGATCCGCGGCCGGCGCGAGAAGGCCGAGGTCGCGGCCGACGTCACTGCCCACGTGCTGCCGGCGCTGGAAGCCGGCAGCCTGCAGATCCCGGTGTGCGAGACGTTCCCGTTGTCCGAGGCCCAGGCCGCCTACGACCGCTTCGGGGCCGGCGCCAAGTTCGGCAAGGTGGTCCTCGTCGCGCCGTGATCCGTGATTGAAGCGGTCCTCTTCGACGGGGACCAGACGCTGTGGGACTTCGAGCGCGTGATGCGTGAGGCCCTCGTCGCCGTGGCCGCCGAGCTGCGCGCCGCCCGGCCCGGCCCGTTCGCCGACGCGTTGTCCTGGGAGGACCTGCAGGCCGACCGCGCCGTCGTGGCGCGGGAGCTCCCCCACGTGTGGTCCCTGGCCGAGCTGCGTGTGCACGGCTTCGCCCGCACCCTGCAGCACCAACGCGACGCCGAGGGCGGCGACGAGGCCGCCGACGACCAGCTGGCCCGTGAGCTGGGCGCGTCCTATTTCAGCCACCGGGACCGGGACCCCGCCCTCTTCCCCGACACGCTGCCGGGCCTCGACGCGCTGCGGCCGGACTATCGGCTCGGCCTGCTCTCCAACGGAAGCCGGCTCCCCGAGACGGTCGGCCTGGCCGGCTACTTCGAGTCGGTCGTCTTCGCGCAGGACCACCGCGTGGCCAAGCCGGACAAGGGGATCTTCGAGGTGGTCGAACGCCAGCTCGGCGTCGGGCCCGAGGTGTGCGTGCTCGTGGGCGACCACCCGGTCAACGACGTGGCCGGCGCGCACGGCGCGGGTTGGCGTTCGGTATGGATCGACCGCGACGGCGCCGTGTCCTTCCCCGAGGACGGCCCGCCGCCCGACGCCGTGGTGCGCACGCTGACCGACCTGCCCGGCGTCCTGCGCCGGCTCGGTTAGCTCGCGGCCGCCCCGACGTCGTCGGGCAGTGGCGGCGGCTCGTCGGCCGGCGGGTGGTGCGCCGGCGTGAGCAGAAGCACGAGCGTCCACACCCCGATGAGCGCCGGCGGGGCCAGGTACCACAGCCGGTTGCCGTGCCCGAGGCCGGTGACCACCAGGACGACGGCGAAGAGCGCGTAGGCCACCAGTACCACCATGCCCGTGTGGCGGCGCAGGCCCCGGTCCCGGTAGGCGAAGAGCAGCACGACCACGGTCAGGCCGGCGTACCACAGCGCCACGAGGACCTCCCGGCTCGTCGTCGCGCCGAGGCCGACCACGGCAGCGGGGAGGAGCAGACCGAAGGCGATGTTGAGGGCATTGCTGTTGAGCGCGGTGCTCAGCATCGCCGTGCCCCGGCCGCGGCGGGCCAGGTAGACGGCCGCGACCGCGTTGGGCAGGCTGGTCACCGCCGCCAGGACGAGCCCGCCCACGACGACGTCGGGAACGGCGAACCGCGTCCCCAGGCTCTGGGCGGAGCGCTCCATCACGACGGACGCGCCGACGACGACGACCAGCGCCCCCGCGATCACGGCCAGGTCGAGTCGCTTCGAACCCGGGATCAGCGCCGGGTGCAACTCGAGGTCCTCCTCGCGGATGGCCGTGGTGAGCCAGCGTCCCGCCCGCGAGCGTCCCTGGCGGACCCGCCGGCTCCCGGCCAGGAAGGCATAGGGGCCGAGCACCGCGGCGACGAGCAGCAGCCCGACAAACGGGGGGAGGTCGCCGAACACGACCAGGACACTGGCGCCGGCGACCCAGAGCGAGATGCCGCCGGTGAGCAAGACCACGCGCCGGTGCAACGCCACCCATCCGGCGACCACCGCGCCGAGGCCCAGCAGTGCGGCGAGATTGAAGACGTTGGATCCGACCACCACGCTGGAGCCGATCTCCTGTTGATGGCTGGCCAGCGCACTGATGGCCGAGGTGATCTCGGGCGTGTCGGCGGCCAGGGCGGCGATGAGGCCCAGCATGGCCTCGGTGACGGCAAGTCGGTTGCCCATCCGCTCGATGCGCGACACCAGCAGCCAGCTGGCGCCCAAGCTGACGGCGGCCCCGAGGACGAACGCCACCGCGTCGAGAGGTGCGCTCACGAGGGTGGCTGGGCGGATGTCGGGGCGGGCGGGAGCACGATGGTCTCGAGTGACGTGCCGACCAGTCTTCCCGGCTCTCCGCCCGCCAACCTATTACGACCGGAGAGGCTGGCGGCGCAACGCCGCTCCACCGGTCCGAGGTGGGTGCCGGCTCTAACGGGTGAGGATGACGACGCCGGCGTTGGCGCCGCGGCCGACCGTGTGGGACAGCGCGACCCGGGCGCCCTCGACCTGGCGCGGCCCGCACTGGCCGCGGAGCTGGCGGACCAGCTCGACCACCTGCCCGAGGGCCGAGGCGCCGAGGGGTTCCCCCTTGGAGAGCAGTCCCCCGCTCGGGTTGACGGGCAGGCGACCCCCGAGCGTGGTCGCGCCCGAATCGAGCAGCGCGGCCGACCCGCCGGGTCCGCAGAGGCCGAGCTCTTCGCACGAGCCCAGCTCGCGGGCGGCGTCGGTGTCCTGGCACTCCACCACGTGGAGGTCGGGCGGTCCCAGGCCTGCCTCCTCGTAGGCGTCGGTGGCGGCCAGCGTCGTCGGCGCCGGCCCGTCGTCGTCGGCCAACCCGGCCAAGGGGGTGGACTCGCTCAGGACCGAGCCGGGGATGTGGGAGCGCAGCACGGCCGCGGCCAGGGTGACCGGCGCCGCCTCCGAGGACAAGTCGGCGCGGCGGAGCACCAGCGCGGCGGCGCCCTCGTTGGGCGAGCACAACATGAAGAGGTGCAGCGGCTCGCACACGACGCGCGAGGACAGCACCGCCTCCACCGTCGTCTCCTTCTGGTACATGGCGTCGGGGTTGGCGGCGCCGTGGCGCCGGTTCTTCACCACCACACGGGCCAGGTGGTCCTTGGTGACCCCCGAGGCGAGGCACAAGCGCTGCGCCCGCAGCCCGAAGAAGGCCGGCGTGGCGGCGAGGCCCGCCTCCTCCTGCCAGGGGTCGAAGAACGAGGAACGGATGATCCCCCTGGGCATCTTCTCGGTGCCGAAGACGAGAACGGTGTCGTACTGGCCGGCCCGGATGGCCGCCGCCGCCAGCATGAGCGCGGCGCCGCCGCTGGCGCAACCGGCCTCCACGTCCACGATCGGCATCCCGGTCATACCGAGCCGGCTCAGCACCTTGTGCCCTGTCGCCACCCCGCCGTACGCCGTGCCACAGAAGGCGGCCTGGAAGCCGCCTTTGCCGACGCCCGCCTCGCGGAGCGCGGCGCGCACCGCGACGGTGCCCATGTCCGTGGTGGACACGCCGTCGAAGCGGCCGAAGGGGTGCAGGCCGACGCCGGCGACATTGACGCCGACTCCGGTGACGCCGCTGACGCCGGTCATGCCGGTGCGAAAGCGTAGGTGACCACGTCGTTGCCGTCCTCGTCGGCATGCAACGGCACGATGCGCAGCTTCATGAGCTGCCCCAAGGCCAGAGCGCCGGGGTCGCTCTCGGTCAGGCGGGTGATGACGCGCACGCCCTCGGGCAGCTCCACCACGCCGATGCCGAAGGGCACCTCGCCCCGGTAGCCCGGCGGGGGCGCCGTGACCGCGGTCCAGGCCCACAACGAGCCCGGGCAGGACAACTCGATCGACTCGGGGCCCTCAGTGGCGCAGTAGGTGCAGGCGTCAGCGCGGGGGAAATGGACCGACCCGCAGGCGGCGCAACGGGTGCCCAGCAGCGCGGGCGGGTCACCGTCGGTGAAGAGACCTTCGCGGACCGGGAGGCGCACGGTGCCGCTCAACGCCCGACTTCCACCATCTCGAGCCCGTCGAACTCCCAGTAGGCGCGCAGGGAGGCGATCTTGCCGGCGCCGTCGGTCCTGTAGGTGTAGACCCCGTGCACGATCGCCTGGTGCGTGCCGCCCGCCAGCGTGGTGCGGATGATGCCGACGTCGGCCACCTCGTCGCCGCACAGGTAGGACTCGGTGATCTCGAAGGTGATGGCCTCGCTCGACGCGATGACGGTGTCGTAGAAGGCGGCGATGGCGTCGCGACCGTGGTGCCCCTTGCCCTCGGGGTCGAAGGCCGAAGGACCAATTGGGTCCTGCACGAAGGCGTCGTCGGCGAAGAGGCCCAGCCAGCCCTCCCGGTCGCCGGCGGTCACGGCGGCCCGGGAGCGGATCCCGAGCTCGCGGGCGGTCGGTGGTGCGTCGGTCATGGCCCTCCCTCTCAGCTGACCTTGGCGATGACGTCGTCGGCGAAGCGCCGCAGGTTGTCGACCTTCGTCGGCAGCGACTCGGTGTCCTGCTCGGTGCCGTAGGGCCAGCGGAAGCCGACGATCACGTCGGTGACGCCGAGCTCCTCGAGCCGCCGCACGCCGTCGGGCGTGTACGCGTCGAGCGAGATCACGTGCACCTCGAACGGCTTGCTCTCCGTACCGTGCTCGCGGCGCAGTTCGGCGAGGCGCGCCAACAAACCAGGCAGGTCGGCGGGATCTCCCCCGCCGTGCAACCAGCCGTCCCCGTCGATGGCCGCTCGCTTCAGGGCGGCTTCGTGGTGGCCGCCGATCAGGATCGGCACGGGAAGGCTCGGCGTCGGGCACATCTTGATGGAGGGCACGTCGAAGACCTCGCCGTGGAACTCGAAGAAGCCGCCGGCCATGAGCCCGCGGATGATGGTGATCTCCTCGTCCATGCGCCTGCCCCGGCGCTCCCAGGGCACGCCGCAGATCTCGTAGTCCTCGGGCCACGGGCTCGTGCCGACGCCGAGCAGCAGGCGGTTGCCGGTCAGCACGGCGGTCGAGCTCACCTGCTTGGCGATCAGCACCGGCTGGCGGATCGGCAGCTTGATGACGAAGGTCACGAAGCGCAGTCGCTCGGTGACGGCTCCCATGGCGGGGATGAGGGAGAACGGCTCCAAGAAGGGCTTGTCCTCGAGGAACTCCCGGGTCCCGTCGGGGTTGAAGGGGTAGGTCGTGTCGGACACCTCGGGGTAGCAGATGCTGTCGGGCACGACCATGGAGTCGTAGCCCGCCGCCTCGGCCGCCTCGGCCAGGGGCAGGTAGTACGACGGATCAGTCATCGACTCGGCATACGAGAAACGCACCACACCTCCGGCTGTCCACGGGTTCGGGCGCCTACCATGCGGCCCGTGCCCGCTCATCCTGCCAGCACCGATGCGCCGGGGCACAACCCTGTCCGGCGCAGCGATGCCGCACCCCTGGTCACCGACCTCTCCCTGGACGACCTCGAGCGCGACGCCCGCCACGCCATAGGGGAGATGGCCTATGCCTACTACTCGGGCGGCGCCGACGACGAGCGCCTGCTCCGGGGCAACGTGGACGCCTGGAGCCACTGGCAGCTCCACCCGCACGTGCTGGCCGGGCTCTCCGGGGTCTCGCCCGCCACCACCGTGCTCGGGACACCCGTCAGCTCGCCCGTGGCCATCGCCCCCACGGCGATCCAGGGGCTGGCCCACGCAGAGGGCGAGGTGGCCACCGCCCGGGGCGCCGCCGCCGCCGGCGCGCTGCTCATCCTGTCCTCCCTCGCCACCTGCCCCCTGGAGGACGTGGCCGCCGCCGCGCCGGACGCGGCCCGCTGGATGCAGATCTACATCCTGCGGGAACGGGCGCGCACGGAGGACCTGGTGCGCCGGGCCGCCGCGCACGGCTACCGCGCCCTGGTCCTGACGGTCGACGCCCCTGTCTCGGGGCTCCGACTGCGCGAATGGCGCATGGGCATGCACCTGCCCGACGACCTGGCCCTGCCCAACCTGGCGGGCGGCAGCACCGACAGCGCGCGCGGGGGTGGGTTCATGGCCGTGGTCACGAACGAATTCGAGCCGGCTCTGACGCCGGACGACATCGAGTGGCTGGCCGGGCTCAGTGACCTGCCCGTCGTGGTCAAGGGCGTGCAGCGGGCCGACGACGCGGTGCGCTGCATGGAGGCGGGAGCGGCGGCCGTCGTGGTGTCCAACCACGGCGCACGGCAACTGGCCGACGCGCCGGCCACGGCCGACATCCTGGCGGAGGTTGTGGACGCGGTCGACGGGCAGGCCGAGGTCTACGTCGACGGCGGTCTGCGCCGTGCTCCCGACGTGATGAAGGCGCTGGCGCTCGGGGCAAGAGCGACCCTGGTCGGGCGCCCGTCGCTGTGGGCGCTGGCCACGGGCGGGGCCGACGGCGTGGCCGCGCTCCTCGCCTGGTTCGAGTCGGAGCTGCGGCGCACCATGCATCTCTGCGGCACCGCGACGGTCGACGACATCGATCGTTCCCTGGTGCGCCGGGTCCTGTCGTGACGACCGTCGCCACCATGCTGGCCGCCCGGGCCGAGGACGACCGCACCGGGGTCAGGGACGGCGACGGGAGCTGGACCTGGCGCGAGGCGGTGCTGGAGGGCGCGACGCGGGGAGCACTGGCCCGTTCGCTGATCGGCACCGACAAGCCGCACGTCGGCGTGCTGCTACCCAACGGCGCCGAGTACCTCTTCTGGCTCAACGGTGCCGCACTGGCCGGCGCGGCCATCGTCGGGATCAACCCGACCCGGCGGGGCGAGGCCCTGGCCGCGGACGTACGGGCCACCGACTGCGCCATGATCGTGACCGACGCCGAGGGCGCCGCCTTGCTCGACGGGCTGGCGCTCGGGGTGGACGACGACAAGGTCCTCGTCATCGGCACCGAGAAGTACGACTCCCTCCTGCAGCGGTTCGCCGGCGGCGGCGAGGCCCGGGGCCTCATCGAGCACGTCGACGCGATCGACGAGTCCGCCCTCTATCTCCTCATCTTCACCTCGGGGACGACGGGCGTGCCCAAGGCGGTGCGCTGCACCCAAGGGCGGCTGGCCGGCATCGCCGAGGTGGCGGGGCCCGGCTACGGGTACACGCCCGACGACGTGTGCTATTGCCCCATGCCGCTCTTCCACGGCAACGCGCTCATGGCGCTGTGGGGGCCCACGGTCCTGATGGGCGCGACCATCGCCGTCCGCCCGCGTTTCAGCGCCTCCGCCTTTCTCGCCGACGTGCGCCACTACGGCGCCACCAAGTTCAGCTATGTGGGCAAGGCAATCGCCTACATCCTCGCCACTCCCGAGCAACCCGACGACGTCGACAACACGCTGAAGAGCGCCTTCGGCACCGAGGCGTCCGTGCGCGACCGCGACCGCTTCCGCGCCCGCTTCGGGTGCTACCTGATTGAGGGATACGGCCAGAGCGAGGGCGGCGCCGCCATCAACCCGGTGCCCGGCATGCCCAAGGGTGCGCTGGGCAAGCCGGTCGACGGCGTCGACCTCACCGTGATCAGCCCCGAGACCGACGAGGAATGCCCGCCGGCCGAGTTCGACGGGGAGGGCCGCCTCCTCAATGCGGGCGCGGCCATCGGCGAGCTGGTCAACCGCAGCGGCCGCGGCAGCTTCGAGGGTTACTACGAGCGCGAGGACGCCGAGCAGGAGCGGTTGCGCCGCGGCTGGTACTGGACCGGCGACCTCGGCTACGTCGACGCCGATGGGTTCTTCTACTTCGCCGGCCGCACCGGGGACTGGCTGCGCGTCGACTCGGAGAACTTCGCCGCCGGGCCCGTCGAAGCGATCATCTCGCGCCACCCCGACCTTGCCGTGGCGGCCGTCTACCCCGTGCCCGACACCGCATCGGGGGCGGGCGACCAGGTCATGGTGGCGCTCGAGATGGTGCCGGGGAGGACCTTCGACCCCGAGGCCTTCGCCGACTGGCTCGTCGCCCAGCCCGACCTCGGTCCCAAGTGGCTGCCCCGCTACGTCCGCGTCTCGCCGTCGCTCCCGCAGACGGCCACGGGCAAGGTGACCAAGGTCGGTCTGCGCCAAGAGGCCTGGGCTTGCGACGACCCGGTGTGGTGGCGCCCCCTCGCTGCGACGGGCTCCCGGTTCCACCTCCTCGGCGCGGACGATCGGGCGACGCTGGCCGCCGGGCTGACCGAGAACGGCCGGCCCCCGGTCGGGGATGGAGCGTCGTAGCAGACTGTTACACTTGTCTCGGAGAGAAACGGGACAGGAGGGCGGCATGGCCGCAGATCGAGTCACCCGATTCGCCGCCGACCTCGTCGACGCGGCCGCGGTGGAAGGGGCACGCCACAGCCGCTCGACCAAGCAGCAGCTCGACCACTGGGCGCGGGTGGGGCGCACGGTGTCGGCCCACCACTCCACCGCCCGGCGCCGGGTCGAGGCCGCCCTCAACGGGTCCGTGCCACTCACCGAACTGAGCCCCGAGGAGCGCCTGGTCGCCAACGCCGAGGTGGATGCCGCCATCACGGAGCGCCTGCGCACCGTGCACTACGGCGACGTGCTCGCCGGCGAGGGCGTGGTGACGGTCGCGCTCGACGACGACGGCCGCCTCTGGCGTTACGAGCCCGACGGCACCACCATCCTGCTGGACTGAGAAGGACCACGCATGCGACTCGACCTCGTGGTCGGGCCGAACGGCGCGGGCAAGTCGACCTTCGTCAGGCTCACCCTGGCGGCCGTCCTCCCCGGCGCCAGCTTCGTCAATGCCGACGCCATCGCCGAGCAGCGCTGGCCCGACGACCCCGCAGCCCACTCCTACGAGGCCGCGCGCATCGCGGCCGCCACACGGACGGCTCTCATCGAGCGACGCCAGCCGCTGATCGCCGAGACCGTGTTCTCCCACCCCTCGAAGCTCGACCTCCTCCGCGAGGCCACCGCCGCCGGCTACTACACCGCGCTGCACGTCGTGATGGTCCCCGAGGACCTCGCGGTCGCCCGCGTGGCCGCCCGGGTCGCCGCCGGCGGGCACACGGTGCCCGAGGACAAGATCAGGGGCCGCTACCGCCGGCTCTGGCCGCTGGTGGGCGATGCGATCATGCTGGCCGACACGGCCACCGTCTACGACAACACGCGACGCGCCGGACCCCGCGACGTGGCGGTGATGAGCCACGGCTTCGCAGTCGGGAGCCCGTCATGGCCCGACTGGACCCCCGATGCACTCGCCCTGCGCTGGCCCCGCGGAGCGTAGGGCACCACCGACGATCTCGAGGACGCCCGTCAGATCCTCCACCCGGTGGTCGCCCGGCTGGAGCGCCGGCGGCTGCTGCCCCGACCGATCCTCCACGCGCCAGACATGGACCGCCGTCATGCCGAGCTGCCGCGGGCCCCGGACATCGGGCTCCCACGAGTCGCCCACGAAGACGACCTCCGATGCGTCGACGCCCAAGGCGGCCATCGACCCCGCATAGATGCCCGGGTGCGGCTTGCGTGCGCCGGCACGCGCGGAGGTCACCGCGGCATCGACCAGATTGAGCAGGCCGACCTCCTCGAGGAACCCATTGAGCTCCCAGCCCCAGTTGGAGCACACGCCGATGCCGAGACCCGCTTCGCGCAGCGACGACAGCGTCGCCGCCGCCTCGGGATAGGGCACCATCGGTCCGTGATCCGACGCGCGCAGGGCGTCGATGAGATTCTCGACGTCCGCATCGGGCACGCCCGCGGCACTGGTCAGATCACGTAGGCGCGCCCGCACCCAGGCCTCGTAGGCCTCCTCACTGACGGAGTGCTCGGCGTGGTCGATCCCGTCGTAGCGAGCGAAATAGCCGTCGAGGACGGCGCGCTCAGGCCGGTAGCCACGGGCGGCGAAAACGGTCTCGTAGTCGGAGTCCGATCGTGTCGGCGAAGCGGGCCAGGGTCCCGTAGAAGTCGAAGATCACCGCGCGCACCACGAACCCCATTGTGCCCCCGGGGCGTGACAGGCCCCCGAAACGCCGGGCGCAGCCCCACCGGGGCCCGGCGCGTCATACTTCTTCCCACATGGACGACGTCGACCAGCTGCCGGCTCACGAGCCAGGGCCCGAGGCGGATGGCGAGGCCAAGGGGTCCTCCGCCCGCTGGATCGTGGAGCTGGTCTCGGTCGTGCTCGTCGCCATCCTCGTCGCCGTCCTGTTGCGCACCTTCGTGGTCGCCACCTACTCCATCCCCTCGGGCTCCATGGAGCCGACCCTGCAGATCGGGGACCGGATCGTGGTGAACAAGCTGAGCTACCACCTCCACGGCGTCGACCGGGGCAACATCGTCGTGTTCTCCACACCGCCGACCGAGGACTGCGCCGGCCAGCCGGTCTCGGATCTCGTCAAGCGCGTCATCGGGCTCCCGGGCGAGATGATTTCGCTGGCCGACGGCCGTGTGTACATCAACGGGCACGTGCTCCCCGAGCCGTACCTCCCGCCGGACGTCCGCAACGACACCTACCCGGGGCCGTCGAACGCCCCCTATTCGTTGCAGCACGCCTACCGGATTCCCGCCGGACAGGTGTTCATGATGGGCGACAACCGGTCCCAGTCGTGCGACAGCCGCTACTGGGGCACCGTCGGCGAGTCGACGATCGTCGGAAAGGTCGACATGCGGATCTGGCCGCTGTCGAGGATCGGCTTCCTCTAAGTACGGCGCTCGCGTCGCCACACGACGCGCAGGCCCGACCAGGTCTCGTCGATGGCACAGACCTTGTTGTCCACCAGACCGAGCGGCAGGGCTACCTCACGCACCACGTGCTCGTGCATGGTGGTCGCCCGGCCCGAGCTGCGCTTGGGCCACGCCACCCACAGTCCCCCGGACGGGTAGATCATCCGACCCAGGGCCTCGACGCGGCGTTCGAAGTCACGGCGCTCGGTGAAGAAGGCCACCACGACGTCGGCCTTGCCGCGGGCCTGGCGCTTGACCGTCACCTCCGGCGGTAGACCTTCGATGACGCCGGTCGGCGCGTCGACGAGGGCCAGGGTCGACCCCTCGACGATGCCCAGCTTCTTGGGCAGCGGCGTCCCGCTGTACCCGGCCATCAGCCGTTGGCGGCCTCGTAGACCCGGAAGGCCATTGGGTATTCGTACTCGTCGGGCCCGACGGCGAACCGCTCCAGGTGGCGGTCCATCCGGGCCTCCGCCTCCTCCATGTCCTCGGGCGCAACGCCCATGAACCCGAGCAGCGAGCGATCCCCCACGGCGCTGGCGCGAGCCCTGACCGTGATCTCGTGACCCACACTCTCGACCTCGGCGAAGCCCGCCCCGCCCAGGATGTCGCGCACGTACTCGTCGTCCCCCAGGGTGAAGGGCCCGACCGGGCTCTTGCCGGGGGGCGGGAGAGGCGGCGGCGGGACCAGCCCGCGCAGGGACGTGGCGAGATGCCAGGGGTTCCGCTCGACCCCCTGCCAGCAGGCGAAGACGAGGCGGCCGCCGGCCCCCAGCAGGGCGCGGATGGCACCGAACGCCACCAGTGGCTCGTCGAAGAACATCACCCCCAGCTGGCTGACGACCAGGTCGAACGGCGCCTGACCGAGGCTCCCGGTCTGCACGTCCACGACGACGAACTCGAGGTTCGTCGCGCCGGCCTGGCGCGCCCGTTCACGAGCCAGCTCGAGGAGCGCCGCCGACAGGTCGAGACCGACCACCCGTCCCCCCGGCGCGACGGCGCCGGCGAGCGCGATGGTCAGGAGGCCCCCGCCGCACCCGATGTCGCATACCCGCTGACCCGGCCGCGCACCGGCGGTCTCCAGCAGGTAGGGCGAGAGGGCTTCGGTCAGCCGTTCCCGGTCGGGCCACGACGCCACCCACCGGTCGTCGTTCCACCGTTTCGTCTCCCTCTCGTTGGCCACCGCGACAACGTATAGGTTCGGCGACGTGCGCATCGGCCTCGTGATCCTGCCTTCCGACCGCTGGAGCGAGGCGCGCCGCCAGTGGGAGTGGGCGGACCGCAGCGGGTTCTGCACCGCGTGGACGTACGACCACATCCGCTGGGGCGGCATGCCGGACGGGCCGTGGCACGCCGCGGTACCCGTGCTCGCCGCCGCCGCCACCGTCACGTCGCGCGTGCGCCTCGGCACGCTCGTGGCGACGCCCAACTTCCGCCATCCGGTCACGCTCGCCCGCGACGCCCTCGCGCTCGACGACCTCAGCGCGGGCCGGCTCGACCTCGGGCTCGGGCCGGGCAGCCAGGGCCCGGACGCCACGGCGCTCGGGCAGGAACCATGGACGCCGGCCGAACGCCTGGCGCGCTTCGCGGAATTCCTGCGGGTGCTCCAGACGATCGTGGACGGCGAGCCCGCGGCACGGACGTCCATGGCCACCACCCACTACACCGCGGCAGAGGCGCCCAGCACCCCGGGCGCGCTGCAGCGCCCGCTCCCGCTCACCATCGCCGCCGCCAGGGCGAAGGGGCTCGCCCTCGCCGCCACTCACGGGAGCAACTGGGTCACCGTCGGCCCCACCGGGCGCGGACCGGGCACGCCCGAGACCACGCTGGAGGCGGTGCGCCGGCAGTTCCCCCTGTTCGAACGCGCCTGCAGTGCCGCCGGCCGGGACCCCTCGAGCGTCGGCAAGGTGCTCCTGTGGACGCCGACCGAGCCCGTCATCACCTCGCTCGACCAGTTCGACGAGCTCGTCGGCCCGTACACCGAGCTCGGCTTCGACCAGTTCGTGCTGCACCATCCGGACCAGACGGGGCCGTACGGCGGCGACGTCGCCACGTTCGAGCGCATCGCCGAACGCGTCGCCGTCTAGCTCAGCCGGAGAAGGCGGACACCAGTTCCGCCTCGAGATCGGCTCGCACCGTCGCCGGCTCGACGCGCCCGACCTCGCACGCCGTGCAGCCGACCCACGACGCCGCTTCCACCAGCGCTCGCGCGACGGCCGCCGCGGCACCGGGACGCAGCAGTGTCACCTGCTTGGCAACCAGTACATCGCCCTGCCGGCCCGGGTCGACGAGCCCGACGATGCGCGTGCCATCGAGAACGGGCATGGCGAAGTAGCCGTAGATGCGCTTCGCCTTCGGCGTGTAGGCCTCCAGCCGGTGGCGCAAGCCGAAGAGGCGCTCCACCCGTTCCCGGTACCAGAGGAGGGAGTCGAACGGGGACAGCAGCACGGTTCGCCCCCTCATCCGGCTGCCCACCGAGCTGAGCGCGCCGGGATCGGCGTATGCGGCCTGCTTCCAACCCTGCACCGACACCTCCGTCAACCCGGATGACGGCAGCGCCCGGCGCACCAGGGGGCGAGGCAAGCCGTGGTAGACGGCCAGGTCGGCCTCCGTCGCCACGCCCAACGAGCGTCCCGCCGCCCCCACCAACCGCACGGCGCACTCCTCGTCACTCCACTTCTGCTGCAGCAGATCAGCCGGGATGGCACGCTCGGCGAGGTCGTAGACGCGGGCGAAGCCGCGCCGCTGGCGGCAGACCAGCTCGCCTATGTCGAGCAACCACTCTGCCGCGATCTTGACCTCGGACCAGTCCCACCACGGGCCGCCCTTCTTGGCCCCACCGAGCTCATTGGCGGTCAGCGGTCCCTCGGCCCGCAGGCGGGCCACCACGTTGCCGCCGGTCTTGTCCTGATCCTCCAACGTGTGCCAGCGCCTGCCCTTGGCGCGCCAGATCCGGCGCTTGAACTCGTACGCCGGCCAGTCCTCGAGCGGCAGCACACATGCCGCGTGGGACCAGTACTCGAACGTCGCACTCCTGGGGCCCCAGTAGGCCTGCTCCACCTTGGCCCGCCCGACGGGTCCCTGCCGTGCGTAGGCCACCAGCTCGTGTCGAGCGCGCCAGGACCGAGATGGTGTCGAGCTGGACCGCACCGAGCCGGCGCACCATCGCCGCGACACCACCGGTGGCCACGCGGGAGCCCCGGAGCCCCTGGGCCGACAGCGCGATCCGGCGGGCCTCCTCGATGCTCAGTGTGTCGCGCGCCACGGGCGCTGCAAACTAGCTGTTCTGCTCCACCAGGCTGTTGAGTCGACCGATGGGCGGCCCGAGCGGCGACGAGCAGGCAGGCGGCGGCCTCAAAACTGTAAACAGGTTCGTTGAGAGTTCCGGAAGTAATCCAGGCGCCGCGCCGCCCGCGTCCGGCCCCTGAATCGGCCGGTCCCTGCGTCCAACCTTCAGTCGAAGAGTGTCCCCGCCACCGCGTCCTCGAGGGCGCGGTCGTTGGCCCACATCAGCTGCTGCTGCTTGGCCCGCCGGAAATACAGCTGGATGTCGAAGTCGAGGGTGAATCCGATGCCACCGAAGAGCTGCTGGGCCATGGCGGTGATGTCACGGAAGGTCGAGCACGCGAACAGCTTGGCCATCGGGGCCAACGACGCGAGGGACCGGCCGGATGCGCCGGCCCAGGCCGCCTCGTGCACGAGCTGCTCCGCCCCGTCGAGATTCGTGACGGCATCGGCCAGATCGTGGGCGAGCGCCTGGAACGCGCCGAGCGGCTTGTCGAACTGGTGACGGTCCTTGGCGTACTGCGTCGTGATCTCGAGGGCGTAGCGCGCACCGCCGACGGCTTGTGCGGCCAAGAGCACCAACGCGGGCTCGAGGACCTCTTGCCAGGTGGCCCACCCACTCCCTGCCGGCCCGATGCGGTCATCGGCGCTTACCGCGACGTCGGTCAGCGTGACCTCGTACTGCGTGTCGGACGAGATGCTGAACTGCTGGCGCAACGCCACGCCGCTCGCTGCGGGATCGACGAGGAACAGATCCACGGCCTCGGGCGCGTCGCCGGTCCGGGCCAGCACGACGAGGCGGTCGGCCGCCGCGGCGAAAGCGACGTGGCGCTTCACCCCATTGAGCCGAAACCCCGATCCGGCGACCTCTGCCCGTGCCTCCACGCCGCGGGGAGAGAATCCGTTCTCGGGCTCGAGCCACGCCTCGGTGAGGACGGCGCTGCCTGTCGCGACGGGACGCAGCCACCGCTCCTTCTGGGCATCGCTCCCGGCGGCGGCCAGCACTCCCCCGCTCATGACCGCCGAGACGAAGTGTGGCGTCGGGGCCAGGGCGCGCCCGATCTCCTCGTAGAGCGCCACACCCTCGACGAGTGACATCCCCGAGCCCCCGTACTCCTCGGGCAGCAGCAGCCCGACCAGGTCGAGCTCGCCGAGCTGCGTCCACAGCGCCGCGGGATAGCCGACGGGGTCGTCCTCCATGGCGCGCACGACCTCGAGTGGGCAATGGCGTCCGAGGACATCGCGCACCGTCTGGCGCAGCAGCTCTTGTTCCTGGTCGAAATCAAGGTCCAACACTCAGAATCTCTTTCCTACTCGGGGCACATGCACATGCGGATGGAGAGGGGCGTACGACTCACGACGTTGCCGATGGCGACGGTCGCCACTGATCGCCCCGCCGAGCCCACGGGTTGTCGTCCGCGTTCCGCGGCACCGCGAGGCGGGCGGCGCAAGTGGTCTTGACGTCCCCGTCGACCGACAGGGTCACCGCCACGGACGCGAAGCCGCAGCCGACTGCGTCCACCTCGGTCGACTCCACCGCACCCTGCAGGGACATGGTGTCGCCGGGGAAGACGGAGCCCTTCATGCGGAAGGTGACCCGGGCGAGGCGGCCATGCGGCCCGGTCCAGTCGGTCAGGTAGCGCTCGAACCAGGCCGCCTGATTGGGCGTGTTCAAGAAGATGTCCCGGGTCCCGTTGCGGTGGACTGCAAAGTCCTTGTCGTGATGCATCGGGCGCCAGTCCCGCGTGGCCAGGGCGCCCAGGACGACCGTCGTCGCGGTGACCTTGTAGTCGAGGCCCGGCAGGGGATCGCCGACCGCCAGGTCTCCTAACAAGAGTTGTGGCAGAACGGAGCTGGTCACGACACCACCTCCCTCCGGTAGCCAAAACCCGTGTAGGACTCGACTGCCACCAGCTCGCCGTCCTGGTTCGAGTACACGACGTCGATCACCCAGAAGCGCCCCGTGCCCAGCTTGGTCGTCTTCTCGTCGCTGACCGAGCGCAGTACCTGGTGCGTCCGCAGGACGTCGCCCATGCGCACCGGTGTGTGGAACTCGATGGTGTTGTCGGTCATCACCGCTTCGGGTAGCCCGAAGCGCTCTTTCAGATCGAAGTGGACCTGGAGGGGCAGTGCCTCCTCGGTCCGTCCCGGGGCCCAGTGGTGCGGCCGGAACCAGACCGAGACCATGGACGGCGGCGCCACCGGACCCCCGGTCAGCGCCGAAGCGACCTCGTCATCCCAGTAGAGAGGGTTGCCGTTCTCGACCGAGGCGCACGACGTCCAGACGTACCCGCGCTCGACCGGGAATTCCCCCACCTCGTGGTACTGCTCCTTCCCGATCAGGTCACGGGCCTCGGCCAGCACATCGGCCGTCATGCCACCACCTGCCGGGCGGCCCAGCGGGCAACTGTCTCTCCGTCCACGCCTGCCTCCTTCAAGAGATGTTCGGTGTCCGTCTGCGTCATAACGGGCAGCGGCACCGGCGCCCCCGCTCCTGACGCCGGTCGATCCATGCCGGCCAGCAGCGGCACCAGCTGCGACAGCGCACCCTCCACCGGATGCGTCGCCGACCCGACGACGCCCCGGGCGACGAACTGCGGGTACTCCGCCACCTCGGAGATCTCGAGCACGGGGGCGACGCAGGTGTCAGCCCCCGCTAACTCCGCCACCCACTCGTCGCGTGTCCGCGTGGCAAAGGCAGCAGCGAAGGCCGCCCGGATCCCCGGTTGCGAGTCGTCGTCCAGCTGCGACGCGGCCAGCTCTGGGCAGCCGAGCGCGGCACAGAGATTCGCGAAGAACTTGGACTCAATTGCGCCCACCGCCAACCACTTCCCGTCCCCCGCCCGGTATGTCCCGTAACAGGCGTAGCGGCCCGACAAGACGTCGTGTCCGGGCTGGATGCCTATGCCCAAGGCCAGGTGCTCGTCCACGGCCAACGACGTCAGCCACAGGACGCCCTCGGCCACCGACACATCGAGATACGCGCCTCGTCCCGTCGTGGCCCGGCCCGCCAGCGCCGCGGTGATGGCCAGCGCCGCCTGCATGCCCCCGGCCGCGGCATCGGCCACGGTCGCACCCGGCAAGGGCGGCGCGCCGTCCGCACCCGGCGTGCTCATGGCCAAGTAGCCGCCGACGGCAAGGTAGTCGATGTCGTGCCCCGCCCACTGCGAGGCGGGCCCGGATTGCCCGTAGCCACTGGTCGAGCAGTAGACCACCCCCGGGTTGCGCGCCGACACCGCCGAGTACCCGATCCCGAGGCGGTCGACCACGCCGGGTCGGAAGCTCTCCACCACCACGTCGGCCGCCGCTGCCAGAGAAAGGAAGGCTTCCCGACCCTCGTCGTCCTTGAGGTCCACCAACGCGCGGCGCATCCCCCGGTGCCCGCTGTACGCGAAGTACTGCGGGACGATCGGCGCCGCGTCGGCCGCAGGAACCGGACCCACCTTCACCACCAACGCGCCGTAATCGGCCAGCAGCCGGGTGCACCGCGCCGCCGGCCCGACCGTCGAGAGGTCGAGCACCGTCATCCCCTGGAGGGGACCATCCGCTGAAGAAGATTCCTCCACCTCAGAAGTTCTTCGGCAGTCCGAGCTTGCGCCGGGCGATGATGTTCTTCTGGATCTCCGAGGCGCCCCCACCGATGGTGTCGATCACGGTATAGCGGTAGGTCGACTCGGACCGGCCCGCCATGGGCGCCTCCTCCGTCTTGACCCGCAACTGCGAACCGGGGCCGGCAATGTCCATGGAGGCGTTGGCCAGGCGCTTGGAGAGCTCGGTAGCGAAGAGCTTGTATTCCGATGCCTCCGCCGTCGGCGCAGCACCACCCTTCGAGGATTCGAAGACGAATTTCAGGCCCATCACCCGGGCCACCTCGAGCTGGGTGGCGAGCTGGGCCAGGCGCTGGCGGACGACCGGGTCGTCCTTCATGGGCACCCCGTCGCGCACCGTCGTCCGCACGTACTCGACGAGCAACTCGAAGCGCTGCTGGATGGGCGAGAGGGTGAACATGGTGAAGCGCTCGAGGTCGAGTGCCTCCGAGATGTACTGGAATCCCCGACCCACCTCCCCCACCACATAGTCGTCCGGAACGAAGACGTCGTTGAGGAACACCTCGTTGGTGCGCTCGTCGCCCATGGTCCAAATGGCGTTGACCGTGATGCCCGGCTGGTCGATGGGCACGAGGAAGAGCGTGATGCCGGCGTGCTTGGACTCGGGGTCGGTGCGCCCCCCCACCCAGTACCACTCGGCGAAGTGGGCGGACGTGGTCCAGGTCTTCTGGCCGTTGAGGATCCAGCCGCCGTCGTCCCGGGTGGCCTTGAGCTGCATGGAGGCGGCATCCGAGCCGGCATTGGGCTCCGAGTAGCCGACGGCGAACTCGACCTCGTTGCGCAGGATCTTGGGGAGGAACTCGGCCTTCAGCCGCTCATTGCCATGCCGGATGATCGTCTTGCCGACGATGCCGACGCCCTTGCCGATCTGGGGGCCGCCCCGGCCGGCCAGCTGCTCGTTGAGGAGGTACTCGTAGACGCCCTCGCCCTCAGTACCGCCGTACTCCTTGGGCCAGGTCATGCCGAGCCAACCCCGCTCGCCCAGTGAGGCCATGAAGGCCCGGCGCTTGGGGGTGTCGACGATCTGTGCCATGTTCTCCCTGGTCAGGTCGAACACCTCGGGATCGTCGTTCGCATCGAGGAAGCTCTCGACCTCCTTCACGAAGGCCAGTTGCTCCGGCGAGAATTCGAAATCCATTGCAGCCTCCAGGTCGCCCGGCTCGCCCCATCTGACGGTGCGTCAGATTTCGTCGCCATCATAGAGCAGCCTCGCAGCTGGCCTTGGGCCCGTCGGGCCAGCGTCGAGGCGCTGCGTCGTCAGTCCCCCCTGTGTCAAGGCGTGAAACGGGAGCCGGGGGGCTCGACTCGGTACCGTCATACGCCCCACACGTTTCGAAACGGGAGCCTGAATGGCGCGTTCGATCACCGACCGATGGGCGGGCCCGACATCGTTGACCAGCGCTACAGCAGCGAGGGTGCAGATGGCCAACGCGGTTGCAATCGCTCAGAACATCCCTTAGGTTCCATGTTGGTTGTCGAAGGCGGTACGGGCTGCTCAGTAAGTTCGGCGGCCTGAGGGGGAGAGGCTGCGTCAACCAAATTGGCACGACGGACTCTGAACGGTGGCCCAACAGAGCCGCACCCGCAAAAAGCTTGGGGAGGAACTTTGATGAGATCGAAACGACTTGCCGTTCGCATGGCATCGCTCGGAGGTGCTGTGGCCTTGATGGGTGCCGGCCTCGCCGGCCTGGTGGGACTCGCGGCGACGAGCATCCCCGCCGGCGCCGACACCCCGAGCTTCAACGTGACATGCACCCATTGAGATCGATGACAAGTACCGCCCCGGCGACGGTGACGGGGTCGATCTCGTCCGCCTCGCCGGGCGGCTCCGTTTCCGTCAACGGGCTCTCCTTGAGCACAACCTTTAGCTAGCACGCTGCTGTCCGCCATTGCCGGGGACACCTTCAGTGGCACCATCACCTCGACCCTGACTGCTACCGGGGCCACCCAGGCGAGTCAGCCGGTGACCTACACCATCACACCAGTGCTCATTCCCTCTGGCGCGACGTCTCTCCAATTGATCGCCCCGGGGGCGGCAAGCCCGTTCACCGCGAACGCTTCAGGCACCGTCGCCGTATCCACGGCCACCGATTCCACCTTCAACCTGGTCCTCACCGGCCCCATACCATTGATGACATCCGGACCCTGCACGGCGCCCGCCGAGCAGATCGCGTCGGCCTCCATCGAGGTGCCGCCTCGACGATCAACGCGGTCCTGCCCAACTCCGGTCCCCGTCGCCGGCGGAAGCACGGTGACCATCCACGGAGCCAACCTGTCCAACGCGACGGCGGTGACCTTCGGTGGAAATGCGGCCGCCAGCTTCGCGGCCAAGACGAACGCCTCCGTCACCGCCGTGTCGCCGCCCAGCGACGCGGCCCGCCGGTTAATGTCCAGGTGACGACAGCAGCAGGAACTTCGACGACCAATCCGGGTGATCAATTCACCTACACCGCAGGGCCGATCGTGACCGGCGTGAGCCCCAACACCGGTCCTCCGAGCGGCGGCACCATGGTCGCCATAACCGGCTTTCAGCTGAGCGGTGCCACGGCTGTCGCCT
This sequence comes from uncultured Acidimicrobiaceae bacterium, assembly GCA_963736515.1. Classification (GTDB taxonomy): domain Bacteria; phylum Actinomycetota; class Acidimicrobiia; order Acidimicrobiales; family RAAP-2; genus Bog-473. The sequence goes on along the minus strand of CAVTPE010000010.1, from coordinate 16,406 downwards.
TTGGGTCCACTCCGGCGACCGGCTTCACAGTCAACTCGGCGACGTCAATCACCGCCACCGCGCCGGCCGGCACGGGAGTGGTCGACGTGACCGTCACTTCGCCCACGGGTACATCGATCACCAGCGCCCAGGACCAGTTCAACTACCGGTCTGGCTACTGGTTGGCCGCCAGTGACGGTGGAGTGTTCAGCTACGGGAACGTTCCCTTCGAGGGTTCGGCCGGGAGCATCAAGCTCAACAAGCCCGTGGTGGGAATGGCAGCCACACCCGACAACGGCGGTTACTGGTTGGTGGCCTCTGACGGCGGGATCTTCGCCTACGGGGACGCCGTCTTCTACGGCTCCACCGGTGGCATGACCCTCAACAAGCCCATCGTGGGCATGGCCGCGACGCCCGACGGCTTCGGCTACTGGTTGGTCGCCTCAGACGGCGGGATCTTTGCCTACGGCGACGCCGTCTTCTACGGCTCCACCGGGAGCCTCACCCTCAACAAGCCTGTGGTGGGCATGGCGTCCACCCCCGACGGTGGCGGCTACTGGTTGGTCGCCTCAGACGGCGGGATCTTCGCCTACGGCGACGCCGCCTTCTACGGTTCCACCGGGAGCCTCACCCTCAACAAGCCCGTTGTGGGCATGGCGTCCACGCACGATGGTGGCGGTTACTGGTTGGTGGCCGCAGACGGCGGGATCTTCGCCTACGGTGACGCCGCCTTCTACGGTTCCACCGGGAACCTCACCCTCAACAAGCCCGTTGTGGGGATGGCATCCACGCCCGATGGTGGCGGCTACTGGTTCGTGGCCACTGACGGCGGCATCTTCTCCTACGGCGACGCCGTCTTCTACGGCTCCCACGGGGGCTCACCCCTCAATAAGCCGGTGGTGGGCATGGCGAGTGCCGGATCCGCCACGGCCAATGCCGCCACCATCACTGACCTGAGCATCGCTCCCGTGGTGACGACCCAGCCGCTCAGCCAATCGGTGGCCTCGGGTGGCACGCTGACCTTTTCGGCAGCCGCCAGCGGCGCCCCGACACCGACGGTCGAGTGGCAGTATTCGGACGACGGCGGCAGCACCTGGATCAACGTCCCGTCACTGACGACGCCCACCTTTACCACCCCCGTGCTCACGGGCTTGGAGAACGGCTGGCAGGTCAGGGCTGTCTTCACCAACGGCACCGGATCCGCCACGACCAATGCCGCCACCGTCACTGTCACCTAGGGCCTAGGCCCTCTGCTCAGCTTGCATATGATCCAAAGGGCCGTGACTGCCCCAGTCGAACTGGGGCAGTCACCCCAAACCTCCACGTCCGCGCAGCGTGACCCCAAGCCGCACGCGGCGCGGTTGATTGCCTCTCACTGGTGTTAGGCGATTCCGACCCAAAGATGACGAGACGCGTGGTGGCCGGAAAACGACACGCACGACGGTCTTCGGGTACTCGCCCGAATCTCAGTCGGCCACCTGGCGTCGATCGACGATGAACGCTCTGACCGGGTCGTCGATGCCCCGGAGTCGCGCCGGTTCGAGCGGGCGCAGCGTCCACCTGTCAGACGGAAGGTCCTTCGCTACCGCCTCGGTCACGACCACCTCGCCGGGAGCGCCGGTCTTGACGAGGCGGGAGAGCAGATTCACGAGCGGTCCGTAGTAATCGCCTTCACGGGGTGTGACGGCATCGATGCCGACCACGCCACGGGCCGAGGGCAGCACGACGTCGTCGGCCGCGGCCCGGCAGACCTCGAGTCCGATCCGGCAGGCGGCCTCTGCCGTCGGAGCGGCGAAGAAGACCTCGTCCCCGATCGTCTTGATCACCCGGCCCCCGGCCAGGACGGCACTCGTCCAGGCGGCCGACTCGAACCGGGTCAGCGCCAGGCTCTGGTCGCGCAGGGTCAACGTCTGGGCCCAAGCCGTCGAGCCCACGAGATCGACGAAGCCGAGCGCGACCACCTCGGTGGTTGCCTCGATCTCACCTTCGGCGGAAGCGGTGAGACCCGACCAGGGTCGGGCGGCCTGCGCCCGGCGCTGCGCCCGTTCGAAGGCGTCCAGCACCAAGACCGCCAGGACATCGGGCACCTGGGTGAAGGCGGTCGTGGCGGCCTCGGCCAAGCGGGCCCGCGCGAGCTCGTCGGGACCCTCACGGATGGAGCCCGGTCCCAACTCCGAGAAGAAGAGGGCGATCGCGGCCTCCGACACATTGATGGCGGCCGCTCCCAACACCCGGGTGAAGGCGAGAATCGCCTCCTCCCCCATCAGGGCGGAGCCCTGCTCGAAGGCAGCCATCACCGACGCCAGATTGTCAGGGACTTCTGTGTCGGGCTGAGCCGGGATACCGGCGGCGAGCAACGCGCGCAGGACACGCGGGACGGGGACGTCGCCGCGCTCCGCGATCTCGGCCACGGTGACCGTCTCGGTCATGCCGTGGGTCACCAGGTTGCCGGCCACACCGGGCAGCGTTCCCGTGCGGTGCGCCTCCACCATCTGCTCGATGGTGGCCCCGCGCTCGGTCAGGTACTCGAGGAGCGAGAGCCGCTCGGCCGCCGCGGGCTCGAGTGGGTCGTAGAGGCCGGCCTCTTGCCAGCGGTCCTTGGCGCCCACCCGCTCACACGGCCCACGCCAGGGAGGCGGAGAGCTGTGGCCGCTCCATCCCCTTGAGACGCGTCTCGCGGTGGCCGTCGAACGTGAACTCCCCCGATCCTTGGACGAGCTGCTCGGACAAGGACGAGACGAGGATCTCGCCGGAGGCGGCGGCATCGGCCAACCGGCTGGCCACGATCACCGTGTGCCCGAGGTAGTCGTCGCCTTCGTCGAGGGCATCGCCCGTGTGGATGCCGATGTGCACCGCAATGGGCTCACCGGCGTCGGCCGGGACGTGATCGAGGAAGGCGCGCTGAATGTCGATAGCGCACCGGAGGGCGCGGGCGACGCCACCGAAGGCGACCATGAACCCGTCCCCCTGGACGCTGATCTCGCGGCCAGCATGTCGGGCGATTGCATCCCGCACGATTCGATGATGCTCGCGCAGCACCTCTCGGGAGGCATGGTCGCCGAGCCGTTCGGTCATGCCGGCGTAGTCGACCATGTCGCAGAAGAGGATGGTGACCGTGCCGTCGCTGGGGAGTGCGCTGTCCGCGTTCGTGGCTCCGCCCTTGCGTTCGGCCCGCTCGCGGTCGCGCTGGTCGCGCTGGTCGCGCCGTTGCTCCTGACGCGTGCGCGTGCAACTGGCGCCGGATGTCCTGGCTGAGCGCCGCCAGGTCAGCGGGATCGGCCGCCGCGCCTGCGAGCTCTCCACGCGCCGCGGCTCGGGCGAGCTGCTTGCCCGATCGGTTGGGGCGGCTCTTCACGTCGATGCCCCCCATGATGGCGAAGCCGCGCACCACGATCCGGGGCGAACCCCGGACGATGGGCACGTCGCGCAGCCGCAGGTCACGGCCGCCCATGAACGAGAACCCTCGCAGCTCCACGTCGAAGCCTTCCGGGACGATGATGTTGATCCCGCCCCAGAACGCCACGGCGGTGATCTCGACTTCGGGGCCGTCGATCTCGGCCCGGCGCAGATCCATGTCGCAGCCGCCCATGACGGCGACGGCGTTCGTCTTCCCGCTGATGCGCCAACGGCCCTTGGTGCTGTGGCCACTCATGACCGCAACGTGCCACCTTCGCTTCTTCTGAGCAGGGGCGGTGGTGGGCGTAGGGAGAGGCTGGTCGGTCGGCCGGGACTGCGGGAGGTCGGCCATCACCGCGTCGAGGTCGCCCCGGGTCCTGGCCTCGAGGGCCAGCCCTACCCGTTCCGAGAACTCGTCGAGGGTCAAGCTGCCCTCGACCACGTGCTCACGCAGCTGCGTCACGGCGCGGTCCCGGTCCGCGTCGGCCACGCGCTCGGTCAACCCCCCGGGACCCCGCAGCGGCAGGTCCGGTGGCTCGGGGATCGGCAGGTCCGCCATGCGGACAGTCTGCCCCCTCCGCCCGTTCGTCGGTCGACCTGATGACCCGTCAGGCGCCGTTGCCGCACCCGTTAGGATCCACGGCCGTGCGAGGCATCATCAGTGCGGCGGGCTACGTCCCGTATCGGCGGTTGGCCCGAGCGGACATCGCGGCCTTCATGGGGAGCGGTGGCGGCAAGGGCACCCGTGCCGTGGCCTCGCACGACGAGGACACCACGACCCTCGGAGTCGAAGCGGCGCGGCTGGCCCTGCGCTCGGCGCCGGGCCGCACCCCTGACACCCTCTGGTTCGCGACCTCCGTGCCGGCCTACCTCGACAAGACGAACGCAACTGCAGTTGCGGCAGCGCTCCGGCTACCGGGTGACGTAGGTGCGTACGATTTTGGCGGCGCCTTGCGCTCGGGAATGGGCTGTCTAATTGCGGCACTGCGAGGCGGCGGGACCAATCTGGTCGTGGCCGGGGACATGCGGGACGGGCTTCCCACCAGCGCGGACGAGTCGGCCGGCGGGGATGCTGGCGCGGCCGTGCTCGTCGGGGACGATGCCGAGGTTCTGGCCGAGCCGGTGGCGACGGCCTCGGCCACGGACGAGTTCACCGACCGCTGGCGGGCACCGGGTGACCGCACCTCCAAGCTGTGGGAGGAGCGCTTCGGTGAGAACCGCTACGTGGCGCTGGGCCAAGATGCCCTGGCCCGAGCCCTGAAATCGGCCGGTCTGGAGGCCGAGGAGGTCGGGCGCCTGGTGGTGACCGGCATGCACGGGCGGGCGGTCTCCGGGCTGGTCAAGAAGTTCGGTCTGAGTGACTCCGTGGTGATCGATGACCTGACGTCGAGCGTCGGCCAGACCGGTACGGCGCATCCGCTCCTGGCGCTCGCCGGAACTCTGGAGTCGATGGCGGCCGCCGGCGCGCCGACCGGGACGACCGTGGTGGCGCTGCACCTGGCCGACGGCGCGGACGCCGTCGTCCTGCGGACGACCGCGGCGCTGGCGGGGTGGCGCCCCAGCCGCCCTGTCGCCGATCAGGTCGCCAACGGGGCGCCCCTCCCCTACGCCAAGTTCCTGGCCTGGCGGGGCCAGCTCCAGCCTGAGCCACCCCGTCGCCCCGAGCCGCCCCGGGTGTCGAGCTCGGCGGCCTACCGCAACGAGGAGTGGAAGTTCGGCTTCGTGGGCTCCAAGGACCGCAACTCCGGCGCCGTCCACCTGCCCCCGTCACGCGTCTCCATGGAGGGCGGGGCCGTCGACGACATGGAGCCGGTTGCCATGGCTGACGCCACCGGCACCGTGGTCACCTCTACCATCGACCGCCTGGCCTACTCGCCGAGCCCGCCCATCGTGTTCGCCGTGGTGGACTTCGACGGGGGGGGCCGGTATCCGGTCGAACTGACCGACACCGACCCGGACGAGATCCGCGCCGGCAGCCGCGTCGAGATGACGTTCCGCCGGCTCTTCAGCGCCGATGGCATCCACGACTACTTTTGGAAGGCGCGCCCGGTCCGCGCGGGAGGACGGATCTGATGGGCTCGCACGGCGTCCGCGACAAGGTGGCCATCGTCGGCATGGGTTGCACGAAGTTCGCCGAACTGTGGGACAAGGGTCTCGACGACCTCATTGTCGACGCCAGTACGGAGGCCTTCGCCTCGGCCGGCGTGTCCAAGGAGGACGTCGACGCCTACTGGTTCGGGACGGCCCAGAGCGGGATGAGCGGTATCACGCTGGCCCGGCCTCTGCAGCTGCGCAACAAGCCGGTCACCAGGGTGGAGAACTATTGCGCCACCGGCGCCGAGGCGCTGCGCGGCGCGGTCTACGCGGTGGCCTCGGGCGCCTACGACATGGCCATGGCGGTCGGCGCCGAGAAGGTCAAGGACAGCGGGTATCAGGGCCTCAACCCGATGAACCCCCCGGGTGACGGGACGGCGCGCACCCTCACCGCGGCGGCGATGTTCTCCATGGTGGCACCCGCATATGGTCAGAAGTACGGCGTGGACGACGAGACCATGGCCGATGTGCTGGCCTCCATCGCTGTCAAGAACCACCACAACGGTGCGCGTAACCCGCGGGCCCAGTTCCGTCGCGAGATCACCAAGGAGACCGCGCTCGGCTCCCCCCGCCTGGCCGGCACCCTCGGCGTGTTCGACTGTGCCGGGGTGGCCGACGGCGCGGCCGCTGCCATCGTGGTGCGGGCCGAGGACGCGCTGAACTACACGGACAAGCCGATCTATATCAAGGCGCTCTCGTTCGCGGCAGGGAGCGGGTCGGGCCTCATCGACCCGGGCTACGACTACACCCACTTCCCCGAGTGCGCGGCCGCGGCGGCCGACGCCTACGAGCAGGCCGGCATCACCGACCCCCGGCGGCAGCTCGCCATGGCGGAGGTGCACGACTGTTTCACGCCGACAGAGCTGGTGCTGATGGAAGACCTCGGCTTCGCGGCCCGGGGAACCGCGTGGAAGGAGGTTCTCGCCGGCACGTTCGACCTGGACGGCGACCTCCCGATCAACCCCGACGGAGGATTGAAGTCATTCGGGCACCCGGTGGGCGCCTCGGGTCTGCGCATGTTCTTCGAGTGCTGGCTGCAGATGCGGCGCGAGGCCCCCGAAGACCGTCAGATCGCCACGACCGACCGCGGCCTGGCCATGACGCACAACCTGGGCGGCTACCCGGGCGAGATGGTGTCGTTCGTCTCGGTGGTCGGCTCGCACCTCGACTGAGCGGGCGACAGCAGGGTCACTGCACCACCTTGGCCAACTCGACGTTCGGGTCGCGCAGGCGGCTGACGTCGACGGGTCGTTGCGCCGCCACCAGGTCAGCGATCGGGTCGGCCATGTCCCATGTGTTCACGGCCATACCCGCGAGCAGCCGGTCGGCCTTCAGCCAGAAGGCGATGAACTCGCGGGTGCCGGGATCGCCCCGATAGACGATCTGGTCCCAGTCGACGGCATAGCCGGCGTACTCCATGCCGACGTCGTACTGATCAGAGAAGAAGTACGGGATCTTCTCGTAGGGCGTGGGCGTGCCGAGCATGTTCTTGGCGGCCACCGGACCTTGGTTGAGCGCCGCCGACCAGTGCTCCAACCGGATCCGCGCGTTGAGAAGCGGATGCCAGGCGTTGGCCAGGTCGCCGGCGGCGAAAACCCCGGAAACGCTCGATTCGAGGAATTCGTTGGTGACCACCCCGTTCTCCAGCTCGAGCCCTGCTTCCTCCGCTAAGGCCACCCGCGGCGTCACCCCCACACCTACGACGATCAGATCGCCCCGCACCACGGTGTCATCGACCAGGCGGACCTCATCGGCCCGGGGGGACCCCCGCAATTCCGCCACCCCGTTCCCGAGGTGCCATTCCACACCATGATCGGCGTGGACGTCCCGGTAGAAGGCGCCGAGCTCAGGCCCGAGCACGCGCTCGAGGGGCAGGTCGGCTGCCTCGATCACGGCGACCTCCGCCCCCAGTTGACGAGCCGACGCCGCCACCTCACATCCTATCCAGCCGCCCCCGATGACCACGACCCGGCCGGCGGCCCGGATGGCGGTCTGCAGGCGATCGGAATCGGCCACGGTGCGCAGATAGAGGACGCCCTCGAGATCTGACCCCGGTACCGTCAGATGCCGGGGCTCCGCTCCCGTGGTCAGGAGCAGCGCGTCGTAGGCGAGGTGCTCACCGGAGGCAAGTACGACCTCCTGCTTCGTTGTGTCGAGCGCCTGCACATGGGTCGACACGCGGAGATCGATGTCGTGCTTCTCGTAGTAGTCCTCGTCGTGCACGAAGACCTTGTCGAGACCGGCCTTGCCCTGCAGGTACTCCTTCGAGAGCGGTGGCCGTTCGTAGGGCCGCACCGGTTCGTCGCCCAGCAGGATGACCTTGCCGTCGAACCCTTCGTCCCGCAGGGTCTGGGCCGCCTTGGCTCCCGCCAGGCTTGCGCCGACGATGATGAACGTGCGGGCATCGGTCATGGTGACCTTCTCTCGATTGGATTCGGACGAGCACCTAGAAGAGTAGAAGCGAATCCGGGCGGACGTCTCGACAGGCGCGATGCCCGGGTGGGCGACGAGTCAGTCCAACAGCTGGGCCAGCGGAGTGAAGGCCATGTCGTGGGCGTCGGCCACCGGCTTGTAGACGACCTGGCCGTCGGCCACGTTCACGCCTTCCGCGAGCGCCGGGTTGGCCCGCACCGCCCGCTGCCACCCCTGGTCGGCGATACTCAGGGTGTAGGGCAGGGTGGCATTGGCCAGCGCGTGGGTCGACGTGTGCGGCACCGCACCGGGCATGTTCGCCACGCAGTAGAAGACCGAGCCGTGCACGTCGAACGTCGGGTTCGAGTGCGTCGTCGGGCGGGTCGATTCGAAGCAGCCGCCCTGATCGACAGAGATGTCGACCAGCACCGAGCCGTGCCGCATCTTCTCGACCAAGGCATCGGAGACCAGGCGTGGCGCCCGGGCGCCCACGACGAGCACGGCGCCGATCACGATGTCGGCGTCGAGGCAGACCTCCTCAATGGCGTGCTCCGAAGAGGCGATGGTCTCGAGGGCGCCGCGGAAGTGGTGGTCCACTTCGCGCAAACGGTCGAGGTTGCGGTCCAGCACGAAGACGTCCGAGTGCATTCCGACGGCCATGGTGGCGGCGGCGAACCCGGCCACACCGGCGCCCAAGATGACGACGCGCGCGGCGCGTACCCCGGGACCCCGCACACCAGCACTCCCCTGCCACCGCCGGGCCGCATCAGGTGATGGGACCCCATCAACGGGGCCATCCTTCCGGCGACCTCGCTCATGGGCGCCAGGAGCGGCAGCGAATTGTCCTCCTGGCGCACGGTCTCGTAGGCGATGGCCACGTTGCCGGCCGCGACGAGCGCCTCGGTGCACTCGCGTGACGCGGCCAGATGCAGGTAGGTGAAGAGCGTCTGGTTCCTTCTCGCCCCGAGGAGCGGGTACTCCTCGACGATCGGCTCCTTCACCTTGCACACCAGGTCGGCCGCCGCCCACACTTCCTCGGCGGAATCGATTATCTTCGCCCCGGTCCGGACGAAATCGGCGTCGGGCATGGAAGACCCGTCGCCCGCGCCCTTCTGGACACAGACCGTGTGACCGGCCGACGTGAGCTCACGCACGCCGGCCGGCGTGATGGCGACCCGCCACTCGTCGGCCTTCACCTCGCTGGGGACCCCGACAATCATCGGCTACTCCTCGATGTTGCTCATCACGTGCTTGATCCGCGTGTAGTCCTCGAACCCATAGGCCGAGAGGTCCTTGCCGTACCCCGAGCGCTTGAAGCCGCCATGCGGCATCTCGGCCACCAGCGGGATGTGCGTGTTGATCCACACGCAGCCGAAGTCGAGGTCACGCGCCATGCGCATGGCCCGGCCGTGGTCGCGCGTCCACACCGACGAAGCCAGGCCGTACTCCACTCCGTTGGCCCACTGGAGCGCCTCGGCCTCGTCGCTGAATTCCTGCACGGTGATCACCGGCCCGAACACCTCGGATTGCACCAGCTCGTCGTCCTGGCGCAGGCCGGCGACGACGGTCGGAGCGAAGCAAAAACCGCGCTCGCCGACCGGGGTGCCCCCGGTGGCGACCGACGCGTGCGACGGGGTGCGCTCCAGGAAGCCGCGCACGCGCTCGAGCTGGTTCGCGTTGTTGAGCGGCCCGTAGTCGGCGTCCTCGTTGTCGGTGCCACCGACCGTGGTCCCCTCGGCCTGCTCGACCAGGGCGGCCAGCAACGCCTCGTGCACCCGCGGTCCCGCCAGCACGCGGGTGGCGGCCGTGCAGTCCTGCCCCGCGTTGAAGTAGCCCGCGCCGGCGATCCCTTCCGCCGTCGCCACGGGGTCGGCATCGTCGAACACGATGACAGGCGCCTTCCCGCCCAGCTCGAGGTGCACCCGCTTGAGGGTGGGAGCCGCCGACGCCGCGACCTCCATGCCGGCCCGCACCGAACCTGTCACCGACACCATCGCCGGCGTGTCGTGCACGACCAGGGCCCGGCCGGTGTCGCGGTCGCCGCAGACCACGTTGAAGACGCCGGGCGGCAGGTGCTCGGCCATTATCTCGGCCATGAGCAGCGCGGTGACCGGGGTGGTGTCCGAGGGCTTGAGCACCATGGTGTTCCCTGCCGCCAATGCCGGGGCGAACTTCCACACCGCCATCATCATCGGGTAGTTCCACGGCGTGACGGCACCGCAGACGCCGAGCGGCTCGCGCCGCACGAACGACGTGTGGCCGGCCATGTACTCCGCCGCGGCCAGGCCCTCGAGGTTGCGGGCGGCGCCGGCAAAGAAGCGGATCTGGTCGACCATCGGCGGGATCTCCTCGTCCATGGTCAGCTGGAAGGGCTTGCCGGTGTTCTCGGACTCCGCCCGGACCAGGTCCTCGGCCCTGGCTTCCAGGGCGTCGGCGATCCGGATGAGCGCCAGGCTGCGCTCCGAGGGGGTCGTGCGCTTCCACGAGGTGAAGGCAGCCGCCGCCACCCGGAGGGCGTGATCGATGTCGGCCGCCCCGGAGACGGGTGCCTCCGCGAACGGCACGCCCGTGCTCGGGTCGATCAGGGGTGCACTGGGCCCGTCCTCGGCGTCCCGGTAGGCGCCCCCGACGAAGTTCTGCAGCTTGCGCATGCGGCTCCTTTCCTCACCTCGCCCGTTGGCTACAGGATCACAGATGATCCTGCTGCCAACAAGCGTTTCCGCAGTATTGGGACCGCAATGTGACGAATTCTGCTTGAATGGGGTGCTGAAGATGACACAATTCTGCAGAATGGGGCTCACCCCCCGAGGCCACAAGCGAAGAGAGGTGTGAGATGCCCGACGCCGAGGAGTCGGTGGAGGCGGGCCCCCGGAGCGAACCGGTGCAAGCGACGAGCACCTTCCTCGATGCGCCCAACCGGGCCATCATCGAGGCACTGCAACGCGACGGACGCCAGCCCTACGGCGCGATCGCCGAGGAGGTCGGCCTGTCCGAGGCGGCCGTGCGCCGACCGCGTCCAACGCCTGCGGGAATCGGGGATCATGCAGATCGTCGCAGTCACCGACCCGCTGCAGCTCGGGTTCACCAGGCAGGCCATGATCGGGATCTCGGTGGAGGGCGATGTCCGCCAGGTGGCCGAGAAGCTCTCGGCCATGCAGGAGGTCGACTACGTCGTCATGTGCGCCGGGTCCTTCGACATCCTGGCCGAGATCGTCTGCGAGGACGACGAGCGGCTGCTGCACGTTCTCAACGACTCCGTGCGCTCCATCCCGGGCGTCCGGACCACCGAGACCTTCCTGTACCTGAAGCTGGCCAAGCAGACCTACACCTGGGGGACGCGGTGAGCGGCCCCTCTGATCCGTCGGAGGACCGATGACGACGAAGAACAATGCTCGTGCCGGTTGGGGAGCGAGCCCCGAGGCGAACGAAGAGACGCTCCAGTCGGGAATCGAGAATACGGAGACGCCGCACCTGAGCGACCAGGCCAAGCGAAACCTCTGGATGCACTTCAGTCGGATGGGCTCCTACGAGGACCACGAGATCCCGGTGATCGTGCGCGGCGAGGGCGCGTACGTGTGGGACCAGCACGGAAAGCGCTACCTCGACGGCCTGGCCGGGCTGTTCACCTCACAGATCGGCCACGGCCGTACCGAGCTGGCGGAGGCCGGCGCCAAGCAGGCGGGCACGCTGGCGTACTTCCCGCTCTGGACGTACGCGCACCCCCGCGCCATCGAACTGGCCGAACGGGTGGCGAACTACGCCCCCGGCGACCTCAACCGCGTCTTCTTCACCACGGGCGGTTCCGAGGCGGTCGAGTCGGCCTGGAAGCTGGCCCGCCAATACTTCCGGATCATCGGGCAACCGCAGCGAACCAAGGTGATCAGCCGCTCCATCGCCTACCACGGCACGTCGATGGGTGCGTTGTCCATCACCGGCATCCCCGCCCTGCGGACGCCCTTCGAGCCGCTGGTGCCCGGCGCGATCAAGGTGCCCAACACCAACTTCTACCGTGCCGAGATGTTCGCCGACGACGAGGTGGCGTTCGGGCGGTGGGCCGCCGACGAGATCGAGCGAGCCATTGAGCGAGAGGGGTCCGACACGGTTGCGGCTGTGTTCCTCGAGCCGGTGCAGAACGCCGGCGGGTGCTTCCCGCCGCCCCCGGGCTACTTCGAGCGGGTGCGCGAGATCTGTGACCGCCACGGCGTGCTCCTGGTATCGGACGAGGTTATCTGCGCCTTCGGGCGCCTCGGCGATTGGTTCGGCGCCCTGCGTTACGCGTTCCAGCCCGACATCATCACGGTGGCCAAGGGCCTGACCTCGGGCTATGCCCCCCTCGGCGCCATGATCGCCTCGGACAGGCTGATGGAGCCCTTCCTCCGGCCGGGCGCGTCGTTCCTGCACGGGTTCACGTTCGCCGGGCACCCGGTCAGTTGCGCGGTGGCGCTGGCCAACCTCGACGTCTTCGAGGGCGAGCGGATCCTGCAGCACGTCCAGACGATGGAGCCGGCCTTCCGCAGCGCGCTCGACGGGCTCATGGACCTGCCCATCGTGGGCAATGTGCGCGGCGCGGGCTTCTTCTACGGCATTGAGCTCGTCAAGGACAAGGAGACGCGCCTCTCCTTCGACGACGACGAGTCCGAGCGCCTGCTGCGTGGCTTCCTCTCCGGCGCGCTGTTCGAGGCCGGTCTCATCTGCCGCGCCGACGACCGCGGCGACCCGGTGGTGCAGCTCTCCCCGCCGCTGATCTGTGGCCAGGAGGAGATCGACCTCATCGCCGCGATACTGCGCGACGTGCTCACCGAGGCGTGGCGACGGGTGTAGGGCCTGCGGCCGCATCGGGCTACCAGCGGCTCTCCCTGTGGTGGGAGGCCATCGGTGTCCCGCTGCCGCCGCGGCCGGCGCTCACCGAAGACCTCGACGTCGACGTCTGCATCGTGGGCGCCGGGTTCACCGGCCTCTGGACGGCGCACGCGCTGGCGCAAGCCGACCCTTCCTTGCGCGTGGCCGTGCTCGAACGAGAGGTCGCCGGCTTCGGCGCCTCGGGCCGCAACGGAGGCTGGTGCTCGGCGCTGTTCGCCACCTCGGACGCGGCCCTGGTCCGCCAGCACGGGCTCGAGGCCATGCGGGCGATGCGCCGGGCCATGCAGGAGACGATCGACGTCGTCGGGGCCACCGCGGCGAGCGAGGGGATCGACTGCCACTTCGCCAAGGGCGGTTCGCTGGACCTGGTGCGCAGTGAAGTCCAGCGGGCGCGGGCGCTGGCCGAGGTCGACGAGGCGCGCGCCCACGGCTTCGGCGAGGACGACCTGCGCTGGCTCGGGCCCGGCGAGACCCGCGCGATCATCGGTTCCCCCGGTTCCCTGGGAGCGACGTTCACGCCGCACTGCGCGGTGCTGCAGCCGGCGCTGCTCGCCCGGGGGTTGGCCGACGCCGTCGAACGGCACGGGGTGCGTGTCTACGAGCACACGGAGGTGCTCGACATCCGGGCCGGAGAGGCGGGCGACCGCCCGTCGGTGGTCACCCGCGGCGGGACCGTACGGGCCGAGTTCGTCGTGCGGGCGACGGAGGCCTGGACGCCGACCCTGCCCGGCCTCGAGCGCGCCATCGTCCCGGTGTACTCGCTCATGGTGGCCACCGAGCCCCTCGGCGCGGACTTCTGGGCGGCGGGCGGGGCTCGAGAGCCGGGCGACGTTCGCCGACCACCGGCACATGATCATCTACGGCCAGCGCACGGCGGACGGCCGCATCGCCTTCGGGGGGCGAGGGGCGCCCTACCACTACGGGTCGAACGTGCGCCGCGCCTTCGACACCGAGCCGGCGGTGCACGCGCTGCTGCGCCAGACCCTGGCCGAGCTGTTCCCGCAGGTCGCCGCCGCCCGCTTCACCCATGCCTGGGGCGGGCCGCTCGGCATCCCGCGCGACTGGCACTCCTCGGTCGGCCTCGATCGCGCGACAGGCCTGGCCTGGGCCGGCGGCTACGTCGGCGACGGGGTGGCCACCTCCAACCTGGCCGGGCGCACGCTGGCCGACCTCATCACCGGTGCCGACACGGCGTTGACCCGGCTCCCCTGGGTCGGGCACATCTCGCCGCGCTGGGAGCCCGAGCCCTTGCGCTGGGTCGGCGTCAACGCCGGGCTCTGGACGATGAAGCTGGCCGACCGGAGCGAGACCCGGCGCGGGCGCCCGAGCCGGCTGGCCGGCGCCATGGGGCGCCTGCTCGGCCAGTGAACGGTGCCACAATCTCGTCTGTGCACGAGACGGCGTCCGAAGCGATCACCAAGCTGATCTACTCCTACGCCGAGAGGATCGACGCCGGCGACTTCGCCGGGGTGGCCGAGGTCTTCGCCCACGCCACCTTGACCTTCGAGGGATACGGCGACGCCGTGACGGGGCGCGAGGCCATTGAGGCGCTCTACACGCGCACGACGAGGCGCTACGAGGACGGGACGCCGCGCACCAAGCACGTGATGACGAACGTGATGGTCGACGTGGCCGACGACGATGAGTCGGCGGAGAGCCGCTCGTACTTCACGGTGCTGCAGGCGGTACCGGGCGAGCTGGCGTTGCAACCGGTCATCGCCGGGCGCTACCGGCACACCTACACACGGGTCGACGGCCGCTGGCAGGTGGCCACCATGCACATCACGATCGATCTCGTCGGCGACCTCGGCCACCACATGCTCTTCGACCTGGCACCGTGAAGCTGACCCTCGACTACGCCTGGAACTGCGAGCCCGCGGTCTTCTGGGCCCTCTACTACGACCCCGACTTCGTCGTCCGGCTCCACCTCGACGCCCTGGGTTCGACGTCGGCCGAGGTGGTGGCACAGGAGGGCGACCTCACGAGCGGCCTGGTGCGGACGCTGCGCTACGGGCAGCGGCCCAACATGCCGGGGCCGGTGCGCAAGATCTTCGGTGAGGAGGTCGTGACCACCGAGGTGAGCACCTACGACCCGGGCACCACGACCACCACCTTCACCATGACGCCGGGCACCATGGCCGACAAGACGCACATCGAGGGTCGGATCGCGCTCGCCCGCGAGGGCGACGGCGCAGTCGAGACCTTCTTCCTCGACGCCCGGGTCAAGATCTTCGGGGCCGGCCCGATCGTCGAGCGCTTCATCGAGCACCAGGCCCGCGACATGCAGGAGAAGGCGGTCGCCTTCATGCGAGCCGAGCTGGGGGGCTGAACCTCCCAGGCGGCCGGTCGCTCGTTTTTCTCGCTCAGCCGGGCTGTTCACGCATCGTTCACAGTTGCCCCTTGACCGGGGGGCCCGCCAGCACACATTGTGTGGGCCGACACACCTTCGGTCGCTCGCCAGGGACGCGCACCGGGACCCGACAGGTGGGTGCGTGGACGCAAGGCCGAAGGTGGCTGCCGGGGGGCAGCCTGGGGCACGATCCCGTCCTGCGGTCGCCCCTCTGGGGTGTCCACGCCTCCGCAGACGCGACTACGAGGAGGTACGGACGGTGGCAGTTGTCGAGGACTTTTCCGAGGACCTGGCGGTTATTCACGAGCCGAAGGCGCAGGACCCGTTCCGCGTCGAGCAGCACGGCATCGACTTCATCCCGAACAGCGAGCGGTGGGCCCGGCCCAAGGACATCTTTGGTATGTGGGCCGGAGCCAGCGTGCAGGTCGAGTACTTCATTTACGGCGCCATCCTGATGACCTTCGGGTTCACTTTCGCGCAGGCGCTCTCCCTCATCGTCATCGGCAACTTGTCCTACCTGTTGCTCGGGTTGTGCTCGTTGCAGGGACCGGATGCCGGCACCTCGGTGTTCGCCATCAACCGGGCATCGTTCGGGCCCAACGGCTCACGACCCATCTCCTTCTTCAACTGGATCACCCAGATCGGCTTCGAGGTCGAGGGCCTCATCCTCATCGTCGGCGCCGGCCTGGTGCTGATGGTCAAGGGCGGGTTCAACCCGGGCGACCCGGCCAAGGTCATTCTGGTAGTCGTGGCGGTGCTCATTCAGGGCATCCTCCCCTTCCTCGGGCACGCGGCCATCGTCAAGACGCTGCGCCTCCTCATCGTGCCCTTCGTCGTGCTGTTCGCGATCCTCCTCGGCTTCGCCATCCCCCACGCCCAGCTGAACGCCGTGCACCACGGCGCCGGCTGGCAGCTCTACCTCGCCGGCCTGGCCTTCACGATCGCCCTGAGCGGCCTCGGCTGGACCGAGTGCGGCAACGACTACACCCGGTACTGCCCTCCCGACACCTCCAAGAAGGGCCTCGTCGGCTGGATCTTCCTCGGGACGGCGGTGCCCGAGATCCTCATCATGACCCTCGGCGCCGTGGTCGGGACGTTCCTCCTCAACATCGGCACGGGCGCAGGAGGTCTGTTGCCCTTCGCCCACCAGAGCTTCATTCCGGCCTGGTTCGTGGTGATCTTCCTCATTTTCGCCGTCGTCCAGCTGTTCGCCATCAACAGCCTCGATATGTACTCGTCGGGAGTGACGCTGCAGGCGATCGGCCTCCCGGTGAAGCGCTACCACGCCGTGCTCATCGACTGCATCATTGCCCTG
>CAVTPE010000009.1:0-22203 GCA_963736515.1 uncultured Acidimicrobiaceae bacterium | reverse complement strand
GGAGAGGGCATGCACCGGGCTCCCCTCCCCCCTACGTCGCTTCGCCCGGGCTGCTCGCCGTGTTCGTGTCCGCGGCCGCGTCCCGCACGTCGATGATGCGCTCGATCACGGCGGAAGGGGTGAGCTGGTCCACGTCGATGATCACGTCGGCGACTTCGGCGTAGAGCGGCGCGCGCACCGCCTCGAGGCCGACCAAGGCCCGCGCCGGGTCGTCGCCGAGCAAGGGGCGGCCGGAACCGTCTCCCACACGTCCGGCCAGCGTTCCGGGCCACGCCCGGAGCCAGACGACGATCCCGCTGGCGGCGATGAGCCGGCGATTCTCGGCGCTCAGCACGGCGCCGCCGGCAACGGACACCACCGAGGGCAACGGATCGGCGCAGGCTGTGGCGAGCACGGTCGCCTCGGCCCGACGAAACGCCGGCTCACCGTCCCGGGCGAGCAGCTCGGGCACGGTCAGTCCCGTGGTCGCCTCGACGTCCGCGTCGGAGTCCTGGTACCGCCAACCCAGGCGCGCGGCCAGGAGCCGCCCCGTCGTGGTCTTGCCGGCGCCCATCATCCCGACGAGCAGGATCCGCGGGGTCATCCCGCCGCGCTGTCCGGATCCGCGACCGTGGCGGCACCGACCCTCGCGTCCGGCGCCGAGGGTCCGACGGCGGACGACGGCGTGGTGCCGAGTGAGGCGATGAACCCGTCCCGGTTGCGCACGACCTCGGCCAGCGAATCCCCTCCGAACTTGCGCAACGCCTCGGTGGCCAAGACGAGCGCGGTCATCGACTCGGCGACGACACCCATCGCCGGCACGGCGGTGACGTCGGTGCGCTCGCGGAAGCTCACCGTCGACTCCTTGGTCACGACGTCGACGGTCTCGAGCACGGGCCGGTTGAGCGTGGCCAACGGTTTCATCGCCACACGGGCCACGAGAAGCGCGCCGTTGGAGATGCCACCCTCGATCCCGCCGGCGCGATCCGTGGGCCGCACGTAGCCCACCGCCTCGTCGTAGTGGATGGCGTCGTGGGCGTCCGAGCCCCGGCGCGCCGCGTTGTCCCAGCCCTCCCCGATCTCGACCGCCTTGACGGCCTGGATCGACATGAGCGCCCGGGCGAGATTGGCGTCGAGCTTGCGGTCCCAGTGCACATGGCTGCCGAGGCCGACGGGCACGCCGTAGGCCAGCACCTCGGCGACGCCACCGAGGGAGTCCCCGACCTTGGCCGCCGCCTTCACCGCGGCGACCATCGCCTTCTCCCCCTCCGGGTCGAAGCAGCGCACGGCGCTGTCGTCCACCTTGTGGAGGTCGCCGGCGCCCGGCCGGGGGCTGGCGGGACCGGTGGCGGCTTCGCCCAGCGCCACGATGTGGCTCACGATGGAGACCCCGAGATGGCTCAACAGGAGCTTGGCCAGGGTGCCGGCCGCCACCCGGGCGGCCGTCTCGCGGGCGGAGGCCCGTTCGAGCACGTCGCGGGCGTCCTCGAACCCGTACTTGAGCATGCCGGGGAGGTCGGCGTGTCCCGGGCGCGGCTGGGTGAGGACCTTGGACGGCGTCCCGGGCTCGGGGGCCATCTCCTCGGTCCATTTGGGCCATTCGGTGTTGGCGATCTCGATGGCGACCGGCGACCCCAGAGTGCGGCCGTGGCGGATACCGCCGACCAGGGAGATCTCGTCCTCCTCGAAGCGCATGCGCGGCCCGCGGCCGTAGCCCAGCCGCCGCCGGGCCAGCTCGTCGGCGATGTCCGAAGCCTCGACGGGCAGCCCGGCGGGTAACCCCTCGACGACGACGACGAGGGCGCGACCGTGAGACTCTCCTGCGGTCAGAAAGCGCAGCACTCGGCCACGCTACCGGACGGCCGTCGCCGTCCCGGAGGCACGGAGGCCGCCGTCTCAGCTGTAGAAGGGGTTGTCCCCGCTGCCGTGATCGGTCACATCGGACACGCGGGTGAGCTCGGGGACTTCCTCGAGCAGCGTGGTCTCGATTCCCTGGCGCAATGTCATCTGCGACATGGCGCAACCCTGGCATCCCCCGGACAGACGGAGGTAGGCAGTGCCGTCCTCGTCGTTCAGCGCCACCAGGTCGGCGCGGCCCCCATGGCTGGCGATGGAGGGGTTGACCGCCTGCTCCAGCACGGCGATCACCCGTTGGGCCAGCGGCCCGGTGATGCCCTTGGACAGGATTTCGGGCGGGACGCCGGGCGATGCCTCCTCCGGGGTCGGCGTGTTCGGATTGACCAGCACGAGACCGCCGCCGTCAGCCTCCGACCACTCGAGGCGGGCGCCCCGGAGACGGTCGATGCTGCCGGCCGGGATGATGATCTGGAGTTCGTCCTGGGTGTGGCGGGCGTCACTCTCGTCGGCGTCGGCAATGGCCTGGAAGTAGAGGTCGTAGATGAAGGAGCCTTCTTGGACCCCGCGCACCTCGAGCCAGAGGGCCAGGGTCGCAGGATCCGGCTCCTGCGCGATGGCGTCTCGGACGATCTTGTGCGCCTCTGGCGTCAGTGAGACGACTGGGGTGGTCGTCGGGAGATCTTCGGTGGTCGTGGCCATGGGAGCAGTCTACGGTGTCTCGCCCGCGGGGCGGCTCCCCCCGCCGGAGTGACCGGGTCTGGCGGCGTCGGGCCTGGGTGGCCCGGTGGACCTCGGCTCGGTCCGGGGCTCGATCTCCACGCGCCGTCCCGGGCCGGCCCCCGCATCCGGGTCCGGGGTCGCGGCGGGGCGGCCGCCCCAGATGCCGGAGCGCGGGTGCGACCGAGAACACGTCGAGGAATGCCTCGACGCCGCGTGCGCACGCTGTAACGTCCTCGACGTGGCCCAGACACCGATCGACATACACGAGTGGATCAGCTTCGAGGACGACGAGGAAGAGCGGACGTGGATGTTCGACGTCACGTTCCTGACGAGCAACTGGACCTGCATCTTCGGCAACGGATGCCTGGGTGTGCTCACCGGCCCCGCACCCGAACTCGTCCAGGGATGCTGCAGCTACGGCGCGCACATGGTCGACAAGAAGGACGCCCGCCGGGTCGAGAAGGCGGCCGCCACCCTGAGCGCCGAAGAATGGCAGAACCACGGCACCAAGAAGGATGTCATCCGCGAGAACAAGCACGGCGAGATCGTGACGCGGCTCGTCGACGACGCCTGCATCTTCCTGAACAAGCCCGGGTTCGCCGGCGGCGTCGGGTGCGCCTTCCACATCGCGGCGATGAACCGGGGCGTCGACCACATGACGCTCAAGCCGGAGGTCTGCTGGCAGCTCCCCCTCCGCCGGGAGGACGAGGTCGATGACGACGAGGGGCATGTCACGTCCGTCATAAGGCAGTGGGACCGCCGGCACTGGGGCAAGGGCGGCCGCGAATTCCACTGGTGGTGCACCGAGTCACCCGAGGCGTTCGTGGGCAGCAAGCCGGTCTACGAGGAGATGCAGCCTGAGTTGACCAAGATGGTCGGGTCGAAGGCCTACGACCGCTTCGTCGAGCTGGTGCACGAGCGCGATCGCCTCCGCACCGAGGGAGTCGCGCTCCCCCATCCGGCGCTGCGGAGCCGTGGCCGCGAAGAAAGGGGCCGAGACCGCCTAGTCGTTCAGGGGGTCGTCGTCGGCTACGGCACTCGTCGGCATGGAACCGAGGATCCGGTCGTACTGGTCCTCTTCGGCCAAGCACCAGGACGCGTGCACATCGTCCGGCTCAGCGCCGCACTCGGCGCATCGTCCCGTCGACTCGGTCGACGATCGCTTGAGGCTGCGCGCTTCCTCGAAGCGCCGATGGCGTCCCTTTTTCACGAGAACTCCTTGTCACACCTGCTCCGCATCTTGGCGTCCGCCCCTTTTGCAGCCGGACCGTACGGGCCAAGTCGAACGCCCGACCATTGTAGTGGTTTCGGGGGGCCCGTCAGCCCGGACGCAGGTCAGGAGCCCAATTGTCGGCTTGGGCCGGGCCGGCGATCGAAGTCGCGGACGCTCTGGGGGCCCCAGCCCCACCCCACGCGCGTCACGATGGACCTCGACCTCCGTGACGGGGCTCCGGCGCCCCTGCTCACGCCGCTTGAAGTGCGAGGCCAAGGACCTCGTCGCGACCACGGCTCGGCGGCCGGACGTTGCCCGATTGACGCACTGCACGTCGGAGCTGAGCAGCCGGCCGAGGGTGTCGAGTCGGCGAGAGGGCCAGCGGACCTCGCCGGCGATGTCCCGCCGCGGTGACCGGCGTCCTGAAGGGTCGGGGCGATCGTCGCTCTTCCACCCGATCAACCCCTACGCTGACCGCCATGCCCGGGTTCGACCCGCAAGAGATGGTGGCCCGGTTCCGGGATCGGGCCGAGGCGGTCCGCAGGCGCGGCATGCCGCCGATCGAGGGCCCTGAGCGCCAGCGTTTCCGCGAGCAGGCGCAGCGGGACTTCGCGGACTTCGCCATGATCGGCGATGCCGATGCGGAGCTGGTCGACGGCATCTTGACGCTGCGTATCGATCTGCGGCCTCCGGAGGAGCCCGGCGCCGGGAGCGCTCCGTCCTGAGGCGGTGCGGACCGGGCCGCGGGCGACTGGGTCTGCGGTCAGCCGCCGTAGTGCATGCGGGTGTCCTCCATGCGGAGCACCTCGGAGGGCTCGCCGGCGACCTCGGTGACCTCGCCGATGCACAACGTGTGGCTGCCGAGGGGGACCGTCATGGTCAAGCGGCAATCGAGAGAGCCCGCGGCGGACGCCAGGACCGGGCGTCGGTTCGGTCCGACCTCTGTGACGGGCCGGCCCGACAAGGCGAGGATGGCCCCGCCGGGCGCGCGCTCAACGTCCTTGACCGGCTTCGCGAAGCGGCGCACCACGTCCCTGTCGGTGCGGGCGAGCAGCGACACGGTGAAGCCACCCCCGGCCGATACGAGACGGGAGGTCACCGAGTCGTGCTCGACCGCCACCCCGACCAGCTTGGGTTCCATGCAGACCTGCACGACCAGGTTGGCCGTCATCAGGTTCACCTCGTCGCCGTGGCGGCTCCCGATGAGGTACAGCCCGGTCGGCAGCGCCCACAGGACCCGGCGCCGGTGGCGGTCGAGGTCGTCGTCGTCTTCGGGGATGTCGGTGTTGCCGGCCGCGCTCATCCGAGGATGCCTCCCGTGGAATTGTCGGTCGTCGTGGTTGTGGACACGGTGCGGCCGATGATCTGGCGAATGCGCTGCAGTGCCTCGTCGTAGAGCGCCTCGGCCTTGATCGCGTTGTGCTCGGACTGGGCCAGGAGCTTCTGGTCGGTGGCGCCGGCGTCGAAGCACTGGTTGGCGGCCGTGCCTTCCAGCCCGTAGGCCTTGGTCAGGAGGGTGGTGACCTCGGGGTCGGGCGACGGCAGGTTGGTGTTGGCCATCTCGGCGTCGTTGAGGAGGGTGCCGCAGGCGGCGTGCACGGCGCCCGTCCCGTTGGCCACGTCCTTGGGGACCCGCGCGTTGTCGGCCACGATCGTGCCGATGTCCTGTCCGAGGCTGGTGCCGTTGACCCAGACGGACATGCGGTGCGCCGTCGAGCCCTGCTGATCCGCTCCGGCGCAGGACGTCAGGGTGACGGCGCAGCCGGTCACGAGCACGAGGGACGTGGCGAGGGCCCGGCGCCTCATGTGGCCTGGACGATGTGGACCTCTTTCCGGCCCTTGCGGAGCACGAGGTACCGGCCGTGCAGAAGATCGTCGGCGGCGAAGGTGCGCCCGTCGTCGGTCTGGCGGACGTTGTTGACGTAGGCGCCCCCCTGCTCGACGGTGCGGCGCGCGTCCTTCCTGGACGTGGCCAGTCCGGTCCGCTCGAGGCTGTCGACGAGGCTGAGGCCGCCGAGGAGCTCTGTCCTCGGTATCGGCGTCGTCGGGGCGTCCTCGGTGACGGCCAGCAGCATCTCCTCGCTGAGCCCGGCGATCTCCTCGCCGAAGAGCGCGGCCGACGCCTCTTCGCACTTGGCGACCTCTTTGTCGCCGTGGACGAGCGCGGTGACGGCCCGGGCGAGCGCCCGCTGGGCCTCGCGGCGTTGGGGCTGCTCCGCCGTCTGCTGGTCGAGCCCGGTGATCTCCTCGTGTGTGAAGAAGGTCAAGAACCGCAGCAGCTCGCCGACCTGCTCGTCGGGCGTGTTGAGGAAGAACTGGTACATGGCGAAGGGGCTGGTCCGGGCGGGGTCCAACCACACCGTGCCCGACTCGGTCTTGCCGTACTTGGTGCCGTCGGCCTTCACGACCAGCGGTGTGGTGAAGCCCCAGACCTCGTCGCCGCAGGCCTTGCGGACGAAGTCGACACCCATGGTGATGTTGCCCCACTGGTCACTGCCGCCGAACTGGACGTCGCAGCCGTGGTCGAGATGCAGGCGCAGGAAGTCGTACGCCTGGAGCAGCATGTAGCTGAACTCGGTGTAGGAGATCCCATGATCCGGACGCTCGAACCGGGACTTGACCGACTCCTTGGCCACCATCTGGTTGACGGTGAAGTGCTTGCCGACGTCGCGCAGGTACTCGAGGGTGGACAACGTGCTCAGCCAATCCGCGTTGTTGAGCAGGAGCGCGCGGTCAAGGTCGAGGAACTGACCCAGCTGGCGGCGGATCCCCTCGAGGTAACCCTCGACGGTCTGGAGGTCCAACAACTGACGCTCGTCCTGCTTGCCGCCGGGGTCGCCGATCATGCCCGTGCCCCCTCCGGCGAGGGAGATGGGACGGTGGCCCGCCTCCTGGAACCTGCGGAGCGTGCAGATCTGCATCAGGTTGCCCACGTGAAGGCTGTCCGCCGACGGGTCGAACCCCGCGTAGACCGTGAGCCCGGGCTCGTCGAAGCGCTTCGTGAGGTCCGCGTCGGTCACTTGGTGGATCAGGCCGCGGAAGATGAGGTCCTCCGAGAGCGTGGGCATGCCTCGACTTTGCCATACGCAGGTAGGTTGATCAGCCGCATGGGTGTCCGTGGAGGTTCTCCGGTTTCATCGGCCGGCCATGTGGTGGGCGGGTGGCTCCCGGTGAGCCGGCTGAGGCGGGCGAGGTGGGTGGGCCGGGCGAGGTGGGTGGGCCGGGCGAGCCGGGTGGGCCGATGATCGGGGACAACGGGGCTCTGCCTCTGCCGATGTCGGGCTCCCTACCCCCCGACCTCCAGGGGACTCTGCTCCGGGTGGGGCCGGCTCGGCCGTGGGGGACGGCGCCGACGGCGGGTGCCGACGGGGCGGCCGCTGAAGGTGAGAGTGAGGGTGCGGCCGCGCGGGACGGTGGTGAGAAGGCGGGTCGCGACAAGGCGGGCGCCTTGCATGCCGTTGAGCTCCGGGACGGAAAGGCCGTCTGGTATCGGCGCCAGGAGTCCGATGCCGATGCCGGTGTGCTGTGGCACGCGGGCTCGGTGCTCGCCCTCCCCGAGGTCGGGATTCCCTCGCAGTACTCACGGTTCCTTGAGCCAGAGGAGTTCGCCGGCCGGCTGACCATCCCGATCGCCTCCCATGTGCACCGCCTGGCCTCCGATGGCGGCCGTGTGCTGTTCGGGGTCGACGACGGGAATGATGCCGTGATTGGTGGTGGGTCGGCAGCGGATGACGGCGAGGGGATCTTCCTGCGCATCGGCGAGTGGGACGCCGCCGGGGCGTTGCGCTCGGCTCAGTCGGTGGAGCTGGAGCGGGCGACCTGGCAGCACGACATCGGGGTCACGACGGAGCATGTCGTGTTCATCGAGTCGCCGACCACGCGCGTTGGCGGTGGCGGTGGCGGTGGCGTGGCCGTGCCGTTCGGATGGGTGCCCGGGGCAGAAGGCTGGCTGGGCGTGGTCCGGCGAGGCGGGGATGCTTCAGCGGTGCGATGGATCCGCCTCGATCCCTGCCTGGTGACGCACGTCCTCGGGGCGTACGACGAGCCGCAGGCTGGCGCCGGTTCGGTGGGAGCCGGTTCGGTGGGAGCCGGTTCGGTGGGAGACGGTGCGGTGGGAAATGGTGCGGTGGGAAATGGTGCGATCGTCCTCTACGTCTGCCGCTACGGCGTGCCGGAACCCGGTCAGGCGGTCGACCTGTCCGCGTCCGTGGTCGGGCCGGCCGGCATCGGACTCACGGGAATCGGGGGGACGCTGGGCGTGCTGGAGCGGTGGCGCGTGGTGGGCGGGGAGGTCGAACAAATCCAGATCGACGAACGCTTCGTCGAGTATCCACGGACGGATGTCCAATGCGAGGGTGCCTACTTCCGGTACGGCTACGCACTCGAGACCGAATGGGCTGACGGACCACCGGCCGGAGCGAGCAGGGGCCGAGCCGCCAGTTCGTATCCCGAGGCGCGCCCCGTCGGCGTCCTGAAGTTCGACCTGTCTCGTGAAGAGGTCGCATCCTGGAGCCCGGGTCCACAGGGCACGCCGAGCGAACCACTCTTCACCCGGGCGGTGGACGGACACAGCGACGACGAGGGGTGGCTGCTCACGATCGTCGACGACGCCAACCGTGGCGCCAGCGACCTCTATGTGCTCGACGCGTCCTCGCTGGGCCGCAGCGGCCCCGAGGCGGTCATCCACCTGCCGGTGCGCCTTCCCGTCCGGAGCCACGGTGAGTGGGTCCCGGCGGAGCGCTATCGCTGACGCGGCTCTCGAGGACACGTCCTTTGTGTCGCTCCCCGCGCCGCGCCGCGACCGTTCAATGTCTGCATGGCACGCGCCCTCCTCAGAGATGGACCTCGTCCCGCCACCGTGTCGCGGCGCACGGAGGCGCTCGTGGCCAGCGTCACCCAGCATCACCGTGCCATCTCGGCGCACCAGAGCCAGCTGCTCGCGGCCATTGTGGAACTCGACCGGCGCCGGGCCTGGCGGGCCGACGGCGCCACGTCCATGGTGGCTTGGCTCGTCCAGCGCTGCGGTGTGTCGGCGGCCACCGCCCGCGAGTGGGTGACGGCGGCGGCCAAACTGCCATCGCTACCCAAGATCGCTGACGCCCTGTCACAGGGAAAGCTCTCCTTCGACCAGGTCAAGCCTCTCGTGGACGTGGCCAAACCAGAGACCGATGCCCAACTGGCCGAACAGGCGACGCACTGGTCCGCCAAGCAGGTCCGCGAGCTGGCGCAAGCCGCTCGCAATCAATCGGAGGACCAGTCGACCGGCTTCTACGTCCGACGCTTCCTCCGCTTCGACGATCGGCGCCGCAGCCTGACAGGTGTGCTCCCCCAGGATCAGTACGCCGCGGTCAAGAGTTCGTTGATCGCCCGAGCCAGTCGTCGGCGTGATCGGACACCCTTCGACCAGCGGATGGCCGATGCCCTGGTCTCCGTCTGCAAAGGCGACACCGATCCCGGGGGCATGCCGACCCGGGACGCGGCGACCGGCGGGAGCCAGGCAGGCGGGCTGCGGCGCAACCGCCCGACCGTGGTGGTCCACGCCGACATGCAGTTCCTCGTTGGTGGCGACGGCGGCGCCGAACTCGACGTCCTGGGCCCGGTTTCCCGGGAGGTCGCCCGCCGGCTGGCCTGTGACGCCAAGGTGCTCGTTTCGGCCGATGGGCCGGACGGCCGGAGCCTCAACCTCGGCCGGACACGGCGACACCCCAGCGATGGCCAGCGTGTGGAGATCAGGCGGCGCGACAAGGGATGTCGCTTCCCCGGCTGCACGCACACCGAGTTCACCGACGTGCATCACGTTCGGCACTGGATCGACGGCGGGCCCACGGATCTCGACAACCTCGTTGAGCTCTGTGACCAACACCACCGCTGCGTACACGAGATGGGATGGAAGATCTCGGGTGACGCCAACAAGGAGCTGACCTTCCAGAGCCCCACCGGACGGTGCGCCGCCTCGACTCCCTCCCCGACCCTTACTGCAGCGCGAGACGGACCGCCTGGTTGATCGCATCGTGCAGCGCGACATTCTGCGGACGGCCCGGCACCATGACCCGGACCAGCGCGGGCGTCGGCGCGGCCAGAGCCGGCTCGAGCTGCGAGAGCGCTGTGACATCGTGAACGGGCAGGCCGAACCCGCGCGCCACTGCGCCGACGTCACTGGTCGGGGGGGTGCCGAAGAGCTGCTCGAACACGGCGGGCTCGACGGAACCCGCCTGCGGCAGGAAGGAGAAGATCCCTCCCCCGCCGTTGTCGAGCACGACGAACGTGCACGCGAGCTCGGGCAGGTTGACCAGTCCGGAAACGTCGTGCAGGAAGGCGAGGTCACCCAGCAGCGCCACCGTACGGGTGCCCTGTCCGGCCCCCGACGCTGCCACCCCCAACGCCGTCGAGACGACACCATCGATCCCGTTCGCACCTCGGTTGGCGAGGACCCGCGGTGGCAGTGGTTGTGCTTCGGCGTACCACTCGAGATCGCGGATGGGCATGGAGGCCGCCACCACGAGGATCGCACCGGTCTCCGCGGCGTAGCGATGGACGGCCCGGGCCACGAGCGGTTCGCTCAGGTCCGACCCCAGTACCTCGGCGATGGCCGCTTGCGCCAGGGTCTCGCGCGTCCGCCAGAAGGCGAGCCACTCCGGATCGCACGGCTGCGCCGTCGCGCCGGCCGCCTCGATCCAGTCTTCCGTCCGGCACTGGTGGAACTCCGTGGCCACTCGGGACGGGTCGGCCCACTGCCGCCGCGGATCGATGACGACGACCCGCGCGCCGGCGCGGGCGGCATTGGAGACGTAGGTGCCGAGCGCCCGGGACAGCCAGGGCGCTCCGAGCATGACGACGCACTCCGGCAGCGGGGGCTCGGTGCGGACAATCGCGTCGGCGGCGGCGATCGTCCCCTCGAATCGGCCTCCCGACAGCGGATCGGCCAGCACAGGCCACCTGAGCCGATCGGCGAGCGCCTGGACACCAGCGAACTCCGACTTCTGGGACCCTGACCCTGACCCACCCGCGATGATCAGTCCCCGGCCCTGTAGGGGTTCCCGCAGGGAGGTCGTGCCCGGTCCTGGCACCGACCTTCCGGATGGGACGAAGACCACAGGGCCGGGGGGAGCCGGGAGCGGTGCCTCGGCACCTGTCAGCGGGTCCCTGAACTCGAGATTGAGGTGGACCGGGCCCGGGCCGCTCGGCCCGTGGGCCGCCTCCGCGAAGGCACGCGTCGCCAGCGGTCGCCACCACTGTTCCTGACCCTCGGTCGCCACCCCCGGCGAGGAGCTCCAGCGAGTGGCGGAGCCGTAGAGACCGGTCTGGTCAATGGTCTGGGGCGCCCCCGTGTCGTGCAGCTCCGGCGGCCTGTCCGCCGTGCAGACGATGAGCGGCACCCGGGCATGGTGCGCCTCGACGACCACGGGGTGCAGCTCCGCGGCGGCCGTGCCACTCGTGACGCAGATGACGGTCGGCCTCCCCGTCGCCATCGCCAGTCCCAGTGCGAAGAATCCCGCACTGCGCTCGTCCAGGCGGACGTGGACCCGGAGTCGGTCGGCCAGAGGAAGCGCCAGAGGTGTCGACCGCGAGCCGGGACAGACCACGGCATCGGTCACGCCGAGTCGCGCCCACTCGTCGACCAGGGTCGCACCGAAGGTGGCCTGTACGCTCACCCGACGTGCCCCTCCATGTCGAAGCGCGGGGCTCCGGGCCGCCCCTGGTCGTGCTGCACGGCTTCACCCAGACCGGGCGCCTCTGGGGCCGCTTCGGAGACCTTCTGGCCGAGTCGCACACGGTCGTCGCAGTCGACCTTCCCGGCCACGGGGATTCCGGGACCGTGCGGGCCGACCTGCCGACGGCGGCTGCTCTGGTGGCCCAGGCGGCACGGACGGCCGTCGGCGATGAGCCTTGCGCCCTGCTCGGCTACTCGCTCGGTGCCCGGGTGGCGCTTCATGTGGCGATCGGCGCCGATCTGAACTTGCGCCGCGTCGTCTTCATCGGGGTGACCGCAGGGATTGAGGATCCGGCTGCTCGCCGGCGCCGGCGCGAGTCCGACGATGACCTGGCCGACCAGCTCGAGGCCTCGGGCGATGTGGAGCACTTCGTCGACACCTGGCTGCACGGTCCCATGTTCGAACGTCTCACCCTGGGTGATGCCGGGCGCACGGAGCGCCTGCGCAACACCGCGTCCGGCCTGGCGTCGAGCCTCCGGCTGTGCGGGGCGGGCACGCAGGAGCCCGTCTGGGACCGTCTTCCGGCGCTCGCCTGCCCCGTGCTGGCCATGGCCGGGTCGGACGACGTCCGCTTCGCATCGCATGCGGTCCGAATCGCACACCTGGTGCCGCAGGCCGTCGCGTCCCTGGTTCCCGGGGGCGGGCACGCCGTACACCTTGCGCAACCCGATCAGGCCGGCCGGATCGTGCGTCACTGGCTCGGCGACGAGGAGCCGGGCCGCACCTGACGGGCTGCCGCGGACGGCCTCACAGCAGCAGTCCGATCGTCAGGAGGGCACCGGTGAGGATCTGCAATCGGGCGGTCGTGCCCAGCATGGGGAGCAGGGCACGTCCCTCCTCGTCGCTCAGGGCCAGTCGGACAGGGCTATTGGCAAGAGGAACGGCCAACAGCGCCAACAGCGACCACGGCCGGTAGCTGGAGAGGACCGCGATCGAGACCGCCACGCCCATCAGGGTGGCGCAATAGAGGAGACCCGCTCCCCGCCGCCCGAGACGGACGGCGAGGGTCTTCTTGCCCGACGCCGTGTCGGTCGCGATGTCTCTCAGGTTGTTGGCCTGCAGGAGAGCAGCAGCCAACAGGCCGACCGGCACACCGGCCCACAGCACGAACCACCAGTCGTACTTGTAGGCGAAGAGGTGTCCACCCAGCGAGATGATGAACGGCGCGTGCTGGACATAGGCCGAGCCCGCAGTGGCCACGAGTCCGAAGAAGACGAAAACGAACAGCTCACCGAAGCCGAGGTAACCGTACGGTCGTGGTCCTCCGGTGTAGGCCCACCCGGCGAGGCCGCACACGATGCCGAGCGGGATGAACCACCAGGTCACCCGGGCCGCGAGCGCGAGGCCGGCCAGCCCGGCAACGCCGAAGGCGATGAGCGCGGCGATCTTCACTTCGCGCACCGAGGCCAGTTTGCCCCCGACGAGGCGGACCGGGCCGACACGGGCCTCGTCGGTCCCCCGCACGCCGTCGGCGTAGTCGTTGACGTAATTCGTGCCGATCTGGATGCCGAGCGCCACGACGAGCGCCAACACGGCATTCAGCCAGGACAGCTGCCGGTCAAAGCCGGTGCACACCGTCGCATGGCAGGCGCTCGAGATCTGTGGGGTGGTGATGACGAAGCGACCGCTCGACAGGTAGCCCGCCGCCGTCCCCACGACGACCGGGACGATCGCCGCTGGAAGCGTGCGCGGCGCGCGCCGCCACCCACGTCTTGAGCGGGGGGCTCACGGCCGGCGCGGGAAGCGCGAGAAATCGGGGGCCCGGTGCTCCACGAAGGCGTTGCGGCCCTCCTGCCCTTCTTCTGTCATGTAGTAGAGCATCGTCGCGTCGCCCGCGAGCTGCTGCACACCGGCCAGGCCGTCGTCGGCGGCGTTCATGCCCGCCTTGATCATGCGCAGCGCGATCGGTGAGAGCGTGAGCATCTGGCGGCACCAGGCGACGGTCTCGCTTTCGAGGTCGTCCAGCGGGACGACGGCGTTCACCAACCCCCAGTCGAGCGCCTGTTGCGCTCCGTACTGGCGGCAGAGGAACCACACCTCCTTCGCCCGCTTCAGTCCGATCGTCCGGGCCAGGATGGAGGATCCGTACCCTCCGTCGAAGCTGCCGACCTTCGGACCGGTCTGCCCGAATCGTGCGTTGTCGGCTGCGATGGAGATGTCGCAGACCAGATGCAGGATGTGCCCGCCACCGATGGCGTATCCCGCGATCATGGCGATGATCGGCTTCGGGATGCGGCGCATCAGGATCTGGAGATCGAGGACGTTGAGGCGCCCGATGCCTCGCTCGGCGACCTCGTCGTCACCGATGTAGCCGTCGTCGCCCCGGATCTTCTGGTCCCCACCAGAGCAGAAGGCGTCCGGCCCCTCGCCACAGAGGATGATGGCGCCGACGTCGGGGTCGTCGCGGGCCATGGTGAAGGCCTCGGTCAGCTCGAAGAGGGTCTGGGGGCGGAAGGCGTTCCGCCGCTCCGGGCGGCAAATCGTCAGCTTCGCGATGCCCTCGGCGACCTCGTAGCGGATGTCGTGGAACGTGCCTCGTTGCCCCCATGCCGGAAGCGGCAGGGAGCGGAGCTCGTCCAGGGGATCATGAGGCTCTCCTGTGACCACGGTCTGCACGGCGACCTACGCTACTGGCCGGGGGCAAATACGACGTTCTACCTCGTGGTTCACGGTGGAGGAACGTATCCGAAAGTACCGGGTCTGTGCGAAGTCGGCGGTCGAAGGAAGCCACCTGGGGCCTTCGCCCAAGCCGAACCGCCCCAAGATTGCCGTCCTGACCGTGTGGAACGGCATGAACAAGAACACTGCGATGCGAAGTGAAGACCGCGGTTTGCCGTGTGGGTAATGTTTGAGCGCAGGGCGAACGAAGCGTTCCTTGGCCCGTCTCGAGGCGGCGAGGTCGCGCGTCGTCGGTCCGCATCATCAAGTCCTCTTCGGCAGACCGGGATCAATCGACAGGAGCAGCACCGTGAGCATCACAGAAACCGCCAAGGTATCCCTGAGTGCACCCGACCACTTCTTCATCGGCGGTGCATGGGTCAAGCCATCGAGTCCGGACCAGATCGACGTCATCAACTCCAGCACGGAGGAGATCTTCTTCCGAGTCGCCGAAGCGAAGGCGGAGGACATGGACCGGGCCATCTCTGCGGCACGGGAGGCCTTCGATCGCGGCCCGTGGCCGCGACTGACTCACCCCGAGCGAGCGGACTACTTGCGGAAGATCGCCGTCGCTCTCGAAGAACGCGGTCCTGAGATTGGTTCTATCTGGTCCGGGCAGGCCGGGATCTTGCACTGGATGGCCCAAGCCAGTGGACCCGGGCACGGCCAACCATTCAGGTACTACGCCAGCTTGGCCGACGAGTTCCCGTTCCAGGAGCGGCACGCTCCCTCGGCCGGAGGAAACGTCGGGCTGATCGTCCGAGAGCCGGTCGGTGTCGTCGGAGCCATCATCCCGTGGAACGGACCGATGGGGCTCATCGGCAGCAAGGTCGCACCGGCACTTCTCGCCGGCTGCACGGTCATCATCAAGGCCTCACCCGAGGCACCCGGCGAAGCGTACGTCTTCGCCGAGATCGCCGAGGCAATCGGGCTTCCCCCCGGGGTGGTGAACGTGGTGACGGCGGATCGGCCCGTCTCTGAGCTGTTGGTGCGCGACCCCCGGGTCGACAAGATCAGTTTCACCGGCTCGACCGCTGCCGGCCGCCGCATCGCTTCCATCTGCGGGGAGCGCATTGCCCGAGTGACTCTCGAACTGGGCGGCAAGTCAGCCGCCGTGGTTCTGGACGACTTCGACATCGCCACGGCTGCGTCGACGATCACCAGCCGCGCCTGTTTGATGACCGGGCAGGTCTGCTCGTCACTCACCCGCATCGTCGTCACGCGGGACCGCCATGATGACCTGGTCGAGGCATTGAGCGAGTCGTTCTCCCACGTCAAGGTCGGCAGTGCATTCGATTCGGACAGCAACATGGGGCCACTGGCCATGCAGCGCCAACGCGATCGCGTGGAGGGCTACATCGCCAAGGGAATCGACGAAGGGGCGACATTGGCCTCGGGCGGCCACCGCCCGGGCAATCTCGACCGAGGTTGGTTCATCGAACCGACCGTCTTTGGAGACGTCGACAACTCGTCCACTATCGCTCAAGAGGAGATCTTCGGCCCGGTCTTGAGCGTGATAGCTGCTGACAACGAAGAGCACGCGGTCGACATCGCGAACGACACCATCTACGGCCTCAACAACTCTGTCTTCACCAACGACGCTGACCGGGCCTACGAGGTGGCGAGGCAGCTCCGATCCGGAACGGTCGGCCACAACTCATTCCGCACCGATTTCGGCATCGCCTTCGGTGGATTCAAGCAGTCGGGCATCGGGCGTGAAGGCGGGCGGGACGGCCTCCTGCCCTACCTCGAAGCAAAGACGATCATCCTCGACGAGGAGCCCGGGCAGATCCGTTCGTCGGCGCCGTAGTCGTGAAACCGGCCGGTGCCTGAGCTCGTCGCCCTCGACCTTCCCGGTGGCGTCGGCTTCGTCGACGCGCTGCGCGCCATCTGGGATACCGGGGATGCCGCCGCGCCTCTCGACCCGCGCCTCCCCCCCGCGGCACGCCAGGTGATGCTGGACGCGCTGCGCCCCACTCGGATCGTCGGCTCCGACGGGGACCAGCATGCGCTCACCGACGGCATTCCCGTCGAGGAGGGCGACGCGCTGGTGGTGGCCACGTCAGGCACATCGGGCCAACCCAAGGGCGTCGTCCTCACTCACGAGGCCGTTGCCGCTTCCGCGCTGGCGACGTCAGCCCGACTCCGCGTTGACGCGACCCGCCACACGTGGCTGGCCTGCCTGCCGCTGGCGCACATCGGCGGCCTCGCCGTCGTGACCCGCTCGATCGTGACGGACACACCCGTCGTCGTGCTGCCGGGGTTCGAGGCCGAGACCGTCGAGGAGGCGGGTCGTTCGGGGAGGGTCTCGCACGTGTCCCTGGTTGCGACCGCGCTGCGACGCCTCGACCCTTCGGTTTTCGCCTGCGTCCTCCTCGGTGGCAGCAAGGCTCCAGAGGCGCTGCCCGCCAATGTCGTCTCCACCTATGGCATGACCGAGACGGGCTCGGGAGTTCTCTACGACGGGCGACCCCTTGACGGGGTGGAGGTGTCCTTCCGCCCGGCGGAACGAACGGATGCCGGCGGGGAGGCGCCGTCTGGGTCAGCGGTCGTCGACGGGGAGATCCTTCTCCGGGCCCCGATGCTGTTCCGCGGCTACCGCCAGGGGGACGACGGACGAGTAGTGGGCCCAGACGGCGCGCGGGACTGGTTCGCCACCGGCGATGCGGGACGGCTGGACGCCGATGGGAAGCTCATGGTGTCCGGGCGCATCGAGGACGTGATCACCACGGGTGCCGAGAAGGTCTGGCCCGACCTGGTCGAGCGCACCCTGATGGCCCATCCCGGCGTGGCCGAGGTGGCCGTCTGGAAGCGGTCCGACCCCGAATGGGGCGAGCGGGTCGTGGCCTGGGTGGTGCCGACCGACGATGCGCCCTCACTCGACGAGCTCCGGCAGATCGTCGCCGACGGCATCTCCCCCTGGGCGGCCCCGAAGGAGCTGGTGCTCGTCGACGACCTGCCCCGCACGGCCGCAGGCAAGGTCCGCCGGCGGGAGCTCGACCCCTTCGACCCCTGACGGGACCGGGCCGGATCAGTCCAGGTCTCCGGCGGTACCCGCCGGGAGGCGCTCGGTCAGGCGCTCGAGCTTGTCCGGATTCGTCACGGCGCGCACGCCGACGATGGAACCGTCCATGATGTCGAGCACGAGGGCCGCCACGACAACGCCTCCATCCACGAAGACCGTGGCCGGTTGGCCGTTGAGCACCGTCGATTGCGGATGGCCCTGCACCCTCTTGGCGACGTTCACCAGGAACCTCGAACTGCGGTACACCCCGACGACAGGCCGCATGGCGGCGCGGACCTTGCCACCGCCGTCGGTCCAGACCACCACGTCGTCCGAGAGCATCGAGAGGAGACCCGACAGATCCCCCGTTGCGCAGGCCACGAGGAAGCGGTCGGTGAGCTCGCGTCCGTGGCGCAGGTCGGCATCGAAGCGCTGACGACGTTCTTCCACGTGCCGGCGGGCCCGCGCGGCGAGTTGCCGGCAGGCGGCCGGAGAGCGCCCCAGCGACCGGGCCACCTCGTCGAAGCTGTAGCCGAAGACGTCGCGGAGCAGGTAGGTGGCGCGCTCGAGTGGCGAGAGCTCCTCGAGCAGCACGAGGAAGGCGAGCGACAACGAGTCAGCCTGCTCGGCCGCCTCCGTCTCGTCGAACACCACCGGTTCGGGCAGCCACGCGCCCGCGTAGGTGACGCGTTTGGACCGGGCGGATTGGAGTTGGTCGAGGCAGAGGCGGGTGACGATCGTGACGAGGTAGGCGCGGACGGACCGGACCTCCATCTCACCCCGGCCGAGCCAGCGGATCGACGCATCCTGGACCACGTCGTCGGCGTCCGCCGCGCTGCCCAGCATCCGGTAGGCAATACCGAACAGGAGCGAGCGCCACTCCTCGAACGCGGCCGCGTCGGCCTCGGCGTCAGGCAAGGGCCTCCGTGGCGGCGCGGCGCAGTGGTATCTCGCAGTGGTCCGAGAACCCCTGGCTGCGCAGACCGAGGCCGGCGTTGAAGCGGGACCGGAAGTTCTCCAGCGCCACCCAGGCGGCGAGCTCGACGAACTCCGCGTCACTCAGGTGGGCGCGGATCCGGGCGGCCAGCTCCTCGGAGACCTCGACCGGCCCACCCGTCGCCACTTCGGCGTACTCGAGGACCGCGCGCTCGCGCTCGTCGAACACATCGCTGGTGCGCCACGTGCTGACGGCGCGCACCTTGTCCGGGTCAACGCCTTGGTGCATGCCCTCGTAATAGCCGTAGTCGATGCACCAGGAGCAGCCGATCTTCGTGCCGGCGGCCTGCACGGCGAGCCAGCGCAGGGTCGGATCGAGCTTCCTCCAGCCGAACTGGACCGAGGTCTCCAGGCCACCCATGGCGACCAGGACGCCGGCGTGGTGCGACGCCGCGGCCGCCGGCTCCACCATCTGGCCGAAGCGGCGCTTGGTGTAGCGGGCGGCCAGCCGGGGGACGAGGCCCTTGGGCCGATCCTGCAGCGCGACGTGAGCCATGCCTCCACCTTCCTTCCCTCTGAACTTGGTCTGTCACCCACACCAGACGGAACAGCGCCCCGGTGTGTGACATTGATGGGCGACGGCCCCGCCTCCCGGCCCTCAGCCCACGCCACCCGAAGGTCGGGCCGTCGTGCCGCCGTCGACGACGAACGTCTGCCCCGTGACCCACGAGGAGGCGTCGGACGCCAGGAACAGCGCCGCCGTGGCGATGTCGTCGGGCAGGCCCAGCCGACGCAGCGGGACGTGGGCGGCGATCCGGTCCTCACCGGGACCCTCCCAGAGCGCGGCCGCAAACTTCGTCTTCACCAGGCCCGGCGCCAGTGCGTTGACGCGGACGTCGGGCGCCAATTCGTACGAGAGCTGCCGGGTGATGTGGAGCACCGCTGCCTTGGTCACGTTGTACCAGCCGATGCCCGGTTCGACCCCGAGGCCACCGATGGAGGCGACGTTGACCACCGAGCCGCGCAACCCCGCTTTCACGGCGGCGGCGGTCCAGACGAGCACCGACAGCTGATTGACCTCGAACGTCTTCTGTGCCCGCGCGATGTCGATATCGATCATGGGGCCGAAGTACGGGTTGGTGGCGGCGTTGTTGACCAGGATGTCGAGCCCCCCGAAGCGGGCCACGGTGGCGGCCACGCACGCCTGCGCGTCCTCTGGCTTCCCGACGTGGGCGGCGGCCCAGGCCACCTGGTCCTCGGTGGCGCCCCCGGCGACCAGCCCGGCGGCGGCTTCGGCCAGGTCTCCCGCTGTGCGGGACGTGATCATCACATTGGCTCCCGCCTCGGTGAAGCGGTCGGCCATGGCCAGCCCGATGCCCCGGCTCCCGCCGGTGATCAGTGCCGTCTTTCCCCTCAGTTCGAGCTCCATCGTCCGAGCCTTGCACGGCACCGGCGATGCGCGGAGGCCCGGGGAAGGAGCCCTAGCATCGTGCTGTGAACCACCTGGCCGACGAGACCAGCCCGTATCTCCGCCAGCACGCCGGCAATCCCGTGGAGTGGTTCCCCTGGGGGGACGAGGCCCTGGCCCGGGCGGCGGACGAGGACAAGCCGATCTTCCTCTCCATCGGGTACGCCTCGTGCCACTGGTGCCACGTCATGGCCCACGAGAGCTTCGAGGACCCGGCGGCGGCGGCCGACCTGTCCAAGTGGTTCATCTCGGTCAAGGTCGATCGGGAGGAACGCCCCGATCTGGATGCCGTCTACATGGCGGCCACCCAGGCCCTGACCGGCTCCGGCGGCTGGCCCATGTCGGTCTTCTGCACCTCCGACGGGCGCCCCTTCTACGCCGGGACCTACTTCCCGCCGGTCGAGCGCCACGGGATGCCCTCCTTCCGGCGCGTCGTCCAGGCGCTCGGTGAGGCGTGGGTCAGCGAGCGGGCACAGGTGCTCGAGCAGGCCGACGCGCTGGTCGGGGCCGTGCAGCGCGAGCTGCGGCTGGCCGAGGCGTTGCACGAGGAGGCGGCGGGCGGCGGGCGTGCCGGCGCAGCCGGTGCGCCGCTACTGCGGCTGGCCGGTCCCCCCGAGACGGGTCTCGACACCGGGGCGCTCGTCGAGCACGTCGTGGCCGGGCTCGGTGCCGGCTTCGATCCCGAGTGGGGTGGCTTCGGGCCGGCGCCGAAATTCCCCCGGCCCACCCTCGTGGAGCTGTGCCTGCGCCGCGCCCGTCGTGGCGGCGCCGATGCGGACCACGCCCGTCACATGGGGCTGCGCACGCTCGACGCCATGGCGGCCGGCGGCATCTACGACCACCTGGTCGGTGGGTTCTGCCGCTACTCCACCGACGCCCGCTGGCTCGTGCCGCACTTCGAGAAGATGCTCACCGACCAGGCGCAGTTGGCCCGGTCCTACCTGCACGCGTGGCAGGACGGTGGGCGGGCCGAGTATCTCGGCGTGGTGACCGAGACGCTGGACTTCGTGCTGCGCGACCTTTCGACTCCCGAGGGCGCGCTCTACTCCTCCTTCGACGCGGACGCCGGGGGCGTGGAGGGCGCACACGCCACGTTCACCGTGGAGGAGTTGCACGAGCTCCTTCCCGCCCCCTTGGTCGCGCCGGCGGCCGAGTGGTACGGGGTCACACCAGGCGGCAACTGGGAGGGTCGCTCCATCCCGGTTCGTCCTGTGGGAGCGGCGCTGGAGCGGCCGCCCGAGGTCGAGGAGGCCCGCCGGCTGCTCGCCGCCGCCCGAGCGACGCGGGTACAGCCGGCCCGGGACGAGAAGGTGCTCACCGAGTGGAACGCCATGACGGTGGCGACGCTGGCCGAGGTGGCGTCGGCGACCGGCCGCGCCGACTACGGCCGCCGAGCCGAGGAGGTCGGCGAGTTCCTCTGGTCCTCCATGTTCGTCGACGGGCGCCTGATGCGCAGCTGGCAGGGTGGCCGGGCCCGGCACCTGGGTGTGGCGGCGGACCATGCCTGGCTCGCCGAGGCCTCGTTCCGGCTGTCGGAGTGGACGGGCCGGGCGGTCTGGCGGGAGCGGGCGGTCAGCGCCGTGCACCAGCTGATCGATCTCTTCTGGGACGACGCGGCGGGCGGGTTCTTCACGACCGGCCGCGACGCCGAGGCGCTTGTCGTCCGTCCCAAGGAATTCCTCGACGGGGCGGTCCCCGCCTCCAACTCCGTCGCCGTGGCCGCGCTGCTGCACGCTGACGCTTTCGTCGACGACGCGAGGATCGACGAAGCGATCGAGCGCACTGTGGCCCTGGCCGGGCCGCTGCTCGAGCGCCACCCGGGAGCACTCGCCGATCTGGTGGCGGCGTTGCCGATGTGGGCGACCCGCAACGAGATCGTCGTCACGGGAGAGCGCCCCGAGCTCGTCGCCGAGGTGCGGCGGCACTGGCTCCCCGCCGCAATCGTCGCCTGGGGTGAGCCCGACGCAGGCCCGCTGTTCGTCGGGCGCCCTTCCCCGCCGGGACAGGCCTATGTCTGCCAGAGCCACACCTGCGGAATGCCGGCAGCAGACGTCGACACGCTGGCCGGCCAATTGGGGGAGCTCATCGTATGAGTGACCCCTGGACGGGCGCCAACGGCAGCGGGCCTGACGCGGACAGCCGCGTTGGCGTTGGCGTGAACGACGTCGAGAGCGTCGACGGCGACAGCGCTGACAGCGTTGACAGCGCCGACGGCGACAGCGCCAGGGTCGTCAGCGACGGCGACGGCGCCGGGACCGACGTGGAGCACACGGACCACCAGGAAGCCGGCGGCGACACCGCCCGGGCGCCTGTCACTCCGACCAGCCCCTCCCGCCTGGTCCGACGCTCGGCGCGCCGCAAGGAGCGGGTGCCCACCGCCGGCGGCTCCACCCTCCATCTCCTCGTGCTGTCCTCCACGCTCGAGGACACCACCGTTGTCGACCTGGCCACCCGCACGGTCATGCGGGTGCGTGTCCCGTGGCCCGAGGGGCACGAGCCCGACATCAGCACCTTCGACGTGGTGGAGGTGACGCTGGCCGACGATCCCGAACGTGACGACCTGGCCCGGCCCGAGGCGACCACTGTGGCCGACCTTCCCCGTCACGTGGGGACGCTGCGGGGTCGGCATCTACGCAAACTGCTCCGCCGGCTCGTC
>CAVTPE010000008.1:0-52874 GCA_963736515.1 uncultured Acidimicrobiaceae bacterium | reverse complement strand
GGCGTACGGGGACAGGTCCCGAGGGCGAGTTTTGGCCGAGCGAGCCTCTCACTTTGTAAACGAGTGTTGACAGCCGGTCGCGATTCGTTCAGTGTTGTGAGGGTGAAACCCTCGGAGTGGTTCTGGGAAGCATGGGACGCATTAGGACAACTGCAGACCCCGACCCGCTGGAGGTCCTTCAGGTAGCGGCTGCATTTAGTCGTTACTTCGATGCGGCCCAGAAGGAAGCAATCTGGTTCGCGCTCGGCCGGGCTGTCGTGGGAGCAGATTGCCGAGTCCCTCGGCCAGAGCCGACAAGCCCTGTGGCAGCGTGCGAGCGAGACGCGTCACTCCAGGCACTGTTGGCCGCATCCGGAAAGCGACGGTGGGAGGCGGTCAAGCGTGATCCCATCTCCTCGTAGGAGAAACGAAAGCCTTCCCTGCCTAAAGTTGAATGCGGAACTAGGTCTCGTATTGCGCCTTGACCCGGCGGCAGGGGGCAGCCCACTAGGTCGCTGCGGATACGGTTTCGCTGGTGGGGGCGTCCGACCCCGACTCGACCACATACTCCGGCGATCTGTAGCTTTCGACTCTTCCACGCCACCGACACGACTATCCCCGATTTGCCTGCATGGGGCACCAACTCCCGGCGTAGGGGGGGCACTCTCGCGCAGGCCACGGGGCTCAAATCCCTGGACATCGGCCAGAAAGGTGAGCCCGCTCCCATGAATCGTGGCTCGGTCCCCGACGAAACGCCACACAGGCACATCTTGTACGAGAACCCCTCTGAGAATGGTGTCACCCGATGAGCTGGGCTGCGGCATCTTATGGGTGTGGAAGAGGTGGACGCCGAGGTCTATCGGAAGCACGCTGATGACCTCGTCCGGTTCGCCACGGGTCTCGTCGGACCTAATGACGCTTCGGACATCGTGTCGGAAGCCTTCCTCAGTTGTCTGAACTCAGCGGGATGGCCCACCGTTATTGACAAGCGTTCATACCTGTATCGCAGCGTGTACAACAAAGCTGTTGAGCTCCATCGCTCCTCGAGGCGGCGCAGGTCAAGAGAAACCCGCGCCGCACCACCCGAACTTCTTGAGGACCCAGACCTTCGTCCCGAAGTCCTCACGGCGGTATTCATGCTCAGCGTCCGTCAGCGGGCGGTCATCGTGCTCACCTACTGGGAAGACCTGACTCCCTCGTCCATCGCGGCACTTATGGACATCAACGAAGGTTCTGTGAAACGCCATTTAGCCCGTGGCCGGTCCCGCCTGAAGGAGGCACTGAGAACTCATGACTGACACCTTGGATACTCAGATTCGAATGCTGGTGACCGAACTAATGGATGCAGCTCCTCAAGCGCCTTCCATCACCTCCATCGAATCACTGCAGTCAAGCCCTTCGACCCAGGAGTTGGTCGGCGGCAACACTGATGCCGGCCCACAATGGCGGCGCTCTCCTGTACAGCCGATCGGTCTGAAGTGGCTCGCCTCTCCCGGCCGGACCACCAAGGGCCGGCGCTGGTTGATGCGCTGCCGATCGTCGCCGCGGCACTCGTACTCGCCCTGACGCTCGAGTTCGGGTCGACCACACCGTCTGATGCGACAGTGCTCAAGGACATCAAAAGCAGCCCCAGTGTTGTGGCGAGGCTGTCCCAGACGGTCCGTTCGACGTCACTCGAGGTTGATCGAGCACCGCAGGGCTTCATAGACATCGAATACAAGAGTCGTCGCGCGGCCGATCCTCGGACCAATGCCTTCACTGTCACGGCAAAACCGATCATCCCTGGTGGCGACCCTTCATTCGCATCATCGACCACGGTGTCAGATGGCTCGCTCGTGTACCTCCCGTGCAATCAAAGTTGGATACTCATAGGCGAGAAGCCGTGCCTGGCATACCCAGCCCAGAATGGCGCAGCGTCGGGCCCACCCTCCTTGGCCTTCCTGCGCTACGCCAGTGGGCCGGTCACGCGCCTGGGCCAACGAGAGATCGACGGCGTCGAGACAAATGGATACAGGGTGCAGGTGCCGGTCAGTGCGTTGGCTCGGAGTGCCGTCCCATCCGAGCGCTCACTCCTCCAATATCAGAACTCCACGATTTCAGATGTCCATGTCGAGGTCTGGTCCGACCAGCAAGGTTTGCCACGACAGTTAGATTTCACCTTCCTCGTGCACCAGGCCACGCTGTGAGCGGTGCTTCGAGCCTCAGAGACTCAGCGGCTCAGCTACAGCACATCTCCCCTGAAGGTGACCGTTCCCCGCCGGAGCACTGTGACCGTCGCGCCAAACCTAAATTCAGCTCTCGCTCTAGAAAATCAGTACCGCAATGCGCTCATTGCCTATAACACGCAACGGCTAGGGCATTGAAGAAGGGGTGCCTCTCTCGGAACTGCCCCCTATGTGCCGTACGGGGCGTGTGCCGTCTCCATACGGGGCCAGGGCGCCGTCGCAACGATCAGGACGCTTCGGTGACCCGCGCCGGTTCACGAATTCCCTAGCCGCGGAGTCGATGCAGGTGCGGTCCCGGGGCGAGTAATGGCCGCTTGTCGGCCAAGAGGGAGAAGCCCGACAACGAATCAGGGAGGTCACGTGATAGTGGCCGAATCACATTTGCCGGCCGTGCCGGCCATGACAGAGGCGTCCCATCCACCCGACCGCACGATTGTCGGTGGTGCTGACGGGATGTTCCACGGTTTTGCAAGGGGAAAGCAGTGACACTGGCGCGCGAGATCGTGCCGACAGCGGTGAACAGACACGGGATCACCACCTTGGCCCGCTGGCTGAGCATTCGTGAGATCGCCGCCGACCTCGGCGTGTCCAGCTCGACGGCCTACAAGTGGTCGGCCCGGGGAGCACCATGGTTCCCACGCTCAATCCGCCTACGCAACGGCGACATCCGCGTCCGGCGGGACTGGTACGAGACGTGGCTTGGAGAGCTGGAGCAGTGACGGCGAGGGCAGCGTTGTTCTACAAGCCGAGATCCACAACATCGACGCTCGCACCCACCGAGTCAGCTGCGGTGGTCACGAGAGGTGATGCAGTGGAAACGGCGATCCTCGCACCCAGGACCACTGCGGCAGCAACTGCCTCGGCGGTAAGAAGGTTGAGCTGGCCCGTCAACTCCGCCATGACCGGGACCAGTCGTCGCATGCTCAAGAGGCCGATTTCGGCGGGCAACTGGTCCAGGGCGTGATGCACACGGCGCTGCTCGTCCTCAGAACTTGCCGCCAGAGCACGGGACAGCGCGCCCTGACCTGGTCGTGCCACGACCCGGGCCAGCCGCCAGAACCACGAACCGGTGGTGAATACCTCGCCTGCCTCAGCCGCTGTGATCAGGTGAGCTTCTGCCGCACCTTGCTGCTCGGCCAATATGGCTAGCAACAGCGCGTCATCGACAACGATCACGCCAGAGAATCCGGGCGCTCAGCCCTGAGCCAGGTCGGGGTCTCCTGCGACGCCATCCTGTGCGGCCTTCTGGTAGGCGCCGGAGGCCAGGTCTTCACGGATGGCGGCTCGGATGGCCTCGGGGATGTCGGTGGTCAGTTGGCCGATGCGGGCAGGCCGAAGTTCGCCCGCCTCCGACGCTGCGGCTCGGGCTCGCTCTGCTGCTGCCTGCAGATCCCCGGTG
This sequence comes from uncultured Acidimicrobiaceae bacterium, assembly GCA_963736515.1. Classification (GTDB taxonomy): domain Bacteria; phylum Actinomycetota; class Acidimicrobiia; order Acidimicrobiales; family RAAP-2; genus Bog-473. Next base: position 49,271 of record CAVTPE010000008.1, on the reverse strand, counting down.
GATATTGCCATCACTGAAGGTTACTGCTTACTCTGAGAGCTTTAGCACAGAGAGGTGACAGGATGGCCCAACAAGTGGCTACGAAGTCTCAACTGTGGACTATTCAATGAGCGACGCGGTGCGGGGCATGAGACGCCATGACGTGAGGTGTCAAAGAGTCCGATTCAATTCAACCCAGATTCAACCTCGCAACGCAATGGGTGGCCTGTACTGGCAACCAACCGCCGCCGTCCTCAATGTGCAACATTGCATCTGAGCAGCGCCTATGCAAAAAGTGCTGATCACACCCGTTCTACGCGGTAGGTCTACGAGGGCGTTACAAGTGAAGTGCTCTACCGACTGAGCTACTCGGGCGCTGGGCCCAAGGCTACAGGGCCGTCACCCGGCCCCCACCCGACCAGCGGAAAGGCTTGCACCCGGCCGGGGTGCGGGGCAGGCTGGGGCCGGAATGGTGGACGAACAGTCGCAGACAGGGTCGTCCGGGACCTCCGGCACAGGTTCGTCGTCGTACGGCTCACCGTCGTCCGGCTCACCGTCGTCCGGCTCACCGTCGTCCGGCTCACTCTCCATAGTCCGGGCGGCAGCTGTCCTCGTCGTCTTCGTCGTGGCGGTGACCGTCCTCGTGGCGGTCGGGACGCGTGGGAGCGTGAGCGGCACGCCGACGACCACCACGACGACCGCGGCTGCCGGGGCGACGACCACCACCACGGCCGCGGCGGCCGGCGGCGCGTCGACGACGACCACCACCAAGGCGGGCCACAAGGGCACGGCGGGTTCGACGACAACCACCACCGCGCCGCACAGCGCGACCAGTGTCGTGGTGGCCAACGCGACGAGCACCAGCGGGCTGGCCGCGCACTACTCGACGGTGATCGGTGCCGGCGGCTGGACGATGAAGACGCCGGTCGACGCCTCGACCTCCGAGGCGACGTCGGCCGTCTACTACGCCGCGGGGCAGCAGGAGGCGGCGGCGTCCATCGCCACCACCATCGGCGTCAAGCCAACCCAGGTGCTCCCTATCACGACGGCCACGCCCGTCAGCGGGGTTACGGGCACCGACGTGGTGGTGGTGATCGGCGCGGACCTGGCTTCGACCACGACGACCACCAGCGCGTCCTCCTGACGTTGCCCGCAGCGGGCGCCGCCGCGGCGCGCCTCCCGGCGCTCCTGCAGCCGCTGGCGGCCGAGCCTGCTCGCAGCGCGCTGTTCCTCGACTTCGACGGGACCCTGGCGGCAATCGTCGAGGACCCGACCGCGGCCCGCCCGCTCCCCGGAGTGCCGACGCTGCTGGCCGCGCTGGCCGGCCGCTTCGCCCTCGTCGCCGTCATCTCGGGGCGCCCCACCGCCTTCCTGGCCGAGGTCCTGGGCTCGCCGGCCGGCGTCACGCTGGCCGGCCTCTACGGCCTCGAGCGCGCGCTGCACGGGGCCTCCCACCGTGCCTGGGCCTCTGTGATCGACGAGGTGGTGGCCGAGGCGACGGCCACTGCGCCCGAAGGCGTCTACGTCGAGCCCAAAGGGCTGACCGTCACGTTGCACTGGCGTCGGGCGCCCGCGCAGAAGGACTGGGTGGTGGCGTTCGCGGCCCGGCAGCACGAGGCTCGCGACCTGACGATCCACGATGGGCGGCACGAACGCGAGCTGCGGCCCCCGCTCCATGTGGACAAGGGAACCGTCGTGCGCGCGCTGGTGGCCGAGCACGACGAGCACGCGGCGCCGCTCCGGGCGGCGGCGGCGTTCGGCGACGACATCGGCGACCTGCCCGCATTCGCCGCCTTGGACGAGCTGCGCGACGCGGAGGGGCGGCCCCTGACCGTGGCTCGGGTAGCCGCCGTCGACACCGAGAGCCCTCCGGCGGTGGCCGCGGCAGCCGACTTGTCAGTGCCCGGCGCCGCCGGCGCCGTGGCGTTGCTGCGCGCGCTGGCCGAGACCACCGCGGCCGCCACCGCTCAGCCCTGAGCCGCCGCCAGCTGGTCGGCCCACCAGTCGGCCGACGTCCGCCCGCGCACCGCGGCGCGCAGCGCGGCAGCCCGCGCCGTCCGCTCCGGCGCGTCCATGGTGAGCGCCTCGTGCAGGGTGTCGGCGGTGCCGGCGACGTCGAAGGGGTTGACTCCGAGTGCGCCGCCCCCGGCCAGGGCCAACTCCTCCCAGGCCCCGGCCTGGTGGGACAACACCAGCACACCGGCGGCGGTGTTGAGGAGCGGGCCCTCTTTGGCCACCAGGTTGAGCCCGTCGCGCACCGGGTTGACCAGCAACACGTCCGAGATGGTCAAAGCGGCCAGAGAGCGGGCCCGGTCGTCGGCGACCGAGAGCACAATGGGCGTCCAGTCATCGGCCCCGAAGGAGTGGTTGATGCGCTCGGCCGTGTGCTCCACGTCGGCCGCGTAGGCGAGATACTCGGCCAACCCCTGCCGGCTGGGATAGGCGAAGGCCAGGTGCACCACCCGGCCGCGCCACTCGGGGCGCCCGGTCAGCAGCTCCTCGAAGGCGAGCATCCCCCGCACGATGTTCTTCGAGGGCTCCATGCGGTCGGTCCGGGCGATGATGCGGCGCCCGCCCACCTCGGCGCGCAGCGCGGCCGCCGCGGCGGCGCACTCGGGCGACGCCGCCTCCTCATCGAGGACGCCGGCGTCGGGGCCGAGCGGGGCCACGAAGGTTCGTGGCGGCGGGCGCCCGGCCGCGGCGTAACAGGCCACGAAACCGGCCTCCCACTGGTGGCAGTGGAAGCCGCAGGCCGAGTAGCCGGCCATGCCGTCGAGCAGCTCGGCCACGACGTCGTCGGGCAGCACCGCGAGCATGTCGGGGGCGGCGAACGGGGTGTGCAGGAAATGCACCGTGCGCAGGTCCGGCCGCGCCTCGGCCAGCATCCGCCCGAGGAGAGAGAAGTGGTAGTCCTGCACGAACACGGTGTCGCCCTCGGCCGCCCGGGCCACCACGACGTCGGCCATGGCCCGGTTGTAGGTCCGGTAGCCCTCCCAGGCCACCCGCCAGTAGCGGTCGAAGCGGGGCCGGTGCGGCAGGTCGAAGAGATGATGGTGGCAGTACCACAGCGTCGTGTTGGCGACGACGTCGTAGGCCTGGCGGTAGGTGTCGTCGTCCACGACCACCGGGAGGAGATCGAGGCCGTCCTCGTGCATGAGGCCTTGGGCGACCGCCTCGCGGTCCGCCGCCCCCATCGTCACCGAGGCCCACGTCGTGCCGCTCCCCGCGAGGATCCGGTGCAGGGAGCTGGCCAGCCCGCCGCCGGCGGGGACCGGCACCAGCGCGCCGTCGGGCCCCGCCCGGAAGGTCAGCGGGCCGCGGTTGGAGACGACGATGGTGCCGCTCACGGTCGGGTCACGGTCGGGTTATGGGGCGTCGGGAGCGTCGCCGGCGGGACGCGTTCGAGGGCCGCCCGCAGCACGTCGACGGCCTGGGGGCGCAGCTCGTGCAGGGGGCGGTTGCGGTGGATGCGCTCACCGAGGTCGACCTGGGCCAGACGGTCCACCCCGAACTCCCGGGCCACGTCGATCAGCAGCCCGAGCTCGACCCCGTAGCCGCGGGCGAAGTCGAGCTTCTCGAAGACCCAGCGTTGCGCAGCCGTCTCGCCGGCCAGGGGCTGGCGAACCCAGGCGAGCTCGGGGAAGAGCAGCTCGAGCACGGGACGGGCCATCAGCTCGGTCACCCGCCCGCCGCCGGTCGGGTCGCCGTGCAGTGGCCGGGTGTAGAAGCCCTTCACCAGTGCAATGTGGTCGGAGGTCAGCAGCGGCCCCAACAGCCCGGTCACGAAGGCCGGGGTGGTGTTGGCCACGTCCGCGTCCAGGTAGGCCACGATGTCACCCGTCGATGCTTCGAGCGCCGCCGCCATGGCCTGGCCCTTGCCGCCGGCGCCACCCGGACCGGCCACGACGATGGCCCCGGCGTCCCGGGCCTGCTCGGCGGTGTCGTCGAGCGACCCGTCGTCGAGCACGATGACCTCGTCGACCAGCCCGCTGCCCCCCTGCCGGGACAAGAATGGCTGCACGACCGCCCGCACGACCGAGCCCACCGTCGAGCCCTCGTCGCGGGCCGGGATGCACACCGAGACCGTGCGCCCCGTGCGGGCCTTGGCCTCGAGCACCGCTCCGGTGGAGAAGTCCCCGTGGTGAAAGGTGTGGGCCACGCCCCCGATTCAAGCAGCCATTCACGCACTTGGGTCGCGTTGAGGCGACCGGCCCGGGCGGGCTAACATGGCTGTCATCATCCAGAGCGACTGAGGGACGGGCCCGTCGACGTCGCGGCAACCAGTGCGGAGCACCTGGTGCCAATGCCCGACCGATGAGGAGGACCGATGGTCGATTTCGTCACTGGGCTGCGTTGTCGTGAATGTCAACGCGCGTTCCCCGCCGAGGCGCTGCACGTCTGCGATTACTGCTTCGGGCCGCTGGAGGTGGCCTACGACTACGAGCGGATCGCGGCGGCGGTCAGCCGGGAGCGCATCGAGGCCGGTCCCCGCTCCATCTGGCGCTATCGGGACCTGCTCCCGGTCGACGACGCCACGCCGGTGGATCTCGGCGCCGGCTTCACCCCGCTGGTGCGGGCGGACCGCCTGGCCGCCGAGCTCGGGCTGGGCGAGCTCTGGATCAAGGACGACACCGCCAACCCGACGGGCTCCTTCAAGGACCGGGTGGTCTCGGTGGCCCTCACCAAGGCCCGCCAGCTCGGCTTCAAGGTGGCCGCCTGCGCGTCGACCGGCAACCTGGCCAACTCGGTAGCGGCCCACGCCGCCCGGGCCGGCATGGACTCGGTCGTCCTCATCCCCCACGACCTCGAGGCGGCCAAGGTCACCATGACGGCGGTCTACGGCGGGACGGTCATCGCCGTCGAGGGGAACTACGACGACGTCAACCGCCTATGCGCCGAGTTGACGAGTGAGCGCCCGACCTGGGCCTTCGTCAACGTCAACGTGCGGACCTACTACGCCGAGGGTTCCAAGACGCTGGCCTTCGAGATCGCGGAGCAGCTGGGCTGGCAGGCCCCGGATCACGTGGTGGTGCCCATCGGGTCGGGCAGCCAGCTGACCAAGGTGGCCAAGGGGTTCTCCGAGCTGGGCAAGGTGGGCCTTTTGCCCGAGGAGCCCGCTGTCCGGGTGTCGGGCGCCCAGGCCGAGGGGTGTTCGCCCGTGGCCAAGGCCTTCCTCGAGGGAACCGACGCCATCCGGCCGGTCAAGCCCCGGACCATCGCCAAGTCGCTGGCCATCGGCAACCCGGCCGACGGCTGGTACGCCCTCGAGACCATGCGCCGCTCGGGCGGCTCGTGCGCTGCCGTGACCGACGGCGAGATCATCGAGGCCATCGGGCTGCTGGCCCGCACCGAAGGGATCTTCGCCGAGACCGCGGGCGGCGTGACCATCGCCACCCTGTCCAAGCTGGCCGCGTCCGGGGCCATCCGTCCCGACGAGCGGGTGGTGGCCCTGGTCACCGGGCACGGGCTCAAGACCGTGGAGGCCCTGGCCGGGGCACCCGGGAGTGGCCCCACGGCCGCCATCGCCCCGACGCTGGACGCCTTCGACGCCGCGCTGGACGACCAGACCAAGGAGACCCCCCGATGAGCGTGACCGTCCGCATCCCCACGCAGCTGCGCACCCTGACCGGGGGCGCCGGTGCGGTCGAGGTGGAGGGGGCCTCGGTCGGCGAGGCCCTCAAGGCGCTCGACGCCGCCCACCCCGGCCTGGCCGAGCGCCTGTTCGACGACGCCGGAAGCCTGCGCCGCTTCGTCAACGTCTTCCTGGCCGACGAGGACGTCCGCTTCCTCGACGGCCTGGCCACGCCGGTTTCGCCTGGCCAGACGCTCTCCATCGTGCCCGCCGTCGCAGGCGGTTAGGCCGCCCGGACCGGTTCCGGCCGGGGGCGGCGACCGCTTCGCCCTTGCGCGCAGCGCTCTAAGGTGGTTTGCTGTTAGCACTCACAAGACGAGAGTGCTAATGGAGGAATAGACCAGATGGCCAAGATCATCGCCTTCCAGGAGGACGCCCGCCGCGGCCTGGAGACCGGCATGAACAAGCTGGCGGACGCGGTCCGTGTCACCCTCGGCCCCAAGGGCCGCAACGTGGTGCTCGACAAGAAGTGGGGCGCGCCGACGATCACCAACGACGGTGTGTCCATCGCCAAGGAGATCGACCTCGAGGACCCGTTCGAGAAGATCGGCGCCGAGCTGGTCAAGGAGGTGGCCAAGAAGACCGACGACGTCGCCGGTGACGGCACCACCACGGCCACCGTCCTCGCCTGGGCCATGGTCCACGAGGGCCTGCGCAACGTGGCCGCCGGCGCCAACCCCATGGCGCTCAAGCGGGGGATCGAGGCTGCGGTCGAGATCGCCGTCGGCGCCATCCGCGGCATCGCCAAGGAGACCGAGACCAAGGCGCAGATCGCCCAGGTGGCCTCCATCTCCGCCGCCGACACCGAGATCGGCGAGATGATCTCCGAGGCCATCGACAAGGTGGGCCGCGACGGTGTCATCACCGTCGAGGAGTCCCAGACCTTCGGCATGGACATGGATCTCGTCGAGGGCATGCGCTTCGACAAGGGCTACATCGCCCCTTACTTCGTGACCGACCCCGAGCGCATGGAGGCCTCGCTCGAGGACGCCTACGTGCTGCTGGTCGGCTCGAAGATCACCGCCGTGCGCGACCTGCTGCCGCTGCTCGAGAAGGTCATGCAGAGCGCCAAGCCGCTCCTGATCATCGCCGAGGACGTCGAGGGCGAGGCCCTGGCCACCCTCGTGGTGAACAAGATCCGGGGCACGTTCCGCTCGGTGGCCGTGAAGGCCCCCGGCTTCGGAGAGCGCCGCAAGGCCATGCTCCAGGACATCGCCATCCTCACCGGCGGCCAGGTCGTCACCGAGGAGGTCGGCCTCAAGCTGGAGAACGTGACGCTCGACCTGCTGGGCACCGCCCGCAAGGTCGTCATCACCAAGGACGAGACCACCATCGTCGAGGGAGCGGGCACCGAGTCCGACATCAAGGGCCGGATCAACCAGATCAAGACCGAGATCGACAACACCGACTCGGACTACGACCGGGAGAAGCTCCAGGAGCGCCTGGCCAAGTTGTCCGGCGGTGTGGCCGTGATCAAGGTCGGGGCCGCCACCGAGGTCGAGCTCAAGGAGAAGAAGCACCGGATCGAGGACGCCGTCTCGACGACCAAGGCCGCCATCGAGGAGGGCGTGGTCCCCGGCGGTGGCGTCGCCCTGTTGCGGGCCCAGACCTCCATCCTCGAGGGTGCCGAGAAGCTCGAGGGCGACGAGGCCACCGGAGCCCGCATCGTGGCCAAGGCCGTCGAGGAGCCGCTCAAGCAGATCGCGGTGAACGCCGGCCTCGAGGGCGGCGTCATCATCGACAAGGTGCGCCACCTGAAGGGCTCCCACGGCCTGAACGCGGCCACCGGTGAGTACGAGGACCTGTTCAAGACCGGCGTGATCGACGCCGCCAAGGTCACCCGCTCCGCCCTGCAGAACGCAGCGTCCATCGCGGCCCTGTTCCTGACGACCGAGGCGGTCATCGTGGACAAGCCCGAGGAAGATGCGCCCGCTATGCCCGGCGGGATGGACGACTACTAGACCGGCTGCGGCCGGCCCCGGGATGGGGCTGTCACCCGGTTGCCACGGCGCTGCAACGGCGCCAGGTGAGACTGGGGACTGCCTCAACCCCAACCGAGGCTGAACAGTGCGCCCGGCCGCAAGGTCGGGCGCACTGCTTTTCGGGGGCCTGCTTTTCTGGGCGTCTGCCTTTCGGGAGTCTGTCTCTGCGGGACGAGTGCCTTCTCTACACTGACGTCGTGGCTCTGACCCCGACGACCGGCTGGGGGGTCCTCCACCTCTTCTGCCGGTTCGACCCTGCTTTCGACGCGAACGCCCTGCGCAAGGCGGTGAGTGCCGCCGAGGCGGACGGCTACCAGGTGGTCCCGGTGGCCCTGCTCGGCCACAAGGCGGACCTCGGGCTCATGGCGCTCGGGCCCGACGTCTGGCGGCTGCGCCGCCTGCAGACCGAGGCCACCGGGTCCGGCCTGGTCCCCGCCCAGTCCTACGTGTCGTTGACCGAGGTCTCCGAGTACGCCGCCGGGGTCCCCGACGAGCTCCGCCAGGCCCGGCTGTTCCCCCAGCTCCCGCCTGCGGGCAAGGACGCCTTCTGCTTCTACCCGATGAGCAAGCGCCGCGGCGACGCACACAACTGGTACGCCGCGGACTTCGAGGCCCGCAAGCAGCTGATGCTCGGCCACGGCAAGGTCGGCCGCACCTTTCACGGCCGGATCCTCCAGGTCATCACCGGATCGACGGGCCTCGACGACTACGAATGGGGGGTGACGCTCTTCGGCACGCACCCTGACGACCTCAAGGACTGCGTCTACGAGATGCGTTTCGACGAGGCCTCGGCCCTCTACGCCGAGTTCGGCCCCTTCTACACCGGCATGGTGGGCACGCTCGACGAAGTGCTCTCGGTGCTGGGCGCCTGACCGCGACACCGTGACCACCTCCACCGCGCCCACCGTTCCCACCGCGACCGCCTCGCTGGACGACCTCAGGGACGAGCTACGCCGACTCGGCCGCGTCGTGGTGGCGTTCAGCGGCGGCGCCGACTCGTCGCTGCTGGCCAAGGTGGCCCACGACACCCTCGGCCGGGATGCGGTCCTTTGCGCCACTGCGCTCTCGCCCTCGCTGGCCGGCGCCGAGGAGGCGGACTGTCGGACTCTGGCCGACGAGTGGGACCTGCGCTGGGTCGGGGTGCCCACCGGCGAGATGGAGGATGCGGCCTACGTCGCCAACGCCCCGGATCGTTGCGCCCGTTGCAAGACGGCGCTGATGGACGCGTTGGGCCCGTTGGCCGCCACCGAGGGCGCGACCGTGGTGCTCGGAGTGAACGTCAGCGACCTGGGCGACCACCGCCCCGGCCAGGCCGCGGCCGCCGCGGCGGGTGCCGCCTTCCCGCTCGTCGGGGCCGGCTTCACCAAGGACGACATCCGCCACTGGTCCCGCCTGCTCGGGTTGCGAACCTGGGACAAGCCGGCGGCGGCCTGCCTGGCCTCACGCCTGCCCTACGGCACCCCTGTCACGCTGGGTCGCCTGGCCGCCGTCGAAGCGGCCGAGGCGGCGCTGCACGCGCTCGGCTTCGGGCAGCTGCGGGTGCGCCACCATGGCGACGCCGCCCGCGTGGAGGTCGAGCCCGCCGCGCTGGCCGAGGCCGTGGCCCGCCGGGACGAGGTGGTGGCCGCGGTGCGCGCCGCGGGGTTCCGCTTCGTCGCGCTGGACCTGGAAGGCTTCCGGTCGGGCAGCCTCAACCGCGGCCTGCCCGAGGCGGCGCCGAGCGAGGGGGAGCCATGAGCGAGGTCCGGGTCAAGGTCAAGCTGACGTTCCCCGCGTCGGAAGTCCGGCGGGCCGTCCTCGCCACCCTGGTGCGCCGCTTCGACGTGGATCCCGACATCCGGCGGGCCGACGTCGAGGAGCACCGCGGCTGGATCGTCTGTGAGATGGACGGTCAGGCGGCCCAGGTGGAGGCGGCACTGGACTGGCTGCGCGGCGAGGGGATCAGCGTCGACCTCCTGGGGGACGTCCTCGAGGGATGACGCCCCGGGGGTTCAGCCCTACTCGGGGTCCTGGGGAACGTGCCACCCCGCCGAGGACACGTTGCGGGGCTCGTAGAAGACGCAACCCTCGGGGCACGCGAAGGGGAGCGGATCGTTGGCGTCGACCTTGCAGCGCTCCAGACGGTCTCCTCGCGGCGTGGTCCGCATCACGTAGTGGCGACAATCCTCGTTGACGGACACGCTCCATTCTGGCCCAGGCGGCGCGCCGCGGTAGCGTCACCGCTCGTGGAGCCGAGTGATGACCGGGACGTCCCCCTCAAGACGCTGCTGCGGTGGAGCGAGGCCCTGGCGGGGATCGCCCGCACCGGGCTCGGCTTCACCGAGAGCCTCTACGAGAGTGAGCGCTTCGAGGAGATCCTCAAGGTGGCGGCGGACATCCGGGCCGAGGCGGACGGCGAGAGTGACGATCCCGACCACGCCGGAGGGCTGGTGCAGGAGTGGATGGACACCGTCGGCAAGGGTGTCCCCGGCTACGTCACGCCCAAGGTCGCGGTCGGCGCGGCCGTCGGGAACGACAAGGGCGAGCTGCTGCTGATCCAGCGGGCGGACTCGGGCATCTGGCTGTACCCGACCGGCTGGTGCGACGTGGGCTACTCGGCCGCCGAGGTCGTGGTGAAGGAGGTGGAGGAGGAGACCGGCATCATCGCGGAGCCGGTGCGCCTCATCGCGGTCCTCGACGGCCTGCGCCTCGGCTTCACCCGGGTGCCCCTCTACTCGCTGTTGTTCTACTGCCAGGCCGTGGGCGGGGAGCTGGCGCCTCACCCGCTCGAGACGCGGGACGTCGGCTGGTTCACCCGAGAGACGCTGCCGCAGCCGCTCGTGGGGTCCGACCGGTGGGGCGAGCACGTCTTCGCCGCCATCAACGGCGAGCGGCGCGACGTCCTCTACGACAGCGTGCGCCAACCGATGTGGCGGGGCGGCACGACGACGTCGTGATAACGGTCGAGGCCGCCGCATCGGTCGACGACGACCTCTGCGCGGCGGTCGAACACCTCGTCCCCCAGCTCTCCTCCTCGTCGCCTCCGCCCAGTCGAGCCCTGCTGGAACGGATGGTGGCCGACCCCGCGACCACACTGTTCGTGGCCCGCGGCGACGGCGGGATCGTGGGCATGCTCACGCTCGCCACGTTCCAGCTCCCGACGGGCGTGCGCGCCTGGATCGAGGATGTCGTGGTCGAGGGCGCCGCCCGGGGCGCCGGCGTGGCGGTGGCTCTCGTGCAGGCAGCGCTCGAAAGGTCAGCCGACCTCGGTGCGCGCACGGTGGACCTGACGTCGCGGCCCCACCGCGAGGCGGCGAACCGGCTCTACCAGCGCATGGGCTTCGAGATGCGCCAGACGAACGTCTACCGGAGAACGCTCGAGGGAACCTGACTCCCGGTCCAGCGGGCTCGCGTCGTGCACGAACGCCCTCTCCGGCACGACCGTGCGCGACCCGGCTCGGCGGACGGGACGAGCGATGGCGGCGCGCGCCTGATGGGTTCAGGTGCCGATGATCTCCGACACGTTCGACACGTTCGACACGTTCGACACGTTCGACACCTCCGACAGCGGGAAGACAGCGGGGAGGAGGCGCATGAGGCGGGTGAAGGTGGGAGTGAAGCGACCCTCTCCCCATGGGAGGTCGGGCTCGTTGGCGAACGCCTGGCTGAGCACGCCGACGATGAGGGTCGACACGACGTAGACGGCGTCCTCGTTGTTGGCGTCGGGACCCAGCTGACCGGCGACCACGGCATCGGCCAGGGCGCGCCGTTGCAGCTCGACCATCTCCACGCTCGGTGCAAACGCCTCCTCGGAGGGGTGGAAGCTCGGAACCGGTCGCCAGAACAACAATTCGGCCACGGCGCGGTTGGCCAGGGCCCAGCGCCCGCTGGCCTCGAGGCCGGCGGTCAGCGCGTCCAATCCACGCTCGGCTCCCTCCATTCCTGCGTGCATCTCCGCCAGGTTCTCGAGCTGGCCGCGGAGGAAGAGCGCGTCGTAGATGGCCATCAACGAGGGGAAGTACTTGTAGAGCGACGGCGGCTGGACCCCGAGGCGGCGCGCCACCTCGGCCAGGCTCAGGCCGTTGACTCCCTCCTCGGACATGACCTCTCTGGCGATGTCGAGGATCTCCTCGATCGTCTCCTGGCGCCGTCTCGCCCGACGATCCGGCCGGGGAGTGTCGTCTGCCTCCGCCGCGGATTTCGTCTGGCCCCGGGTCATAGCGAGAAGGGTAGCAAAAGAAGCTCTTGACAGCAATAGCTAATACCAATAGCCTACGGGCAACGAATCGGCGAGGAGGGACATGAGCAGCACGAGCAGCAGATGGTGGTTGACCCAGGACGGGCACGAGACCCTGGTCGGCGCGGCGCCCGAGCGCATCTACGACCTCGTCGCCGACCTGCCACGGATGGGCGAATGGAGCCCGGAGTGCCTCAGCGTCGAGTGGGAGGGCGGGACGTGCGGGCCGGCCGAGGGGGCCAGTTTCGTCGGGCACAACCGGGGCGGACCGCGTGGTCTCATGAAGTGGTCGCGCCGGGGGCGGGTGCTCGTCGCCGACCCGGGTCGCCAATTCGCTTTCGTCACTGAAGAGGGCGGCCGCGAGTCGACGGTCTGGCGCTACCGCTTCGAAGCGGTCGAAGGCGGGACCAGGGTCACGGAGTCGTACGAGGTCAAGTGGATCCCCGCCTGGGCCCGCATCGTCGACATCCCGACGAACCGCGCCCGAGAGCTGCGCGAGGGGATGCAGCACACGCTGGCGCAGCTGAAGAACACTGCTGAGGCGAGGGACGGGGCCGGACGGCAATGACGCTCGACGTCGCTCCGGACGCCTACGTGCTCGGGGCCACCGAGGGCGAGGCACTCTGGTTCGCCGACGCCCTCGTCACCTACAAGGCCACGGGCACCGAGACCAACGGCGGCCTGACGGTGGCAGAGGTGCGGGCACCGTATGGCGCCGGCTCGCCGCGACACCGGCACCAGCACGAGGACGAGGCCTGGTACATCATGAGCGGCGAGCTCACCTTCTGGCTCGGCGACGACGTGCAGACAGTCGGTGCGGGCTCCTTCGTCTTCGGACCGCGGGAGGTTGAGCACCGCTTTCGGGTCGATTCGGACGAGGCGCACTTCCTCCTCCTGCTGACGCCGGCCGGGTTCGAGGAGTTCACCCGAAGCTGCGGTTGGCCGGCCACGGCTCTGACCATGCCGCCGGCAGCGCTCCCCGAGCGCCCGGCCGTACTCCTCCAGGCGGCCGCCGCCCGCCACGGCATCGACATCGTTCCCGATCCGGCAATACCGAGAGCAGAAGGAGACATTCCATGATCACGACCTACAGGGCAGCGCCCGACATCGACGTCCTGACGTCGAGTTTCCCCGTGCCGGGGTTCGGGCTCATCCCGATCAACGCCTTCGTCCTGCACGCCGCCGAGCCGGTCCTGGTCGACACCGGGGCGGTGGTGGAGAGCGATGAGTTCCTGACCGTCCTGCGGACCGTCATCGATCCGTCCGATCTGCGCTACATCTGGTTGACCCACACCGATTTCGACCACATCGGTTCTCTGGGCCGACTGCTCGAGGAGAACCCGCAGATCCGGGTGATCACGTCGTTCCTCGGCGTGGGCATCATGGGCCTCTTCGCCCCGCTGCCGTTGGAGCGGGTCTTCCTGGTCAATCCGGGACAGTCGGTGCACGTCGGTGACAGGAACTTGACGGCGGTGAGGCCACCGACGTTCGACAACCCGATCACGACGGGGTTCCACGACGACCGCTCGGGGGCACTCTTCAGCGCGGACTGCTTCGGTGCCCTGCTCGCCGAGGTCCCCCAGAACGCCGACGACCTCTCGGAGGAGGCGCTCCGCCAGGGCCAGGTCTTCTGGGCGACGGTCGACTCGCCCTGGCTGCACAACACGAACCCGGACACCTTCGCCGGCGCGCTGGGAGCGCTCCGCGACCTGCAACCGACGACTGTCCTGAGCAGCCACCTGCCGGCCGCGCCGGGGCGCTCGCTCGATCGCCTCATCGCCAACCTCGAGACGGTGCCGGAGGCGACGCCCTTCGTCGGGCCGGATCAGGCGGCCCTGGAGCAGATGCTCGCAGAGATGTCGGGCGCGCCGGGCTAGAGGCGCTCGAGGCGCGGAACCTCTGACTGCGTCCGCACTGTGCGAGCGACCAGACGGACGGGATCAGTCGCTTCCGGGTCGCCGCGTCGTTGCAGGCGCACCGACCCAGCTCATCCAGGAGGGCACACCCCTCCACGTTGATGCCGTTCACGACGCCGGACCACTGCGCTGGCCGTGCGCGCGACCGCAAGCGGACACGCCGCCAGGCGTGACCCATCCGTTAGGGTCACTGCGAAGAACGTGCAGGGAGGGCGCAATGAGCGCGAACAGCATGCAAGGGCGTAACTGGGTGCTCGCCGCGATGATCTTCGCGGTCTCCATGACGTTCATCGACCAAACGATCGTCTCGATTGCCGTGCCCAACATCCAGAGCGAGCTCGGGCTCTCGTCGACCGGGGTGCAGTGGGTGGTGAACGGCTATCTGATCGCCCTCGCCGCGCTGTTCGCGCTGGGCGGCCGGCTGTCGGACATCTTCGGCCACACCAAGATGTGCGTCATCGGCGTCATCGTGTTCGCCGGGGCGTCGACCATGTGCGGCTTGACCCCGACGGGCTCCGCGGCGGAGGCATGGATCGTCGGGTTCCGCGTGGTCCAGGGTGCCGGCGGTGCCCTGATGTTCCCGGCCGCTCTCGCCATCGTCGTGAACGTGTTCCCTCTGCGCGAGCGCGGAAGGGCGCTCGCGCTCTTCTTCGGGATTGCCGGCGGCCTCACCGCGATCGGCCCGATCCTGGGCGGTTATCTGACCCAGTGGACGTGGCGGGCCATCTTCTGGGTGAACATCCCGGTCGCCCTCATCGCGCTGGCCCTGATTTACGTATCGAAGCCGAAGACCCAGTACAAGCGCGCCCCGATCGACTACCGGGGCGCCGTGCTCATCGCGGTGGGCATCGGGCTCAGCATCTTCGGCTTGCAGCAGTCGGTCCTCTGGGGCTGGAGCAATCCCTGGACGTGGATCTGCATCATCGGCGGCCTCGCCGTCCTCGCGATCTTCGTCCTGGTCGAGCTCCACACCGAGGCGCCGCTCATCCAGGTCTCCATCTTCCGTATCCGCGCCTTCACGGCGGAGAATCTCGTGCTGCTGATCGCCATGATGGCGTTCATCCCCGTCTTCTTCTTCGCCAGCGAGTACGCCCAGATCGCCCTGCACAAGACGGCGTCGCAGGCGGGACTGTTCCTGCTCTTCTTTTTCATCGGCTTCGTGGTTGCCGCCCAGATCGGGGGCCGGATCCTCGACCGGGAGGGAGCCAAACGGGCCGTCGTCATCGGCTGTGCCATCGCGGCCGTGGGCTTCGGCGTCTGGGCCTCCAAGGCGACGACTCTGAGCTTCGGCAAGCAACAGATCTGGGTCATTGTGGCCGGAGCCGGCATGGGCATGATGCTCGGGCCGGCCAACACCGACGCGGTGAACCGCGCCGGGAGCCTCTCCTACGGCGAGGCGACGGGGATCACCCAGACCATCCGCAACTTCGGCGCGAGCCTCGGCCTGGCGGCCCTCGGCACGATCCTGTTGGTCAACTACCGCTCGCACCTGACGACGTCGCTCAAGGCGATGGGTGATCCGAACGCTGCCGCCGAGGCCAACCGGATCACGCAGACCCAGCAGGGCCACGGATCGGTGACGTCCATCCCGCACTTCGTCTCGCTCGACTTCGCCCACGCCACCCAGGCGGTGCTCTACGTCATGTGCGGGATCATGGCGTTCGCCGGCGTCGTCGCCCTGTTCGGCCTACAGCGGGGTCGCCAGGAGGTGGCACCGGTGGAAGACGGTACTGTCCCCTCACCCGCCGGGCGCGTCTGACCTGGTTTGCCGGAAGTCACCGTGCCGTCGTGGGGGTTCGTCCTTCCCCGCGCCGCCCGTACACAATGAGGGGATGACCACCTTCATCACCCGCTACGAGACGTCGGGATCCGGGGTCCGCCTGGCCGTCAAGGACCTCATCGACATGGAGGGGGAGCGAACGACCGCGGGTTGCCGCGCCGTGGCGGAGCGAGCCGTGCCGGCGGCCCGAGATGCCAAGTGCCTCGCCGGCGCCAGGGCGGCGGGAGCCCGGATCGTCGGGCGCACCAATCTGCACGAGTTGGCCCTCGGCGTGACCGGCGTGAACGAGTGGTACGGGACGCCCCTGAACCCGCTCGACCCCACCCGCGTCCCCGGCGGCTCGTCGAGCGGCTCTGCGGTCGCGGTGGCCACCGGCGAGGCGGACGTGGCCTACGGCAGCGACACCGGCGGCTCGGTGCGGATCCCCGCCGCGTGTTGCGGGACAGCCGGCCTCAAGACCACGTGGGGCCGCATCCCGCTCGACGGGGTCTGGCCGCTGGCGCCGAGCTTCGACACCGTCGGCCCGATGGCCCGCACGGTGGATGGTCTGGTCACCGGCATGCAATTGCTCGAGCCGGGCTTCACCGTTGCCGACGCGGCCAGCGCCGATCTGACCGTGGGACGGCTGGCCCTCGAGGCGGATCCGCTCATTACGGCGGCGCTGGACCGGGCCCTCGGACTGGTGGGGTGGGACTGCCGTGACCTGGCGGTACCGGGGTGGGGCGACGCCACCATGCACGCGGGCCTCCTCCTGGTGGTGGAGGCGTGGGCCTCCGACGCGTACCTGGTGCAGGAGGACCCGGCCGGGATCAGCGCCGACGTACGCGCCCGGCTGGAGCTCGGATCAGCCTTCGACGAAGCCACGGTCCGCGCCGCATGGAAGGCTCAGCGCACGTGGAAGGCGGCACTGGAGGAGATCTTCAGCCAGGTCGACATCCTCGTGACCCCGACCCTGACCATCTTCCCGCCGCGTCTCGACGAGGGGGACGACCTCCTCGTCTCGCGTTGCACCTTTCCCGTGAACCTGGCCGGTGTGCCGGCGCTCTCGCTGCCCGTGCCGGCGGACGGGCCGTTGCCCGCCAGCATCCAGCTGATCGGGCCGGCCCACAGTGAGGAGCGGCTGCTCGCCGCCGGGGCGCTCCTGGAAGCGGCGGTCGCGTCGGCCTGACGCTCCCGCCCTCAGGTGTGGGCGCGAACGAGGTCCTGGCCGATGTCGGCCAGGTGCCGTCGCACGCTGTCGGGCGTCACGACCTCGATGCGGCCGCCGAGCCCGGCCAGCTGCCGCGCCACCATGAGTTCGGACTGGGCCCGTAGCTCGACCTCGACCCTGCCGTCCGGTCCCACCGCGCCCGACCCGACCCGGTTCCCGAACATGTAGCGCAGGACGTCGACCATCGTTGCGTCTGCCCGCAATCGCACCCGTACCGGGGCGCGTTGCGCGTCCACCGTCGTCACGACGGAGCTCCAGGCCTCGGCCAGGTCGAAGTCGTCGGGGCGCACAACGGGCTCGGCGGTGAGCCGCAGCGACCGCACCCGGTTGACCCGGAACGTGCGCTGTCCCGCGTCGGTGTCCGCCACGAGGTACCACGTGTTGTTCTTGACGACGAGCCCCAACGGGTGCACGGTGCGCGACGAGGTGCGTCCGTCCCGACCGCGGTAGTCCAGCTCGACGCGCACGCCCTCGATCACGGCGTGCTGCAGCGCTTCGAGGTGGTCCGGCGGGGCGGGCGCCGACTGGTCCCAACCGGCCGGGTCGCGCACCACTGCGGCCGCGGCCGCCTCTGCATGTTGGCGGAAGGTCGACGGCAGGGCGCGCACGAGCTTGCGGAGCGCCGCCCGGACCTCGGGCGTCGCCGCAGCAGGCCCGGCGATCAGGAACAGGGCGCGCGCCTCGTCGGCGGTCAGTCCGCTCAGGTCGGTGCGGGCGCCGCCCACCAGCTCCCAGCCGCCACCTCGCCCGGGTCGGGAGTAGACGGGGATGCCGGACAGCGCGAGGCCTTCGAGGTCCCGCCGGGCCGTGCGCTCGCTGACCTCGAGCTCGCTCGCCAGCTCGGCGGCGGTGACCCTGCCCTTGGCCTGCAGGACCAGCAGGGCGGCGACGAGGCGGTCGGCGCGCACCGGTCAAGTTTGTCAGGAAAAGTGGCCATGAGTTGTCCACTTTAGGGGCGCACCATGACGTCATCTCATCGTGCGCCGGGCGGGACCCGGCAGAAATGGAGCTGACACCATGCCCGGACTCGTTCCCCCCCTCGTCGACGAGCGCGAGGCGCTCCTCGCCTTCCTGGCGCAGCAGCGAGATGCCCTCCGCTATGCCGTCCACGGCC
Organism: uncultured Acidimicrobiaceae bacterium; assembly: GCA_963736515.1. Classification (GTDB taxonomy): domain Bacteria; phylum Actinomycetota; class Acidimicrobiia; order Acidimicrobiales; family RAAP-2; genus Bog-473. The sequence continues at coordinate 31,442 of CAVTPE010000008.1, read as the reverse complement.
TCGACGAGTCCCAGGCCATTGCCCGCCCGACGGTCAGCGAGCTCAGTCTGATCGGCCTGGTCAAGCACGCGGCGCAGGTCGAGCACGCCTGGACCACCTTCCTGACTACGGGTGACACCGCCGTCTTCGCCCCTGGGGACCCGGACAGTTGGTCCGACGGCTTCTGCCTCACGGAGGGGGAGACCCTCGACGATGTCCTCGTCCTGGCCGACCAGCAGGCCCGGATGACCGAAAAGATCGTCGGCGCTTTGGACGACCTGGGGGCGCCCCTCCCGCCTACGGTCGACCTCGTCCCGTGGATCCCGGGCGGGATCGTCTGGACACCCCGCTGGGTCCTGTTGCACCTCATCGAGGAGACGGCCCGGCACGCCGGGCACGCCGACATCCTCCGAGAGTCCATCGACGGGGGGACCTGCTGGACGCTCATGGCCGCCGCCGAGGGATGGCCGGCCCAGGATTGGGCGTAGGACACCGAGGCACCCGCACCTAGGGTGACCGGTGCATGCAGATCGATGTGTGGTCCGACTTCGCGTGCCCGTGGTGTGCGCTCGGCATCGCCCGGCTGGACGTCGCCCTGGGGTCCTTCGAGCACGGCGACGAGATCACCGTGCGGCACCGCTCCTTCGAGCTGCACCGCAACGCTCCCGCCCGGACGGACGGCTCGGTAGAAGAGGCGGTGGGCCGTAAGTACGGCCTCCGCCCCGAGCAGGTGCGTGCCGGCCACGAGCAGCTGACCGCGCTCGGGGCGGAGGTTGGCTTCACGTTCTCCTTCGAGCGGGTGCGGTTGGGGAGCACCTTCGACGCTCACCGGCTCTTCCAGGCCGCCCGGGGCGGCGCGCACGAAAGCGCCCTGGTGCAGGGCCTGTTCGCCGCCCACTTCAGTGACGGCCGGCAGCTCTCGGACCACGCTGTCCTGGCGGACGTGGCCCGCTCGGCGGGCCTGCCCGAGCACTTCGCCGAACAGGTGCTCAGCGGCACCGCCTATGCGGCTGAAGTCCGCGCCGACGAGGCCGAGGCCGAGGAGCTCGACGTGACCGGCGTGCCGTACTTCCTCATCGGCGGTGCGTGGCCGATCCCGGGAGCGCAGGACGTCGAGACGCTGGGAATCGTGTTGCGCCGCGCCTGGTCACGCCTCGGCCATTGAGCCGAGGATCTCGTCGACCATCTCGACTGTGGTGTTGGGGTGGAGGAAGGCGAAGCGCGCCACCGTCTCGCCTTCCCACGTCGTCGGCGTGACAAAGCCGATCTGGGCGTTGAGCAGGCGGGCCGACCACGCCTCGTAGTCGAGCTTGCCCCAGCCGGGACGGCGGAAGAGCACGATGGAAAGCCCGGGGTCGCGCACCAGCTCGACGTGGGGTGACGCGGTGATCTGCTCGGCCGCCCGCTGGGCAATGGCCAGCCCCGCCTCCACGGCGTCGCGATACGCGTCGAGCCCGTTGACGGCCAGTGAGAACCACAACGGGAGCCCGCGCGCCCGCCGCGTGAGGTGGAAGGCGTAGTCGCTCGGGTTCCACTCCTCGGGATTCTCACTGTGCAGCACCTCGAGGTACTGCGCGTCCTGGGTGTGCACCGCCTTGGCCAGGTTCGGCTGCCGGTAGACGAGCGCAGCGCAGTCGAAGGGGGCGAAGAGCCATTTGTGGGGATCGACGATGAACGAGTCCGCCCTCTCGAATCCGGCGAACTGCGCTCGTACCGACGGTGCGAACAGAGCGGCCGCGCCACCGTAGGCGCCGTCGACGTGGAACCACAGGGAGTGCTCGGCGGCCACGTCGGCGACACCCGCCAGGTCATCGATGATGCCCGCGTTCGTCGTTCCGGCGGTGGCCACGACCCCGATGACGTCGGCCCGGCGCGGGTCGTCACGGAGGGCCTCCCCCAACGCGGTACCCGTCAGCCGGTGATCCGGAGTCGGCACGGTGAGCGTCCCGACTCCAAGGACATGAAGGGCCTTCCCCACCGACGAGTGCGCGTCCTCACTCAACGCGACCAGCGGATGCAGCGGGCCGTCGGCGTGGCGCCGGTGACCAGCGGTGTCCCGGGCGACCATGAGGGCGGACAGGTTCCCCGCCGACCCTCCCGCGACGAAGCAGCCTCCGGCGCCCTCGGGGAGGCCGGCCTGCGCGGACAGCACGCCGAGGGCCTGGTTCTCGGCCACGACCACGCCGGCCGCTTCGAGCCAGGAGGTCCCGTGCAGGGACGAGCACGAGACGAACATGTCGAAGAGCAGGGAGGCTTTGGTGGGTGCCGCCGGGATGAAGGAGAGGAAACGAGGGCTGTCGCACGACACGACCGCGGTCGACAACTTGTCGACGAACACCTTCAGCACGTGCGCGGGATCGCTCCCCTCGGGCCGCATCAACCCGGCCAGCTCGGCGTCGAGCGACTCGACGAGACCGCCGAAATCGAGGGCCACCGGGTCCATGGAGAGGCGCTCCCGGCAGGCCGAGAGGATCAGGTCGGTCATGGCCCCGTCGTAGTGGAACATCGCGCTCGCCATCAGGCGGGTGCGCCCTCCGGTCCGGGAGTCGTGCGGTGGGCGGCGCGCCAGGCCTCTTCGGCTCGGCTGGCGACCTCGTGCAGCGGGGCCCCGGTCTTCCTGGCCACCAGGGCGACGTCGTCGAACTCCGGCTTGGCCCGCCCACTGGTGACCTTCATGCTGATGACGATGCCGTCGACGGTGACCTGTTCGAGCGCGGCGGGCGACCGGCCAGCGCTCGACGGTCGTGGCGCGGATCCCCATGGTTCCGGTCACCCGTTCGATCTCGGCGCGCTGAACTTCGACGAGCGAGGCGTCGGTCAAGACGTGTAGGACGTGGCCCGGCCGACCCTTCTTCATGGTGACCGGGCTCACCCAGGCGTCGAACGCACCGACACCGAGAACGGCGGCCACGGCATGTCCGAGCTGCTCGCCCGTCACGTCGTCGAGATTCGTCTCGAGCAAGAGCGCCGTTTGCCCGGGACCGACCGAGGCTTGGCCGACGCGCCTGCCGATGACGACCTGGGTGCAGTTCGGCAGGTCGTCCATCTCACCGGCGCCTCCCCCGAATCCCGAGGCCGCGACCGTCATGGCCGGGAGGGGCCCGAACGTGGTGGACAGCGCAGCCAGCAGGGCGGCGCCGGTGGGAGTCGTGAGCTCGATCCTCACGTCCCGGCCGTAGGAGGGGATCCCCTCGAGCAGGCGGACCGTCGCCGGGGCCGGGTTGGGTAGCCAGCCGTGCGCGCTGCGGACCGTGCCCATCCCCGTGGCCACTTCCGAGGCGCAGACCTCGTCGACGCCGAGGACCTCGAGTGCGGCAGCCGTCCCGACGACGTCGATGATCGCATCGTGCCCGCCGACCTCGTGGAAGTGGACCTGGTCGATGGGGCGCCGGTGCAGCGCAGATTCGACCGCGGCCAGCTTGTGGAAGACGGCCTGGGCGCGTGCCGTCACCCGGCCGGGCAGCGCGGCGTCCTCTATCAGGGCGGCAATCGCCCCGTGGGTGCGCACGACGACGTCGTCGCCCCCGACGATGGCCCGGGTGCAGGCGATGCCTCCCCGGATGCCCTCCTCGAACTCGAGGTGCCAGCCGGGTAGGGCCAGTTGGTCGAGGAGCGCACGGACCTCGTCGACGTCAGCGCCGGCGTCGACCAGCGATCCCAGAGCCATGTCGCCGGCGATGCCGGCGAAACAGTGGAACCATGCCACCGTCGAAGGCCCCGCCCCGCCCGCCGTCACGGGAGGAGCCGGGCGATGGCACAGGCCGCGCCGTAGCCATTGTCGATGCCGACGACGGTGATCCCCGAGGAGCAGGCAGAGAGCATGGAGAGCAGTGCCGTGACGCCCTCGAGCGCGGCCCCGTACCCGGTGCTGGTCGGCACGGCGATGACGGGGGCCGGCGTGAGCCCACCCACCACGCTCGCCAGCGCGCCCTCCATGCCCGCGATGACCACGACCGCATCGGCCATCGCGAGCACGTCGAGCTCGGCGAGGAGCCGGTGCAGCCCCGCGACACCGCAGTCGGTGAGCTGCCTGGTGGAAAAGCCCAGGGCGCAGAGGACCGCCGTGCACTCGGTGGCCACGGGAAGGTCGGCCGTTCCGGCCGTGATCACCACGACAGCACCGGCCCTCGAGGGCCCCGGGCGAAAGACCACGGTCGAGTAGGAGCCGCTCTCCGAGACAACACCCGGGCCGAAGCCGAGGGCCGCAGCGGTCGCCGTCACCGCCTTCACTTGGGTCTCGCTCGCCCTGGTCAGGAGCACCGGGCCGTCCGTACCCGCCAGGAGCTCCTCGACCACCGCCGCACAGTGTTCGGGTGTCTTGCCGGGGCCATAGACGGCTTCAGGCATGCCGAGGCGCAGGTCGCGCTGTAGGTCCACCCGGGCGAATCCCAGGTCCGAGTAGGGGAGCCGGCGCAGCCGGCGAACGGCGTCGTCAGGCGCGCAGGCGCCGCTGGCGACCTCTTCGATGAGCGCGCGAAGCGAGGAAGCGTCCATGACCTGCCCTATCCTGCCCAACTGTGAACCCGCCTGCGACCTCCGTGGCCTACTTCGGCCCGGCGGCCACGTTCACCCAGGAGGCGCTGCTGACCCAGCCCGACCTGGCCCAGGCCGATCTGACGGCCCGGGCCTCCATCACAGCGGTGCTCGACGCCGTCGCCCAGGGGGAGGTCGACCTCGGCTTCGTGCCCATTGAGAACGGGATCGAGGGGACGGTCAGCGCCACCATCGACGGGCTCATCCACGACGTCGATCTGAACATTCAGCGCGAGGTCGTCATGGACATCCACCTCCACCTCATGGTTGTCCCGGGTACCGGGCTCGCTGACATCCACTCGGTCTCGTCGTATCCCCATGCCCTCGCCCAGTGCCAGAAGTTCCTGGCCCGTACCCTGCCCGGGGCCGAGCAGCGTGCGTCCAACTCGACGGCCGATGCGGCGCGGCTGTTGGGAGAATCCGGCGACGCCGGTGAGGCCGCCATCGCACCGCGGCTGGCCGCCGAGCGCTACGGCCTGACGATCGTGGCGGAGGACGTCGAGGACCACCCGGAGAACCAGACGCGCTTCGTCCTTGTCGCCCGTACCCGGGTGCCGGCGCCGACGGGACACGACAAGACGAGCATCGTCTGCTTTCAGCAGGCCGACCATCCGGGCAGTCTGCACGGCATTTTGGGTCAGTTCGCGGCGCGCAACATCAACCTGACGAAGCTCGAGTCCCGCCCGACCAAGCAGGCCCTCGGCGACTACTGCTTCGTCGTCGACCTGTCGGGTCACGTCGGGGACGAGGTGGTGGCGGACTGCCTGCGTGATCTGCACGCCACTCTGGCCGGCGTGAAGTTCCTCGGTTCGTATCCCGCCGCCGGGGAGCACGGACCCGAGCAGCGGCGCCAGGCGGGCGCGGCGTGGCTGGCGGCGGATTCCTGGTTACGCGGGATCCGCGGGGCTATCGGCTGACCGGCGACTCCTCGTGGCGCGCGAGCGACCCGGGCAGGCGGCGGGCGATTACGAGCGCCAGAGCGGCGGCGAGGCCCGCAACGGCGAATGCGATCACGACACCCCCGGCCACCGGCCGGGCGCCCCGGGAGACCGCGGCCACGGCGGCCCCACCGATGCCGACGCCGAGCGCGATCCCGAGGACGTCGGCCAGGTTCAAGGAGGCCGAGGCCCATCCTTCGCGGCCGGTGGGGGCGGCCCGCAGCATCATGAGCGAAATCGGCGCATAGGCGAGACCCATCCCCAGCCCAGCCACCGACCAGGCGACGAACGCCTCCCACACGGGGACTCCGGGCCGGAGCTGCCAGGCCATGCCGGCCGTCCCGAGCAGGATCAGGACCAGCCCGGTCCGCACGAGACGCGCCCCCTCCCAGCGCTCGTTGAGGCGCGCCTGGATCCAGGCGCCGACGGTCCACGCGAGTGTCGAGGCCGTGACGACCGCACCGGCGACCAAGGTGCTGTGGCCCCGCACGGTCGTGATGGTCAAGGTGACGTAGGCGTCGGCACCGAAGAAGGCGAAGGTCACCAAGCCCCGGCTCAAGATGGTGGCGGGCAGGCCGCGGGCGCCGCGCAACGTGCCGGCCGGAAGCAGGCGTCGCAGCGGGCCGAACCCGACCGTGACGCCGATCGCCGCGAGCCCGAAGCCGACCAGGACATCGCGCGCGCTCATCGCCCCCAGGACGAAAGCGGCCCCGAAAGCGGTGCGGACGGCGTCGACGATGCGGTGCTCCTCGGCCGGGGGCATGTCGGTACGACCGAGCCGGACGAGGGCCGGCACGGCGATCGGCCCGGCGACGGCGACCAAGGGGATGAGGCCGAGGAACACCCAGCGCCATCCGAAGAGATGCGCAACCGCGGCGGCCACGCCGGGTCCGACGATGCCGGGGATCACCCAGGCGGTGGACAGGACCGCCATCATCTGGGCTCGCTGTGCCTCACGGAGGCTCCGCCCGATGGCCACGTAGGCCACCGCCGGCACAGCCCCGGCACCGAACCCCTGCAGGCAACGCCCGGCCACCAGCACCCACATGAATGGGGCAAGGCCGGCGACGATGAGGCCGGCCGAGAACAGCACCAGGCCCGCGACATACGGTCGCGCCGGGCCGTGACGGTCCGCGTCGCGACCCGCAGCCACGATCCCGACCAGGCTGGCCAACTGGAACGTCGAGAAGACCCAGCCATAGAGCGCCAGTCCGTGCAGGTCGCGGGCCACCAGCGGCATCACGGTGATGACGGCCAATGCCTCAGAAGCGACGAACGTCACGCTGAGCACCAGGCCGAGCGTCAGCGCGCGTCGGTGCGGCGCCCACAACCCGTCGCCCCGAACGTCCCCGTCCATGTCGGCGAGACTAGGGGGAAGCCCCGCTGGTACTCTGCGGCCGGGAGGGCATGTGACGCTGCAGACCATCGACGTCGACCAGCACCTGTTCGAGTCGAGGACGACCTGGTCCGAGTACATCGATCCAGCGCGGCGATCTGATGCGTTGTCCATCGCCGACGATGAAGCCGGATGGCCCTGGCTGACCTGGCGGGGCGACAGGCTCACGCCACTCGAGGTTCCGATCCCCGAGCGTTCGAGCCTGATCGGGGACGACCGCCTCCGCCGCCTGCGCGGCGAACGGGCGCCCGTGTCCTTCGACGAGTCGGTGCCCGATTCCTACCGCCTGGCCGGTGCTCGCGTGGCATCGCTCGACGAGTTCGGACTCGACGCCGCAGTCATGTTCCCGAACTACGGACTGCTGTGGGAACAGCGGCTGGCATCGGACCGCGAGGCTCAACGCGCCAACGCCCGCGCCTACAACCGCTTCGTGGCCGACGTCTGCGGCGAGGCTGAAGGACGCCTGTTCGGGGTGGCCCACGTCCTGTTGCATGACCCGGCGTGGGCGGTCGAAGAGATCAGACGGGTCCGGGCGCAAGGGCTGAGGCTGGCCATGATCGCTCCCGCCCCGGTGAACGGGAAGCCACTGGCCCACGCGGACTTCGACCCGGTGTGGAGCGCCTTCAGCGACGAAGGCGTCGCTCCCGTGTTCCACGTCTCGGAGTTCGAGAGTCCGCTCCACCCGGCCTGGCGGACGGGGGAGCACGAGGACGGCGAGCAGCTCTTCGACTCGATCTTCTTGTACCTGGCGCCCGCGGTCGCCCTGGCCAACCTGATCCTCAACGGGGTGCTCGAGCGCTTCCCCCGTTTGCGGGTGGGCGTCGTCGAGTTGACGGCGAGCTGGGTGCCGCACTTCCTCCTGCACATTGACGGCGCGTCGGACTTCTACACGCTGCGGCACGGCGAGCCCTTCCACAAGCTGGCCGACCGCCCCTCTGACTACTTCCTGCGCCAGGTGCGGGTGGCGGCCCTGCCGTACGAGATGCCCAATCGCCTCGTGCCCAAGGTCGGCGAGGACACCTTCATGCTGGGGAGCGACTGGCCTCACGCCGAGGGGGTCGCCGACCCGATGGCACAGGCGCAGCGGGCCGTGGCGGGATTGGCCGACCCGGCCCGAGCCAACATGCTCGGAGCCAACGCCGCATGGCTCCTGGGCCTGTGAGCATCGACCTCGAGGCCGCGGCGGCGGAGCGGGAGCGGCTGCGTGCCACGTACATGCAGAAACCATCGGACCGCCCGACGTCGACCGCCCGTGGTGTCCACCACCTTGCGCTCCTGTGCTCCGACGTCGAGCAAACCATTCAGTTCTACCAGGGCCTTCTTGGCTTCCCGCTGGCCGAGCTCTTCGAGAACCGGGACTACAGGGGGTCGACCCACCTGTTCTTCGATCTGGGACACGACAACACCCTGGCCTTCTTCGACTTCCCCGACCTCGGTCTCCAGCCGTACTCCGAGGTGCTCGGCGGGTTCCATCACCTCGCCATCTCGGTCGACCGGGAGCAGTGGGACGCCGCACGGGGCCGCCTCGCGGAGGCGGCCATCCCCACGCAGATCGAGAGCGAGATCTCGCTGTACTTCTCGGATCCCGACGGCGTACGCCTCGAGCTCATCGCCGAGGATCTCGGCTCGCTGTACGGCACCCCGCTGCACTGATGCCCGTCACCGGCCTGGCCAACCTGGCCGTGAAGGTTGCCGACCTCGAACAGGCGTGCGCCTGGTTCGACGCGGCCGGCGCCACGGTGACCGAACCAGTGGAGTGGGAGAACGGCCGTCGAGCCGATGTCCAGCTCGGAAAGCTGGCGCTCACGCTCTTCACCAAGGCGATCTACGAGGACGTCTGCGCGTTGCCGGACGAGGGCTTTTTGCACCCTGCGCTCTTCGTCGACGATCTCGACGCCGAGCTGGCGCACCACTCGGTGCTCTGGGGACCCCGGACGGTCAGCGGCACGTTCGGCACGCGCCGGATCGCGTTCGTGGAGGCCCCCGGCGGCATCCGCCTCGAATTCATGGAGCAGATCGAGGATCCTCCGGGCTGATTTCGTCCCGTTGTGAGCTCGATCTCAAGACGGGACGACACCGACGGCCCGGTCGCCTTACTTCGGGGGGTTTCGAGAATACGCCCGACCACGACGCAATGGTGACTCCGTGCCGATCACCCTTGGAGCTTCTAACCGATCTGTGAGCTCGCGGCCGACTTCATCAACTCGACAGCGTCCGCCGGAACCAGGTAGCCCGCAAAGAGGTCCTTGATCGTCGACAGATCCCACTTGAGCACGAACCCGGCGTGGCTGTGGTACAGGGCCGTGAGCTGGCTGGTACTGAACGGCACGGTGGTGCCGAAGAGCGTGCAGAAGGAAGGGCTGTTGCCGATTGCGCCGAGGGTGGCGACGGGTGCGTCCACCTGGGGTGACCGTACCCCTCCGATGGTGTTCCCATTCGCGTCATCCTGGAACACCACCGGTGAAGACTGCGTCGTGGCCAAGTACGGCGGTTGAGGTGGTGCGATCCCGAAGTTCACCCACAAGTTGAGCGAATGAACCGCGGAGTCGAGTACCCAGTGTGTTCCGCCGGTGTTGATGGGCTTGACACAGTTGGGCAGCCCCGGAACGGCAGCCACAGGGGGATTCAGCATCGCGGCCAGGTTCTCGACGGCACCCTGACCGTTGCCGATGTCGCCCGGTCCGATGGCCAGACCGTAGTGATCAAAGTGCGAACTGCCCGCCACCTCCCAAAGGCGGAAGTTGCGTGGATTGCCGACGAAGTCACGGTCGGTCAGGTTGCTGCCGGAAACGTCGGTTTCCGTCTCGAATTCGAGGACCGGAACGCCGAGGTCGCTGCGGATCGTCGTCGGGGTGGGGGCCGAGACGGCGGTCTGCGGCGCCTGGGACAATGGCGCTCCGGTGCCGAACTGGCTGTGCACGAGGAACCCGTTGTAGACGTGCGCGATCGGCTGCACGGCGTCGATGTAGGTCATCATGCGGCCGGCCGACTGCGACTCACCGGCGGCAATCAGCTTGCGGGGGGTCAAGCCACCGAGGATCTGAGCCGAATCGTCGCGAATCGTTTGGCCGGCCTGCGAGTAGATGTCGTACGAGAAGCTGTCACTCGGGATCGAGAGCGAGGAGTATTCCGACGGATCGGTGGTCGCCGCCGCCTGGACACCGGCTGCCTGGGCGGAGACCCCCACCCAGGCAAAGCCCTCCCGGACCAGTTCATTGTGGGTCAGCGTCCAATCCGGAGCGTCGTCCAACCCGCCGCTGACGTTGAGCCACTCGACCACCACCGTCCCGTTGAATTTCCTCGGGTCGATCGGGCGGTCGACGGCAATCCGTGTCGTGTACGGCGAGCTTGCGCCGGTGGTCACGGTCCACTTGCCGTCGCTGGTCAGGGGGTTCACCGGTGCGTAGGAGTTGGCGGTGCCCGAGAGGAAGTACTCGGAACTCTCGTAGCCGACCTGCGACAGGTCGAAGTTCGTGCCCAGGAGGGTGCCGTTGTAGGTGGGAGACCCCACCGGCTCGGGGGTGACGGTCACGCCCGGCGCGGCCGCCGCGGTACCTGCGCTGAAGAACCCAACCGGGTACGCAAGCAGCACCAGCAGCGTGATGCTGAGCATGGATATGGGCGCGGCAAAGAGACGACGTCGCATGAAACCCCTCCCCGTTGGTCCCCACAACCCTGCCGGGACCTCACAAATGACACTAGTGGCGCGAACTGATTTGGTCAACGGTTTCACGTTTGGAATTCGGAGGCCGGCAACAGACTCGGGCCTCCTTTTGCATGACGATGTTTTCTACCCCCCGCGGCGATCCCGATACGCTCGCAGCACGTGGCCGAGACTCCGATTCGTGATCTCAAAGCGCTAGAGACACGGGACCGCATCACCGAGACGGCACTGCAGCTTTTCGTGAGTCGCGGCTATGGCGAAACAACGATCGATCAGATCGCCGAGGGGGCCGGCGTCAATCGTCGCACTGTGTTTCGCCACTTTGCCACCAAAGAGGCGATCCTCTTTGACCACACTGCGGTCAAGCGGGACTTTGTAGTGCATCGCCTCCAGGAGCGTCCTTCATCCGAGCCGATACTCGTCAGCCTGTATGCCGTATGGCGGGAGCTCTGTGAACAAGGGTACGAGCGTTCACTGTTGAACCAGATCCGAACCGTCCTCGCGTTGGAACCAAGGCTCGCAGGCGGGCAGTTGCTGTTCGGCTTCAAAGCGTTCGAGGAGAGCATGGTGGCAACGCTGGAGGCGCGGGAAGAGACGCGGGAGGATACGCGGCATTCATCCGCCGAAGTCCTGGCCTTGACCGGAATGGTTCAGGGCTGGTTCATCACGGCGATCAGACTGTATTTCAAGCAGGGCAAACGTTCCCTTGTCGAATATTTCGATGAGGCCGTCGCGGCCTGCGTGCAATCGAGCGCCGATGACCTGGCGCCGGCTCTGGTCCAGGTCTTCGCGCCAGATAACGATTAGGTAAGCACGCTCAGCGCGAGCCCGAGAAATCTCTGGCGTGTGTCGAATTCGGGCATGCCCGTTCGTATAGACGCTGACCCCCGGCATTGGGCCGGGGACACCGAATGACGGAGGCAAGGTCATGGGCAGGATCGTGGTTACCGAGTTCGTCTCGCTGGACGGGGTCATGGAGGATCCGGGCGGCGCCGAAGGCTTCAAACACGCCGGCTGGACCTTCCGCTTCAACCGGGGTGCCGAAGGGGATCAATTCAAGCTCGAGGAGCTCCAGAAGGCCGAGGCACAGCTGCTCGGTCGGGTCACCTATGAGGCTTTCGCCCAGGCGTGGCCGACGATGAAGGACCCGGTGGGTTTCGCCGACAAGATGAACTCCATGCCCAAGTACGTTGTCTCCACCACGCTGCGGGACGAAGACGCCACCTGGGAGAACTCGACCGTAATCCGGGGCGACGTCGTGACGGAGCTCGCGGCGCTCAAGGGGCGGCTCCGAGGTGATCTCCTCGTCGCCGGCAGCGCGACGTTGGTGCAGGCGCTCGTCGAGCACGGTCTGGTGGACGAGATCCGACTCATGATCTTCCCGATCGTCCTCGGGAGCGGGAAGCGGCTCTTCGGACAGGTGACCGAGCCCCCGACGATGGTGCTGGAGAACACCCAGACGGTGGGAGAGGGGATTGTGATCCTGACATACCGTTCGGCCAACGCCGGGGGCGACGTCGCCTAGCGGGCCCGCCCCCCGGAGCTGGGGATCGGCGACGACAAGACAAAAGACAGGAGAATCGGAATGCGGCAGTACCTATTGAGTGTGGCGATGATCGACGGCGCACCGCCGCGGCCCCCGGAGGAGACACAGCTCGCCTACGAGCAGGTCGACCGGCTGAACGAGGAGCTGCAAACCTCGGGCGCCTGGGTCTTCGGCGGCGGGCTCATGCCGGCGTCGTCCGCCACCGTCGTCAGCGCTGACGGGGGTGCATTCATGGTGACGGACGGGCCGTTCACCGAGTCCAAGGAGCACATCGGCGGGTTCTGGGTCATTGAGGCAGTCGATCTCGACGCAGCGCTGGCATGGGCCAAGAAGGCGACCCGGGCCTGCATGGAGCCCGTCGAGGTCCGACCGTTCCAGGAGAACCCTCCGGGTTGATGCCGGATGCCGCGCCGCGCGGGCGCGCTCCCGAGATCGAGCGCATCTTCCGCCAGGAATACGGCCGGGCAGTCTCGGTCCTCATCCGGGACTTCCAGGACATCGACCTGGCCGAGGACGGGGTTCAGGACGCCTTCACCGTTGCCACGGCGCGGTGGCGGGAGCAAGGCCTGCCTCCGAGCCCGGCGGGATGGATCATCACGACCGCGCGCCGTCGGATCATCGACCGCCTCCGGCGTGAGGCCTCCCGCGCGGATCGCCAGGGCGAGGCCGCTGCGCTCCTCGCCACGACCGGAGACACCGAAGAGGAACCTGCCGTGCCGGACGATCGACTCCGTCTGATGTTCACCTGCTGCCATCCGGCGCTGGCGCCGGCGGCGCAGGTCGCGCTGACGCTGCGTCTCCTGGGCGGGCTCTCCACCCCTGAGATTGCCCGCGCCTTCGTCGTCCCCGAGCCCACGATGGCGCAGCGCATCGTCCGGGCCAAGGCCAAGATCCGTGACGCCGCCATCCCCTATCGGGTCCCGAGCAGCGCGGAGCTGCCCGACCGCCTCGGTGCCGTGCTGGCCGTGATCTACCTCGTGTTCAACGAGGGCTACACCGCGACGTCGGGTGATCTCCTCGTGCGGGAGGACCTGTGCGTCGAAGCCATCCGCCTCGGGCGCACGTTGGCGGAGCTCATGCCCGACGAGCCCGAAGTAATCGGGCTCCTGGCCATGATGCTCCTGATCGCGGCGCGTCGGCCGGCCCGCACGGGTGCCGATGGCGCCCTGGTCCCGCTCCCCGAGCAGGACCGCAGACTCTGGGACCATGGTCTGATCAGCGAAGGCCAGGGTCTCGTCCGCTGGTGCCTGCGGCGGAACATGCCCGGTCCGTACCAGATCCAGGCGGCCATCAACGCGGTCCACAGCGACGCGCCGCGTGGAACGGAGACCGACTGGCGCCAGATCTTGGCCCTGTACGACCAGCTCCTCGTCTTCGACGCGTCACCGGTGGTGACGCTGAACCGGGCCGTCGCCCTCGCCGAAGCGGAGGGTCCGGCTAGCGGCATTGACCGCAGTCGACGGCCTGCCGCTCGAGTCCTACTACCTCTTCCACGCGGTGCGAGCCGACCTGTTGCGACGATCGGGCCGTCTGGCCGAAGCGGCCATTGCCTACGATTCGGCTCTGGCACGGACGGACAATGCCGCCGAACGCGCCTTCCTCGAGCGCGCCCGCGCGGCGACCGGTTTGGCCTGAAAGCTTCATAGAGGAGTGATTCGGGCCCGGTCCTTCGCCACGTTGGATATTCAGCCGGGCTTTCCCCATCTGAACGACAGGCTGCCGCCGTCCGTATCGGGATGTCGGACGCTCGCCGGCGGTGGTTCAGGCGGCCAACGCTTCTGACTCCGCCGTGCCGAGAAGATCCATGACGGCGGTCTCCACTGCCTCACGGGCCACCGGGCTCGGTGGGCTCTGCAGCATGGACTTCGCCAGTTTGGTTGGAATAACCACTCCATCCGAGTACCGGTCCATCACTCGCGGATCGATATAGGAGGCTTTGCAGACGGCGGGAGTATTCCCGAGCTGTACGGCGACCTGTTCCACGACCTCTTTCACTACACGACGGCGTGCGCGTCCAGAGCTTGCTGCCTGTGACACCGAAAGCAGTGCGGCGGCGAGCACCGTGGCACTCCAGTTTCGGAAGTCCTTGGCCGAGCAGTCCTCCCCGCACTCGAGCTTGATATGGGCGTTGACGTCTTCGGTGCGCAGAAGATGCCAACGCCCCCCGTCTTTGAACGCGAAAAGCTGGCGATCGGCGGCGCGCCTGCGCTTGAGGGCAGAGACGACCGCGGCGACCTCGGCATCCCTCGTCTCGAAGACGCGTTCCAGGGAGCCCTTGGCCGGGAAAGCGAAACACAGCAGGTCACCTTTGACGCGCACGTGGGTGCGAAGCAATGACACAAGACCGTAGGTCTCGTTCGACTCTGCGTATTCCATACCCCCGATCCGGAACGCTCCGAGATCGAGTAGTCGGACGATGGCTGCGAGGACTCTATTTCGATCAACCTCATCGCTCTGCAGTTCCTGGCACACAGCGGCTCGAAGCTGAGGGAGGGCTTCGGCAAAGCGCAAGGCCCGCTCGAATTTTTCCCGGTCTCGATGCGCCCGCCACACGTCGTGGTACCGATACTGCCGACGACCGGCTGCATCGACACCAATGGCCTGAATGTGCCCATTGGGCCACGGGCAGATCCATACCTCCGTCCATGCCGGTGGAACCGCAAGCTTCTTGATCCGCGACCGCGTGATTTCGTCCACGACCGGGGCCCCATTTGCCCAGCGATAGTGGAATCCCTTGCCACATCGCCGACGATGGATGCCTGGCGCTGCAAGGTCGGACCGTCGAAGCCGAGACACGGCTATGTGTTTCCCACTATCGGCAAACGTTATGCGTGGGCCGTCTGGACCTCCACCACTTCCTGGCGCCCCACGTCTAAAGCTCTGTCGCTCGATCGTCCATGGGTGTAGAGGCACGTGATCCGGGGTAGAGCAACCGCCGTACGCGTGTACAAGTCAGCGACTTGAACGGATGGATCCATGCCGAACAGATTGGACAAGGCTGCGGGATTGATGGGAGACGCTGTTGGCACCATCGCGACCGCCACGGCGGTCGCTGGGTCAAGGCTCCGGCAGGGGCTCGATGAAGCCGTCACCGCGATTGAAGCCTCAAAGAGCGCCGAGCGCCTTGAGACGCAATCCCGTCCGCTCCGGGAAAGGGCCGCCAGGAAAGCAAAGAGCCTGAAGAAGACCGCCAAGAAGCAGACGGCTGCCGCCAAGCGGAAGGCGACCGCGTCCAAGAAGACCGCCAAGAAACAGGCGGCCATCGCCAAGCGGAAGGCGACCGCGTCCAAGAAGACCGCCAAGAAGCAGACGGCTCCCGCCAAGCGGAAGGCCACCGCGTCCAAGAAGACCGCCAAGAAGCAGACGGCTCCCGCCAAGCGGAAGGCCACCGCGTCCAAGAAGACCGCCAAGAAGCAGACGGCTCCCGCCAAGCGGAAGGCCACCGCGTCCAAGAAGACCGCCAAGAAGCGAAGTTCGCTGTCGTAAGGACCATGACGACCGTCGAGTAGAGCGCGAGCCGAGCCCGGGTAGCGCTCTACGGAGTGACAGACTCGGTGGCACGATGAAAGTGCATCTTGTCGACGGCACCTACGAGCTGTTCCGCCACTTCTTCGGTGCGCCGCCCCATCGCAATGCCGCGGGGAACGAGGTGGCCGCGGTGAGGGGAGTGGTCAGCTCCGTCCTGCAACTGCTCGGTGAGGGGGCCACCCACGTGGGCGTGGCGACCGACCACGTGATCGAGTCCTTCCGCAACGACCTCTGGCCCGGCTACAAGACCGGTGAGGGCGTCGATCCCGAACTGTGGTCCCAGGCCTGGCCGCTCGAGGTGGCTCTCGGTGCCCTGGGGGTGCTGGTATGGCCGATGGTCGAGCTCGAGGCAGACGACGCGCTGGCGAGCGGAGCGGCCGTGGCCGACGACGACCCGGAGGTGGAGCAGATCATCATCTGCACGCCCGACAAGGACCTTGGACAGTGCGTGCGGGGGAACCGCATCGTGCAGCTGGACCGACGGAAAGACATGGTGATCGACGAGGGCGGCGTCGAAGCGAAGTTCGGGGTCGGACCGGCTTCCATCCCCGACTACCTGGCGCTGGTGGGTGACAGTGCCGACGGCTTTCCGGGGCTGGCCGGCTGGGGTGCCAAGTCGGCTGCCACCGTGCTGGCTCGCTGGACTCATGTCGAGGACATTCCCTCGGACCCGGCGGCCTGGGAGGTCACGGTGCGGAGCGCGGCCAAACTGGCGACCACGCTGAAGGAGTGCCACCAGGACGCGCTGCTCTTCAAGGACCTGGCGACGCTCCGGATCGATCGCTCGCTGCTCGGATCGGTCGAGGACCTGCGCTGGCGGGGCCCGACCAGCGACTTTGCGCGGTTGTGCGACGACATGGACGCCGCTGGGCTCGCCCGGCGAGCGGAGGCGCTGGCCGCGGCGCGCTGATGGGGCGCCCCCGGCCGCCGCCGCCCGGCGCCCGCCACGAGGCGGCCGTGGTTCCCTTCAACCGAGGGTGAGGTCGTGCCCGGATCTATCCGGACTTTCCACGACGGGTCCCAGGCTGGTGAACGTGAGCCGGCGGAGGTAGAGGTCGTGGCGGAATCCAACGGGCTCCGGGGACCCAGGCATGGAATGCCATCCAGAAGTTCCCCGTGCCCGGGACATTTTTGCACCACGGCAGGCGCTGCGGGTTCAGGTTCCGTCAGGCGCCGAGATAGCTGGTCGAGAGGGCTTCTTCCATCTCGGCCGGGGACCCCCGGTGCGCGATGACACCCTGCAGGACGACAGCGGCGCTGTCCGCAATGGGCAGCGCGGTGCGCGGCGAACTGCTCGACCAGCAGGATCGAGAGCCCGGCCTCCGCCAACTGGCGGACCTTGTCGTAGAGCTGGCCGACCACAATCGGGGCCAGGCCCATGGAGAGCTCGTCGAGCAGCAGGAGCTTCGGTGCCGTCGCGAAGGCACGGGCCAGCGCGAGCATCTGCTGCTCACCGCCCGACAATGTGCCGGCCATCTGCCTCCGCCGCCCGCTGAGTTGCGGGAACTGCGAGAAGGCCACTTCCTCGATACGGTCCATCGGCACCCCGACCTGGGTGGCCATCAGGAGGTTCTCCCGCACGCTGAGGTTGGGGAAGATGCCGCGCCCTTCGGGCACGGTGCAGATGCCTCTCCGGGCGCGATCGTCCGCCGACATCTTGGTGACCACGGTGTCCTCGAAGCGCACCTCTCCTCCGCTCGGGGTCAAGGTGCCTGCGCAGACGTTGAGGAGTGTCGTCTTCCCGCCCCCGTTCGGGCCGAGCAAGGCCATCACCGATCCGGCCGCCACCTCGAGGCTGACCCCGTGGACGATCTCGACCGGGCCGTAGCCGGCACGGACGTCACGCAGCTCGAGGATCGGTGCGTCCGCGCCATCGTCCGTCGGCACGGCCTCGATCACGGGGCACCGAGGTAGGCGTTGACCACGACGGGATCGTCCTTGACCTGTTCGGGTGGGCCGCTGGCGATGATCTGGCCGTAGTCGAGGACGTGGATGTGCGCGCAGGTGCCCATGACCAGGCCGACGTCGTGCTCGACCAGACAGATGGCCAGGCCACGCTCCTCGACGAGCTGGCTGAGGAGCCGCCCGAAGGCCTCGGTCTCCTGCTCCGTCTGCCCCGAGGCGGGCTCGTCGAGAAGAAGGATCTTCGGCTGGGTCATGAGGGCGCGCGCCACCTCGACCACCCGGGCCCGGCCGGTCGGCAGCTCGCTCACCTCGCGGTCCGCGACATCGCCCAGGCCGACCAGGTCGATCACATGGTCGGTCTCGGCGCCGACGTCGATGCGCCCGCGCCTCCCCCAGGTGTTGCGGATCTCACCGGCCACCTGGATGTTGTCCCGCACCGTGAGTGAGGTGAAGAGCTCCAGTCGCTGGTAGGTGCGGGACAGTCCCCAGCGAGCCCGACGGGCCGGTCCGGCCTTCGTCACATCGTGACCGTCGATCATCACCCGCCCGGACTTGGGCGCCAGCAACCCGCTCACGACGTTGAACAAGGTCGTCTTGCCCGCCCCGTTGGGCCCGATGAGGCCGGTCACGCCCCCCTCGGCCACGGTCAGGGACACATCGCTCAACACCTGAGCCCCGCCGAAGGCCACGGACACCTCCGAGACCTCAAGGACGGGCATCGACGACACCTTCGACGAGCGGCTCCACGGCGGCGGGCCTCGCCGTCGGGCGGGGGCGGACCGGTTGGGCGCGGGCGGGGCCGGCGAATGCCTCCGGCTGCACCAGCCGGCCCACCGCCGGCAACGCGACAGCGATCAGGCCCGTGGCCAGCACCAGCCACCAGTTCCCCATGACTTTGGTGAGCACGAGCAGATAGGCGACAACTTCCGCCATCACCCCGAGAAGCAGCACACCCTTGGCCTGCCAGAGTGGCTTGTACCTGGCCACGATGTCGGGTACGGCTCCGCTCGGGTTGCGGCCGAGGCTGACACCGATCAGTGCCGGCGCCACGAGCGACAGATTGGCCATGACGCTCCAGAACCCGCCGCCGCCGGCGTCCGTGCTCAGGTTGGAGAAGGTTGAGGTGAGGGCCTGGAAGGCGGTTCCGGCCAGGATCCCGCCCATGAGCGCCCCGGCGACGTTGCCGATTCCCCCGACGACGGTCAGCATGACGAGGGCCAGGCTGATGAAGATGATGAACGTGTTGGCGTTGACGCTCACGGCCGAGGCCGATAACAGCACGCCGCCCAGGCCGGCGATCGCGGCCGAGATCATGAACACTGAAAGCTTCAGCTTGATCAGGTTCTGGCCCAGCGTGGCGGCGGCGGCGGGGCTGTCCTTCATGGCGGTGAGCCGCCGCCCGTAGTTGCTGCGCCGCAGGGCGATCAGGCCGATGCCGACCAGAATGAAGATGCAGGTCGAGGTTGTGAGGAACGTCTTCGCCGAGCTGAGGTCGATCGGGCCGAGCTTGAGCGGCGGGATCTGCAGCGTGCCGTTGGGGAAGATCGAGTAGTTCAAGTGGAAGATGGGCAGCACGTGCGGAGCGATGTCGGCGATGATCATGTCGGAGACGAAGACACCGAACGCGAGGGTCGCCAGGGCCAGGTAGAGGCCGCGGAGACGCAGGGCCGGCAAGGCGATCAGACCGCCGACGACGGCGGTGATGGCCATCCCGAGAAGGAGCCCCCAGGGCGTGATCCGCTGGGCGAGCCCCGTGCCCGAGAGGCCGAGGTGGAAAACGATGATCGTGGCGATCGCCCCGAAGGAGACCGGCGCCAGATTGATCTCACCGGCGTAGCCGGTGAGCAGGGTGAGCGACAGGGCGATGATGCCGTACGTGATGCCGACGGTGAGCGATCCCATGTCGTTCGTGCCCATGATCTGTTCGAGAGCCAGCACGACGAGCAGCAGGATCCCGCCCCAGGTGACCGCTGAGCGCATGGTGGGGACGGTGAACCGCTCCCTCGTGCGCAGCAGCATCGCGCCCCGCAGCCGGTCCTGGGGCAGCACGATCAGCACGACGAAGAGCACGATCATGGGCAGCGCGATGCGGAAGTTCGAGGCCCAGGACCAGGACTCGGGGAAGTAACCGAGCACGTAGGTCCCTGCCAGGCCCAGGACGAGTGCCCCGGCGAACGTCAGCCAGATGCTCCGCAGGCGACCGAACATCGCCGCAGCGATGGAGTCCAGCACCAGCAGGGTCAGCACGTGGACGTCGAGGGTGCCCCCGCTGATCGGGGTGATGAGGATGCCGGCCAGAGCGGCCAGCGCTCCTCCGAGCGCCCACGAGAAGGCGGCCAGACGCTCAGGCCGACCGCCGTTGAGCTGGAGGAGAGCTGGGTTGTCGACGACGGCTCGCATGGCTACGCCGGTGCGGGTGCTCGTGAACAGCATGCGGATGCCCACGGCGATGAGAGCACCGCAAGCCAGGGCGATGGCCTCGTGATCGGTGACATAGACACCGAGGACCTTGAACTTTGCCGCGTTCCCGAAGAACAGGCCGTCGGTCCGTGGCACACCGGGATTCCAGATCCACTGGGCCAGCGCGATCAAACCCAGCATGATGCCGATGGTGACCACGATCTTGGTCACGTCAGCCGTCTGGCGGAGCCCCCGCATGATGCCGACGTAGAGGCCCATGCCCAGGAGTGGGGCCAGGACCACGATCACCGCGAAGAGCGCGAGTGGAGCCGGCCAGTTCCAGCCGTAGCGGAACTGCCAGTAGGTGAAGGCCGCCAGCATCGCCATGGCGCCCTGGGCGAAGTTGAAGATGCCCGAGGTCGTGTAGGTCAGGACCAGACCCGATGCGGCGATCCCGTACACGGCGCCGGTGACCAGCCCGAGGATGGTGTAGGTGAGGAACAGGTGCATGGCCGGAGCTCCCGTCGCTCAGGTCAAGGAGCAGGCGAGGTGAAGTGTTGTGCGCTCACCCCTGAGGCTTGATGACGGAGGATGTAGCGTACTGGGTCGCGTAGCCCTCCGAATTCAGGGTGGTGCCGATGACGGAACCGGTGTTGGGGACGACGTACTTCGGGGAGCAGTCGAAGGTCCCGAGCTTCTTCGGGTAGGCCTGCACCCACTTGGTCCCGTCCAGCTTCATCAAGAGGCCGCAGTCCGGCGGGATGTTCTTGGACGGGTTGCCCGACGCGTTGAGACCGCCGCCGGTCCAGTTCGTCACCTTGGCGAGGTGGTTGACCATGCATTGGCGCGTCAAGGTGGAGCCGCACGCCTTGGCCTCGGTGGCCCACAGGAGGAACGAGGAGCTCGCCTGCTCTCCCAACTGCGAGGTGAGGCCGCCGTACTTCTTGACGATCGAGAGGTACTGGGAGACGGCCGGGACGACCTTGGAGGCCTCGAGGGGCTCGTAGGACAGGCGGACGTAGACGTTGTTGGCCAGGCCCTCGGTGTTCCATTGTGCGAAGGCCGCCGTGTAGGAGCCCGAGTCCATCACCCAGATCGGGTCGTAGCCGATCTGGTTCTGCGCCTCGAAGGCGCCATAGAGGGTCGGCCCCGGCGTGGCGTCGTTGAAGATGATCTGGGCCCCACAGCTCTGGAGCTTCTGCACGAACGGTGTGTAGTTCGCTTCGCCGTTGTAGTTGATCACGGCGGAGCAATTCGGGAGGAACTTCCAGCCCGCCGTCGTGAACGCCTGCTCGGCCTTGGTCGTCGACGCCTGCTGGGTGGACAGGGTGGAGTTGTAGATGCCGACGTGCTTGGTCTTCGAACCGAAGAGCTTCTCGGCCTGGTACGCGCTCGACACCGGGCTGGCGTTGGCCGGGTTCGGCGACGCCTGGTACATCTCGTACGCGTTCGCCACCACGGGGGCGACGGTGAAGCCGGGCACGGAGGCCAGGTTGCAGCCCAGGCGGGTCTGCTCCGCCGCGCCGTCGAGCGCGAAGCCCTCGCCGACCAGCATGAAGTCCTGCTTGCAGGCCTGTGTCATCACCGAACCGACATCGGTCACCGAGGCGTCGTAGTAGTCGGGGACGATCTTGCGCCCGTCGATGCCGCCCTGCGCGTTGCACCACGAGATCATGTCCTTGACCGCGTCACCCATCTCCTGGTCGAGACCGGGGAGGCCCGAAAAGCCCCGGTCGTCGCCATAGGCGAGGTTGATGGTGGTGTTGGTGACGCCCTTGTCCGTGGCGCCCGTGGCATGCCCCTTGCCGCACGGCGACGGGAGTGTGCCGAACTTGGCCGAAGAGGACGACGCAGCACCGCCGACCCCGGGCGAGATCAGAACCCCGGCCGCCGTCAGCGTCGTGAGCATCAGCGCCGCTCCCAGGGCCCGCAAACCCGTGACCCTCTTCATCATCGAAACCCCCTGTCGCACGGAACCGAATCGGGTTTTGCTCGCATCCCGTGGCAAATCCTAGAACACGTTCCTGTTTTGGCCCAGACACTAGCAACCCGGGAGCCGGAGATGTCAGCGCCGGCCGAGTCGCGGCAGGCGGTGGGGAACCTAGGAGAGATCCGCCGTCTCGATGAGATAGCGCTCGGTGTAGTTTTTGAACTCGGTGGCCAGGCCGGGGTACGTCCAGCCAAAATCGGCCGGGTCGTAACGATGCCGGCCGAAGAGGTCCTGGGGTCGATCCTCCAGGAAGGCGTGCATGCGACGGGCATGGAGCGAGCCCACCTCCTCGCCAAAATCGGCGTAGAGGGCACGAACGGTCCGGACCGGGTCGGCGATCAGGGCGTTGTAATGGATGTGCCGGCACCATCCCTCACGGGCCTGCTCGTCGAAGGTCATGGCAGAGTTGAGGGCGAACGCACACTTGCGCTTCCACTCCTCGGCGGTGGGACGCGGGTCCTTCCGGCTGGTCAGGACGCGCTGGCCGGCGTTGGCGAGACTGGCCAGCGACGTCACCACCGGTCCCGGATCCCGATGGGTCCAGATGACCCGGGCGTCGGGATAGGCGGCGAGCATCGCGTCGAGGTGCCACAGGTGGTTCGGGGTCTTGAGGATCCAGCGCTCGGTCGGTTGGCGGGACTGCAGGGTTTGGAGGGCGAGCCGGTGCTGGGCGTAGGCGGACGTCATGTCCGCCTGCTCGAGCCAGCGCGCGTAGCTGGGGACGTGGGCCTGGGTCTCGAGAGCCAAGGCGCGCACGTCGTACATGAAGATCGCCACACACTCCTCGGCCAAAGTGGCGCCGAAGGGGTGCATCGCCTTGAGCGGCGGGTTGAGCTTCATCAGCCCACTGAGGTCCTTGGCGGTACGGGCGATGCGCGGATCCTCCGCCGCCTGCTCCAGGGTCGTGGGCGGAACGGGGTGCGCGGCCTCCCATTGCAGGAGCGGCCGGGCCACCGGGTCGAGCCCGAGCAATATGGACAGCAGGCTGGTTCCCGTGCGGGGCAATCCGACGATGATCCACGGGCGCTCGATGCGGCCTTCGCGCACCTCGGGATGCTCCTCGGCCCAGCGCTGGAGTGCGATCCGGTTGGCGAGCGCGCCCGCAAGCATCTTGGAGATCAAGAGGCGCCCGAAGGTCGTGAGCTCGGCCTCGTCCTCACAGGCTCGGAGGTACACCCCGAGAGGCTCCTTGTAGGAGCCGCTCCCGAAGTCGTCGGAGCCGGCGATCTTGGCGGCGGCCGAGGTCACCGACGACGGAGCGAGCGAGGGAAGCTCGGGCCCGAAACGAGCCACCTGCGCTCCGGTCCAATTGAGCGCTCTGAGGGGCCGGCTGCGCAGCTCCGAATCGCGCCAGGTGAACTCGACGGTGTTCACCCGACTTCCACGACGGTGCGTCCCAACGAGCGACGCGCCTCGTGTTCGTCCAGGGCCCGGCCGGCCTCCTCCATGGAGACGCGCCGCCCGACGGCGGGACGGATCGCACCGGCGGCGGCCAGCCGGAGGAGATCGGCATGGATCTCATCGGCCACGTCGCGGCCGAACGGATTGAACCCGAAGCGGCGCATGCCGGGGTCGACCGAGTCCGCCCACGCCACCATGACGGCAACGATGTCGATGTTCCCGATGCAGGCCATCCGGAGCGGCCGCCCCGTCATGCCGTTGGCGTCGTCGTCGGCGAATCCCACCGCCAGGTAGCGGCCCCCGTGCGCGGTGCAGCGCCACGAGCGCTCCACGAAGTCCCCGCCGGTGAGGTCGTACACCACGTCCGCGCCGGCATCGCCGGTGGCGACGAGCACCGCCTCGACGAAGTCCTCGGCGGTGTGGTCGATGACCAGGTCGGCGCCCAGCGAGGAGCAGAGGGCCTCCTTTTCCGCACCCCCCGCGACGGCAATGACCCGGGCACCCGCGGCCTTGCCGAGCTGGATGCCGGCGGTGCCCAGCCCGCTCGCCCCGGAGTGCACGACCAGGGTCTCGCCGGCCCGGAGGCGCCCTCGCTTGAAGAGGGCCAGGTGGGACGTCTGGAACGACAGGAGGAACGCCGTGGCCTCGACGTCGTCGAAATCGGCGGGAGCCTCGAACACCGAGATGGCGTCGGCGATGGCGTAGTCAGCGATCCCGCCGAGCGCGTTCTTGGTGATGGCGACGACGCGTTGGCCGAGCCACTGTGCAGCTCCTTCTCCGGCGGCGTCGACCACGCCGCACACGTCCATGCCCAGAGTGAAGGGCGGAGGCGTGGGGACCGAGACCAGTTTCCCCCGGCAGCGGTCGATGTCGTTGAAGTTCAGTGAGGCTGCGCTGACCTTCACCCGCACCTCGCCCGGGCCGGGTTCCGGAACTTCGACACTCCGCACCGCCAGGACCTCGCCCGGCTGCCCGTGCTCGGTGACCTGAAGGGCCCTCATTTCTGCCATGGTTCGTGCCCCCTGCCGCTCGTTCCTCCGCCCCACTCCGAGATTCGCAATGGTTTCCGGGACCACGTGCGCCGCACCGAAGATTGCGGACGATCTCCCCCGGCGATCGGACCGAGGCTACCGCCGGCGCCGGATGGAGTGTGCCGACAGTTTCCGGGAGCGGAGGGAGTGGGCATCGTTGGCTGAGTCCTCACCGGCGATGAAGAACCCGTTCAGAGCCCCGGCAGCCTTTGCGACCGCCCCGATCGGCACGATTGCGACCAGTCGACGCGCGTGCGCGATAGCGCAGCGGTCATGTGGCTTGGTCCAACGTGGCTTGGCCCAACGGGAGCCCATATCGCCCATATGGCCGATGTCGTCGGGCCGGGGGTCGGCGACGATCCGTACATGGGTATGACACAATCCTTCACCGAGTCGGCAAAGTTGGGACGTGGCCAGTTGCCACTGCACGAGGGCGACGAGCGAGCACAGTCCCTGCCGACGGGCACGGTGACGTTCCTGCTCAGTGACGTGGAGGAATCCACCCGCCTGTGGGAGGCCGATGAGGACAGGGCGGCGGCCGCCATCGCTCGCCACTACGACCTGTTCGATGCCGCCATCTCGCTGCACGGAGGGGTGAGACCCGAGGAGCAAGGTGAGGGTGACAGTGTGGTTGGCGCGTTCGCATTGGCCTCCGACGCCCTGGGCGCCGCGCTCGACGTGCAGCGCGCGTTCGCCACCGAGGCGTGGCCGACCGACAGAGGATTGCAGGTCCGCATCGCTCTGCACAGCGGCACGGCCCGGCTGCGCGACGAGGGCAACTACTACGGTCCAGCGATCATCCGGTGCGCACGTTTGCGGTCTGTGGCTCACGGCGGACAGATCCTGTTATCGGACGTCGTGCGCGACCTGGTCGTGGATGGGTTGCCCGACGACGTGTCGTTGAGGAACCTGGGTCCGCACCGGCTGAAGGATCTCGGCCGGCCGGAGCGCGTGTGGCAGCTGTGTCATGCGGACATACGTGCGGACTTCCCACCGTTGCGTTCGCTGGACGCGGTCCCGAACAATCTGCCCGCCCAGCTGACGACTTTTCTCGGCCGCGACGCAGAGATGACGACGTTGCGCGAAATGCTGGCCCAGCATCGTCTGGTCACGCTGACGGGGGCCGGTGGTTGTGGCAAGACCCGTCTCGCCGCCCAACTTGGGGCCGAGGTCGCCGATTTCCATCCGGGTGGCACCTGGTGGGTCGAGCTGGCGGGCCTGTCCGATCCAGAGTTGGTGTCCGCCGCGGTCGCCAGCGCAGTCGGCGTGCGCTCCGAGCTGGAGCGGCCGTTGATCGACACTCTGGGCGAGTACCTCGCCGGACTGGACGCCTTCATCGTGCTCGACAACTGCGAGCAGGTCCTGTCCTCGGTCTCGGAGTTCGCCGACACGTTGTTGCGTTCCGTGCCCGACTTGGCGGTGCTGGCCACCAGCCGCGAACCGCTGGGGATCGCGGGTGAGCTGGCCTGGCGGGTGCCGCCGTTGGACCCCTTCTCCGGCGAGCAGCTGTTCGTAGATCGGGCCGCGCTGGTCCGGCCCGGCTTCCTGCCCGACGAGGCCGAGATCGAGTGGATTTCTCGGATCTGTGAACGCCTCGATGGTCTCCCGCTCGCGATCGAGCTCGCTGCTGCCCGCACTCGCATGATGAGCCCGGCGGCCATCGCCGCCGCCCTGGAGGATCGCTTCCGCCTGCTCACCGGCGGTGGCAGGACCGCCCAACCCCGCCAACAAACCCTGGAGGCGTCGGTGGCGTGGAGCCACGACCTGCTCGACGAGCCCGAACGCGCCCTGCTCCGACGCTTGTCGGTGTTCAACGCGGGGTTCACTCTGGAGGCCGCCGAAGTCGTGTGCGCGTACGGCATCGTCGACAGCTACTCGGTGCTCGACCTGCTCGGCAGCCTCGTCGACAAGTCGCTGGTGCAGGCGGACAAGTCCCGCTACCGGCTGCTGGAGACCATCCGCCATTACGCCCGGGACCGGTTGTTCGAGTCAGCCGAGTCCGACCAGGCGCGCACTCGCCATCTCGGGTGGTTCCTTGCCTACGCGGAGCGTGCCGAGCCCGCACTGGGCGCGGCCGACGGACCGCTGTGGATGGACCGCTTGGACGCAGAGCACGACAACCTCCAGTCGGCGCTCGAGTGGGCAGAAGCCAGCGGCGACCATGAGGCTGTCCTGCGCATCGTCGCCGCGCTGGGTCTCTTCTGGGAGGCTCGGGGCCATCGCCATCAGGGCATTGGCGGTCGGTGGTATGACCGAGCATTGGCCGTCGACCGGGGTCCGTCGGTGGTCCGGGCCCGGGCACTGTGGGCCGCCGCCCACATGGGCATCTATGGTGGCGATCCTTCGGTCACCTTCGCCCGGGCGCCCGAAGCGCTCGTCGTCGCCGAGGCGGTGGGCGATCAGCGGACCGCCATTCGGGCGGGGATCACGATTGGCTACGGCATGGCCCTGATCGCTCCGCAAGAGGGCTTTGCGGGGC
Source organism: uncultured Acidimicrobiaceae bacterium (assembly GCA_963736515.1). Classification (GTDB taxonomy): domain Bacteria; phylum Actinomycetota; class Acidimicrobiia; order Acidimicrobiales; family RAAP-2; genus Bog-473. The sequence goes on along the minus strand of CAVTPE010000008.1, from coordinate 4,652 downwards.
TCACCGACAGCATTGGACAGGCCCGCTCCGTCGGGGACGAGTGGGCTGTCGCTGACGGCTTGAAGATGATGACCATCGCCTGGGCTGCCCGCGGCGACTACGACAATGCGCTCGGGGCGGCCCGGGAGCTGGCCGTGGTGGCGAACCGGCTCGGCAACAGGTTCTTCCTTGCCTGGTCGCATGCGAGCGTCGCGTACGTCGCCTTGCACCGCGGTGATTTTGCGACGGCCCGAGGTGAGCTGGACATGTCGATCGCCCTGTGCGACGACGTCGGCGATCCGATGACGGGATGGATTGCGCTGTGCTGGCTCGGTGAGGTCGATGCCCACACCGGGGATTACGTGCGGGCTCAGGCCCGTTACGAGCAGGTCCTGCGCAAGGGGGTGGTGTCCGATGGTGATCTGGCCCGGCACTGGGCCATCCCGGATCTCGGAGGGCTCCTGCTGGCGCTCGGCGATGTTGCCGGCGCGGCACGCGTGATCGAGCCGGCTGTTCCCGACTTCGAGAACGAAGTTCCGATAATCCGCGTCCCGTTCTTGCTGGTGTACGGCGAGCTGCTGGCCGCTTCAGGCGACGAAGCTGGGGCCCGCGGCCAATACGAGCGGGCAAGACAAGCGGCGTCGCAGGTCGACAACGCGCCCTTCACCGCGGCGGCCGACTACCACCTCGGTCAACTGGCTCGTCGACGGGGCGAGTCCACCGAAGCAGAGGACCTCCAGCACCGAGCCCTGGCCGTGCGCCATCAGAGCGGACTCGTTGCCGAAATCGCCGAGTCTCTCGAGGCCCTGGCTGGGATCGCCGCCGACCAGGAGAGCGCGTCAGAAGCCGCCCGCCTCTTCGGTGCAGCGCAAGCCATCGGAGACTCGACCGGGCGGGCCCGCGCCCCGGCCGCATGCATCCACTACGAACAGGACCTGGCCCGGACCCACCAACAGCTCGACGATGACGCATTCAAGACTTCCTGGGCCGCAGGCCAGTCCCTCAGCATCGATGCCGCGGTCGAGTACGCGTCGCGAGCCGCGAGGCGCCCGCAAGCGTCCGTCCGCTGGCTGGGCCAGCCTCACGCCGACCGAACTCGAGGTCGTCAAGCTCACCGCGGAGGGGCTCACCAACCCCGAGATCGGGGAACGGCTGTTCATCAGCAGGGCTACCGTGAAGACGCATTTGGCCCACACCTTCACCAAAATCGGCGTCACCACCCGGGCTGAACTTGCGTCCGAGGCAACCCGCCGGGGGCTGTAGGACCATCCGATCTCGAGACGGGTTTCCGGTCGGGGCGAACCGGGACGGCGAGCGAACCGCCCGCTGCTGAGCAGCTCCACGTTCGGCTTCGATGACACGTCGATCCTCCACTCTCCCGCAAGGGCAAGCGCTGAGCGCCGGAACCTCGGCCGCGGCGCCGGACCCTTCCGCACCGCTGTGAACTGCTCTGGACCGCTTGGGGAGCTGTGAGGGAGATGTGAGGGATGTGTAAGGGCACGTCTGCCGCCTGCCCGCCGAACGGGCTGTTCCGGTACTCTGACCCCGAGACAGTGGCGATGAGGCTGTCCAAAGGGGGTTTCATCATGGACGTTGGCACCGACCCGAGCCGTTCCATCGCGGCGCGCCTCCACCTGAGCCGGCGCTCTCTGCAGGTCGCACTCGGCGTCATCTGGATCTTCGACGGTCTCTTGAAGTTCCAGCCGGCGATCTTCAAGCCCGCCTTCGTGGACGACGTGATCCGGTCGATGGCCGTCGGGCAGCCGACCGTGGTCGCGTCGACCATCAACCACATGGCGAATTTCTTGTCACACGAAGCGACCATGTGGGTCGCCGTCTTCGGACTGATCGAAATCGCCATCGGAGCCGGCATGTTGTTCCGACGGACCGTCAAGCCCGCGCTGGTCGCCTCGTTCATTTGGGGTGGCGGCATCTACCTCTTCGGCGAAGGATTCGGCATGGTCCTCACCGGACACACGTCACCCCTCGCCGGCGCGCCGGGTGCGGTCTGCTTCTACGTCCTGCTCGGCGTCATGGTGTGGCCGCGAGAAGAGAGAGATCCGAATCGGGCCAGGTTCGGCGCCGACTCTTCGGTCGCCGGCCGTGGTCTCCTGGGCGGAACCGGTGCCTTGTTGGTCTGGGCGGCCATCTGGATCTTCGAAGCCATCATCTGGGTGTTCCCCGCCAACCGCACCGGCAATGCGGTGACCAATCAGATGTCTGCAACGGCGGACGGGGAACCGGGTTGGTACGCCCATCTCCTGAACTCGTTCGGCCATGCTTTCACGGGCGCCGGCGTCTGGGTGGCCGTGCTGCTGGCCGCAACCTCCATCGTCATCGCCCTCGGGCCGCTGGTTTCGAACCGGAGCGAGGTGTTCATCTTTCTGGGCATCGCCCTCGCCTTGGGCTACTGGGTGACGGGTCAGGGGCTCGGTGAGCTCCTGACTTTCGGCGGAACAGACCCCAATAACGGGCCGATCGTCGCGCTCATCGGCCTCTCCCTTCTGCCGCTGGTCCCCGCACAGGCCAGCGAACCAACACTGGCGGCACGACTGATGACCCAGTATCCCGTCGGCGCCGTGCTGGGGGTGCTGGTCCTTGCCCTCGTGCCCCTGGCCGTTGCGGTCACTCCGGCCGGCACCGAGGTTGTTGCCTCCGGCCTCGGGCTCCTCGCCCTCGACTCCGGCATCGGTCAGTGCCGGCAGGAGCACCTCGGGATCCGGAAGCTCCATGTCCGGCATGTCGATGTCGGGCTCGACGGCCTCGCCTGCCGCGCCGGCCGCTGGGGGGGGCGGGAAACACTCCATGAACATGTCGGCCATGGCCGGACTGAACGTCACCGACTCCAACTGGAAGTACACCGGGCCGCCATTGCCGGCGGCCGAAGTGAGCGCGCTCACGACATCGAGTGACGAGCAGGACAAGGGCCACGCAATGCAGACCCCCAATTGCACGACCAAGCCCACTTCGCAACAGGTGCTGGGGGCGACCCAATACGTGCAGGCCGTGTCAGCAGCGGTGTCCAAGTACAAGGATCTCAGTGCGGCGACTGCCGCCGGTTACTTCCCGATCACGAGCACCAACTACCCGGTCGTGCACTACCTCAACTTCAGGTACATGAACCCGCAGGACATCCTGGATCCCAACAAGGTGGATTCCCTGGTCTATGCCACCACCCCCTACGGCCCGGTGCTCGTGGCGGCCATGTTCCTCATGCCCGGTCACGGGAACGGCCCGATGCCCTACGGCTGCCTGGTGCAGTGGCACGCGCACACCAACCTGTGCACCAGCGACGTGACGCGCCAGATCGACGGGCTCCAGCCGTGTAGCGCCGGCTCCACCGCCGATCCGACCACGCCGTTCATGACCCACGTCTGGCAGGTGCCGGTGGCCGGTGGACCGTTGGCGATCGACCCCTCCGACCTCCAAGTGGTGCAGGCGGCGATCATGGCGCAGCAACAGGGTTTGGCTCCGACCACGACGGGAACTCCGCCGCCTGCGACCGCAGTGGCGGACCCCGGCTGAGCCATGAGGGTTCGCTGACTCATTGGTGATCCAGCTCGAGATGCGGGTGGATCCGGAGACGGTCAGGAAACGAGTGAGTCGTCACTGTCGTTCGGACGAATAGCCGGACACCTGACGACGACGGTTCGAATCGAAGATTCAGAGTTCCGTTCCTCTGATTCGACCTTTTGGGAGCGGAGGGAGTGGGATTCGAACCCACGGAGGCTTGCACCTCGCAGCTTTTCAAGAGCTGTGCATTCGTCCGCTCTGCCATCCCTCCAGGCGCTTCATGCTAGGTGAGGGCCCTGACCACACGGGCTCTGACCACACCACTCACCGATCTACGATCACCCGCCGGACAACTCGGCCAGTTCCACGACGACACCCGGCCCGTCGAGGAAGACCAGCTTCTTGTCGTGGTAGTCGAAGATCTCGTTCCGTGGCGTGATCCCGTGCTCGGCCAGGTGCTCGAGCATGGCGTCCATGTCGTTGACCCGGAAGCACACGTGGTTGAAGCCGGTGCGGTCGAGCGTGCCCGCCCCGCCGTCGATCTTGATCGGCGGCTGATGGAAGCGCAGCAGCTGAATCTCCTGGCGCACGTCGGCCGTTTTGAGCTCCAGGGTCACGTGATCTGACTCCCACCCCGGGATACCCATGTACTCGGCAATACGCTCCCCGGACGCCACCACCGCGATGGTCTCCTCGAAGCCGAGGAGCCCGAAGAAACGACGCCCCTCGTCCAGGTCGGTGACCACGATCGTCATGTGATCGAAGCCCTCGTTCCGCGCGGTCACCATCGGTGACCTCCCTTTCGCTCGTTCGCTACCCCTTGGCTGCCTGTTCGCGCGCATCCCGGGCCCGGCTGCGCAGCCGCCCCCGTGTCGCCTGGTCCAGGAGCACCTTGCGCAGCCGCACCGCCTTGGGGGTGACCTCGACGCACTCGTCCTCGCTGATGAACTCCAGCGCGTGCTCCAGTGAGAACGCCATGGCGGGCGTCAGCCGCTCGAAGTCCTCCGCGGTCGCCGAGCGGATGTTGTTCAGCTTCTTCTCCTTCGTCGGGTTGACGTCCATCTCGTCGGCCCGGGCGTTCTCCCCGACGATCATGCCTTCGTAGACCTCCTCGGCGGGGCCGATGATCAGGGTGCCGCGCTCTTGGAGATTCATCAGCG
>CAVTPE010000007.1:0-245539 GCA_963736515.1 uncultured Acidimicrobiaceae bacterium | reverse complement strand
CACGCGAAGCTGTCGCTCAGTGGCCGGCTCTAGCTGCCGAAGGGCCGAGAGTACATCCCCTTCCACTTCAGAAGAGCCCGAAGCGGGGCCGATCAGCTGACTCTCGACGTTGGCGTCACGGTCGTCGACGATGACGAGGAATCCGAGGAAACGGACTAACACGACCATTCTCCATAGTTCTTCAAAAACGGTCTGATGGATCTCCCTTTCCACAGACGAGGGTGGGATACATAATGATGTGGTCATGAGCACCGTTCGGGATCGTTCGTTGCAGCGGGTTCGCGCCGCCTTCGAGTACCTCGCGAAGCACGACGGAAAGGTCTCCAAGGACGAGGTCGTGGCATATGCCGGAGAGCAGGTTCCGCCGATTGACGAGGATCTTGAAGAGGTTCCGAGCGGTGGGGCCCGTCTGGCTCGTGCATCTCCACTGGTATACCGTCGACTCAACGAAGGCTGGGTGGCTCCTGAAGGATGGCCGAGGGGGCTGGTCCATCACTGAGGCCGGGAGACAGGCTCTCGCTCGGTACCCGGATCCCGAGTCCTTCTACGGCGAGGCGAACCGCCTGTATCGAGAATGGCGTGATCAACATGCCGTCAAGCCACAGCGTCGGGCCTGGCTTATCAAGGGAACGTCGGTTCGTGGAACAAATGTCGTGGGGGAGTGGCTACAAGGAGGCTGGGTCAGCCTCTCCGCATCGCAACTCCGGGAGATCCCGGCAGGAATCAGCGCGAGTTCGCTGAGGGGAGTCGTGAAGGAGGACTACAGCAACCTTCAGCCTCACGACTTGAGCGCGAAGGTGGACGAGATCGGTTCCTTTGTCCACGTGATGAGCGAGGGCGACGTGGTGATCACGACGTCTGACCAACAACTATGGCTCGGAGATGTGACAGGCGAATGGACGTGGCAGCACTCGGAAGGGGACCGCACCAATCTGCGTCGGATGGTTGAATGGCGAAACGTTGACACACCAATCGCACTCGTTGATCTGCCTCAGACGTTGCAGGCGAAGCTGGCATCTGGTGGCACGCTGGTTGACCTCACGTCCGAACTCGATGTCATCGACGACCTGACCGTTCCCTGAGCCGGAACCGCCCGGTCCCGCGCACGAGCACTTGGCGCAGCCAAGCGAGGCGCTCGCTAGACGGACTACTGATCGATCGCGGTTGGCTCACCCATGTGCGGGACCTGCTCGATGAGCGCAAGCAGATCATCCTCTATGGCCCTCCTGGCACCGGGAAGACATTCGTTGCCAGGAAACTGGCGGCGGACTTGGTCGGACTGGAGCAGGTGCGGCTGGTTCAGTTCCATCCCGCCTATACCTATGAGGACTTCTTCGAGGGTTACCGGCCCCGGTCCACGGATGACGGCACGATCGGCTTCGAGTTGCAGCCGGGTCCGCTCCGGCGCCTCGTTACCGAAGCAACCGAACAACGCGACCTCGCCTTCGTCCTCATCATCGACGAGATCAACCGGGCGAACCTGGCCAAGGTCTTCGGCGAGCTGTACTTCCTGCTCGAGTACCGGGACCAGGCGGTGGAGCTGTATGTATTCGAACGGCAAGGAGACCTTCACCCTACCGCCGAACATCTACCTGATCGGGACGATGAACACCGCCGATCGCTCGATCGCTCTGGTGGACTCGGCCATGCGGAGGCGCTTCGCTTTCATCGCGCTGGACCCGTCCGAGGAGCCGACCCGCGGTCTGCTGCGGCGTTGGTCGACGGACAAGGGTCTCCCGTCAACGGCGGCTGACCTTCTCGATGCTCTCAACAATCGCATCGGCGACCCGGACTTCCAGATCGGACCTTCGTACTTCATGCGCAGCATCGCGGCAGACGCGTTCTCAAGGGAACGGCTTCAGCGCATTTGGGACGCCGACATCCTCCCATTGCTACAGGAGCACTTCTACGGACAGTGGGGCTCGAAAGCATCCCAGTTCACCTTGGAATCGCTGTTGGGCGAGGGCGGAGACCCGTCGGACCCGATGAACACCACCCGGCACCACGCCCGGGCACGGCTGCGGCCCTTAAGGCGTGGGAGACCCGCCGGGCCAACGCCGCCAGTTCCCAGGATCCTCCCTCCATCTGACCGTGGAGCGCGAGCTGCACCTTCAGGAGGCAGGGGCTTCTGTGATCCGTGCTGTGGACGGGGAGACTGTCGAATGGCTGGTACGTGCGAATGCTCGTGACCGCGCTCCCCGCTGGGCGGGGCAGGTGGGAGTTGCGTGCTCGCCAGAAGGTCGGGGTGGTCCGGGTGGGGGAGACGACCGTCTGGATCCGACCGAAGCTCTCGATCGACCGATTGTTTTGGCTGATGGGATGGTCTCGTCGGGATGTCTTCTCGCAGCGGGAACCGGTCGATTTGGAGGAGCGGTCTGAGCTCGTGCCGGCGCTGGCGGAGGCGTTCTGCAACCAGGTCGAGAGAGCACTCGGAGCGGGACTGCTCCAGGGCTACACACACGTGGAGACAACGGAGACCGTGCTTCGTGGTCGTCTACGTGCGGACGAACAACTCCGCCGCCGCTTCGGGGTGCCAGTTCCTTTGGAAGTCCGTTACGACGACTACCTCGTCGATATTCCTGAGAACCAGATCCTCAAGGCTGCCGCTGTACGGCTTATGCGACTCCCCGGAGTGAGTGCCTCTGCACTAGTCCGGCTGCGAAAGCTGCGTTCCTTGTTGGTTGATGTGTCCGACCTTGTGCCGCGCCATCCGTTGCCTCGGTGGCAATCAGAGCCGCCTGAACGTCCGATACCACGACGCCTTGTGGCTGGCCAACCTGATCCTCGCCAATGGTTCGCTCGAACAGCACTCCGGGAGTGTTCGGGTGGACGGATTCTTGCTGGACCTGTCCGCCGTCTTCGAGAACTTTGTAACCGAGACCCTGTCCGGTGCGTCTTGGAACGGATCGGGGGTCTGTGTGAGGCGCAGCACCGCTACACCCTCGATGAGGACGGTGCGATCGACATCCGACCCGACCTCGTCTGGCGGATCGATGGGCGTCCAGTGGCCGTCATCGACGCCAAGTACAAGGCTGAACGCCCAGCCGGATTCCCCCAAGCCGATCTGTATCAGGCCCTCGCCTACGCCACCGCGTACAACTTGGATCGGGCGCACCTGGTCTACGCCAAGGGGAATGAGGTTGCGACGGAATGGACGGTTCGCCATTCGGTAATGCGACTGACTGCTCATACTCTGGATTTTTCGGCCGAGCCGGCCGACGCTATTGGGGCAGGTGGAGGCATTAGGAGGGCGGATTTCAATCGGCGTAGATTCGGGGTCGCCTCGGCGGGGGGTGGGACTGTAGTTTGCTTAGGATTCGCGATTGAGGCACGCCGGATCGAGCTGCGAACCAACGACGGAGCAGACTTCCGATCGCCGTCTTTCGAGCGTGCACAAAGCCGAATACTGCGTGGCTCGTTGACCTGCTCCACCGCTTGGTCCTCTCCAACCAGCCGGCGGGAGCGGGCGGGGCCGAGCAAAAGACGGTGTCCCACTCGACGAGGAGGATGCGCCCGACCCCGACGGGTGTCGCGCACGGCGGTGTCGAAGCCCACCGCCTGAAGGCGTCCGAGGACGTGGCGCTCGGTCTCGAAGCGCTCGGCCGGGGCCACCCCCTTTGTCCCGTGGGCCACGGCGTGGAAGTAGCGCTCCACCGACGCGCCGCCCGGCGGTTGAGCTCGCCGACGTCTTCGGGCGGGTCGTGTGGCCGGCTTCTGAGAGGAGAGCCGCCTTTGAGGTCGAGAAAGGGCCGCTCGATCTTGCCCTTGCGCTTGGCCTCCCCGGTGTCGCAAGCCTTTGAGGGCCGGGTCGTGATGGCGGCCGAAGGCAAGGCGAGGGAATGGAAGACGAACCCTTGGACCTTGGACCGGCCCAACTGGCGCCCATCCGGTCGGTCCGAACCCACCGCGGGGACGCCGCCGATGGACTCGAAGAATCGGACCAGACCTTCGAGGGTGTGGTACTAGTCGATGGCGGGAGCAAGAACCAGAACTTGATCCGGCTGCACCACAGCACGCACCTAGTATTGGCCTCCGACGGCAGGAGTCGAACTAATGGCCGAAATAACACGAAAACGAAATGGTGAGCTAATCACCGGCGTGTTAACGATCCTTCAAGCTCACCCTGAGGGCCTTCCCGCGTCCCAGGTTCTCAAAACCTTGGAGTCAACGGTCCCGCCCACGCCGTTCGAACAAACAGACTATCCCAAACGACCAGGTACACGGCGCTACGAGAAGATCGTTCGATTTTCTACCATTGGTCCGGTCAAGGCCGGTTGGATGACCAAGTCCAAGGGGACATGGACAATCACCGACGAAGGGAAGAAGGCGTTAGCCGGTTTTCCGATCCAGAGAAGCTGATGCTGGAAGCGGTACGTCTATATCGCTCGTGGAAGCTCGCCCAGCCCGACGATGAACAGATCTCGGAACCAGACAATGATGATTCCACTGCATCGGCTAGCGCCACTCTCGAAGAGGCCGTTGAAGACGCCTGGCAGGAGATCCAGACCTACTTGGAAACGATCAATCCCTATGACTTCCAAGACCTGATTGCGGCTCTGCTACGAGCAATGGGCTACCACGTCGCCTGGGTGTCGCCCCCTGGTCCGGATCGAGGTCTTGACATCCTTGCCTACAACGATCCTTTGGGTGGGTCCGGTCCAAGAATCAAGGTTCAAGTGAAGCGGGTCGCAAGCAAGAAGATTGATGTGGATTCCGTGAGGTCATTCATGGCAACCCTCGGGAGCCAAGACGTAGGTATCTACATCTCAGTATCCGGGTTTACGAGCGAAGCCGAACGGGAGACTCGGAGCCAAGAACCCGCCGACTGACACTTTCCCGCCAGAGCGTCTCTTTGGATCTTATGGGTCGAGCACTATGCGGCACTCAACGAATCAGAGCGACAACTACTGCCACTTCGGCCCGTATACTACTTGGCTCTGCCGGAATGAAGTAAAAGTATTCCACGGCCAGCGGAACGAGATGACAACTGACCCCCCGCCTCGGGTGGCCCGAGGCGCTCACCAGGTTGAGGTGGCTTCGTGGAACATACCTTGACCTAATGGTGACCTTTGAAGCGATTCTGGACGCCCGGATCTTGGACTACTTAAACATCCAAGAAGACCTTCGGATGTTGTTCTACGGAGCGGTCTCTGCAACGACCCGATTGCGGCCCAAGGTGGAGATCATCTGCGATTTTATTGACCATTTCGACACAACTGGGGAGTGGATAGATCTGAAGTCGGCGCTCCAAGATTCGGTTGCCTTCCGAAATCGGTGTGCTCACTGGTATTTGGATCCCGTTCAGTCGCCCGATGGCTTGTGGCGCGAACTCATTCTCGCTGGAAAAGTCAGGGTCAAATACAGCGAATCCCGATAACTGAGGAAGAGTTCACTCGCCGGACGGAACAGATCTCTGTTCTCGCATCGGAACTTCTTCGTTGACGTCCCCCGAGTGGTGTAGAAGCCGGGGATCCACCACTTTGAGGTGGCCACCGGGTGATCTTCGGTTGAACCAGCAAGCTCAACCAAGGAGACACCCAGTGACCATCACCAATAGTGACCTGAACGAACTGCTCGACGCCGTCCGCGCCGGCGGGGACATCGACGTCGTGCGTCGAGCCGTCGAGTTGATGCTCCAGGCCCTGATCGACGCCGAGGCGACCGCCCAGATCGGCGCCGAACGTTTCGAGCGTTCGAGCACCCGGACGACCCAGCGCAACGGCACCCGTGACCGGCTCCTCTCGACCAAGGCCGGGGACGTGGACCTCAAGATCCCCAAGCTCCGCCAGGGCAGCTTCTTCCCGAGCATCCTCGAGCGCCGGCGCCGCATCGACCGGGCCCTCTTCGCCGTGGTCATGGAGGCCTACGTGCACGGAGTGTCGACCCGCAAGGTCGACGACCTGGTGGCGGCCCTCGGCCTCGAGTCCGGCATCTCGAAATCCGAGGTCAGCCGGATCTGTGCCGAGCTCGACGAGCAGCTCGGAGCCTTTCGGGCGCGCTCCTCGCCCACGTGGAGTTCCCCTACGTGTTCTTGGACGCCACCTATCTCAAAGGCCGGGTCGAGCACCAGGTGGTCTCCCGGGCCGTGGTAGTCGCCACCGGCGTCTCGATGGACGGCAACCGCGAGGTCTTGGGCTGTGCGGTCGGTCACTCAGAAGACGGGGCCTTTTGGACCGAGTTCTTGCGCTCGCTGCGGGCTCGGGGGCTCGAGCGGCGTCCGCCTGGTCATCTCTGACCAGCACCTGGGCCTGAAGAAGGCCATCGAGGCGGTGATGGTGGATGCGGCCTGGCAGCGGTGCCGGGTCCATTTCATGCGCAACGTGCTGGCCAAGGTGAAGCGGAACAACACCCACATGGTGATCGCCGCCATCGAGACGATCTTCGCCCAGCCCGATGCCGCCGCGGTCCCCGAGCAGTTCGACCGGATCGTCACCACGCTCGAGGGCCAGTTCCCCGACGTGGCCACCATGCTCACCGACGCCAAGGAGGACCTGCTGGCCTTCTCCGCGTTCCCAGAATCGCACTGGCGCAAGGTCTGGTCGTCGAATCCCCTCGAGCGCCTCCACCGTGAGATCAAGCGTCGCACCGACGTGGTCGGGGTCTTTCCCAACGACGGGGCGGTCGAGCGCCTCGTCACCGCCGTGGTCGTCGAGACCCACGACGAGTGGCAGGTGGCCGAGCGTCGCTACCTCTCGGAAACCTCGATGGCCCAGCTCCGCCGCAACGAGAAAGCAGCCGTCGCCGAGGCTGCCCACGATGCGCTCGAAAGCAGGCCCCTAGCCGGCTGAGGTCGTTAGCCTTTTGCGGTGGCCACCGTCGTGCCCGAACTCGATGTCGAGAAGGTCAGGCGGTGGTGCCGCGACACGTTCCCGGCCAAGTTCGCCGACGAGGTCCGCCTCGAGGTCACCACTCGGGGCAAGTCCGTCTCCATCCACGAGTGCCGACCCGATCTGGAGAGGCGCGCCCGGTGAGTGGACAAAGATGCCCATCGCCCAGATCCGCTACGAAGGCGAGGGCGCCTGGACGCTCTACTTCGGCGACCGCTACGGCAAGTGGACGATGTACTTCGACCTGGACACCCACCAGCCCATCAACGTGATCCTCGACGAGATCGGCAAGGACCCCACCTGCGTCTTCTGGGGCTGAAGCTCCTCCACGTGAACCGACGGTTTCTACGCGCCTACGATCACGTCAGACCGAGGATCGCTTCTCCACCACTCGGCGGGACGTCATCGGCGCGAATCCCGAAGGAGCGACTTCATCAGCCGGTCTTTCGAGAGCAAGTACTCCATGCGTATTCGTCGAGTTGTGCCGTCTGCCGCCTGCGACATGCCGAATTGCTCGATGCCGCGCACATCATTGATGAACGAGAGGACGCTGGCGACCTCGTGGTGCCTCGACCGGAATGGCGGTGTGCAAGATCCACAATGCGGCATTCGACCGCAACTTTCTCGGCATCACTCCAAAGCACGAGGTAAGAATCAACCAGAAGTTGCTCGACGAAGTCGACGACCCGATGCTCAGGCATAGCCTTCAGGAGATCCGCGGCACGACGATCACAGTCCCCCAATCGTGCCTCAAAGCCTGACCCGGACCGCTTGGAACTGCGATATGCAACATTCCTTCGGGTGTCGTAGCGTCGTCGATCGTCCAACGATCGCCGCAGAACGCAGACGGGTCTTTTTTTGAGAACCGTCGTGAGAACCATAGGGGCCCAAAAAACTGGAAACGGCTGTTATCGGCCGTCATTCTGGGCCGCTCAGTTGGCGCCATTTATCCGGTTCAGAGGGCACAAATGGCACCTGTGGACAACTTTCTGGCATCGGACGTCCAGCGCCTCGGTTGGCGCTACGGATCAGGAGCACCTTGCATCTGACCGCAGAGTCGTGCGCTAACTAACTGACCGGGGGCATGAAAGTGAGCAGTTCCCACAGGGCAACGGACCTTTCTTGCGAACTGGCCTGAGCTTGGATCAGACCAAACATCTGACGGTGCTCGCCGAGGGAATCGACGCGAGTCCACGGTCGCAATGGACCATGCATAACCTTCTGAAGCACAACGCGATCGACTGGACAGGCGGGAGGCTCCACAATTCGATCCATGCACCACAGGTGCTTGAGAAACACCGACAAGCTCTTCTGGGCATGAGACAGGCGAAATCCAGGTTCACGAAATGACGATCTGAAACCTTCGTTCATTAGTCGTCGGAGTTCCCAAATGTGGTCCTCATAGCGTTTGAGCGTCACGAGGGAACCGTACGAGGTTGCTAGCCGGGCAAGGTGGTCCTTCCAAGAACTGCGAACCGGTGGTCGCAGAGCTTCTGGCAAATACAAGGGATTGTGTTGAGCGGCTGCCTTGAGTCCGCTGGTAAGGGCAATGTTCACTGAACGATCCGGGTTGTATCTCGCCAGGAATGCAGACTTCGCTTGCTGGATTTCAGTTCTGATGAAATGCCCACCCGATCAACGGCGCCGCAAACCCATGGTCTCCGAGTGAGGCGGCGATTTTTGGACGACGACCAAAGTATTGGGATCACACGATCAAAGGGACGGGTGAACTTGTCCAGGGCCCGATCCTTGCAGAGACAGACCATTACTGTAGTTCGTAGCCGTTATTGGCACCTATGGACAGCCACTGTCATTGCGGGTCCATCGTCTCGGCAGATACAACCGATCAGGAAGCCTGAAATCTCGTTGCTCGTTCGCGTGGCCGTCGGCTGAGACAGCGACCTTGTACCGTCGCTCCCCGTGGACGACCTCATCGACGAAGGTGATCTGCTTTTGGCCGACCACGTCACTGACCACGGCTCTGGCCCACTCGCTCGACCAGATCGAGGAGAACGCCCGCGGCGGTAGTCGGGCCGTTTTTAGCGGCATTACCGAGATCGATCGACAAACGGGTGGCCTCGCGAAAAGCCAGGTAACGGTGATTGCTGGCCACCACGGCGTCGGAACGACGGCGTTGGCGCTTCGGCTCACGATGCATGCCGCGGCAGCCGCCAGACTGAACTCCGCACGAATGCGAGAGCAAACTTGAGTTGTGGTCGGCATTCGGCGTAACTATGGCCGGTCGCCCTGGGTCCTGCTCGAGGGTGAGCCTTTTCGGCTGATTCCATACGGCGACGAACGTGACGATGACGGCGTGGATTTCTTCGCCAAGCCCTGCCATTTGTGTGGTGCACGGCCTCGATGTCCTCACTCCGACACCTGCCCGATGGGCCCCAGCCTCCTCTTCCAGCGCTCCCATCTATGTCGCGGTTGTGGATGTCAGATCAGCGAGATCCATACCTTGAACTGCGGCATCAACAGTGTCCCCGCTGCAGACGTCAGTACGCATCGTGTGATTGCAACGGCAGCGAAGATCGGCCCAACGAGGACGAGGACCCCGACGAGTGATCGTCGGAATTAGAACCGGTTTCAATCCCGTTAGGGCACGCGGAGGGCACGCAATCCGATGGGCGGAACCGACTCTCAGTAAAAAGGACCGTCGGTCTGGGATTTGAAGTGGTCAGGACCGGCGTCAACCCGGTGACCTCACGCTTTTTCATCAGGTGGAGACGCCGGTGTTTCCGGGTTTTCCTCGGACATGGGGGAGCACCGCCGGCACTGAGCCACCGCACCCGAGGACCACCAGCGAGAGAGCGGCTCGAGCTGATCCCTTCTTGATCTGCTTGCTTGGGTGGACTTATTCTCGAGATTTCGCCACCTCGTACAGCTTTAGCGGTTTGGGCGGCTGGATCGCGTTGTCAGGCTTGTTCACTCGATTCAGTGACGCGTGCTGGGTCGACGATCTTGGAGGGCGGATCCCCTTCGGTAAAGGTCGTATCAGATTTCGTTCGCACAAGGTGGTAGACGTCAGCGAAGTGGAGGTTTAGGCGAACGACATTCGCCGAGGGTCGCAGCCCTTGAGGCGTGAACTGCCTTGCGATGGATCGCCTTGGGGGATTGTTTCGGGGGAAGAGTTCGCGGCGCCCATTCCGGTAGTCCAGAACAACAAAATCAATGTGCGAGAAGAGGATTTCCCGCCTGACCCAGAAATAGCTTGGATACACGTGGACTCGCTCATTGTTCACCTTGAACGTTTCAGTGTGCTCATACGATCGCATCGAACTATTCCGAGCGGTCTCGGTAATCGACTCTTAACTCCCCAGTGACCCAAAGACGATGCTCGCAACCTCCTTGAGCAAATCGGCGTGTGGGACGGCCAACCCAGCGATCCGCCCGACGAGTTTTCCCAAATCGCTGTTCCTGAGCATTGGGATGATGCCTTTGGTTACCTGCTTCGTGACCTCGGAGCTCAGGACTTCGCCCACCCGATACGTCGCAGATATCGTTCGTTCGCTTCCGATACTGGTTAGGTTGTGGATGGCGGGCCCATATACAAACCCTTGGTACGTCTCATTTTCGACGTTCTGTACCGGACGAGTAACCCAGCCGTTGAGCCGAAACATGGCGAATCGGTCTTGGTGGCCGTCCACCCGACTCCAGTTCCCGAGATCCTTGATCTCCTCGATACCGGGAAGAATCAACTCGAGAAGGCCATCACGATTAGCTTCGGTCACCATCTCGCCTGCTTAATTGGACTCGTCACCAGTACGGTCGTCGCACCCAACGACCTCTTCTCAGGCTTACCCGACGTAACTCATCCTCGTTGATAAAGAGGGGATGGACATGACACGACACATGGATGGTCGCATTCCAGGAGATAGTCGAAAGTCGGGACCGACTATCTCATCCAGCATTCCACCCGACACTTGGGAATGCGGGAACCCTTCCCACTTAAATCGCAGAACTCTGTAGCTACTTGGACTCACGCAAAAGCCATATTAACACTGGCCTGGGAAGAGGCGGTGCATCTTGAGTTTGAATCCCGTCTCCCCACAGAGGTCCCGGGGGGCTAAGTCAGCTGGCGCTGCTGTCCCTTGTTGCTATCCAACCTTGTCGGGTTTCCACCAATCTCAGAACGCCAGGATCACCCGGTAGCTCAGAGGCCGGCGCATCAACCTCCCCATGCATGATCAGGGCCTCAATCGTCTCGTCAAGAGTTAGCCCTGCATCAAGCATTCCGAGCAGAATCGAGAGGTGGACCGCCTTATCTACAGACATCCGTCCAACGTCCCTCCCCAACGCTGCAGTAGCTCCGCAATGGCCTCAACGTCCTCTGCGGGCGGGCCAGGGTTCAAAGGCTGGCCGAGGGCGTCTGCCGTTTCGTCGAACTCAGCCACTGCCGAAGAGTTCCACATTGTCGGATCCTTGTCTGCCCCCATCTACCTGCACTTTCTGGTTTCGATCCTATGTGCCGGCAACTGAACGATGTCGACCCGAAATTCGGGGAGAAGTTGCGGCCCAAGTCACCGGCCGGCCAACCACATCCCTGGGTGTTGCCCCCTAGGTCAGAGCCACCTACTATCCGGCTACCTGATCCCAGGACCCTGATTCCGCGATCAGGAATCTAGCGAATCAAGATTAGATAAGGTGCGAGGCCGGATGGGGGATGCTGATTTAGGGTTTCCTGTCCTCGAGGCGCTCCAGAACGCCGACTTTCGAGTTGAACTGGAAGCAATCTCAAACGACTGGTTCGGATCCACGAACCGCCTGACGGCTTGTTTCGTGCTTCGGCACACCACAGCAACGATGACGCGGGCGCAAATCGAAAAGGCGACGGGCCTTGCCCAGAGCACCGTTTTCGGTGAAGTCACATTCTTAACCTCGGAGGGCATCATCACCTCCCATCAGCCCGAACGGATCTATTTTCATGCACGAGTAGCCGAGCATCCATTCTGGGCATTGTTTGATCATCTCGTGGTCTCCAAGACCAGCTGGGCCTCTCAGAACGGAGTCCGATAAGTCCGCCTCGCGGCGGGGTCTGCGGTTGCCTAGATGCCTCGCCGTCCCCGTGCTGCCCGGAGTCGAACAGCGGCAGCTGCCGTTCTAAGCGCACCACCGGGATATAATCGTGGTCGCCGCCTGGGGACTGACTCTCGGCGTTGACAAGCGACTCAAGGGCACTGTCCTTGGGGGAAAGAGGCATCCATGGCGATCACGCCGATGCAGGCGGGCGCGCTCAAGCCCATCGTCGACCGGACGGGGCACGAGTCCCGCGAAGTATCAATACATTCGGGAGCTCATTAAAAACTCCAGCGACGCGAACGCAACCCGCATCGTCATCCGCCCAGAGTGGGGGGCGGTCGAGGAACTCGGCGTCTACCGGCTCCTCCACGCCGATGACGGCGACGGCATGGAGCAGCGAGGAGGAGCTCCCTCGCTTTATGAACACGTTCGGCGGCGGCGGCAAGCCGATCGGTGACGTCCATGAGAACTTCGGCATGGGCGCAAAGACGTCAATGCTCCCGTGGAACCACGAGGGGCTCATCGTCGCATCCCGCAAGGAGGGTTTGACCGCCGCGGTGAAGCTCCTCCACGACTCGACGACCGACGAGTACGGGCTTGAGCGATGGGAGTTGGTAGACGAGGAGAACAACGTCACCTACGACGAGGTCCTCGATCTCGACTTGCAGGACCCCGGGTTTGAGCTCGCGCAGGGCACGACGGCACAGCACGTCCTTGACGCTTTCCCGGACAAGGACCATGGCACCGTCGTCATTGCACTCGGGATGACCGGCAAGGAGGACACATTCCTTGCCACCGGCGAGGGCGGCCACGCTGACGAAGAAGGAGACATCAAGGGTGTCTCGAAGTACGTGAACGAGCGATTCTTCGAGCTGCCCACGACGATCGAGCTGGAGGAACTGCGGTCTGATAAGCGGCCCGACTGGCCCCGGTCGGCCATGGAGGCACGCGGCCCGCAGCAGAAGCCTGTGGACCGGCGCATCAACCGCCGGACGCTGCGAGGTCCGCGGTACTACCTCGAGGACCAGGAATACAAGCACCCAGAGGCGGACGTCTTCACCTTTTCGGACGGCACCAAGGTCCACTGGTACCTCTGGGGCGAGAAAGACGACCGCAAGTTCATCCACTCGTATCCACGCCGGCTCGGATACATCGCCGTCGTGTACGACGGGGAGTTGTACCACTTAAAGGACCACGCCTTCGCATACCGGCGGTTCGGCATCGTGAAACCTGAAGTGCGACGCCGACTCACGCTCATCATTGAGCCGCCGGCCGAAGAC
Source organism: uncultured Acidimicrobiaceae bacterium (assembly GCA_963736515.1). GTDB lineage: Bacteria > Actinomycetota > Acidimicrobiia > Acidimicrobiales > RAAP-2 > Bog-473. The sequence goes on along the minus strand of CAVTPE010000007.1, from coordinate 232,410 downwards.
AGAGGCAAGGGCCGCGCCGGGGTGTATCCCCACGGGGCACGGTCCTCGCTGCTATGGACTGGGGCAAAGGAACTGCCCTTCGACGCGTGGGGTGAAGAGTTCGTCAACGACCTCCCGGACCCGTTCGCGAGGCGATCATCAAGGCGGGCTCCACCGACCCGCAGGACCCAGACGTCGGCGAGTGGCTGAATCAGATTGCCGCGAAGTTCACGGCAGGCGGCTCCGCCGGGTGCGCATCGTCTTCAAGAGAGGCGGCACAAAGAAAGCCCAGTTCGGAGAGGGGGGCGGTGGTTCCACCGGGACGGGTAGTAACGGCGGCGCAGGCGGCGGTGCCGGAACCGGCAGCGGCGGCGGCACCGGTGGTCGTCCGCGTGCTCGAAAGCCTAACAACACAGGTGCGCAAGGCGAGGAGCAGTCCGTAAAGGAGGGCCTTCCCCAGTACCGGTGGGTCACTGAGGACGAGATAGGCGAGCTCGGCCGTGCAGCGGTGTTCCTTGAGAACGCTGCCGGCAAAGACGGCCCGACCGCCGAGGTCCTGCTCAACCGCGAGTTTCCTGCCTTCACGGAGCTCTTCCAGTACTGGACCGCGGAGTACCCGCCCCACTACGAGAACCAGGTCATCGAAGTCGTTGAGCGTGTTTACGGCACCGAGTTGGCAGCCAAGGTCGCGCACGCCCACGAGTTGCAGGGTGACAAGAACTGGAACTCCGACGACTCAAACTCCTCCTATCCCCGGAAGCCCTGACGCGCGTCGCTCGGTCTCTACTCTTGCGACCAGGTCATCAACACGATGCTCGGGGGGATGCTCGGGAAGAAGTCGAGCAAGAAGACCAACGCGGCGGCCTAAAAGGCCGACCGGGATTGCCGGATACCGTGCGCCCGGCCACGCCCGACACCGAGACCCGAATTAAGACGTCCCGCGTCGTGGCCGGGGTGAGCGGCGTGGAAAGACGTCTACACACTCAGTTATTCTTTTAGGAAAACTCCTCTCAACAAGTCGTCGGCACGGTCGGGCCAGCTTCCGCCGTGAACGGCCCGCAAAACCACGACGGAGGGAGGCTACCTTTGCGGGCCAATGGCAGTTGCCGCCGACACACTGAGTTGGATAGCGATTGGTGTCTCCGTGGCCGCGATTGCTGTGTCCGGCCTCGGATTCTGGTTCACCTACGGGCGCAAAGGCCGGTTCGAAACGGTTCCACCGCACGCTTTCGCAGTTACCGCAGCCGAATCGTTGGTGCTCAACCTTCGACTGCCTCTCGCGATGTTCAACACTGGTGGCCGGGCGACTGTGGTGATCGACCTGCGGTGCTGGTTCCTCGGGAGAGCGGCCAGGTGCTGTCGTTGCGGTGGAGACGACGATGTCCAACGCTTGAGTCCGGGCCGGAAGGGGAAGTGTTACCGGAACCGTTACCGGTGCAAGGACGTTCCGCCCTCTCGCTCGTTGCTGGGTTCGGAGGGCCATTCCCCAGCTTCGTGCTCAGTCCTGGCGACGAGTACGAGGTTACGGTCGAGTGCCTTCAACAAAGTCGTAAGGGCTGGCTCAAGCTGGTGTCCTTTCCGTTCTCCACTCTGCCCACTGCCGACCTGACCCAACTTCAGACCTATCCAGTTTCAGGTGACGACCCGGAGACCTCCCGACGAGTGATAGAGGCGGTACGACCCTGGATGATGACAGGACCGGGACGCAAGCCTCGCCGTTTGATGGCGAATGTGAGAGGCACATGTGGAGGCGACACCACCAGGACTAACGCCACCCTTCTTCCTTCAAGACAACTCCCCTCGTGCGTCGATTTCGTTCCTCAGTTTCGCCGGCTAAACTAAACTGCAAAGAGGTCGGGATCCTCAGAGTTCAGGTCGATGACTTTCGACACCGTGGATTCCACCCGTGCAACAGCATGCAACTGGGCAATTTTCTCCATTTCGTGCAACGCGCCCCGAGAAATAGGGCATATCAGCGCGTACTTACGAGTAATCGATTTTCCCGATTTCCGGCTCCACTTGGAAAAATACCTTCTTGACCAGGGCGTCACATTTGCTCTGGAGGGCTTCCCAAGCTGAGAACAGTGCCCCAAAGATGCTCCATGTGGGCGCGCGCCCTCAACCACAGAGTCCGAGGGCGGAGGGACGTACGTGCAACACCGTTCAACGGCAAGGGTGCGCGATCAGGTTCGGCCTCAGCCAACACTTGCCCCTTTTGGGGACAAGCGCAGGGCACATAAAAGGGCGAGTCGTTTGAGCCCGTGGCGCTGTCCGGGCGGAGTTGGCTTGTTTTCAAAGGAGCCCGCCGGGTATCGCCGAAAGATGACTATCCCCGAAGAGCCGACCCCGATCGAGCCCCAACCCGAGCCGAACCCCCCTTCTCCGATTCCAGATCCCGAGTCCGTGGCTCGCTGCTGGACTGCGCTTTCCGCCGGCGTGCGATAGCCCCTATTCCTACCCGCGTTCGGGAGTGTCCTCCACGGCTGGTTCGGGTACTTCGGCCGGGGCCACTGGTTCGGAGACCACGTCCGGCTGTGGGTCCGGCAGGTCGGCAGGATCATCAGTCAGTGTCATGAGTAACCCATACCGCGGCGACACTCGGCGAAACGGCACAAGCGGAACGATGTCATTTATTCACGAATCGCGGGCGACGAACTTCTGCTGACTTGGTTCTTACATCGTATAAAGATACCGAGCTATGTCTAAAGTCCGACTCCACGGCGATTGGCGTGCGGCAAGACGCCAGTTCGGGCGACGTTTGTTCAGAGGTCGCGCGGGGGCGCCTTCTGCGCGATGTCTAAGAGATGTTTTGCATCCCGCGTGAGATTTGCACCCGAGCGCCAGATGGCGCGGATTACCCGTCGCAGTTGGACGTCGCGGTGAGGCACCACGACAAGGGAGCCGACCCGGAGCTCAGGACCGAGTGTGAGGACCGAGAGAACGGCGGGGCCACGTCCCGTGGCCACCGCGGCTTTGATGGCCGTTGTCGACCCCAGCTCCATGGCGACGAGCGGCTCGTGACCCAACTCTTTCAGCGCGGCGGTCAGCACATCGCGCGTGCCCGACCCAAGCTCGCGCGAGAGCACTGGGGTCGCGGCCAACTCCTGCGCGCCAACGGGCTTCCTGCGCCGTGCCCAAGGGTGGCTGGGCGCGACCACGACGGCGAGCTCGTCCTCCCAGAGGTCTCGCGAGCGCAGCCGGCCTGGTGGGCGCGGCCCTTCGATGAAGCCGATCTGCACGTTGCCCTCGCGCACCAGAGTCGCAACCTCGGTCGTGTTTCCCATGTGCAACGAAACTCCGAGGCCCGGGCGATCGGCGGTCAGACGCTCGAGCCACTGAGGCATGACGTACTCGGCCACGGTCATCGATGCGCCGATGGCGAGCTGCGCGCCGGCAGTGCGCAGTGCAGCCACGCCAGCGAGTAAGGATCGGACGTCTTCGAGCACCGCCGTCGCCCACTGGGCCGTGGCCAGCCCCTCAGGCGTCAGGCGCGAGCCTCTGCGAGTCCGCTCGAGTAGCTGGAGGCCGAGCACCCGCTCGAGCGAACGCAACCGCGCCGAGGCTGCGGGCTGGGTGATCTGGTGCACCGACGCAGCTGCGTTGATCGAGCCCAGCTCGTCGACGCTCACCAGCAGGTCGAGCGAGAAGAGGTCGGGAATCGGCTGGGCCAACGGTGTCATAACGAAACCTTAGAACTGTGACCACAGCAGGGGACTTCCGCCGGCCCTCGATTGGCCAGAGAGTGGAGTCATGGAAGTCGTCGCACCCATCGCGCCCAGCGACGCTCTGAGGGCCGACCCAGCGCCACCGCTCCGCCCGACCGCCCGTACTCTGGTCCCCGGCATCGCGGCGGCCGTCGTCGTGGCCGTTTTCGCCACAGGCGTCGGGCGGGTGATCCCCCTCGTTGGCGCCCCGGTCATCGCCATCGTGACCGGCCTGCTGGTCGCCGCCATACGCCGTCCGTCTCCGAATCTGGCTCCCGGGCTGGCGTTCACGGGCCGTAAGGTCCTGCAGGGCTCGATCGTCGTTCTTGGTCTCGAGCTCTCTTTCCACCAGGTGCTCGCGGCAAACGAGCGCTCCCTTCCGGTGCTTCTCGGGACCCTTCTCGCGGCCCTGGCCATGGCGTGGGTGGCGGGCCGGGCGCTCGGTATTCGCCCCGACGTCACGACGCTCGTCGGCGTGGGAACAGCAATATGTGGCGCTTCTGCCATCGCCGCGACCGACTCGGTGATCGAGGCCGATCCTGCCGACGTGAGCTACTCGGTCGCCACGATCTTCTGCTTCAACATTGTGGCGGTGCTGAGCTTCCCGGCGATGGGCCACCTGCTCGGGTTGTCCCAGCACTCCTTCGGGCTGTGGGCGGGCACCGCGATCAATGACACGTCCTCGGTGGTGGCGGCCTCGAGCATCTACGGTCATACCGCTGCCACCTACGGAGTAGTGGTGAAGCTCACACGGAGCCTCGCAATCATCCCGGTCACCTTGGGCATCGCCCTCTGGCGTAATCGCACCGTCTCGCGAGGTGGACCCGATGGTCCGTCGGCCCGCCGCGCCGGCTTCTCATTGCGCCAGATCTTCCCGCTCTTCGTCGTCGCTTTTGTCGGGGCCGTTCTGCTCGACACCGTGGGTCTCGTCCCTGCTTCGTGGCACGGGGGTCTCTCGGATGCGGCCACCTGGATGATCACTGCTGCGCTTGCCGCGATCGGACTGTCGACCGAGATCAGCCAGGTCCGTCGGGCTGGGGCACGCCCACTCGCCCTCGGCGCGATTTTGTGGATCACCGTCGGCCTCACCAGCCTCGTCCTGCAGGCGTGGACCGGGACCATCTGAGTGCGCCGATCGACCGTCCTTGGCCCAACGCACCGTGGGACGCCTTCGATCAGAGGTCGTGCGCGACCGGGTAGCGTCCAACGAAGCCCGTGATGCGCTCTGCCATCGAGTCATCGGGTGGCTATGTCTTCAAGGCGGTGGGGGATGCCTTCTGTGCCGTCTTGGCATCGGCCAGGGATGCGGCCGCAGTTGCCGGCGAGGACCAGCGTGCTCTCCACGCCGAGTCGTGGCCCGATGAAGCTGCCCTCCGGGTGCGCATGGCACTCCACACGGGAGAGTGCGAGGAGCGCGATGGTGACTACTTCGGTCCGGCGGTGAACGGCATTGCACGACTAGAGGCCACGGCGTACGGAGGCCAGGTAGTGGTGTCGAGATCGACCGCTGAGCTGGTCCGGGATCGCCTGCCAGCGGGTATGGGGGGTCGAACTCGGCTCCCATCCTTAAATGATCTCGAACGCCCTGAAGACGTCTTCCAACTGGACGTGGACGGAGTGCCGGCTGAGTTCCCGCCTCTGCGTGTAAACGTCGATGCCGAGATCACAACTCGGGCTAACCCCAACAACCTCACCCAGTCAGTAACGAGTTTCGTGGGACGGGAGAGCGAGGTGGCCGAAATGATCAAGCTCCTCGGCCTCGGCGGTCCTTCCGCACCAGGCCGTGGGTCGTCTCCTTCGGCCGTGTGTCGGGACGGCGAGAGTCCCATACGTCACACACGGCAACGGCGGGAGCGTCTCGGCGGGCCTTCTCGGTGGCCGTAACTGGGTCGACCGACCGAACGAGAGGAGCGCCGTCGCAGCGGGAAGTCGGGCCCCTTGACGCCTTCGAAGCTGCCCGGGCCGCCCCTCAGCGGTCGAGCGAGCGGCAGTCCTTTAGAGGGCCATGATTGGACCATGACCGACGCAATACATCCACCGAACCCTGGCCATCAGCCAAGTCGATCAAAGGAGGGACCGCCAACCAACAGCACAAATGGGGAAGAAGCTGGTCGTCCGGGCAGGATCGAAGTTGTCATACGTCGCGCCGACAGGTTCCAGCAGGACCACGGTGCTCTGGGTTTCCCCTTTGCGGTCATCCAAAAGTTCGGTAACGATCAGGCCGGCAGCAGGGCGGCGCTCGTCGCCTACTACGGTCTCTTCGCACTATTTCCTCTCTTGCTCCTGTTCACGACCATCCTCGGCTACACCCTGCATGACAACAAGAAGTTGCAGACGGACCTCGTCGACAGCGCTCTCGGAAACTTCCCGATCATCGGTCCTCAGCTGCAGTCGCACACCCATGCCCTCACCGGAAGCGTGTCAGCAGTGGTCATCGGAAGCCTCCTGCTCTTGTACGGCGCAGTTGGGCTCGGATTGGCGACCCAGAGCGCGATGAACGTGGTCTGGAATATTCCTTACGTTCGCTGGCCCTCTATCTATCTGCGCTACCTGCGAGCGCTGGGGGTCCTCGTCTTGCTCGCTCTTTCCGCGATTGGTTCGACGGTACTCACCGGGTTCGCGACCTTGGTCTCACATGGCTGGATGGCGACGGGGCTGCTGGTAATCGGATCCCTTGCATTGAATTTCTGCCTCATCTTGCTGGCGCTGAACCTGATGACGGCCGACGCGCTCAACTGGCGCGAGTTCTTCTTCGGCGCCGCGTTGGCAGCGGTATTCTGGCAATCCTTGCAGCTCATCGGAAGTTGGTACGTCGGTCGCGAGCTTCAGCACGCCACGAACACCTATGGCTTCTTCGGCATCGTGATCGTCTTGCTCACTTGGATCTACTTGGGTGCGCAGCTCTTCCTGCTTGCGGCTGAGATAAACGTCGTCCAGCGCTATCGGCTCTGGCCACGGTCCATGACCCAACCGCCACTTACGGCGGCCGACAGACTGGTCTTTGAGCGTCTGGCGCAAATGGAGATTCGCCGACCCGAGGTCGAACTCGAAGTTGCCTTCACGCCCGAAGCCGATCTCGACCCGCTCGAGACCACATCTGCTTCGTAGCCGAGCCATCCCGGTGAGTAAGGGGTCCGCCCTTTCACCCGGGAGCGGATCTATTTCGGCGACGGCCCCCGAGTTCTTGCGGTGCTCGGGGCTGGCTTCGCGTCACCGGGTCCGTCGGTGCTCACGAAGACCCGCAGTGCCAGCGACCTCGAAGCCGACGATGGTCTTGGCGGCCATATGGGCGATCACGGAGATCCCTGAGCTGAGAACGGAATCTGTGGTCGTTGGTGATCCGGTTCTCTTAGGCCGACGGCGACCTCGCTCTGCCTTTGGCCCGACCCGGCGCTGGTGAACACAGGCAGCGCGTCAGCCCTTTGCTTTGGATCAGGAATCACCCAGAGAATCACCCGTTCGGTGGCATCTTTGAGCCGTGTACTGGGTACTTCCTTTGGTTGACAAACGAAGAGGAAGAGAGACACATGTCTGCGACGGACAAAGCGAAGGACAAGCTGCAGGAGACGAAGGGACACGTGAAGGAAGCAGCGGGCAAGGCCACTGATGATCGCTCCCTGGAAGCGGAGGGTAAGGGCGACAAAGCTGCCGGCAACCTGAAGCAAGCGGGTGAGAAGGTGAAGGACGCCTTCAAGAAGTAGGGCTTTGTGACCCCTGCGGGACAGCCCCGCCGTAGGAGGTGGTCCCGGCTCCGGCCGGGGCCACCTCGCGCTCGGGTAACCCGAGACTTTCCCCGTTTATCCACAGCGTTGCCTTGGGCATATGACGGGCGCACCGACGTCAGTCACGTCGGCGGTGTGCGTGAGCGGCTCCCCTGGCCATCTCCTGGGGAGCCTTGCTCCGCGTCCTGGGCGACGTCAGCGCTCTTTGGGCCGTTCGTGAGCGTCCCACGACGAATCACTCCGGATCGTCCGCCCGGGTGTTTTAGGTGAAACAATTCCCCAAAAAGTCAACGCAGCTGCTCTGAACGGAGCAACAGATTTCTCCGTAGAGATGCGGGATGACGACGGAACCATCTGTGTGTGACTTGTGGGGAACTCAACCCATCGAGCGCCGCTGTTTCAACGGCAGTAGCGCCTAGGTAACTGACCGATCCACCTGGCAACTAGCCAGCTGCAGCATTCGGCGAAATGGTTTCGCCGCGTTACCCGAATCAGCACTACCGGACGCGATCCTTTCAGCGGCCATTGAACCGAGCATGACCTGATGCCGGGAGTCGCCTGAACGCGGACCAAGCAATCCCCAATCACGTGCGGGACCGGAGCGGGATTGTGCGCGTGCCCCACGGTGAAACGCGGTTTGAAGATCACCCGATCGGGTGGGTTGATAACAGATTTCGCGGGTAAGGCGCTGGTCTTGCACATGTCAGGAGGCGTCATGACGACACCCGCGAATGGTTCAGCATCGGCGAGCCCTAGTTCGACCGCAGAGGCCGCCAAACAACAGGGTTCAGCCGTGGCCTCGACCTTAAAGGAACAGGCCTCCGAGGCGACGCAGGTGGCCCAGCAGGGTGGTCAGCAGGTTGCGGCCGAAGCCAAAGAGCAGCTGACCCAACTCACGGACCAGGCCCAGCGCGAGTTACATCGAGTTCTAGAGCAGGCTCAGCAAGACCTTGGGGAACGGGCTTCAGAGCAGACGGACAAAGTGGCGACCGAGCTCCGAAGTTTGGCCGACGAGTTTCGTGCGCTTGCCGAGGGCCGCATCAATGATGCTCCAAGAGCGGCTGAATGGGTAGATCGGGCCGCCCACCAAGCGAACCAGTATGCAGCCCGTCTCGAGCAGCGCGGCTTCGTCGGCCTTGTCAACGATGTCAGTAGCTTCGCTCGCCGACGCCCCGGCGCATTTCTGTTTGGCGCCGTCCTTGCGGGGTTTGCGACCGGCCGGCTGGCCAGGGGCGCTCAGAAAGCGGGTACCCAGGACGCGCCTGACTCGGTCGTGGCGGCGCTCAACGGTCCCACTCCGGACAGTCCCTCGATCGGCAGCGCCCCCGTGCCGGCGATCGTTGGTGGCATGGGCGTCTCCGGGTCACTGTGATGTCGGTATCGGTTGAGCCCCAAGGCGGATTGCCTGCCGATGGCGATCAGGCCGACAAATCCCTGGGTCAGCTCATGGGCGACGTGGTCGCTGAGATGGGAACCTTGGTGCGCCAGGAAATCGCTCTGGCGAAGGTCGAGACAACAGAGGAAATCGGCAAGGCTGGCAAAGCTGCAGGCCTGCTAGGAGGAGCAGCGCTTGCAGGCCATATGGCGCTCCTGTTCCTGTCACTTGCTGTGGCCTGGCTCCTCACTCAGGTCATCAATCGTGCGCTGGCCTTCGCCATCGTCGGCGTTCTCTACGCACTGACCAGCGGCCTTTTGGGCATTCGGGGCCGACAGCGGGCCCAAGCGATTCGTCCAGTGCCTGAGCAAACCGTCGAAACACTAAAGGAGGATGTCCAGTGGGCCAAAGCACAGAGGAACTGAGGCGCGAGATCGCCGATACGAGGAACGACCTGGGAACAACAGTCGGCGCGATTAGTGATCGCGTGAGCCCGGGCCGGGTCGTGGAACGTCGCAAGCAAAAGCTCGCAGCGGGGTGGACCGCAGCAAGGGAATCGATCATGGGTAGCGCCGCTGATGTGCAAGGCTCAGTCAAGGCCGCCGGCGAGGCGGGACATCAGCTTCCAGATGCGGCGAGAACGAAGACCCAAGGGTCTCCGCTGGTTGCGGGCGCGGTGGCATTCAGCCTGGGTTTTTTGGCTGCCGCGATCTTCCCGGGCACCGACACCGAAGCCCAACTGGCCGACAAGGCACAGGAGATCGCACAGCCTGCCGTCGACGAGCTCAAGCAGGCTGGCCAAGAGACGATGGCCGCCCTGAAAGAGCCGGTACTTGCCAGTGCTCAGCACCTCAAAGAGGAGGCGCAGTCGAGCGTCGAGGAGGTCCGCGGGGCCGCTGAGGGGGCCGTTGACCAAACAAAAGATGCCGCAAGTCAGGCTGGCGCAGAGGTCAAGAACCAGGCGAAGGAATCGGCAGAGAACGTTCGAGATCGCTAAGGCTCAGCCCCGCGCTTGCGCGACACGCTCGGTAAGGCACTGAATACTCGCCTTAGAACCCCTGCTGAAAACGGGCTGGCTGCGCGCCATTCCGCCTCATCACTCCTTTGCTCCTCGGCCGCGTTTCAATCTCTACACCACGCAATTGCGTGCTGTTTCGTATTCCCTGGGTCACGCCAAGCGCACGAAACTTGGTAGATGTGGAGTCTGACGAATCAAGTCCGAGTATCTCGGTGGCGACTATGTCTGAGCGTCGAGCTGGCGGGTGCCGCCCCGTCGCCGGGAGGGTGGGAGATCCGACGCCTTACCGCAGCGCCGTTACGAGCTGGACGCACCCTCGTCTCGCTGACGCCGCCACAACGTGGATCAGATTCGTATCACCGGTCTGAGAATTCTCCCCGCAGATGACGTGCATGCCGAACATCGCGGCTTCTCGTGCCTGTTATGGCGTTGACCGTTTCAGATCCGGCGTATTATCGCCGTCCTACCGAACTACGGGCTTGCTCACCGGTCGACCTGTCCCACTGCCAGCTGGGCGATTCGCACGATCCGGTGCGCGGCGGTGACCGCCGCCTTCGCTTCGCACGCGGAAATCGGATCAGGGTCGTCTCAGCTCGGTTCTTGAGTGGGAGGAGACGGCGGAGCTGAGCGGCTGCTCTCCGTCCATCCTCGCCGCCCACCCTCTCCAGATGAGCCGGCGCCTGCGAGTGTTCTCCCGTCCAGACAACCGTTGCTCTGGCAGCCGTGATGCGTCCGCCGCGCCGATGCCTGCATGGATTGTGTTCCCAGCCGCTGCCACGCGGTTCCCGAGCCCCAGTGAGTCCTCGGCGGCCCGGAGGAACTCTCGAGCCTTGTCCAGATACGCACGGGCATCACCAGGAGTAGCCGATCGCGTCTGCGATTGACGGCGAACGGCCGTCATGATGCAGCCCGGAGCTCCGGGGGAACATCACCGGCGAGGACGACCCCTTCACGGATGATCGTCGACCACGGTTCTCTCTCGCGACGGATTCGCCTTGGCAACTCCTCCACAGTGAACTCGATCAGATTGACCGGATTGCCGGCGATCCGTGCCGCCCGGTCTGTCCACCGACCGAGCGCAGCCGTCCACCGGCCATCGTCGACTTGTGCTCCTGCGGGCGCGACGGCGAGGACGTCGATGTCGCTGTTCTCGTGCGCTTCACCACGGGCGAACGAACCGAACACCACGAGACAGACCGGGGCCGGTCGGATCCTCTTGGCCTCCGCGGCAAGGCGTTTCAACACCCCGTTTCGTAGATCGGCGAGGAGGAGCACCGCCCGTGCCCCCTCGTTGTCCCGGACCAGGCGCACCAGGACGGCCGCTCCCACGTCCCGGCGCTCGACGAGTCCCAGACGTACGAGCCGGTTCAGCACGACGGTGGCCTGATTGGCGCTCACGCCCGCCAGTTCGGCGACCGACCGCATGGTCAGCTCCACCTCGGTCCGGGCCAGGACGGTAAGCACACGACCCTGCGCGCCCGGAATCATCGCCGCAATGGAATCCGTATAGTCCATGGCGGCCATTATCGCATTTTTTCGCACATGTGTGCGATTTATTGTGAGAATCACTGCCAGGACGCCGCCTCGTAGTGACCGTACCTCGCAATGAGGTGACCAGTCCCGCGTGAGGCAACGTTTTGCGGCGTCTCTGGCGTGACTCCCGACCGGCCGTTCTGAGATTCAGCACTTCCGTGGCGCCAGACCCTCGTCATAGCCAAACTCGATGGTCGACTCAGTCACTCCCGAACTCGCCGAGAAACTGTCGGGCCGCTCGTTTCGAGCTGAGGGTGTGGAGCGTCGCGTGCTGCCCGTGCTCGGAGATGATCGCGCGTTCTCGCTCAGGCTCCTTACGACGGTCCCGCCAGTTGACCCCCACCATTCGCCACTCATCGCGCAACCGTCGGATTGCAGAGTCGTTGCAACCCTCGGGCATCTCGGTGCCAACTGGCCTTCGAATTCCGCGCACGAACGCCCGACTGGCGCAAGCCCACCACGACGTATCGAGCACGACAACCGTGTCCGCTCGCTCCAGGCGAAGATCGAGCGTTTCGCGATAGTTGCCGTCGGCGATCCAGGCGTCGTCCGCGAGCAGGCCGCCTTGCTTCACCCGCCACTCGTCATCCGACGGTTTCACCCACCCTGGCTTCCAGTAGTGGAGGTCGAGATGGATCAGCGGTAGGCCGGTCCTCGCCGACAAGGCCCTCGAGAATGTGCTCTTCCCGGACCCGGGCATCCCGGTGACGACGACGCGACGGCCCACGGCCCCCGATGCATTGCCCATCAAGAACAACATCCCAGAGTACGCCGGAGGAGGGCAACGTCGCCAGCGGTGGCGCTAACGGGCGTCACGAAGTGACACCTGTCCTTTCAGTGATTTGGCGGGACTCTGGTCTATGAACTCCATGTGTTTGAGCTTTTCATCCATACCGGCGCGTCCTCTCTCCTCGCCGGAGAGCTGGGCGAGCAGTTTCTTTAAGTTGTCCCAGTTCGACCCGTAGGTTCGTCCGGCACCCGGGACTTCCCAGTCGTCACTTCCCATTCTGGATCAAATTATTTGGAAGCCAGGTCCTCCAATTTCTGCGCCGACGACCTCCTTCAATACCGCACCAGCGAAGCCGATCCGCGGCACGATTTCCCTCGGCGGCGTAAGAACGAAAATCCGCCATTTATGACAGAGCTGACGCTAAACGTCCCGCTACGGCAATGAGAAAGAGGTCTGATTCTGCGGTCATGGCGGATGGGGTGGGTGCGGAGGAGTTTGCCGTCGCCCCAGATTCTGGACGGTGTCCCTTGAGTGGCCTTGATCGGCTGTCGTGCAACAAACGTGCAACAGCCTGCAACACGAAGGGGCGCGTCCTCAACTATTAAGTCTGAGGACGCTGGCCAATCATGTGGCTGGCGCGGCGCACTTCATGGGGGACACGCCGCAAGAACGCGCGTACGGCCTTCTCCTCTTAATCCCCGGTGCAGGCGTTGGTGGCGTTGTTCGGGTCGAAGGTCTGGCCGTCACCTGGGAAGTACCACTCAACCTCCTCGTACGCCGGCGGACCGCCATTGCAACTCCCTAGGTCAAACGCGACCACGGTGATGGGCTCGAGCGGCCAACTCGACATCGGTCCGCTCTGATTCGTCCCGTCGACGGACTGGCCCTGGCCGGTCGCGTCGGCAGCGCCCCAGTTCGACCACGAGATGGAGTCCAACTGTGGGGCCGGCAGAGTCTCTCCCAAAGTGATGTCGGCAGGAGCCACCTCACCGAAGCCACTGATTCCGCCGAACGAGCCCAGCGCCTGGCCCCAGGCCGCGCTTCCGAGGAGGGGGCCTCCGCCGGCCGGCGTCGACGGAGAAGTTGTCGGGGTGGATGGGGGGGTGGTGGTCGTGGTTGTCGTCGGCGCGAGGGTCGTCGTCGTTGTCGTCACGACGGCGGTCGCTGGCGTCTTGGCCGGGCCGAGAATGGTCTGGGGCGTCCACGCCGAACCGTTCCAGTGCAGGATCAAGATCTCGGGGGTCCCGTAATCGTTGGGTGCTGCGCTCGCGTCGGCGCTAGAGATACTGACCGGACTCTCCCATCCGACGGCCCAGGCGTTCGAACGGGATGTCGCGGCCACACCGGAGAGGCCGCCTACCTCAGCTTCGAGGCCTGGAACGGGCTCATGTATCCAGGCGGAGCCGTTCCACTCCAGGATCACGCCGTTCGTCGGGCCGTCGCCTGAGCCGCTCTGTCCGACCGCCCACCCTCTGCTCGACGAGAGAGACGCCACGGCAGAGACGTCGATGCCGCTCTGGAGGTTGGACGTGGAAAGTTGAGTCCACGTGTTCTCGTGCCACTGCTCGACCAACGGATTTCCGGGGCCGCACCCGCAGCTGTCACCGTCGCCCACCGCCCAGACCGGGTGGCCCTTCGAGGCCTCCACACCGATGAGAAAGCTTGAGAGACCCTGATCGCCGCCCACGCTCGGGCTCGGGGTCTGCTGCCACGTTTTGCCGTTCCAGCGGAGGACCAGGGTGTCACCGCTCGTTGTCCCACCGACGGCCCAGGCGTTGGTGGGCGAAGTCGCAGCCACCCCCGAAAGCATCCCGGCGGGGCTCGGCGTCTGTTGCCATTTCTTGCCGTTCCAGTGCAAGATCAGCGCGTCATTGTTGTTCGTCGAACCGACGGCCCAGGCATTGGTGGGCGACGTCGCCGCCACCGCGGAGAGCGAGCCGGCGGTGCTCGGCATCTGCTGCCACTTCTTCCCGCTCCGGTGCAGGATCAAGGTCCTGGAGGGGGCCGGATAGGTACCACTGGAGCCGACGGCCCAGACATTGGTGGGAGACGTGGCGGCCACACTGTGGAGCACGGCGTCGGGAGGGCTCGGGGTTGGTTCGGACTGCCAACGCGTGCCGTTCCAATAGAGCGTCAGGGCTTTGGAGTCCGAACCGTTGCCCGAGTAACCCACGGCCCAGGCCCCGCCACGCGTCGCGGCGATGCCGTTGAGTTCTCCGGTCTCCGCAGCAAGGCTGGCGCGTGACGGTGCGTGGTCCGAGTGCGTCACGCCGAGTTGCCCCGCCGAAGCCGCCGACACCATGGACAGCGCCAGAACGACGCCGAGGGCCGGCGCCGCGATCGGCAAACGTATTCGTTGTCGTCCCATGCCGGAACCTCCGCGCGTTCCCACCGTCCGGACGGGGTCACCACGCCCTGGCGGCCGAGCGTAGCGATGAGCCTCCCGTGTTGCAACCCCCGTGCCTCTCGTCTACGGTGAATACGGGCTCAAACAGCTGGTCGTCGGGATGGCGGCCACGCCTGACGGCCAGGGGCGAAGGGGCCACTGGCTCGTGGCCGCCGACGGCGAGCACCTTCAGCTACCAGTAGGGAGCCACCCTAAGACTCGTCGATCGCCATCCCCGACGCCCAGAGTTCGGTCGAGGGCTTCACGGCCACTCTCAGGCGGCCAAAGATCGCAACTTGTGCTGGGCTCAGAGGCCTTGCCCAGTCGACGTGGGGGATCCAGCACGTCACCCTCAGTTGGCGCGCCTCCGCGACCGAGCGAATCTCGCGTGCCAGCTCACGCCCGTGACCCCGACTCCGGTAGGCGGGCCGCACGAAGAGCTCCTCCACTTCGATCCCCTCGGGCGTCTCCAGTGCGAAAGCCCACGCAAGCGTCTCGTCTCGGGTCCGGTCTTCCACCTCGACCGTGTGGCGGAGCCGCTCGAACGGATCGATCACTCCGTGGGTCCTGACCACCACGCCCTCAGCGGCGGATCGAGGCGTGACCGGATGATCATTGTCGTTGTACCACGCTTCGAGGAGGCGCTCCGTCATGTAGCTGTAGGGCAGATACCCGTAGCCCTTGTCGCCCCATGAGGTTCCCCAGGAGTTGGCGAAGATGAACTGCTGCCGGTCGTCGTGGTATCCGACCAGCCTCACGTGGTGCGTGGCATTCGGCTCACGCAGTCCCGGATCCTCAATGATTCCGCTCGGCGAGGTCTGCCATGACTCATCGATTTCGAACGCCGCGTTGATCATGATCTCCTTGGCCAACAGGTACCGGCACTCGTCGACCGTCCGAGCCCTGCCATAGGCGAAGAGGCGGAAGGTCTTGGCCAGCTTGTCGATCCCCTCCGGCTCGGTGGGAGGCCAGGCGCTGGTGTCGTAGGGCCAGGCGTCCTCAGGGGGTGCACCCCACCCCTTTAAAATCCGGGCCGCTGTCACCACCCACACCCCGGTCATGTTCGAGCCGGGGAATGTCCCTTCCAGTTGCCGGCTCCTCACGAAGGAATAGATCCGACTCACGCTCTCTGGAGTGTCCATCGATCATCCATTCGACTCGAACGGTTGTCGATTGTGGCACCTGGAGATCCTGAAAGCTCGTGGCTCCAACTTTGGGTAGTCGCTAAGCGGTTTCATCGATGGTCCGCCCGGCCGTCACCACCGCGGTACAGCGCGGCCCGATTCCAGGACATGTTCAGGAACCCGCCTCGGCGTTGTGGTTGCGGACTAGCGTTTCGCTTCAAAACCGGGAACGCTCGGGGAGGCAGCCCATGAGAGTCGATGCGGTTGGCGCAGTTCTCTTTGGTGTGGTGATCGGCTGGATCACCTACCGGACCCTGCGGCGTGAAGAGAAGACGGAGATCTCCGATCTGGCGAGCGTGATCGGCGCCGTGGGCGGCGGGGCGGTCACGACGCTGCTCCAAGTTCACACGTCATTCGGGTGGTACTCCGTTGGCCTCGCTGTGGGTTTCTTCAGCTATCTGATCCTCGGGCACACGGTGTTCAAGGACAGCACGTGGCTCGGGTCGGGTAGGTAACTACCGCCATGATCGGCATTGACGTTGGCGTCGATGTCGGAGTCGCGGGCGGCCTGCTGGTGGTGATCACCGCGGCGGTCGCCCTGGGGGTGGGACAACGTCGGCGACGGGCCAGGGAGATGTACGAGACAGAAGAAGCGGTTCCCGGGTACGCGTCGAGCGGCGGCGAGCAAGACGACCAGGCCGGCCGGACCCGGGCGGAGCCTCCTGGGTGGACTGCGGATTCGCCACCGGACAGCGCGGCGGTCGCACCTCCCAGAGCGGCCCCGGAAGCTCCGAGACGCAAGCGACTGATCATCCCACCGTCTGCGCCTCCCCCGCCCTCACCCGCACCGCCCATGGCGCCCCCGGGAGCTCCTCCAAAAGCCAAGCACCGCATATTTGGACTGCCGATTCCGCCCCCACCCGAACCGTCCCCCGCAGCGCCAGCAGCGGTGCAGTCCAAGGAACCTTCACACGACGAGGCGCGCTGGCTGCGACTGCAATTCGTCGAACCCGAAACGGGTGCGGCCGTGCCAGCCCATGCCGTGCAAGTGAACGAGGTTCTCGGGCTGCGCGTTTCCGTGGGACCCGAACTGGCCGGTGCCCTCACCGGCGACGAGGAGTTCCCGGCGCAGCTGCTCCCCGAGGCCGACCTCACCCTTGAGGTAGTGGTCTCGAGCACCGACTTCGCGCTTGGCTACGGGCTCAACCCCGGCGAGTGCAGCGTCACCCGGGGAGAGGTGATCCTAAGGTCGAGCGATCGCACCAGTGGGGAGTTCGTGGTCACGCTGACAGCCCCAGGCGAGCCGGGCTCGGCCCGCGCCAGGGTGTCGACCTACTACCGCGATGCCTTGGTCCAATCAGTGCTGCTGGCAGCGTCGATCGGGGCCCCCGACCATGAGTTCGTCCTTGCGGTTACATCTGACTACACGGCAACGCGCTCCCTGGTGGACCTGGCCAATGTTCAAGAAGAAGGACGACTGGCCATCCTGACCAACGACAACGGCGCAGGGGAACATCAAATCGTCATCCGCCGACCTTCCGGGACAGACGGCGACCCCGAGACCTTCACCCTGTCCACCGACGCGGTGGCCGTACTGCTCGAGGAGCTGCGGGACGAATTGGCCCGGGTGTCCCCGACCAAGCTGCCGGCGACATCGAAGGACCTCACGGACAGTCTGCGTCGGCTGGCCCCCATCGGGGCTCGCCTCTATAGCTCGCTCTTCACGGAGGCTCCCAGCACGCTCCTCCACCTGAAGAACGCGGATCCCGGGTCGATGATCGTTCAGGTGGTTCGGCCCCGAAGCTCCACCTTCACGTATCCATGGGCCCTGCTCTACGGCATCTATCTTGATCGCCAAATCAATGTGAACAACCTGGCGGTGTGTCCGGTGATTAATGACCTCGGTGCCGGCAGCGTGTCCCTGCCGGCGTCCGGCGGCCGGTGCCCGCGTGAATCGGATGTCTCACATCTGGAGAACATTTTGTGCCCATTCGGATTCTGGGGTCTGCGCTATCAGATCGAGTTGCCGGCCAGTAGCGCCCACCTCCAACCGGTCCTCATCGCAGGCGATCCCACCGTACTGACCATGGGGGTCACGGATCGTGACGTGAACGAGAAGTCTCTTGACGCCCACCTCGGTCGGCTCGAGAAGCTGTGGAAGGACCAATTCCCGGACCTGGCCCCGAGCCAATGTGGCCGCAAGAAAGCGCTCCTCGAAGCGATGGCCAGTGATCAGCCTCTCGTGTATTTCCTTTGCCACGGCGACAAGGATGGCGCGGAGGTGACCCTCGGATTGAGTGGGAACGACCGCTTGTTCGTCGAGGACATCGTCGACCTCGTCCTCCGGTCGTCAAGTGGTGGGCAGCGCCAGCTGTGGCAGCGCTGCGCTCCTCTCATCTTTCTCAATGCCTGCGGCTCCGCCATCGTGGAGCCTTCGACGCTCGTGTCGTACGTGGACGCCTTTGTGTCCGCAGCATCGGCGACGGGTGTCATCGGCACCGAGACTCGGGTGAACCAGGAGGTTGCTCAACGGGTCGCCGAGCTCGTGATCTCATCGATGCTCGCTGACGGGCTCTCGCTGGGAGAGGCGCTGCTTCACGTCCGAACGCTCCTCTTGTCCGAGTTGTCGCTGGTGGGTCTCTTCTACACGCCTTACTCGTGGGCCAACGTCCGATTTGGAAGAGCCCAGGAGGCCCTCCTGTCCGCGTGACGGGGCCTGGGGCAGCCCTTTTCACGCCAGGAGAAGCGAAGGATGCCAACGAAGAGGCAGGTGCAAATTGAGTATGCGCGTCCTCAGCTACCGAGGCTGAGGACAGTGCCCACAAAGGGCGGCAAATAACTTTGAGAAGCTACGGCGCCCGAACCCCGAAGCTACAAGTCAACGAGGCGCTTAGCCGCGAGGACATCAGCGACGTCTCGGCCACATACAAAGGTATGTACGAGTGGACGGTGAACATTGGCGTTGCTGAAGACCACCTCACTCTTGATAAGTCCTTACGTGTCCCTGATGGGCTTCAAGCTCCAGGCATGCCATTCAAGTTTGGCCCCACTGCTTGGTACGCCAACGAGCGGGACCCAGATTGGAAGAAGAAGGTAACTTGACCTGACTACACCCACTTGTTCATCACATCGCTGAATCGATGGAGGTCAGGCAATCCGCGGTAACCCTCGCAGAGGTACTGGGTGACCTCCAGTTTGATGACTACAGGTTGTGCGACGAGATTCTTCAGATGATCACCGAGGTTGGCTGAGTCAACCGAGCGGCGGCGCTGGGAGAAGGTATCGATTTCGCCGTTGAAGCGGTGATGCCCGAAGAAGTCATGCAGCATCACCCTCCTATCAACGCATCAGTAGGCGGCCTGGCAAGAGACCACCCCGAGATACGGCGGACCATCTGACGACGCAAACGTCCTCGACCCACGCGCTTTTCATCCAGCGATCAATGGGACGAAAGCTTCTCGAGCGAACGCGATCTGCCCGAAAAGATGCCTGGGTGACGAATTTTCTGATCCCTGGCCACCGATAATATCGGCGCCGTGGTTCACGATGATCGTAGAGAACCAGGACCTATTGTGAACCTATTGTGAACCCTTCGTCAGGTTTGATGGCTTCGCAGGTTCCAGAACGCGTCGTTGGAGTGTTCGCCCATCCCGACGATGAGACCCTGTGTGCAGGCGGTGTGATGGCCAAGTGGGCAGCGGAGGGGGCCGAGGTCGTCGTGGTGAGTGCCACGCGCGGTGAGGCTGGCCAGATTCGCGACGCGACGACCGCCGTGAGACGCACACTCGGGCGAGTTCGTGAAGAGGAGCTGCGGAAGGCCTGTGCGATTCTGGGGGTTCAGGACGTCGCGGTCTTGGGCTACCACGACGGAATGCTCCAAGATGTTCCGTTGAGAGAGCTTTCAAGTCACGTTGGATCCGTGCTGACTGACATGAATCCGGATGTCGTTCTCACGTTCGGCGAGGACGGCGCCTACGGGCACCCTGATCACCTCGCGATCGGGGCGGCGACGACAGCCGCAGTCGCAAATATTCGGCGCAGCAACAATTCATCGTCTCAAACGAATCCGATGCTCTGGAGAAGTCATTTTCCCAGTCGCAGTGTGTCATTGGCGGAGCGGCTCGCCACCTGGCTTGTCGAGATGAAGGATGGATTCGACGGATCAACGGACTACGGCCGTGCGCTGACCTTGTTCGCAGCGGAGTCGACCACGATGCGATTCGCCAGCGACGACGTGGACGTCTCGTGGTTTCCGCCTGGGTCGCTGATCGTGGAGCAGGGAGAGCCCGCAACTAGTCTCTGTCTCATACTCTCGGGCTCAGTCGACGTTGTCCGGGAGGACGACGGCTTTACGCAACGTGTGGGCTCACTCGGCGAAGGTCAGTTCTTCGGTGAGCTGGGGGTCGCGCATCGGCAACCACGATCGGCAAGCGTTATTGCGACGAGCAACGTTACGTGCCTGGTGTTGTCGCCCGGAAAGCCGACGAAATGGGCTAGGCGTGGCGAACAGGCCGAACGGTCTGCAGTTGTTGGGGGCCAAGGCGACACTGGTCCTGAGGTCGAACGGCGAGGGGTGTTGCGCATCGACGTTGCGGCATACGTCCACAAGAAGCTCTCCGCCCTCGCCGCACATCGCTCGCAGTATCCAATCGACCTCGATGCATTTCCGCCTTCAATGCTCGTTGAGATGTTTGGTGCAGAGTATTTCTTCTCCGTGAACGAGGCCGACTGATGAAATCAGTCGGTGAGCGCGACGACGCCAGGGAATGGCTGGGCAACGCCATTGGCAAGGTCCAGGCAGACGCTAATCGCAGTTCGGATACACACCTCCACGTGTTTTCGCTTCCGTCGGCTTGGGGCATCCAGTTGTACCTCAAGGACGAGTCGGTGCACCCAACGGGAAGTCTCAAGCATCGCCTGGCGCGATCGATGTTTCTCTACAGTCTCTGCAACGGATGGGTCAACGAAGGTACAACGATCGTCGAAGCTTCGTCGGGGTCGACAGCGGTGTCGGAGGCCTACTTCGCCAAATTGCTCGGACTGCCATTCATTGCGGTCATGCCGCGATCCACGAGTGTGGAGAAAATAGCCCTCATCGAGAAGGAAGGCGGGAGCTGCCACTTCGTCGATCATGCAGACGCTATCTATGAGGAGGCAGAGAGGCTGGCGGAAGAGTCTGGCGGTCACTACATGGACCAGTTCACCTACTCGGAACGAGCGACCGACTGGCGAGGCAACAACAACATCGCCGAATCCATCTTCGGTCAGATGTCGATTGGAGCCAAATCCGATCCCCAGCTGGGTGGTTGTGGGTGCAGGTACTGGTGGGACGAGCGCCACGCTCGGTCGCTTCATCCGCTACCGCCGTTACCCAACGCAACTGCTCGTAGTCGATCCCGAAGGTTCCGCGTTCTACAACGGCTGGAGCAATAACGATCCGGATTACACCACTGGTAAAGGCTCGAGAATCGAAGGAATCGGCAGGCCCCGAGTCGAGCCATCGTTCATGCCCGCAGTCATTGACCGCATGGAGCAAGTACCGGACGCGGCATCGGTCGCTGCCATGCGGTTCCTCTACGAAGTCAGTGGTCTTCGGGCTGGAGGCTCGACCGGAACGAACCTATGGGCGTCACTTGCTCTCGCAGCTGAAATGAAGGATAAGGGGATAGGCGGCAGCATCGTGACCTTGATGTGCGATTCTGGGGATCGGTACGCCGCCACGTACTACAACGACTCTTGGCTGTCGGCATCCGCCATCGATATCGAACCCCATATGAAGACGTTGCGTGACTTCATGCGAACCGGAGCCTGGAGCCTCTAAATGGACTACCCGAGCACCGATTGAAACGGGCGAGACGCCTCGGTAGCGCGCAGCTGGTACGACCCGGACAGCACATATTTCAGGATTCAGGTGACCACCGCTGGGGCGGCCCTCGATCTGGATTACGAGGATCGGTTCTTCTACGACAAGGATCTTGGGGACGAAGTACCCCTGAACGTCGGGACACCTCCACGCGCACGTTGGGAGATCCGTCTGGAACAGTTGCTAGACGTAGCCCGACACCTAGTCTTGGCGACGTGGAGGGAACTCGCTCCGCCGGACGATGAGCACTCGAATACTTCGCGGTGGTTGCGGATTTCGGTGCGTTCCCGGGGATCGCTTTCTCACATTGTCCAAGAAGAATCCAGGAAGCACCCGTCCTCGGGCCACTCAGCGGGGGACGTCCTCCCCCGCCGTGCAACAGCGTGCAACGGGGTAACTCCAGCCCTTCCGTGCAACACGCCACGAGAAATGGCGCGAATTGCGGCCTGCTGACGAGTACTCAACTTCGGTCACATTTGCACCGCATAAGGAAAACCCCTGCTTGAGCTGACACACGAGAATTCCTCTGGGAGGGTTGTCCGAAGCTGAGAACGCGGATTCGATTCCCGTCGCCCGCTCACACTCGAAGTCACAGCTCGGATGTGGCGTCGCGCCTCCTGGTCGACGCTCTAGCCTCGGGACCTGGGCGACACCGGCTTCGGTACCTAGACACCGGCTTGGGTACTCATACGACAACGCGCAAGGTTAGACACAAGGCCCAAGGGTCTTTGTGAGTTCCTAAGCCAACCGCCAGACCTTCGTGAATCCAATCTGACCGCACTCGTACGATTTCACGAGCTCCTGGGCATGGATGCATAAAGAGTTTGATGTTTCCGGGCAGCCCGTGTTCCCTCAGCCGAGCAAGAACCTCCTTGTGTCCTGGGGAAGCAAATCCGATCAGAAAGTTGAAGCCGAGGAGCCGCTGCACCTCGAGGGGAAACGACTCGACCACGTTGCCTTGTATGTTGCTCGGCTTGAGCTTCGCCTGTTTTCCCTGAATGCCCTCCAAAGCGAAGATCACTTCGTAGCCCCACCCATGGTCAAGATCGTGAAGCGGTGTGTCCATCTGGACGCGATGAAGATCGAGTTCTTCTCGCATCCGGAGCCGCATTTGATTCTCCCTGGCGGTCTTGAAGCCGTAGAACACCGGTACCAACATGGCAGGTGAAAGAAGAAGGATGGTGATGCCGGCCACGAGATAGATCTCCCAGTGGCCCCATTGAAGTGGAGCAGCTAATGCCAAAAAGACGGCCGAAATAATGCCTAGGGCTGCGAGCCATCGGTCCAGATACTGCTTGATCAGGTCTAGGTACGGGTGCATAACGTGAGTCTTTCATCGAGGTCTCCGTCACGGGCCGGCTCCGAGAGCTCGAGCGACGACCCCGGCTCGGCATTCCGGTGCGCTCGTTCGAGGACTTGGCCCGCTGCCGACTGCCCGTCCATCTGCACCAGATGGCGACCAAAGGCCCTCGAGCTCGGGGCCGAGCCCCGCTCTCTACGACCTCAACCTCGCTCGGCACACCAACCGACTCGGCAAATGGCGGTCAGTTCGACAGTAAGTCACGGAGCTACTGGACGACCGTTGTCGCCACGCGTGACGCTCGCGTTCAGTCATAGCAATCGAGAGTCGACGAAGGTCACTCGACCGCGCGAGCACTTATGGCTTGATGCCAACCTCAGCTGCTCACCGGTAGCCGGCTAGGAAGCAGAAGATTTGGGCCTCGGTATCCCTCGGAGCGATGTCTACAAATTGCCGCAGTAGTCGCTTCAACCGCTGCCAGTACAGAAAGTGCGTCGATTGCGTCGTCAGCTTCACTAGCCAACCGAAGCAGCATGGCTTCAAAATGCGCCGGCCCGACCACAGTCAAGCCCGGCTGGTGTCGCGCCGGTAGACGAAGGCGGTGAGCGCAAGGAGGGCAGCGGACCAGACACCGATGACGATCCACCCTTCGGCCGGCCAGCTCCCGCTACCCACCGCAGTCTTTCCGGCCTGGACAAGCCAGTACGAGGGGAGCGCCTTCATGATCTGGAACAACGGCCCCGACTTGGCCAGCAAGAAGGCGTACGCACCGCCCAGGAGGGAGAACAGCGTCACGATCCCACCCACCGCTACGGTCACCGAGTCGGCGTGCAGGAGGTGCCCGAGCACGATGCCCAGAATGGCGAAGGGGATCAGGCCGACGAGCAGGAGTCCGATCATCGCGAGCCATTCACCGGCCGACAGCCGCACGCCGAAGGCGGTGCCGGCCAGGCACAGCACTGCGATGGTGAGCACGGCCCGGAGGTAGCCGGAGACCACCTTGGCCGCGAAATAGCTCCCCGTCGTGAGGGGGGTGATCCGCATCTGGCGCGTCCAGCCGACCGTCCGCTCTGCCGCGATGACCGCGCCGCTGGAGATGACGGCGGACATGGTGCCGAGGGCCGCCATGCCGGTCATGAAGTAGAGGGGGAACGACGCTCCGTCGAAGTGCTGGTGCCGGTTTGCGCCGGCGATGACGAGATACAGCACGAGCGGAAAGGTCACGGAGAGGATCAAGAAGCGTCGATTGCGGAAGCTTCTGAGCACCTCGAAGCGGAGATAGGTCCTGGCCATGATCAGACCTCCTGTCGCAAGCTGTCGTTGATGGTCGTGGTGTCGGCGGTGAGGGCGACGAAGGCCTCTTCGATGCCGGCGCCGTACACCTCGATGTCGTGTGCCCCCGGGAACCTCCCGAGGACGTCGCGGAGTGCGAGGTCCGAGTCGGTACAGGTCAGGGTCACGGTGTCGCCTTGGCGGTCGACGACGGCAACGCCGGCCAGATCGGCGAGCTGAGCCGCCTCGACGCCGGGCAGCGTGGCGCGGATCGTGCGACCCCCCACCTTGGCCTTGATCTCCGTGGTCGAGCCGTCGGCGACGACACGGCCCCGGGCCAACAGGATGATCCGGTCAGCGTAATCGTCGGCCTCCTCGAGATAGTGGGTGGCGAACATGACCGTCTTCCCTCCGGCCGTGACCGCGCGCATCGACGCCCAGAATTCACGCCGGCTCTCCACGTCGAGGGCCGCCGTCGGCTCGTCGAGCACCAGGAGGTCGGTGTTGGCGACCAGGGCGATGGCGAAGCGGACTCGCTGGACCTGCCCGCCGGACAGTTTGTTGGTGCGGCGATCGGCGAAGGCCGCAGTCCCGCTGAGCTCCAACACCTGACCCACGGCCAGCGGGCGCGGGTAGAGCGAGGCGACCATGGTGACCAGTTCGCGCACGCTCAGGTACTCGACCAACGAGCCGGTTTGCAGCATGCCGCCGACGAGGCCTGTGGCGATCGCCGTTGCCGGTGGGCCGCCGAAGAGCGAGACCCGGCCTGCGTCGGGCCGGGCGAGTCCCAGCACCATGTCGATGGTCGTCGACTTGCCGGCCCCGTTCGGACCGAGGAGCGCGAGGAGCTGGCCCCGGGGGATCTCGAAGCTCACGTCGTCGACCGCCAGCAGGGGCCCGTACCGTTTGGTCACGTGCTCGACGACGACGGCGTTCGTCGAGTCGTCTCTGGCGACACTGTTGAGGGGCATCGGCGTCCTTCCGGGTCGTGGGAACAGTGCTCCAAGCGTGCGCCCGAGGGTGCCTGCGGCGCATCGGCGCCGGGGTGGAACTTCGCGCCCCGCCCGCCGTTCAGCCCTGGTCAGAGCGGCCTCCACCCTCGGGTAGAGGTCGTGCACCACCCTGGGGCCGATGTGGTCGGCCGTCGCTTCGTCTTACAATTCATGAGGTGAGCGTCGACCACGCGACCACGCCGACCCTGGACAGCCTCCGCCGCAGCCGGGCCCTGCACGAGGCGTTGCAACGCCGGATCCGGATCTTCGCTCCGCTCCTGCTCGGCGTGTTCGTCCTCGCGGCCTTCCAGGCTCACCCCGGCCCGGGGCTCGCCGGTCGGAGCTTGGGCGTGTCGATCGGGGTGGCCGGCTATGTCGTCGCGGTCATCGTCGCCGTCCTGGCGTTCGGTGGCGCGCACGCACCCGATACCGCTCGGCCTGTGGTCGCCCCCCAATTCGCCGTCGCCATCGTCATCTTCGCCAGTTCGGTGGCGCTGCTGAGCCTGCAGCCCACCGGACCCGGTGCCGAAGGAGCGTTCCTCGGCGTCATCGTCTTTGCCCGTCTGCTCCCGGTGCGGATCGCCCTCCCTCTGGCTGCCGCCGCCTTCGTCGCGCTGGAGGTGATCGTCGGCTTCACCGGCCAAGGCCTCGCCGGCCTCGTGATCCTCGGCACCCTGGCTGGTTGCTATGGACTGCTGTTTCTCGGCGTGCGGCTCCGTGAGTCCAATGAACAGGCGGAGGCGCTGCTCGTCGAGCTGGAACAGAGCCGAGCCGTTGAGGCCCGGGCGGCCGGCATGGCCGAACGCCAGCGACTCGCCCGCGAGATGCACGACGTGCTCGCGCACTCCCTCTCAGGCCTCCTGCTCCAGCTCGAAGGAGCCCGGATGCTGGCCGTGGAGCATCCGGGCGACCCTCGGCTTCCCAAGGTCATCGACCGGGCCCACCGCTTGGGCAGGACCGGTCTGGAGGAGGCCCGTCGCGCCATCGGGATGCTCCGCGACGAGCAGCTTCCCGGGCCCGAAGGTCTCGCAGAGCTTGCCGCCCAGTTCGAGGGCGACCGGGGGATCCCGTGCCGGCTCACGGTTTCCGGCAAGGAGCACCCTCTCGGATCCGAGGCCCGTCTGGCGCTCTACCGTGTGGCGCAGGAGGCCCTCACCAACATCACCAAGCACGCTCGTCCCGAGCGCGTCGAACTCCATCTCGTGTATGACCCCGATGTCACTCGTCTCCGTGTCGAGGATTTCTCACGACCCGATGCCGCGGCAGTGTCGATGGACACAGGCACCGTCAGCGGGGAGGACAACGGCTACGGCCTCACCGGCATGCGCGAGCGGGCCGAGCTCCTGGGCGGATCGCTGGTCACCGGGTCGACCTGCAACGGCTTCCGCGTCGAACTGGATGTGCCGGTGTGAACCAGCCGATCCGTGTTTTGATCGCGGATGATCAGCGTGTCGTCCGCGAGGGACTGGCCATGGTGCTCGGGCTCCTCCCCGACATCGAGGTGGTCGGTGCAGCTTCGGACGGGACCGAGGCCGTCGCCCTGGCGAGTGCGCTTCACCCCGACGTGGTGTTGATGGACTTGCGGATGCCACGTTGCGACGGCGTCGAGGCCACACGCCAGCTGCGCCAGCGAGAGCCTCTGATCAAGGTTGTGGTTCTGACCACCTACGCCGATGACCGGTCGGTGCTCGATGCGCTCCGGGCGGGTGCTCGCGGGTATCTCACCAAAGACGCCGGAGGGGAGGAGATCCGCCGAGCGCTCCTCCAGGTTCTCGAGGACCAGGCCGTCATCGACCCTGCCGTCCAGCACCACCTCGTCGATGCCATCGCCACCGGCCGCCCCCGTCGGTCTCCCGCAGCGCCCGCGCCCCTCCCCGACGGGATCACAGCCCGGGAGGCCGAAGTGCTGGAGCTCATCGCCTCGGGGCTCTCGAACAGCGAGATCGCCGAGCGTCTCGTCGTCAGCGAAGGCACGGTCAAGAGCCACATCAACCACCTGTTCGCCAAGATCGGAGCCCGGGACCGCGCCCAGGCCGTCTCCTACGCCTACCGGCAGGGACTCGCCGATTGAGCCTCCGCTGCGCTCCATCGCGACCAGCCTGCGTACTGCCGCCATTCGCCGGCTCAGGAAACGACGGCCGATGGCTCGAGCTACCGCGGATCAGGGCGCCGGTCGCCCGGGCTGACCACGTAGGCCTCCCCCAGATGTTCACCGCCTGGTCGACCGTCACTGAGGTCACCCGGATGCGCGAGAGAACCAATAGCCGTGCGGAGCACTGTGACGCCCCATTTAGGAAAGACGCCGTGCGGTCGGCGCACCTGATTGCGGGGGCGTATGCCCTCCCCTGCCACATTCGCCGGTCGACTGCGGCAGCGGGAGAAGGGTCGCACCGGGCCTCAGTTCTCGGATCGACTGACTGCGGCCACGCCAGTCGCGGCGGGAAAGTTCATCACGACATTGCGCATGGCATAGGACATTTGCCCGATGCTGCAGCCGGGCCCTGGGTGTTCAATCCGAGGTGGCCGAACGGCCCAGGGTGGAGAGGAGCTCGGAGGCCCTCCTGATCACGAAGTCCACGCCGGTCTCCTCGGCTGCACGACGGGCGGCGTCGGCTTGACCGGCCGCCTCCTCGGCCTTCCCCGCTCGAGCCAGTGCCTGCGCGTAGGCCAGGTGCGTCTGCGACGCCAGGGTCGCCGACCCGAAACGGAGCTCGAGGTCGAGTGCCCTGTCGAACGCGTCGAAGGCGAGGTCGAACATCCCCAGCAGGGCGTGGTGCATAGCCAGATAGCGATCGGCGGCTCCGAGGGTGGCGATGTAGCGCATGGTGATGAGGCGCCCTGCGAGTGGGGTCATCAGCACCTGAAGCTGGGCGGCCAGGACCGGGTCGTCCAACGCGTACACCGCCTCTGTCATCACCGCGAGGACGGAGTTCGTGTAGGTGTCATCTCTGAGGCGCAGGATGCCGCCGGGTGCGAGGGGCCGGAGCGCCGACACGGCGCGAGTCGGGTCGCCCGACGCCGCGAGCACGAGGGCCAGGGCAGCTCGCGGGGCATCGAGAGCCGGCTGTGCCTGCAGCAAGGCTTCGTAGGAAGCGATGCTCACGTCGAGTCGGTCACGCCACCAGAGGACTATCCCGAGCTGACCAGCGGCCTCACCCAATCTGGCTTCCTCGATCCCCTTGAGCGCAAGGTTCTCGGCGACGTCGAGGTGGTCGAACGCGAGCGCCTGGAAGGCCTCGAAGCGCAGCTCGTCACAATTCGAGACCTCGGCGCGCAACGTCTCGGCGTCTCCCGCTTCCGCCGCCAGTGCCACATAATGGCGGTGCGCGATCACCCCATCCACCCTCAAGCCCGTCGACTCCGCCAACTGTAGGAACTCTGCGGTCCAGGCCCAGCGCTCCGGGATGGGCTCACCGATGCACGCTCCCAGGTGTGAGCCCAGGGCGTGTCGGAGGACGGTCGGGTCGTCGAGGCGCCGGGCCAGCTGCAGCGCCTCGCCACTGAGACGCCGGCCCTCGGTGGCCCGACCCGCCGAATGTGCGAGATACAGGCCGCGCGCCGCGAGCAAGAGCGGCCGTTGGGTTGCCTCTTCAGGGGTACCCTCCAGACGGGCCAGGCACCGCAGCTGCTGATCCAACAGCCGTGGGTCGCCGCTGGCCGTCACGGTCGATACCGACAGCTCGATGACCGCGCGCGTCGCCCGCAAGACGTCGCCCGCTTCCTCGGCGAGGTTCACGACCGTCCACAGATCGGTAACCCCACGCTCCCAATATGTTGCGCCCGCCGCCGCACCGGCCCGCCCTCGCTCGAAGAGCAGGTCCATGCGGAGCGACACGTTGTCGTACGTCATGTCGTCCAATGTTGCGAGGGCGGCGTCCAACTCTTGGATCGCAGCCTCGAAGGCAAGGCGTTGCCACGCCCGAGTCCCGGCCGTGAGCGCGTAGTCGATACCTTTTAGCTTTCGATGCGCATCGAGGGCCCGCGAGTAGTGGTAGGCAAGGGCTGGCAGTTTCGAGTCCGACGCCGGCTCACGCTCGAGAGCGTCGCCGATGAGCCCGTGGTAGTAGGCGATCCGACTCGCGCTCAACTCCGAGTAGAGGGTCTCCCCAATGAGGTCGTGCGTGAAACGGAAACGGCCGGGCCCCGTCTCCTCGATGAGTTGCGCCCCGGCACACTCCTCCAGGACCTCGAGGAGCTCCGCGACGGTGTAGCCCGTGACGAACGCCAGAACGTCGAGCCCGATCTCGGCGCCGACGACGCACGCGGCCGCCAGCGCCGAGCGAGCCTGAGGTCCCAGCGACGCCGACCGGGCCGCCACGAGGTCGCCGACGAGGTGGGGCCGATCGGTTACGTTCGCGTCCCCGGTCGTGAGCATCTGGCCCAACAGAAACGGATTGCCGCCGGTCAGGCGGTGCAGCGATCGCGCTTCGTCACCACACTCGACGATCAGCTGGACCACATCGTCCATGCCCAGCCCTCCCAGGATGATCCTCCGCACGTCGGGGGTCTGCTGCAACGCGGAGAGCGCTGCCTTGAAGGGGCTCGTCGGCTCCATATCGGTGTCGCGGTAGATCACCACGATCAGCGCCGGGAGCGCGCTACCACGGTGGGTGAGCTCATTCAGGAGTTGCACGCTCGACGCATCGGCCCATTGCATGTCGTCGAGTACGAGGAGCATGGGAGCGGTGGAGGCCACGCCGGAGAGCAGCGCAGACAAGCCCTGTAACTGGTGGAAGCGGTGCAGCCCAGGCTCGGAAACGGGCGGCACGGGCCTGACGCCGAACCGGGTGACGAGGTCGGGCAAGAGTCCGGCGAGGTAGGAGCCCCACCGATTCACTATCTCGCCCAGATCGTCGTCGGAGGCGCGCGCCGTCCAGCGCGACAGCGCGTCAGCAAAGGACTGATAAGGAACGGTGAGACCCTTACGGCTGCGCCCGTAGAGAACCGTGGCGCCCTCGCCATAGACGTCGGTTGCCAGACGCCCCACGAGGGCGGTCTTGCCGATGCCCGCCTCTCCGCCAACGAGTGCCGCGCCCATCCGCCCGGTCTGTGACGAGTGCCAGGCCTCGCGCAAGGTCTCGAGCTCGAGTGAGCGGCCAACGAAGAGCTCGGTAGCGAGCTCCTCGGGAAAGCTCCGGTGCAGCGCGGAGCGCGCCCGCACCGGAGGGAAGTTGGACTGGAGATCGTCGTGGCGGAGCTGGTGCAGCTCCATCGGCTCTTCGACATCCTTCAAGAGAAACATTCCCAGGGTCCACGTAGTGACACTGGGGACGAGAGAGGCGGTGCGCGCTGACAGCAGGACCTGGCCGCCGTGTGCGGCCGACATGATGCGCGCAGCCTCATGCACGGTGAGACCCACAAACCCCTCGGCAGCATCGGGTACTGCGGGGCCGGTGTGAAGTCCCATGCGAACCCGAAGCGCGGTTCCCCCACCGAGGTCGATGTCCATAAAGGCGCGTTGCGCTTCAAGACAGGCAGCCACCGCCTCTTCGGGGTCCGAAAAGGCCATGAACATCCCGTCGCCGCTCGTGCCGAACTCGTCGCCGCCATGGCGACGGAGCGCTTGGCGCAGCACGTCGAAGTGCTCGTTGACGATGCGCTGGTACGGGGCGGGTCCAAGGTCCCGCAGTAGCTGCGTGGACCCCTGGATGTCGGTGAAGCAGCAGGTCGCGTCGACCCACTCCGCGCTGGTGGTCACTGCATCAGAACTCTACTGACGCCGCCCGCGCCGGGCTCCCGCTCCAGGGCGGGCACAAGGCGGTGTCCCCCTTCGATCCCGGTGGCGCCGGCCTGCGCGCTGCTCGCGCCGGGGCCCCGAACCCCGCACGTTGCCGCTCACCGGCAGGATCACACTGTGCACTGATCGCTCTCGCGACGGGGCGCTCGTCACGGGCACACGCACCGTGGCGGCTGCGCTCGAGGCCGTCATCGTCCGCTGAGCCCCACCGGCTTGGGGGCCAAGCCGATGTAAGAGTTCGGTCCGTGGATCCGTCAGTGGCCATCGGGAAACGGCCGCGTCTACAGTTCTGTGTAATGACGCCTGACGATTACCTCGGACCCGAGGCGGCAGCCAGGGTCAAAATCGATGCGATGCTCACGGCGTTTGGTCGGGTATAGCCAGGACTTCAAGCAGATTGCCCTTAGGGCTACTCCTGGCGTGGCCGTACGGGAACACCCGACGGCCAAGGGGCACGGCACCGCCGGCCTCCGAAGGACGCTCGGCCCAGAGGGAAGGAGGCGGCGGCGATGAGGGTACTCCGGATGGTCAAGGCCAAGGCGGCCGGGCTCGCACGAGGCGTCGCCTCCAGACGCTGGCTCAGGAACTCGCTGCTGGTGTCGGAGGCGGTCGCGGTCGGGCTGCTCGCCCTGTTCGCCTTCCGGACGCCGCAGCAGCCGACGGCCCCAAGGTTGGCCTTCGTCCAACACGCCGACGACAGCGGCTCCGCGCCGACGAGCACGACGACGACTCCGCCGGCCACGACGACGAGCAGCTCCGTCCCGGGACTCGGCGGGCTCGTCTCTGGCGGGCCCGGCTCCGCGTCTCCGTCGCCGTCCCGGTCGCTCCCGAGCGGGAACACGGCGAGCACACCGACGACGAGCACACCAGACGACGAGCACACCGACGACGAGCACACCGACGAGCAGCGCACCGACGACGACCACCACCATGCCGGGCCCACCTGGTGGTCAGCAGTCGTCACCGTCAGCTCCACCCTTGGGATCCTCCACTGGCTTGCAGGGAATCACGGACGGCTGCACGCCGGACGACGTGACGACGTCGGCGACAGGCATCACGGTAACTGGGCCCGGCTGCTAGCCGGTCGGCACGGTCGACGTCTTCGCGCCCTCGTATTCCGGAGAATCCTTCGCCGTCGTTCTCGGCACTCCGACGCCGGAACCGTTGCCGTTCACGGACCTCTACGCCGTGACCGCAGTCAGCATCACGGTGGCCGGCGACACTCGGTCCACGACGGTGCCTATTGGAGGCGAGAGAACAAGGGGACGGCCGCCATGTGCTGGCGGGGCGGCGGTTCTTCAGAAGATTCGGGCCCGGCGCTCGGCCGCGGCGCTTGCCGACGACGGCCTTGGTGGGCTCTGGGGCGGGACCACGGACGCAGGCGGCGATGGCGCGTCGTCCATCGTCGGTGTCGGGTAGGTCGGCATCTCGTTCATCGGCTGGGAGGAGGCCGGGTGCGTGGTGGACACGAGCACAGCGTCACGGTGGCCCGTCTGACCTACTCTGCGAGGTAGCCGTAGGCGGTGAACGTATGAACGATCCCAAATGAGGCGAGACGACCGGAACCCTCTGATGCGGCGCGCCCTACTGGGCTTGGCGGTGGTGGCCGTCGTCGCTGCGGGTTGTTCGACAAGCGGAGGTCATAAGTCGGCGACCTCTACGACCGCCGGTTCAACGCAGAATACGAGAGATTCCGGGGCACAGACGTCGACACTTCCCTCCCACCCGACAGCATCGCCGCCACCGCCAACCACGGCACCCACGTTGCCACCGACAACCACAACGACCGCCGCGCCGCCATCGCCACCACCATCACCACAGGTCGTCATGACCATTACGGGAACCGGGCCGGCCAACAACATCACGATCCTGGACAACAACCAGAAGTCCCGGCGCACCGGTGTGCCGTTGCCGTGGTCGACGACCTTGCCCGACACGGGAACGACCTTCGGACTCTCGGCCCAGACCGGTAGCGGCGATCCATCCGCCACCATCACCTGCGAGATTCAGCTGCCAGACCAGTCCCCGCAGTTGGCCACCTCCACGGGCGCCTTCTCGACCGTGAGCTGTACGACGTCCGCCAATGGATCTTGAGGAGCAGCGATGAGCGATACTCGGGATGCCCGCGTTGCCCGCTCTCACCGGCCTGGAGCCTTCTGCATGCCCACGCTTGAGCCTTCGAGGGCTACGAAGTCGGATGAGGTTTCTTGACCAGCGGGATGTCGTAGAGCGCCGACCAATTGGTGCTGACGATCC
The DNA here is from genome assembly GCA_963736515.1 of uncultured Acidimicrobiaceae bacterium. Classification (GTDB taxonomy): domain Bacteria; phylum Actinomycetota; class Acidimicrobiia; order Acidimicrobiales; family RAAP-2; genus Bog-473. Next base: position 199,419 of record CAVTPE010000007.1, on the reverse strand, counting down.
GAGCCTTGCTCTCGTCGGAGAGCGGCAGCTTGTCGAAGCTGTCCACGGCGTGCGGATACTTCGAATCGCCGTGGGGGTAGTCCGTCGAGAAGATCAGTCTCTCGTCGCCGAAGGTCTCGACGAAATGGGGCACGGTCACCTCGTCGGCCTCCACCGCGATCCAGCAGTTGCGCTTGAAGTACTCCGACGGCGGCATCGTGAGCTCGGGCGCTTCGTACCAGCCCGTCCACTCCCAGTGCTCGTCGAGGCGGTAGAGGAACCAGGGCGCCCACGAGCAGTTGCCCTCGAGCAGCGCCACCTTCAACTCGGGGAAGCGCTCGAGCACGCCACCACCGCACAGGCACGCCGTCACGAACTGGATCCCCAGAGGTTGGCTGAAGGTGTGCCACAGCATCAGCTTGTCCAACACCTCCAGCCCGAAGTCGGGCGTCAGGTAGGTCTGGCCGCCGCCGTGGAACGCCAGCGGCACGCCGAGGCGCTGGATCTCGGCCCAGAGCGGGTCATACGCCGGGTGGTGCCACGGCCGGCGGTTCACCGCGGCCGGCGGTAGGAAGATCGCTTTGAAGCCGAGCTCCTCCACGCAGCGCCGCGCCTCGGAGACCGCCCCGTCGACGTCGTGCGCCGCCACCATGCCCGCCCCGAACATCCGTTGCGGCGCATGGTCGCAGAAGTCCTTCAGCCAGTCGTTGTAGGCACGCGCGATGGCACTCGCGAACTCGGGCTCGAGGCCGTCCGCGCCGATCTGCTCGGACGAGTCGAGGCCGAGCACGAACAGTCCGCGGGAGGGGAACAACACGGCGAGATCGAGTCCCTCAGCGTCCATCGCATCGATCTGCGACTGGGCGTCCCAGCCCCGGGCCTCGGACGCCGCGTAGACGGTGTCGTGCTCCTTCTGCCATCCCGTCTTGCGGCCCTCCACCCGTTGCGGCCGGGTCGGGCCCATCCGGAGCATCACGTGGTTCTTCACCCGCACCCGCATGTCGCGCGTGATCTCGGACAGCCCTTGTGGGGCGGCGTGCGCGTAGGCCGGGTCGATGTAGCGCTCCCACAGGTCGGGCGGCTCCATCACGTGGAGGTCACTGTCACAGATGACGTGGTCGCGTAGCCCCATATGGAACAGACCCCCCGGATCCCTGACGCTCGTGTCAGGATTCACTATACGCTCTCGTCCCGCGCCCGATCAGGGGCGGGGCCAGTGCGTTGCGGGACTCGGGAGGGTCGATGGCGACAGGTGTGATCGGGCTGGGGAACATCGGCGGGGCCATCGCGGCCAACCTGGTGGCAGACGGCAATGACGTGGTCGTGCATGACGTCGATGCGGCAGCGAGTGCGGCCATCACCGGTGCCGCCGCGGCGCCGGACGTCGCGTCGGTGGCCCGGCAGGCCGATGTCACGCTGCTCTCGCTGCCCACGCCCGACGTCGTGGCCGACGTCGCCGCGGCCTGGGCCGCTGCCGCCGCGCCGGGTGCCGTGCTCGTCGACCTGTCCACCAACAGCCCGGCCGCAGTGCGCCAGCTCGGGGAGCGCCTGGCCACTTCGGGACACTCCCTGGTCGAAGCGCCCCTCACCGGCGGGGCAATCGGGGCCGAGAAGCGGATGCTGGTGTTCATGGTCGGCGGCGACGACGAGCCCGTCGCCCGGGTCCTGCCCGTGCTCCAGCCGCTCGGGCGGGCCACGTTTCATGTGGGCGCGCTCGGGCTCGGCAACACCATGAAGTTGCTCAACAGCCTCATCGCCTTCACCACGACCTGGGTCAGCCTCGAAGGGCTGGCCATGTCGACGAAAGCCGGGATCGACGTCCAAACGGCCGTCGAGGTCCTGCGCACCGCCGGGGCGTCGAACTTCTTCATCGACCGCCAGGTCGAGACGATCGACGGGCGGGGCCGGCCGACGCAGTTCGCGTTGGCGCTGGCCGCCAAGGACGCAGGCCTGATCGTCGAGTGGGGCGACGCGCTGGGCGCCCCCACCCCGGTGGCGGTCGCGGTGCGCGGCGTGCTCGACAGCGCGGTGGCGGGCGGATTGGGCGGGGCCGATTGGAGCGAGCTCGTCGCCGTCGCCGAGGAACGGGCCGGCGTGACCCTGCGCTGGGCTCCGTAGGAGATCCGACACCCCGGGCCCGGGCGGAGCCCGCGGTCCCGCGGGCGCGCCCCGGTGTCGTCAGTCCGTGCCGAGCACGTCGGCCGCCGCCCGCAGCGCCGAGCCCGCCGCGGGGACGCCGGCGTAAATGGAGACGTGCATCAAGATCTCCACGATCTCCTCGCGCGAGATCCCCACGTTGAGCGCCCCCGCGACATGCGAACGCAGCTCCTCGGTCTGCCCCAGGGCCGCCAGCACCGCGACCGTGATCATGGAGCGGTCGCGCACCGGGAGCCCCGGACGCGTCCAGATGTCGCCGAACGCGCTCTGCTGCACGTGGTCGAAGAAGTCGGGCGCCAGCTTGGCGGCCGGGAACTGCCCGGTCGGGCCCTTCAGGATCGCCGGCCAGAGCTGGCCCTGCACCTCCCGCCCCGCCGCCCGCCGCTCGTCACTCGTCGTCATGCTCAGCTCCTCTCGACACCCAAGAGATTGACCGTGGCGATGCTGCCGCCACCCACCAGATGGGCCAGCGCCACCCGCGCGTCCTCGACCTGGCGGCCCTCCGCCTCGCCCCGCAGCTGCAGCACCGCCTCGTGCAGCATGGCCGTCCCGGTCGGGCCACCCGGGTGCCCCCGCGCGATCAACCCACCGTCGGTGTTGAACGGGATGCGCCCGCCCGGCCCGGTCTCGCCCTCGACGACGAGCTTCTCGGCCTCGCCCTCGGCGCAGAACCCGAGCAGCTCGTAGTACTCGAGCTCCTCGTTCACGAAGGCGTCGTGGCAGTAGGCCACGCTCACGTCCTCGGGGCCGAGGCCGGCCGCTTCGTAGCACTCCAGCGCAGTCGCCTTCGTCATGGTGGAGGGACCGACCACCGGGCCGACGAAGGTGTGGCCCGGCGAGTAGGTCTCCGAGGTCAGCGCGGAGGCCAGCGCGCGCACCAACGGCCGACCCGGCTGGCGGGACCGCACGAGGTCCTCGCGCGCCAGAATGATGCAGGCGGCGCCGTCGTCGGGCGGGCAGCACATCATGGTCGTCAGCGGCTCGGACACCATCCTGGCGGCCAGCACCTCCTCGGCGGTCACGACGTGGTCGGAACGGCGGTGGGCGAACGGGCACACCGCGCCGTAGTTCCAGTTCTTCGCCGCGATGGTGGCGAAGTGCTCGGGCGTGGTGCCCCGCTCGTGCATGCGGCGCTGGGCCCACAGCGCGAAGTAGGCGGCGGGCAGGATCGGCGCGTCGATCTGATCGCGCCCGGCACCGCGGCCGCCGGTGCCGGTCATGTCGGTGAACTTGTCGAAGCACAGCGCCATCGCCACGTCGGCCCGTCCCGAGGACACCGCCCAGGCCGCCTCGCGGAAGGCCACGAGCCCGGTAGCCGACGCGTTCTCAATGTGGGTGACCGGGAGCCCGGTCAGCCCGAGCTCCTTCATCGCCTTGATTCCCAGCATGGACGTCGGCTGGATGTAGCCGACGTACGCCTCGTCGACGTCGGCCAGTGTCATCCCCGCGTCGTGCAGCGCCAGCAGCCCGGCGTCGCGCGCCAGGTGCACGCCCGGGATGTCGCGGAACATCCCGAAGCGCACCATGCCGATGCCGGCCACGGCGACGCCCTCGAAGCGAAGGCCGTGCGTCACGACGAGCCCCGCGTCCCGGCACCGGCACCGGCGCCGGCGGCCACGCCGGCGTCACGAACGGGGCGGAAGCGGTAGATCACGACGTCGTCGCCGTCGGAGTTCTGGCGCAGCGTCTCGAGCTCGATCTCCACGTCCAGGCCGATCGCGAAGTCGTCGCGCTCGCCCGAGAGGATCGACTGCACCCGTGGCCCCTCGGGCAGGTCCACCTGCGCCACGCCGTAGCCCACGACGTCGGCGTCCTTCTTGCCGAACAGCGGCACGTGGCAGTAGGTCCAGGTGTGGATGGTCCCGCGGGTCGACAGCTCCATGTCTTCGGTGCCCTCGTACAGGCACTTGGCGCACACCAGCCGCCGGGGGAAGAACACCTCGCCGCAGGAGGGGCAGCGGCTCCCGAGCAGCCGCGGCGGCTCGGCCGGGTCGTCGGGGATCCGGAAGAACCCTTGCTCAATGGGGACTCGGGCCATGCACTCCTCGCTTCATCGTCTCACCGTCCCGCCCTCGACGTGACCCTCAACGTTGCGCCCCCGTGGCTCAATGTGACCGTCGCCGTTGCACCGCCGCGGCGCCCGAGGAGTCTGGCACACGGGCTCCGAGCGCCGACCGGCCGTGGCGCCACCGCGCTCACCGGGGCAGCCCGAGCACGTGCTCGCCGACGATGTTCTTGTTTATCTCGGTCGTACCGCCGGCGATGGAGGCCTGGCGCACCGCGAGCAGGTTCTCGGCCCAGGCGTCCTCCCCCCCGAGCGCCTCGAGGCCGATGAGGTCGACGGCCAGGTCGGCCAGCTCCTGGTCGCAGTGGGCCCAGGACAGCTTGGCCAGGCTGCCGCCCGCGCCCTCGGCGGCCGACGGGTCCGAGAGCGAGCGCTCGGTCAGGAAACGCATGGCGCGGATGGATGCGTACGTGCGGGCCAGGCGGTCTCGCAGCACCGGGTCCCCTCGGCCCCGCCGCGCCCGTGGGTCGGCCAGTAGATCGTCGAGGCGCCGGGCCAGCGACAGGTGCAGGCGCGCCACGCCGGCGCGCTCGTGGCTGAGCGTCGTCATGGCCACGGTCCACCCACCGTGCAAGGGGCCGAGCAGGGCCGAGCGGGGGACGCGGGCGTCGGTGAAGAAGAGCTCGGCGAAAGTCTGCTCGCCGGTCATCGTCGTGAGCGGCCGTGCCTCTATCCCGGGCGTGCGCAGGTCGACCAGCAGGCACGTGAGCCCGGCGTGCTTCTTGACCGCCGGGTCGGTCCGCACGTACAGCTGGCACCAGTCGGCGACGTGCCCGAGCGAGTTCCACGTCTTCTGCCCGTTGATGACGAAGTCGTCGCCGTCCTCCACCGCGGCCGTGCGCAGCGAGGCCAGGTCCGAGCCGGCGTCGGGCTCGGACATGCCCTGCGACCAGATCTCGTCGCCCCGCAGCATCGGCGCCAGGAAGCGGGCCTGCTGCTCGGGGGTGCCGTAGCGCATGATGGCCGGGGCGATGTTGGAGACGCCGATCACGTTGACCGGACCCGGCGCCCGGACGCGGCTGGTCTCCTCCAGGTAGGCGAGCTGCTCGTCGACACCGGCGCCGCGCCCTCCGTGCTCGACCGGCCAGGCCGGCGCGGCCCAGCCCCCGTCGGCCAACGTGCGGTTCCAGGCCCGCAGGACCTCCAGGGAGGCTCCCTCCATCTGCCGCCCGCCGGCCGCCACCACCTCGGGGGTCAGGTGCTCGGAGAGCCACGAGCGCAGCTCGGCCCTGAACGCGTCCGTGTCCGCCTCGGCCCGTTCCTCGTCCACGTCCGGGTCGCCGCCGTCAGATCCGGTAGATGCGCTCGGCGGTCGCCGCGAAGACCTTGTCTCGTGACGGCGCATCGAGCCCGCCCGTGACCGCGCTGAAGGTCGTGTAGAGATCATCGAAGCTTCCCGCGGCCGAGTCGACGGGAAAGTTGCTGGCGAACATGCACCGGTCGGGCCCGAAGGCATCGAGCGCGAACTCGAGCCACGGCGCGACGGCTTCGACCTGCATGGACCCGAAGGGCATGGACAGTCCGGAGAGCTTGCAGACGACGTGGTCGCCGAGGGCAGCCAGGGCGGAGAGGCCTGTTTGCCAGAGCGCCCGCTCCTCGTCGGAGTTCGTGCGGGGCCATCCGGTGTGCTCGACGACGACAGTCAGATCGGGGAAGGCCGCCAGCCGGGCTGCCGCCGCCGCGAGCTGGTCCGGATGCGCCATCAATTCGAAGATCAGCCGCCGGTCCCGCAGTTCGCCGAGGACGGCGCCGTCGGGGACCGGGTCGCCCAGGGGTCCCATGGGACGGACGCCGCGGAAGCGCGACGCCGCCATCTGGCGGTCGAGGAGTGCGACCGCCTCCGCCACCGTCTCGGTCGGTGGGAGTCCGCCGATGATGGCGGCGGGACCGCCCCGTTCCGGCGCGTTGCGATCGAGCTCCAGGGTCTCGTCGATGGAGTTGGGTCCCGTGGCCGCGGCGACGTTGACGAACTTCTCGACGTTCCAGCGTGCCGACTCGGACCGGTAGGTGTCGGCGTCGAACCGCCGGTACATCCCCGAACCACCGATTCCCGAGCCACCGCCCTCGCGCCCGGGACGCGACAGGTACGGGTACCAGTCGGTCCGTGCCGGATCCCACAGGTGGACGTGCGCGTCGACGACGCGGGAGGGCTGCGTCGGTCATCGGGCCTCCGCCGGCGCGTTCGGACCGGGGGCATCGATGATCTGGCGGAGTGCGCCGTCCATCCACCCGGGGATCGCGGGCCCGCCGTAGACGACGGTGCCGATCGGCCGCGGGTGGGCTCGCAGGCCGATCCACCCGGTCCCCACGACCAGCTCCGCACCGGCGAGGGCGCCGGCCTCCGGGTGACCGACAAGATGCCCGACCAGCCCGCCCGTCATTTCGGCCGCGGCCGGCCCGGACGACTCCACGCTCGCCGCCAGCGCGGTGACGCGGCGACCCGTGCCGCCGGCGGCGGCCCGGGCGAGCTGCGCCGAGGCCTGCGCCCGGCTCCCGCCCGCCGGCGCCGTGGCGTCGGTCAGCGTGACGGTCCGTACGGGGCGCTCGGTCCCCGCCGCGTACTCGGCGACCGCACGGGTCCAGGACGCATCCGCATGGAGGTCCTCGACGAGCCCGCGGTGGTCGGCCAGTATGCCCTGCCACCCCGTGGGTGCGGCAGGCGCGGCAGGGCCGGCGTGAGCCCCGGCCAGAGCGACCACGACGGCGTCGATCGGCCCGGCCGCGTCCACCGTGGCGCGCAGTGCCTTGGCCGCACCGTCGAAGTCGCGCGCCGGTTCGGTGCGGTGGCAGGTGATCGACCTCGCCTCGAGTGCCGCGGTGAGGGCGGTGGTCAGATCGGGACGCTCGCTGACGACGGCACAGGACCGCACGTCTCCCGCGAGGAGCGCCCCCGGTGCGGGCTGGTCGAAGATCGATCCGAACCGGGGATTCGCCCCTCCGTCCGTCGCCTGGTTGGCCTCGGCCGCGACGAAGGCGCGGGGAACGACCGCCTCGAGGACCCCGGCGAGGGAGACCACGTCGTCCGTGCGGACCACCTCGACCAGGCGGGGCCGGTCGACGACCGCCACCTCGGGTCCGCCGGCGAAGAGCACCTGGCCGCTGCACCACCCGCACTCGTCACCCACCAGGTAGGCACCGAGCGGCCCGAGGTTCTCGGGGCCGGGGATGGCGTCGAGCGTCAACCCGCCCCCGCCACCGGCCCGGCCCGCCGCGCGCGCCCGTTCGAACGCCGCGGCGACCATGCGGGTGTTGGCGATCGGTGAGAGCGCGTTGACGGTCACCCCCCGAGGGGCCACCCGCCCGAGCTGCCAGGTCAGCGCGGCGACGGCCCGCTTGGCGGCGCTGTACCCGCCCGCGTCGGCGGCCCGCCAGCCCGACCCGGAGGTGACCCCGAGGATGCGGCCGTGCCCGGCCTCGGCCATGAGGGGCAGGGCGGCCTCGAGCACGTTGAGATAGCCGCCGAGGTGGACCTCGAGCAGGGCGACCCAGTCCTCCTCCGTGCCCCGGGCGAAGTAGCTCTGCCGGGTGATGCCGGCGACGTTGACCACCGCATCGAGGCCACCGTGCTCCGCGACGAGCTCGTCGAAGAGCGAGCGCACGGCCTCGGCGTCGGTCACCGAGGCCGACGAGGCCCGGGCCGAGCCACCGGCGGCGGTGATGCGGGCTGCGGTGGAGTCCGCCGGCTCCGGCAGCTGCCCGGTGCCGTCGAGGGTGACGAGCGGGTCGACGGTGACGACGTACCAGCCCTCACGGCCCAGCGCCTCGGCGATGGACGCCCCGATCCCGCCCGCGCCACCGGTGACGACGGCCACCCGCCGGCGCGGGCTCATGGCGTGCTCGACCGCACGTCGAGCTCCAGGCCCTCGAACCGGCCGTCCGCGAGCCAATTCTCGAGGACCTCGCGGTAGGCGAACCAGTCGCCGAACCCGCCGCCGTAGTTGCCGGTCCGCGGGCTCAGGGTCTCGGGATGTCCCTCGTTGTTGATGCGCGACGGCGTGCAGGCGGACATGACCCGGGTGCTGTCGGCGTACGTGTCGACGATCCCCTGCACCCAGGCCGACTCGGCCTCCGCGCTCACGTCGAAGACCTCGACTCCGGCTCGCTCGAGCAGACCGATGGTGGCGCCGACGAACTCGGCCCCGAGCACGGCCAGCTGGGTGTAGTTGACCGTGACGACGGCCTGCTGGCTCGGAGCCGGCATGACGAACATGTTGGGGAAGCCGCGGCTCATCATGCCGAACAGGCTGAGCGGGCCGTCCGCCCACTTCTCGGCCAGGGTGACCCCGTCGCGGCCGACGATCTCGTGGCCGGCGCGACGGGCGAGGGGCGTGCGCTCGGCCTCGAAGCCGGTCCCGTAGATGATGCAGTCGACCTCGTACTGCGTCCCGTCGACCACCGGACCCTTCTCGGTGAACCTGTCGATCCCGGCCGGGCAGTCGACCAGCGTGACGTTGGGGCTGTTGAGGGCCGGCAGGTACTCGTCGTGGAAGCACGGACGTTTGCAGATGTAGCGGTAGTACGGCTTGAGGGCCGCGGCCGTCGCGGGGTCGCTCACGAGCTCCTCGATGCGCAGGCGATGCTCCTCCATGATCCCGTAGTCGAGCTCCTCGGCGCTGCGCGCGAACTCCTCGCGGGTCATGCCCTTGACGAAGCGCGGGTTGTTGACGGCGGCGTAGTGGTGCGTCCACCCGTCGTCCACCTCGTCGGCGTCGACCTTGCGACCGAGCATGAGAGCCTGGAAGTTGTCCATCCGCGCCTTCTGCCACCCCGGTGCGAAGTCCCGACCGAAGGTGGCGTCGGTGGGTCGGTTTCCCCGCACGCCGATCGCCGACGGCGTGCGCTGGAAGACGTAGACGTGCCGGGCCGACTCGACCAGGGGCGGCACGCACTGGATCCCCGACGCGCCGGTCCCGAGGAGGGCGACGGTCTTGTCCCCCAGCTTGTCGAGCGGCTCGTTCGTCCCGCCGCCGGTGTAGTCGTAGTCCCAACGCGCCGTGTGGAACGAGTGCCCGCCGAATTCGTCCATGCCCGGGATGTCCGGCAGCTTCATGAGGTTCAGGATCCCGGCCGCCAGCACGTACCGACGACAGGCGACGTCGTCGCCGCGGTCGGTGTGGACGTGCCACCGGGCCTCGCCGTCGTGCCACTCCGCCCGGGTCACGTCGGTGTGGAAGAGGGCGTCGTCGACCAGGCGGTACCGGTCGGCGATCCGCTCGAGGTGACCGCGGATCTCGTCGCCCGAGGCATAGCGCCGGGTGGGGATGCAGTCGAACTCCTCGAGCAACGGGATGTAGATGTAGGACTCGACGTCGCACATGACACCGGGGTAGCGGTTCCAGTACCACGTGCCACCGATGCCGCCGGCCTGGTCGACGATCCGGATCCGCTCGATCCCACGCTTGCGGAGCTCCGAGCCGGCCAGGATCCCCGCGATCCCTCCGCCCACGATGACGACGTCGACCTCGTCGGTGATGGGCGGGCGCTCGACGAAGGCCGTGAACGGGTCGTCCCGGTAGTGCCCGAAGCGTGCATCGTGGTCCAGGTCTCGGATGGCGGCCCGGCCCTCGACGAGCCGCTTGTCCCGCTCGGCCAGGTACTTCGCCTGGACGGCCTCGGGGTCGAACGGCGCCGGGAGGGGACCTGGCCGGGACATGGGCAAAAGGGTATCCCGCTCGGGCGGACCCTGACGCCCGTGTCAGGTTGGGCGGGGCGGACAGGACTGGACCGGGCTGGACTGGACAGGACGGGACGGGTGGGAACTGTTCAGCCCCCAAGGACCGCCCCACGAACGTGCTCTTCGCCGTGATCACCGACGGCAGGGAGAACGCCAGCTGCGAGTGGAGCCGGCTCCAGGTCATGGACTCGGTCAAGGCCAGGACCGCCGAAGGCTGGCACTTCACGTTCCTCGGCGCCGACCAGGATGCCGTCCAGGAAGGACGGGGCCTGGGCGTGGACGCGGACGCGTCGCTCACGTTCGACAGGTCGGCGCAGGGTGTCACCGGCGCCATGAGGTCAGCGTCAGCTGCCTATCGACGGCTGCGGAGCGGTGAGGCGCACAGCCTCGAGTACACCGAGGACGAGCGCCGGTCGGCGTCGGGGGACTGATCTCGCCGGTAGCCGATCGTTGGCCTGAACACCCGACCACTTTTTTGACGTCGCCGGGTTGGTGAACGCCCCGGAGCTCAACGGGGAGACATGACGTCGACGGGTTCGACGACTTCGGCGTCCACGATGTGGAGTCCGCATCGCCCAGTTGGCCGTCGACATCCATTGGGCCACGACCCGGGAACACCGCGTCGATTCCGCCCTCGCTCCTCTCTGCGGGCTCACGCGTGCCCTCCCCGTCCTCTCACCGAGACCGAGGGGTCGGATGGACGAGGCCCGCGACCAGCCCGGGATCGCAGTCGGCTGGGCACGCTCAGCTGTTGGTCAGGCTCCGAACGCCCACCCGAACCGCGGTCTTCATTTGGTCTTGTGGGTCCTTCCGCAACGGGCCTACACTGCCGTCGGCGGAATCCGGCGGGATTCTCAGAGGAAAGGCGGACGTTGGCGACTGGCTGCTATCGGCAACTCTGACGGCGCGCTCCTGCGTCGACCGAGGAGAGGTTTGAAACGGCCATCACACAAGCTGTTCCAGTCAGACATGAGTGAGACAAATGTTCCGCTCGGCGTAGTGCGTTCGGCGGCGCAGAGGCGCTCGTAGAAGCGATTTCGTCGGTCTGACCGAACGGGCGTGGCTCGAATTTTCTGGCCGCCCGGACGGCAGGCCGCCGTTTCACGACTCTCGTGGCGCATCGAGGTGGGGAGGTTCGGCATGTTCCGGATGTGGCGGTTCCCGGCGATAGTCGGGTTGTTGGCGACGATTCTGACGACGACCGTGTGCACGGTCGTGCTCCACGCGGATGCCGTGGCCGCGGGCGGCCCGTGTGGACCGCCCGTCGTCAACCCGGTCGCCTGTGAGAACACCCTGCCGGGTGACCCGCCTAGCGACTGGATGCTCAACACCTCGGGGGACGCGACGATCCAGGGCTTCGCCACCGCTATGAGCGTCAACGCGGGCCAGACCGAGAATTTCAAGGTCCAGACCACCGCGTCGGCGTGGCACATGAACATCCTCAGACTCGGTTACTACGGGGGCGACGGCGCACGCTTGGTGACAACCAACATCCAGCCGTCCGCGTCTCAACCCCAGACGCAGCCCGCCTGCCTCAGCTACGCAGCAACGGGGCTGATCGACTGCGGCAACTGGGCGGTGTCGACGTCGTGGACGGTCCCGTCCACCGCCGTCAGCGGGTACTACTTGGCCGAGCTCGTGCGCAACGACACCGGCGGCAAGAGCGAGATCCCGTTCGTGGTGCGTAACGACGGGAATCACAGCAACATCGTGTATGAGGTGGACGACGCGACCCAAGAGGCCTACAACACCTGGGGAGGCAACAGCCTCTACCAATGTGCCGGTTCTCCGCCCCCGGCGCCGTTCTCGTCCGACACCAAACCCGTCTGCCCTCCCGGCAGCCCGCAGGGCTACCAAGGCGCGTTCGCGGTGTCGTACAACCGGCCCTGGCACACGGCCGAGGACGACGGCCAGGCGCTGCCTACCGGTGGCACGGCCAGCGGCAGCTGGTTCACGACCACCGAGCTCCCCATGATCGAGTTCATCGAGGGCAACGGCTACGACGTGAGCTACATCGCATCGACCGACCTCGACGCCGACGGAAGCCAGCTGCTGGCAAACCACAAAGTTTTCTTGGACTCGGGTCATGATGAGTACTGGTCGGGCAACCAGCGGGCGGCGTTGCAGACGGCGATCGACGGCGGGCTGAACGCCGCCTTCTTCAGCGGCAACGAGATGTTCTGGAAGACCCGCTACGGCGCCAGCCAGGACGGCTCCAACACTCCCGAGCGGACACTCATCACCTACAAGGAGACCCACTTCAACGCCCCGACCGATCCCGAGGACCCCGGGACCTGGACCGGGGCCTGGGCGGATCCGCGCTTCAGTCCGCCGGCAGACGGTGGTCTGCCGGGCAATGCCACGACAGGCCAGTATTTCCAGGTCAACTACGGCAGCGCCGACCTGGTAGTTCCCGCCGCCTACGCCAAGCTCAGCATCTGGCGGAACACAGCCGTGGCGAAGCTGACAGGCAGCCAATCGCTCACCCTCGATCCCGGCGCAGACATCATTGGCTACGAATGGGACTCAGACTCGGACAACGGCTTCCGACCGCCCGGCGAGTTCGACCTGTCGAAGACGGTCGTCAGCGTGCCCCAAGCCTTCGACGACTACGGCACCAACGTCGCGCCCGCGACCATCACCCACAGCCTGAGCCTCTACCGCAACCCCAGCGGCGCCCTGGTCTTCGGGGCCGGCACGGTCCAGTACTCGTGGGGGCTTGTGAACGGCACCCTCAGCGGCCGGCCGGCCGATCCCAACATGCAGCAGATGGTGATCAACCTGTTCTCGGAGATGGGCGTGCAACCGGCCACGCTCTTCAGCGGACTGGTCCCTGGTTCGCCCTCCACCGACACCACGCCCCCGACCTCGACCATCACGAGCCCCATCTCGGGCAGCACCATCACTGACGGCAGCTCCGTGGCCATCACGGGCACCGCCACCGACGCGGGAGGCGGCCTGGTGGCCGGCGTGGAGGTCTCTATCGATAACGGCAAGACCTGGCACCCGGTGACGTCGATGAGCCCAGCCGGCACCTCGGTCACCTGGTCGTATTCCTGGGTGGCGCACGGCAGCCCGAGCACCACCGTTTTGTCGCGCGCGGTCGACGACAGCGGCAACCTCGAGACGCCCGGTCCGGGTTCCACCGTCAACGTCAACTGCCCCTGCTCCATCTGGGGGAACGCGGTCACCCCGACGACGGTCGACGGGGGAGACGCGGCGGCGGTCAACCTTGGCGTCAAGTTCACGACCGACACCTTCGGGACCATCAACGGCCTCCGCTTCTACAAGGCGACCGCCAACACCGGGACCCATGTGGGTTCACTGTGGTCCTCGACCGGCCAGCTGCTCGCACAGGCGACCTTCTCCGGCGAGACGGCGTCGGGCTGGCAGCAGGTGAGCTTCTCGAAGCCGGTCCCGGTGGTGCCGGGCACCACCTACGTGGCCTCCTACTTCGCGCCCAAGGGTCACTACTCCGACGACGTCAGTTACTTCTACGGGCCGCCGCAGGTGATGGCCGCCGGCCCGAGCATGGTCGACAGCCCTCCCCTGCACGCGCTCCACGGCCCGGCCTCGGTCGGCAACGGCGTCTTCACCTACGCGAGCTCGACCGCCTTCCCGAGCAACCTCGATGTGGGCGACAACTACTGGGTCGACGTGGTCTACACGCCCTCGCCCGCGCCCGGACCGGCCACCAACGTGGCGGTCACACCGGGCTTCGGCTCGGCCTCGGTCTCCTGGACGGCCCCGACCGGCGGGGGCCCGGTGACCACCTACACCGTCACGCCGTACCTCAACGGCGTGCAGCAAACCACCACCGCCACGGTGACCGGCACGCCGGCGGCCACGACCGCCGTGGTCGGAGGACTCACGCCTGGCTCGCAATACACCTTCACGGTGACCGCCTCGAACCCCGCCGGCGCCGCCTCGCCGAGCGCTCAATCCCCGCCGGTCACGCCGCTGGCGACCCCGAGCACACCGACCTACGTCCAGGCGGCCACCGCGGATACCCCCGGTGCCAGCGTGCTCAGCGCGACGACCTCGTCGGGCGTCGTAGCCGGTGCGCGGATGATCGTCACCGTCGGCATGTGGGCCACCAGCGGGCCTACGGCCGCCTCCGTCACGGACTCGGCCGGCGACATCTACACCGAGGTCACCCACTTCACTGCCTCGGACAAGACCGACGAGTCGATCTGGACGGCGCCGGTCACGAACGGTGGCGGGCCGCTGACGGTATCGGTGACGGCCACGTCGTCCGCCGACATCGGGCTCGGGGTGTTGGAGTACGCCGGCCTGTCCCCGGCCGCCGGGTTGGCGGCCGTCGATCAGTCCTCCCATGCGACCGGGAAGACCTCGGGAGCGGCGACCGTCTCGTCGGGAGCGACGCCGGCCACCAGCGGCCCCAACGACCTGGCGGTCGGCTCCTACGTCGACTCGGGTTTCGGTGACTCGCTCACCGCCGGCAGCGGCTTCACCTCGCGCGCCAACGTGTCCCCGACCGCGGACATCGAGTTGCTGATGGAGGACGCTGTCGTGGGCCAGGGGGCAACACCGGCCGCCACCTTCGGGACGGGTGCGAGCACGACTTGGCTGGCCTCGAACGTGGACTTCCTTCCCGCTCCGACCGGACCGCCGACGGCTGCCGGGTGCGCCCACCAACGTGACCGCAGTCCCCGGGAACAACCAGGCCGCGGTGTCGTGGCAGGCCCCGGCCTCCAACGGAGGGAGCCTGATCACCTCTTACGTGGTGACGGCCTCTTCGGGGCAGAGCGCGACGGTCAACGGGGTCGCGCCGAATCCGCCGGCCACCTCGACCACGCTCACGGGACTGACCAATGGAGTAGCGGTGACCTTCACGGTGCAAGCGGTGAACGTGGCCGGGACGGGTCCCGCGTCGTCACCCTCACCGTCGGTGACGCCCTCGGGGCCGACGCTGCCGGGTGCGCCCACCAACGTGACCGCAGTCCCCGGGAACAACCAGGCCGCGGTGTCGTGGCAGGCCCCGGCCTCCAACGGAGGGAGCCTGATCACCTCCTACGTGGTGACGGCCTCTTCGGGGCAGAGCGCGACGGTCAACGGGGTCGCGCCGAATCCGCCGGCCACCTCGACCACGCTCACGGGACTGACCAATGGAGTAGCGGTGACCTTCACGGTGCAAGCGGTGAACGTGGCCGGGACGGGTCCCGCGTCGTCACCCTCACCGTCGGTGACGCCCTCGGGGCCGACGCTGCCGGGTGCGCCCACCAACGTGACCGCAGTCCCCGGGAACAACCAGGCCGCGGTGTCGTGGCAGGCCCCGGCCTCCAACGGAGGGAGCCTGATCACCTCTTACGTGGTGACGGCCTCTTCGGGGCAGAGCGCGACGGTCAACGGGGTCGCGCCGAATCCGCCGGCCACCTCGACCACGCTCACGGGACTGACCAATGGAGTAGCGGTGACCTTCACGGTGCAAGCGGTGAACGTGGCCGGGACGGGTCCCGCGTCGTCACCCTCACCGTCGGTGACGCCCTCGGGGCCGACGCTGCCGGGTGCGCCCACCAACGTGACCGCAGTCCCCGGGAACAACCAGGCCGCGGTGTCGTGGCAGGCCCCGGCCTCCAACGGAGGGAGCCTGATCACCTCCTACGTGGTGACGGCCTCTTCGGGGCAGAGCGCGACGGTCAACGGGGTCGCGCCGAATCCGCCGGCCACCTCGACCACGCTCACGGGACTGACCAATGGAGTAGCGGTGACCTTCACGGTGCAAGCGGTGAACGTGGCCGGGACGGGTCCCGCGTCGTCACCCTCACCGTCGGTGACGCCCACGGCGCCGACGACTCCCGTGTACGTTCAGGCTGTCAGCGCGCACAAGACCAGCGCCACATCGGTCTCTCTCACGCCCACCACGAACGTGACTGCTGGAAATCGGCTGGTGGTCATGGTCGGAATCTGGGGCAGCCCGACCCGCACGGCCAAGACCGTCACGGACTCGGCCGGCAACACCTACACCGAGCTGCTCCACTTCACCGCCTCGGACAAGACGGAGCTTTCCATTTGGTCGGCGCCCATCACCGCGGGGGGCGGCACGAAGCCTGTGGTGAAGGTGACCGCGTCCGGGTCCGCTGACGTCGGGGCGACGGTGCTCGAGTACGCCGGGCTCTCGACGGCGGCCGGCGCCGCCGCCGTCGACCAGCTGGCCAGCGCCACCGGAACCACGAGCGGGGCCGCCACCGTGTCCTCGGGGCCGACGGCCGCCACCACGGCCGGCGGTGAGCTCGCGATCGGTTTCTACAGCGACTCCGGCTTCGGGGACACCATCACCACCGGATCGGGTTTCACCTCCCGGGTCAACGTGTCGGCGACTTCGGACATGGAGTTCGCAGTCGAGGACGAGGCGGTCGCGCTCGGATCGACGCCCAACGCCTCGTTCGGCACCGGTGCCAGCACACCGTGGCTGGTCGCCACCGTCGTCTTCAAGCACACGTAGTCGGTCAGCCGCCGCAGTGGTCCGGTCCGCGGCGGGGAGGGACGGAGTTGCGCCGCGCCGTCAGATCCACGGTGTGGGGCCTGCCAGCCCAGGCTCGACGCTGGAGCGGGCAGCCAACCTCGACACGCCCAGCCTCCTCGTCGCCCCCGACTCCGACACCGGTGTGATGCCCCGGGGAGCTCCATGCGGTCAAGGAGTTCGTGCGCCGCCACAGCCCTCAGCCGGAGGCCGTTGACACAGGCGCGTCGTAGCATTCGTCCCGTGCAACACCCAAGCCGTTGCCATGACTGAGGTACCCCCGCAGGGGAGCTACTTGGCCAAACGGTGCCCGCAGAGGGTGCAACTGGACGTGCTGCACCCGTGTGAGCCCTTGCCGGCCTCCTCGTTCATCTCCATGCTGGGGGACGAGGGGAGGGACTTCGAGGCCGCCGTCTTCGAGCGTCTGGCGGGAGCGGTCCCTGACGCCGTCGTCATGGACGAGAGCCTGCCGAGAAGCGCCCGCGAGGCGGCGACCGTTGCGGCGATGGACGATGGCGTCCCTCTTGTGATGGGCGGCCGGTTGCCGGTCGACCGGATGGCCCTCCGGGTGGGCGAGCCTGACCTCCTCGTCCGTTCGGATGCCTTCTCGCTGAGCGCCGCGGCCGGCGGTTATCTACCCGTCGACGTGAAGCACCACAAGACGCTCGAACGCAGAACCAAAGAAGACGGCGTACCTGCGATCACTTCCGAGCTCGAGGCCCTGTTCCTCGGAGCCTTCCAACCGGACACTGCATTGGTGGCCAAGTGGCGGTGGTCCGATGCCCTCCAGTTGGCCCATTATCAACGGATGCTCGAGGCATCCGGCCGAGCATTTTCGCTCGGCCGCTGGGCAGGCATCGTCGGCCGGGAGGAGAGGGTCGTCTGGTACGACCTCGACCTGCCCTTGTGGCATCCGAGCGCGTACATCGAAGATCCGCCCGAACGACTGCTCTCGATCATGGAGGTCTACGACCTCGAGTTCGCGCATCGCCTGTCGGTGATCGACGCGACTCTCACTCACCTGACGGATCCGACGGCAGCCCTCCTGGCCGAACCGATCGCCGTGCCCGAGTGCGACGGGTGTGGGTGGCAGGACTGGTGCCTCGAGCAGATGGAGGCGTCGGGTGACGTCAGTCTCCTGCCGCGGATGACAGTAGAGAAGCGGTTCACGTACCTCGCCCGGGGCGTGACCACCTTGCAGGAGTTAGCTTCCCTCGACTCCCGCACCGCCCGGCTGATCGCGGCCGGAGTCGATCTGCAACATCTCGCCGACACGGCGCGTGCCGCTGGCCCGTCGACTCCGGTGACGGACCTGCTGAGCGGACGACCCGTGCAGGCGGAGCAGCTGGTGGCCGAGGGCATCGCAACGGCTGCAGATGTTGCACTCATCGACCCGCGGACTGCGAGCTTCGGCGATGCCGACCTCGGCGACCTTCCCCAGCAGATCGACAACGCCAGGGCGCGGATCGGGCCCTCTCCGGCCTATCGCCGGCGCGGGGTCGACCAGGTTGTCGTGCCCCGGGCCGACATCGAGGTCGATGTGGACATGGAGAACGTGAACGGGGGCTGCTATCTCTGGGGCACGCTGCTCGACGTCCGGGGCGCCGCCGGCTCTGAGTCGTCGAGTTTCATCCCTTTCTTTTCGTGGGACCCCGATACCGCTGTCGGGGAGATCGAGGCCTTTGTCGGTTTCTGGGAATGGTTCTCAGACCTCCGGACCCGGGCGGCACGAAGAGGAGTCACGTTCCGCGCCTACTGCTACAGCCAGGGGGCCGAGAACGGGCAGCTGCGCCGCCTGGCGGCCCGTTGCGGGCTTGGGGAACAAATCGAAGACTTCATCCGGTCCGAGCAGTGGGTCGACCTGCTGCCCATCGTGCGAGACCAGCTCGTCACGGGCCTTCCGACCATGGGCCTCAAGACGGTTGCCCCCCTGGCCGGGTTCTCGTGGCGGGGAGACGACGTCGGCGGTGACATGGCCATGGTCCGCTACGTCGAGGCGACAGCGGACGATGACCCCGCTCTTCGCTCCGAGGCGCGCCGATGGATCCTCGACTACAACGAGGACGACGTCCGCGCCACCGCGGCACTCCGTGAGTGGCTCGACCAGCACGCGAGCCTGCTTCCTTCCATCGAGGATGCCGCGCCTGCTCATCCGATGGCCGTCGGCCGACAGCCCTGAGGTGCCGCCTCAGTACGCGGCGTTGTGTTCGAAGTAGCTGCGCGGCGTCTCCACCAGCATGGCGTTGATCTGATCCTCGCTGACGCCGTGCTGACGCAGGTAGGGCAGTACCTCGTCGTGGATATGGAGGTAGCTCCACTGGGTCAGCATGGCCAGCACGTTGGGGTCGATCATGTCGATGTAGCAAGCCGCGTCGTGGGCCAGCACCATGCGATCGGCGTAGCCACGGCGGCACATCGCCACCACCGTGTCGGCCCGGGCCTCGAAGGTCGTTTCCACGTTGAGCCCGAAGCGGTCCATGCCGAGGATGAAGCCCTCGTCAGCCAGGGCGCTCAGATGGTCGACGTCCTCGCTGTCGCCGGAGTGACCCAGCACCACTCGGGTGGGGTCGACGCCCTCTTCGTCGCACAACAGTGCCTTTACAGCCAGGCCGGTCTGAGAGCCCGGGTGGGTGTGCACGGTGATGGGAGCTCCGGTGGCGCGATGAGCCCGGGCCACCGCCCGCATCACCCGGGCCACCCCGTCGGTCATTCCCTGGTGGTCGATGGCGCATTTGAGGAAGGCGGCCTTGATCCCCGTCTCTGCGATGCCCTCGGTGATGTCGGCGACGAACATGTCCACCATCGGGTCGGGCACCTCCGTGCCCAGCGCCGCCGAGAGGGCGGGGCCCCGGTAGAAAAAGAAGAACGGCACCTGGTCGTAGGTGTAGCAGCCGGTGGCGGCAATGATGTTCAGCTCCGGCACCTGCTCGGCAATGCGCTGGATGCGGGGGATGTAGCGACCCAAGCCGACGACCGTGGGATCTGCGATGCTGCGGATCCCCTGGGCCGCGAGGGCCTTGAGCTTGCCGACGGCGTCGGCCACGCGGTCGTCCTCACTGCCCCACTCGGCGGGGTAGTTCTGCTGCACGTCCGAGTCGAGCACGAAGACGTGCTCGTGCATGTACGTCGGCCCGAGTTCGGCGGTATCGATCGGACCCCGGACGGTCTCGACGGTTGCCATATTCCCCACCCCTTCCGATCGCCTGCCGAAAAACCTAGTGAACTCGGGCGGATCGCGCCCGAGGAACCGTCACCTCAGGTGATCGATCCACATCGGGGGAAGAACGAGAGCTGGTCGAAAACGTCCGGTTCTCCCGACTCAGGTTCCGTCTCCCGGAGCGCGTTCTGCTCAGCCAGCACCTCCTCGGCCAGCGCCAGCCATACGTCAAGCGACGCCAGTGTCTTCGACACCATGATGGTCTCCTCATCGAACCTGGCCTTGCCACCGTGCCTTGCGGCCGGTTGGTGAGCGTCAGTGACCCAGGTGTCTCAGCTCGTCTGGATAAGTGGGTCCCATCATAGGCGGGAGTGTCACGGCCAAACCCACGATCGCCGAGGCTGACGCATGGCAGTCGATTCAGATCCTGGGACAAGATGCTGGACATGGGATCAGCTGACGGGGTCGCGGATGCGCACACTGAGGCCATCTCCGTGCAGAGCCCGACCCGGTTCTCCGGCCGGGTCGCCATCGTCACGGGGTCGACGGCCGATCCGAGCATCGGCCGGTCCTGCGCCTTCCGCCTGGCGAGAGAGGGCGCGTCGGTGGTCATCAACGGTCGCGACGAGGACCGGGTTGCCTCGACAGAGGCGGCTCTGCACGCAGAAGGGCTCGAGGCCGTCGGTGTGGCCGGCTCCATGGACACCGAAGCCGCTGCGGCGCTGCTCACCGACCGGGCGATCGAGGCGTTCGGCCGCATCGACCTGCTCGTCAGCACGCTGGGGGGCGCCCCCTACCCCCGATCCTTCGACACCATCAGCGAGGAACAGCTGCTCGAGACGTTCCGGCTCAACACCTGGCCCGGCCTCGCGCTGATCCGGGCCGCCCTGGCCCGTGGACTCGGTGACCGCGCCGGCTCGGTCGTGACCATTTCGAGCGGATCACCGCGTAAGACGACATCGGCCATGGTGTCGTACGCGGCAGCCAAGGCGGCGCTGAACGCCATGACGCGCACCATCGCGGCGGATCTGGCCGGGCAAGGGGTTCGAGTGAACGCCGTGAGCCCCGGGCTCGTGCGCACCACGGCGACCCGTGGGATCTGGAAGGGCGACGGGGGTGCGGGCGCCGGCTCGGCGCTCCCCCTGGGCCGGCTGACCGAAGCCGAGGACATCGCGGCCGCGGTCTGTTTCCTTCTCTCTGACGACGCCCGGCAGATCACCGGTATCACTCTCGACGTCGACGGTGGGAACCACCTCTCGAGTGGCTGGACGCCGATCCGCTAACTGCGCGGGCGCCCGATATCGGCACGGGCAAGATCCTCCTTCAGAGGCCCGACGACCGTCGACCCGATACGGACGATCTGCTCCCGGACGTCCTTCGGCGCCATGCCGGGAAGCTGCACTCGGAGGTTGAGGGCGTCAGCCCCGACCTCTCGCATGGTGGCCGTGAGCCGCTGCACCACCTCATCGGGATCCTGCGATGCGATGGTCTGGTCCTCGCCGAAGAAGGTCGCGCGCTCGGCGTAGCTCTCGTAGACGGCCCGCTGGCTGTCCACGAGCCCGGACTGCACCCGACCCAGCCAGGCGCGACGAATCAGGACCTTGGAACCCGTCCCACCGGCCTCGTCGAAGGCGCGCGTCAGACGGGCGAGTCTTTCCGGCGGGGACATTCCCTCCATCAGAATCCCGCTTCCGCACCGGGCGGCGCGGACTGCGGCGGCGACCGAGACGGCCGCGCTGAGCACCGGGACCGGAGCCGCTCGGCAGGCCAGGAGCGCGGGGTCCCCCTCGAGGTCCCCCAACTCCTCGCCGCGGAGCATGGCCACGAGCCGGGGGAGCTCCACTTTGAAGCGATCGACGGCCTCGGTCTGGCTGACGCCGGAGGCCTCGAAGTCCAGCGGTAGGGCGCCGGCCGCCACGCCGAGCCCGACCCGACCCGGGTGGCGAGCCCGGAGCCAGGCGACCTCCTCCGCGACGAGGGCGGTGGACCGCAGCGGCAGGAGGAGCGGAGCCGCCGCGGCCCACCCGGTCGCGCGCTCCTCCAATATGAAGGAGGCCATCTGAAGCGGCTGGGCCATGTAGCCGGCGAATCCCCCGTGGTGCTCGCTCGTCATGACGCCGTCGAACCCACCCTCGAGGGCGAGGCCGGCTTGTGCGCAGAGCTCGCGGACGATGCCATCGGCAGGAAGCTCGTTGTGCGGGTAGAGCCGGATCGACACCGACCCCGCATCGAACGGAGCGGACCTGAGCGGCGTCGGCGATACCTCGACCGAGGGCTCCGGATTACCCCGCGGAGTCGAAGTATGTGTCACGCAGTTCTCGTTTCAGGATCTTGCCCGAGGCGCTCCGGGGCAGCCGATCCCCGCTGAACGCGATCCGGCTCGGAACCTTGAAGGACGACAGCTTTCCGGTCAGGAACCGCCGCAGCTCTTCGGCCTCGAGGGTCGCTCCGGGTCGAAGATTGATGACGCACGCGACCTCTTCACCGAGGCGCTCCTCGGGCACACCGAACACCGCCGCCTCGTACACGGCGGGATGCTCGTAGATGGCACTCTCGACCTCGGCGCAGTACACGTTCTCGCCACCCCGGATCACCATGTCCTTAGCCCGATCCTCTATGTAGAGGAAGCCCTCGTCGTCGATTCGCCCCAGGTCACCCGTCGCCAGCCACCCGTCGACGAGGACTTCGGCCGTTGCCTCGGGCTTGTTCCAGTACCCGCGGATGAGATTGGGTCCCTTCATCCAGATCTCACCCCGGCTCCCCGCCGGCACCGGTTGTCGGTGACGATCCCGGATCTCGATGTCGACAATGGTCATCTTCGCCCGGCCGGTGGAGGACGGATGCGCCACATAGTCGTCACCGCTGTTGCCCGGCCCGAAGCCGTTGGTCTCGGTCATGCCGTAGCCGATGTTGGGCCGACCTCCGGAGAAGGAATCCTCGACCCGCTCGACGAGCTTGACCGGCGCCGGAGCTCCCCCACCGCCGATGGTGGCGAGCGAGGAGGTGTCGTACTTGGAGAAGGCGGGGCTCTCGAGCAGGTCCCAGCTCTGGGTGGGGACGCCGACGAAGGAGGTGACGCGCTCGGCCTCGATCAGCCGGAGTGCGACCTCGGCGTCCCAGCGGTACATCATCACGAGCTTCATCTTCAGGCCGAAGCACGAGAGCATGACGGGCACGCAGCCGGTGACGTGGAAGAGCGGGACGATGAGGATGAAGGTGGGTCGCGGGGGTCCGTCGACGCCCGTGGACCGGTCCCGACCCTGGCGTGCCGCCTCGATGGCCGCACGGGCCCAGAAGGCCATGAGGGCCTGCGTCACCGCCCGATGGGTCGACACCGCCCCCTTGGGAAACCCGGTCGTCCCGGACGTGTAGAGGATGGTGGCGTCGTCCTCGGGCAGCACGACCGCCGCGGGCATCGGATCACCCAGGGTGATGACGTCCTCGTACCGCTGCACCCCGCCGGGGAGCGGCTCCCCGCCGGTTAC
The DNA here is from genome assembly GCA_963736515.1 of uncultured Acidimicrobiaceae bacterium. Taxonomy (GTDB): domain Bacteria; phylum Actinomycetota; class Acidimicrobiia; order Acidimicrobiales; family RAAP-2; genus Bog-473. The sequence goes on along the minus strand of CAVTPE010000007.1, from coordinate 176,418 downwards.
GCGGGCCGCGATGACCGGGACCTGGCGTTGCGCGGCGGGACCGTGCGCACGCTCGACACGCTCGCCGTCGGCGATGAGCACCACCGCGCCGGAGTCCTCGAGGGCGTAGTCGAGCTCGCTCTCCGTCCACCAGGCATTGAAGGAGACGGAGACACCACCGATGGACAGGATGGCGGCGAAGGAGACGATCCACTCGGGCAGGTTGCGCATGGCGATGCCCACCCGGTCGCCCTTTCGGACACCGAAGGTGTGCACCAGCGTGTGCGCCAGGGCGTCGATGTGGCGGGCGGTCTCCTTGAACGACCAGCGCTCGTCCTCGTAGACGAGGAAGGTCGACTCGTCCTCCCGGGAGGAGGCGAAGACGTCGACCAGGGTGGACGGGGCGTTCTTGAAGACCCGATAGGGGATGCCGTCGATGACGTCCTGACCCAGTTCGAATGTCCGGCCCGGTCCGGTGAGCTCGGCGCTTGTCTCGTCGTAGCTGATCACTCTCGCATTCTGTCCTTCTCTGCTCCCTGCGCGACGACCCTGAACTCCTCGGGCCGCACCACACGCCCCATCCACGACCACCGCCTGGCTGCCCGAGGGGCTCGACGGCGGCCGGGTGGGCCATCATCCGCACGGTTGGGCCATACGACATGGCGTGGATCTCGGTGCGCCCGAGGTGGGGCGTGAACTCGGGTGGGCGTCCGGTCCAACTGGTCCTCGTCGGCGTCCGGTCCTATGACTCCTCGCCGAGGGCGAGCGCCGCCGCACCCCCCGTGATCGCCTCGTACAGAGGACGGAGCCCCTCGATGATCCGTCCGCCTTCGTCACCGAGTGCAGCCGTGTCGAGCTGGCGGAGCACCAGGTCCGGCGCGACGGCCAGGCGGGGACGGATCTCCAGTGCAGCCAGCTCGGCGGGCCGTCCCCACCACTCCGCGCCGTCCGGCGACCAGGGAGTCGGATCCGGTTCGCGCATGGCCAGGGGCCAGCCGAACGGCCCGACCGCTCCATCGTCCGTCTCCTCGACCGACTCGGGACCGGCGTCACCGTCGATGGGACCGGCGCGCCGGCGACGAGCCCGCAGGCCGGCGAGCAGCTCCTCCTTGTTCCGACCGCGCCAGGCGAAGATCAAGAACGGATCGTCGTCGAAGGCCTCGGCCAGGAGGAAGAACACGGCGGCGATGTGCTTGCACGGGTTCTCCCAGTCGGGGCAGGAGCACGCGGCATCGAGGTCGGCGGTTGATGCAGGAAACAGGGACCCCGACGAGCCGGCGAACACCGTCTCGATCTCGTGGGGCATGTCGCCGGCCAACAGCGGCGCCACGAAGGCGGCGTTCGACGCCATGGCGTTCTCGACCGCATCCCACTCAGCCCCCGTGAGGGTGCGCGTCTCGATGAAGACCCGGTACGGCCGGGTCCGTGACCCTTGCACCGACGCCTTCACCTGCCCCGGCCCGATGTCCATCGCCACCACCTGACCGGTACGGGCGTAGCGTTTGCCGCGTTGGAGGCGGCTGCCCATCCCGAAGGACTCGAGCACCGCGATGAAACGCTGCGACCACCAGGTCTCCCCGATCGCACCGCGCCGGCTGCGGGCCTGCAGCCCTCCTTCCACCGGGATCGGGACGGACGTCGGGGGCCACCAGCCGTCGCCGCGCGGTGCGGGCGGGCGGGGCTGCCGGCGAGCCGGCCGCCGTTCGGGTTCTCGCCGCGCCGGCATCAGTCCTCGCCCACCGCGTCGGCCGACAGGGCGATGACCTCGCGCAGTTGCTCGGTCGACATCTCGGTGACCCAGCCCTCCCCCGAGCCGACGATACGCTCCGCCAGCGCCCGCTTGGCCTCGATCATGGCGTCGATCCGCTCCTCGAGCGTGCCCCCGCAGATGAATTTGCGCACCTGCACGTTGCGGTGCTGCCCGATCCGGAAGACCCTGTCCGTCGCCTGGTTCTCGACGGCCGGGTTCCACCAGCGGTCGAAGTGCACCACGTGCGTCGCCGCGGTGAGGTTGAGCCCGGTGCCCCCGGCTTTCAGGGACAGCAGGAACACGGGCGGGCCCGTCGGCGCCCTGGAAGCGCTCCACCATGGCGTCGCGCTTCTTCTTGGGGACCCCGCCGTGAAGCCAGAGCACCTCGCAGGCCAGATGGCGGCGCAGGTAGCGCTCCAGCATGTCGCCCATCTCGGTGAACTGGGTGAAGACGAGGGCCCGGTCGCCCTCCTGGATCGCCTCTTCGAGCACCTCGGTCAGGCGGGTCAACTTGCCCGAGCGGCCGGGCAGGGCGGAGCCGTCGGCCAGGAAGTGGGCGGGGTGGTTGCACACCTGCTTGAGCTTCATCATGGTGGCGAGGACCAGGCCACGCCGCTCCATCCCTTCTGAATTGTCGATGCGGTCCAGCATGTCGTCGACGACGGCCTGGTAGAGCGTGGCCTGCTCGCGGGTCAGCGTGCAGAACTCCTTCATCTCGATCTTGTCCGGGAGGTCGGCGATGATCGTCCGGTCGGTCTTCAACCGGCGCAGCACGAACGGTGCGGTGACGCGGCGGAGACGGGCGGCAGCCTCGTCGTCCCCCCTCCGCTCGATCGGGATGGCGAAGCGCTCGCGGAAGGACTTCTCCGAACCCAGCAGGCCCGGGTTGAGGAACTGCATGATCGACCAGAGCTCGGCCAGGCGGTTCTCCACCGGTGTCCCCGTCATGGCGATCCGTCGCTCGGCCGGGATGGCCCGCACGCTCTGGGTGGTGCGGGCCACGCTGTTCTTGATCTGCTGCGCCTCATCGAGGACCAGGCGCCGCCAGGGGACGGTGGCGAGGAGCTGCTGGTCGCGCGCGGCGAGGCCGTACGTCGAGAGCACCAGGTCCGCTTTCTTGGCCCGCCGGGTGAACGCGCTGCCGTCGAGCCGGTCGGGCCCGTGGTGGACGTACACCGACAGCTCCGGGGCGAACCGCTCCGTCTCGCGCTGCCAGTTGCCGACGAGCGACATGGGGCAGACGACGAGGGTCGGGCCAGGGGACCCATTGACGAGGGCCCGTTCGTCGACCAGCAGGGCGAGGAGTTGTGCCGTCTTCCCGAGCCCCATGTCGTCGGCCAGGCAGGCCCCGAGCCCGAGGTCGCCGAGGAAGGCCAGCCACCCGAGGCCGCGCTCCTGATAGGGACGAAGCTCCCCGGCGAACCCGTCCGGAGTGGGCCGGGACTGCAGCCGGCGGTCCTCGGCCCCGGCCAGGAGGCCGCCGAGCCAGCCGTCGGCTTCTACCTCGGTGACGGGCAGGGCGCCGTCGCCGTCGGAGGTCGCCGTGAGGCCCAGTGCCGGCGCGCAGGACGTCGCCGGCGGGCATCTGGGTCGCGGTCCCCTTCTTCCCGACCGCGGCGATCGCCGCCTCGATGTCCCCCGCGCGCAGCTCCACCCATTGGCCGCGCACCCGGACCAGCGGCTGCTTCAGGCGCGCCAACGCGCGGAGCTCGGCGAGATCGAGTCGATCGTCGCCGAGCGCGACCTCCCAACGGACGTCGCACAGGCCGTCCAGCCCGATGGCGGTGCCCGACGACGCGGCGGCGGGGCGGGTCTTCGCCTTGAGGCGAAGGCTTAGCCGAGTCCGGGCCGAGCGCCACCAGGGCGGCGCCAGGACCCCGAAGCCGGCCTCTTCGAGGACCGGGGCTCCTTCGCGGAGGAACCTCAACACGCCGGCGGCGTCGGTCACCTGCTCAGAGGGCGTCGCGGTGGCCAACGCGGAGCCGAGCGAGGGGACGAGCCGTGCCGCGAGCCCGAGGCCGCGTAGGAGCACCTCGTCGGGGTGCGCGACGTGACGCTCCAGGGCCGTCAGCTCGGGACCGTCGGCCCACACCGCCGGGGCCCGGACGAAAAGGCTGGGGTCGTCGACAGCCTGGAGTGCGAACTCAATCCGCCAGTCGTCCGCCTCGCCGGCCACGGAGGGGCGACGGCCCCCCTTCCGGCTCCGGGGCGGACCCGGTTCGCCATCGACATCCTCCTCGTCGCCGACCCGGTGGCCGGGCCGGTGGCCGGTCCGGTGGCTGGCGTCCTCGCCCTCGCTCTCGTCGCCGACAGTGGGGGGCTGGATGCGGAAGCAGGTCCGCACCGCCTCGACGGCCGTGTCCGCCGTGGCGTGCCAGGCCCGCACCCCCTCGGCGAGCGACTCACCCACGGCGGCGGGCACCTCGAGGACCTCGGAGATGCCCGGGCCGGCTGAGCCCACCGGTGAGGCCAGGGCGGCCAGCCAGGCTTCGACAGCATCGGCGCCCTGCGGACGGCGCCGGCGACCGGGTAGTGGCTTGGCCGGTGGGCGATCGGCCAGGAGGCGGCGCGTCAGCGCGTCGGTCACGCTCCACATGTAAGAGCGCACCGCGTCGGGCGGTGCCGACGGGTCCGACCCCGTGCCGGCCCGGTGGCCGTCGTCGGCCATCCCGGCACACGTGAACGACGCCGGAAGGTTCCAGCAGAGGGCTTCGATGCGCCCACGGTCGTTGCGGTCCACCAGTGGGCGCCATCGGGCCCGCCGACCGGTGGTGGTGAGCTCCAGATCGGGCAGGACGCGACCCCTGGTGAGCAGCTCGAGGACCAGCTCGGCGGCCCTGGCGGCGAAACGGAGGTCCGTGGCGAGGGCGACATCCGGCTCCCCCGTGACAACTGCGCTCCACGGGTCCGCCGCGCAGAGGGCGAGGGCCAGACGCGCCGCGTCGCCGGGTTGGAGGGCAAGTCCCGGCGTCGTCCACCCCGGCGGGAGTTCGCCGAACCCCGGTGACGGTGACGAGCCCGGGCCGTCGGGGCGTGCGGGCTCGTCCTCGAGCAGCGGAGAAGCGGTGGGACCGGCCGCGCCGCCGGGCAGCCGGAGGAGGAGGTCGACCTCGTCCGCCTTGACGATGAGGTCGTCCGCCTCGACCCCTCCCACCTCGGCGGCAGCGAGGCGGACGCCGTCGTGGCCGAGGGCGTACGGGTGCGGGATCGGGCGCCGATGCCGGGGTGGCCGGCCGCGACGTGGTGCGGCCGTGCGAGGCCCGTTCCCGTCCTCGGCCCACAGAACGAGGAGCTCGGCATCGCTCAGCCAGGCTGAGTGGAGGACGCGCACCCCTGCATGATGCCCGACGCTGTGACACCGGCCGGGACCCGCCGGCCGCACGCCAGGAGCAACTGTCCGATCAGCCCTCCGTCCGGGCGGAAAGGCCCAGCTGCTGCCGGAGCCGGGTCACGTCGAAGGTCACGAACCCGGAAGTCTCGTCGACCTCGTCCCGGTCGAACTCGTTGAGCAGCGCCAGGAGGTCCTCACGTCGGGTGGGGTCGTCGGCGGCCTGCCGCGGCGTCAAGCCGGCGAGGGCGGGGATGCTCTCATCGAGCCAGGCATCCTCCCTCTGGCGCATCATGTCGCGCAGGGCCCGGGACATCTCGGGCGACAGGTCGGATGATTCGGGTGGCTTGGCGTCGCCCTTCTCCTCCCGGTGCCGGGCCAGCGCTTCAGCAGCGGGCAGCCGCTCCTCGGCGAGGATCTCCAAGCCGCCGGCCGCCACTTCGTGGAGCTCGTGCAGCATCCGATCGAAGCGTTCGACGGAGTTGGTTTCGACGACCAGGGTGTCACCGTCACGTTGCACGAACCCACGAACGATGCTCTCGCCGCGTTCGAGGGTTGCCCTCTCGGTCCACGTCCCTTCGTCGTCGGGCTCACCGTAGAGGTCGTCGAGGGAGGCGGCAACGTTCTCCCAAAGGGACGCGTCCGGGCGAAGGACGGCACGGCAGAAGACGGTCTCCTGGCCCTCCCGATTGGCCAATTTTGGCGGCGAAAACGCCTCGCCGAGCCAGCACGCCACGTCCTCGGCACCGGGATCGGAATCGGAATCGGAATCGGAATCGAAGAGACGGAGCAGAGATTCGCGGTGACGCAATCCGATTTCGAGGGGTGGGCCGATGATCTGATGCTGCGCGCCTACGGGCACCACGCGCGCCAGCAGGTAGCCACCCGGGCGAAGGGCGCGCGACGCGGAGCGCTCGGCGACCTCGAGCCGGTCGCCGGTCCGCGTGTCCCGGACGGTGAGTGACGTCCCGAATTCCACTTCGACGACCTCCCAGAGGGCCAGCCGGGAATCGACCCACCCGCGCGCCAGTTGACGTTCGTCCGGCGGGAGCAGGTCGACCCGCTCCTGCACGAACTCGTCGATCGCTCCGCCCTCGAATGCGGCGACATCGGTCAGCATGGCCGTGAGGTCGTCGTCGTCGATTTCCTGATTGCCGGCCTCGCCGGCAAGTTCGAGGAGATCAGCTACGAGAGTGCGCCGTTGTGGTCGAAGGGTGAATTGCATGACCTTGCGGTAGAGCCACCCGGCGCGCTCCTCCAGCGGCACCTTGGGGTCGTTGAGGCAGCACCCCTTGAACTTTCGGCCCGAACCACACGGGCACGGATCGTTGCGCCCTGCACGGACCGTCGCGGCATCGATCCGTGCCTGCAGGAACTCCAGGTCGGGATCGTCGTCGTCCACCCCGACTCTTCGGAGGAGCGAGACGGCCCGCTTGGCGTCACCCCGGTCAGCCGCGTACCAGGCCAGGTCGACGAGAGCCGGCCCGTAGTCGGGGTCGGCCAGCACGGCTGCCCGCAGGTGGGATTCTGCGTCCACGACCGAACCCGCCCTCTCGGACTCCACCGCTCGCACGAACAGGCCCGGTGCGGCGAGCTTCCCGGTGAGCTGCGAGAGGTCCGCCGCAAACGAGGCGAGCGTCTCGCTGGGGCGCTGAGGTCCGGAGAGGCATCGAGCACGCCGTAGGCGAGCTCGCGCTCGGTTAGCCGTCGGCTGAAGACGGCACCGTCGAGCATCTGCGCGACCACGGCAACCATTCCGCCATCGCTCACCCAGAGGGTGTCGGTCTCGAGCAGGATCTCGTCGAGGAGTTCGACGTCGTCGGAATCGTCTCCGAGGTCGTCGTCAAAGGGGTCATCGAATTCGTCGTCGTCGACGTCAAAGGGATCCAGCGCACCGCTTTTGCGCAGCCGTCGGGCCAGCTCGCTGAGCGTCACCGGGCCGCCAGCGAGGGCTTCTGCGGCGGCCCGGTGGACCAGCGTTGCGGGGTCTTCATCCTCGGGGTCCTGGGGCATGCCGTCTTCGGGATTTTGCGTCATGCCAGACGGTACCTGGGCGACCCCGTGGCCAATTCAGCCCTGGATGGGAAGCATCGTTGACGTCGCCAATCTCCGTAAAATCAGCCGTTCACTCGTGACACGAAATCCGAACGTCTGTTCATCGTTCACGGTACCGCGAACAATGAACAAGAATCATCGTGGGCGGGGAGCTCGGGCGAGGAAGGTCCCGGCCAGGGGATGAGCGGCAGATCCAGGGCGGTGGCCCACCCAGGGGGGGCCGCCTATGGGCAGCCACCGGCTCGCATGGTCTGAGCGTGAGCGTCTGAGCCGCCTCACTCGCGCGCTGGCCGGTCGCAGGCCGGGGTACGGCAAGACGTGAACGATCAATGCCGGGCGTCATTCGGTCTGCAGGGCCCGAGCCGGTTGCACGCGGGCGGCGAACCATGCGGGACCCAGCGCGACGAGGATGGCGATCACAACGACGACGGGAACACACAGCGCGACGCGCGCGCCCGGCACCACCGACGACGTGTCGATCCCGAGCTCACGCGCAAAAAGGGCCCAGGCGCCGCGACCGGCAAAGATGCCCAGCGGAACCCCGATGAGCAATGAAACCGCGGCGAATGTCGCCGCCTGCCAGGTCACGAGGGCGAGGACCTGGCGACGGACGAATCCCATCGTCTTGAGGACGGCGATGTCGCGACGACGGCGCTGGACCCAGACGATCATCAATTGCGCGAACACGCCCACGCCGAGGACGGCCAGCACCAGGGCCAGGAACTGCGGGACGCCTTGGATGCGCGCGTAGTTCCCGACGTCGAAAGGAGCCTGCCCGGTCACGAAACAGGTGCTCTGATCGACTTCGGAGCAGAACGATGCGGTGGCTCGGCTCAGGCTCCGCACCTGACGAGCCTGATCGGGACCGGGTGCAAAGCGCACCAGCAGGAACTCGGAGGAGTCGGCCACCGAAGTCCCCGGCTGCGCGAGGTCCGCTGCGGTGACGGCCGCCCCGAGCCCCAAGTCGGTCGAGGTGAAGCTCCCCTGGTCGAACGCCGGGAACACCGCCTGTCCCACGATGTGCATCGTCCGCGGCACACCGTTGACGCTGAGCCGCAGGTCCTGCCCCACCTGCCGGTGGACCGAGCGGAGGACCGAGGCCCCCAAGGCCACTTCGTCGCGGGCCGTGGGCAAGCGACCGGCCACCAGCGTCGGCCCGACCAGCGAACCCTTCCCGCGCGACAGGCCGATGGCCGGAACCTGGGAGCCCATGACGTCGACCGTTCCGAAGTCCCCGGACGACCAGGCCACGACACCGGGACGGTGGTTCACCCAGCGCTGCATGAAGGACGGCGGAATGGCCTGGAACTGGGTGTCGACCGAGGCCTGCCACGTCTGCCCGTACAGCGACGGCGTTGTCACAAGATGGACGAGGTTGGCGCCGAAGGTCAGGGTCCCGACGACCATGGTGATCGACAAGATGGTGCCGACCAACGCGCTGCGCACGGGAACGGCCCCACGCGAGGTACCCGGATCGAGCGCCTCGCGGATGCCGAGCGAGGCCGTCAGGGGTGCTCCGCTGCTCGACAGCCACGCCAACCATCCGCCGCCCCGCGACACGCGCGGCGCGGCGGTTCCCGCCCGCACGAGTCCCCGAGCACAACCGCCATGTGGGCACCGCCACGGCCGCGGTCAGGACGACGACGATGCAGACGAAGCCGAGGCCCAACACCGCGCCGTCGACGTCGATGCCGGGGTTGGGCTCGGCCATCCGCGCCGGCCCGAGCGGCATGATCGAAGATGCGAGGACGGCGCCGACGAACGCGAGCAACGCACCGACTGCGGCCATGGCCGCCACCTGCATCAGATGCACACACCACAACTGCCGGTGATTGAGGCCGAGCGCCCGCAGCGTCATGACATCGTCCCTCGACGACCTGAGCTGGCGCAGCACGAGCCTGGGCGATGAGCACCAACGCGGTGAGAGCGACGAGGAAGGCGAAGATGGCCAGCGCGATGGCCTCCGGTCGGATGGCATGCTCGATCTGGGCCGCCTGGTCGCTCAAATTGGCGACGAAGACGTCTCCTCCCGCAGCCGGGAATTTCTTGGCCAGGGCCTCGGCCTGCCGGCCGAACTGGAACGCTGACACACCGGGCCCGAGGCGCACGTAGGCCCCGTCGAAGCCTCGATAATTGGTCCCGAGTTTCTCGTAGAAGGCATGTGAGGCGTAGACGTTCGGGAGCTGCGCCGACTGGTTGATCGGCACGGGGTTGTCACGGGTCAGGAAGATGCCGACGACCTTCTCCCGGAAGCGCGGCAGCCCGTGTGCCGGGTCACCGGGTATTGACGAACGGATCGCCGCCAACGTGATGCTGCTGCCGACGTGGACGTGGAACGCGGCAGCCCCGCTCACGTCGAGCGCCACCTCGTCGACCCGATTCGCCAGGGGCAATCGGCCCGAGAGGAGCCGGGGACGCTCGACCACCGTGCCGAATCGTCCATCGCCGGGCACATAGACCTGCGCGTTCAGCAGCGTCCCGCCCGTGCTCACCGGCAGGGCCTGCACCCCGATCACGGGCGCCATCGCCTCGACGCCCGGGAGCTTGGCGAGCGCCGGGTAGTAGCCCCCAAAACCCGTGTTGTTCGGGGCGATCAGCAGGTCGGCGGCGCTGGAGGCGGCGAGGAAGCGACCGTAGGCGGACTCGGTGCGCCTGGCCCCGGCGGCTGCGGTCAGGACGAGCGCGCCGGTGAGACCCACGATCGCGGCCAGCAACGCCCAACTCCGCCAACGCGCGCGGAGCTGGCGCGCCACGATCCAGATGAGGGAAGCCACGCGGCTCTCCCTACCCGTCCCACGCTGTCGCCGAGTGCCCCTTCCCCGCCATCGCGCACATTAAAGCAGGGGCCGCCCGGCTTCTACAGGCAGGTACACCCCCATTGCAGGGGTGGTGCCTGCACCCGAGGCCCAGGTGGGTCGAGTGCGGAAGTTGAGCGGGCCGGTGAGGAGGTCCGGGTCGCTTTATCGGATGGTGCCCGCCCCGGGGATGAGCGGCAGATCCAGGGCGGTGGCCCACCCCGGCGGCAGCTCGTTGACGGCCGGCACGGCGTTGAGCGCCCGCAGCCCGGTGGCCAGGCAGCCGGCCGCCGCCGCGTCGCGCCCGCTGCCGTCGGTGAAGCGGAAGGCGGTCTCCTGGGTGATGGACGGGGTGCCCTCGATCTCGACCCGGTAGACGTCGTCCTGCGTGCCCCGGGGCCAGTCGGGCGCGGCGTCCGTACCGACCCGGTTGATGTGCTCCAGGCAGATGCGGGGCTCGCCCTCGTACATCCCGTTGATGGTGAAGTGGATGGCCGCCACCTCACCGGGGTTGATCACGCCCTTGGCCGTGGTGATGGGCGCGTCGGTGACCCATTTGTCCCAGGTGGTGGTGATCGCATCGAGCTCGATGCCCACGGCGTGGGCCATCATCGGCACGGTGCCCCCCCACGACATGACGAGGATGTCGGTGTGCTCGAGGAGGGGCGTGAAGTCAGTCGGGCGGCCGATGCCCATCTCGTCCTCGTAGGCCCCGGTGTAGTTGAGGTAGTCGAGGATCTCGAGGGCCTTCACCGTCTTCACCTCGGCGCACAGTCCCATGAGGGTCATCGGGAAGAGGTCGTTGGCGAAGCCGGGGTCGATGCCGGTGGTGAAGCAGGTGGCGCCACCCTCCTCGCAGGCTTCGGTGATGGGGTCGACCCACGACGGTGGGTTCTGCTTCATGTGCGGCCAGACCCACGGCGTCATGGCCGTCGAGCACACGTCGATGCCGGCCCGCAAGAAGGCGCCCATGTCCCGGATGTTGGCGTCGGCCAGGCCGGCGGTGGGCCCGTAGTGCACCAGGGCGTCGGGGCGGAGGCCGACGAGCGCACTGAGATCGTCGGTGGCGGTGAGCCCGGTCGGTGCGATGCCGCAGATTTCCCCGACGTCGCGGCCGACCTTGTCCTTGTCGTTGACGCCGACGCCGACCAGCTCGAAGTTGGGGTGGCGCAGCACCTCGGGGATGACCATCTTGCCCACGAACCCCGTGCCCCAGACGACGACCCTCTTCTTCTCTGTCATGGGGGCATCATCGCATCCGCCACGAGTCGCCACTCCCGGAAGGGCTCTCCGCCGGCGGGAAGAATGGGACCTCCGGACCTCTTGCCGTAGGGCTGAAGCTAGAACGGCACCCAGTTCGTGGCGGACGAGCCCAGCCAGTCGAGGACCTGCCGGCGCGTCGTGGGCCCGTGGGCGGACCACGCCGAGGGCAGCGCGCCCTCGTCGCGCAGTGCGGCCGCCTCCGAGATGTTGGCCGAGAGCGGATCTTGCGTCAGCCCGCAGCGCGTCGCCGCCGGGTCGACCCCGAAGAGCTTGGCGGCATTGAGACCGAACAATCCGGCCTTCATCTCGGCGGTCAGGGCCGGGTACTTGTAGACGTCCTGGAATTGGGGTGTGATCTCGAAGGTGCGCATGGCCATGATCTGGGGCTCGGGGCTCCCGTACCAGATGGCGTCGGTGCCCCACATGACCCGCTGCGTGCCGACTCGGCCGAGCAGCTTGCCCAGGGCGTGTGCGGCCTGGTCGGGCGTCGTGAGGAGTTGACGCCACAGGGTGGCGATGTCCACCCACACGTTGTCGTTCGGCGGCACGGCGTGGCGATCGAGTGAGGCCAGCAGGGTGTCGATGCCGATGCTGGCGTTGGGGTCGTACGGGCCCTCGACGTGGTTGGGGTCCCAGGCGGCGTGGTACACGACGAACTGCATGTCGGGAAACTGACGCGACAGAGCGACGATGTCGTCGGGATGGTTGAAGACCGGGTCGAAGTTCACCAGGGGGAGACCCTTGTGGGCCACGAAGACCTTCACCCCGAGGTCGTGGGCGTGCTGGACGGTGGGGAGCCCGATGGCGGGGTCCTGCAGCGAATAGCCCTGCCCGCTCGGGCTCCAGGCCGTGTACACCTTGAAGGCGGCCGGTGGCCCGGTCGCCACCGCGTTCGACATCTCCTCGAGCGTGGCGGTCACCGGCCCCACGTTGGGGGCGATGATGTTCTCCACCAGGAGCCGGCTGGCGCCGCCGCCGGTGAGCCCCGCGGTGATCTGCTGCGTACTGAGTGCCTCGGGGAACGGGATCGGGGCGTTGGACGGGCCGGAGTTGGGGACGTCGGTCAGGACCGCCATGGTGGTGTCGCTGGCCAGGAAGAGGTCGTGCAGGTAGCTGGCCCGGTCCACACAATCGAGCTGGGAGCTGTCGGTGCAGCCCGCCGGGAGCATGGAGAGCACGAGCGAGGTCGTCTCGGGGGCATCGTCGACCCAGGGGCCGGTCGGGATCACGTGGTGGGTGTGGACATCGAAGATGAACTCCGAACCGGTCAGTGCGTCCTGGCAGGCGGCCGTGTCCTGGGGCGGCGGGACGTTGAACCGGCCGCCTTTCCCCCGGGGACGGTGCACCGCCTGCGGGTGCGATGCCGGTGAGGCGCAGCCGGCGAACTCGAACACGGCGAGGGTGGCCGCCACGGCCCCGGCGCCCTGCAGGAAACGACGCCGGTCCAGCCCGGTCTGCCGCGCCGAGCCGTCGATGATCTCCCGGATCAGCTCGTTGACCTCGCGGTCCCGTGCCCTCTCGGCGGCGGGGACGAACTCGCCGTTGGAGACGGGCCCGGCGGTGAGCGGCAACTGGTCGTCGGGTCGGTCGCGGAATCGACGGGAGAACGGGCCGGTGCCAGCCATGCCAGGAGGTTACGCCCGGCCCTCTTCCGTTGGAAGGGTGGCGCCCGCGTCAGGCGACGGCATCCGTCACATCTTCTCAATGGCTGCGGCTACGTCTCGCCGTCGACCATAGGCGGGGTTGCCCCGCGCCCCTGATGTCGCGGTGCCCGACGGCGAGACTCACCCGGCGACGGTCGTGGTGGTCGTCGGAGGCGCCACCTTCGCGCTGCCCAACACAGCCACGCCGGCGCTCGAAATAAGGAAGCCGGCCCCGTTGGCGAGCGTGCACCGCACACCTGCTGTGGATGACGAGCAGGTGAACGGGCTGAGGGTGATCGACATGCCATAGGAGAGCGTCGGCGTGTTCAACCCGCCATTGGACAGGCAGGAGACCCCGGTGCACTCCGTGAGCGTGCCGTCCGTGGCCAACGTCACCGACTTCGGCGGGGAGGCGGTGAGGCACAGCGTGGACGTGAGAGCGTTCTGCCCGAAGTTGGAGTCGATCTCGCAGCTGATGTTCTTCGAGGGCGAGACGAACTCCGTGGTGGTCGATGTCTGGGGCACCAGCGTCCCCGAGGTCTGTGAGGTGCTCGACGTCGTGGGGCCCGCAGTGCTCGAGGTCGTCGAGGCGGCCGTGGTCGTGGTGGCGACCGAGGTCGTCGTGGTGGTCGACGAGGACGACGAGGACGACGAGGACGGGCCGCTCGAGCAGGCGGCGAGCGCCGCGGCGCAGGCCGGGAGGATCATCAGGCGGACCGACCGTTTGCGCAGCGCAATCGGCATTTCACGAGCTTACGTTCGTGAACCCGTCAGATCGGGTCTTTGGACGACCAGGCAGGCATCCGCGGCGCAGGACGGGGGGCGACCTACCGTACGAAAGGCACCCGAACGGTCGCCAGAACAGGGGGTCGGTCAATGACCATGATTCCAAGCCAGTTCGCGGGCTTCGCCGGAGGGATCGTCGCTTTCGTCGCGATCTTCATCGCGCTCTTCTCCCTGGTCCTCCTGGTCCCGATCATCCTCATTGTGGCGAACCGGGCCGAGCCGGACCAGAGGGGGCAGCGGTCGCACAGCGTCTACCTCTTCGGGATGAGCTTCGTGGCGCTGCAGCTGACGTTCGCCGGTTCGGTGCTGATCGTCACGTCGATCTTCTCGGTGATCTCGCCCCACGTCGCACCGTTGACCGACTCCATCGCGCGCTCCGTCGTGATCGGCGGCTTGCTCGTCGTCCTGTTCGGCGGGGTGCTGTTGCTGCATCTCGGGCGCGGAATCGAGGTCGCCCGGGGTGACGGCGGGGTGACGGGTCCCAACCTCCGCTGCATGCAGTCCTATGGCGGCGTGGTCAGCTTCATCTACCTGATCCAGCTGATCCTCTCGCTGGCCGTCTCCATCTACCTGGTCTTCGCGTTGATCGCGCCCGGCGTCTTCGGCAGCCTCGGCACGAACCGCAGCGGCAGCCTGGCGCTGCTGCTCGACCTCGTCTACGTGATGCTGGCGTCGGGCTACATCCTGCTGGCCCACTCGTCGCTCGGCCCGACGGCCGTCCCGACCCGGCGGTCACCGACCGAGGTGCCCGCCGCGTAGGCCGCCGCCGGCGGCCGGACGGCGGCGGCCGTCAAGAACGAACGGGCTGCGTGCCGATCACCGAGGCGCGCTCCATGGAGCGGCGCTGGGGCCAGTAGTCGCTCGACGCGTAGTGCTGCACCGCCCGGTTGTCCCAGAACGCCACGGCGTCCTTGGTCCAGGTGAAGCGGCACTGGTGCTCGGGCGCGTCGGCCTGCCGGCACAGTCGGTCGAGCAGCGCCAGGCTGTCCTCGCGGTCCATCCCCTCGATGTGGCTCACGAAGGGGCGGTTGACATAGAGGTGCAGCCTTCCGGTGGCGGGGTGCGTGCACACGACCGGGTGGCGCACCGGCGGGTACTGCTCCTGGGCCTGCCGGCGCTCCTCGGCGGACATGGTGTGCCCGAAGGTCTGCGTGAAGTCGTGTACCGCCTCGAGCCCGTCGATCTCGTCCTTCGTCGCCTGGTCGAGCCCGTCGTAGGCGGCGTACATGTCGGAGAAGAGCGTGTCGCCGCCGCAGTCCGGCACCGACACGGCGTGCAGGATCGCCCCCATGGACGGGCAGGCGCGCCAGGTCACGTCGTGGTGCCACGAGTTCTCGTAACCGCTGACCTCCGCCGTCTTCTCGAAACGGACCAGTTCGGGCTCGCCGGTGTTCGACGGCAGGAAGGGGTGGACCTCCAGATCGCCGAAGCGGCGCGCGAACGACACGTGCTGGCGCGGTTCGAGCGGTTGGTCGCGGAAGAAGATGACCTTGTAGTCGTGCAGCGCCTGGCGCAGCTCGTCCACCACGTCGTCGGGCAGTGCCCCGGTCAGGTCGACGCCGGCGATCTCCGCCCCGACCGTCGCACCGAGCTGATGGGCGTCGAAGTGGCGCCAGCGCAACGCGGCCAGCCGGTCCCGCTCCGCCGCCACGTGGGTGAACGGCCCGACCGCGATGGCATAGCCCGGGAGACGGAAGGCGCCCGGCTGCTTCGAGGGCACTGCGGTCGCCGTCATGCCCGTACTCTACCGAGCTGCGGTGCCTGTGGCCCCCGTGACGACGATGGTCGAGGCGGCGGTGACGTCGGATCCGCCGGTCGAACGCACCACCATCACGTGGCGCCTCAGCAACACCTGGGCTGACCTCACTCCGCCGCGATGGCGGCCAGGACGTCGAGCTTGGCGGCGCGCCGGGCCGGCCAGCTGGCGGCGATCAACCCGAGCACGGCGGCCAGGATCAGGAAGACCACGAGGTTGGAGAACGGCACCACGGTGTCGGTGATCCCCTGCGAATGGAGCGCCGATACCAGTGCGATGCCCAGGCCGGTCCCGACGATGATGCCGATGACGGCGCCGAAGACGGCGAGGATCACCGACTCGGAGCGGATCATCGCTCTGATCTGTCGGCGCTTCATTCCGACGGCGCGCAGCAGTCCGATTTCGTGGGTGCGCTCGAACACCGACAGCATGAGCGTGTTGACGATCCCGATCAGGGCGATCAGCACGGCCAGCGCGAGGAGTGCGTAGACCAGGCCGAGCAGCTGGTTCACCTGGGCCGCCTGTGACGCCTCGAACTGGGCGCGCGACTGGACCTGCACGTTCGGGTAGGACGTCAGCGCCTGCTCCACCGCCTGCTGCACGCCGGAACTGCCGTCCGTCTTCAACAGGGCGGCGACGGGCAGCGGGTTCTGATAGTGGCGGAGGAACACCGCGTTGCTGACGACATACTTCCCGGCCAGCGCGTTCGGCTGAAAGATCCCGCCGATGCGCATGGTGGTCGGGCCTGTGAGCGCGAACCTCACCGGGACGGTCTGGCCGACCGTGAGGTGGTCGGTGCTGGCCGCGTTGGTGTCGACGAGAAGGTCGCCGGCGGAGAGGGCCCGGGTGCTCCCGGCCGTCATGTTCAGGATCACCGTCTCGGACAGGTTCTTGGTCCCGAGGCCCAGGAGGGACTCGAGTGAGCTCTTGAACTCGAACTGGTCGCTGTAGACGGTGTTGGACGCCGTCACACCGGGGACGCTGGCCGCCTGCTGCGGCACGGTCTTGCTGAAGTTCCCCGATCCGCCGCCGTTGCTGGTGGTCGTGACGATCAGGTCGGCGCTGATGGCGTTGTCGACGCTCTTCGTGGCCGACCGCGACAACGACGCGCCGAAGACGGCGATGGCCGAGACCAGGGCGAGCCCGACCATCAGGGCCGACGACGTCTGGGCCGTGCGCCGCGGGCTGCGCATGGAGTTCTCACGGCCCAGGCGTCCCGAGGTACCCAGCAGGCGGGCCAAGGGGCGCCCGATGACACTGGCCAGTGGCCGTGCCACCGCCGGTGCCAGCATGGCCACGCCGACGAAGATCAGCACCGCGCCGAGGCCGACCAAGGCGATGGCCGGTTCCGTCAGGCCCACGGCCAGCAGGGCCACCCCGATCAGCGTGATGATCCCGCCCCGGATGAAGCGCCGCCGCAGCGGGATCTCGGCCTCGGTCTGCTGTTCGGAAACGGCCGCCACAGGGGCGATGCGCACGGCGCGACGGGCCGGGCTGATCGCGGCCACCATCGTCACGCCCACGCCGACGACGAGGCACACGATGACGGTGCGGGTCTCGAACACGAGTGGACCCGACGGCAGCGTGACACCGAAGCCGCTCAACAGCTTCTCGAGCCCCACGGCGGCGAGCACGCCGAGGCCGATGCCGACGAGCGACGACAGCACCCCGACGATCAACGCCTCGCCCAGCACGGAGCGGAACACCTGGCGGCGGCTCGCCCCGACGATGCGCAGCAGCGCCAGCTCCTTGGTGCGCTGACCCACGGTGATGGAGAACGTGTTCAGGATGGTGAAGCCGCCGACGAACAGGGCGATGAAGCCGAAGACCAGGAGCGCCGTGTTGAAGAAGCCCAACGCCGAGCTGATGGCGCCGGTCGCCTCGTTGACGACGGTCTGACCGGTCACGACCTCCACGCCGCGTGGCAGCACGCGCGCGATGTCGCGTTGGACGACCGCCTTGTCGGCGCCGGGTGCGGCAACGACGTTGATGTTGTCGAACTTGCCGACCTCACCCAGGACCGCCTGCGCCGTCGGGACGTCGAAGGCGGCCAACGTGGCCCCGGCCAGGTTGTTGGCCGTGCCGAAGCGGGTCAGACCGGTGATGGTGAACGTCTGGGTCGGTCCGGCCAGGATGATGCGCACGTTCTGGCCGACCTTGAAGTCGTACTTCTGCGCCGTGCCCAGGTCCATGAGCACGTCGTGCGGTGTCGTCGGCGGTGACCCCTGCGCAATGTGGAGCGCGGAGATCTGCTGGTTGGGGTCGAACTCGACCCCCAGGGTCGGTGCCCCGCCGGTGGTGATGGCCTTGCCGTCGGGCGCGATGAACTGTGCGAAGCCGGTCACCGAGCCGTTGGCGGCCTGCACGCCAGGAACTCGCTGCACCGTGGGGAGGAGCGATTCGGGGACGGGGTTGCGTGTGACGTTGCCGCCGCTGGTTCCGAGCTGGGCCACCCCGCGCACCTGGAAGCTGACGTTCTGGTAGATGTTCCCGAAGAGGTTGTCGAACGTGCGGTTCAGGGTGTCGGTGAGCACGAACGTCCCGGCGATGAAGGTGACTCCGAGGACGATGGACAGCGCGGTCAGGACGAGGCGGAGCTTGTGCGCGAGCAGACCCTTGATGGTGACCCGCCACATGTCAGGTGCCCTGGGTGCGGATGCGCTCGAGCACCGAGTCTGCTGTCGGCTCCCGGAGATCGTCGACGATGTTGCCGTCGGCCAGGAAGACCACCCGGTCGGCGTACGCCGCCCCGTGGGGGTCGTGGGTGACCATGACGATGGATTGGCCGAACTCGTCGACCGACCGGCGCAGGAAGGACAGCATCTCGGTCGTGGAATTGGAGTCCAGGTTCCCGGTGGGCTCGTCGGCGAAGACCAGGTCGGGCCGGTTGATCAGGGCACGGGCGCAGGCGCAGCGTTGTTGCTGCCCTCCCGACATCTCACTCGGCCGGTGCGCCAGCCGGTCGGCGATGCCGAGCTGGTCCACCAGGTAGTCGAACCACTCCTTGTCCACCTTCCGCCCCGCCAGGTCCACCGGCAGGGTGATGTTCTCGCCCGCCGTGAGCGTCGGCACGAGGTTGAAGGACTGGAACACGAAGCCGATGTGGTCCCGACGCATCTGGGTCAGGCCCTTGTCGTCGAGGACGCCGATGTCGACGTCGCCGACGTAGGACTGCCCCGACGTCGGACGGTCGAGGCCGGCCATGCAGTGCATGAGCGTGGACTTGCCCGATCCCGAAGGGCCCATGACGGCGGTGAAACGGCCACGCTCGAAGGTGACGTCGATGCCGGCCAGGGCGTGCACCGTCGCCTGCCCGGTTCCGTAGGTCTTGCGCAGCTCGACGGCGTGCGCGGCCGGAGAAGTCGCCCGCGGTGCGGGGGGAGCTTGTTCGGTGAGCGCCACGCTGCCTCGTTTCGTCGATAGGGGGTGGACGGGTGACTCCATCGTGCCAGCCTGGCGGTGATCCCTCCGCCCGTGAATCCGGCAAGACCCTGGTTCGGACCCTGAGAGCATCACCGAGCGCTCAGGGATGCGACGGAGTCCCCAGCGAGGCATCGTAGGTTCCGCCCAGGTGAAATGCTCCTGGCAGGGGGTCACTCCGTCACCCTGTGGTCACCGGAGGCCCCGCCCAATGCTGGTGCTGGCCCCAGTACCCGGACGCCCGGTAGCGGCATTCCCCTCGCGGCGGCGGAGTCTCATGCTGAGAGGCGAGCGGCGCGGTGTGCCCGGGCCCGGTTGCAAGAGGAGACCCATGATCGTCACCCACGGACTGACCAAACGCTATGGCAGGACGGTCGCGGTCGACGACCTGAGCTTCACCGTCTCGCCAGGCGTCGTCACCGGCTTCCTGGGACCCAACGGCTCGGGGAAGTCCACCACCATGCGCATGATCCTGGGCCTCGACGTGCCCGACGCCGGAACGGCCTTCGTCAACGGCAGCGCCTACGCGGAGTTGGCATGGCCGCTGCGCGAGGTGGGGGCCCTGCTCGACGCCAAGGCCTTCCACCCGGGCCGGAGCGCCCGGAACCACCTACGCTGGCTGGCCCAGACCAACGACATCCCCCCAGCCCGGGTCGACACCGTTCTCGACATCGTCGGACTCGAGCGCGGTGGCCGACCGGCGGGCCGGGAAGTTCTCGCTCGGCATGGGACAACGTCTCGGCATCGCCAGCGCCCTCCTCGGGGACCCCGGCGTGCTGCTCTTCGACGAGCCGGTCAACGGCCTCGACCCCGAGGGCATCCGCTGGGTCCGGCACCTGCTGCGAGACCTGGCGTCGGAGGGCCGGACGGTGCTGGTCTCGAGCCACCTCATCAACGAAATGGCCCTGACGGCGGAGCGCCTCGTGGTCATCGGCCGCGGCACGCTGATCGCCGAGACGAGCGTCGACGACTTCGTGGCCCGCCACCAGAGCGACGCGGTCCGGATCGTGACGCCCACGCCCCAGCGCTTCGTCACGGCCCTCTCGCGAGCCGGGGCCCGGCCGTCCGTCGAGGGTGACGGCGCCATTGTCGCCTCCGGCCTCTCTTCCGCCGACATCGGCGAATTGGCGGCAGATCAGGAGCTGACCGTGCACGAGCTCACGCCGGTGCGCGCGTCACTCGAAGACGTCTTCATGGAGCTCACCAGCTCGTCCGTCGAGTACCGCTCGCACACCACCCTCGATCGCGCCGCTCCCGCTCTGCCGACCCGCTGAAAGGACCACCGATGACCACCCTCCCCGTCACCACGGTTGTGACCACCGGCAGCGCCCGACCCGTCGGCACCCGGCCCTGGCGCGCCGGGCTGCGCCAGGCCATGCGGGCCGAGTGGACCAAGCTCGTCTCGTTGCGCTCGACGCGATGGACGCTGCTCGTCACCGCCGTCGGGACCTTCCTCGTGACGTACCTGGCGACCCGGAGTTCGCTGCACCACCCCCCCGCCTGGTACCGGGGGTTCGACCCGACGAACCAGTCCCTGGCCGGGCTCGCCGTCGCCTCCCTCGCCATCGGGGTTCTGGGCGTGCTGGCGATGAGCGGCGAGTACGGCACGGGGACGATCCGCTCCTCACTGGCCGCCATGCCACGCCGCAGCGTGTTGCTCACGGCCAAGGTCGTGGTGGTCGGAATCGGCACGCTGGTCGTGGGAGAGGCGCTGAGCTTCGTCGCGTTCTTCGAAGGCCAGGCCGTGCTATCGGGGGGCGCTCCCACCGCGTCGCTCGGCCAACCAGGGGTGCTGCGGGCAATAGCGCTGTCGGGCGCCTTCCTTACCCTCTTTGCGCTGCTGGGGCTGGGTCTCGGCACGGTCATCCGCCATACCGCCGGCGCCATCGCTGTGTTCGCCGGCTTCACCTTGCTGGCGCCCATCCTCCTCCACTCGATCTCGGAGAGCATCTCCCGGTACGCCCCGGAGCTCATCTTTGCCAACTCGGTGGCGGCGGTCGTGCGGCTGGACAACTCGCTGTCGGTCACAATCGGAGTCGTGGTCATGCTCGCCTACTGCGTCACGGCGCTGGGCCTGGGAGCCCTGCTGCTCGACCGGAGGGACGCGTGACGCCGGATCAGGACGAGGACAGCGGCGTCAGAGTGCGCGTCCGGGGTCGCGAGATGTCGCTCGCGGTGAGCGAGGAGCAGGCCGAACGGGCCAGGGTCCTGGCGCGCCGGATCCTGCACGAGCCCTTCACGAAGCGGGTCTGGAGCGAGCTTGCCTTCTTCCTGCTGAGCTCCGCACTGGCGGGGGTCGGACTGCTGTTCGTGTTCTCCACCATGGCGGCCGGCCTCATTCTGGCCATCACCTTCTTCGGATTGGCCGTCCTGGCTCTGTCACTGCGGAGCGCCCGGGGCATCGGCGGCCTCGAGCGTGGCCTGGCGCGCAGCATGCTCGGTGAAGCGGTGGAGGATCCCCAGCCCTTCGCCGGGCGTCCCGGTTTCCTGGGCTGGCTCCAGTCCTGCCTGCGCGACCGGGTGGCGTGGCGGGCCGTGGGCTACCTGGCGCTCAAGGTGCCCTGGTCGGGCCTCGGTGTCGTTGTCGCCGTCAGCCTGTGGTGGGACGCGCTCGCCTGCCTCACCAGCCCCATCCTCGGGCGAAACGGGGGCGGCCCCCCGGTGTGGGGGTTCGGCCGGGTGTTCTTCCCGGCGAACAACTTCAACAACGGTCCGATCGACTTCTTCCACAGCGTCGCCATCTTCATACTCGGCGCGATCTTCTTCTTCGCGGCGCCCTGGGTCATGCGGGGCTTCGTCAACGTCGACAGGATGCTGATCCGGAGCTTGCTCGGGCCCGATCCCATGGCGACGCGTGTGCGCTCCCTCGAACAGGCCCGGACCCAGACCGTCGACGCCTCGGCCGCCACCCTGCGCCGGATCGAGCGCGACCTGCACGACGGCACCCAGGCCCAGCTGGTGGCGCTCGCCATGCGGCTCGGCATGGCCAAGGAGAAGCTCGAGGACGATCCCGAGCACGTCGACCTCGACCGAGTGCGCGAGCTGGTCGACGCGGCCCACCGGGGAGCGAAGGAGGCCATCGCCGAACTCCGCGACATCGCCCGCGGCATCCACCCGCCGGCGCTCGACATCGGCCTGGAGGGCGCGCTGGCCACCCTGGCCGCCCGCAGTGCAGTGCCCACCGAGCTCGCCGTCGAGCTCCAGACGCGCCCGACACCCGCCATCGAGGCGATCGCCTACTTCTGCGTGGCCGAGCTCCTCGCCAATGTGGCCCAGCACGCCCAGGCCTCGCGGGCCTCGGTCTCCTGTTCGGAGCAGGGGACGTGGCTGCGCATCGTCGTGCGCGACGACGGGACCGGCGGGGCCCAGCTGACCACCGTCGGCTCCTCCTCGAGCGGCCTGGCCGGGCTCACCGACCGGGTGCGCGTGGTCGACGGGCGGCTGCATCTCGTCAGCCCGACCGGCGGTCCGACCGTGGTCACCGTCGACCTCCCTCTCGCCTCCTGATGGTCGGCGCGCTCCGCATCGCCATCGCCGAGGATTCCGCCATCCTGCGCGACGGGTTGGTCCAGCTGTTGGTCGACCGCGGCTTCGCCATCACCGGCGCCGTCGGCGACCCGGCCGCGCTCCGCAGCTCGGTCGCACAGAACCCGCCCGACGTCGCGGTGATCGACATCCGCATGCCCCCGACCTTCACCGACGAGGGCCTCCGCCTCGCCCTGGAACTGCGCGCCCGCCACGAGGGGTTGGGCATCCTCTTGTTCTCCCAGTACATCGAGACCCGCTACGCCGCCGACCTCCTAGCCGACGATGCGGCCGGCATCGGCTACCTGTTGAAGGATCGGGTGGCTGACGTCAGCGACTTCGTCGAGGCGTTGGAGCGGGTCGCCGTCGGAGGTACCGCCTTGGATCCCGAAGTCGTCACGCAACTGCTGGGCGCGACGCGACGCACCAGCTCGCTGTCCGTCCTCACCACGCGCGAGCGCGAGGTCCTGGCGCTCATGGCCGAGGGGCGCTCCAATGCCGCAATCGCCCACACGCTCGTCGTCAGCGAGGGCGCGGTCGAGAAGCACGTGGCCAACATCTTCGCCAAGCTCGACCTTCCGGTCTCGGACAAGGACCATCGCCGGGTGCTGGCCGTGCTGCGCTTCCTCGAGTCCTGACGGGGCTTCCTCGAGTCCTGACGGGGCTTCCTCGAGTCCTGACAGTCGGCCGGCCGCGCCGGCCCGACTACTGATTCTCGAGGAGCTCGAGGCCCCTCTGCAGGAAGGCCGCGGCCGCCTGGGGGCCGTCCACACCCGACCGGGGCAGCACTGCGCCGAAAGGCGCGTTCCAGTACGCCGGCTCGCCGGGCCGCTCGGGACCCCACGGACCGACGTACGCGTAGGGCTCCTCCGAGAAGGGGTCACCCGGAGAGAAGCCGAGATTGATCCCCATCCCCGACCCGAGGTCGAGGGCGGTCCCCACGTCGAAGTGCTCGGGCCAGAGCTGAATGGTGGACCAGCCCGGCCCCGGTGCCGGATCCGACGTGACGAGGTCGAGCACCCGCCAGCCGAGGTCGAACCACCCGTAGAGCACGTCGAGGTCGTCCGGGCCCAGGTGCAGTCGCTCGCTCGGCGAACCCAGCGGCGGTGCGGACCCGCCCGCCGAGAATTCCGATGTCAGGTCGGCGTCGACGAACGCGGCCAGCTCGGAGAGCGTCGCGCCGTCCATGGGCAGGGATGCGGACGCTGCGCCCAGCTCACGGACGAGCCACGGACCGGCGACCCGGATCACCTCGGGCTCGGGCCCGAAGGCGGGCGTCGCAATACCACGGGGACTGGCCCGGAGACCGAAGTGCCCGCTCACCGCGAAGCGGCGGCGTCCGAGCACGTGCACGGCAATCCGGTGCAGATGAGCGCGGGTCGTCAGCATCCCGACTGCGGACAGTATCCCCGTCCCACCGCGCTGATCGCTCCGATCCTCGAATGTGCCCGCCCGGGCGCAGCAGGTAGAAAGGCGGTGATGAAGGTGATCCGTGGCGGATTCGGGAGCCGGGAGACTCCCTCGGTCGGCATCGTGCTCGGCGCCGGGGGCGTCGTCGGGCAGGCCTACCAGGCCGGCGTCCTGTCGGCCTTGCGGCGCGAGGCCGGCTGGGACCCGCGCCAGGCCTCCATCATCGTCGGCACCTCGGCGGGCTCGGTGACCGGCGCCGCGCTGCGCCTCGGGGTCCCCGCCACCGACCTGGCGGCGTCGCTCTACGGGGTGCCCCCGTCGCGGGAGGGCGGCGCCATCCTGCGCCGGATCCTCCCCGCCGACGCGGAGCCGCTCCCCACCCCGTCCCTCCGCTCGCTGCTCCGGCCGTGGAACCTGCCCTCCCCGGCGCTCATCACCCGGATCGTCCGGCGCCCCCTGGCGTTCCGACCGGAGGTTGCGGCCGTGACGCTGCTCCCGCGGGGAGGGATCGACATCTCGGAGCGGGCCCGGGGACTCGACGAGCACACCGGCAGCAGTTGGCCGGAGGGCCTGCGGATCTGCGCCGTGCGGCGATCGGACGGCGCCCGGGTGGTCTTCGGGCGCGCCGGCGCTCCCCCGGCACGGCTGTCCGCCGCCGTGCTGGCCTCGTGCGCGATCCCGGGATACTTCCGGCCGGTCGACATCGGCGGCACCGAGTACGTCGACGGCGGCGTGCACTCGGCGACCAACGCCGACGTCCTCCGCGCCGAGGGGCTCGACGTGGTGGTCGTCATCACGTCCATGTCGGCGGCCCACGGCAGCGCCAACGGGGCCGACGGGTGGCTCCGGCGCGCCGTGCGCAGGCGGATGGAGCGTGAGATCGCCCGGCTCGAGACGGCCGGGACCACGGTGATCAGCCTGGAGCCCGGAGCCGCGTCACGGCGTGCCATGGGTCTGCGCGCCATGGCCGAGGACCGTAGCCCCCGCGTGATCGAGGCCGCCTACGAGGAGACCCGTCGGCGCATAGTCGCCACCCCCTTCCTCGCCTCACTGGGCGGCCTGCTCGCCGTCGCGCACGACGGCTGACCCGGGGAAGGGCCGCACCACCCGGTAGTAGCCTGCGGGATCGGGGGGAGCCCGGAAGGGAGGGCCGATGAGTCCGGATCGCCTGAGCCCGTTGGACGCCTCGTTCCTCCACATCGAGGATCACGTGTCGCACATGCACATCGCCTCGGTCGCCATCTTCGAGGGACCGCCGCCGCCGTTCGGTGACATCGTCGCCATGGTGGACGCCAAGCTCGACCTCGTCCCGCGCTACCGCCAGAAAGTGCGCTTCGTCCCCTTCGAGCTCGGACGTCCGGTGTGGATCGACGACCCGCACTTCAACATCGAGTACCACCTGCGCCACACGGCGCTGCCGTCCCCCGGCGGTGAGAGCGATCTGCGCCAGCTGGTAGGCCGCGTGATGGCCCAACAGCTGGACCGCTCCAAGCCGTTGTGGGAGATCTGGGTGGTCGAGGGGCTCGAGGACGGGCGATGGGCGATCCTGGCCAAGACGCACCACTCCCTCGTCGACGGGGTCTCGGGCACCGACCTGCTGGCGGTCATCATGGACCTCAGCCCCGAGACCGAGCGTCCGGAGCCGTCGCAGTGGGCGCCCCACGCGGAGCCCTCAAGCCTCCAGCTCGTGGTGGAGGCGCTGGAGAACATCGTGCAGTCCCCCTACGAGCAGCTGAGGGCCGCCCGGGCGCAGACGCGGCTGCTGCGCCGCATGACCGGCTACGTCCTCGAGGTCGCCGGTGGCCTCTTCACCCTCAGCGGGCTCGTGCGCCCGACCCCGCTCTCGAGTCTCAACGGCCCGCTCGGCCCGCACCGCCGGTACGCCTGGGCCACCACGTCGGTCCACGAGATCAAGCGGGTGCGCAGGGCGCTCGGCGGGACCTTCAACGACGTCGTGCTGGCCAGCATCACCAACGGGTTCCGGGAGCTGCTCCTCTCACGCGGCGAGGACGTCGAGCGCGTGGTGCGCACCCTGGTGCCCGTGTCGGTCCGTCCACGCGACGCCGCCGGCACGGCGGTCGGCGACGGCACGTGCGGGAACAAGGTCTCTGCCATGTTCGCCGAGCTGCCGGTGGACATCGACGATCCCGCCCTGCGCCTCCACGTCATCACCGAGCAGATGAAGGACCTCAAGGACTCCGGTGAGGCGCTGGCCGGCGAGGCGCTGACGTCGATGTCGGGCTTTGCTCCACCGATGCTGCTCGCGCTGGGCATGCGCCTGGCGACCAGAGCGGGACAACGCAACGTGAACACCGTGACCACCAACGTGCCGGGCCCGCAGTTCCCGCTCTACGCCGCCGGCCGGCGGATGATCCGCGCCTTCCCCTATGTCCCCCTGGGTGGGCAGATGCGGCTGGGCATCGCCATCTTCTCCTACGACGGCGCGGTCAACTTCGGGATCACCGGGGACTACGACTCGACCGCGGACATCGACATCCTGGCCGCTGGGATCGAGGACGGGATGACGCAGATGCTCAAACTGTGCGAGCAGCCGCCCGGCTGAGCGTCACCCCTCCCAATCCGGGACGCGGCCCACCTCGTCAGAGATGTAGTCCCGCAGACCCGACACTATGACCCGTTCGACGGAGCGCCCGACGATGGGGACGCGGACCGACAGATCGCCCTCCACCTCGACGTCCGTGCTGCCGGACCCCTCCTTTCGCTCCGCGAAGCGGTAGGTGCCGGTGGCGCTGAGCCGGTCGGGGTAGTGGTCGGGCAGCACGACCCAGCTCGAGCGCGCCTCGGCCGGGAAGATCTCGGTCCGGGTGATCCACGACATCTTCGCCGGGTCCACCACGGCCCGCACGGCGGGCGACACCGAGCCGGTGAAGGCGAAGCGCACCTCGACGAGAATCCGGTCTCCTGCCGCTTCGCGGCGGACCACCCCGCGCACCGCGATGTCATCGCGTGCCGGGCGCCCTTCGTAGAACGCCGGCGATCCGTAGGCGGCCATCGCCCGGGCCGGCGGGACCGCGACCGCCTGCCGGACGGCGAATTTCACGGGGAGGGGCGCGTCGACGGCAGTCCCAACTTGCGGTGGTCCCAGCTGACGGTCCGCTCCACGTTGAGCTTCACCGCCACCCGCTTGTGCAGCATGATCTCGAGGATCGGCTTGAGCTCGTCGGTGTAGGGGCCGTTGTAACGCTCGTACACGCTGATGCCGAGCTCCCAGAGCTTGTCGGGGTCGTCGACGATCTCCGCCTTGCCCACCAACTCCACGCCCCGCAATTCCTCGTAGTAGTCGCCGTCCTCGAAGAGGAGCGTGAGCCGGGGGTCCCGGCGCAGGTTCTGGACCTTCTGCGACTTGGTCTTCGTCTCGACCGTGATGCAGCCGTCGAGGAACCCGTACCACATGGCCACGGCGTGAATGGAGCCGTCGTGGGAGATGGAGCACATCGTCATGTTCCGCCGCTCCGCGAGGAACGCCTCCACCTCGCCGGGTGTCATCTCTATGGCCTTGCGTTGATTCACGCCGTGGCCCATGGCCTCGGTCATCCGGTACCTCCCACTCGTGTGTCAGGGAGCGTAATCCTCTGAGCAGGGCCGGAATCGTAAGAGTTCATCTGCAGAACACTTTACGGTTGCACCGGATTCACGGCCCGTTTACCTCGACTTCGTAGCGTGAGTGGCGATGGCGACCGTGGACCAATCCAACCGGGACCTTCGTCCTGCTCCCGGCGTCGGCCACCATCGCGGCCAAGAACCCTTGGCCGAGGTCATCATCATCCGACCGGAGCGCTCACACCGCGCCGGGATCCTCGGGTCGTTGGTCACCGTGGCGCGGGTCTTCGTTTCCCCGCGCCGCCAGGCGACGTCGGTGCGATCTACCCCCCGTCCGCCGTCGTCGCCTGCACTTCTCCCGTTCAGGCCGCCACGGGTCCCCCACGACGCTGCCTGAGGCGGAACCAGCCGTGGCGATTGCGCACGCACCGGCCACCAGCGGCCGGGGCCCATCGGCCGGCCCGGGCCGGGACAATCGTCCGCTGGTGCTCGTGGTCGACGACGAGGAGTCCTACCGCCAGGCGCTGGCGTCCGGGCTCACTCGAGAAGGGTTCGCGGTCGAAGCCGCCGGAGACGGGCACGAGGCGCTGCGTCTCTTCCATCGGGTTCATCCCGATCTCGTCCTGCTCGACGTCATGTTGCCCGACCAGTCCGGCATCGAGATCTGCCAGCAGATGCGGGGCCTCAAGCCCGTGCCCATCATCATGGTCACCGCCCGCGACTCCGAGGTCGACATCGTCCTCGGGCTGGAGTTGGGCGCCAGCGACTACGTAGCCAAGCCGTTCCGCCTGCGCGAGCTCGTCGCCCGCATGCGGGCCGTGTTGCGACGCGGCGTGGCCGTCGCCGAACATCGCGAGGAGGTCCTGAGCGTGGGTCCGGTGCGCCTCGACGCCGGGCGGCGCGAGGTCACGGTGAGCGAGGCGCCAGTCGAGCTCTCCCGCAAGGAGTTCGACCTCCTGGCGCTGCTGATGGCCCACAGCGGCCAGGTCGTGACCCGGGACTGGTGCATCGACCGGCTCTGGTGGGACCAGGAGCTGACCGACACACGCACCCTCGACACCCACATCAAGCGGCTGCGCCGGAAGGTCGAGCCGGACCCTGCCAACCCCCGCCACCTGGTCACCGTCCGGGGCGTGGGCTTCCGCTTCGAGGGGTAGCCCCGGCACGAAGCGGCCTTTCGTCCTACATTGAGCAAATGCAAAAAGGCGACGTTGTTCCCGATTTCACCCTGCCCGACCAGACGGGTGAGCCCCGCACGCTGAGCGGCTTCCTCGCCAACGGGCCCGTGGTGCTGTTCTTCTACCCGGCGGCGATGACCAAAGGGTGCACCAAGGAGAGCTGCCACTTCCGGGACATGGCCGGCGAGTTCGCCGCCGTCGGCGCCCAGCCGGTCGGCATCAGTGCCGACGGGGTCGAGAAGCAGAAGCGGTTCGACGAGAAGGAGTCCCTCGGTTTCCCGCTGCTGTCGGACTCCGAACGCCTCGTGGCGTCCCAACTCGGCGCCAAGCGCGGCCTGAGCTTCCTCCCCAACAAGCGGGTCACCTACGTGATCGACACCGACCGCACTCTCCTGGACGTGATCCACACCGAGGTCTCCATGGATGCGCACGCCGACAAGGCGCTGGCCCTCCTGAAGGCACGTCGCGCTGCCTGACCGCACCGTCGTCATCACCGGCGCCGCCTCTGGGATCGGCGCCGCCACCGCGGCGCGGCTCGGCGCCGCGGGCTGGAACGTCATCGGCATCGACAAGGACAGGACCGACATCGTCGCCGACCTGTCGACCCCCGCGGGGCGCCGTGACGCCGTGACGGGCGCGACGGAACGCTCCGGCGGCGCGCTGGCCGGCATCGTGACCTGCGCCGGGTTGGCGAGCCTGCCGGGCCGGGCGGGCTCCCAGCTGGTCGCCGTGAACTACTTCGGCACGGTGGACGTGCTCGAGGGTCTGCGGCCGCTGCTGGCCCCGGGTGGTGCCGCCGTGGCGATCAGCTCGAACTCGACCACGGTGCAGCCGGCCATCCCGGCCGACCTGGTCGAGGCTCTCCTCCGCCACGACGAACAGCTGAGTGCGCAGATCGCCGACGCCAGGGATTCCCTGGTGGCCTACCCGGCCAGCAAGCTGGCGCTGGCCCACTGGGTGCGCCGGCACGCCACGGGACGCGACTGGGCCGGCTCGGGTCTCCGCCTCAACGCCATCGCCCCCGGCCTGATCGACACGCCGATGGTGGCAGGCATGCGGGCCGACCCCGAAGCCGGGCCGTTGCTCGACATGCTGCCGATCCCGCTCGGGCGCGCCGGCCGGCCCGAGGAGATCGCTGCGCTCGTCGCCTTCCTTCTCGGCCCCGACGGCACCTTCTTCTGCGGGTCGGTGGTCTTCTGCGACGGCGGGAGCGACGCATTGCTACGCACGAACGACTGGCCCGCGGCCTGGGACATCTCCGTCCGCGACCTCGGCCGGCAGCTCTCCTGATCGCGCCGCATCCGGGCCCCGTCCGCCGGGCCCCGTCCGCCGAGCGCCGCCCGTAGGCTGACCGCCATGCCGGGCCGGATCCTGGTGGACACCACCCCGCTGCGGGAGAGCCGCGACTTTCGTCTGCTCTTCATCGGTCAACTCATCTCGGTCATCGGGACCCAGCTGACGGTCGTGGCCATCCCCTACCAGGTGTACTCCATGACGCACTCCACGCTGCAGGTGGGGGCGATCAGCCTGGCCCAGCTCTTCCCCTTCCTCGCCGGTGCGCTCTCCGCGGGGCCGATCGGCGACTCCGTCGACAAACGCCGGATCATGGTGTGGACGGCGGTCGCCCTGATGCTCACCAGCGGTGGCATGGCCGTCAACGCCGCGGTCGCGCACCCGTCGCTGGCCGTGCTCTACGTCATCAGCGCGCTGGCGGCCGGCTTCACGGGCTTCTCGAGCACCGCCCGGATGGCGGCGGTGCCCGGCATGGTCGAGCGGCGGCAGATCCCCGCCGCCGCCGCCATGACACAGATCGTCTTCCAGGTGGGGGTGATCGTGGGGCCGGCGCTCTCCGGCCTGCTCCTCGGCATCGGGCTCCCGCTCGTCTACGCGCTGGACGCGGCCTCCTTCGTGGTGGCGGTCATCACCTCGGCCATGATGGCTCCGATCCCGCCGCACCACGGGGCCGCGGGAGTCTCACCCTGGCAGTCCACCAAGGAGGGGCTGCGCTACCTGCGCTCACGCCAGGCGTTGCAAGGCGTCTACCTGATCGACATCAACGCCATGGTGTTCGGCATGCCCCGGGCGCTCTTTCCCGCGATGGCCGGATCCGTCTTCGGGGGCGGCACCATCACCCTCGGCTTCCTGTACGCCGCGCCGGGCGTCGGCGCGTTGATCGGGGCAGTGACCACGGGCTGGGTCGCCAACCTTCGGCGCCAGGGCTGGGCCGTGATCGTGGCCGTCTGCGTCTGGGGTGCCGCCATTGCGCTGTTCGGGTTCACCGACACGCTCTGGATCGCCCTGGCCCTGCTGGCCGTGGCCGGGTGGGCCGACGTGATCTCGGCCGTGCTGCGCAACACGATCCTGCAGAGCTCCATCCCCGAGCGGTTCCGCAGCCGCATGTCCTCCATTCAGATGGCGGTGGTGCAGGGCGGCCCGCGCCTCGGCGACATGGAGTCCGGGGCGGTGGCGACCCTGACCAGCATCGAGTTCTCCGTCGTCTCGGGCGGCTTGGCCTGCATCATCGGTGCCGCCGTGATCGGCGCGCTGTTGCCGATCTTCCGGCACCACGTCGCCGGTGAGATCGACGACGTGCCCATATGATCCGGCTATGAGCAACACGTTCGCCGAGCCGACGTGGGGCGAGGTCGACCCCGCCGCACTCAGCCGCATCCTCGTCGTCTCGCCCCACTTCGACGACGCCGCCATGGGCGCCGGCCATCTGATCGGCAGCTACGACGACACGACCGTCGTCACGGTCCTCGGGGGGAGGCCGCCCGCCTACCCCGACGAGCCTTCGGAGTGGGACGCGCTGGGCGGCTTCGTGGCCGGCGATGACGTAGTGGCGGTGCGGCGGGAGGAGGACGCCGCGGCGATGGCGGTCCTCGAGGCTGGCTACGAATGGCTCGAGTTCGCCGACCACCAGTACCTGGCACCGCCGGACCGGCCCACGCCGGCCGACGTGGCGCCTGATCTCGCCGCCACCATCGCCGAATTCGATCCCACCTCTGTGTTCTTCCCGATGGGTCTGGGCAATCCCGATCACGTGATGGTGCACGACGCATGCCTCCTGGTGCGCCTGGAGCAACCGGAACGTCTGTGGTTCTGCTACGAGGACCACGGCTACAAGCATCTGCCCGGCCTCCTGGCCTGGCGCGTGGCGAAGCTGCTGCGCGCGCATCCCTGGCCGACGCCCGCGATCGTGCCGCACGTGCCCGACGAGGAGCGCAAGCGGCGCGCTATCTGGTGCTACACGTCGCAGATCGCCCCGCTCGAGCAGGACCACGCGCTCACCGCTCGCATGGAGGGCCGCGTCCCCGAACAGTTCTGGCAGCTGGCGTCGCCGCCGGCCGGGTGGGAAGGGCTGGCCGACTTCATCTGATGCCCGGGCACACAACGGCCCGCCCGGGGGGGGTCGGGCGGGCCGTTGGTGAAACCTCGCCTCTCTGAGACGGTGTCCGGCTGCCAGATCGCGGTGGTGCAGGAACTGGCGTCCTGACTCTCTCGATGGTGGTCCGGCTGTCGCCCCGGAACAAGGGGAACGACCAAGAGTTCACGCGGCGGAAACCCGCGTGGCCGGCCCGCAGCCGGCGCAGCTCAGGCCATGGCCGGTTCCGGCGTGCCCTCGGCGATCTCCACGCTCCCCTCGGCCATGAGTTGGGGCGCCCGTTCCAAGTCGGCCTCGATATCAGCCAGGATCCCGGGTCGCCGACGGTTGACGATCACCAACCAGGTGGCGCCGACGGCCATCCAGCCCAGGAAGATGTAGGGGAACAGGTTCACCGGGTAGGGGGGCCGCGGGTAGAAGCTCCCGATGGTCGGGACCATCAGACACAGCACGGCGACCACCACCATCACCACATGGTTGCGGCGGAGTTCGCCGATCTTCTTGAGGTACATCGGCGCGGCCAGGGTGATGAGGTAGTAGGCGAGCAAGAACCCGAAGGCGGCCAAGGTGCCGGCGTCGCCGAACGCGGTGAGTGGATTGGTCCAGATCATCAGCAGCGAGGGGACGAGGAAGATCATGGTGATGTAGACGGTGATGGCCACGTGCGGGGTCCGATTGGTGGCGTGGGCCCTCCCGAGGTGTCCCGTGAAGATGCCGTGGCGCGCCATGGGGTAGATGATCCGGGCGCCCGCGTTGAGGCAGGAGAGGGAGAGCGAGAAGAAGCTGGCCATGGCCCCGATGGAGATCGGGATCTTGAACCAGCTCACGTCGTAGGCCTCCGCCAGGTAGTTGAGCGGAGCCGCGGCCCAGTTTGACCCGTGGTTGGTCGTACCCCCGACCTCGACGTAGGCCATGAAGACCATGAAGAGCCCGGTGATGAGGAGGCTGGCGGTGACCGCCTTGGGCACAGTCCGCTTGGCATCCCTCGCCTCGCCACCCAGGGCCGTGGCGCTCTCGAAGCCGACCAGGGAGAAGATGCAGGCGACGACGGCCAGGCCCATGCCGTGGAGGCCGACCCCGTTGAGGGAGAGCTGGGTGGTGTCGAGCTTGAACCCGTGCTTGAAGAGAATGACGAAGGCCAAGGCGAGGATGCAGGCGACAGACGCTCCTTCGAGGACGAGGGTGAGGATGGACGAGACCCGGATGTCCTTGTAGGCGATGAGCCAGCACAGCACCGCGCTGAAGGCGAAGAAGAAGATCGGGTGGATCGACCCGTGATAGCCGAGCGCCGAGATGAGCTCGGCGCTGAAGACAGCGAAGCCACACATCCCCGCCACCGCGATGAAGAAGTACGACCAGATCAGCGTCCAGCCCGAGAGCACCCCGGTCCGAGGTCCGAGCCCCCGACCGGTATAGGCGTACATCGAGCCGGCCGAGGCCGACCGCTTGGCGAATTGGTTCAAGCAGAACACCACGGTGAGGAGCATGACGGTCGCGAAGGCGTAGGCCAACCACGTGCCGGCCCCCGCGCTGGCGAAGGCCAGAGGAATGATCAACACGGCGGTCATGGTGGGCGAGATCGCCGCCACCCCTTGCGCGAAGAGCGCCCAAAAACCGAGGGCGTTGGCCTTCAGACCCATCATCTTCTTCATCGATGCCGTCGATGCGACCTCGGGCTGTGTCGTCATGGTGTTGCTGCTCCTCTGTGTGGCCCCCCGCTGATACGGCGATGTCAGAACTGCTGGTTTCGCACTGGCCGGCGTGGGTGGCCAGTGGAACATGCCCTATTCGGGGAACGACTGGTCCTCGAGCAACAAGTCCTCGTAGAACGCCCCGAACCGCCGGTCGGGGTGGGCGATGGCGATCTCGAGCACCCACAGGTTGGGGTTGGGCCGGAACTCGACCTCGGCCAAGGGGCCGTCGTAGTGGGCGGAGTGGGGGAAATCGGACAGCCGGTGGCCCGACAGGTCCAAGTTCAGCTTCCACCCGTACCGTGCCGCCACCTCGGTGGCGCGGTCGTAGAGCTCCTTCCCGGTGTTGCCGGTGGTGAACCACACCTCTCGCACCTCGTCCCAGATCTGCCGCACCTCACGCTTGGCCCGGAGGTGTTCGGGGTCCGACCCGAAGACGAACGTGTCGCCGGCGTCGCCCTCGGTGCCGCCGTAGATCGGGCCGATGTCGACGAAGAAGATGTCGTCGTCGCCCAACACGACGCCGGGCTCAGACTTCTCCATGAAGTCCTTCGTCGTGTTGGGCCCGCACCGCACGATGATGTGGTGCCAGCCCCGGCGCATCTCCAGGCCCTCGAGGGTCGCGCGCGCGATGGCCTTCGCCTCCTCTTCCGCCATGCCGGGTTGCACCTGGTCGGCGATCAGGTGGACCGCCTTGCGGGTTCGCGCCCGCACGTCCATGAGGTTCTCGAGAGTGAACTTCTCCCCGGTGCCTTCGATGTCGGTCAGCATGGTCATGGGTGGGTCTCCTCAGTGGGCGCTGATGGATGCGCTGAACAGGGGGTGGGTGCGAAAATCGTTAGGAGCGTCGGCCGCCACCACGAGCACCTCGACGGTGCCCTCGTCCGTCCCCAACCGGTGAGGACGGTTGGCGTCGAAGTGGCCCGTGCTCCCGGCATCCAACAGGTGGATCTGGCCGTCGAACTCGAGCCGCAGCTGTCCCGCCACGACGTAGATCCACTCTTCGCCCCGGTGGCGAGCCGGTGCAGGGGCCACGCGGTCGGCCCTGAGGCGGATGTGCAGGGCCTCGAGCGTGGCAGAGCCAGGGAAGCCACTGCAGGGCGTGATGAAGAGGCCGTTGGCCTCATGGGTCGGCGCCCCCGATGGATAGGTCGCGATCGCCGGGGTCCCTCGGCGCTCCCCGAGCAGGGTGCTCATCGACACCCCGAGCGCCCTCGACAACGAGATCAACGCGGCGACGGAGGGTTGGCGGTCACCTGACTCCAGGCGCGAGAGGTGGGCGGCGGAGAGATCGGCCCGCTGCGCCACCTGCTCCAACGTCAGCCCGGTCCGGGCACGCTCCTCGCGCAGGCTCTCGGCCAAGAAGGACAGGGTTTGGTCGAGCTCCATCCGGCGATTCTGAGGCAAACTTGCCTCTGAGGCAAGGTGGTTTGTCACAGTTCACGATCCAGAAATATCCGCGAAACCGTGAGGAGATCCACCGGCCGCCGGCGCCCGCGAGGCCGGTTCGCGTCGTTCGCTCGGCATCCCGTTGGAAGACCGAGCATTGGGCGGGAACCCGCTGAAGAGCGCCGCGCCTCCGATCGCCGACAGCAGCCGAGAACGGTCCAGCACGCCTCGGGGACAACGGTCCCTGGGGCACGCGGGCACTCGATCACGACCGTCCGTAGCCCTGACGCGTCCCGGGGGCCGTCTCCCTCGGCCCCGCGGCGTGCGTCCACCCGATCGCCACCCCGGTGAGCGCCGCAACGATGGCCCAGGACGGCTCGGGCGACACGCCTTTGACGATGAGGCCATCGGCCATGGCGTTGGTGGACAACGGGCCCGCAACGATACGGGCAGCGGAGGCCGGAGTTACTGCTCGTGCGTTAACATTGCCGAAACAAGTCCTCCCCTGGCGCGCGAGGTGCAACACATGTTCGACCGACTGCTTCTGGCCCTCGACGACTC
The DNA here is from genome assembly GCA_963736515.1 of uncultured Acidimicrobiaceae bacterium. Taxonomy (GTDB): domain Bacteria; phylum Actinomycetota; class Acidimicrobiia; order Acidimicrobiales; family RAAP-2; genus Bog-473. The sequence continues at coordinate 140,943 of CAVTPE010000007.1, read as the reverse complement.
GCCGGCCGGCGAGGTCGCGACGCTCTTCGCCGCGGCCGTGGCGCGCCGCACCGGCGCGACCGTGCACGTGCTCCACGTCAACGAACACCTCGTGGGCGGCAACGGTGTGACCCTGCGCTCGCGCCAGGAATCGATCGACCTGGTCACCGAGGCCGTCCGGCAACTGTCCGCCGCCGGGGCGCGCGCTGGAGGTTCGGTGTGCGTGTCGTCGTACCGAGGCGTGCCGCATTGCATCGTGACGACCGCCCTCGCGCGGTCGGCTGGCGCCATCGTCCTGGGCTCGACGCGGAAGCGCCGGCTCGGGCGCCTGTTCTCGGGCCAGGTCCGGGAGCGCACGACGCGCTTGACCGCCCTGCCCGTGCTGACAGCACCCTCTCCGCTGAAGGTCACGTCCCCAACGGGGGTCGCCGACTGGACGGGCGGGTTGGACCAGGCACGCGACTCCCTTTTCCGCTAGTAACCAGCGAACGGTCACACGCCCGACCCGGGCACGAGCTCCCCGACGCGGCATCGCGACCGACGCGTGCGCCTCTGCGACCGGCGGGCGGCACGGCGAGGGGACCGGGAGCCGCAGCCGCGGCCCGTCACTAGAGTCGGGAGCGGTGCCAGGGGACGACGAGCGGACGGTGGAGGCCGGCGGGCACGAGGTCCGCATCTCGCGGCCGGACAAGGTGTACTTCCCCGCCCTCGACGCCACGAAGTTCGATCTGGTCTCGTACTACCTCGAGATGGGGGATCACCTGCTGAACACCGCCGGTGGGCGACCCGCCATGCTGCAGCGGTTCCCCGAGGGAGCCACCGGCAAGTCCTTCTACCAGAAGCGCATCCCGGCGGGTGCTCCGGACTGGCTGCAGTCGACCACCGTGTCCACTCCCAACGGCACCACCTCCAACGCGCTCGTCGTGGCCGACATCGCCCACGTCGTGTGGGCGGTGAACATCGGCTGCCTCGGCCTGCACCTGTGGCCGTACCTCGCCGCCGACCCCGCGCACGCCGACGAGCTGCGCATCGACCTCGACCCCACGACGGGCATCGGCTTCGAAGAGGTGCGGGCCGTCGCCCTGCTGTGCCGCGACGTGCTCGACGAGCTCGGTCTGCGCGGCTACCCCAAGACCACCGGCAACAACGGCCTGCACGTGTACCTCCGGCTCGAGGCGCGCTGGGACTCGGTGGAGGTGCGCGGCGCCGCCGTCGCCCTGGCCCGCGAGCTCGAGCGGCGGTTTCCCGACCTGATCACGGCGAACTGGTGGAAGGAGGAGCGGGGCAGCCGCGTCTTCGTCGACTTCAACCAGAACGCGCCCCACAAGACCGTGTTCGGCGCCTGGTTCGCCCGACCGCGCACCGGCGGGCAGGTCTCGACGCCGCTGACATGGGACGAGGTCGAGACCGTGGTCCCCAACGAGCTGACCATCCGTACCGTGCCCGACCTGGTGCGCCGGCGTGGCGACCCCTGGGCCGACATCGCCACCCGGCCGCAGTCGATCGAGCCGCTGCTCGAACTGGCCGCGCGCGACAAGGAGGCCGGGCTGCACGACGCGCCGTGGCCGCCGCAGTACCCCAAGATGCCCGACGAGCCGCCCCGGGTGGCCCCGAGCCGGGCCAAGAAGGCGTAGCCGGTGGAACCGCTCGACGCCCTCAACCGGATCGCCTTCCTGCTCGAGCGCGGCGGCGCCGACACCTACAAGGTGCGCGCCTTTCGCGGCGCGGCGCGGGCCGTGGCAAACATGGATGCGGACGCGCTCGCCGCGCTGGCCCGGGCCGGGCGGCTGCAGAGCATCGACGGCGTCGGGAAGTCGACGGCACAGGTCATCGACGAGGCGCTCGCGGGAAAGGTGCCCGACCGCCTGACCCAGCTGGAGGAGACGCCCGACGACATCGAGCTCGACGCCCCTGCCCAAGAGCTGCTGGGCTCGTTGCGCGGGGACTGTCACTCCCACTCCGACTGGTCCGACGGGGGGAGCCCCATCCGCGAGATGGCCGAGGCGGCCCGGGACCTCGGGCACGACTATCTGGTGCTCACCGACCACAGCGCCCGCCTCACGGTGGCGCACGGCCTCGACGCCGAGCGGCTGCGGGCCCAGCTCGACGTGCTGGCCGACCTGAACGAGGACCTGGCACCCTTCCGCATCCTCACCGGCATCGAGGTGGACATCCTCGAGGACGGCTCGCTCGACCAGGACCTGGACCTGTTGGCGGAGCTCGACGTCGTCGTGGCGAGCGTGCATTCGAAGCTGCGCATGGAGTCGCCCGCCATGACCGAGCGCATGCTCGCCGCGGTCGAGAGCCCGCACACGGACATCCTGGGCCACTGCACCGGTCGCCTGATCACGGGGCGGGGCCGCGCGCAGTCCGCCTTCGACGCCGATGCCGTGTTCTCGGCCTGCGCGCGCACGGGCACCGCGGTCGAGATCAACTCGCGGCCCGAACGCCAGGACCCGCCCCAGGACCTGCTCCGCCAGGCCGTGGCCCGCGGCTGCTCCTTCTCCATCGACACCGACGCCCACGCGCCGGGCCAGCTCGGCTGGCTGGGCCGCGGCTGCGCCAAGGCGGTCGACGCCAAGGTGCCGGCCGAGCGGATCGTCAACCGCGGTGGGGTCGACGACCTCCTGGCCTGGGCCGGGGCGCATGAGGGCTGACCCGGCGTGACCCTCCCCGTGCGCCCGCCCGTGGCCCCCATGCTGGCCAAGCTCTCGCGCGACCTCCCCCGCGGCGATGGCCTCTTCTACGAGCCCAAGTGGGACGGCTTCCGTTGCATCGTCTTCCGCGACGGCGACGACGTCGAGCTCGGCAGCCGCAACGAGAAGCCGTTGACGCGCTACTTCCCCGAACTGGTCGACGCCCTGCGCCGGGAGCTCCCGGGCCGGATCGTGCTCGACGGGGAGATCGTCGTCGCCGGTCCCCGGGGCCTCGAGTTCGACGCGCTGTCCCAACGCATCCATCCGGCCGAGACGCGCATCCGCCAGTTGGCCGGGTCGACCCCTGCCTCCTTCGTCGCCTTCGACCTCCTGGCCGAGGGCGACCGCTCCATGCTCGAAGTGCCGTTCGCCGGGCGCCGCGCCGCGCTGGAGAAACTGCTGAAGAAGGCCCGACCGCCCGTCCACCTCACCCCGGTGACCGACGACCCCGAGGTGGCGGCGGACTGGTTCTCCCGCTTCGAGGGGGCCGGGCTCGACGGTGTGGTGGTCAAGGACGGCGGGCTCACCTACCAGCCCGACAAGCGCGCCATGGTCAAGGTGAAGCACCAGCGCACCGCCGACTGCGTGGTCGCGGGCTTCCGCACCCACAAGGACGGCGCGGGGGTGGGCTCGCTCCTGCTCGGCCTCTTCGACCCCGCCGGAACGCTCCACCACGCCGGCGTGGCGTCCGGGTTCAGCGTGGCCCGGCGGCGGGAGCTGGTGGCCGAGCTCGAGCCCTACCGGAAGGACGCGGCGAAGGACCACCCGTGGGCGGGCTGGGCCGACGCCCAGGCGACCGGACGGGCTCCCCGCGGGACCAATCGCTGGAACGCCGGCAAGGACATGACCTGGGAGCCGTTGCGACCCGAGGCGGTCGTGGAGGTCTCCTACGACCACTTGCAGCAGGACCGCTTCCGGCACGCCACGTCCTTCGTGCGCTGGCGCCCCGACCGCGAGCCCGGCTCGTGCACCTACGCGCAGCTCGACGCCCCGGTCCCGATGGAGTTGAGCGAGGTCTTCGGGACCTCCTCGGGTTAGCCGCCGAGCAGGCCGGGGTCGGCCGCCACCTCGGCGCGCACCGCCGCCTCCCAGAAGCCGATGAAGCCCTCACCGTCGTTCCGGGCGACGAGGTCGATGAAGGACTGCGGGACCCGGGAGACGCCCGCACCGCCGACGGCCCGGGCGTACCAGGCGTGTTGGCACCGCTGCTCCAGTGCGACCGCACGCTGGTGCACGGCGCGGGCCGAGCCCCCCAGCACGAAGACGCCGTGGCCGGCCAGGAGCGCCATGGACGCGTCGCCCATCTTCTCCACCGCCCGCCGCGCGCTGGAAGCGTCGTTCACCGGGCCCTCGTACTCGTCCACCACGACCAGCGTCCCCCCGCCGAGCGCCGAGCTCTGGTCGAGGATCGGGGGCAGCTCCGCCAGGTCCGCCCAGACCGTACCGAAAAGCGGATGGTTGTGGACCGCCCACCCGATGTCCGCCCGCAGCCGGTGCAGTTCGATGTGCAGGGGGAGGCCGAGCGGGACGGGCCAGTCCCCCTCGACGACCCGGCCCTCCAGGTCGATGCGCAGCACCTGGGACGGGCGCAGCTCCGCCCAGGTCAGCAGCCACGGGTTGCACAGCAGCGTGCCGTCGCCCAGGTTGACGGTGATGTGCCCGGCCAGGTGGTCGTTGTAGCCCTCCCGCCACAGCGCGCGGGCGAGGACGACGAGCTCCTCGCGTGGCGTGAGATCGGGTATCAGCTTCTCTGCGGTCGGCGTGAACATCGGTCGGCTCCTCTCAGCGCGGCAGGACGACGTCCGGCAGCGGGTGGCGGTAGAGCGCGGCGGCGTTCTCACAGCACATGGCGCGCAGCTCATCGGCCGGGATGTGGCCCCAGCACTGCGTGATGACGTCCTGCGTGTCGGGCCAGGTGCTGTCGCCGTGCGGGTAGTCGACCTCCACCATGATGTGGTCGACCCCGATGGCGTGGCGCGTGTCGATGGTGGAGGGGTCGTCGATCGTGCAGAACCAGAAGTTGCGCGCCAGGACCTCCGCCGGTCGTACGTCCCACCCGAGCCCGTAGCGGGAGCGGTCGACGATGTTGTCGAGACGGTCGCGCAGCATGGCCACCCAGCCGATCCCGCCCTCGCTCATGGCGATCTTGAGGCTCGGGAGGCGCGCCGCGTAGCCGGACCACAGCCATTCGGCGCAGGCGATGAGGGAGAGTTGGCCGAAGAGCGTGGCCCCGAGCGGGAGGGCGTCCATGCCGGCCCCGGGAGGCGCGGGGGTCAGGCCCGAGCTGCCGACGTGGAGGGAGACGACGGTGTCGGTGTCGGCCACGGCCTCCATGATCGGGTCCCAGTGGCCCCGGTCCCACAGCGAGGGAAGCCCGATCTCGTGCGGCCGCTCGGGGAACGTCACCGAGGTGAAGCCACGGGCGGCGTTGCGGCGGATCTCGGCCACGGCGAGGACCGGGTCGGCCAGGTAGGTGATGCCGAGCGGCACGATGCGATCGGGATGGCGCGAGTACCACTCCTCGAAGAGCCAGTCGTTCCAGGCCCTGACGCAGGCCAGACCCAGCTCGGGATCGGTGGCATCGAAGAAGACGCGACCGCAGAACCCGGTGATCATGGAGGGGAAGTTCACCGACGCCCAGACCCCGTTGATGTCCATGTCGCGCACGCGGGCGTCGACGTCGTAGCAACCCGGGCGCATCTGGTCGAAGCGGAACGGCTCCAGGCCGTAGGTCTCGGGGCGCCGGCCCGCCACCGCGTTCATCCCCACCTGCGTGTAGCGCCGGCCTTCGAACTCCCACACCTGATGCCCCTCCGGCGTCTCGACGATGCGGGGGCGCGGTCGGCCAGCGCGGCGGGCAGCCGGTTCTCGAACGTGTGGGCCGGCTCGACGACATGGTCGTCCACCGAGATCACGGTGTAACGCACCTCCCGGGGCTCGGGCTCGGGGAGGAAGAGGTCGTCGTCCGGCACGGACCGGAGTATGCCCGACGAAGGGGCATGCCGCCGCGCCGACAATGCCGCGCCTACGACCGGTCCCGGATGGATACTTGGGACGAAGGCAGAAAGGAGGCGGTGTGCTGGCGCTGGTCATCGTGTCGACGTTCGTGGTGCTGCTCCTCGGCATCCTGGTGGCGGGCCTCCTCCGGAGCCATGCCGACATCCTGCGCTCCCTCCACGAGCTCGGCGTCGGCGTCGGGGACCCGACGGGGTCGCCGCCCACCGCCGCCCCCCCGCTCGCGCCCCGGTCACCCTCGCCCCGCCGGGGGCCGGCCCCGCTCTGGGTGCCGCTCCCGCCGTGGCCGGCGTGACGCCGACCGGGGACGCCCGTGCGGTGGCCGTGGACAACAGCGACGACCTCACGCTGCTGGGGTTCCTCTCCTCGGGCTGCACCGGCTGCGCGGCCTTCTGGGATGCCCTACAAGAGCCCGGATGGCTCGATCTGCCGGACCGCACCCGCGTCGTGATCGTGACCAAGGGCCCCGACCGCGAGGTGCCGGCCGAGGTGCGGGCACGCACCACCGGTCGGGTCCCGGTGGTGATGTCCACCGACGCCTGGGTCGACTACCAGGTGCCCGGCTCCCCCTTCTTCGTGCTCGTCGACGGCGCCACCGGGCACAAAGTCGGGCAGGGGGTGGCCAACCACGTCGGTCAGCTGGCCGAGCTGGTCCGGCGGGCCGAACACGACCGGGGCACCGTGACCACCGGCCGCGGCCGCGGGGAGGGCTCGCTGGGCGGTCCGGCCCGCGAGGGGGCGGCCGACGACGTGTTGCGGGCGGCCGGGATCCACCCGGGTGACCCGAGCCTCTATCCGCGCACGCTCGACGACGTGTTCCCCTTCGGCCGGGCGACCGCGCCGGCCCCCGGTGGCCCGGCCGGCTCCGGGTAGTGGCCACCATCGGCGCCCACGGCATCTCGGCACACCTCCCGGACGGCTTCGAGGGCCGGATCTTCGTGCGCCCCGCCGCCGTGGGCGTGACCTATCCGGTGGGGCAGTTCGCCACGTTCCCCATTCCCGACGACATCGGTGACTTCGGCAGCGGCGCCGTCACGTTGATGGGGCCGTCGGACGTGTTCGCCACCCTCTTCGAGTACGGCCCCGAGAGCGTGGGGACCGCGCTGTTCGCCCGGCAGGGCCGGCCCTCCGCCCTCTCGGTGGCGGATTTCTCCCCCATGGTCCTACGGCGGGGGATACCCGGGCAGTCCGGCACCCAGTGGTTCTTCACCGAGGCCGGGCGCCCCTTCTCCTTCTACGCCGTGCTCGGCAGCCACGCCCAGCGGCCGGCGCTGGTGCCGCACGTCAACACGTTGCTCACCTCGCTCACGCTGAGCCCGGCGACCCCCGCGGCGAGGCCCCAATGGAACTGATCGGCCTGTACCTCGTCGCGGCGGGCCTGCTGGTCGTCGCCGGTGTGGGCAAGGCGGCGCGGCCCGACGACACGGCCCGCGCCCTGGCCGCGCTGCTACCGGGGCCTCTGCCGTTCCCCATCCTGCGCGGCGCCGTCCGGGCCGGGGCCCTGGGGGAGGCCGCGCTGGGCGTGCTCGCCGTGGCGTTCCCGCGTCCGGCCACGGCGGCGCTGGTCGCCCTTTCCTACGTGTCCTTCTTCGCCGTCGTCGCCGTGGCGCGCCGGCGCGGCGGGCCGCTGGCGACGTGTGGCTGCTTCGGTCGACCCGACACGCCGCCGACCGCGCTCCATCTGGTCATCGACCTCACGCTCGCGGCCGCCGCGGTCGCCGTCTCCGCCGGCGCGTCGGGCCACGGCACTTTGGGGACGCTGCTGGCGCACCAGCCCGGGGCCGGGCTCCCGCTGCTCTTCGTGAGCGCGGTCGGGCTGTGGCTCACCACCCTGGCCCTCTCCGCCCTGGCCGCCCTCACCGGGGCGCGTCGCGTGGCCCGGCCCGGCCCGGCAGGGGCGTCGTGAGCGTCTCGACCGCGCTGGTCGCGCGTACGGCCCGCGCCCTGGAGGGGCGCCTGTCCCGCCGCAGCCTGATCAACCGCTCAGCCTTCGTCGGCAGCGCGGTGGCCGCCGGCTCCGGCCTGGACCTCGCCCTCAAGCCCGGTACCGCCTATGGCGCGATCTGCCAATGCGGGAATGCCGGCTGCGGTTGCGGCAGCACGTGCTGCTCGGGGTTCTCCGAGTTCTGCTGCGCGGTGAGCGGCGCCAACTTCTGCCCCGAGAACACAGTGATGGGCGGCTGGTGGATGGCGGACAATTCCTCCTTCTGCGGCGGCCCGCGCTACTACATGGACTGCAATTCCACCTGCGCCTGCGAGAGCGGTTGCGGCAACGGCTTCGGGTTCTGCGAGCCGGGTTGCGACGGGACCGGGTGCGGCTGCGGACCACTGGGCTGCGACTCCTACCTGACCGGCTGCCTCCAGTTCCGGTACGGGCAGTGCAACCAGGACGTCGCCTGCATGGGCCGGATCGTCTGCCGGGTCGTCGCCTGTGTCCCCCCATGGACGGTTGATGCCTCGTGCACCACCGCCGTCGCCGTCGACAACGGCACGGCGGAGCAGAACGAGCCGTGCTGGACGACGGCGCCGCCGGCGCCGCCGTGCGCCTCACCCGCCACGAACTGCCAGGTCGTCGGTCTGATCGGGAGTGCCGACGGCCACGGCTACGCCGTGCTCACCGCGTTCGGCCGGCTCTTCGACTACGGGGACTTCCCGGCCGAGGGCGACGCCTCGCAGCTCGGGCTCGCGGCCCCGATCGTCGCCGGGGCGACCAGCACGACCGGGGGCTACTTCCTGGCCGCGGCCGACGGCGGGATCTTCGACTACGGCGGGGCCCCGTTCCTCGGCTCCATGGGCGGACGCCCGCTGAACGCACCGGTGGTCGGGATGGCGGCCTCCCCTTCCGGTCAGGGCTACTGGCTCGTCGCCGCCGACGGGGGGATCTTCGACTTCGGCGACGCACCGTTCTACGGCTCCATGGGCGGGCGACGGCTGAACTCCCCGGTGGTCGGGATGGCGGCCACCCCCACGGGCCGGGGCTACTGGCTGGTCGCGGCCGACGGCGGGATCTTCGCCTACGGCGACGCCCCCTTCCTCGGCTCCATGGGTGGGCAGCACCTGAACCAACCGGTCGTCGCCATGGCGGGGACGCCGACGGGCCGGGGCTACTGGCTGGTCGCGGCCGACGGCGGGATCTTCGCCTACGGCGACGCCGCCTTCGACGGGTCGACCGGGGCCCTGCGCCTCAACCAGCCCGTGGTCGGCCTGGCGCCCTTCGGCAACGACGCCGGCTACTGGCTGGTCGCCAAGGACGGCGGGATCTTCGCCTTCGGTGGTGCACCGTTCCTCGGGTCACCGGCATGACCGGAAGGGAGCATCCGTGACCACACTCCTCACCCTCGCCGCGGGGGTCCTCGCCGTGCTGGCAGCGGCCCGCTCGACGTGGTCCCCCTGTGGCCTCTCCATGTTGGCGACGGTCACGCCCCTGGCCGAGCGCGCCCGGGGCCACCGCTACCGGACGACCGCGGCGTGGTTCATCGCCGGCGGCCTCGCGGGCGGGGCCACGCTCGGTCTCGGCATGGCCGGGCTGGCGGTCGCGGTGCGCGCCGTCGGACCGCCGGTCCTGACCGTGGCGGCTCTCGCCGCCGCGGCGTCGATCCTGGCGGCCGCGTCCGACGCGCCGCGCGGGGGCTTCCAGCTCCCCGTCCACCATCGCCAGGTGAACGAGCGCTGGCTCGACCAGTTCCGGCCCTGGGTCTACGGCGCCGGCTTCGGCTGGCAGATCGGCGCCGGCCTGGTCACCTACATCAAGACGACCGCGCTCTACCTCACGATCGTGCTGGGCGCCCTGACCGGGCGTCCTGCCACCGCGCTCGCCATCGGCGCGCTGTTCGGCCTGGTGCGCGGGCTCGCCGTCCTCCTCGGACGGCGCATCACGAGCGCCGCCGCCCTCGCCGCGTTCCACCGGCGCTTCACCGGGCTCGGGCCCGTCGTGCTCGGCATCGTCCTCGGCGCCGAGCTGGCATCCGCCATCGCCTTCGCCGCCGTCGTGTCCATCTGGGCCGTGTTGGCCCTGGTCCTCGTCCTGGTCCTGGTCGCCGGTCGGGCAGCGGCGACCGGGCGGGCCCGGCGGCGCTCCCGGGTGCCGGCCCGGACCTAGCCGAGTCTGCCTAACCCCGCATCTTGACGGCGTTGACGTGCAGCGGGACGACCCGCACCACGACGCGGCGATCCCCGGGCGTGTCGTGCTCGCGCAGGTCGGCGTCGTACTTGGCGCCGACCAGCGCGGCGAAGGCGCGGTCGTCGTCGGGCGTCACGACCGCCGTGCCCCGGATCTCCAGGTAGCGGTAGGGATTCTGGAGGTCGAGCAGCATCACCGTGCAGGCCGGCTCGACCTTGAGGTTCCTCACCTTCTGGCGCGCCGTGTTGAGCGACATGGCGATCTGATCGCCCTCGGCCAGGAACCACACCTCGGACACCTGGGGGTAGCCGTCCTCGCCCACCGTGGCCAGCGTGGCGAAGTCGCCGTCGAGCAGGTCGCGGTGGCTGTCGGGAATGCGGTTGTCGGCCATGCGTGAGCTATACCCCCGCCGGGCCGATGGATGCGCGCGCCGCCGGCGCCGCCTACCATCGACCCATCGCCCCCGACCACGCCGCACCCGAGGAACGTGCACTCCCGATCCGCCTCTTCCTGGCCGACGTGGACGGGACGCTGGTCACCCAGGACAAGGTCCTGACCCCATCAGCCGTCGCCGCGGTGCGCAGCCTGCGCCAGGCCGGGGTCCTCTTCGCCGTGACCAGCGGCCGCCCCCCGCGTGGCATGGAGATGTTGGTCGACCCCCTCGACCTCGACACCCCCATCGCGGCCTTCAACGGCGGTCTGGTGGTGGACCGCGCCATGCAGGTCCTGGAGCAGCACGTCATCCCCGAGCACCTCGTGGTGCCCGTCGCCGACCACATGCGGTCCTTCGACCTCGCGGTGTGGCTCTACCGTGGGGCGGACTGGTACGTGCCCGACCCCAAGGGCCCGCACGTCGACCGGGAGGCCTGGACCGTCAAATTCGAGCCCAAGGTGATGGAGCGGTTCGACGGGCTGACCGACGGCGTGGCCAAGCTGGTCGGGGTGAGCGACGACCACGACGCCATCGAGGCGGCCGTCCACGCCGCGGCCGAGAAGTTCGGCGACCACGTCACGGCGGCAGCCTCCCAGCCCTACTACCTCGACGTGACGTCCCCCGACGCCAACAAGGGGAGCGTCGCCCGCTCCCTGGCCGCTCGGTACGGGCTCGAGCCCGCGGAGATCGCCACCATCGGCGACCAACCCAACGACATCTTGATGTTCGACCATTCGGGCCTCAGCATCGCCATGGGCAACGCCGACCCAGAGGTGAAGCAGGCGGCCCACCGCACTTCGCAGACCAACGAGGACGAGGGCTTCGCGTTCGCCGTCGAGCACTTCGTGCTGCCGGCGGCGTCCGTCCCGGCCGGCTCCGTCTAGACGCCGCGGTGGTTCTCGAAGCGGGCGTACTGCTTCAAGAACAGCAGGTTGGCCTTCCCGGTCGGTCCGTTCCGGTGCTTCGCCACTTCGATCAGCGCGTCGTCGGCGCGGTCGATGGGCACCTCGTCGTTGTACTCGGACTCGCGGTAGATGAAGAGGACGACGTCGGCGTCCTGCTCGAGCGAGCCCGACTCCCGGAGGTCCGACAGCTGCGGCGTCTTGTCCTGGCGTGACTCGAGGTTCCGGGACAGCTGGGAGAGGGCGACGACGGGCACCTCGAGCTCGCGGGCCAGGATCTTGAGCCCGCGGCTGATCTCGGCCACCTCGGTCTGGCGGTTCTCCGCCCGGCCCCGCCCGGTCATCAGCTGGAGGTAGTCGACCACGACGAGGCCGAGATCGCCCTCGGACTTCTTGAGCCGGCGGGCCCGGGCCCGGATGTCCATCACCGTGACGTTGGGGTTGTCGTCGATGAAGATCGGCGCGCCGGAGAGCCGCGTCACGGCCATGCCGATCTTGCTCCAGTCCTGGGTGCGGATCCGGCCCGTCTGCAGGCTCTGCCCGTTCACCTCCGCCTCGGAGGCCAGCAGGCGCTGGGTGAGCTCCAGGTGGCCCATCTCCAGCGAGAAGAGGAGGGCCGGCCGCTGCACCTGGAGCCCGACGTTGGCCAGGACCCCGAGGGCGAAGCTCGTCTTGCCCATGCCGGGACGGGCGCCCACGATGTTCAGCGACGAGGGCTGCAAGCCCAGCAGGATCCTGTCCAGCTCGTGGTAGCCGGTGGCCACGCCGGTGATGCTCGAGCCGCGCTGCCCCAGCTCCTCGATGCGGTCCAACCCCGCGCCCAACAGCTCGTGCAGGGGGCGCATGGTGTCGACCGTGCGGCGCTCGCCGACGTTGAACACCATCTGCTCCGCCTCGTCCACGGCCGCCTTGACGTCCTCGGGGACCGAGTAACCGATGTCGGCGATGTCCCCGGCGACGCCGATGAGCTTGCGCAGCAGCGCGTGCTCCTCGACGATCTCGGCGTAGTGCCGGGCGTTGGCGATCGAGGGTGTGTTGGCCTGCAACGAGATGAAGATCGACGGGTCCCCCACCGCCTCGAGCACCCGTGAGCGCTTGAGCTCGTCGGTCACCGTCACCGCGTCGATGGCCTCGCCCCGCTCCATGAGCGCCCGGATGGCGCCGAAGATGTGCCCGTGCGCCGGCTTGTAGAAGTCGCCCGACGAGCACTTCTCTATCCCGACCGAGGCCGCGTCGTTGGAGAGGAGCATCGCGCCGAGCAGCGACTCCTCGGCCTCGACGTCGTGGGGGGGCACCCGCGCTCCGCTCGGCACCGGGAGGGGGGACGTCCGGAGCGGGCGCGGGCGGATGTCATCGAAGGCTTGGACCACGGCTCCCCTACTGTGCCCCTCGGGTGCTGGGGACCGTAAGGCCCCAATACGTGTGGGTAAGGCACCGGGTCGTGTGGATAAGCCGTGCACGAGTGGTCGCCGACTGTGGACCACGCAGAACGCAAATTGGCACGCCCACATGATGGGCAGCGGGGTGTGACAGCGCGCGGATGGCGCCCTGGTCAGGAGGTCGCCGAGACCTCCACCGTCACGATCGTGGCGACGTTGCGGAACAATTCGACCGTCACCTCGAAGGACCCTGTCTCCTTGATGTGCTCGGGCAACAAGATGTGCCTGCGGTCCACCTCGATCCCCTTGGCCGCCTTGATGGCCTCCACCACATCGGCCGGGCCGATTGAGCCGAACAGGCGTCCACCCCCGGACGCCCGGGCGGCGATCGGGATCACGGCGCCGGCCAGGACCGTGGCCTGCGCTTCCGCCGCGCCCCGGTCCTGGGCCTCGCGCAGGTCTCGCCCGCGCCGCATCTGCTGGGCCTGGCCCTCGACACCGTCGGTGGCCACGATGGCCCGGCCCTCGGGCAGGAGGAAGTTGCGGGCGAAGCCGCCCGTCACCTTGACGATGTCCCCCCGGCGCCCGACGCCGGCGACATCGTCCCGCAGGAGGACCTTCATCCGTCCGCTCCGGCCTCGGGCGGCTCGACCACGACCTCGACGTCCACGCCTGCTCCGGCGTCCGCCTCGGCCTGTTCGACGAGGGCCAGGGCCTCGTCCGGCGCGGCCGGCGCCGGCACGTCCGCGGAGGGACGCGGCCGCGGTGCCTCGGTCGGGACCGAATCGAGCGTGCGCTCGCCGCGGTCGCGCCCGCCGCGCCCGCCCGGGCGCTCCGTGACGGTGCGCTGGGTGTACGGCAGGAGCACGAGCTCACGCGCCGTCTTGATCGCCATGGCGAGCGCCCGCTGGTGCTGGGCGCAGTTGCCCGTCACCCGGCGCGACCTGATCTTGCCGCGGTCGCTCATGTACTTGCGCAGCATCGGGACGTCCTTGTAGTCGACCCATTCGACCTTGTCGCGGCAGAGCGCGCAGGGCTTCTTCTTGACCCGGCGGCCAAGATCCTTGGGGGCGCGCCGTGACGTCGTCCCGCCGCGCTGGTTGTTGCGTGCCATCAGAAAGGCTCCTCGTCGAATCCGTAGCCCGGTCCGGCATCCGGCGCGGGCTGGGGTTGTGCCGGCGGAGCGGCTTGCCGCGCCCCGCCACCTCCGCCGCCGCCACCGGGGCCGCGGCGCTCGTTCTTGGTGATCTGCGCGGTGGCCCAGCGCAGCGACGGGCCGATCTCGTCCGCCACCACCTCGACCTTGGAACGGCGATCGCCCTCCTGGGTCTCCCAGCTGCGCTGCTCGAGCCGGCCGGCCACCATGACCCTGGCCCCCCGGGTGATGGTCTCGCTCACGTTCTCCGCCATCTCGCGCCAGCACACCACGTCGAAGAACGAGGTGGCCTCCTCCCACTCCTGGGTCTGGCGATTCTGCCAGCGGCGGTTGACCGCCAGGCCGAACGTCACGTTGGCCTGTCCGGTGTTGGTGAAGCGCAGCTCGGGATCACGGGTCACGTTCCCCACCAGCGTCACGCTGTTGTCTGTCGCCATCTCAGCTCCTCTCGCCGGCTGGTCAGCTGGCCGCGGGCGCGGCCGTCGATGCGGTGGGCGCCTGCTCCGGGAGCCGCACGACCTTGTGGCGGACGACCTCGTCGGCCAGGCCGAGCATGCGGTCCAGGGCGGCCACGGTCTCGGGTTCGGCGGTGAATTCCACCACGACGTAGTACCCCTCGCGCCTGTGGTTCACCTCGTAGGCGAAGGTGCGCTTCCCCCAGCGATCGATGGCGCCGGGGGTGCCACCCGTGGTGCGGATGACGTCGAGGGCCTGGTCGAGCACGCCCTGAATCACCGTGGGTTCGGTGGTGGCCTCGAAGATGGCCATGACTTCGTAGGGCCGCATGAGCGGCGTACCTCCCTCTGGACCGGGCGTGCCCGGGCTCCCGACGGTCAGGAGCAGGGTCTGTTGCGGGGAGCCATGCTAGCCGCCCCCAGCTCCTGGCGTTAGCTCAGGGCCTCAGGGCGTCAGCTCAGGGCGTCGCCCAGGCCCGGCGGGGCGTGGTAGCTCTCGGCGTCGCTCGGGAAGCTCCCGCTGCGGACGTCCTCGGCGAATGCGGCGATGGCTTCCGTGGCGAGGCGGCCGAGGTCGGCGTAGCGCCGCACGAATTTGGGCGGGGTCCCCCGGCCCAGGCCCAGCAGGTCGTGGAAGACCAGGACCTGGCCATCGCAGGCGGGGCCGGCCCCGATCCCGATGGTCGGCACGTCGAGGTGCTCGGTGACGGCCGCGCCGACGACGTCGGGCACCCCTTCGATCACGAAGGCGAAGCAGCCGGCCGCGCTGAGGGCCTTGGCCGCGTCGAGCAGGGCGCTGGCCGCGTCGACGCTCTTGCCCTGCACCCGGAAGCCACCCATGGCGAGGACCGACTGGGGCGTGAGGCCGAGGTGCCCCATCACCGGGATCTCGGCCCGGATGATCGCCTCCACCACGGGCAGGCGGGCCCGGCCGCCCTCGAGCTTGACGGCCTGGGCCCCGGCGCGGATCAGGGTGGCCGCGTTGCGCACCGCCTCGTCCGCGGAGAGGTGGTAGCTCATCCAGGGCATGTCGCCGAGGATCAGGCAGTGCGGCGCGGCACGCGCCACCGCGGCGGTGTGGTGCGCCATCACGTCGATGTCGACGTGGAGCGTGTCGGGGTATCCGAGGACCGTGTTGGCCACCGAGTCCCCGACGAGGATGATGTCGGCCCCGGCCTCCGACACGATGCGGGCGCCCGGTTCGTCGTAGGCCGTCACCATGACGATGGGCGTGGCGCCGTGGCGGCGCTTGCGGGCCCGCAGCGACGGGACGGTGACGGCCCCGTCGCTCATCGGTCCGGCGCCGTTCTCTTGGGGCGAGGCGTGCGCCCGCCGGCCGGGTACTTGCGCATCAAGTGGTGCCAGGCGCACGACGGGCACACCTCGACCTCGTAGCAGAGCACCGGTTCGGGCCGGCGGCAGAGCGCCTTGAGCTCGGCCGCGGTGCCCGGGCAGCGGCCGCCCGGCGGGAGTTTGGCCCCGAAGACGAAGGTGACGATGACCAGCCGCCCGTCGTCACAGATGGGGCAGACCTCCTTGGTCGGGCGTCCCACGTTGCGGGCGGCCCGGAGCAACTCGGGATGGGCGTCGCACACGTCGGTCCGCAGGACTTTGCCGCGCTCGACGTCCCGGACCACGGCGTTGCGCACGATCCGGTACTCCACCTGGGCCGTGAGGTCGGGGCTGACCGCACGGGATTTCGACCTCGGCTCCGAGGTGACGGGCACGGCCGCCAGGCTACCCCCCACGCCCGGAATCGGGGACCTAATTCGAGGCAAATCAGGCACGGCCGCGACGGTTGCGTGACGGAAATGCTTGTGTCGCTATATCGAACCGATATACTCTTTCGTCATGTTGGATCTGGCCATCCTCGGCCTCCTCGAAGAGCACGATCTGCACGGTTACGAGATACGCCGCCAATTGCGGGAGCACCTGGGCCTTCTGGCCAACGTCTCCTTCGGCTCCATCTACCCCGCCCTGACCCGGCTGGAGAAGTCGGGCGCGGTGGTGGCGACCGAGGGCGCGGGGCCGGGGACAGCGGGGGACACGGCGGCGGCTGCGGCGCCCCCCACCGGCTCCCTGAGCGGCGAGCTGGCCGTGCTGCGCGCCCGCCGGCACTCCCCCACCCGGGCCCGTCGGGGCCGCAAGGTCTACCGGATCACCGACGCCGGCCGCGCCCTCTTCGTCGAGCTGCTGGCCGGCAGCGGGGCCACCGACGACGCCCGCAGCTTCGGGCTCCGCCTGGCCTTCGCCCGGCATCTCGCGCCCCAGGGCCGCCTCACCCTGCTGGAGCGCCGGCGGGCCCAACTGGTCCAGCGCCTCGGCGAGGCCGAGGCGGCGCGCACCGACCTCGACGTCTACGCCCGCTCCGTCGTGCAGCACACCGCGGACGGGGTGGCCCGCGACATCAGCTGGCTCGACACCCTCATCGCGTCCGAACGCGCCGCCCTCGCCACCGCTGCGACGGAGGCGGCGACGTGACGAGACCCCGCGCCACCGACACCGACACCGAAGCCGCCAACGACACCGACACCGACACCGACACCGAAGGAGACATGTCCATGTCCACGCCCAGCCCCATCCGCCTCGCCATCGCCGGCGTCGGCAACTGCGCCAGCTCGCTCGTCCAGGGCATCACCTACTACCGGGACGCCGACCCCGACGACGTGGTGCCCGGGCTGATGCACGTGGAGCTGGGTGGCTATCACGTGCGCGACCTCGTCCCGGTCGCCGCCTTCGACGTGGACCAGACCAAGGTCGGCACCGACCTCGGCAAGGCCATCGGCGCCGGGCTCAACAACACGGTGCGCTTCGCCGACGTCGGCGAGGTCGGCGTCACGGTCCAGCGGGGGCCGACCTTCGACGGGCTCGGGTTCTACTACCGCGAGCTGATCGAGGAGTCGCCGGCCGAGCCCGTCGACGTGGCCGCGGCCCTGCGGGAGGCCCGGGCGGACGTCCTGGTCTCCTACCTGCCCGTCGGCTCCGAGCAGGCCCAGCGCCACTACGCCCAGGCCTGCCTCGATGCCGGGGTGGCCTTCGTGAACGCCATCCCCGTCTTCATCGCCTCGGACCCCGAATGGGCCCGCAAGTTCCGCGACGCCGGCGTGCCGATCGTGGGCGACGACATCAAGAGCCAGGTGGGCTCGACCATCGTCCACCGCATCCTCACCCGCCTCTTCGAAGACCGGGGCGTCGCCCTCGACGAGACGTACCAGCTCAACTTCGGCGGCAACATGGACTTCAAGAACATGCTCGAGCGCCAGCGGCTGGAGTCCAAGAAGATCTCGAAGACCCAGGCCGTCACCAGCCAGCTGGAGGACAACATCCTCGACGCCGACGACGTCCACGTCGGACCGTCGGACCACGTGCCGTGGCTGAAGGACCGCAAGTGGGCCTACATCCGCATGGAGGGCCGCAACTTCGGCGACGTCCCGCTCAACCTCGAGCTCAAGCTCGAGGTGTGGGATTCCCCCAACTCGGCCGGGGTCATCATCGACGCTGTGCGCTGCGCCAAGCTCGCCCTCGACCGCGGCATCGGCGGCCCCCTCCTCGGCCCCTCGGCCTACTTCATGAAGTCACCGCCGGTGCAGTACCACGACGACGTGGCGCACCAGCTCGTCGAAGCCTTCGCCGCCGGCGAGCCCCAGGAGAGCTGGCCCCCGGGTTGACCTGCAAGACTCTAAATAGTCCTGTTTAGAGTCTGAGAACAACCCATCGGGGCGCCGGCCGCCGAGATCACGCCGGGACCTTTCCGGCGGCCCGACGCGGTTCCGCCCCCATCCGCCCCCGCCCTCGCCGCCGCACCGGGCGATCGGCTCGGAACGCTCAGACGAGGATGCGCTCGTCGGGGGCCCGCACCCCGACCACGGCCAGGGTCCGCCCCATGCCGAGGAACATGCCGCAGCAGATGGTGAGGTCCGCCAGCTCGGCCTCCGAGAAGGCGTCGTGCAGGCGAGCCCACAGCTCATCGTCCATGGCCAGGTGGTCGAGGGCGAAGCGCTCGGCGAACTCCGCCGCCATCCGCTCCCGCGCGCTGAGCCCGGTGGCGGCGCGCCAGTCGGTCACCTCGGCGTAGAACGGCTCGCCGGCACCGGCCGACTCGCCGTCACGGGCCCGCGTGTCGCGACACACGGCGCAGTCGTTGATGAGCGCGATGGTCCAGCGGGCCGCCTCGCGCTCACGCACCGACAGCTGCGAGTTGCCGTAGACCGCCGCCGACAACTTGCCCATGCCCGCCGCCATGTCCGGGCGCAGCAACGCCCAGTCGATGTGCTCGCCCATGCCGCTCTCCGGTGCCGCGATCCTCGTCATGCCAGTCGACGCTACTGCGGCGGCGCTCCCGGTCGCTCGGCTACTGACGCTCGGCCCACCAGGCCCGGAGCCGGGCCGCCGCCTCTTCCTCGCCCAGCGGGCCCTCGTCGAGGCGGAGCTCCATCAGGAAGTCGAGGGCCTCGCCGACGGCGCGGCCCGGGCCGATGCCCAGCAGCTCCATGACCCGGTTGCCATCGAGGTCGGGGCGCAGGGCCTTGAGCTCCTCCTGCTCGCCCAGCTCGGCGATGCGGGCCTCGAGCTCGTCCATGCGCCGGGCCAGCGCCTTGGCCTTGGCCGCATTGCGCGTCGTGCAGTCGCAGCGGGTCAGCTCGTTCAGCAGGTCCAGTTGTGGCCCGGCGTCGCGCACGTAGCGGCGCACCGCCTTGTCGGTCCACCCCAACCGGTAGGTGTGGAAGCGCAGGTGCAGCTCGACCAGCCGCACCACGGTGTCGACGTCGGCCGCGGAGTAGCGCAGCGCCTCCATGCGCGTCCGCGTCATGCGCGCCCCGACGACCTCGTGATGGTGGAAGCTCACGCCGCCGTCGGTGATGGCGCGCGTGCGCGGCTTGCCCACGTCGTGGAACAGCGCGGCGAGCCGCAGTAGCCGGTTCGGTGACGTCTTGTCCACGACGGCGAGCGTGTGGGCCAACACGTCCTTGTGCCGGTGGATCGGGTCCTGCTCGAGCGCGAGGCCCGGCAACTCCGGCAGGAACTCACCGGCGAGCCCGGTGCGTACCACGAACCAGAGCGCGACCGACGGCACGTCGACCATGACGATCTTGTCCAGTTCGTCGCGGATGCGCTCCGCCGACACGATGGAGAGCCGGCCGTGCATCCGCTCCACCGCGGCCGTCAGCGCCGGGTCGGGCTCGAGCGAGAAGCGGGCGGCGAAACGGGCCGCGCGCAGCATGCGCAGCGGGTCGTCCCCGAAGGAGATCTCGGGGTCGAGCGGGGTGCGCAGCCGCCCCGCTGCCAGGTCGCCCAGCCCGTCGAAGGGGTCGAAGAGCTCCATGTCGGGCAGACGCAGGGCCAGGGCGTTGATGGTGAAGTCCCGCCGCGACAGGTCGACCGCCAGGTCGTCGCCGAAGGTCACCTCGGGCTTGCGCGACTCGGGCAAGTAGACCTCCGCCCGGTGGGTCGTGATCTCGTAGACCTGAGTGCCCACGCGGGCGCCGATCGTGCCGAAGCGCTCACCCTGGGTCCAGACGTCGTCGGCCCAGCCCCGCACCAGCCGCTCGGTCTCGGCCGGCAGGGCGTCGGTGGTGAGATCGAGGTCGTGACCGGTCGCGGTCGCGGTCGGGCCCGGGAACAGGGCGTCCCGCACGGAGCCCCCCACCAAGTACAGCGTGTGCCCCGCCGCGGCGAAGCGGCGCGCCACCTCCTCGGTGGCGTCGACGTACGGGCGGAACCGCTCGGGAACCGACGTGGACTGCACCCGCCCACGCTAGTGCGGCCTCTAGCCTCTCCCTGTGTCGACGAGCCGGGCCAGCACCGCCCTCTGCACGCTCGCGGTGGCCGTCGCAGCCCTGTTCAGCACGCTGGGCGCCACCGCTGCGGGAGGATCGGAGCAGGCGAACGCCGGCGGGCCGCCCCTCGTCCTGGTGTCCCAGACACCGTGGGTGACGGCCGCCCAGCCCTGGTTCAACCTCGCGCTCGGCGTCTCCCCCGAGGAGGGGCCGGTCGGCAGTCTGCAGGTCAACCTGACCTTCTACGGGCGCCTGGACGACGTCTCCCAGCTGCAACAGGCGATCTCGGGCGCGCCCACGGCCACGCCGCTACTGCGGCTGCCCGGCGTCCCCGTCATCTCCGACGCCGGGGGGCTGACCGCCTCCGCCTGCGTGACGGTGGTGCCCGACGCGAGCGCCGGAGTCCCCACCAGCGGGCTCGGCGTCTGCGCCGCCGGCTCCCACACCCTCACCCTCGACTGCACGCCGCTGAGCGGCAAGTGCGGTGACGTCTATCCGGTCTCCGTCGCCCTCGTGCGCCAGGGCTCGTCGTCCCCGTTGGCCCGCTTCACCACCTTCCTCACCTACCAGGAGCCGACCGCAGTGTCGGCGACCGGGGGTCCCCTGCGCGTCGGAGTCGTTGTCCCTGTCACGGCGGCCGGCGTGACCACGCTGGCCGACACGCTGACGGCCCACCATGACGTGCCGGCCACGCTCGCCGTGAACCCGCTGGCCATGAGCGCGTTGGCGACGGCGCGCTCGCCGCGACAGCCAGCGCGCGCTGGCGCAGTTGGCCGGGCTCAGCGGCGACGAGATGATCGACCAGCCCTACGTGCCCATAAATCTGGCCGCGCTGTCCGGGGCCGGGATCTCCGGGGAGATCGGCGCCCAGATGGTCCGGGGCGATGAGGTGCTGCGCGGGGCCGGCCTCCGGTCCGAGGACGGCCCCTGGGTGGACACCGCCTCGATGTTCACCCAGGGTGATGCCGGCAACCTCGCCTCGGGGCTGCAGGCCGCCGGCGCCTCCCAAACCGTGATCAGCGACGACGACCTGGCCGCGGGAGGCGTGAGCAACCTCACCTTCGCCCAGCCCTTCACGCTGGACCTCGGGCATGGCTCCACCGTCCCGGCCCTGGCCTCCGACTCCACCTTGAGCACGCGCTTCACCGCGCAGAGGTCCAACCCCGTCCTCGGCGCCGAGCAGCTGCTCGCCGGGCTCTCCTTCGTTCATTTCGAGAACGCGTTCCTCGGTGCGCCCCGCGGGGTCGTGGTCAGCCCGCCCCCGGGGTGGCGACCCTCGGCTCCCTTCATGGACACGCTGCTCGCCGGGCTCTCGGGCAATCCGGCCCTGAAGGCGGAGACCGTCTCCCAACTCTTCGCCGACGTGCCCGCCGGCGGCAACCACGAGCCTGCGGTGCGCCAGCTCCAGTCCGGACCCGCCGGCCGCGGCATCACGCGCGGCGCGGCCGAGCGCATCGCGCTCGATCGCCAACAACTGGCGTCGTTCAGCAGCGCGGTCAGCGGGCACCCCACCACGCTGACCTCACTCGGCGACGCCCTCCTCACCACCGAGGCGAGCGGGCTCAGCAACGTAGGGCGGAGCGCCGCACTGAGCGCCTACGCCAAGTCCTTCGAGGGGGCGACCGGACAGATCACGCTCGCCACCGAGCGCACCGTGACCTTCACCGCGCAGCGCGCCGCCATCCCGGTCACGGTCCTCTCCTCGGCCCCTTACCCGGTCACGGTGGTCGTCACCCTCGCCAGCGACAAGTTCACCTTCCCCGACGGCAACACGCAGCGTTTGACGCTGATCCATCCGACCACCTCGGTCCGGGTCACCGCCCAGGCCCGCACCTCGGGCGACCGGCTCCCCATCGACGTGACCCTGCACACGCCCGACGGCCAGCTCCTCATCGCCCACGCCGTGCTCACGGTGCGCTCGACCGCCATCTCCTTCGTGGGTGTCGCCCTCACCGTGCTCGCCGGCGCCGTCCTCCTCGTCTGGTGGGTGCGCACCTGGCGGCGCTCCCGGCGGGCCCGGCTCCGGGCGCACTGACGGTGGCCACCCCCCGCCGGGCCCGCACGCTGCCGCTGCGGACGTCGGCCGCCTACGTGGCGGTCGGCACCGGTGTCTCCCGCGTCACCGGGCTGCTCCGCTTCGTCGCCCTGGCCTGGGCGCTCGGCCAGACGCTGCTCGCCGATTCCTACAACTTGGCCAACACGACGCCCAACATGCTCTACGACGTCGTGCTGGGCGGCGTCCTCTCGGCCACCTTCATCCCCGTCTTCGTCGACCGGCTGGCGAACAAGTCCGAGAACGAGGCCTTCGACTCCATCTCCGCCGTGCTGAGCGTCTCGGTCGTGGTCCTCGCCGTGACGACGGTGGCGGCGCTGCTCGCCGCGCCGTTCCTCATCGACGCCCTCACCGTGCTCGATACCCACACCGGTCCCGCCCAGGTCCACCGAGTGGTCATGGAGCGTGCCGTGGCGACCGGGTTCCTGCGCTGGTTCGTGATCCAGATCGCCGCCTACGGCCTCTTCGCGCTGGCGGCCGCTCTCCTCAACACGCGGCGCCGTTTCATCGCCGTCGCCTGGGCCCCGATCGTCAACAACCTCGTCTGCATCGGCATCCTCGTCTGGTTCGGGCTGTGGGCCGGCCACGGCGCGTCGCTGGCCGGCGTCGAGGCCCACCGGTCGGAGCTCATCCTCCTCGGGCTCGGTACCTCGCTCGGGGTCGTGCTCCAGGGACTGGCGCTGATCCCGAGCCTGCGCCGCGCCGACCTCGGGCTGTTGCGTTGGAATTGGAACCCGCGCGACGACGCGCTGCGCACCGTGACCCGCCTGGGCGGCTGGACGTTCGGCTTCGTCCTGGCCAACCAGGTCGCCCTCTTCGTGGTCACCATCCTGGCCGGCAGCGTGGCCGGGCCCGATCCGGTGTCGTCCTACACGTACGCCTACGCCTTCTTCCAACTGCCCTACGGCATCATCGCGGTGACGGTGATGTCGGTCGTCACCCCCGACTTGGCCGAACGCTGGTCCACCGGGCAGCAGACCGCCTTCCTCCACCGCATGAGCGGCGGCCTGCGGGCCGTCCTCGCCCTCATCATCCCGTCCGCCGTCGGCATGCTGCTCCTGGCCAAGCCCGCGGTGGCGCTACTGCTCGGCAACGGCCACAGCACCCCCGCCGAGACGGCCACCACCGGCGCCGCGCTGGCCATGTTCGCCCTGGGCCTGCCGGGGTTCTGCACCTACCTCTACCTGGTGCGGGTGCTGCAGTCCATGCAGCGCACCCGGGTCGCCTTCTACCTCTACCTGGTGGAGAACGGCCTCAACGTCGTCCTGGCCGTGCTGCTGGTCCGCCCGCTCGGCGTGCGCGGACTCGCCCTTTCGCTGTCGATCGCGTACACGGTGGCAGCGGTGCTCGCCCTGGCCGTCTTCCGACAGTGGTTCGGACGCCTGGCCGAGCGCGAGACCTGGGCGCCGCTGGTCCGCGTGCTCATCGCCGCCGTGCCCATGGCCGTGGTGGTACTGGTCGTGTCCAACCTCTCGGCGTCCACCACCATCCTCGCCTTGCTGGCCCGGGTGGTCGGATCCGTGCTCGCCGGCGGCCTGACCTTCTGGGCGGTCGTCGTCTGGCTCGGCCGGCGCCACGACACCCGCCGGCGTCCCCCACCGGTGAGTCCGCTCGGTCCCACCGGGGCCGTCGGACCCATCGGACCGCTCGGCGCCACCCGGGGCGCCTGAACTTCAGCCCGGCGGGGGTCCGTCCCGTGGCAGACTCGCAGCATGCCCGGCGTCCACATCGTCACGGACAGTGCCTGCGACCTGACCGACCAGCTCGTCAAGGAGCACAACGTCACCGTGGTGCCCCTGACCATCCGCTTCGGCACCGAGGAGCTCGAGGACCGCCGCCAGCTCACCCCGACCGAGTTCTGGGAGCGCTGCCGCGGCAAGGGCGATCTGCCCCAGACCGCCGCGCCCTCCCCCGGCGCCTTCCAGGCCGCCTTCCAGCAAGCGGCCGACGAGGGGGCCGACGGCGTCCTCTGCCTGACCATTTCCTCCAAGGTGTCAGGCACCTACGGCTCGGCGGTCACCGCGGCCGACACGTTCACGTCCATCCCGGTGCGCGTCATCGACACCTTCTCGCTGACCATGGGCCAGGGCCTCCTCGTGATCGCCGCCGCCGAGGCGGCCGCAGCAGGCGCCTCCATGGAGGACCTGGTGGCCGCCACCGAGGACCGCATCCCCCGCACCCGCATCTACGGGGTGCTGGGCGGGCTCGAGCACCTCCAGCGCGGTGGCCGCATCGGCGGCGCCCGGGCCCTGCTCGGGTCGCTCCTCAACATCAAACCCGTGATCCAGCTCAAGGACGGCGAGGTCGCCGAGGAATCGAAGCAGCGGACCCGGGCCCGGGCGCTGGCCTACATGACGGCCAAGGTGGCGGCCGAAGCGCCTCTCGAGCGCATCGCCGTGGCCGACGGCGCGTGCGACGACTTCGCCGACGTCATGGCCTCGCTGGCGGGCATCTCCACCGACCACCCGCTGGTGTCCGTCGACCTCGGCCCGGTGGTCGGCACCCACGCCGGGCCGAACACGGTGGGCGTCTGTTACATCGTGCCTGCCAGGACGGCCGGGACCGCCGGGTAGTCTCCACGCCGTGGCTGAGAATGATCTTGCCGACTCACTGTCGGATCGTGCCCTCGATGCAGTCGACACGGTGGTCGCCACCGTCAACGACAAGGCGATCCGGCCCGCCATCGTCGCCGCCCGCGGCATCGTCTTCGGCGTGGTCATCGCCGTGGTCGGCATCACGGTCGTCGTGCTCTTCTGCGTGGGTTTCATCCGGCTGACCACCATCGCCGGGCACCGGATCTGGGCCTCTTACATCGTGCTCGGGCTGATCTTCAGTGCGGTCGGCGCCGTCCTCTACTCGCGCCGCGGCGTGCCGCCCGATGCCTGAGCGCCGCAAGGTCGTCATCATCGGGAGTGGGCCGGCCGGGCTGACGGCCGCCCTCTACGCGGCGCGGGCCCAGCTCGAGCCGCTCGTGATCGAAGGAGAGCCCTCCTCGACGACCGACCAGCCCGGCGGCCAGCTGATGCTGACCACGGACGTCGAGAACTACCCCGGTTTCGTCGACGGCATCATGGGTCCCGAGCTCATGGGAATGATGCGGGCCCAGGCCCTGCGCTTCGATGCCGAGCTGCGCACGGCCAAGGTCAGCCGCATCGATGCCACCCCCTGGCCCTTCGAGGTCTGGGTGGGCGATCCCGACGCGGACGAGCCGACCGTGCTGGCCAACACGCTGATAGTGGCAACCGGCGCCCGCTCGCTGATGCTCGACGTGCCCAACGAGCAGCGCCTGCTCGGCTACGGCGTGTCCACCTGTGCCACCTGTGACGGGTTCTTCTTCCGTGATCACCACATCGCCGTGGCCGGCGGCGGGGACTCCGCCATGGAAGAGGCCCTCTTCCTGGCCCGCTTCGGGTCCAGGGTCACGGTCATCCATCGGCGCGACGAGCTGCGGGCCTCCAAGATCATGCAGGAACGGGCCTTCGCCAACCCCAAGATCGAGTTCTCGTGGAACTCCGTCGTCACCGACATCCTCGGGGACACCAAGGTCAGCGGCGTGGTCCTCCGGAACACGGTGACCGGGGAGGACTCCGAGCTAAATGCGACGGGTCTCTTCGTCGCCATCGGCCACGAGCCCAACACCGCGCTGGTCAAAGGCCAGCTCGAGCTCGACGACATGGGTTACGTCAAGACGTTCGACAACTCGACCCGCACCAGCGTCGACGGCATCTTCGCCTGCGGCGACGTGCAGGACCACTACTACCGCCAGGCCATCACCTCGGCCGGGTCGGGGTGCATGGCGGCCATGGACGCCGAGCGCTGGTTGGAGGCCCGCGGCGAGTAGCCGGGAACAGAACCGGACGGGTGGGCGTTACACCCGCTGACAAGGAGATGCGATGAGCGAGAAGATCGAGACCCTGACCGACGCTACCTTTGACGAGCATGTCAAGGCTTCGGAGGTCCCCGTCCTGGTGGACTTCTGGGCAGAGTGGTGTGGCCCGTGCAAGATGATCTCCCCGGTGTTGGAGGAGATCGCTCAGGAGCAGGCCGGCAAGATCCGGATCGGGAAACTGAACATCGACGACAACCTGGACGTGACCCGTCGCTTCGACGTGATGAGCATCCCGACGCTGATCCTGTTCAAGGACGGGGAGCCCGCGGTGCGCCTGATCGGGGCGAAGCCCAAGGGCCAGCTGCTCGAGGAGATCTCGGCCTACCTGTAGGCCTGCCGCTCGCCGTCGGAGACCGTGGTGACGCGGTCTACGACATCCAGCACCGCCTGACCGCCATCCTCCCGGGCGCGCCCGTCGACGCCGACGGCATCTTCGGACCGGGTACCCGGGCCGCGATCGAGGCCTTCCAGCGCCTGCGCGGCCTGCGCGTCGACGGCGTCTGCGGCCCCCAGACCTGGAACACCCTGGTGGAGGCTGGTTTCCGAATGGGCGACCGCTTCCTCTACCGTCGGACCCCGATGTTGCGGGGCGATGACGTTGCCGAGCTGCAGCAGCGCTTGTGCACGCTGGGCTTCGACACGGGCCGGGTGGACGGGATCTTCGGTGACGCCACGGCCCTGGCCCTGGGTGAGTTCCAGCGCAACGCCGGGCTCCCCGTCGACGGCATCGTGGGCGGCGCCACCCTCCGGGAGATCGTTCGGCTGGAGAGCCGCCACGACACGCCGGAGCTGGTCTCGGCGGTACGGGCCCGGGCCGCCCTGCGCGACGCCCCGCCGACCCTGCGGGGCCGCCATGTGGCTATCGGCGAGAGCGGGGGCCTCGGTAGCGTTACCGGCGCGCTCCGGCGCCGGCTGACCTGGGGGGGCATCCGGGTGACCGAGCTGCACCACCCGGACGACGCCGTCCAGGCCAAGGAGGCCAACGAGCTCGAGGTCGACGTCTTCGTCGGGCTCCGGCTCAATCCCTCGACCTCAGGTTGCCGGACCGCCTTCTGGTCCGGGCGCCACGACGAGTCCCTCGGGGGGCGCCGACTGGCCGAGCTGGTGCAGGCCGCGGTCCCCGCGGCCCTGGGCCTCACCGACGCCGGCGTCCACGGCATGTCGGTGCCGCTCCTCCGTGAGACGCGCATGCCCGCCGTGCTCATCGAGGTGGGCCCCGCCCGCGTCGTGGTCGAGGGTACGCCCTCCCTGGCCGCCGCTCTGGCGGCCGCGCTCGGCCGCTGGGCCGACGCCTCCTGGGACTGATTACTGGTAATCACTGGTTATCATCGCCGGCCCGGGCCGGGTGGACGATCTAAGGGGGTCGGCCGTGATCGAGGCGCGACGGGCGATCGCCGCGCGCTGAAGGCCCGCTGACCAGGTCTGAGCGGTGTGCCAGAGGGCGGGCGGTGACGGCGACCAGGTGCTGGAAGCCCCCGCCCCCGACCCTTTGGAGCGGTGCACCCTTGTCGGCGAGGACCCGGTGGGCCGGCTCGCAGCCGCGCAGGCCGGCCTACAAGAGGTCCTGTGCGGTTCTGCGTCCGCTCGACCTCCATGGGCGGGGTGGGATCAGGCAACTCCGATCACGGACGACTCGCGTCCGCCGCGGCCCGCCCCCGCCCACCGGGGAATCCCTGGAAGCATCCGGTCGAGGGCGCTCGCCGGTGCCATCAGGCATCCCCGTGGACCGGGTGATGGTTCCGCGATCAATGCTTCCGGCAGATGAACGGGGTGACAATCCACAAGGTCATGCACAGGTTGTGGATGAAGCTGTACCGGCCCTTGACAGTTGTGTGAACTATGCGACGCCGCCGTCACCGACCATGGCGCGATAGATCCGTTCGAGGTCCTCGAGCGTGGCGAATTCCACGACCAGTCGGCCCCGCCGGTTCTGGATGTCGACCTTGACCCGCGTGTTCAGGTGGGTCGACAGGAGGTCCTCGAGCTCGAGCACGCCGGGCTCGGGCAGTTTGCGCACGGAGGCCCGGCGCCCGCCCGGTTCAGTGGTGGTTGAGGTGACGCCCTTGGTCGCCGGCGGGTCGGCCGGGGTGTCCGGCTGATCGGGGACGACCCGGAGCTCGGAGCCCCCCTGCCGCACCAGGTCCTCCACCGCACGAACCGTCAACCCCTCCTCGATCACCCGCTCGACCAGCTTCTCCTGCAAGGCCCGGTCTGGCGTCCCCAGCAGGGCGCGGGCATGACCCGCCGAGATGGTGCGCTCGGCCAGGGCCCGTTGGGCTCCGGCCGGCAGCTGCAGGAGGCGCAGGGTGTTCGTCACTGTCGCCCGGCCCTTGCCCATGCGGGTCGCCACCTGCTCATGGGTCAAGCCGAATTCGTCGATGAGCTGCTGGTAGGCGGCGGCTTCCTCCAGGGCGTTGAGGTCCACCCGGTGGAGGTTCTCGACCAACGCCTGCTCGAGGCTGGCCACATCATCGGCCACCTGGACCAGGACGGGGATCGTCTGCAGGCCGGCGCGCCGCGCCGCGCGCCAGCGCCGCTCCCCCGCAATGAGCTCGTAGCTGTCATCCTCGTCCTCGAGTTGACGCACCAGCACCGGCTGGAGGAGCCCGACCTCGCGGATGGAGGCGGCCAGCGCCGCCATGGACTCCTCGTCGAAGTGGCTCCGGGGCTGAAGCGGGTTGGGACGGATGTGCGAGATGGGGACGACCCGGAGCAGGGAGTCGGACTCTCCCGTCGACTCACCCGGGATCAAGGCACTCAGGCCCTTACCGAGACCGCTGCGGCGCGCCATTGCTCACCTCCTTGGCCAGCTCGCGGTAGGCCACGGCACCCCGCGAGGCAGGATCGAACACCGTGATGGGCTGCCCGAAGGAGGGCGCTTCGGAGAGACGCACCGTCCGCGGGATCACCGAACGGCAGACACGCTCCGAAAAGTGCTCGCGGACCTCGTTGGCCACGTCGACGGACAGCCGGGTGCGGGCGTCGTACATGGTCAACACGATCGTGGTCACTTCGAGAGACTGGTTCAAGTTGGTCGAAACCAGGTTGACGTTGCGCAGCAACTGGCTCAGGCCTTCGAGGGCGTAGTACTCGCACTGGATCGGGACGAGCACCTCGTCCGCGGCCGCCAGGCCGTTGACGGTGATGAGACCAAGGGAGGGCGGGCAGTCGATCAGGACGAAGTCGAAGTCGTCCACGACGGTGTCAATGGCCCGCTTCAGCTTGAGCTCCCGACTGAACGCCGGGACGAGCTCGATCTCGACTCCGGCCAGGTCGATGGTGGCCGGGGCCACGAAGAGATTCTTGACACTGGTCGGCTCGATGCAGTCTTCGAGCGGTTGGTCCCGCATGATCACGTCGTACATGGAGAGCTCGAAGTTCCGGGCCTCCACGCCGAGTCCGGTCGTGGCGTTGCCCTGGGGGTCCAGATCGACGACGAGCACCCGGTAGTCCAACTCGGCCAGGGCCGCTCCGAGGTTGACCGTCGTGGTGGTCTTCCCCACGCCGCCCTTCTGGTTGGCGATGGCGATCACCCTGGGGAGCTCCCGCGGGGCCGGCTTCGATCCGTTCAAGAGCTCCGTCGCGTCGTTCCCGATGGAGGGGGCTCGCATGGTGGCCTTGGCCGACGGGGGCCGGCTCGGGGCGGCCGCCGGAGTGGGGGCCGGGGCGGGTTCGGGTTCGGTGACCACCGCGGGAGGCCCCGCGGCGCTCGTCACGGGGTCTCCGGATGTGGCCTCCGCCGTCGCGGCTGGGGCGGCCGTGGTGGGTGCGTCCGTGGTGGGGGCGTCCCGGAAGCCCGGTTCGGCGACTGCATTGGCCGTTGCCGCGGAGGTGGCCGGCGGGCCGTTCCGAGCGGGTTGGGAGGCCACGTCGGCGTCGACCTGGCTCGGGGATCCGTCTGGAGCCGCTGGGGGCGTCTCGGCGGCCTGAGCGGGCTGAGCCGGCTGGGCGCGCTGGGCGCTCTCGGAGGATGGGGCATTCCCCGGGGGAGAGGGAGCGGTTGCCGGCTCTTCCGGCGTCGGAGGCGTTAGGTGCGGCCGTGTCAGGTGCGGCCGCGGCCTTGGTTGGGTGTTCAGGGTCGCCACCGGGTCGGGTGGGCGGGATCTCTCCTGCTCGTAGGGGAGGTCCGCCGACGTCCCAGGTTCAGTTGTCTCGGAGCGGTCCTTCTCCCTGCGCCTGATGCGCATCAGGCAGGTACTCCGGATTGCCGCCGCACCGGCCTATCCTGGCCTGCGGGCGTCCCGAGGTCAAGAGTTGCAATTGTTCCACGTGAAACGTTGGGTTGAGGGGTCCCCGCCCGAAACGCAGGTTTCACGTGGAACACCGCTCGGTGACAGATCCTACGATTTCGCGCTCCCGGACCCGCTCCTGTGCCGCCCGTCGATATTCCGGTTCCGGAAAGGGCCAGGACGCCCTCAGAAGAGTGGCCGCTTGGCCGGGACCCCGTTTCGCCGGGGAAAGCGTTCCGGGCACGGTGCCGCCTGGCGGAGCGTCCGGTACTCGAAGTCCTCGTGGATCACCTCGGCCGGCTCCAGGCCGAACTGGATGAGCTCGGCCGCCGGCCAGCGGGATTCCTCGTCAGGCTCGGGGCGCGTCCTGGGAGGTTCCGAGACGACCAGCCAACCTCCGACCCGGAGCAAAGGCGCGGCGCACTCGGCCACCACGGCAGGGCGTCCGAAGGAACGGGCCATGGCCCCGTCGAACCCGGCTCGCAGGCCCTCCTGACGCCCACAGACCTCTGCCCGGTCCTCGAGCACGGTCACCCGGCCCGCGAGCCCCAGACGGTCCACCGCACGGCGCAGGAAGGCAGCCCGGCGTCCGTTGGCCTCGAGTAGGGCCACCGAGGCGTCGGGCCAGCCGCCGGCCACAACCAGCCCGGGCAATCCTCCCCCCGAGCCGAGGTCCACGAGGGTGGCGGGTCCATCGCCCGCGAGGCGGCGCGCGATGGCGGCGAAGCCTTGGGCGTGTACGAGCTGGGGCTCGATCGGCCCTGGACCCAGGAAGCCTGCGGCACGGGCCTCGTTCAGGAGCTGATGGAGCACAGTGGGGGAGCGGCCCCCTTCGTCAGCGCCGGACACCGGCGCCGGATCAGCCCGCCGGAGCGATGACGATGTGGCGGTTGGGGTCCTCGCCCTCGGAGCGGGTCTCGACCCCGGCCAGCTCGTTGATGGCGTCGTGCACGGTCTTGCGGTCGGCCGGGTTCATGGGCTCGAGGGCCTTCTCCTGTCCCGACGCCAGGACCTCCTCGGCAATTTGGACGCTGAACCGCGTGAGCGCCGCCGACCGACGCTCCCGGTACCCGGCCACGTCCACCAGGATGCGATCGGTGCGCGACGGGCATTGGCGCTGCACCACGGCCCGGGTCAGGTCCTGCAGGGCCGTCAGAGTGGAGCCTCGGGGTCCCACGAGGATCCCGAGGTCGTCTCCGAGGGCTGCGATCTCGACCGTGTCCTCGTCGAGGAGACGGGTCTCCACCGTCCCTTGCATGCCGAACTCGCCCAGGAGGCCCGCCACGAAGGCCCGCCCGGCCTCGCCCTGCTCTTCGAGCGTCATTCCTTCGGCCATGTCGACTGTCTCCTTCGGTTCGGTACTCCGCTGATTCTCGCCTGTCGGCTCCCTCGAGCCGTTCCTCGAGCCTTCCATCGCAGCGGCTCCGGTTCCCGGGGCCCTGCTGCGATTGCGGCGTCGTCGAGCCGAGCGGCTGGTGCCGGTGCCGGCGGGCCCCGTCCCCGAGCCGTTGGCCCCGTCCCCGCTGCGGCCGCTGCTCTCCCTTGACGCCCCCGGGGGTGCCCCCTGACCGCCCTGTCGGCTCCGTTGGCCACCCTGGCCACCCTGGCCAGCCTGGCCAGCCTGACTGGACCGGTTTCCGCTCCGCCGCGTCCTCTCCCGGCGGGGTCGGGCACCGACCGGTTGGACGCGCGCCCGCACCCTGGCCTCGACCCGGACCCGTCCGAAGAGACCGGTCTTGGGCTCGGACACCACGATCACCTCGGCGTCGCCCACGGCAACCCCGAGTTGGTCCAGCGCCTGCTCAGTCGCTTCCTCGACGGTCTTGCCCGCCACCTCAACCCACTCCACGCGCTATCGAGCCTTTCTGGTCCGTTTCGAGCGCGACCGGGGATGGGACTTCGGTTCCGGGGCATCTTCGACGTTGTCGGTCGCCGCCTTGCCGTTCGTCGTCCGCTTCCCTGCAGCCGGCTTCTTCCCGTTCGTGGGAGCCCGCCCATTGCTCTTCGAAGCGTTCTTCGCCGGCGGCAGCGTCGCCTTGGCCGCCGCCGTGCCGTCCGTGGCCGTCGACGTCTTCTTGGCCGGCTTCGGGGGAGGCGGTTTCTCCTTCTTGTCCTCCTTGGCCTTGTCCTCCCTGGCCGAACCGATCTCACGCTCGGCGGCGACCGGCGTCACCATCCCGGTACGGAACATCACTTCCTGCGTCCCGATCCGCATCGCCGATGAGACCACCATGTAAATGGTTGCTCCGGCGGGCACTCTCAGGTAAATGACGCCGAAAATAATAGGGAAGAACTTCTGCATGGTTTGCATCTGTGGATTCGCCGCTGCAGCCTGAGGATTACGGCTGTTCATCTGCTTCATTTGGTAGTACTGCAGGAACATCGCAGCGCCAATGAGCACGAGGTATGGAAGGACCAGTACCGCCTGACTGGCGCTGCCCGGGAACGCGTGATGCGCGAGAGGAAGGGAGGACAAATCCATCCCGAACCACCAGTGCATTTGGCCATTACTGGCCACCAGCGCTTGGTGCATTTGCGAGGCGGTCGGGATATACCGCGGAGAGGCGCATCCGGCCTTTGCCACGCACGTGACTGTGTGCCCGGCGGCGTTGGTATATGTCGAACCCTTGGGCACCACGTACGAGAGCCCGCGGATGAGCGAGTACAGCACGATGAGGAAGGGCATCTGCAGGAGGCTCGGGAGACAGGCCCCGAACGGGCTCGTCCCGTTCTCCTTGTAGAGCTTCATCATCTCCGCGTTGAGCGCTTCGCGGTTCTCCGGGCCCTTGTACTTGGCCTGGAGCTTCTTCATCTCGGGCTGTAGGCGTTGCATCGCCAGCATCGACTTGGTGCTCTTCACCGTGACCGGCGTCAGGGCCAGCATGATGAGGATCGTCAGGCCCGTGATGGCGAACCCGTAGTTGGGCCAGACGGAGTAGAGGCCGGCCAGGATGTACCCGAAGAGCTCGAAGAGGGGGTGGAAGATCTCCCCGACCAGCTTGAACAGGGAGTTCTCGCCCAGGAGGGGATGGCTCAGCACGGACGGCTCCCTTCATGGGCGTGGACCCGCACGGGGACGAGGTCGACGCCGTGCGGCCCCAAGGGGCGGCAGCGCAAGAGGCGCCGGGCGCTGAGGGCCAGTCCCCGCCAGAAGCCGTGGACGCTGAACGCCTCCACGGCGTAGGCGGAGCAGCTCGGGTAGAAGCGGCAGGGCGAAATTCGGCCGGAGGCCGCACCCTGATAGGCGGTGACCAGGGCTATCGCGGCGCGCACAGGCAGGCCTGGGGTGGCGGGCGCGTCACTCATGCGACCCGCCCCCGACCGGCCTTGAGAACCGCCGTCGCCACGTCCTGTCGGAACGCCGACGGCGCCAGTGCGGCCGCACCGGGTTCGAGCCGCACCAGGTAGGTCCCCCGGGGCAAGGTCGGCGCCTCGGCCCGGACGATTTCGCGGGCGCGTCGCCGGAGCGAATTCCTGACGACGGCACCGCCACACTGACGGCCAATCGCGTATGCGACCTGGGGGAACACACCGATCTCCCCTTTCTCGGCCGGGACGAACGTCGCCCGCACCGGGCCACTGGCCCCACGCGCCCGTGAGCGCTGCAGCTCGGCGAACGCCGCGCGGCGGGTGATGCGTCCGACCGTCCGTACAGGCACTCGAGCCTTCAGACGGTGAGACGGTGGCGCCCCTTGAGCCGCCGCGACTTCAAGATGGCCCGACCCGCGCGTGGACATGCGCTTGCGGAACCCGTGGGTACGAGCCCTTTTCCGGGTGTTGGGTTGGTAAGTGCGCTTCACGTCAATTCAGCCTTTCGCGACGACGGTGCGGCAAACGGAGCCGGTTCGTCGCAGGTTCCATGCCTCGGCCTTCGAGTCCATTGCGGCCGCCGGCGGCGAGTCCTGCCATGTTAGGCGCGATTTACCGATGGGCTCTAGTCGCACCGTCCGGCACGGTGTACGTTCGACCAATTACCCGCACCGAGGATCGTTCCGAACATGTTGGCTGGACGCCGAGGGGGGAGAAGGGGCGTTCGGACGTAGCGGTGACCCAGGCAGGAGATCTTTGGACACGATGCACCGGGTCTTTGCGCGACCAGGTGTCCGAGAGCACGTGGCAGCTCTGGCTCTCGGGCATCGAGCCCGTGGCCTTTGCCGATGGTGAGTTCGTGCTGTCCGTCCCCAACGGGCTTATCCGTGAGCGGGTGGAGTCGCGCTATCTGCCGATGATCGAGGACACCTTGGCCAACGAGGTGGGATCCCCGGTCCGGGGTCGTCTCGAGATCCAGGAGCCCGACCCGGTGGCCGCTGAGCCGACCACGGAGCAGGTCTTCGGCTTGCCTCCCGAGCCTGCGCCCCGGCCCCAGGCGGAGCCGACCCGGCCTGGGCGCGAATCGCCCGCGGTCCAGCTCGACACGAAATTCACCTTTGAGACGTTCGTCGCCGCCTCGTCGAACCGCCTGGCCCACGCCGCCGCCCAGGCCGTGGCGGAGACTCCCGGCCGCTCCTACAACCCTCTCTTCATCTACGGGGACTCGGGTCTGGGCAAGACCCACCTCCTCCACGCCATCGGCAACTACGTCGCCGAGAACTACCCCCGCCGCAAGATCCTCTACGTCACCACCGAGACGTTCATGAACGACTTCGTCGACTCCCTACGGACCTCCACGACGCTCTCCTTCAAGCGGCGCTACCGCGACTGTGACGTCCTTCTCATCGACGACGTGCAGTTCATGGAGCGCAAAGAAGGCCTCCAGGAGGAGTTCTTCCACACCTACAACGACCTCAAGGGGGCCTCCAAGCAGATCGTCCTGACCTCGGACCGTCCGCCCAAGTCGATCGAGACCCTCGAGGATCGCCTGCGGAGCCGCTTCCTCTCGGGGCTCATCACCGAGATCGACCCGCCCGACCTCGAGACCCGCCTGGCCATCCTCCGCTCCAAGTCGCTCAGCGAGCACCAGGAGGTCCCCGACGACGTCCTCGAGTTCATCGCGTCCCACGTCAAGGACAACATCCGGGAGCTCGAGGGCGCGCTGACCAGGATCTGCGCCTTCGCCAACCTCAACAAGGAGCCCATCTCCCTGGCTCAGGCCGAGCAGGTCCTCTCCGACCTGGTGCTGGCCGGCGAGCCCCGCCGCATCACCCCGCAGATGATCCTCGACGCCACTTCGGCGAGCTACGGCTTCTCGGTCGATGCCATCTGCGGCCCGAGCCGGACGAGGCCGCTCGTCACGGCCCGGCAGGTCGCCATGTACCTCACGAGGGAGCTCACCGACTACAGCTATCCCGCCATCGGGCGTGTGTTCGGCAAGCGCGACCACACGACCGTGATCCATGCCGTGGACAAGATCGCCGGCCAGATGCAGGAGCGGCGACAGATCTACGAGCATGTCACCGAGCTCATCCAGAAGATCCGTGCCGGCTCGGCCTGAGTCCCGGTCCCACTCCCACGCTGTCCGTCAAGTTGTGGTTTGCCCGGGGAAAAGGATGTGGACCACCCGGCTCACCCCTGGGGACCGCCCGCGGAGTTGTCCCCAGGCTGACCGAGCCACCCCGGCGCGTACCATCGGGCCCGCTCCGCACCCACAGTGCCATGGGGACAGCGACGGTGCCGGCGAGCAGGGACGGGACCATGTCATCCACAATCCACACCCCTTACTACCTTTACTAAACACATATACCTCTCTCCTCACAATGAAGGATTGGGAAAACTCCCGAAAGGACTGGCGTCGGTGAAGTTCAGATCCGAGCGCGATGCACTCGTTGACATGCTGGCCACCGCGAGCCGGGCCGTTGGTGGCCGGGGTGGATCGTCTCCGGTGCTCCTTGGCTTGCTCCTGACGTGTACCGGGAACTCCCTCTACGTCACCGGCACCGACCTCGATCTCACGATCCAGGTGACCGGCGAGGTGATCGGTATCACTGACGGGAGTTGTGTGATCCCGGCGCGCCTGTCCACCGACATCGTCCGGCGGCTCGAGCCCGGAGCGGTGACCTTCGCCGACCAGGGCGACCACATGACGATCAGCGCGGCCCGCTCGGCCTTCAAGCTCCACACGTACCCCGTGGTGGAGTTCCCGCCGGTAGGCAAGACGAGCGAGCCAATGACGCAGCTGTCGGAGGACGCGCTCGGGGAAGCGGTGCGCCAGGTCGTGCGGGCGGCGTCGCATGACGACGGGCGTCCGCTGCTGACCGGCGTGCTGGTCTCCCGCGTCGACGGGTCGATCCGCATGGTGGCGACCGACTCGTACCGGATGGCGATGCGCGACCTCCCCGGGACCGAGACCCTCCCGGGCGAGGAGGATCTCCTGGTCCCGGCCCGCGCGCTGTCCGAGTTACAGCGCCTGCCCACGGGAACCATCTCGGAGGGATCGGAGACCAATCGCGTGGGAGTCGCGACGAACAGCAACGAGATCACGTTCTGGCAGGGGAACGTCCAGATCAGCACCAGGCTCCTCGAAGGCCGGTACCCGGACTACAAGCAGCTGATCCCTGATCACTACCCGAACAGCCTGCACCTCGGGAAAGAGAGCTTCCTCGCCGCCCTACGGCGGGTCCAGCTGCTGGTACGCGACAACACGACACCCGTCCGGCTCTCCATGCGACAGGGTGGGGTGGACCTGAGCGTCCAGAGCCAGGACGTCGGCGATGCCGCGGAGGCGGTGGACGGGGACTTCACCGGCGAGGACCTAGTCATCGCGTTCAACCCGGCGTACCTCATCGACGGTGTCGAGGCCGTGGCCGGAGACGAGGTGATCGTCGAGACGGCGGACGCGTCGCGCGCGGCGACGGTGCGGGGCGCCGAAGATCAGGAGTTCCGCTACCTCCTGATGCCGGTCCGGGTCTCCTGACCGGCCTCCCGTTGCGGTGAGCGTCCGGCACCTGGAGCTGGCCGAGTTCCGTCTCTTTCGCGCTGCGAGCATCGACCTCGAAGCGGAAGGGACCACCGTCATCACCGGGTCCAACGGGTCCGGGAAGACGAGCGTGCTCGAGGCGGTGGCGTACCTCGGGTCACACCGCTCCTTCCGCGGTGCACCCCCCGACGCCATGGTGCGATCGGGCGCGGAGCGTGCCATCGTCCGCGCGCAGATTGACAACCGGGACAGTCCGGCTCTCGTCGAGGCTGAGATTTTGCCGGCGGGACGCAGCCGGACCCGGGTGAACCGCAAGACGGTCGCCGGACGGGCCGAGCTGGCCGCCGCGGCACCCTGCACCATCTTCTCGCCGGAAGACCTCGTCATCGTGAGCGGCGGCCCACGGGGACGGCGCGAGGTTCTCGACGATGCGCTGGCGGTGCTCGACGCCGAGGGGGCCCGGGCGGCCGACGAGACCGACCGTATCCTCCGTCAGCGCGCGGCGCTGCTGCGCCAATCGGGTGGGCGGGCCACCGGGGAGGTGGCGGCCACCCTCGACGTGTGGGACCAGAGGCTCGCCGACGCCGGCAAGGTGCTCGTGGCCGCCCGCGAGCGGCTGGTGGGGGACCTCGGCCCCCTCGTCGCCACGGCCTACGGGCGCCTGGCCGGGGTCGAGAACCGGGTGCTCCTGGGTCAGCGCTACCAGCGGAGCTGGGACGGCGACCTCCTCGACGCGCTCGGGGCCCGGCGGATCGATGACCTGCGGCGGGGGGTCAACACGATCGGGCCCCATCGAGACGATCTCCTTCTCGAGATCGAGGGTCGCGAGGCCCGGACCCACGCCTCCCAGGGCGAGCAGCGCTGCGTGGCGCTGGCCCTGCGCCTGGGTGTGCACGAGCTCATCCGCTCGCGGACCATGCTGATCCCGACGCTCCTCCTCGACGATGTCTTCTCCGAGCTGGACCCGGCCCGCAGTCGCGCCCTCGTGGCGGAGTTGCCACCGGGGCAGTCGATCCTCACCACGGCCGCCCCTCTGCCCGAGGGGATCGTCGTGGCCCGCCTACTCCCCGTCCAGAGCCTGGAACCCGGGTGACGCCACGGCGACGTGACAGGGGCCCCCGGCGGGTCGGCGAATCGATGCCGCAGGTGTTGGGTCGGTTGGGCTCCGCGCCCACTCCGGCCGTCATGGAGGCCGTGTTCACCCGCTGGGCCGAACTGGTCGGTGCCGAGCTCGGCGGCCACGTGCGGCCGCTCCGGGTCGATGGGCGCGCGCTCGTCGTGGCGGTGGAACACCCGGCGTGGGCGACCCGCGCCCGCATGGAATCGGGGCCGATCCTGGCCCGGCTGAAGGAGTTGGGGGATACCTCGATCGAGCGGTTGGAGGTCGTCGTCGAACGCGCCTGACCGCGCCGTCACCGGGCCCGCCCGGGACCGTTCATGAGTGCTGAATTGGGGCCGCGGTCGGGTAGAATGGTGCGTTCGCATCGAAAGGCCGGGGGTCGCCTTCGGGGATTCGATACGCACCGCGAAGACCTATGTTCTGAAAGGGCGCGCCTGTGGCAGTGAAGGTGGATGAGATACCTGGTCGGACCGGTGCGTCGTACACCGAGGACGACATCACCATCCTCGAGGGGCTCGAAGCGGTTCGCAAGCGGCCCGGTATGTACATCGGCTCGACCGGCCCGACCGGGCTACACCACCTGGTCTGGGAGGTCGTGGACAACTCGGTCGACGAGGCCATGGCGGGCCGCGCCACCCGGATCGACGTGACGCTCCTGGCCGATGGCGCCTGCCGTGTCAGTGACGACGGGGCGGGGATCCCGGTCGGCCTGCACCCCAAGTACCCCAAGATCTCGACGGCCGAGATCGTGCTCACCACCCTGCACGCCGGCGGCAAGTTCGGCGGCAAGGGCTACCAGGTCTCCGGTGGCCTCCACGGCGTGGGCATCTCGGTCGTGAACGCCCTCTCCGCCCGCCTCGTCCTCGAGGTCGACCGCGACGGCCAGCACTGGGAGGCCGAGTTCGAGAAGGGCGGCAAGGTCAAGCAGAAGATCAAGGCCATCGGCCCCGCTCCCAAGGACCGGAGCACCGGCGAGCCGCGGACCGGCACGACCGTCACCTTCTGGCCCGATGCCACCGTCTTCGACGAGACGGAGTTCCGGGCGCAGACGATCCTCGAGCGGATGCAGATCATGGCCTTCTTGAACAAGGGGCTCGAGATCCGCTTCATGGACGAGCGCACCGACCCGGTGACCAAGATGACCTACAAGTACAACGGTGGCATCGTCGACTTCGTCAAGCACCTGAACGCCTCCAAGGAGTCGCTCTTCCGCAAGGTGGCCGATTTCGAGCAGGCGGAGGAGGCTCAGGAGGTCGAGATCGCGCTGCAGTGGAACTCCGGCTACCACGAATCGATCCACTCCTTCGCCAACGGCATCTCCACCATCGAAGGTGGCATGCACGTCGAGGGCTTCTCCAAGTCGTTGACCAACGTGGTGAACCGCTACGCCCGTGCTCGCAACATCCTCAAGGAGAAAGAGGACAACCTGAAGGGCGAGGACATCCGGGAAGGACTGACCGCCATCATCTCGGTCCGTCTGCGCGACCCGCAGTTCGAGGGCCAGACGAAGTCGAAGCTTGGCAACACCTCCATCCGGTCTCTGACCGAGCGCACCACGAACCAGAAGCTCACCGAATGGCTCGA
Source organism: uncultured Acidimicrobiaceae bacterium (assembly GCA_963736515.1). Classification (GTDB taxonomy): domain Bacteria; phylum Actinomycetota; class Acidimicrobiia; order Acidimicrobiales; family RAAP-2; genus Bog-473. The sequence goes on along the minus strand of CAVTPE010000007.1, from coordinate 101,303 downwards.
GGAGAACCCACGCGAGGCGAGCCAGATCGTGCAGAAGTCGATGCAGGCGGCGCGCGCCCGCTTGGCCGCCCAGGGTGCGCGCGACCTCACCCGGCGCAAGTCGGCGCTCGACGGGGCGGGGCTGCCGGGCAAGCTGGCCGACTGCTCGTCACGCGACCCGCGCGAATCGGAGCTCTTCATCGTGGAGGGGAACTCCGCCGGTGGCTCGGCCAAGGACGCCCGAAACCCGCACACGCAGGCGATCCTGCCCATCAGAGGCAAGATCCTCAACGTCGAGCGCGCCCGGATCGACAAGATGCTCAAGAACGCCGAGATCCAGGCGCTCATCTCCGCCATCGGCGCGGGGCTCGCCGAGGAATTCGACGTCGCCAAGATCCGCTACCACAAGGTGATCCTGCTGGCCGACGCCGACGTCGACGGCAGCCACATCCGCACGCTGCTCCTCACGTTCTTCTACCGCCAGATGAAGCCGCTGGTCGAGGGCGGATTCGTCTACGTGGCGCAGCCGCCGCTGTACTCGACGCTGGTCGGCAAGGAGAAGATCTACCTCAAGGACGACGCCGCGCGCGACGCGTTCCTGGCCGAGCACCCGGATCACAAGCACGACTTCAACCGGCTGAAGGGCCTCGGTGAGATGGACTACGCCGAACTGCGCGACACCACGATGGACCCGGGCAAGCGGTCGTTGCTGCAGATCAACGTCGAGCAGGCCGCGACGGCGGACGAGGTCTGCTCCATCCTCATGGGTGACGACGTGGAGCTCCGGCGCCACTTCATCCAGACAAATGCCAAAGACGTCCGTTTCCTCGACATCTGAGCGACCGAACCGGGAGTAGGGAGCACATGCCACAGTCGACACGCGGCTCGGGCCGCGGGGGTGCGGGCTCGGGCGGGGACAGTGGGACCCCACCCGAGGCCGAAGAGCCGGTCAGCGGTTCCATCGAGCCCATTGAGATCCAGGAGGAGATGGAGCGCTCGTTCCTCGAGTACTCCATGTCCGTCATCGTCGCCCGCGCCCTTCCGGACGTGCGCGATGGCCTCAAGCCGGTGCACCGCCGGATCCTCTACTCCATGTTCGACAACGGGCAACGTCCCGACCGGCCGCACAGCAAGTGCGCCAAGGTCGTGGGCGAAGTCATGGGGACGTACCACCCGCATGGCGACTCGGCGATCTACGAGGCGCTGGCCCGCATGGTCCAGGGGTTCTCGCTCCGCCACCCGCTGATCGACGGGCACGGCAGCTTCGGCGGCCGGGGCCCCGACGACGGCGCGGCCGCCATGCGCTACACCGAGTGCCGGCTGGCCCCGCTCGCGCTGGAGCTGATGGCCGATATCGACGAAGACACCGTCGACATGGTGGCCAACTACGACGGCTCGGCCCAGGAGCCCGTCGTGCTCCCCGGCCGCTTCCCCAATCTTCTCGTCAACGGGTCGCAGGGCATCGCCGTGGGCATGGCGACCAACATCCCGCCGCACAACATGGGCGAGGTCATTGACGCAGCCATCCACGTCCTGCACCATCCCGACGCCACGCCCGACGAGCTCATGGAATTCGTCAAGGGCCCCGACTTCCCGACGGGCGCGCAGATCCTCGGCCGGCAGGGCATCCTCGACGCCTACCGGACCGGTCGCGGATCTATCAAGATGCGGGCCGTCGCCGAGATCGAGGAGGGTCGCACCGCGGACCGGATCGTGGTCTCCGAGCTGCCGTACCAGACCTCGGTCGAGGTGATCGAACAGAAGATCACCGAGCTGGTGCGCGCCGGCGATCTCGACGGCATCAGCGGCATGCGCAACGCCTCGGCCAACCAGCAGCCGCGATTGATCATCGAACTGAAGCGCGACGCCAATGCCAACGTGGTGCTGAACAACCTCTACAAGCAGACGCCGCTGCAAACCAGCTTCGGCGTGAACACGCTGGCCCTGGTCGATGGCGTGCCGCGCACGCTGAACCTCGCCCAGGCGTTGTCCCACTACATCGACCACCAGATCGACGTCATTCAGCGTCGCTCGGCGTACCGCCTGGAAAAGGCGCGCAACCGGGCGCACATCGTCGAAGGCCTCTTGCGTGCCATCGACATGCTCGATGCCGTCATCGCGACGATCCGCGGGTCCGCCGACCGTCCCGAGGCCCGCACCGCGCTGATGGCCGAGCCCTTCTCGTTCACCGAGGTGCAGGCCACTCACATCCTGGACATGACGCTCGGGCGCCTGACCCGTCTGGGCCGCTCCGAGCTGGAGGCGGAGATGGAAGAGCTGCGTGCCACCATCGCCGAGCTCGAGGCGATCCTGTCGGACGACGCCAAGTTGCGCGGCGTCATCGAGACCGAGATGACGTCGATCCGCGACAAGCACAGCAACCCGCGCCGGAGCGTGATCACCCACGACCCCGGTGAGATGGGCGTGGAGGACCTCATCTCCGACGAGGAAATCGTCGTCACGATGACCCGGGCCGGCTACATCAAGTCCGTGGCCGCGGCGGCCTTCCGGACCCAGGGCCGCGGTGGACGGGGCGTCCAGGGGGCCCGGTTGAAGGAGGAGGACCTGGTGAGCCAGGTCGTCCATACCTCCGCCCACGCCTACCTGCTGCTCTTCTCGAACCAGGGAAAGGTCTACCGGCTCCGGGGACACGAGATCCCGATGAAGGATCGGACCGCCCGGGGGACGGCGGCGGTCAACCTGGTGCCGCTGGCGCCGAGCGAGTCGATCACGGCCATCATCGCGACGCGGGAGTTCGCACCCGATCAGTTCCTGGTGTTCGCCACCGCGCTCGGTCAGGTGAAGAAGACCGCGTTGAGCGAGTACGACAAGTCCCGTCGTGAGGGGTTCATCGCCATCAACCTGCGCGACGGGGACGAGTTGGTCCGGGTGGTCGCCACGTCGGGCGACGACGACCTTTTCGAGGTGACGCGCAACGGCATGACCATCCGCTTCAACGAGGAGGACGTGCGGTCGATGGGCCGCGATGCTGCCGGCGTGCGGGGCATCCGTCTGCGCGCCGGGGATGCTGTGGTCTCGCTTGATGTGGCGGCGGACGATACCGACATCGTGATGGTGACCGATGCGGGCTACGGCAAGCGCACCAAGCTCGAGCGCTTCAACCGGCAAGCCCGGGGCGGCCAGGGAGTGCGGGGCATCCGGCTGACCGGGAAGCGCGGCACCGTGGTTGCCGCCTTCATGGTCGCGCTCGACGAGGAGATCCTCCTGGTCTCTTCGGGTGGGGTGGTTATCCGTACCCAGGCCCGTGAGATCGCCTCGCAGGGTCGGGACGCCACCGGGGTCCGTGTCATGAACCTCGACGAGGGTCAGAGCGTGGCGGCAGTAGCACGCGTGAACGCGGAGACCGAAGAGGACTGAGCCCGCCGGCCCTCGCGGAGTCCTCCCGGATCTAGAAGATGTGCAGAGACGAGATCGGCCAGACGCGGACCTCGACCTTGCCGACGATCAGCGACTTTGAGACTGGCCCCCAGTACCGGCTGTCACACGAGTCGGTCCGGTTGTCGCCCATGACGAAGTAGGTGTTGACCGGCACCCGGTACGGTTGGGCCAGATTCGAGGTGTTCCCGGATGGTCCCGCCACGGTGATGCCCTTCTGGGACGCCGGGAGCCAGGTCTCGTTGAGTCGCTTCCCGTCGACGTAGACGTACCCCCCGGAGACAGAGAGGACGTCCCCGGGCAGCCCGATGACCCTCTTGACGAGGTCGTTCACCTCGGGGCCGCCACAGTTCTCGGTCGGTGGACGTGAGAAGACCACGATGTCGCCCCGGTCGACGCCGTGGAGGTGGTAGCTCAGCTTGTTGACCAGGATCCGGTCGCCGACCTGCAGTGTCGGCTCCATCGACCCCGAAGGGATGAAGAAGGTCTGGACCACGAACGCCCGCAGGAGGACGGCCACCAGGATGGCGACCAGGACGACGATGATCGCCTCGGTGATCCACCGCGTCGGGCGGGAGTTGGCCGGTGGCACTGTTGGGGCGGTCTCGGCTCCCGGAGGCCCGTCCGAAGGCGGTTCGTCGAGGGCGATACCGGTCGCGGTGTGCATGGTGGGTTCTGCGGTCGCCACCTGTGCAGGCGTATGGATGACGAAATTCTCGCGGGGGGCCGGATCAGCCATAGCGGATCCCCGGGTCGAGCACGGCGTAGGGAATGTCGGCCACCAGGTTGAACGGAATGACGAGCGTCTCGGTCATGGACGAGCGCTGGTGGATCGCCCATGTGGGGTACGGGATGAGGACACTTGTTCGTTCGGTCGGGGCGACACCGTAGGCAGGCTAGACCGAGAGGCGCGGTGTCCGGGGCTCAGGCCGGGGGCGGGATCACCGAAGCCGTGTCGCGGCCGGACCGGATGAGCGCGCCGGGCAGCGCGCCGGTGGCTGCACCGTCGCGGACGGTCTCGACCCCGTTGACCAGGACGCGCACGACCCCGTGCGAGCCGGCGTAGAGCCGAGGGGTGTCACCGGGGAGGTCGCGGACGAGCCGTGCGGGCTCGGACGCGACCGTCTCGGGGTCGAAGACGAACACGTCGGCGCTATAGCCCTCGCGGAGCAGGCCGCGGTCCCGCAGCCCGAAGAGCTGGGCGGGCTGCGCCGTCAGCATGTGCACAGCCTTCTCCACCGGCACCAACTTGCGGCCGCGCAGGCAGTCACCGAGGAAAGCGGTCGGGTAGCTCGAGCCGCACATGCGATCGAGGTGCGCTCCGGCATCGGATCCCCCGACCATGGCACGCGGGTCGCTCCAGATCTCCGCCCGCATCCCCCACGTGGCCTCGTCCCCGTCGTCGGTATTGGGCCACAGCACGGTGCGCAGCTCGTCGGCCAGCACGATGTCGAGGAGGGTGTCGAAGGGGGCCGTGCCCCGCTCTGCGGCGATGTCGGCCACGCTGCGGAACGCACACCCGTCATTGGAAGGCGCGTACGTGTCCCCGATGACATAGGTGCCCCAGCGGGCGAGCCCGCGGAAGACCCCTGCGTCCTTGCTGTGCGCCCGCTCGTCGAGCAATGCGCGAACGGCGGGGTCGGCTAACTGGCGCATCCGCTCCGCCTCGGGGAGCCCCATGACGTCGCCCCACCCTGGAATGAGGAAGAGCGCACAGTGCGTGCGAAAACTCATGTTCATGGGGACGAGTGTCGGCATGGTGAGGGCCACGATCTGCCCGCCGGCGGCCGCCGCCGCCGACGAAGCGGACAGCTGATGTTCGATCCGGTCGGCGGAACGGGCGTCGACCGTCAGGACGTTCCAGTTGAGGGGGCGGCGGGCGGTGACGCTCATGGCGGTCATGAGGTCGACCTCTTCGGGGGTGAACGAGTCGAGACATCCGTTGGTGATGTACTCGAGGGTCGTGCCTTCGTGTGCCGCCACCTCCCCGCAGAAGGCCAGCATCTCGCGGCGGTCGGCATAGCGTGAGCTGATCGGACGACCGTCGCCGTCGGAGTGGGTTCGGGACTGGGAAGACGAGAACCCGAGCCCCCCGGCCTCGAGGGATTCGGCGAGCAGGGCACGCATGGCGGCGATCTCGTCGTCGGACGCCACCTCCTCACCGCGGTCGGCGCCCATGACCTTGCGCCGCAGCGCGCAGTGCCCCACCAGGAACCCGGCGTTGACGCCGAGCCGGCCGTCGAGCGCGTCGAGGTACTCCCCGAAGGTCGACCAACTCCACGGCACGCCGTTCTCCAGGGCGGCGAGGGGCATGCCCTCGACCTTGGCCATCATCCGTCGGATGTAGTCCGCGTCCTCGGCGTTGATGGGAGCGAGAGTGAACCCGCAGTTGCCCCCGATGACAGTGGTCACACCGTGCACGTTGGAGGGTGAGGCCAGAGGGTCCCAGAAGAGCTGTGCGTCGTAGTGCGTGTGGGGGTCGACCACACCGGGCATCACGGTGAGGCCGCCGGCGTCGAGCTCCGTCGTCCCTGCCTCGTCGATCTGGCCGATGGCGACGATGCGACCGTCCCGGATCCCGACGTCGGCGAGGCGGCCGGGCTCCCCGGTCCCGTCGATGACCGTGCCGGATCGGATGACGTAGTCGAGCATTGAACCTCCGGAGGGCGGCGCGGTGCGGTAAGGAGCCGGGCGCCGAATCTGACGACCCGTCAGCTTACAGGGCACCGCGAGCGCGGCCCCCTGGGACGCCTCGGCCGGCTTGTCCTGGGCCGGGGCGCGGCCTGGTCCCCGCGGATGACGCCCTTTCCTCTCTCTACATGGGCTCCTCGAGCCGATCCTTTCGAACCTCCCGATCACGAAAGCGGAGGTCATGGCGGTCGGGCCACAGCCGCGGCAATCCCCATTCCCGGACGCAAAACGAGGGTGGTCACACGGGTTCCCGGCAGCCCTTGTGGATGACGGTTCCTTCCTGCGGAACCCCCGTGTGGGTTAAGTCTTCCCCAGGTCTTCCACAGCCTGTGCCCGAGCCGTCCCCACCCTCGTGCTTTCGCGTCACGACGCCACGTGCTTTGCTCTGTTCGTGCCCGCCGCCAGACCGAGTGACCCGAGGCAACGTCCCCGGTGCTGAACCTCCAGGCCTCGTCCGAAGGGGTCCTTCCGGGCCAACTCCTCGAGCGGGCCATCCGGGCCGGCTACATCGACGCGGGGCGATTCAACATCCCTGAAAGCAACGTGCAGCCGGCAAGTCTCGACCTGCGCCTCGGCGAGCGGGCGTTGCGGATCCGCTGCAGCTTCCTGCCGGGGACCGATTCGGTCGAGCGGAAACTGAAGGACTACATCCTCGACGAGATCGATCTCCGCGGCGACGGCGCCATGCTCGAGGCGCGGTGTCCGTACCTGATCGAGCTGAAGGAGCGCCTCGACCTTCCGGCCGGGTTGCGCGGCAAGGCCAATCCCAAGAGCTCGACCGGTCGCATCGATGTCTTCACCAGGGTCATCACCGATCACAGCGACCGGTTCGACGAGGTAGCACCGGGCTATCACGGCCCCCTCTACCTGGAAGTCGTGCCACTCTCGTTCGCCGTCCGTGTCCGGGAGGACCTGACGCTCAACCAGTTGCGGTTGTCCATCGGCCGGCCGTGGCTGAGCGATGACGAGGTCCGGGAGACGCACCTCGAGGAGCCGATTCTCTATAAGGCGGGCATGCCGGTAGCGGTCGACGACCTGGTCCTTTCGAACGGGCTCTTCCTGGGCCTCGATCTGCGGGGGGACGAGCGCGGACAAGTCGGGCACAGCACCCGTGACAGTGCGCCCCTGCTCGATCTGACCTCGAGCGGCGAGGCCGACCCGTTGCCCTTCTGGGACCCTGTCTTCCGCGAGGACGGCGACCGCCTCGTCCTGTCCCCGAAGCGCTTCTACCTCCTGATGTCCAACGAGGCCGTCAGCATCCCGCCAAACCTGGCGGCCGAGATGACGGCGTACGACCCGACCAGCGGGGAGCTCCGCACCCACTACGCCGGATTCTTCGACCCCGGGTTCGGATTCGACCCGACCGGAGGGTTCCGGGGCTCGCGTGCCGCGCTCGAGGTGCGCGCCCACGACGTGCCCTTCATGGTGGAGAACGGTCAGGCGGTGTGCAAGCTGACGTTCGAGCGCATGCTCGAGCAGCCGACCTCGCTCTACGGGTCGGGAATCGGATCGTCCTATCAGCAACAAGAAGAGACGCTCAGCCGGTACTTCCGCCGTTCACGCGGGTAGCTCCTCCGGGGTGGACCGCAGGACGGACCGACGGATCGTGAGCCGAGTCGACCATGGCGCTCGCTGAACCGGGGAACGACGCCGGTGCGGGCGTGAAACCGGCTGCGTTCCGGAGGGCACGGCACAACGGGCGCGCGAAGAAGGACGATCGTCGAATCACAATTCTTGCGCGCATTCGGCTGAGCGAAGGGGATCCCGTTTCGAAGGAGGGGCGCGACGGGGGGCTCGAGGCGGGTACGTGCTCAACGCAAGGAAGATGCAGGGACCTCGGGGGCAGAATCACCTGTCATCGATCGGCGCCGCGCCATACCGGCTGATTCTGGCGGCTGGTGTCGCGGCATGACGGCTGGGACGTCCGTCACGACCGTCGCCGATCCCGGTGGCGGCGTCGGTGGCCAAGTTGGTCGACACGGTCGTCAGGTGGTCTGTGTCGTCAGGTGGTCTGTCCGACGACCTGGTGACAACGGCAGACAGAACGCGGAGGAATCACGCGCACTGCTAATATTGCCGTACTCCGCCGGGCCTTTGCACTTCGGGACGACGCGGTTTGACAAGGTTCCGACAACGGCGATTTAGGCCGCGGGATTTCTGCTCCGGGCGTGCGGGCGGACTTCGCTTTCCCATGTTGACACGGGGGTTCAAAGCGATTCCCGCCCAATTCCGGCTTCCTGACACGTACCCGGTTCCGCCGCTGTAAAATGGGTAGAGGACCGAGGGGAAAGCCGAGTCTCGCGGGCGAGACTCCGAGCGGCGTGCGCAAGCCTGACGGACGATTGCTTTGGAGGGTCATGGGGGGGTCGGAGCAGGAAGTGGGGGGTGCGAGCGGAGACGCGACCTTGGAAGAGGTCTTTACGTCCCGTACATTCGGACACCCGCTTCCTGAGGATTCGGTCATTCCGGCGATGGTGGTGGCACCCAAGCCGTACTTCGCCCGCAATCGCTTCATCGCGTCGGGAGCGGTCGCAGCCGCTGCGCTGTCGATCGTGGCGGGCCTGACCATCGGCTCGGGTCGGTTGGTGCCACCCGTGATCTCCGCCCGTTCAGCCGGCCCAGGCGTTCCTGATTTCGGCACAACGACGACCACGGCTGGGCCCGCTGCCGCGGCACCAGCGGCTCCAGGGGGACCAGCAAGCACGGGTAACTCCGGGGCCCGCAATCAGGCCCAGGGCAACGCGCAGCCCTCGGGCGGCGGGACAGGGGTTTCGCTCCGTGAACACTGCTGCCACCGGCAGTTCCTCGCCCCCGAGCGGAGGGCCCATCCTGACCGGCACCCTGACCGCGGTCGGGACGGGCACCACCGCACCGGCCGCGGGGACGGGTACGCCCACTCCGACCCCGACACCGACACCGACACCGACACCGACACCGACACCGACACCGACGCCTACCACCACGACCACGACACCCCCGAACACGACGACGACCATCCCGGTCACTTCTGCGACCGGTGGCCCCCCACCCGGGGGCGGCACCGGCATCGGAAGCGGGAGCGGCATCGGTAGCGGGAGTGGCATCGGTAGCGGGAGCGGCATCGGTAGCGGGAGCGGCATCGGTAGCGGGAGCGGCATCGGAAGCGGGAGCGGCATCGGAAGCGGGAGTGGCATCGGAAGCGGGAGTGGCATCGGAAGCGGGAGTGGCATCGGAAGCGGGAGTGGCATCGGAAGCGGGAGTGGCATCGGCAGCGGGAGTGGCATCGGCATCGGTAGCCGTAGCGGCAATGGCTTCGATGGCAATGGCAATGGCAACGGCAATGGCAATGGCAACGGCAATGGCAATGGCAATGGCAGGCAATGGCGCCGCGAGTGGCACCGTGTCGTTCCCGGCCCCCGTTCCCGTTCCGCCGCCACCTCCCGTCCCAGTGCCGATCCCGCCGGTGACGGGGCCATTCCCAGTGCCCGGCCAGGACGGCGGATACGGCTCAGGCCAAGGGAGCAGTGCCAGCCCGTTCGGTTGCTCGACGTCCCCCGGGCACCCCTGACCTATTGGCGGCGGCTCTGATCACGTGACGGCGGACCCCGGGGACTTTTGATCCCAGGGCACCGGCTGGTAAGCATGCGGATGTCGGCACTGTCGTGTCCCGGCACGAGCGAGGTCAGCCATGAACTACACGAATCTTGGAACGTCTGGACTGCGGGTCTCGAGGATCTGCCTCGGCATGATGGGTTTCGGCAACGGCAGTGACCGACCCTGGGTCATCGACGAAGATGCGGCCGAACCCATCGTGCGGGCCGCGGTCGAGGGCGGCGTCACCTTTTTCGACACGGCCGACGCCTACTCAGGGGGCGCCAGCGAGGTGGCGACGGGGAGGTTGGTCCCGAAGTTCCTGACCCGGGACGAGGCCATCGTGGCCACCAAGGTGTTCATGCCCGTCGGCGCGGGCGAGAACGGTGGGGGACTGGGCCGCAAGCACATCCTCTCGGGCATCGACAGGTCGCTCAAGCACCTCAAGATGGATTACGTGGACCTGTACCAGATCCACCGCTGGGATTCCCGGACGCCCATTGAGGAGACGATGGAAGCGCTCCATGACATCGTTCGGGCCGGCAAGGCGCGCTACATCGGGGCCAGCAGCATGTTCTCCTGGCAATTCGCCAAGGCTCAGTACACGGCGGAGGCACACGGCTGGACGAAGTTCGTCTCCATGCAGAACCACTACAACCTCATCTACCGCGAGGAGGAGCGCGAGATGATCCCTCTCTGCCTGGACCAGGGCGTCGGGTGCATTCCGTGGAGCCCGTTGGCGCGCGGGGTGTTGGCGGGAAACCGAACCCGGGACGGCGGTCGGCACACCACCCGTTCCAGTACTGACGCGTTCACTGACTACCTCTACGACCAGCCGACCGACTTCGACGTGGTCGATGCCGTCGCCGAAGTAGCGGCGGCGCGCGATGTGCCCCCGGCACAGGTCGCGCTGGCCTGGCTGCTGACCAAGCCGGGTGTGAGCGCACCCATTGTGGGATCGACCAAGAAGAGGCACCTCAAGGACGCGCTCGGCGCGGAGGCACTGACCTTGTCCGAGGACGAGATCGCCGCACTGGAGAAGCCCTACGTACCCCACCCGGTTCTCGGGCACTTCTAGAGATCTGGTCCGGGTGGTCCACTAGGGCTAGGGTCGCCCGCGGGTGAAGCCACAGAAGCCGAGATCGGGGGTCGCATGCGGGTCGCACTCACGGTGGCCGACTTCCTCAACCGCGCCGCGCTGGTCTACGGGCGTCGGGTCGCGGTCATCGACGAGCCTTCGGTGGCGGGCTCCTACGGGACACTCACCTACGGCGAGCTCGAGGCCCGGGCCCGGGGCATGGCTCTCGCGTTGGACGACCTCGGGGTCGACCACGGCGAGCGGGTCGCCATCGTCAGCCCGAATTCCGGGCGGTTCCTGACCGCTTACTTCGGGGTGAGCGGCTATGGCCGCGTCCTGGTGCCGATCAACTTCCGGCTGGGCTCCGAAGAGATCGCCTACATCGTCGAGCACTCCGGGGCGTCAGTCCTCCTCTACGACCCGGACCTCACCGGCGAGGTCAGTTCCATCAAGGTCGCCCATCGGTTCTGCCTGGACGGTGTCGACGACGCTGCTCTGTTTGCACCCGCAGAGGCCGACGCCGTCCCCATTGTGTGGGAGCCCGAAGAGGACGCGGCCTGCTCGGTGAACTACACGTCGGGGACCACGGCGCGGCCGAAGGGGGTGCAGCTCACGCAGCGCAACTGCTGGCTCAACGCCGCCACCTTCGGGTGGCACACCGGAGTCGACGATCGCGACGTGCTCCTGCACACGCTGCCCATGTTCCACTGCAACGGTTGGGGTATGCCCTATGCGGTGACCGGCATGGGCGGCTTGCACGTCGTGCTCCGCAAGATCGATGGCGAGGACATTTTGTCGCGTATCGAGCGATACGGGGTCACAGTGCTGTGTGGTGCGCCCGCCGTCGTTGCGGCCATCCTTGCTGCGGCGGAGGCGCGCGCCGCCGAGGGCCGCCCCATACCCGGCCGGGGCGCGGTGCGGATCGTCGTTGCCGGCGCGCCGCCCCCGTCGAAGACCATTGAGCGGGTCGAATCCGAACTCGGGTGGGAGTTCATTCAGATCTACGGGCTCACCGAGACGGCGCCCCTCCTCACCATCAACCGCGCTCCCTCGGAGTGGGACGACCTCGGCGCCGCGGCACGCTCGCAACTGCTCAGCCGCGCCGGCGCCCCCGCCTTGGGGGTGCAGATCGCTATCGACGAGGAGGGCGAGGTGCTGGCCCGCTCGAATCATGTGTTCGCCGGCTACTGGGAGCAACCGGTCGAGACGGCGGCGGCGCTCCATGGCGGCTGGTTCCACACGGGAGACGGCGGTCATCTCGACGGGGCGCACGTGGTGATCTCGGACCGCAAGAAGGACGTGATCATCACGGGGGGCGAGAACGTGTCGTCCATCGAGGTCGAGGACTGCCTCTATCAGCATGCGGCCGTGGCCGAGGTGGCGGTGATCGGCGTCCCGGACGAGAAGTGGGGGGAGACGATCAAGGCGCTCGTGGTCGTGCGCGACGGGTCCACGGTCACCGAGTCCGACCTCATCTCGCATTGCCGCGAGCGGCTCGCGCACTTCAAGGCGCCCACCAGCGTGGAGTTGCGCCCCGCCCTCGACCGCACGGCGACTGGGAAATTGCAGAAGTACAAGTTGCGCCAGCCCTACTGGGAGGGCCGGGAGAAGCTGGTCAATTAGGGAGCATCAGCGGGAACGTCAGCGTCCCTGCCGTTCCTCCATGACGAGGTGACCCCGCCGGTCGAACGCGGCGGCGACCTCGCCGGCGATGAGTCGGCGCAGCGGGTCCCCCACGATCGCGCGCCGCCATCCGTCGTCGAGCCGGCTCGGCTCGCCGCAGAGCAGCTGGGCGATGTCGGCCCGGGTCGCCAGCAGACCCTGGTCGAAGTCGAGGTCGTCCGCGATCTGGCGCACGACGCCCGAGCACACGGCGACCGCGGCCGGAGGGGCCGGCGCCTCCCTCCCCTCGGAGGGCATGCGGATCTGGTCCGATGGCAGGGCAAGGCCGCGCTGGACGGCCCGCAGGATCTCGGCCGCCCGACCCTGCGCCAGATGGCGGCCGTCGACGCCACGGGAGCCGCGGAGCTCGTCGCCGTTACGGGGCGGTCGCTGGGTGATCGCCAGCAGCCCGAGGTCCGACAACACCATGCGGCGGGGCCGGTTGGTCTCGGCGGCCGTGCGCTCGCGCCACGCCGCCACCTCCTGTGCGACGGCGCGGGAACGCCGCGACATGCCCCGGATGTCGCCCAGCTTCCACCAGGCCTCTTCGGGGACGCGGACCGGGGTTCGGTCGCCGAGCACCTGATCGCATTCGCTGAGGGCCCACTCGAGCCGTCCCAGCGCGCGCAGACGGTCCGTGAGCACGTTCCGCAACTCGAGCAGGTGGGCCACGTCGTTGAGGGCGTAGGAGATCTGGCGCTCTGACATCGGCCGGACGAGCCAGTCCGAGAGCCGGTCGGCCTTGGGCAGGGTGACCCCCAGCATCTGGTCCACGAGGCGTGACAGCGATGGTGTGGAGAGGCCGAGGAATCCGGCGACGATCTGTGTGTCGAACACGGTGGCCGGGACGGCTCCGCAGGCCGCCATGAGCACGTCGAGGTCCTGCGACGCCGCGTGCGCCACGGCGACGCCGAGTCCTCCGAACAGCCCCGCGAGCGGCGCCGGGTCGACGGCAAGCGGGTCGATGAGCGCTGTCTTGTCGGCCCAGGCGATCTGGATCAGCGCCAGATCGGGCACGTACGTGCGCTCGGTGTGGAACTCGGTATCGAAACCGTAGGCGTCCTGTTCTGCAACCTCAGCCACGAGGTCCTCGAGGCCCTTGGCGTCGACCACGATGGTCGCCGGTACGGTCACCGCCCAGTGGCCGCGGCCGACAGCCCAGGGTCAAATGGGCTCGTCTTCACGGCTGGCGAGGATGGCTCGATGGTCCCGACTCGTTGCGCTTCGATTGTTCCGGGCCACTCGCCGGGTGCCACAGGGGCCACCGCGGTCCGTCGAGCAACACCGAGGGTTTCTCAGCCGAGGTTAGCGCAGACGAGAGGCCCATCCGACCCGTGACGGCCTTTCGACCCTGGTCAGGGCTGATTCCTGGCACTGAGAGCGGAGGGCCGGGCGCGCGATGTCTCGGGTCGGACTGGGTGGGGTCGCCGTTGCCGAGGGTTCCGAGTCCACCGGCAAACTTAGGGGCGACGTCGATCCACTGCGAGTTGCTCGACGCTGTGTGTGCCGATGTGGACCCCTGCCGTTGCCGGTTTCACCGGACGGGTTGGTCGCGGCCGCACTGCGGGCCGGCCCCGAACCAAGGGGGGAGTTTCGCGCCCTCCAAGACAGCCGGCGGGTCGGGTCACCCCCACGGCGGCCCTCCGCTGCCCGGGCAATCAGTTCTTCGGGTTGAACGCTTTGCGCTCGGCGAGCACGGCGGCGTAGACGGCTGCCTCGGTGCGGCGGCGCATACCGAGCTTCGAGAGGAGGCTCGAGACGTAGTTCTTGACGGTCGCCTCGGCCAGGAAGAGCTGCTCGGCGATCTGGCGGTTCGACTGCCCCTGCGCGATGAGCTCGAGGACCTTGCGTTCTTGCGGCGTCAGGACCGTGAGGCGTGACTCGGCTTCCCGATCCTTTCGTAGGCGTTCGAACAGGTCCTGCGTCAGCACCGGATCGAGTAGGGAGATGCCCTGGCTCACCCGCCGGATGTCGCCCAGGAGGTCACCCCCGCCCACCTCTTTGAGGACATAGCCCGAGGCGCCGGCCATGATCGACGAGAACAGGGCGTCGTCGTCCGAATACGAGGTGAGCATCAGGCACCTGACCTGTGGAGTGGAGGACTGGACTTCCCGGCAGACCTCGATCCCGTTGCCGTCGGGCAGGCGCACGTCGAGGATGGCCACGTCGGGCAGCAGCTCGCGGATCAGTCGCAGCCCCTGCCCGGCCGTCCCGACCTCGCCGACGACCTCCATGTCGTCTTCGGCCTCGAGCAGCGTGCGCAGGCCCGTCCGCACGAGTTCGTGATCATCGAGGAGAAACACCCGAATCGTCATTTTGCCCAATAGTGCCACGCCCCCCGTTGCGGTCCTGCCATCGGGGCCGGCGTACAGCCCAATTGGGCCCCCTGCCCGCACGGAGGATTGGTCCCCCTCTATCCTTGACGTCTCGTGCAGCCCTTCGACCGGATCGACGATCCCGCCAAGCTGCGGCAATTGGTGCAGGCGATCCTCATTCTCGATGCCGAGCTCAATTTGCCGGTGGTGCTCCGGCGGATCAGCGAGGAGGCTCGCGACCTGGTGGACGCCCGGTACGGGGCACTGGGTGTCCTGACCGAGGACGGACAGGCTCTGGACCAATTCCTGACCATCGGCCTGAGCCCCGAGGGGGAGCGGGCCATCGGCGCCCGCCCCACGGGACGCGGCGTCCTTGGCAGACTGATGGCGGAGGACAAGCCTCTTCGCCTGGCCGATATCGCCTCCAGCCCGGAGAGCTTCGGATTCCCCGCACACCACCCGGCTATGACGTCCTTCCTCGGTGTCCCGGTCCGGGTGCACGGCGAGGTCTACGGGATCCTCTACGTGACCGACAAGAAGACCGCCCCGGAGTTCTCCGATGACGACGAGGAGCTGGTCCTGGCCCTCGCCATGGCCGCGGGCATCGCCATCGAGAACGCGCGCCTGCACGGCCTGGTGCGCGACCGGGCGCTCACCGAGGACCGGGACCGGATCGCCCGCGACCTGCACGACTCGGTGATCCAGCGGCTCTTCGCCATAGGTCTGTCGCTGCAGGGGACAGCCCGCCTGGTCGAGCGGCCGGAAGCCGTCATGCGGATCGGGGAGGCGATCCACAAGCTCGACGAAACCATCCGCCAGCTGCGCAAGGCGATTTTCGACATCGAGCTCACGATCAACAAAGAGGGGTTGCATCCGAAGGTCCTCGACCTGGTCCACGAGCTGCGGCCGGTGCTCGGCATCCTCCCGCAGGTCTCGTTCAGCGGCCCGGTGGACGCGGTACTCAGCGACTCGCTTGCGGAGGAGGTGCTCGCCGTGCTCCGGGAGGCCCTGACGAATGTGGGCAAACACGCTCGGGCCTCCCAGGTCGTCATCACGATCGCCGTCGGCGACGAACTCCGTCTTGTCGTCGCCGACGACGGGGGCGGCATCGCCGACGCGTCTGCGGGTGGCCTCGGACTCAAGAACCTCCGCCATCGGGCTGAGCGGCTCGGCGGAGCGGTCGAGCTCGGCACCTCCCGAGAGGGGGGCACCCGGCTGACGTGGCACGTGCCCCTGGAGGCGGGCGCCGACCCACACCGGCCTGCCTGAGGCGCGACAACGGAGGGCCGCCGGGCGCCCTTGGGATCAGGCGATCAGGCTCAGGCGGCTCGGCGGCGCCGGCACGGCGAGAACGGCGCCCTTCCCGATGGCCGCCACCTCGATGGCCGCCCACCTTTCGATGTCAGCTCACGAAAAGGCCGGTCCGCTCGAGCCGGCCGCTCGCTTGCGGCAGCGAGCAGGATCCCTGTCGCGGCCATAGCATCTCTGACACAGCCCGGCGCGGTCGCCGCTCGGCACCTCAGCCGTCTGGGGGAGTGGCGGCCGGAGTTGCGGGGAAGGGGATCGAAGATGACCACGACAGCGCTGAGCGCACCGATTCCGAAGCGGGGGCTGGCGAACGCCTTGGGGAAGCGACAGCTCCACAAGTACCCCAATACGTGGCCGCGATTCGGGTATCTGGCCATCGTCGTACTCACGACGATCATGCTGTATTACCTCTACTACGTGGAGGGGGCGGTCACGCCGCTGCTGCTGCCCTACTACCACATGTCGTTCCAGTTCTTCTTGTACCTCTTGGTCGTTTCCAACGCGATCGGTGCCTTCGAGCGCGTTCATCGGGGGCCTGTCGGACAAGATCGGGCGGGCCAATCTCACCATCTACGGGACTCTTGTCGTCGCGCTCGTCCAGCTGCTGGCCATCCCTCACATCCACGACAAGTGGGGGTTCGCTGCGGCCTACTGCGTCATCGGGTTCGTCGAAGGGGTCATTCTCGTCTCGACGCCAGCGCTGATGCGTGATTTCTCGCCCCAAATGGGTCGTGGCGTGGCGATGGGATTCTGGGCGCTCGGCCCCACCATGGGCGCGTTGTGCGCCAGCCTGGTGGCCACCCACACGCTGGACCACCTCCACCCGTGGCAGGACCAGTTCATCATCTCGGGGCTGATCTGCCTGGGCGTAGTCATCATCGCGTTCTTCTTCCTCCGCGAGCTCTCGCCGCAGCTGCGTGACCAGCTCATGGTCAGCGAACGCGAGCGAGCGCTCGTCGAGGCGCGCGCCAAGGGCATCGACGTGGAAGCGGCCACTGCGCACCCGATCCGCTCCATGATGAAGCTCGACCTGATCTCCTCGTCAATTGCCATCTCGGTCTTCCTGCTCTTCTATTTCGCCTCGGTCAGCGTGCTGACCATCTACTGGGTCGTCATCTTCAACCGTTCGACGCCCCAGGCGAACGGGATCAACGTCTGGCTCGCCGCCTTCCTTTCGGGGGGTCTGGTCGTGGCCGGCTTCCTCTCGGACTTGGCGAGGGTCCGCAAGCCCTTCATGCTCTTCGGGGCGATCTGCGGCATGGTGATGTTGGGCTTCCTCATCGTCCAGACCGGCCACCCCCATACCGGGTACTACGCCAACGTCCTCGTCATCGTCCTCTTGGCGGTCTCCATCTCCATCGCCTACGCACCGTGGATGGCCAACTACACCGAGCAGGTCGAGTCCCACAACCCCGCCCTCACCGCCTCGGGGCTCGCGGTGTGGGGATGGATCCTCCGCATCACCGTCGCCCTGTCCTTCCTGGTGCTGCCCTACGTGATCACGACCTCCACCGTGCTGGTGGACAACGAGAATGCAGGCTCCACCCTGCAACCGATCCAGGCCGCGCAGCCTTACGCGCCGAACACCGCCGCGCTCAAGTGCAATACGAAGCCGGCACCGGCGGACGTCATCGAGAACCTGAAAACGACTCCCCAGGTGCGGCCCGAACTCAACACCCTCGCTACGATTCTGCAGGTCTGCAACAGCACTCACAGCCTGACGGCGGCCTTGACGGCCGCCGGGGGCCTCACGAATCCTCACGTGCTGGGCCTGAATGCCTTCAACCCGCTCGCCCTGGACATCCAGAACGGCAAGCCGGTGACCCAGGCCCAGATCGCCGGGGTGGCCAAATATTCACCGAACCTGGCCCGCCTGCTCGTCGCCGAGGAAAAGCTGGTGCCGGCGCAGAAGACCGCACCGGGTGAGTGGCAGCGATGGTGGGGGGTCTGTCTCGCCGGCCAGTTTGTGTTCGCGGTGCTCGTTTTCTTCATGCGGGGTCGCTGGAGCCCGAGGGCGGCCCGCCGTGACCTCGCTGAGCACGATCAGATGGTCACCGATGAGCTGGCCAAGCTGGCCCGGGAGCCGGCTCCGGTGGGGTAGACGGCGCGTCCGGGGCTACTACTCGAGCCCCGTTCCACTGGCGTCGATCGGGGCACCGGTGCCTCCGGCCTCCCTCCCCCCGATGGGCAGTGCCGTACCCCAGCCCGTAGGGTTGCCCATCGGCGCTCTGCGGGGAGGAACACCAGATGGCTCTGGCACTTGAAGGTCTGCGGGTCATTGATGCGGACACGCACCTGACCGAGGCCCACGATCTGTGGACCAAGCGCGCCCCAGCCCAGTATGCGGACCGCGTGCCCCACGTGGTCGAGGTCGACGGGAAGCCCATGTGGTACGTCGACGGCGCCGAGCTCGGCTTCGCGGGCGGGGGCGGGGTGATCGACCGCCAAGGGGGCAAGGGCCGTGCCGCCGAGGCGCTCTTCGAGTGGACACAGGACGAGATCCACCTCGGGGCCTTCGACATCCCCGCCCGCATCGGTGTCATGGACGATTCGGGGATCCACGCACAGATCTGCTTCCCGAATTCCATCGGTCTCGGCGGCCAGGGCATCTCAGACATCGTGAAGGACCCCGTGCTCCGCCTGCTCTGCGTGCAGATCTACAACGACGCCATGGCGGAGGTGCAGGCGGACTCCGGCCGGCGCCTGCTCCCGATGCCGGTGCTGCCTGCGTGGGACGTCGACGAGGCGGTGGCCGAGGCCAAGCGGGTCGCCTCGCTCGACCTGCGCGGCGTCAACATCACGTCGGACCCCAACGACGTCGGCGGCCCGGACCTCGCCAGCCGAGCCTGGGACCCTCTGTGGGAGGTCTGCTCCGACCTGGAGCTGCCCGTGCACTTCCACATCGGCGCGAGCCTCACCACCATGACCTACTTCGGCACCTATCCCTGGGAGTCCCAGGACGAGGACACCAAGCTGGCGATCGGCGGGACGCTGCTCTTCATCGGCAACGCGCGGGTGGTGACGAACATCATCCTGAGCGGCATGCTCGACCGGCACCCACAGCTGAAGATGGTCTCGGTGGAGAGCGGCGTGGGGTGGATCCCGTTCATCCTCGAGGCGCTCGATTACGAGATGTCCGAGAATGCGCCCAAGCAGCTGGAGGGTATGGCGATGCTCCCCTCGGAGTACTTCAAGCGGAACCTCTTCGCGACGTTCTGGTTCGAGAAGAACAACCTGCCGACGCTCATCGACGCCGTCGGCGCGGACAGCATCCTCTTCGAAACCGACTTTCCGCACCCGACCTGCCTCTACCCCAAGCCGCTCGACACGGTGGCCGAGAAGATGTCGACCTTGGCCCCCGAGGTGCAGCGCAAGATCCTGGGCGAGAACGCCGCGAAGCTCTATCGGCTCTGAGCTAAGTTCGGGCGGCGCCCCTCTGTCGGGCGGCTCCTTCGGGGGAGCAGTGCGGCGGCCCACAGATTGGAACCGACACCCCTATGCGACTCCTCCTCGTTTCAGATCTGCACTATTCGCTGCCGCAGCTTGATTGGGTTGTCGAAGCCAGCCGATCCTTCGACGTGGTCGCGGTGGCCGGCGACAGCCTCAACATCAGTTCCCCGGTACCCCTCGACGCGCAGAGCGTCGTCGTGCAGCGCTATCTAACGCTGATGGCCTCGGCCGCACAGCTCGTCGTGAGTTCGGGCAACCATGACCTCACCGGCCCTGACGCGCAGGGGGAGCAGTCAGCCCTCTGGCTGCGTGACAGGCAGGGCCTCGGCATGAAGACAGACGGGGACTCGGCCTTGTTGGACGACACACTCTTCACCATCTGCCCGTGGTGGGATGGGCCACTGGGCCGGGCTGAGGTCGTCGCTCAGCTCGAAGCCGATGCGGCTCGTCGTCCGCCCACGTGGGTCTGGCTGTACCACTGGCCACCGATCGGCTCGCCAACGTGCTGGACCGGCCGCCGTGATTATGGCGACCCCGACGTGCGCGGGTGGATCGAAGAATTTCAGCCCGACGTCGTCCTGACCGGACACGTGCACGAATCACCGTTCAAGAGTGACGGTTCGTGGATGGACCGGATCGGGAACACATGGGTCTTCAACGCCGGCCATCAGATCGGCAAGGTCCCCGCGTTCATCGAGCTCGACCTGACGGTGCAACGGGCTACGTGGGTCTCCATCATGGGCACCGAATCGCTCGACATGCACGCGCAGGCTGCTCCGGCGCGGACGGTGTTCTGACCGGACCGGCGCTCGTCCGTTCCTTCTGGTGCTAATACTCGGGGTCAGGATCCCGCGCCGAACCGGGTCGTGCCGAGACGGCCTGACGTTCCGCCAGCTCTGCGAGGACGTCTGAGACCATGTTGAGACCGGATGCATCGCCATACTGGAACTTGAGGTCAGCGAGATACATCGAGACGAAGTTCAACCGCTCCGCCAAGCCCACTGCGATGAGCTTCGTGATCTCCGGATCGCTGAACAAGAACGTGTGACCATCGTCGGCATAGCGCAATCGACTCGGCTCGGTCGCCACCACGGTCGCTCCGTGTTCCGTACCCAACAGGACGGACATCTCTCCGATGATCGCCCCTTCTTTGGAAATGGTGTTCACCGCAATATCGCCCTTGAAGACCTGCAGGGCACCAGAGATGAGTATCCACACGCCCCCGCTGGGACCGCCTTGTGAGACCACGGCGTCGCCCGTACGAAGCTCGACGAGGGGGAGGTGGGCGGACAGGCTCACCATGTCGGACACGGCAAAATTCTAGTCGTGCGGAACGAGTGTGGTGGTTGCGATTCCCACCACTTCGTTCACGCGATGTTCATGTGGTGCACCTCAATGGCCAGGACTACGGCCGTCGGAGAAGCGCCCACCGCCCGGCTACCTTACGCATGTGTCCCGGAGGCTTCAGCGAGCAACCCGCGCCGTGCTGCAGGGAGAGACCGCGCTCTGGCCGTCCCTGGTCGCCGGGGCCATGGTCGCCGTGGCGTCGTACTCCGTGGGTCCCGCTGACCGCGATCTCGAAGTAAACGTGGCACTGGCCAGCATGGCGACCTTCCTCTTCGGGGTGCTCATCGCGTTCACCATCGCACGGACGACCGAGCGGTTGGCCGTCGTGCAGCGCCTCGTCAGTCGAGGCAATGCGTGCCTCCTGTCCATCCATCAGATGGTGGCCGTCTTTTCTGACGAAGACGCGACACAGGTACGTGGTCTCATCGATCGTCAGCTGACAGACCAGATCGACTATCGACTGGTGGACAACCACCTCTCGACGCCTTCCCACATGGCCCTGACCGACGCGGCGCTCGCCCTTGAGCCAGCAACGTCCCAGCAATCGGGGGCGTACCGGGGACTGGTCGACACCTGTATCGAAATGGCGTCGAACCGGGCGCTGATTGAGGCGACGACCGGCCAGTCCCTCCAGCCGATCGAGTGGATCGGCCTGCTGCTCCTGCTGTCGATCTTGATGGCACTCATCGTCGTTCTTCCCGGTGGGACATTGTGGGGAGCACTCATCGCCGGCGCGCTCGCCGGCACGCTGGTGACGCTGGTCGTGCTGCTCCGAAAGCTCGACCTCCTCCGCTGGCACGAACGCAGCTCCATCTGGGAACCCACGTCCCGGCTCTTCCGGAGCATGGGCCTTCACCCCTACGTCCCCCGGGAAGTCATCATCAGCGGCCGCTACCGCCCTTCCGGTCTTGTCCGGGTTGTCGACTACCCGGATCCGTACCCCAACCGGTCGACGAAGATCGTCACGCTCGAAGACCTCTCCGGAGGCTCGCCGTGGAGCGTCGATCTGCAGGCGGAGGCCAGTCGCGTCGGCGACGGTTGAGGTGGGACTGCGCCGACGCCCGTGACGGACGAGACGACGGGTCCGGACCGATGCACCGGCCGCTCGAGGGCTCCCGTCGCCTCGTCGACGTGTCCGGACTCACCGAGCACGGGTGGTGCCGTGTCTCATGGCAACGGTTGACAAGACCAAGAACTACACCCCGGAACCAAAACGTCATCTGAAGATGCGCGGGGAAAGCCACCAAGGTTCGATCTCTGCGCATCGGAACGTAGATGCGACAAGAAAGCAGTAACTTCAAGCCCGCAGGAGAAGACGGGAGAAACGCGGTAAAAAAATAGCCATAGCGGGGTTCCCGGCCGTGCCTCTTGGGTAAAGCACCGTCAGTTGATCATCGAGAACCGTGTCCCACGGGGCACCGGGGAAATGGGGAACGATAATGCTCATACTCTTGCTGGCTCTGTTGGTGCTGATCCTTTTCGGTGCCGGATTTGCCGTTCACCTGTTGTGGATCGCGGCCGTCGTACTTGCGGTCGTTTGGGTCGCGAGTTTCGCTCTGAGCCGGGGCTCGAGCCGTGGGTCGCTTCGCCGATAGCGGTGTGACCTCCTAATGCGGCCCGCGCCGGGCGCACCCGGTTGGATCCCGAGGACCGGACGTCCGTCGAGAGTGACGTCGTTTGGATGTGCGTGCCCCGAGGCTCGAACGTGCGGAGCGTCGATCGGAGGTAGCGACAATGGCCACGACCAAGGGGAAGCAGACCGCCCCACGAAATGGCAAGCGGGCACAAGGGTCGCAAAGCTCGCGCGCCAAGGGCAAGAAAGCCTCCACGAAGAAGGGCCCCGGCATGAGTACCGCGGAGAAGGATCGACTTCCGGACAAGAAGTTCGCCTTTCCCAAGGAACGCAAGGAACCTCTCAATGACGCCAAGCACGTCCGGAACGCCATAGCTCGCTTTGATCAGGTTGAAGGTGTAACCGACGCTGAGCGAGACAGGGCTTGGAAGCGGATCGTCACGGCGGCCGAGAAGTACGACGTGAAGGTCTCACAGAAAGGTTGGCGGGATCTCCGCAAGGGCGGAAAGGCGAAGAAGCGTTGAGATCCTGTACATCGGGATAACTGTGGTCGCCTATGCGGTTTTGGGCATGGACGGGCCGCTGTCCTCCTGTAGCTCGATGGACCGGGCGCATCAAAGCACCAATGCACCAACGCCCCCAACCTGACTTCCAGAACAGCCCGGAGGCGACGGCATCCACGTGGTCAGAAACGCATGGCGCTGAACGATCCGGATCTCAGGCAAGAGGCCATAGAACGGGCGACCGCGACGTTCGCAGCCATCCGAGCTCCGAGGTTCTTCGATCGAGACCACGACCTCTTCGGGACGCGGCGATGGGGGCTCTTCGGACGCGACTACGAGGACCTGTGGCCCTTCACCAGCGCATGGTCGGCCTTGTGCACGCTGGGATCTCTGCCGGGCCACAGGCACGCTCTCGATCTGGCCGATGCGATGGTCAACGGGCTCCGCTGTTATAGGAAGGAGCCACAGACTCCCGAACAGATGGGCGAAGCTGGCTTTGAGTCGGTCGTAAGACCCCCCCTCGGGAGTGGCGGGGACAGGTTCTACGACGACAATGCGTGGCTCGGGCTCGCGTTGGTGCGGCACCACGAATTGACGAGGAACCCGGAGCTATTGCGGCTCGCCCAGCGCGTCTTCTCCTTCCTCGTCTCGGGCTGGTCGACCGATACGACCTGGCAGTTCCGTGGGGGGATCCGCTGGAAGGAATCCCCGGGTAATCGCTCCCGCAATGCCTGCGCAAACGGGCCGACCGGGGAACTTGCGGCGCGACTCCACGAGAAATCCGGCGACTCGATGTACCTCGATTGGTCAGTTCGCATCTACGAGTGGACGCGGGGGGCGCTGCGAGGGACCGATGGTCTGTACATGGATCAGATTGCGCCAGACGGTTCACGCACGCCGACCGTCTGGTCCTACAACCAAGGTTCGATGATAGGAGCGGGCGTCCTCCTTGCCCGAGAAACCAATGATCCTTCTTTCTTGGAGCACGCCGAGGAAACGGCGGGGGCCTACGTTGACAATCGGGATGTCACGGAGCTCATGGCCCAGGACCCTGCTTTCAACGCCGTGCTTTTCCGGAACCTGCTGGTGTTGGATCAAGTCCGACCCAACGATCGATACCGCTCATTGGCAGCGCAGTACAGCTCGGCCATGTGGGCGAGCAAGCGGTTGCGTCACGGTCTTTTCGCTGGAAACGGGTCACCGCTCAACAACGCCGCAGCGATGGTTCAAATCGATGCCCTCCTGGCACGCGCTCAGCCTCACCCGTGAACACGCAAATGCCCGGCGGCGAAACCATGGCCGCTCGTGCGTGTGGAACTCGAGCCCGCCTCGGGCCGGGGAACCGGGCGGGGCCGGAGCCGCGTTGTCACGCGAAGGATCTCCTCGACGGGGGTGAGGGATGGCATCGGGACGTGTCTGCCACGTGGCGGAACGCCAACGAGGGTTTCAACGGGTACGGGAAGGATCCGGCCCTCGGGCGCTGGACGACCGCGGGCGCGCCGGTGCCTCGACTTGCAGCAGGGCGGATTCAACCGGTCTGCGCAACGTTTCCGCAAACTATCAACGCGTTCGTTGACGGTTCCAGAACACATCTGCCGGGGTTCGGCGCATACGGGTGCCCGCCACACAATTACGGGCCTCTGGCCGCCCGGATGCAGCCTGGCGGAAACGCTGAACGGTGCCTGGGCCGCTCGTTTTGTCGTTCGGGCAGCGACCCGTTTGTCGAGACCCTGAGTGGGCGAGGGGGGACTTGAACCCCCACATCCTTTCGGACACAGGAACCTGAATCCTGCGCGTCTGCCTATTCCGCCACTCGCCCGGGTGACCGGCCAACAGTAGTCGCTGGGCTGGACTGGCCCCCAGGATCCTGCCCAGCGAGCCCACCCGGGAGAGGTGACCAGGTCAGACCCCTGCGGTATCCGTGCTGAGTGCAGCGGACCGGTATTCTCTGGGTGACCATGGGACTCCAGCAGTTTGAGGAGCGCCTCGAGCGTCTGGTGGAGGGCACGTTGGCCAAGCCGTTTCGAAGCAATCTCCAGCCGGTTGAGATCGGCCGCAGGTTGACCCGCGAGATGGACCTCCACCG
The DNA here is from genome assembly GCA_963736515.1 of uncultured Acidimicrobiaceae bacterium. Classification (GTDB taxonomy): domain Bacteria; phylum Actinomycetota; class Acidimicrobiia; order Acidimicrobiales; family RAAP-2; genus Bog-473. Next base: position 76,345 of record CAVTPE010000007.1, on the reverse strand, counting down.
GCGGGTGGGGGTGCGCGGCCTGATCGCGCCCAACGCCTTCGCCGTGACGCTTTCGCCGGCCGACGTGAGCCGATTCTCCAATTTCATCGACGCGCTGTCGCGCGAGCTCGCCGATGCCGCTCGTGAGCACGCCCGGATCGAGGGCTACTCCTTCGTCGGTCGGGTCGAGGTCGAGATCTTCGAGGGTGCCGGCCTGAAGTCGGGTCGGTTCACGGTGACAGCCGACGTCCACGAGAGCGAGGACGGCGGATTCCTGGCCGAGCTCGTGCTCCCGGATGGCAGGCGGGTGACGGTGGGCTCCGATGCCCTGGTCATCGGCCGGCTCCCCGAATGTGGCGTGGTTCTGCCGGACTCCAACGTGAGTCGGCGCCACGCCGAGCTCCGGCGCAAGGGTGACGGAGTGTTCGTCACCGATCTCGGGTCCACCAACGGGACCAGGGTCAACGGGACCCCGGTCCGCGAACAGCTCCTCGCCAGTGGGGACGAGGTCAGCGTGGGCTCGACGAAGCTCGTCTTCGAAATGTCGTGACGGCACCTGGTCCGATCGCGGTCCTGATCGCCACCCAGAACCTCAATGCGGTCCTCCGCATCATGCAATGGGGGGTCATCGCCCTCATCTTCCTCTTCTTCCTCCGGGTGATACGGGCCGTGTGGGTCGAGATGAGCCCGGTGACCGTCCGCAAGACGCGGGCCATGCGTCGTCAGGAGCGCCGCGAAGAGCGCGCGGCCGAGCGCCCCGCGGCCCAACCCCGAACCAGCCGCCGCCGCCAGCTGTACCTCAAGGTGGTCCAGCCGCCGGAGGACGTGGGACGCACCTACGACCTCGACGACGAGTTGACCATCGGACGCTCACCGGGCTGCGGCGTCTCCATGTCCGAGGACATCTACACCTCGACGCTCCACGCGCGGCTCTTCCGGCGTACCGACCAACTCTGGGTCGAGGATCTCGGCTCCACCAACGGCACCTTCGTCAACTCCGAGCAGATCAAGCAGGCGGTGCGGCTGGGCAAAGGCGACCTGCTGCAGATCGGCTCCACCGTCTTCGAGGTTTCGCGTTGACCGTCCTGCGCTCGGGCGCGGCCTCTGATGTCGGGCGAGTCCGCACTGTCAACCAGGACCTGCCGCTGGAACGCCCGAACCTGTTTGCGGTCGCTGACGGCATGGGCGGTCATGTCGGCGGCGAGGTGGCGGCCAGGGTGGCCGTCGAGACACTCGACCAGGCTTTCGAGCGGGCGCCGACGGTGGACGGGCTGCGCGGGGCCTTCTCGGAGGCGAACGCGGCGATCTGGCACGAGAGCCAGGCCAACGCCGACCTGCGTGGCATGGGGACCACGTTGACCGCTGTGGCCCTGGTGGGCGGGACCGAGGGCCGGGACGTGCTCGCGCTCGCCAACGTCGGGGACTCGCGGGCCTACATCTTCTCTGCAGGCGAGTTGATTCAAGTCACCGACGACCACAGCCTCGCCGAAGAGCGGATGCGCCAAGGCGAGATGACGGAACAGGAGGCGGCCGTCCATCCGCAGCGGCACATCCTTACCCGGGCTCTCGGCGTCTCGGACCAGGTGGACACCGACATGTGGGAGCTCGCGTTGCGCACCGGCGACCGTGTCCTGCTCTGCTCAGACGGCCTGACCAACGAGATGGGAAGCGACGAGATAGCCGCGATCCTGCGCGAGGTCGACGACCCGGGGGAGGCGGCACAGCGGCTCGTCGAGGCAGCCAACCAACACGGCGGCGCGGACAACATCACCGTCGTCGTCGTCGACGTGCAGGTGGGGGAGCCCGGAGACGCCAACTCGTCCCGGGTCACGCCGCTCGGGTTGGGCCTCGCCGGGTCGGCCCAGCCTATGACGGCCGCGGTCGCGGTGGTGGAGCCGGAGCCGGCTGCGCCACCACCGGAGTCCGAACCGGAGTCCGAGCCCCCTTCACCGCCGCTCGACCCGTCACCGCCGTCCGACCTCACGGCCGTCGTCCCCGCGGTCGTGTCCGACCGGACACGGGCCCCGGGCGACCGGCTGGTGTTTGGCGACGAGCCGGCGACGTTGGCCGAGTCCGGACCTCGCAGCGACGAATTCTTCATGGGTGCGACGGCCTCGGTGCCCGTGGCCCGCTCGACGGCCCGGGTCCCTCCGCCGTCCGCCAACCGGGGCGATGAGAAGCCAGAGGGAAGGGAAAGCAGGGGAGCACGGCGGCGGCGCCTGGGGATCGCGCGCCGCATCACACCCCGGGTGATCGGGTTCGTGCTCCTGGTCGCCGCCGTGCCGGTCGCGGCCTACTTCGTGCTCAAGTGGTACGCCTACGACAACTGGATCGTGACGGCCCAGGGCGATCAGATCGTGGTCAAGCAGGGCCAGCCCGGCGGGGTGCTGTGGTTCCACCCGAAAGTGGTGGACCGTACCGGCCACACGACGGCGGACGTCCTTCCCGCCGCGGTCGGCCCGGTGAAGGCGGGCGTCCAGAGACCGTCTCTGCAGTCCGCCCAGCGCTACGTCGTCAGCATCGTCACGACCACGACCACGACCACCACCACCACCACCACCACCACGACGCTGCCCCAGCCCAGCGTCAGCACGAACCCGGCGTCACCCCCCGCGACGGCCTCGACCGCCGTTCCACCCACGACCACGACTGTCCCTGTGACCGCGACCACAGCTGCGCCATGACGGAATCATCCGTTCCGCGTCGGCGAAAGCTCCACGCGTAGGCTCAGGTCGCCATGGAACCGGTCCAGACGCCACGGACGTACTCCGGTCGCTACGAGCTGACCCACCTGATTGCCCGGGGCGGGATGGCGCAGGTCTACCGCGCCATGGACCGCCAGCTCGAGCGACCGGTCGCGCTCAAGGTGCTCTTCCCGGAGCTCTCCGTCGACCGCACCTTCGTCGAGCGCTTCCGCCGGGAAGCCCAGTCCGCCGCCAACCTGTCCCACCCCAACATCGTCCCGGTCTTCGACTGGGGGGAGGACGACGGCTCCTACTTCATCGTCATGGAGTACGTCGAGGGCCGGCCGCTCTCCGCGGTCCTCCGTGATCCCCAGCGCATGCCGCCGCGCCAGATCGCCACCATCGGTGCCGGTGTGGCCGCCGCCCTGGCCTTCGCGCACCGGCACGGGGTGGTCCACCGCGACGTGAAGCCGGGCAACGTCCTGATCACCCCGGAGGGGGACGTCAAGGTCACGGACTTCGGCATCGCGCGGGCCGTGAACACCGAGGAGAGCCTGACCCAGACCGGCGCCGTCATGGGCACGGCGGCCTACTTCTCGCCCGAGCAGGCCGAGGGCAAAGGGGTTGACTCGCGCAGCGACATCTACTCCCTCGGAGTGGTGCTCTACGAGATGTCCGTCGGGCGTCCGCCCTTCTCCGGCGACTCGCCCGTCGCCGTGGCCTCGAAACATGTGCGCGACATGCCGGCCCTTCCCCGGGAAGCGAACCCGGCGGTCCCGCCGGCGCTGGAAGCCGTCGTCATGAAGGCGATGGCCAAGAACCCCGACGACCGCTACGGCTCGGCCGAAGAGCTGCGGGCGGACCTGCTCCGGTTCGCGGACGGTCGACCGGTGGAGGCGGGCGACCCCGGCGTCACCACCGTGTTGGCCGCAGTCGGGGCGACCGAGGCCCTCCCGACGACCACCGGGCGTACGATGGCCGCTCCCGTCGGTGCCGGGCCGCCGACGAGCCAGGAGGACCTCGAGCGCAAGAAGCGCACCCGCAACCTCATCATTCTGCTGGTTCTCCTGCTCGTGGCCCTCGGCGTCATCGCCTTCTTCCTCTTTCGCTCGCTCGCCGGCGGCAACGTGAGCGTGCCCGACGTCGTCGGTCTCTCCACCAACCAGGCCACGCAGACGCTGCACGACAACCACCTCACCGTGGGGAGCAGCACCGTCCGGACGAGCAACACCACGAAGGGCGACGTCGTGTCGACCGACCCCAAGGCGGGCTCGTCCGTCGCGAAGAACTCCGCGGTGAACCTGGTCGTCAGCGGCGGCCCCCACATCCCCCTGGTCGAGGTCCCGTCGGTGACCGGCAAGCAACTGACCCAGGCGATCCAGGTCTTGCAGGGCGCCAACCTGGGCTACACCATCCACAACGTGAGCAGCGATCAGGCGGTGGGCACCGTCTTGAGCCAGGACCCGGCCGCGGGCACGAAAATCCTCGAGACGCGCAAGGTGGTCCTGACCGTCTCGGGCACGCAGACGTCGGTGTCGGTGCCGAGCGTGGTGGGGCAGTCTCCGGCCAGCGCCGGCGGCGTCCTGACCCAGGCCGGGCTGAAGGTGGGCAGCCAGACCACGGCGTGCTCGGGTCAGCCCAGTGGTCTGGTGTCCGCACAGAACCCGGGTCCCGGCGCCTCCGAGCCGCCGGGAACGCCGGTCAACCTCGTCGTGTCGAGCGGCGGCTGCATCTCGGTCCCGGGCGTCGTCGGCCAGTCCCAGGGCGCGGCCACCTCCGCCATCACGGGCGCCGGCCTCGTGGCCAACACCACCTTCGACACGGGGTGCCCCAACGGCGCCCAACCGGGCAACGTCGACAGTCAGAGCCCAGCGGCGACCGCGCAGGTGAACAGAGGGACCACGGTGAACATCTCGATCTGCCAGCCGGCGACGACGACCACCACCACGTCGACCACGACGACCTCGTCGACCACGACGTCGACGACCGCGGGCGCCGCCGACCAACTGCACCTGCCTGGGCCGGACCCCTCCCTGCCGGCAGGTCCGGGCCGCGTCAGCCGGCCGTAACGGCGCCGAGCTGACCGAGGAAGTTGGCCAGCAGGGCGGGGCCCGACACGGTGAGGACCGACTCGGGGTGGAACTGCACCCCTTCGACGGGCAGGGAGCGGTGGCGCAGGCCCATGACCACGCCGTCGTTCGAGGTGGCCGTCACCTCCAGCTCGTCGGGCACCGATTCGGGGTGCACCACCAGCGAGTGGTAGCGCGTGGCCACGAACGGGTTGGGGAGCCCGGCGAAGAGGCCCTTGCCGTCGTGGTGGATCTCCGAGGTCTTGCCGTGCATCAGGTGCGGGGCCGCCACGATGGCGCCGCCGTAGACCTGGCCGATGCACTGGTGGCCCAGGCAGACGCCCAGCACGGGGATCTCCACGGCCAGCACCCGGATGGCCTCGAGACTCACCCCGCCGTCCTCGGGTCGTCCCGGTCCGGGCGAGATGAGCACGGCGTCGGGCCGCGCGGCCCGGATGCCGGCCACGTCGATGGCGTCGTTGCGGTAGACCACCGGGTCGGCACCGAGCTCGCCCAGTTCCTGGACCAGGTTGTAGACGAAGGAGTCGTAGTTGTCGACGACGAGCACCCGGGGTCCCATGGGCCGACGATCGTACCCCCGCTGCCCGGAGCCCCTTGCCCGTGGTGGCTAACCTCTGACCCCGTGGCCACCAGCACGAAGGGACCGGGGGGCGCCTCCAAGAAGGGCAAGTCCGCCACCGGCCGCGCCTCGAAGGTCGGCCGCTACAAGACGGCCGAGGAGAGCGGGCGCTACACCGCCCCGATCCCCAAGAGCGTGCGGCACAGCCCGCCCTGGTTCGGAGCGCTCATCCTCGTGCTCCTCATCGGGGGCGTCGCGGTCATCACGGTGAACTATCTGGCCCACCTGCCGTTCGCGGCGCACGGCTCGCCGTGGGGCCTCGTCGCCGGGCTGGTCATGATCTTCGTGGGCTTCCTGCTGGCGACCAGATACCGCTGACCACGGCGGCCGCCCGGGGGTGGGATCAGCCCAACCGCTCGATGATGGTGGCGTTGGCCAGGCCGCCGCCCTCGCACATGGTCAGGAGCCCGTAGCGGCCGTTGGTGCGCTCCAGTTCGTTGAGGAGCGTGGCGGTCAGCTTGCCGCCCGAGGCGCCCAGCGGGTGGCCGAGGGCGATGGCGCCACCGCTGGGGTTCACGAGCTCCATGTTGGGGTGGTGCTCCTTCTCCCAGGCCAGCACGACCGAGGCGAAGGCCTCGTTGATCTCCACGGCGTCGATGTCGTCCATGGTGAGCTTGGCCCGCTCCAGCACCGTCGTCGTCGCCGGGATGGGACCGGTCAGCATCGTCACGGGGTCGACGCCGGCCAGTGCGAAGGCGTGGAAGCGGGCCCGGGGGCGCAGTCCGAGCGCGTTGGCCTTCTCCTCGCTCATGATGAGGACGGCCGAGGCGCCGTCGGTGATCTGCGACGAGTTCCCCGCCGTCACCTTGCCGTCCTCCTTGAACGCGGGCTTCAGCTTGGCCAGCGTCTCGACACTCGAGTCGGGGCGGATGCCTTCGTCGGAGGCGAAGACCTCCTCCGTGTCGTGGCCCTCGTCGTCGCGCACGACCATGGGCACGATCTCGTTCTCGAAGCGGCCCTCGGCCGTGGCCCGGGCCGCGCGCTGGTGGCTCCGCACCGAGAACGCGTCGAGCTCTTCGCGCGAGATTCCCCACTTGTCGGCGATCATCTCGGCCCCGATGCCCTGGCCCGGCAGGCCCGTCTCGGTGTAGCGCTGCATCATGCGGGGCCCGAAGGGGTAGCCGAGCTCACGGACGACCGAGGACCCCATGGGCGTCCGGGTCATGGACTCCACGCCGGCGGCGATCGCGATGTCGTAGGCCCCGGCCATGACGCCCTGGGCGGCGAAGTGGACCGCCTGCTGCGAGGACCCGCACTGGCGGTCGATGGTGGTGCCGGGGACCGACTCGGGCCACCCGGCGGCGAGCACGGCGTTGCGGCCGATGTTGAGCGACTGTTCGGCCACCTGCATGACGCAGCCCATGATCACGTCGTCGACCAGGGCCGGGTCCAGCTGGTTCCGCTCGGCGACCGCCTTGAGCGCCTCGGAGGCCAGGTCCACGGCGTGCCAGTTCCGGAGCTTGCCGTTGCGCTTCCCGCCGGCGGTCCGGACGGCGTCGACGATCACTGCGGTGGTCATGGTGTCTCCTCCCAGACCCGGCGGCGGCGATCGGCGCCGCACCGGTTCAGATCGAAGGTCATTCTACCCGGCACCGTCCGGCGGGTCATCGGGCCGGGACCCGCTCCCCGGGCTGCCCGGCGACCGCCCGGTAGGGTCTGCCCCCGATGAGCCGCGCCGGGAAGGACATGGACCGCTGGTTGGGCGACGGGGGCATGGCGATCATCGACCTCGTCGGCGGTGCCTTCACGGCCTACGGCGTGGACGGTGAGGACCTGGGCTGGGTCACCGGGTCCTTCACGCCGACCGACCTCGCCTGCAATCCCCACGGGATCACGCAGGCCGGCATCCACTCCCTGGTGCTCGATGCGTGCATGAACTTCGCCATCAACGCCGCCTTACCGGGCAAGGCCCGCACGCGGGGCACGCTCGAGATGAAGACCGAGTGCATGCGCCCCGCCCTGAAGGGCGACACGTACACGCTGCGCGGTGAGGTGGCACGGATGGCCAAGCAGGTGGCCTACGGCGAGGCGACGGTGCGTGACGCCGACGGCGCGCTGGTCAGCCGGGCCACGGGGACCTTTCTCCTGCATCGACCCGCTCCCGCACCCGACCCGGGCGCCGCTCCCGCCACCTGACCCGTTCCGCGTGCCCGGCCCCGGGCCCGGGGCCTGCCGCATCTGCCGAGGCCCATCAGGCGCTGGCCGGCGCGTCTGCTTCGCCTGCCGCGTCGTGGCGCGCCGCCTCGGCCTGCCGCTCGCTCCCGTTGTGCCCGTTCGGTTCTGCCCGCTGCCCAGCCCGCTCTACACGGTGCTGCTCGGGTACAAGGAATCGCCCGTGGCCGAGGCCCGGCTGCGCTTCGGCGCCATCGTCCGGTCGCTCCTCGGTCAGTTCCTGCTCCACCACGCGGATCGGCTCGAGGCGATGGCGGGCGGCCCCTTCGACCTCGTGCTGCTCGTCCCGTCGACGCACCGGCCCGACGCAGCGCCACTGGGCCAGGTGGACGGACTGGGCCGTGACGTCATCGCCGCCCTTCCCACCGCGCGGTGGGCGCCGGGCCTGCTGCGCCGGTCCCAGGCTCCGGGCGGGCCGCCGCCCGTCGCGCACATGCGGCCCGACCCGGCGGCCTTCAGCCTGCGCACCAGGGAGAGACACGGGTTCGCCGGCGCGCGGGCCCTCCTCCTCGACGACACCTACGTGAGCGGGGCGCGGTCACAGAGTGCGGCCGCCGCGCTGTCCCTCGCCGCGGCCCGTTCGACGCTGATCGTCCCGCTCGGACGCGTGCTGCGTCCCGACCGGGTTGCCCTGCATGCAGACTTCCTGCGCCGGCACCTGGCCTGAACGACGGGCAGCCGACCCGTTCGGGCCGGCTTCAGCCCTCGGTCCCGTGCGTCGCCATGGTTGCCCCGAGCTGGTCGGCCAGCGCGACGGCCACCACGCACTGTTCGTGGCTGATCGGGGTCGACGGCGTCGGCGTAAGAATGAATGTCCCGACGACATGGCCGCCGCCCCGCACGGGGAGCTCCACGTGCCGCGTCGGTAACCCGACCGTGGCAGCGGGCCAGCGGAGGGGGTTGAGCCGGACGGTGCCGTCACTGGCGATCCAGGCCCCCTTTCCCGAAGGCTGTTCCCGCACGAAGCGGCAGTCTTGCAGGCTGAGCAGCTCGCGCAGCTCTCCCGCCACGGCGATGAGAACGAAGTCGGGGTCTTCACCCTCGGCGATGCGCTGGCTCAAGTCGTGTAGCCGAGCGATCTCGTTGCGGCCCAGCGCGGCGGCCTGTCGGTCCCTGCGTCCGCGCGCGGCGAGCTCGCCGACGAGGAGCCCGACGACGACGAAGAGGACCTCCGTCGTGATGTCAGCGGAGCGGCTGATGCGGAACGAGCCGTAGGGCCTGGTCAGCCAGAAGTCAAAGGACGCCGCGGCCACGAGCGCGGCGACGAAGGCCCGGACCCGGCTCCCGGTGGACGCGATGGCCACTGTGACCACGACCAGCACGAGGGCGTCGTCCGCGCTGTCGAGGTGACTGCGGCCGGGGATGAGCAGTAGAGCCACGACGATGGGGGCCGCGACGGCCAGGAGCCACTGGAAGCCGACACCGTTGAGCGTCGTCCACCGGCGCCGCCGGCGGCCTCCTCCCCACTCACGCCCTGTCCCCCGGGGTGACCAGCACCTCGTAGGAAGGGTTGATCATGGCGAGCTTTCCCTTGTGCTTGCCGACCATCCCTTCGGCGACCATCCGCGTCCCGCTCCGCAGGCCGGCAATGGAGCGCCGGCCCAGGAAGACGAACGTGATGGCCTCGCCACTGTCGTCGGCGACGATGCATTCGATCGTCGGGATCTCTGACAACGGTTGGACGCGGATCGTCTTGACCCGGCCGGCCACACGTGCCCGCGTGCGCCAGCGCAAGGAGGCGATCGGCTGGGCACCGGGGACGGAGCGACGCGGCACCCGCGCCGCCCTTCTTTCGCCCCATGTGGGACGGACCAGGCTCCCGGTCCACCTCGGCCTCCAACATGTGATGGAGCTCCAGCGACGGTTCCTGCATGCCCCCCGAGACGTGGAAGGGGATGATGGTGGCGTTCACGTGGGGCAGCTGGCTGACGATCTCGACGATGCGGTCGGCCGTCTGGTCGTGGAGGATCCGACGCCACGCCTTGCCGTATGAGCGCCGTGGCAGGAGCATGCTCACCTCGGTCTCGCCGTCGGCCTGCTCGGCGGCCAGCTCGAGGGTCGCCCGCCCGAGCCGCCGGTCCGGGCAATCGACCACGTCGAGCGGTAGCCGGGAAAGGCCGACGCGCTGCCAGCGCTCGATGAGCGCGTCCGTCCGCGTGTGGTCGATATTGAAGTGCACGGCGCGCAGATCGTCGGGCGTGAGCGTGCGCGCATACTGGATGGCCCGGGCGGTGGCCAGGTCGATGCGGTCCACTAACACCATCACGACGTGGCGGCGCAGGACCTTGGCCTCGCACGCCTCGACGGCGGCCCCCTCCTCGAGCACGGCGTCCTCGGCGCGGTATTCGCGGTTCATGGTGACCAGGGTGTAGACGAGCAACGGCATGACCACGACGACCACCCAGGCGCCCTGGGTGAATTCCGCCACGGCGAAGACCACGACGACGACGGCGCACACGACGGCGGCGAACCCGTTGATCACCACGCGCTGGCGCCAGTGTTGATCGCGATGGCGGAGATGGTGGGCGACCATGCCGGCACCGGCCATGGTGAAGCCGGTGAAGACGCCGATGGCGTACATCGGGATGAGCGCGGCCACCTTCGCGCCGGTGGCAAGGAGGAGGGCGATCGACGCACCCGCCAGGAGCAAGATCCCGTTCGAGAAGACGAGGCGGTGCCCACGGACCGTCAGCTTGCGCGGGAGGAACGAGTCCTCGGCCACGAAGCTGACGAGGAACGGGAACCCGGTGAAGCTCGTGTTGGCGGCAAGGATGAGTATCAGTGCCGTTGCTGCCTGCAGTGAGTAGAACAGCGCGTGCCCGGCGGGGGAAGAGCCGTAGACCAGGGAGCCGATCTCGGAGACCACCGTCGGCGTCCCCGACACGAACGGCACGCTGTGGGTGAGCGCGGCGAGGACCGACACCCCGAGGAACATGACCCCGAGGATCGTGCTCATGAGCACCAAAGTCGTCCGGGCGTTGCGGGCCTGCGGCTTCCGGAAGATGCTGACACCGTTGGAGATGGCCTCAGTGCCGGTCATGGCTGAGCTGCCGTTGGCGAAGGCGCGTAGCAGGAAGAAGGCGGAGACCCCCAGGATCAGCCCACCGCTGGCGTGCCCCAGCGGGAGGGTGCCGGGGTGGGCCGGTTGGTGCGCGAGATCGCCCGATGCCTTGCGGAACAGGCCCAGCACAATCAGGACGGCCATGTTGAGGATGAAGAAGTAGGTCGGGATGGCGAAGACGCGCCCGGCCTCCCTGATACCGCGCAGGTTCCCGTAGGCCAGGACGATGACGAAGGCGACGGACATGGCCACCGGGACCCACGCCTGCTTGCCCAGTGCGGGCGCCGCGGAGACGATCGCGTCCGCTCCGGCTGCGACCGACACCGCGACGGTGATGGTGTAGCTGATCAAGAGTGCCGCACCGGCCACCTGCGCCACGTTCGGACCGAAGTTGTCCCGGCTGACGACATAGGAACCCCCGGCCTTGGGGTACGAGCGCACGACGTCCCGGTAGCACATCGTCACGACGGCGAGCACGGAGAGAATGGCCGCCGTCATGGGCGTCACGATGGAGAAAGCGGCGAGCCCGGCGATGGGCACCAGGATGCGCAGCATCTCCTCCGTGGCGTAGGCCGAGGACGACATGACGTCCGACGACAGGACGGCGAGCGCCGTCGGTTTGCCGAGTCGTTGGCCGTGGAGGTCGTCGCTGACCAAGGGAGGGCCGAGAAGCACCCGCTTCAACCGGTAGCGGCGGTTCTCGGGCAGGTTGGCGGCGATCGTGGTATCGGTCCGGGCGGGTGATCGGGCGAGGTCGTGGACCGCCGCGTGACTTTCGGGTTCTCCTGTGGTCGCCATGCCCGGCATGGCTACGGTCTAGCGCCGGAGCCGGCCAGGGGCGAGAAATCGCTGTCGGGAGGGAGGTCGGCCGGCGTTCAGACGGGGGCGCTCACCGAGTAGCGCACGCCCGTCAGGTCCTCCGAGGCGTCCCAGAGCTGGGCGGCTGCCTGCAGGTCCCGGGCGTGCCGCGAGGGCTGTGCCACCCTCGGTGGCCCGTACAGGCCGAACAGATTGGCGGGTCCGATGTACTGGCCGGACCGGACGGACGACGAGGTGGCGGCGCACAGCACCGGGAGGGCCCCGCCCGCTGCCGACTGCCCGAGCGTGGACCCGGCCGCCCTCCCGAGCTTGCGTCGCAGACGGCTGGTGCCCAGTGCCGCACCGCTCCCGGCCAGGTTGCTCCGGGTCCAGCCGGGGTGGGCGGCCAGGGCCAGGGTGGGCAGGCCGGCCGAATCGAGCCGCCGGCTGAGCTCGGCCGTGAAGAGCAGGTTGGCGAGCTTGGAGGTGCCGTAGGCGATCCACGTGTTGTGGAACGCGGCTCCGGCCACGTCGTCAGGGCGTAGCCGGCCCATGCGGTGCAGGTGCGAGCTCACGGTGACGATCCGGGAGCGCTCCGTTGTCACGATGCGGTCGAGCAGCAGGCCGGTCAGCGCGAAATGGCCGAGGTGGTTTGTCGCCATCTGCAGCTCGAAGCCGTCGGCGGTCTGGCGGTACGGGGTACCCATGACGCCCGCGTTGTTCACCAGGATGTCCAGCCGGGCGTGTGTGGAGAGCACCGAAGCGGCGGCCCCGCGCACGGACACGAGGTCGGCCAGATCGAGGTGGAGTAGTTCCAGGGAGGAGCGTTCGAGCTCGCTCTCCATCTTGTCGCGCGCCCGTCGCGCCTTCTCCCTGTCGCGGCAGGCCAGGATCACGTGGGCACCGTGCTCGGCCAGTGCGGCTGCCGTCTGATATCCGATGCCGCTGTTCGCCCCGGTGATCAGCGCAACCCGGCCGGTCAGGTCGCCGATGTCGGCCGCGCCCCAGGTGGCGCCGCCGGTCACCTCGCTCCCGGCGATGCGGATCACGCGTTGCCGATGTGGTCGGACGGGACCGTTCCGAGCTTGCCGGCCTCGAAGTCCTCGAAGGCCTGGATGATCTCGGCCCGGGTGTTCATGACGAAGGGACCGTGGGCGTACACGGGCTCGCCGATGGGCCGGCCGCCGAGGATCAGGACGTCGAGGGCGGGGTGGCGGGATTCCTGCGCCGCATCCGCCCGGAGGTTCAGCGCGTCGCCGGCCCCGAACACGGCCAGCTGGCCGGTGTGGAAGGGCCTCGCTTCTGTACCGACGGTGCCGCTCCCCGAGAGGCCGTAGACCAACGCGTTGAAGTCGCGGGGCCACGGGAGGACGAGTTCGGCCCCTGGCTCCACCGTGGCGTGCACGAGGGAGATCGGCGTGTGCGTCGATCCGGGCCCGTCGTGGCCGCCCACGTCGCCCGCGATGACCCGGATCAACGCCCCCCCGTCGGGGGACGTCAGCAGCAGGACGTTTTCGGCCTCAATACCCTGGTAGCGGGGGTCGATCCACTTGTCGGCGGCCGGGAGGTTCACCCAGAGCTGAATGCCGTGGAAGAGGCCGCCGGTGGCGATCAGCTGGTCGGGCGGTCGCTCGATGTGCAGAATGCCCGAGCCGGCTGTCATCCACTGGGTCGAACCGTTCGTGATCAGCCCGCCGCCGCCGATCGAGTCCTGGTGCTGAAAGGTGCCGTCCAGCATGTAGGTCACCGTCTCGAACCCGCGGTGCGGGTGCCACGCGGTGCCCCTGGGCTCCCCCGGGCCGTACTCGACCTCACCCATCTGGTCCATGTGGATGAAGGGGTCGAGATCGGCGACCGGGACGCCGGCGAAGGCCCGGCGCACCGGGAACCCCTCCCCTTCGTAGCCCGATGGCGCGTCCGTGACCGCCTTGACGGGGCGGCGGGCGGCGTGATCCTCAACCGCCACGCGCGGCAGCACAAGGGTGTCAGGGACGGTCACGGCGGGCATGTCGGCCTCACTCTCTGTTGGGTCTCTTGTTCGCCCGGGCTGCCCTGGCGGGGAAGATCCGGGGCGAATCTCGGCGGACACAGATAGAACACGGGAGGCCCCGGTTCTGTTCCGTCCGCGTGCCGACCGGTTAGGCGGTCAGGCGGCGAGACGACTCAGTTGCTCGGGCGTCAGCGTGATGTCCGCCGCCGCGGCTGAGGCGGCCGCGGTCTCGGGCCGACTGCTGCCCGGGATCGGGATGACCCGGGAGCCTTTGGCCAGCATCCAGGCCAGCGTGACCTGTTGGGGGCTCGCGCCGACCTCTTCGGCCACCTCGGCGAAGGCGGGGAAGTGCTGCTCGATCCGATCGGAGCGGCCGATTCCACCCATCGGGCTCCATGGGATGAACACGATGCCGAGCTTCTCGCAGTGCTCCAGCTCTCCCTCCGACGAGCGGAAGCGCGGGGAGAACTCGTTCTGCACGCTGGCCAGGCGGCCGCTCAGCACCTTCTGCGCCTCGTCGATCTGCGCCACCGTGGCGTTGGAGACGCCGGCCATGAGGATCTTGCCTTCGTCGAGCAGGTCGGCCAGGGCACCCACCGACTCGGCCCATGGGACCGTGGGGTCAGGCCGGTGGTACTGGTAGAGACCGATGGCGTCGACTCCGAGAGCCTTGAGGGAGGCCTCGCATGCCTCCTTCACGTAGGACGGGTCTCCGTGCACGGTCCAGCTGCCGTCGCCGGGACGGCGGTGTCCGCCCTTGGTGGCCACGAGCACGTCGTCGGTGGAGCCGCCGTAGGCCGCCAGGGCCTCGGCCACGAGCCTCTCGCCGTGGCCGTGCTCCTGCACGCCGAGCGAGTATGCGTCGGCGGTGTCGATGATGGTGACGCCGGCGTCGAGGGAGGCATGGATGGTGGCGATCGCCTGGCGGCGGTCGGGTCGTCCCTCAATGGAGAGCGGCATCTCACCCAGCCCGATTGCGCTCACCGTCCGGTTGCCGATGGGACGTTGCTGCATGTGGTCCTCCTCGTGGTGATGTAGCGCGGCGCTCTTGGGAGCCAGTGCCGCCCCGAACCTCCGTCTACTACCCGACTACGTGGAACGCAATCCGATAGAGCAGCGTGTCGTCGGTGACCGGCCCCGCATGCGCGGCTCGGGCTCGCAGGGTCTCACGGTCAGGTTCACCGGCCCGGCGGACGTCGGCGTTCGAGACGCTGGAGAACGGGACGAGTTCCATGCTGTCGATCTCGATCTCGGATCGGCCGACGCGGTAGCGACCGCCCACCTTGGCCTGGCGACGCCGCCAGAGCCGGAACGTCACCGTGATGTCGCCCGCGGCGATGTCGTCGCGCAGCTCCCTGCTGAACTCCACCGACGGATCTTATTGGGCTGCAGATCCGGCACCGGTCTCCCCTTTTTATCCCCAAACGTTCAGTGGCTCAACGACCGGTAGCCACTCATGCCGGAGAGGGCGATTCATCTCAAGACATGGGCGTTCCGATGGGAAGATCCATTCGCGCGATCGGCCGGGACCTCCTACAAGGTCATCCAGGTCGAACATATCCGGCGAGAAGCTTGCCAACCTCGATGTCTGCGGTGCCGGAGGCGACCGCCGGATCGCCATCGGCGAACGCCCGGATCTCCTCTTCGTCATCGGCTTCGACCACGCCGAGTCCCCAGGACCCACTTTCGTCGAGCACCGGGCCAAAGACCACCATACGACCGGAGTCGACCATCGGCTGCCAATAGGCAGCATGAAGGGTCATAATCTCGCGCTCCTCGTTCGTCATGTCGAGGGCAAACGTGGGGCGCGGAGCCTTGAGCCTGAATACGAATGTGCTCATGTCCCCAATTCTATGAAGGTTCTGGTCCAGCTGGGTGCCCCCGAGACGGGATGGGGGGTCGGGGGTCGCTCACGGTACTTCGCGCTCGCGAC
This sequence comes from uncultured Acidimicrobiaceae bacterium, assembly GCA_963736515.1. Lineage (GTDB taxonomy): Bacteria > Actinomycetota > Acidimicrobiia > Acidimicrobiales > RAAP-2 > Bog-473. Next base: position 61,019 of record CAVTPE010000007.1, on the reverse strand, counting down.
GGAACAAGCAACCGCGGGAGGGCACCTTCGGACGAGTCACCAAGGAATCGTTTCGTTCTCCCATCGTGTGAACGTGCCGGTCGGACCGTCCGGACCGAGCAGCGCCACGCGCACCACCTCGCGGGAACCGTCCTCGACAGACGCGGTGCCCGCGTATCCGTTGAGGTTCGTGCTCGTGAAGGCTGGCGAGACCAGGTTGATCTTGATATCGGTCGCCTCCAGCTCGATCATCATGGCGAGCGTCACGGCGTTGAGAGCCGTCTTGGACGCCGGGTAGATGGGGCCGAATATCGCGTGGTAGGGAAACGAAGGGTCTGCGTTCGTCGTGAGCGAACCGACTCCGCTCGAGACGTTGACGATGCGGCCATCCGACGACTGGCGAATGAGCGGCAACATCGCCTGATAGACCGCGAGGACGCCGAACACATTCGTCTCCCACACCTCCCGGACTTCGTCGAGGGACGCGTTGCTCGCTTTCGACAGTGCTGCGTACTCTTCGAGTGACAGACTGCCCTTCCTCGTGTTCGAGATCGCAGCGTTATTGACCAGCAGGTCGACGCGGCCGAACTCTTGGTGGATACGCTCCGCTGCCCTGGTGATCGAAGCATGATCCGTCACGTCGATCTGAAGGGCGATGGCGCCCGGACCAATCTGCTTTGTAGCCGCATCACCACGCTCGACGTTGCGCGACCCCACCAGTACGGTGACGCCGTTGGCGACGAGTTCCTTTGCCACCTGCAGACCGACGCCCTGATTGGCTCCGGTGACCAGAGCGACGCGATCGGTTCTCGGGCTCTCACTTTCACTCATGGAACAAGGTTGACATATGCGGGAGAGTGAGACGTCTGGCCACGCCGCTCGGGGACGCCAAGGGGTGATCCATTTGCCGGGACGCTGGGACAGATTCGAGGTGGAGAGCTAGGATCTACCCGCCCCAATGCTTTTGCGGGTGAGGGGGGAACGACCTTCGGATTGCCCGCTCAGGTCAATCGATGCACGACGCCGTTCGGGCCGCTCGTTCGTGAGGGCATGGCAGAACGCTGGGGATCGGTCGATGAATCAATCGACACCGATCTCGACGACGTGCACGCTCACTATGGCGACGATGGCGCGAACGGGCATTTGCCACACCAATCTCGGTGGAGTTGGTCCAGCTTGCGCCACAGCGTGGAAACAAATAGCGCCGTTGTGGAGACGAATGTAAAGCGGAGAGAGGCTCAGAGTCTCGACGAAGCGTCCGGCTTCAAGTAACCCAATCGGCGCCGACCCTTTCGGACGTCGGAGCTCCTACGCTGCTCATCTGACTGCCTCCCGTACATCTTTCGCTCCCGGGACGGCGAGACTCTCCAGCACCTCGGGACAGGCGTACCGCCATCAGCCGCCCCCGTAGGACATGCTTTCAGCTGAGCTGCTCGGCCAGCGCAATGAGGATGCCCTCGGGGCCTCGGACGTAGCAGAGCCGATAGAAGTCCTCGTACTGTTGCAGCTCGCCGACGACCTCGGCGCCATGAGCCTGCAGACGGCCAAGGACGTCCTCGATATCGTCGACGGCGAACATGATGCGACGTATGCCGAGGGTGTTCGCCGGTTCGTTCTGCCCGGTGCTGACCGCCGTCGGCATATGGAACTTCGTCAGCTCAAGCCGGCCGTGGCCGTCCGGCGTCCGCACCATGGCGATGTCGGCTCGGACATCGTCGAGTCCGACGACTCGGTCCACCCAACGCCCCTCGACTACGGCCTCGCCGTCCAGCTCCAGGCCTAGTTCAAGGAAGAACGCAACAGCGGCCTCGAGATCGTCGACAACGACGCCGACGTTGTCCATCCGTTGGATCGTCATAGGCCTCAACGTAGTCTTCAGCCCACCGCGGAGCTCCTGAACTTCATACGCGAATCCGAACAGAGTGTCCCGCACGGCGGCGCGGCGGGCCGTTGAGCGCTTCGCCAGGAGCCTCTGGATACCGCTCTCTTGATAATCCGAGGCCGGCGGGGCTTCGATGCCGGACTGGGGCTGGGCAAACACTGCGGTTTCTCGGCTAAACGGTAAACCTAGAAGGTTGCAACGAAGCTTGGCGTCGGTAACGATCTGAGTCGTGGACGACGACGCAGCGGCCGGCAGCGGGAAACCCCTCACGCTGATCCTCGCTCGAGAGTTGGCGTCGAATCTCGCGACGCCGATGTTCCTCATCGACGCGCGCGGGGTGCTCGTGTTCTACAACGATGCCGCGGCGCAGCTGATCGGCAGGTCATTCGGCGAGATGGGCGAGATACCGGCCGAGGAGTTCGGCGCTGTCTTAGACCTAAAGACTCTGGACGACAAGCCGCTTCGTCGGCGGGACACGCCCGCCGGGATCGCCTTGTTCGAACGTCGCCCCGCCCATCGGACGCTCGCCGCGACCGGCTACGACGGCGTTCAGCGCCTTGTGCACGCGACGGCGTATCCGTTGTTCGGCTCGACCGCCGAGATGCACGGTGTCGTGTCGGTTTTCTGGGAAGTGGCCGACGAGGAAGACGACGCCTAATGCAAGCGCGAGTGTGGGGATGCCGTGGGTCGGTCGCCGCTCCCGGACCGGATACCGTCAAATACGGCGGCAACACCTCGTGTGTTGAGGTGCGGCTTTCCAGCGGAGAGGTCCTGGTGCTCGACGCCGGCACCGGCATACGGCCGCTGGGCGTTCTTTTGCAGGCGGCTCCGTGCCCCGAGCTGCATATCCTGCTCAGCCACCTCCATCTTGACCACTTGCAGGGTCTCGGGTTCTTCCGGCCACTGTTCGATCCCAACGTCCAAATCCACATCTGGGGCCCGCCGTCTCCGGTTCAACCACTCTCCGAGCGGATCGCGATGTATCTCTCTCCTCCGCTGTTTCCGGTCCACATCAATGATGTTGCCGCCAGCGTGACGTTCCACAACGCACCCGAAGAAGCCGTCTCCATCGGCTCGGCAACAATACGATCGGGCAAGGTACAGCATCAAGGTCCGACTGTCGGCTACCGGATCGAGGAGAACGGACACGCGTTGGTTTACCTCCCGGATCACGAGCCCTCGCTCGGCACCGAGCTGCGCTCGCTTGCCGTTGAGTGGATGAGCGGCTACGACATCGCGCGCGATGCCGATGTCTTATTGCACGACGCTCAATATCGCGACCATGAGTACGGTGCACACGTCGGCTGGGGTCATTCGAGGCTCGCCGACGCAATGGAGTTCGCCGACCGGGCAGGCGCTCGGAACCTGGTGTTGTTCCACCACGACCCGTACCACACCGACGACGAGCTCGAAGAGCTCATCACCGAGGCCCGCGAGATTTGGCCTTCGGCGGAAGACAGGGTTTGCTTGGCGAACGAAGGTATGACGATCACGTTCGACAGTGAAGGTGTTCGGCTCGTCCCCCGCTGAGTACCCAGCGGGGAAAGCCGATATGCGACGTCCTCGACAATCTCGCTGCCGGCGCAGTGGGACAGTTTTGTGATGTGCCCGCGTAATCGAATGCGAGTGTGGCGGCATCTCTGCTCAGGTAGTGTGCGTCAGGACTCCACGCGCCCCGTCACCGTGGGGCAATTGCCCCGCGAGCAAAGGTCACCCTTCTCCCGCTAGGTGGTCTGGACGACGTCGAGTTTCTGGACTTCCTTGAGCTGACTTGCCGGTCACGAGATGACCGAAGACGGCGCTTTGCTTCGTGACTCGCTTTTGGCCGAGACGGATGACAATCCGTTCTTCGTCGGGAAGTTTCTCCTTCACCTGGCCGTCTGGTGCCGGGCCGCCATCGAAGTGATCGACGTGCTCCGTGTTCCACTGGGTCCCTCGGTCCAGCGAGACGATCCTGCCTGACGGTTGTCGGGGAACTCGTCATGGCCCGCTCATGGCCACGATGGGTTGGTTCAGGTGGATCGATCCGGTCGAGCCGTAGAACGTGGCGTCGCCGTAGGAGAAGATGCCGCCGTCGGACGCCACCAGCCAGTAGCCCCTGCCGTCGGGCGTGGCCGCCATGCCCACGATGGGTTGATTCAGGTGGATCGATCCGGTCGAGCCGTAGAACGTGGCGTCCCCGTAGGAGAAGATGCCGCCGTCGGACGCCACCAGCCAGTAGCCCCTGCCGTCGGGCGTGGCCGCCATGCCCACCATGGGCCGGTTCAGGTGGATCGATCCGGTCGAGCCGTAGAACGTGGCGTCGCCGTAGGAGAAGATGCCGCCGTCGGACGCCACCAGCCAGTAGCCCCTGCCGTCGGGCGTGGCCGCCATGCCCACGATGGCTTGGTTCAGGTGGATCGATCCGGTCGAGCCGTAGAACGTGGCGTCCCCGTAGGAGAAGATGCCGCCGTCGGACGCCACCAGCCAGTAGCCCCTGCCGTCGGGCGTGGCCGCCATGCCCACCATGGGCCGGTTCAAGTGGATCGATCCGGTCGAGCCGTAGAAGGTGGCATCGCCGAAGGAGAAGATGCCGCCGTCCCGGGCGACGGTCCAGTAGCCGCCAGCGTCGGCGGTGTTTGCGATCCCCACCACCGGTTGGTTGATGTGGATGCCGCCGGTCGATCCACAGAAGGGCTGGTTGCCGTAGTTGAAGATCCCTCCGTCACTGGCTGTGAAGCGGTAGCCGGTTGGTGTGCCGGTTGGCGGACTGCAGGGAACGACGAGACCGTTGCTGAGATCGATAGGGGCCGTGTAGAGCTCCCGCACCGCATTGCAGGTCCCTCCATAGGAGGTGCACGGCGCTGACCAGGCCGCGTACCCGAGCCACCAGTTCCCGTTGGCGTCTTGAAAGAGGGAACCGCCTCCCGGCCCGTAGGCGGTGCCGTACGTGGTAAGGAGGGGCGCTGCAGGCTGGGGACATGGGCCGAGGGGACCAGCGCACGTGGTGAGAGCCTCGTTGTAGCTGGTCGATTGGAAGTCCCCACCCGAGAAGAGCAGGTTGTAGGCACCCGAGGCGAAGACCATCTGGGGATTGTCAGTCGTCGTCTCCCACGGCAGAGCCGCCTGGTCGACTGTCAGCAAGACGGAGGGAGTCCCGACAATGCTGGTGCCGTTGGCGCTCAATTGGGCCGACCAGATCTGCGACGCTGCCGGGGATCCTCCGCCGTCGTTGGACTTCCACAACAGGTATGCGATTCCCGAGCCGGGGTCGACAAAGGGGCTCGGATCGAGCACTCCGACCCCGGAAGTCCCGCAATAGAGCGGTCCCGCCGAGTTGTCGGTGAAAACGGGAGGGCTCAGCGTCGCCGCTGTCCCCACCGAGAGGCAGCTGTGTCCCGAATCCTCAGGGAATGGGCTTATCGAGGCGTCGTAGTACATGACCCAGTGCCCTCCGTAGAAGAAGACGCCGGGCGAGGTCTGACTGTTGACCGTTTCCCAGGCGGGCGGGCTGGGCAACGCGCTCGAGCCCGTCCCGCCGGTGAAGGGCTGCCAGCCCGACGCTGGAGTGCCCGTGGTGTCGGTCAGCGCTTGGAGGAAGTTGCCGAGTGAGGTTCCCGTCGTGAACGCGTAGTACGTGCCACCGGAGTACAAGAGATCCGGGTCCGCGGCGTCGTTGGCGTAGGCAGGGGACGGGCTGCCCGTGAGGGAAACGTGGGCTTCGGTCGCATTGTGAGCGGCGTTGACCGCCCCGGCTCCCGAGCTCAGGCCGGTTGTGATGCAGCCTGCGAGAACGCCCGCGAATGTCAAGACAACGGCCACTGCGAGGCGAATGTGATGCATGGGACGAGCGAGACGGAGCGCTTGACGGTGGCCGCCGCGCTGCCTGATCAAGAAACCAAACGTTCGAGCCAACAACGTCCTCTTCTCTCCTTTGGGGCCGAACCCGATTGGTCATAGGCACCAGTCATTTCCAATGGGGGTTGTGGATGTATAGCAAATCGAGGCGGCGTCGCGCTCGGAGGAGTACCGAATAGCGGTGGTGGTTCGCGCCCTCGCCGCCACGGGCATCGTTCAGGCCGCCGAGAAGATTCAACCAGACCACTGGCACGGACTTCGATGCCAAAGAAGGTACCGGTGCTCGAGCTCTACGACATGGCTAATGGCAACGCCAGATTCCGCCGGGGCAACGCGATCTCGTGGTCTGTATTGACGAGCTCGGCCGCTCAACCCGTTACCCCCTCCGGGCCCGCAAGGGCGGCATTGATCGTCAAGGCAGAACAAGGCGAAGCGCCGGCGGCGTCGGACAGCGCCGTCCACCCGCGCCCACAGTGCCCGTATTCGGCACTGCATGGCCGTCTACGACTTGAATTGGGACCAGATGTACGCCCACGTCAAGACCATGAAGGACTGCATGACCTTCCCAAGCTTTGCCACTGTCTGCACAACCTTTACCCGCCCGAGATCCGCTTCGCCATCGTGTTCGACAACTTCAGTTCCCGCCACTCGACGAGAAGTGCACTCGGAATGGGCGACTGGGCCGACGTCAACAACGTTGAACTGACCGGCATGCGTATCCACGCCAACAGGATGAATCTCATGGAGGGTCAGTTCCAGGCGTTGCGATACTTCACCCTCGACGACACCGACCACCACTCACATGGGGAGCAGAAAGTCGGTTGTCTGGCACTACAACCTCCCCCACCACCCCATCGAAATGAAGTGGCGGGGGAAGTAGCGACGGCACTTCGCGGCCCTTTTTTGGTACGTCTTTGGTCCGCGATGTTGGCTTCTACATACGAGTTGGAAGGTGCGTTGATGGGCCGTTGCGGCTCCGCACGGGCGCCCGGCCATGGGTCCATTTGGACGCGAAGTTCTCGCTTCTCAGACGTAAATGTTTTCTAGCGACGACTGATGCGAGAACCTCTAGAAGGTTGGACGAACAGCCATAACTGTCGCCGATCAAGTCTCCTCGGACTTAGGCGTACTGCGCTTTCGCAAGGCGTAAAAGGGGCACTATCCTCTCCAGTATGAGTCCTCGCCGAGCGAATCCCAACAGTCAAACGCGTCGCGGAATTGCGGGGCGACTGCACGACCGACGCGTTCGGGAGGAGACACTGATCCTCGAAGCGGGGAACGCACTCGCGCTTAGAACGGAGGCCGAAGCTGCAGTCTCACGAGCCAACGACGCCCTCAGGGTGGCACTTTCGGAACTCGAACAACTCGGCTTTCGGGACGTCGACGTGGCTGCGTTACTCGAGATTGACCCTTCGGAACTTAATGGGATGACATCGCCACGACGTTCGTCGGGCCGCAGTTCTCGTGTTACGAATGACACCGAAGGCGCCGCTGGCGCGAGCTAACGACCATGGGAGAAGCCGTTGGTCCCTCCCATGCAACCTCCATTTAGTCAGCGCCATTTTCGCCGTCTGCGACGCACTGCTCCTGTTTTGCGGCTGGGTTGGAGTGGAATTCGCTGTGTGAATCGCGCCCGTCGATCGGACAAGGTGAGATCCGTGTCCGCAAAGTGAGCGTCTCAATAGAACCGGAGATGACCATCCATCAGGCTGTTGATTGGGCCAGGTTTTGGGTCCCGGTGAAACGCAGACGCAACGACCAAATGGAGCTCAGCACCATGTTGGAGCTCGAACAGCGCGTTGTGGAGGCTTGGAGGAGAGCCATCGCGCCTCCTCTGACCGGTCGGCAACTGGTGTCAGCGGCGCCGCGCCCCTGACCCGGGCTGCTTGCGAGCGACCTTGTTTGGCCTTGTCAGGGCTTGTTTGTGGATGTGGAGGTCTGACTGCCCGGCGGCTCCGAGGCTCGGCGGGTAGCAGCGATTCAACGAGTATGTCGGCAGCGTGTTGGACGCCTTGGCTGAGGAGGCCACCTCTGCGGTGTTCGACAAGACCATTGGACTCGACCTGTCCGAAGCCAGCGTGGACCGCTCCGTCCACAAGGTGTCCACTGGGGGCGCAGGCACGGGCAAGAGCCACGTTTGGCCAGGCAGCTCGCCTGGGACTGGTCGATCGCGGCCGACCGAAGCGGCATCCGCGTCGACTGGAAGTCTGCGAGGGCAACGTGCACACCTGCTCTTTGGACACCAAGCCGTGGATTGTGAACTTTGGCTAGCTCCACTGCAGCAGTGATTGTTCAGTTGTCCGACGACTGGCCGAGATCGCTCTTGTCGTGGCACCCAAAGCTGATCAAATCTGGCCACGCGAGGGAGCTAAGCATGCCTATTGGCGCCGCTCTAAGAATTTGTCCATACCTAAAGTGGGCTGATTTCTCAAACAAAAGTGGGCTGATTTCTCCAAATTATGAGTGCGGGGCTGGATTGGGGGGTAAAAAAAATCCAGGCAGTGGTTTAGGTGTGCAGCAGGACGTGTTCGACCGCGAACAAGTCCATCTAAGCGGAGTGAACCTTGGGTTCTATTGAGAGCAGAGTGCGAACAGGCTTCCGACTAGGAATTTTCGTCGCGCTCTTCGTTTTCGGGGCGGTCCTGCTCATTTGGCTCCTCGCTCACATGTGGAGACCGGAGCCGGCCGGCGCCGATACGCTCTCGCCAGTCAACTCAGCCGTGTCCAGCGCGACCGGTGTAGAAACTTCGGCGGCGACCAGCACCTCGAGCGTTCCGGCTGCCACATCTCCTTCGACTGTGCCCCTCAGCGCCGCCACCAACGCCATCACCACACTCGTCGCCGCACCCGCCGCACCCGCCGCACCCGACACCGGCGCCACGCCAGCGACAACGGACGCGCCCGCCGCCACGACCGCCGCTCCGGCTACTCCGCCGGCGGTCACCAACCCGGCATCCCTCAACGCGCCGCTCAACGCCGCCACCAACACCATCACCACACTCGTCGCCGCGCCCGCCGCGCCCGCCGCCACGACCACCGCTCCGGCTACCCCGCCGACGGTCACCAACCCGGCATCCCTCAACGCCGCCACCAACACCAACACCATCACCGCACCCGCCGCACCCGCCGCACCCGTCATCGGCGCCACGCCAACGACGACGGCCGCGCCCGCCGCCACGACCACCGCTCCGGCTACCCCGCCGACGGTCACCAATCCGGCATCCCTCAACGCCGCCACCAACACCAACACCAACACCAGCCCATCACCGCACCCGCCGCACCCGCCGCACCCGTCATCGGCGCCACGCCAACGACGACGGACGCGCCCGCCGCCACGACCACCGCTCCGGCTACCCCGCCGACGGTCACCAATCCGGCATCCCTCAACGCGCCGCTCGACGCCGCTACCAACACCATTGCCATGCTCGTTGCAGTACCCGCCACGCCCGCACCCGACAGCTCACCAGCAACGACGATGCTTTCGGCGCCGGCGCTTGTCCCAACCTTGACCGCCGCAACGAAGACGGTCATTCCCCCGGCAGCAACGAGCACGGATATGAGTGCGACAGCGGCACTGCCCGTATCGACGCCTCCACAGAGCGCATCGGGACTGCCAGCAGCTGCGACGGCTACCGTTCCGCTCGACGTCGCCCTCGCAGACGCGGCCACCACTGTTATGGGCCCCGTCGTCGGGACCTCGACCGTCAGCACCCCGGTCGTCATCCTTCCGAACGTCAGTCTGCCCAGCGTCACCGCGCCCGCCGTCAGTCTCGCCGGCCTCAGCACTCCGGCCGTCAGCCTCCCCGCGGTCAGCCTGCCCAGCATCAGCCTGCTCGGCCTCAGCACACCGGCCGTCAGCCTCCCCGCCGTCAGCCTCCCCGGCCTCAGCACACCGGCCGTCAGCCTGCCCAGCACCAGCCTGCTCGGCCTCAGCACGCCGGCCGTCAGCCTCCCGGCCGTCAGCCTGCCCAGCATCAGCCTGCTCGGCCTCAGCCCGCCGGCCGTCAGCCTCCCCGCCGTCAGCCTCCCCGCCGTCAGCCTGCCCAGCATCAGCCTGCTCGGCCTCAGCCCGCCGGCCGGCAGCCTCCCCGCCGTCAGCCTCCCCGCCGTCAGCTTGCCCAGCATCAGCCTGCTCGGCCTCGGCACGCCGGCCGTCAGCCTCCCCGCCGTCAGCCTGCCCAGCATCAGCCTGCTCGGCCTCGGCACGCCGGCCGTCAGCCTCCCCGCCGTCAGCCTGCCCAGCATCAGCCTGCTCGGCCTCGGCACGCCGGCCGTCAGCCTCCCCGCCGTCAGCTTGCCCAGCATCAGCCTGCTCGGCCTCGGCACGCCGGCCGTCAGCCTCCCCGCCGTCAGCCTGCCCAGCATCAGCCTGCTCGGCCTCGGCACGCCGGCCGTCAGCCTCCCCGCCGTCAGCTTGCCCAGCATCAGCCTGCTCGGCCTCGGCACGCCGGCCGTCAGCCTCCCCGCCGTCAGCTTGCCCAGCATCAGCCTGCTCGGCCTCGGCACGCCGGCCGTCAGCCTCCCCGCCGTCAGCTTGCCCAGCATCAGCCTGCTCGGCCTCGGCACGCCGGCCGTCAGCCTCCCCGCCGTCAGCTTGCCCAGCATCAGCCTGCTCGGCCTCGGCACGCCGGCCGTCAGCCTCCCCGCCGTCAGCCTGCCCGCCCTCAGCACGCCGGCCGTCAGGCTTGTCGCAACAAGGGGCCCGACGACGCTTAAGGCCCCAACAACGAACCCTCTTTCGACAACTCTCTCCTCAGAGACGCTCCCGCCATCCACTTCGGGTGAGACAATTCTTGCGCCGGTGGTCGAGACTTCCCTGCCAGCCCCCGCGGCTGCGGACGTCATCGCGGCACACCCAGCTAACGGCTGTGGATTTTTGAGTCGTTTCGGGATCGGGGCCGCAACCGATACTTCTCCGGCGGGCACTTCGGCGAACCTCGCCGATGCCTCCACCCCGGGTGCTCCGGGCGAACCGCCGCTTCCAGGCTCCCCCAGCGGCGGGTTTCCAGCGCCGCTACCGGCCTCTTCAAGCAGCAGTGGCGGCGACTCTTTCTCCCATGGTCTTTCAGCAACGCTTGGGCCGAACAGCTCCCTTCTTGGAGCTCGGCCCTCCTCCCGGCTGAGCCCTGAGGTCTCCGGGTACCGACCCGTGCGCCTCATCGAGCTCGTCGAGCGGCCCGACTAAGTCCTCGTCTCTAGGGCTAGCCGACGGCGCAGCGCGTACGCGCGGGCGTCGTGGCCTGACCGCAGCGCCGCCTTTGTAGGCGCAGCGCCATCAAGCGGTCGCCCAGCCACCGCCCCAGCTGGGCACTGGACAAACGACGCCGCTCTTAGAGGAGAAGAATTTTGATGCGCACGACCAAATTGGTCTGGGTCCTGGCGACTGCAATTGCAGTGCTGCTGGGAGCGGGCTTGGTGCAGTATGCACGCTTTGGGTCCACCACACCGGCGGGCTCACCCACCACCCACCTGCAAGCAACCAGCAATATCCGTACCGCGGACCCGCCCGCCACCGTTCCGAGTGGGCCCGCAATTCCATCAGCGCCCGAGCCCTCGGCATCCGTGGGCCCGACAGATCGAACGTCCGTCGTTCCGGCGACCCCGATGCCAGCCCCGGCCACGCCACCGGCCACTTCGCCGGCCGCGGCCGCCCCGCCGACGCTGACATATGTCGTCCAACCTGGCGACAATCTGTGGGATCTTGCTGCCGCTCACCTCGGTAGCCCGCTGCGCTGGTACGAGCTGTACAACCTGAACCGGGACCGAGCCGAGCCCGGCGGAGGGTCGCTGGTGAACCCGAACCTGATTCACCCGGGATGGACTCTCGTGTTTCCGGCCGGGGCGACTGGTCTCGCAGACGCGTCCGGTGCGGGAACTCCCAGCTCGAGTGGTGGGGTGGCGCCATGAACCCTCACCCCGCCAGAGCCACAGTCGGTGAAAGCACCCGGCTGACCTTGAGTGTCGAAGCCGAAAAGGTCCAAATTGCCGGGCCGCCTGCGGCGGTCAACGGTCACCGCGAACGCAACTCGGCGAAAGCTCCGGTCCGACGGCGGCTCGTCATCGCGGGCACACCGGCGACGGTCATCGAGGCCCTTGCTGTGGCACTCAACGCGCCGAACGACCTTGAGGTAATCGGCGTAGCGAGCACGGAAAACGGCATGTTCCGCTTCGTCGAGCGAAACGAACCGGACGCGCTGGTCGTCTACGCGCCCCGCATGAATCCAGAGATCATCGAGAGCGCGACGCGGATCAAGCGTGCTTTCACACGAATCGGAATCGTGTTCCTCACGGAACGACCGACCGTGCCCGTGTTGTGCCATTCCGCGGCCGCTGGTGTCGCGGCGTGCCTGCCGCTCGACTCCGGATTGGGCGAACTTATCGGTGCAATCCGGGCCGACAGAACGGACGCCATGTTGGTGGGGAGGTCCTCGTTGGCGACCCCAGATCCCATCCACAACCGCTTGACAGCGATCCCGCCAGTAGTCCTGACACCCCGGGAGCTTGAGGTGCTCAGCCTGCTCTCCGAAGGCCACCGTCCGCCGGCCATCGCCGTGAGGCTGGTGGTCAGTATCTACACAGCCCGCGGTCACGTAAAAAACGTGCTCCGCAAGCTCGGTGCCCACAGCCAGCTCGAAGCCGTTGCGATCGCAACACGCATCGGCTTGTTGGCGCGGCGTGAGTCGCCGACAGGGTGGAATGGGCCGTGAGTCGACCGCGAATGGACCCGCAACGAGCGGATCCAACCGCAGACGGGTACCGGCTGATCGCTGACTTCGATCACTCGACACCGATGATCCTGGTCAAGGTCAGTCGGTACCCACTGCACCACGGGACGGTTGGGGCGATACGCAGCCTGGGCCGAGTGGGATGCCGGTGTACGCGGTGACCGAAGACAGCTTCACCCGCCAGCGCGGTCTCGCTACCTGCGCAGGTGCTTCGTGTGGCCCACGAACGGCTTCGAGGACCCCGCCATGCTCCTCGAGGGTCTGGCATCCATCGGCAGGAAGCTGCCCCGTCAGGCGGTCGCACTGGCCACCGATGATGAGGCAGCGGTACTTCTCGCGGAGGGTGCCACACAGCTGAGTGAGTGGTTCGTCCTTTCCCGAGTGCGTGCATGGCCTACCAGCCGCCTAGGACTCCTTCGGTCGCGGACGATCCTTACCATCGCACCGAGTTCGCGCGGATCTCATGGGTTGATCCCGCCCCTGCGGTCGTGATGGCCACCCGCCTGCTCTGGACGGTCCTGAGCAGGCTTTTTGCGCCGTCTCCGACAACTTGCCCCGACGTTTCGTTACGCGAATAGGGGTCTGTACAACTCAAATTGGGTGGGTCCCAGAATCAATTTGGGTTGCTTCGAAAACGGACCATTTGGGGCTTCCGACGCGACTTTCGTGCAGGTTACGGTCGACGAGGCATGACCATTACGCGAACACAGACCCGGTCGATCTTGCTGTCGGCGATGGTCCCACGGTCATCGGGCTCCGATACCGAATGGCGATCGGTAAGAAACCGGGCCAATCTCGTCGTTCCCGCGCGCAGTGGGGCCCGCAACCTGGAGCCGGTGTTGGAATCCATCCCCGACTGCATCGACGACGTGATACTCGTAGACGGGAATTCGCGAGACGCCACTGTGGCTATGGCCATACATTTCCCTTCGGATATTCGGGTCGTCTCACAGGGTGCACCTGGCAAGGGAGTGGCCCTTCGAGAAGGATTCGAAACGCCGCCGGGGACATCATCGTGACACTCGACACGGACGGAAATATGTCTCCGCAGGAGACCCCGCAATTCTTGTGGTATCTCGATCACGGTTTTGATTTCGTTAAGGGGTCGCAGTTCGTGGCTGGTGGCTTTTCGGCGGACATCACGCGCGTTCGGCGCTTGGGAAACCGGAGTTTGCTGGCTGGTCAACTTGTTGTACGAAGCGCACCTCACCGATCTCCGCTGAGGATTCCGCGCCTTTCTTCGCTGCTGACTTCGCAGCCTCGATCTTCAAGCGGCCGGCTTCGAGATCGAGACAGAAATGGTCATCCATGCACCGCGAGCTGGGCTTCGCATCGTCGAGGTACCCCAGCTTCGAGCTGCCGCGTCACAACGGCCACTCGGGGCTGCGGACATTCCGAAACGGCTGGCGGGTGCTGGACACCGTTGCGCGGGACCGGGTTGCCATCAGGCGGCCGCTCCGGACCGCGGTCACAGTGTCGTGACCGCGGTCCGGTGCGCGGTTGCGATCGCCGATGGGCCCGGGCACGCCACGTCCCAGCTCGGCAAGGTCAAGGCGTCGGTGGCAGTCGCTGACATCGAGATCACCGAACCGTACCCTGGCTTCCCGCCGCCTTTAGACGGCGAGGAAACGGGCCAGGTACTGGCGTTAATGCGGATCCTTTCCCACTCGGTCGGCTCGATCGTCTTCCATATAGCGCCTGATGGACTCACTGGAGGTGCCGTGGCCGGAGCCATCGACGCACACTTTGGGCCAAAGATACGGTCCCACCTCCATGCCGACGGCCGCCCCAGCCAGGTCGGGCAGCCGCCCCGGTGCCTTCGTCGGCGCGCTGAGATCCTGTCCGACCCGCCGCTCATCAGCGTCATCGTCGCGACGAAGGAACGGCCAGCCACCCTGGCGCGCTGCCTCGACTCCCTGATGCCGGTCGAATACCCCCGGGTCGAGATCGTCGTTGTCGATAATGACCCGGCTACCGGCGAGACCGCCGAGCTGGTCGCCAAGAAATACGCACCGCACGGCGTCGGGTATGTCTGCGAGCGGTGGCGGGGGTTGGCGGCCGCGCACAACCGAGGTGTGCAAATGGCTTCGAAACTACTGGCCGTCACCGACGACGACGACGACGTCGTCGTCGACCGCCATTGGGTGACGGCCCTTGCCGAGACTTTCGTCGTCAACGACGGAGTCGGTGCGGTGACCGGGCTGATCGAACCTGGCGAACTGCGGACGGCAACGCAGCTCCTCCTCGAACGGCACGGCGCGTTCGCCAAGGGATGCGAGCCGAATATCTTCGACCTGGACACCCATCGTCCCGAGGAACCGAGATTCCCCCTGGCGGCCGGTCAGTTCGGCTCGGGCGCCAACATGGCCTTCAACCGGAAGTGCCTGCAGCGCTTAGGGGGCTTCAACCCCGTGCTGGGTACCGGCACCCGTGCCAGAGATGACCTGGCAGCGTTCTTTGCAGCGGTGACCGCGGGCTACCGAATCGTGTACCAGCCCGACGCTCTAGTCCGGCACTGGCATCGCGACAGCGTGGACGCGCTTGCCCAGCAGGCGTACGGGTACGGCGTGGGCCTGGGCGCTTACGTGACCGACGCGCTGGTGCACGAGCAGGCAATAGTGCTCAAGACGGCGCTGTCGTCGACCCGGCCGGCGACCGGAGGGCGCCGGCAGCGACCGGCAGGCTGGTCACGGGAGCTGATCAGGCTCGGGCACCCAGGAACGATCGTTGGGCCGTTCGCGTATGCAGCGAGTTGGTGGCGGGCCCGCGGGGCAAGACGACCGGAGTAGTCGTGGTGTCGACTGCCGCCCTGGACGCTTCGCCCCCTTCAATGCTCCCGCGCGGGCCGACCGGCGGGGCAGCCGGCGCCGGCCCGCGCGGGAGTTACAACTCCTCGGTGGCAGTAGTGATATGCGCCTACACCGAGGACCGGTGGAGGCTGCATGTGCGTGCGGTCCGGTCGGCCGCCGGTCAGACCCGGCCTCCGGCCGCGCTCGTGGTCGTGGTTGAGCTGGCCGCCCTGGCCGCCCTGGCCGCCCTGGCCGCCCTGGCCGGCGTCGACCCGTGGCCAGCATCTCGTCGGCTGACGATCGTCGCAAACAGTGGCCGCCGAGGCCTGGCCGACTCCCGCAACACTGGCATCGCAGCGGTGATTGCGGACGTGGTGGCGCTCCTCGACGACGACGCCGAGGCGGAATGGCTGGAGCGGTTGTGCAAGCACTACGACGATCCTCACGTTGTCGGGGTGGACGGCCGCGTTGTGCCGGAGTGGGCATCGGGACGGCCGGGCTGGTTTCCGCCGGAGTTCGACTGGGTTGTCGGATGCAGCTACCGGGCCCTGCCTGTTGACGCCGCGCCGGTCCGAAATCCGATCGGCGCCAACATGTCGTTCTGTCGGGACGTGGTCGTCGAGATCGGCGGCTCCTCCCGGGGTCTGAGCGAATTGGCTCCGTCCCGCGGGAGACTGCCTATTTCTCAGTCGTGTGGCCAATCGGGGTGGCGCTCGCCACGTTGGATTCCAACATGGGACCTCGTTGGTTGTCGAGACAGCGAGCGACTAGTCGAATCTGGAAATGCGCTGGCGTCGGGTGATCCGACACACCATTCTCGCGCTCGGAGCAGCGTGCGCCGTCTTCGAGATAGGAGCACCTTTCATCTTAAAGTACTTCGGCACTTCATACAGTCAACACGGCACCACGTTGCTACGCCTGCTCGCCCTCGCGGCGATCCGCCCGCCTTTGTCACCAACACCGCAGTCTGCGCCGCTCGCAACCGCCGCCGGACCCAGACGGCGTCGAAGATCTTGGGTGCAGTCTCGTTGGGGATCATCGGCGCAGTGCGGCGCTGCTTCCGGTGATTGGCATTGCCGGGGTCGGTGTCGCCAGCATGTTCGCCGAGTCCGTCGTGGCCGCAATGTTGCTCGCCCGCCGCTCATGGTGGCTCAGGGACGGCCACCCAGCCGCCGAGCCGCGGGCCACTCGCCCGCAGATGTGATGAGTATCGCGGGCTCCCGAGCCTTGGTCCTACTGGTCGCCACGATGACCCTCGTGACCTTTTCGGCCGTTGCCCTAGCGGCCGGGTTCGTGTGGCACGCCCGCCAGCCGGTAACTCTTTCACTGGTTGCCATCCCGCTGGCGGTCGCTAACCTCGCGTTCTATTCGCGGACACTGCGGACCGCCGGCTCTGACGACTCGTGGGCGCCTGAGGCGGGTCCTCCGGTGCCAACCGGTGTCTCAGGCGCGCACGGGACTGGCAGCGGTGTCGCGGCAGTTGAAAGCTATGACGTGCTGCCGGTCGCCGAGATCCTCCCTTTGCTCCAACACCTCGACATGGAGGACTTGCGGGTCGTGCAGGACTACGAGCGGTCGTGCCGCGCCCGACGCGTCATCCTTGCCCGAGTCCAAACCCTGCTGGAGCTCGGCGACCGGTCGCGCGAACAGGTTGTCGCCCCCACTACCTCGCTCAACCAGCAGCCGACATCGGAGCCAACTTCTGTTGTCGCTGCGTCCCAGCCTCGTTCGACATTGATCGCTAGCCCCCAGCCGCCTCTGACGCCCGCACGCCCTCGCACCGATGGACCGACGCTGCAGGCCCGGAGAAGACTAGCCGCCGACCTGTTCACTCAGGGTATGAGCGTCACGGACATCGCCCGCCGGCTGGGTGTCGCCCGGAGTACCGTGTCGAACTGGCACGGCCTTTGGGAGCACGGTGGCGTCGCCGCGCTCGCATCCAGCCCTCCCCCCCGATTGACGGCTGCGCAGCTCGCGGCGATTCGCGAGACGCTCGATCGCGGACCGCAGGCCAGCCGGTATTCGACGGATGCGTGGACACTGGCTCAGGTGACCGAGGTGATCGAGCGTCTCACGGGGGTGCGTTACGAGCCGAACCAAGTCCGGAAGATCTTGCGCGACCGGATGGGTTGGGAAGCGCACCGACTAGTGCTATGAGTGCCAACTTCCTGGGGGCGTCGACGGCTTTGACCGGCTGGTCGCGAAGCGTGCGCCATGGCAGAGCGCATTTCGATCAGAGAATCATAAAAGGGGAGCGTGGGGAAGCATCCGGGCTGAACTTCCGGCGCTCCGCACAGCTGTGGAATGGGATGAGTGGGGCTAGCTGGAATCGAACCTGCCACCTCACCATTATCAGTGCTGCACGGGACTCACAAGATGCAAGTTCACAGCCACCGGAACGGCGTCTGACCCGGCAGGGTAGCTCCAATCAACTTCTCGACCAGTCTCGCAAGTTCTCCGTAGTTTCGGACGACTAGCGGCCTGAGCGCGGCCTTGGCGTAGATAGGTAGGCGGTCGCCCTCGACCGCCCTACGTGCACATGTCCCCACGCCTGAACGCGTACACCACGAGTTTGCAAACCGGTCGGATTGCTGGCGTTCCGTGGCGCTGGGCGAGTTGGCCGTCGAAGCTGCCTCCGCGTAGTTGACCAGTTGTCGTTCATCACACATGTCCTAGTCCCCCTTCATGCGACGGCGTCCTTCTGTTTCCCCAAGCGCGCTGCCAGTCCCCGCATGAGCGCGGTCATCATGTGCCATCGGTGCGACACGACAGCGGCAGTCAGTCCCTCGTCAGACAGCGCGGTCTCGTACACCATCCGCCCCCACTTGTCGTCGTGGACCATGGGACGCAGGACCACCACGGCCTTGGTGGGAGCTTCCTCAAACCAACGCTGCACCTCGTCCTCGACGATTGTCCGGAGCGCTGGTTCGTCGATCTCGCTCGCGGTATCGGCACGTACCGGTCGAGTCAGTCTGCGGACAACTGCGAACTGAACTCAGTGGCGTCGAAATAGTCACGCCAGGCTGTGATCACCCCGTTGTGGACCTCAAACACTCCTGCAATCCGCAGCCCAGCCGTCTTCTCGCCAAACCTCACGTAATCGATTCTTTCGGTCATCACCACCGGACCGTCGACCACCATGTGGACCAAATCAACATCCACTTCGCCTCCGATGCTCATCATCTCGGTTAGAGAGGTGACAATGAGGTCTCGCCCCCTGACCGGTGGAAGCGGCCCGTTGCGGTACTCAGCGTCCTCGCTGAAAAAGGAGGCCAACGTGATGGCATCGCCCGAGGACCACGCCGAAATCGATGCGGCCATGAAGTCTCGGACTACCGCCTCGGCGCTTGAAGATCCGGCCACGGCCAAAGGTTGCTCCCCTGGAACCCCACTCGCAAATGCCGGCTACCGAGCGGGACTTCTTAGCTCTCTGGAGTATCCCCATGGTGCCTGCTTGAGACTGCCTGCAGGCGTTGCGGGTGATCCGTAGCGTTTAGAGGTCCTTGCGGGGTAGCTCTCAAAGTGCCTGCCGCCGGCCTGGTCCGGTTGGCTTTCGTGCGAAGAGTCTCCCGTATGGACTTCGCCACGGAGTGGCTCAAAAGAGGAACGAGCACTGGAGTCCCCAAGCAGGAGTGCCCCCCGTGGTGTCCAACCACCACAAGGAGGTAGTCATGAATGTGATGATCGGCATCGACCCCCACAAGGCGTCGCACACCGCGGTGGCGCTCGACGGAGCTGAAGACCAGCTCTCGAGCGTCAAGGTGCGAGCGACCAGTCGCCAGGTGGACCAACGCATCAATTGGGCTGAGTGCTTCGAGAAGCGCACCTGGGCGATTGAATCCGCAGGAGGTCTCGGCTATCTGCTGGCCCAGCAACTGGTGGCTCGAGGCGAAGAGGTCCTCGACGTCCCGGCCACCTTGGCCTCGCGCATCAGGGTGCTGGCCACCGAGCGGTCGAACAAGAACGACCCCAACGATGCCCATTCGATCGCCATCGCCGCCCTGCGCTCCCCACGGCTTCGATCAGTCGAGCCGGCCGATCACGCAGAGGTCCTCCGTCTGCTGGCTAAGGGGCCTAGCGGATAGGGCGTGAATCCGGGCTCCAGCGGTCCCGCCAGTCGATGAGCTTGGCGGTGACGAGCAGGGCGACAACCAGGCAGAGCTGAGCATGGCGGTGTCGGGTTCGCCGGTCAGTGTTACGGCGGAGCTGGCCGTAGTTGCTCAGCCACGAGTTGGTGCCTTCGACGACCCAGCGCAGCCCGAGTCGAAGCGGCTGCTTGACCAGGCCCGAGTCGCCCCGCTTGGCGCGCCGTTGGATGTTGAGGTCCTCGAGGCCGCGATCGGCCAGTTGGGAACGAACTTTGGGATAGTCGTAGCCACGATCGAGATGCAGGGTCTCGATCTCTTCGAGAAGCCCCGAGCGAGCGACGTCGTCGAGGGTGGGGAGGAGAAGTGTGAGGTCGTTTCGGTTGGCGCCATCGATGGCCCAGCCGATCGGGATGCCGCGGGCGTCGGTGGCGATGGACCATTTCCATCCCAATTTGGCCCTGTCTGTCGGGTTGTGCCCGGTTCCTTCTCCTCCACAAGGTGCCTTGTGGAGAGAACCGTCGAGCGACACCTCGGAAAGATCCAAGCCGATGATCCGGTCATAGGCGTGCACGGCATGGTCGCGGAGCCGATCGAACACGCCCGCCGCGATCCATTCATCACGGCGGGTTCGCAGTGTCGTGTCCGAGACCTGGTGCTCGAGGATCGCCTCGACGCTGACCCAAGAGCAACCCGTGACCAAGCGGACGAGGATCCCCCAAAAGCACAGCCGGTCCGAAACCCGAGGCCGGTGACAGCCCAGCGGATGGTTCTGCGCAGTGGGCGGGATCAGGGGCTCGACTGCTGCCCAGACGGCATCTACCACTTCGGGTTCGAGTGCGCGCATTATGTGGGTGACTGGACCGTCCTGGGTCTGATGGAGACCCGGGCTATTGGATTCCAACCAATTCCTGGTCGGTCTTGTTGGCAGCATAAGCCGCCTCGAATTCAGCCGGCGGCACGTAGCCGAGATACTCGTGCAGCCTCTGCGTGTTGTACCAGTGGACCCACGCGAGGGTGGCCAGTTCTACGTCGTCCACGTTCCTCCAGGGTCCTTGATCGGGCCCTCTGATGAGCTCGCTCTTGTAGGCGGCGTTAATCGACTCGGCCAGCGCGTTGTCGTACGCGTCGCCCACGCTTCCGATAGAAGGGACGGCTCCGAGTTCGTCGAGGTGCTCCCCATAGCGCACTGAAGTGAATTGCGACCCGGCATCGGAGTGTGACACCAGCCCTTCGAGGAAGGTGCCCCGCCTCCAGCGTGCCATCTCGAGGGCGTCGAGGACCATGTCGGCTCGCATGTGGCTCGCCACCCGCCAGCCAACGATCATCCGGGAAAAGGCGTCGGTGATGAAGTAGGCGTAGGCGAAGCCCGACCAGGTGGCCACATAGGTCAGGTCGCTCACCCACAAGGCGTTGGGACGCTCGGCGGAGAAGACCCGCTTGACCAGATCGGGGTGCCGCTCAGCGGCGGGGTCGGCCTTGGTGGTCTTGCGCTTCTTGCCCCGGCGCAGGCCCTCGATGCCCGCCAGGCCCATCAGGCGAGCCACCTGGTCCCGTCCGACGTCGTGGCCCGCCCGCCGCGCCGCCTTCCAGAGTTTGCGCACCCCATAGACCCTGAAGTTCTCGCTCCAGAGCTGCACGAGGGCCACGATCAACATGGCGTCGCGCGCGGCCCGGGCTGAGAGGGGCCGGGACTTCGCCGCGTAATAGGTGCTCGGGGCCACCTGCAGATCCCTGCAGATGGGCTCGACCCCGCTCGCCCCGGTTCTCGTCGATGAAGTCGACGATCACCTCCACGGGCGGTCGAGCTCCGCCTGGGCGAAATACGCCGAGGCCCGGCGCAAGATCTCGTTCGAACGTTTGAGCTCGCGGTTCTCCTTCTCGAGCTCGGCGATGCGCTGGCGCTCCTCGGTGGTTGTGCCCGGACGAACCCCGGTGTCGATCTGGTCTTGCTTCACCCAATTGCGCAACGACTCGGTCCCGACGCCCAGCTGCTTCGAAATCCGGGTGATGGCACCGGTGTCGGCCGGATCAGCGGCCCGGGCTTCGAACACCATGCGCACCGCCCGCTCTCTCAGCTCAGGCGGTACCGCTTCTGTGGATCTGACATGTCTCCATCCTCGCTTCCAAGGTATGGAGTCTCCAAGAAACCCAGGACGGTTCAGACCTCCACTTGGTCGTTGGTTGGAACGCACCCAGAATCAAATCTGGGCCCTCACAACGACCGGTGGATGGTCACCTATCCGCGCGGCCCCTAAGCGCAACCACGACATCGGGGCCCAGCGGACCCGGACGATCTGTCGTCTCCACTCCTTGCTCGCAGAGCTCGCTCCGGGCGGAATTGCCAAGGAACTCTACGTTTCTGACGCTGAAGCCCTGCTCTCGCACCTGAGTCCACAGACGCCGGCCCAACAGATGCGCTTCGACTTGGTGCTCGAGCTCCTCGACGACGTGCGTCGTCTCGATGCTCAGACCAAGGAGTCTCACCGCCGCATCAAGATCGTCGTCAAGGCATCGGGGACGTCGGTGACCACCATCTATGGGGTGGGCCCGATTCTCGCTGCTGGGTTGATCGGCTACTCGGGCGACATTCGTCGCTTCGCCAACCGCGATGCCTATGCCTCCTACAACGGGACGGCACCGATCGAACTGTCCTCGGGCGGCCGAGTCGTTCACCGATTGTCACGGCGGGGCAACCGCAAGCTCAATCACAACATCCACATGGCGGCGATCACCCAGATCCGCAATCCTGGCACCCAAGGCAGGATCTACTTCGAGCGCAAGGTCGCAGAAGGAAAGACGAAGAAGGAAGCGGTCCGCTCCCTCAAACGCCAGGTGAGCAACGCCGTCTACTGCCAGTTGCTCCTCGACGCTCGATAGGGGTCCGGGAGGACACTCAGGGACGGCTCCATGCCTGCGTGACCGGCTCTACACCCTGCGCAACCGGCTCTTCGGCGAAGTCACTCCCGAACCCATAGGAACCCTACGCCGTCATCCAGTTCTATGACGGGTTGATTCGTCGCGCCTGGATGTACTCGAAATAGGGGTCTTGACTCAAAGAGGATTCGCACGGCCGCACCCCAACCCGGCAAATGGGGATACGTCACGGCCGCCAGAATGTGCGTACTGACCTTCAATCGAACGGCCCGCATTGGGCAAGACACGCGTCCCCTAACACCTGTCAGCGGTCAGCCGTTTGCAGCAATCCCTTGGAGGACACCGCTGTCAAGCGCCGATCCCCGGAACGGCGCATCGCCGAAGGAGAACACCCCTCCATCCGCAGCAGCTGTCCAGTAGCCGGTTCCGTCGGGATTGCCGGCGATCGCCACCATCGGCTGGTTCAAGTGGCTTCCGCCCATTGAGCCATGGAAGCTCGCATCCCCAAAACTGAACACGCCGCCGTCAGAGGCGACCAGCCAGTAGCCCTTCCCATCAGGAGTGGACGCGATTCCGACGATCGGCTGATTCAGGGGCTTCCCACCCATGGAACCTTCGAAGGATGCATCACCAAAGCTGAAGACTCCGCCATCGGAGGCAGCCAGCCAGTAGCCCCCTCCGTCGGGAGTGGCCGCGATTCCGACGATCGGCCGGTCCAGGGGCTTCCCACCCATGGAACCGTAGAACGGCGCTCCGCAGAACGCGAAGACACCGCCGTCAGCGGCGGCCAGCAGAACGCCGAACTGCGCGGAACCTACGCCGACCACGGGGGCGTTCGAAATGACCGTTGACACTTGACCACAGGTTCCGGTGTTGCCCAATCCGGTGACCTCCGCCCCGTATCCGACCTGGCCATTGGGGCCGGTGACGGCCGTCGTGGAACCTATCCAATAGCCCGGACTGGCGTCGTCGCCCGTCGACGCGATGCCGATACTGGTGCAGGGTCCCCACGCTGGGGTGAAGCACTTCTGCGCACCTCCAGTCGGGTTCTCTGGCAGGGAGTTCACGTCTGGTGCGTTGAATCCATACACCGCATTGGAGACCTGTAGCTCGTAGCCAGGTCCAGGGCCAGGGCCCAACGATGCCGGAGCTATCGCGTCGGATGGAGTGGTTGCTCCAGCTTGCTGGCCCAGAGAAAACATAACCAGCGTGACTAGCACGGCGGTGAAGACCGAGCTCCAACCCTTCATTTGGCCCCCTTGCTGCAGCGTGGTCTGTGAGCCATGCCGCTTTTATCCTTCTTGCTGAAGATAGTCGCAAATTGTTCGTTCCGTCGGCCCCAAATGCACGTCTAATGGTTCGATGGACGGGACATCTCCGGGGATCAGGTCATTGCTCTCTTGGCTTCCCTCCCCCGCCACCGCCCTTCGACGCCTCCTCCCATGCTGTCGCCGCTCCCTCCAACTGGCGTCGAAGTGCGCGCGCTTTCGGGTCGTCCGCATTTATCTCCCAGCGTCAATTCCCGGACGCGGACACGGAACTCAGTGAGCGTTTGTGGGGGCTGTACAGAGGACCGAAGCTGACAGTTGTGCCCTCGACCGAACCGCAGGAATCAACTCCCGCGGCCTCCCCGCGGCCCGAGGTCGCTGGGATCAATTCATCGGCCAACAGAAGGAGGCGGTGATCAGGGGAGTTGTGAGTGGGGCTAGCAAGAATCGAACTTGCGACCTCAGCATTATCAGGGAGCTCGGAAAATCCCAGTGGTTCCCGATGCGTCCCGAAACGTGCCTATTTCGCTGCTCATCGGCCTGTCGTGATTTTGAGGGTGAGACGCACTGGGACCCGGCGGGACGGGCTGGGATCCCATTGTTGGGACAAAAGTTGGGACAGATCTGCTGTCTTACAGCGGAGTGCCCGCCGACTCAGCAGTGGGATCTCTCCGGCTGTCCCAACAAGAGACTTGCCGAATGTCGCTGCAACCAATTCGGTGTGAGGCTTGTCTATGGCCGTTTCGGTTCCATGTCGGGCGAACCGGACCAGAACGCAGCCTGACTCGACGGAACGACGTGGGATTTCGGCTGAGCGTTGGCGCCGCCTACGTGGAGGGTCTAAATGCGACGGCGGCGCTTGGGGCCGATTGTTGATACCGCTATGAGCAGACTCCCGCTCAAGATGGCCAGCACACCCCCACCGAGCAGCAGTCCGAGGTGCGCAAAGCCGGTGAAGGCGAGTTCTGCGGGACGGGCCGGGCTGGGCGTCTCGGATTGGCCCGGGCGGTTGAGGAAGGTGATGGTAGGGGTGGCCGCGGTGATTGTGCCGTTGCTCGGGGTGCGGTCGACGAGTGTCCAACCGGTGATTTCGGGCTCGCTCAAAGTGCAGGCAACGTTGCCGCGGATGTTTGCGACGGCGAGGGACGACTGGGTGGCGCCAGTGGGCACGGTGAGTGTGAGCTGGCGGTCGGCGCTTGGGTCATTGCAGGCGAGGAGGAAGGTGAACGTGACGGGAGAGGCTGCTGGGGCGGTGATCTGTTTGGTCAACTCGCCGGTGTAGCCGTCGAGATCGTTGGTGACAGTGACGGTCGCGGTTTGTCCGGCTCCGACGATGACGCTGGTGGGCGTGATCTCGACGAGGGCGAGGGGGGCTGGCGGAGCGGGTTCGGTTACGGTGCAGTTGGCTCCAGCGGGGAGTCCAGACTCCAGGGTTTGCCCGGTACTGGCTCCCGCCGGCAGCGTGATCTGCACATCCCGGCTGAGGCTGGGGTTGGTGCAGGCGAGGTGCAGCTGAATCGGAAGCACCTCGTCGGCGGTACCGCCGACGAGGTGCTTGATGATCTGCAGGGCGCCGGGGATGGCAGTGTTGGTGGCGGTGATCGTGACAGTCTCGGGACTGCTGCCGACCGTGACGCCGCCGCTAGGGGTAATCGAAATGGGCTGGTACCCCAGCGAGGACTGCGGTTCGGTGACGTTGCAGTGCAAGCCGACGGGCAGCCCGCTGATCACGGTGTTGGCAGTCGTGGCACCGGCCGGAATGTCCAAGGTGAGGTTGCGATCGAAGGCGGTGCCGTCGCAATCGAGAGTGAACACGAATTGGGCCGGGCTCGTGGCGGCCGTGGTGAGTTGTTTGACGACCTGCAACGACCCGAGTTGTCGGTCGTTGGTGGCGGTGACCACCACGCTGGGCTGGTCGCCGGGTGCGATGACGACGGGGTTAGGGGTGATTGATGTCAGCGTGAACCCGGGCGTCGGCGCCGGTTCGCTGATCGTGCAGCTCGCGCCCGAGGTGAGACCGGTGAGCGTCGTGGCGGCGGCGGTGTCACCGGCCGGAACGGTCAGCGTGGCGTCGGTCGTGAACCCGTCGGTGCAGGCGACGTGCAGAGTAAACGAGTGCGCCACGCCGTCGCTGGGTCCGGTCAGTTGCTTGACCAGCTGCAGGCTGCCCGGTTCCTCGACGATTCTGATGGACGCGTTGTGAGCGGTGACGGTGACGGTGGACGCGCCGTCGGCGCCGATCACCACCGAGGCGGGCTCGATCGCCTGCAGCCCCCAGCCGGCGGGCGGGGTGGGCTCGCTGACCGTGCAGGTGGTTCCGAAAGGGATCCCGGTGATGGGTGCGGCGTCCGCCGAGCTTGCACCGGCGGGCACGGTGATCGTCACATCGGTGTCGAATGCGGTGCCGTCGCAGTCGACCTGCAGCGTGAAGCTGGTGTCAGCGGTCACTGCAAGGTTGGTCTGTTTGATCAGTTGGAGGGCGCCGAGGCGGACAGTGTCGGCGGCGGTGACGGTGACGGGGGGGTTGCCGTCCGCCAGGATCGTGACCGACGCCGGGCTGATCGAAACCGCTTGCCAGTCTGCAGGGGCGACCGTTTCGGTGACGGTGCAGACCGCGCCGACGGCGATCCCGCCGATCACTGTCTCGGCTGAGGCGGATCCGGCCGTCACCGTCAACTCGACGTCCTGATCGGTGCCGTCGGTGCATGACACATGCAGGGTGACCGAGCCGGCTACCGGAGCGGGGCGGTCCAGAGTTTTGACCAGCTGCAGCTCGCCAAGCTGATGGTTGTCCGTGGCGGTGACCGTCACCGGCGGATCCTCGGTCGCCGGCACAGTGACCGGGTTAGGGGTGACGCTGATGGAGTCGTACCCGGGGGGCGCGCTGGTCTCGGTGATGCTGCAAACCGTCCCCACCGGCAGATCGCCGACACTGGCCTGGCCGCTTGATTGGCCGGCCGGCACATGGATCGCCACGTCATGGGTACCGCCTTCGCTGCCACAATCCACAGCGAACTCGAACGTCACGTCGGCGTCCGGTGGTGGGCCCGTGATCTGCTTGATGATGCCGATCGAGCCGAGTTGTCGGTCGTTGGTGGCGGTGACCACCACGCTGGGCTGGTCGCCGGGTGCGATGACGACGGGGTTAGGGGTGATTGATGTCAGCGTGAACCCGGGCGTCGGCGCCGGTTCGCTGATCGTGCAGCTCGCGCCCGAGGTGAGACCGGTGAGCGTCGTGGCGGCGGCGGTGTCACCGGCCGGAACGGTCAGCGTGGCGTCGGTCGTGAACCCGTCGGTGCAGGCGACGTGCAGAGTAAACGAGTGCGCCACGCCGTCGCTGGGTCCGGTCAGTTGCTTGACCAGCTGCAGGCTGCCCGGTTCCTCGACGACACCAATCAACGCGTTGTGAGCGGTGACGGTGACGGTGGACGCGCCGTCGGCGCCGATCACCACCGAGGCGGGCTCGATCGCCTGCAGCCCCCAGCCGGCGGGCGGGGTGGGCTCGCTGACCGTGCAGGTGGTTCCGAAAGGGATCCCGGTGATGGGTGCGGCGTCCGCCGAGCTTGCACCGGCGGGCACGGTGATCGTCACATCGGTGTCGAATGCGGTGCCGTCGCAGTCGACCTGCAGCGTGAAGCTGGTGTCAGCGGTCACTGCAAGGTTGGTCTGTTTGATCAGTTGGAGGGCGCCGAGGCGGACAGTGTCGGCGGCGGTGACGGTGACGGGGGGGTTGCCGTCCGCCAGGATCGTGACCGACGCCGGGCTGATCGAAACCGCTTGCCAGTCTGCAGGGGCGACCGTTTCGGTGACGGTGCAGACCGCGCCGACGGCGATCCCGCCGATCACTGTCTCGGCTGAGGCGGATCCGGCCGTCACCGTCAACTCGACGTCCTGATCGGTGCCGTCGGTGCATGACACATGCAGGGTGACCGAGCCGGCTACCGGAGCGGGGCGGTCCAGAGTTTTGACCAGCTGCAGCTCGCCAAGCTGATGGTTGTCCGTGGCGGTGACCGTCACCGGCGGATCCTCGGTCGCCGGCACAGTGACCGGGTTAGGGGTGACGCTGATGGAGTCGTACCCGGGGGGCGCGCTGGTCTCGGTGATGCTGCAAACCGTCCCCACCGGCAGATCGCCGACACTGGCCTGGCCGCTTGATTGGCCGGCCGGCACATGGATCGCCACGTCATGGGTACCGCCTTCGCTGCCACAATCCACAGCGAACTCGAACGTCACGTCGGCGTCCGGTGGTGGGCCCGTGATCTGCTTGATGATGCCGATCGAGCCGAGTTGTCGGTCGTTGGTGGCGGTGACCACCACGCTGGGCTGGTCGCCGGGTGCGATGACGACGGGGTTAGGGGTGATTGATGTCAGCGTGAACCCGGGCGTCGGCGCCGGTTCGCTGATCGTGCAGCTCGCGCCCGAGGTGAGACCGGTGAGCGTCGTGGCGGCGGCGGTGTCACCGGCCGGAACGGTCAGCGTGGCGTCGGTCGTGAACCCGTCGGTGCAGGCGACGTGCAGAGTAAACGAGTGCGCCACGCCGTCGCTGGGTCCGGTCAGTTGCTTGACCAGCTGCAGGCTGCCCGGTTCCTCGACGACACCAATCAACGCGTTGTGAGCGGTGACGGTGACGGTGGACGCGCCGTCGGCGCCGATCACCACCGAGGCGGGCTCGATCGCCTGCAGCCCCCAGCCGGCGGGCGGGGTGGGCTCGCTGACCGTGCAGGTGGTTCCGAAAGGGATCCCGGTGATGGGTGCGGCGTCCGCCGAGCTTGCACCGGCGGGCACGGTGATCGTCACATCGGTGTCGAATGCGGTGCCGTCGCAGTCGACCTGCAGCGTGAAGCTGGTGTCAGCGGTCACTGCAAGGTTGGTCTGTTTGATCAGTTGGAGGGCGCCGAGGCGGACAGTGTCGGCGGCGGTGACGGTGACGGGGGGGTTGCCGTCCGCCAGGATCGTGACCGACGCCGGGCTGATCGAAACCGCTTGCCAGTCTGCAGGGGCGACCGTTTCGGTGACGGTGCAGACCGCGCCGACGGCGATCCCGCCGATCACTGTCTCGGCTGAGGCGGATCCGGCCGTCACCGTCAACTCGACGTCCTGATCGGTGCCGTCGGTGCATGACACATGCAGGGTGACCGAGCCGGCTACCGGAGCGGGGCGGTCCAGAGTTTTGACCAGCTGCAGCTCGCCAAGCTGATGGTTGTCCGTGGCGGTGACCGTCACCGGCGGATCCTCGGTCGCCGGCACAGTGACCGGGTTAGGGGTGACGCTGATGGAGTCGTACCCGGGGGGCGCGCTGGTCTCGGTGATGCTGCAAACCGTCCCCACCGGCAGATCGCCGACACTGGCCTGGCCGCTTGATTGGCCGGCCGGCACATGGATCGCCACGTCATGGGTACCGCCTTCGCTGCCACAATCCACAGCGAACTCGAACGTCACGTCGGCGTCCGGTGGTGGGCCCGTGATCTGCTTGATGATGCCGATCGAGCCGGTTGGTGTTGGTGTTGGCGCCTCGGGCAGGCAACCCCCCACGAACGCCATGTCGTGGGTCTCGGCGCCCACCACGCTGTCGACCGAGTCGGCGATGAGCGAGCCGTCTATGTGGCCGGGACCGACGGAACCCTGTCCGAACTGGAAGTGGGCAAGCGGGGCCAAGATGGTGCCCGGCCAGGACACAGAGTTTTTGAGGATCAATGTTGCCGTGCTGAAGTTCCACAGCAGACTCTGCCGCAGGGTCAGCCAGGCCGTGCTCGGCACGGGCAGGCCGTTGATGAAATGGTTGTCGACGATGTACTGCCCGGTGACGGGGTCCCAGATCGATACGGTGCCGAGCGACCCCTGGTTCATGTTGATGGTGGCACCGGACACGTTCACCAAGATGGTCGCTCCTTGGGGCACCTTGATCTTGATGAACGTGGCCGCATTCAGTTGGGCGGAGGTCACCGAGAAAACGTTCAGCCCAGAAACTGTGCCGACCAGATCCAAACCCGTCGGAAACTGAGTCACCGTGGTGGTGCCTGTCGGTGGCAGCGCGGCCCACAGCGCGGACGACGCGCTCAGATCATCGAAGGTGGCGTCGAAATCGAGCGGTCCGCTTCCATCGGCGAACTCGGTTGGTGGCCCGGCGGTGATTGACGCGCCGCTCACCTGGCTGCTTATGCTGCTGCTCGGCGCCAGCGACCCGTACCGTGCCCCGCCGTTGATCAGCACCACTTTGAAAGCGTCCAGCGCGCCGCCGACGATCAGGTCATGCCGGTTCGGGTCCGGCGGAAGCGGTATCCCGACCGAATCCACGGGCTGGCCGGAGCCGATGGTGAAACCGTCTGAGGTACTGCGAGATCCCAGGGTCGCGTCACCTCCGATCGCCACACGGCCCTCTGTATCCGATAGGCGCGACGCGTCGTGATGAATGAACTCGGCGAAGCCTCCAGCCGGGCCGAGTGCATCGAAGTTGGCACACCCCCCGACCGGCTGTGCCACGGCGCTGGGCGTGGACACGGGCGCCACCAACAAACCAACGAGCAGCGCAACAACCACCATTGGCTGGCTGCGCCGCATCATCGCACCCTCCGGTCTTGTTACCCACCAGGAGGGCCGTAGATCGGCCCAACCCCCCGGGCCCTTTTCAAGCTACTAGAGACAGTACAAGCAAGAGCTCAGTTCGCGTCGCGATGACAGGCAGGATGCTGTGGCAGGGAACTTCACAGCCGTCGCCCAGCAGCTGGCCGGAGCGACCCGACCAGCGCCGTCTGCTCGCGTGACTTGTCGGTCCCCAACGCGAAGCACGACGTCATAGTTGCCACTGGCAAACGGTGACGTCGAAGACGCGTGGAATCTTTGAGACCGGCCTCGATATTCGGCAGTCGCTGGCTGAACCACGGCCCTACGGTCGTCGACCCGGGGCCCACACCAGACGATCGAACAATGGCGTCGACTCTCGATGTCGGGCTGTGATTGGTTCCCTATGGGGCAGTGGGGCTAGCTGGAATCGAACCAGCGACCTCAGCATTATCAGTGCTGCGCTCTAACCGACTGAGCTATAGCCCCCCCGAAGTCCAGGCTGGAGGACGTATGAGGCTACACCACGGCCCCCCGCTACTGGCCAGCTCGGGCTCACCCGTTCGAAAGAGTCGTGGCCACCAGCAACGCCAGTGCGTCGGCTCCGGGCCCGTCGATCGCCAGGTGTGTGCCGTCCCCTCCGAACCATTGCGGATTCTCCGCCGCAAGCGCCGCCCAATCGGCAACGACAACGTTGGGGTACCTGGTAGCGCCCATGGCGAGCACGGCGTTGTTTGGATCCTGCCACTGGCGGTCGACGTGCACATTCACGAAGACAACGCGCGACGCTCCGCCGAGGATCGACATCATGTTGTCGAAGTCGCGGTCCGTGATCGGTCCGTTGGTGCCGAGTGCCACGATGACATCCCCGCCGAGTTCGCCCTCCGACTTCAGGGCCTGCAGGATGAATTCGCCATCGGACCACGATCGACTCACGGCCGCCTCCACGTTGATGCCGGGAATCGAGGTCTTGAGCGGATCCTGGTAGTCGAGCATCACCGAGTCACCGACTGCGCTCACTTTCCCGGCGACGAACCCGGGTCCAGCCGGCCGGCTCGTCGTCGTGGGAGCGGGGTCTGGTCGTGTCGTGGTCGTGGTCGTGGTCGTGGTCGTGGTCGTGGTCGTGGTCTCGAGGTGGGTCGCCGCGGTGCGGTGGTGCCCTGGGGACGGCGTGGCCGACTTCTCCACCACCAGAAACGAAACGGCGGCCAATACGGTAGCGGCGACCGCGCAGGCGGCAATTCTGGCGGATGGTCGTCGCCATATTCGAGTGGTCGCGCGGCGAGCCATGAGGAACAGTTTCGCGGCTGTGGCTTTCGACGGGTTGTCGCACCCCGGAGTTAGCCGGACAGCGGAGCGTCCTCCGGCCACAAGCGCACACCGATTGACTGACTGGCGGTCGCCAGGAGGTCCCCGTCCTCCGACCAGAGGAACGCGAGCCCTTGCCCGTATCCGCCCACGATGGCATGGATGCGAATGTCGCAGAGTACCCATTCCGTCGGCTTCAACTGCACCATGCGGAGTGTGTTGTCGAGGCTTCGTCCCATGGCGCGGCGTCCGAGCGGCTGGGAGACGGCTCCGGAGACGTAGTCGCCGAAGATCGCCAGAGTGGCGGCCGAGGGGGTGAGGTGGCCGGGGACCCGTGCCCAGAGAGCGGAATCCGGGCTCCCGGGAGAGCCGTCCATCTCCTCGAAAGACCGACCTCTCGCGGAGCGCACCTCGACGCTGTCCATGATGGTGTTACGGAAAAAATCGGGCAGGAATCGTGGCGGACACCGCTCGGGCGGCGGCACGTCAGGCGGAGCGACCCACACCCCACCGATCCCCAGATCGTCTTTCCCGAGGGCCGCATTGACCGTCAAGATCTCCCGTCCGTCGACGCTGCCGATCGCACGGCCCTGGGTGACGTGGCCACCGACGGCCGCCAGCGTCACCTCCCAGACCAGTTCTGCATCGGTGAGGGCATACGACAGATAGTGGCCGGTGGCCCACACGGTCGGCCGCCCGGCTGCCGCCTCGAGGGCAACGAGTGCTGCTCCGAGCCCGCATCCGCCAAAAAGAAAGTTTCCCGGCGTCGTGAGCTGTGGCGCCACGCGCATCCGCCAGTGCAGGTTGTCGCCGTCAGGCTCCATCCCCAGGAAGGTCCGTGCATCCACGGAGCCGCACCCTACCGGTGCTGCCGAGGCATGACCGCTTCGGGCCTACGATGGTGTCCCCCAAGAGAGGGGTTGTGGCTCTGGCGGTTTCGGTCGCTTCGGGGGGTGTAGCTCAGCTGGAAGAGCGGCGGCTTTGCAAGCCGTAGGTCGAGGGTTCGAGTCCCTTCACCTCCACTCGGATATCCGCTGCCATCCGATGCCATATCCGGCCCGACCGTCCTAGGCCGCCGTCCTGATTGCGGGACGCAGACCAAACAACGACAAAAGAGGTCGCCGGTGGCAATGGAGCCCTCCAATGCCGATGCGGCCCAAGTGGAAATGGTGACGGAAGCGATGTACCAGCGGTGTTGTGGACCTCGGATGTGACAACGACGCGAAAGATGTGACAACGACGCGAAAAGATGAGTCCGACACCACCGAGGAAATCGCCAAACGCCCGGCCCGCCGATTTCACGACGCGTAGGTCTTGATTTAGGCCTTGATCCCCTTACCCGCACCTCGTATTTTTCGATAATGCTCTCTCGCCGGAAGTTTCTCCAGATTGCTGCAGCCGCAGGCGGTCTGGCAATCACTGGTACTGACTTGCTCAATGAGGCCGTCGCCAATGCCTCGAATGTGATCCGGCCCAACGGCTCGGGCGGCATCCGTCACATCGTGATCCTCATGATGGAGAACCGGTCGTTCGACCACTTCCTTGGCTGGTTGCCCGGTGCTGACGGCCGGCACGACCTGAGGTTCGTGTCGGCCGCCGACGGCAACACCTACCCGAACTACCCGCTCGCTCCAGACTTCCAGGGCTGTGGTTACAGCGACCCGGATCACAGCTGGGAGGGCTGGCTGGTCGAGCACAATTTCGGCAGAATGGACGGCTTCCTCCAGCGGCCGACGACTCCGCCGAACAACCCCGGGGTTACTCTCGCCGCCGCCAATACCTTCCCCATCGGCTACTACACCAATCTCAATCCTGACTGGACGCCCAAAGCCCTTCCGGATCTGCCGGTGATCGGCGCGCTCGCTCAGCACTACACGACGCTCGATCGCTACTTCTGCGCGTTCGCCGGGGAAACGTTCCCCAACCGCTTCTACCAGCACGCCGGTCAAACCGACCGGGACCACAACTCCGAGGTGGCCTCCACCGTGCCGACCATCTGGGATCAGCTGTCCCCGATCCCCAACGCCCAAGGCATCCCGACGGGCGGTTACTACTACCGCGACTCCCCGTTTCTGGCCCTCTGGGCAAGCCCAGCGATTGCGCCGGGTGCGACGTTCAAGTACCAGGCGTTTTTCCATCCCTTCTCCGACGCCGACGCTTCCACCGCCGCGCTCTCCGCAGGCTCATCGTTCGTGGCGGCCTGCGAGAACGGCACGTTGCCCAACGTCTGCTACATAGACCCTGCCTTTGACAACGAGGGTACCGGGACCTCGGGCGACGACCATCCTCTCGGTGACGTCCGGCTCGGCGAACGGTTCATCGCCGACGCCTACCACGCCCTTGCCGACAACGGCTACCTCGACGACACAGTGTTCATCGTGACATTCGACGAGTGGGGCGGCTTCTACGACCACGTGCCGCCGCCACAAGTCATGGACGACACCAACCCGGCTGATGTCATGCACGCAGGCGACGGAACCACCCCGACCGATGGCCAGCTGATCCCGAACTACAGCCAACTCGGCTTCAGGGTCCCCAGCATTGTCGTGACCAACCTGGCCTGGCCGCACCGAGTCGTGCACGATGGCCCGTTCGAGCACTGCTCGAGTCTGGCTCTGATCGAGTCGACCTTCGGTTTGAGACCACTGACGGCTCGGGACCGGTCGGCCCGGAATCTACGGGAGATCCTGGTCCCGTTCCCGGTGCCCGCTGCCTTTGCCGTGAAGCCCTCCTCGATCCCGACGAGCTCGGACGTGATCGGCCCAGCGATCAGCCCACCGTCGGAGTCGCTGCTCCAGGTGCTTACCGGTACTGCCTCGTACGACCCGGCCGCCGTCTGTTCGGCCGAAAGCGTGCAGTCGGTGTCGCCCGCCCCGGTCAACCATCAATCTCGACATCCGGAATTCGGTGGAGTTCCTGGTCTGACCGGGACCGCCGGCATGGCCAACCTGTGGAGAACCTACCGGACCAACGAAACTCAGCAGGGCTGACTCACGGGGTAGCCACCCTCGAGCTCACCCGTCGCTGTCCTGCTCGGCAAGCAGCTCGTAGCTGGCGAGCCGGTCAGCGTGAGCAAAGGCACTTGTGGTGATCATGAGTTCGTCGACGCCCGTTGCTGCCACCAGCTGCTCGAGCCGTTCGATGACCGTCGCCGGATCCCCCACCACCTCTGAGTCGGTTGCCTCGGCGATCACGGCTTGTTCCGCCGGCGAATAGAGATACTCTTCATTTCCCAAAGCGTGCAGTCGGTGTCGCCCGCCCCGGTCAACCATCAATCTCGACATCCGGAATTCGGTGGAGTTCCTGGTCTGACCGGGACCGCCGGCATGGCCAACCTGTGGAGAACCTACCGGACCAACGAAACTCAGCAGGGCTGACTCACGGGGTAGCCACCCTCGAGCTCACCCGTCGCTGTCCTGCTCGGCAAGCAGCTCGTAGCTGGCGAGCCGGTCAGCGTGAGCAAAGGCACTTGTGGTGATCATGAGTTCGTCGACGCCCGTTGCTGCCACCAGCTGCTCGAGCCGTTCGATGACCGTCGCCGGATCCCCCACCACCTCTGAGTCGGTTGCCTCGGCGATCACGGCTTGTTCCGCCGGCGAATAGAGATACTCTTCGGCCTGATCCGGACTCGGCAGCGTTGACGGATGGCCGGTTCGAAGACGCAGCATCGACAAGCGGGACGAGCCGTGCAGCCATTGGGCTCGTGCCATGTCCGGGGCGCATAACACCGAGACGCTGACGAGACTGTACGGCTCAGCCAGAACGTCGGAGGGCCGAAACGTTCGGCGGTACAGGGCCAGTCCGGGCTTGGTGTTGGCGGGGCTGAAATGGTGGGCGAAAGCGAACGGCAAGCCGAGCTCGCCTGCGAGTTGGGCGCTGTGTCCCGTAGAGCCGAGCAACCACAGTTCGGGCCTGTTGCCTTCGGCCGGGATCGCCCG
Organism: uncultured Acidimicrobiaceae bacterium; assembly: GCA_963736515.1. Taxonomy (GTDB): domain Bacteria; phylum Actinomycetota; class Acidimicrobiia; order Acidimicrobiales; family RAAP-2; genus Bog-473. The sequence goes on along the minus strand of CAVTPE010000007.1, from coordinate 25,773 downwards.
GATCCGGCCAGCTCCGATCTCTCCTGGCCGGTGGTCCTGCTCGTCGAAGTACCCCTGCAACTCGGTTAGCTGATCCGCCAGGTCCGTCGGGCCCCTCGGGCTGCTCTGCAGGGCCCCGGCGGTCACGCGGTCGGCGCCCGGGGCCCGCCCGATCCCTAGATCGATCCGTCCCGGGTGCATCGCCTCGAGCATGCCGAACTGTTCTGCAATGGTGAGCGGCGCGTGGTTCGGGAGCATCACTCCACCTGAACCGACTCGGATAGTCGAGGTCGCCGACGCAATCTGTCCGACAAGTACTGCGGGCGCCGCGCTGGCGATGCCGGGAGTGTTGTGATGCTCTGCGACCCAGTACCGTCGGAAACGCCATCGCTCGACGTGGCCAGCGAGGTCCACGCTCCGGTGAATGGCCTCGCCGATCGACTCTCCTGTTGGGACGGGACAGAGATCGAGCACCGACAACGGGACAGACAGACGGGCCACGGCGAGAGACTGCCAGGAAGGCCGAGGCATAAGCAATCGACTACGGGCTGACGTACTCGCCGCGGTCGAGTTCGATGCGCACGAGCCCCCCGAGCTGATTGAACATCTGGCCTGCACTCGGCGCTCGCCTCTGCCGCGCCGTCACCACGGGATAGCCAACGACGGGGGCGGGCTGTCTTCACCACTGTGTGGGCCCGTCCACCGACAACGGGCGCAGGAGTGCCTAGGTCGCACCCTCCGCCGAGAGGCTGGCGATGTCGTCCCAGGAATACCCGGCCTCGAGCAGGACCTCTTCGGTGTGCTGGCCCAGCTCTGGTACCCGGAAACGCACCGCCGGCACGGAGTCCGAGAAGCGGACGGGTGCTCTCACCACCTCCACGGTGTCCCCGGGGGCGTCCAGATCCTCGACGCGTGCGATGTAGCCGTTGGCCCTGACGCCGGGGTCCGCTGCCACCTCGGCGTGATCCCGGACCGGAGCAAAGCGTAGGCCGGCGGCACCGAGCAGCTCGCACCACTCCGCTGTCGGTTTGGTGGAGAACACTTCGTCCAGGATTGGCCAGAGGGCCGCTTTGTCCTCCTCGAAGTACATCAGCGATGAAAAGCGTTCGATCAGGTCAGGCCGGCCGATGGTTCGGTAGAAGACGTCACGCGCCGGGCCTGCCGTGCCGACGATGGCGATCCACCCGTCGGCGGTCGGGAACACGCCGTAGATGCCCGGGATCATGGGGTGGCTGCGCGCACTCGGGCCCGAAACCTGCCCCGACAGAAGATACCGGGTGTATTCCCCGGCCTGGGCCCATACTTGACCGCCGAGCAGCGAGGTCTCTATCAGCTGCCCGCGGCCCGTGTGCTCCCGTGCGTAGAGCGCCGCCAAGATGCCCGAGAGAAGGTTCTGCCCTGAGATGTGGTCGGCGATGGTGGCGCCGATGGCACTGGGGTCAGCGCCGTTGCCGCCGGTCGTGCTGATCAGCCCGCCAGCGGCCTGGGCGCTGAGATCCGCTCCCTCCCGAGCCGCATCGGGACCCTCAGGCCCGAAGGAGGATCCCATTGCGTAGATGATCCGCTCGTTGCAGGCGGTGGCATCGGCATACCCGAGTCCCCACCCCTCCATCGTCCCGGGCTTGAAGTTCGTAATCACGACGTCGGCGTCCTTCACGAGGCACAGGAAGACATCGCGGCCCTTGGGAACGCGCAGGTCGATCGTCATGCTCCGTTTGCCTCGGTTGTAGGCGGCGAAGAACGCCGAGCGCCGGTCTCCACGACTGATGGGGAGCCACCGGGCCTGGTCACCGAACCCCGGGAGCTCGATCTTGATGACGTCCGCTCCCCACTCTTGCATCGTCAGGGACGCCTGAGGCCCCTGGACGAGAAGCCCCGCCTCGAGTACCCGGACGCCCTCGAGAGGTCCCGTCCTCGGTTCGGTCGCAAGGTTCTCTTTGCTGGAGGTCATTCGCCACACCTTTGTGAGTTGTAACCGGAAGGTCAAGCGCAGGCTGAATCGGACGGCCCACTCCAGCCGGTGCAAGAGTCTTGTCGTGCCCCGCGTCCCCCAGACAGCGTCCTGCATCTCTACGACGAAGGTGTCAGCGTGTTCGAGGCGGCTGCGGCGGGGCTGCGCCCCGACGGGTGGGACCTGACCGCCTGCGGAGAATGGACGGCCGCGGAGCTGGCCAGGCACGTCCTCGCCGTCGCCGGGTGGTACCACGAGTGGCTCGACCGGGCTGAGTGGGGCGACGCCGCTCCCGCGTTCGACGTGGAGGAACTCGGGGCACACAATGCGCGGGCGCTTGCCGAGCTGGCGCACCTCGACGGGCCGGCCGCGGTCGGGCGATTCGTCGCCCGTGCGCGCGCCTACGGTGCCCGTCTTCCCTCATCGTGGGACCTGCCGTTCGGCTTCCCACGGGGCACGGTCACCGCCGGACTGCACGCCGCCATGGCGGCCTCCGAGTGGCACCTCCATACCTGGGACCTGGCTGGCTCGCGTGGGCGGGGGCACCGCCCCAGTGACCCAGCCGCCCTTTATGAGGCGACCGGGGAGTGCCTGGCGGTCGTCGAGGGCGGCCTGAAGGGAAGAGTCGCCGGGCTGCTCGTGCCGCTGGGATCCCGCCTCCGCCCCTGGGAGGCGATGCTCAGGCGCTCAGGCCGGGCGCCCGGTGCGGACGACTGACCTCAGCGCCAGCCGACCCGCCGGAGAACGTGTGCGTGACACCGCCCCGTGCGGCTTCGCTCGAAGGTGCAATCCGTCTCGGTCACGCAACCGCACGCAATCGCCTGCCCGTGGCAGGCCGGGCACCGCTGCATGCAGCATCCAGGGTGGTGCATCCCTCCCAGGGGGGTTCCGCAGTCTCGGCAGTCCTCTGGCTCGTAGCGGTGCCTCGGCCGGAGTTCCTGGCCCCAGGCTATGGGGGCGTAGGCCCTGCCCTCGATGACGACGGGGTCGGTCAGGCAGCTGATCCCATCGGTCATTTCGCCTCCACAGTGCGAACAAATGGCCATGACTCTCCTTTGTTCAACCGTGCCGCCGATCATCTCAGGCCCGTGCGACATCGGCGCGGATATCGAGTATCCCCGGCCTCCGGGTTCCCGCCCTGCCTACGCTTGGCCCATGACGACCGTCCAGAGCGAAGAGTCAGCCGCGGGCCGTGCCGGATTGTTGTCGGGGAAGGTGTGCGTCGTCTCTGGCGTCGGCCCGGGGCTGGGCCGCCAGGCGGCGAAAGCCCTCGCCGCCCACGGGGCCGACTTGGTGTTGGCGGCCCGGCGCCGGTCGACCCTCGACGAGGTCCTCGCCGAGGTGTCCGGCATGGGGGCCCGGGCCATCGCGGTGCCGAGCGACATCACCGATCCGGAGGCTTGCGCCCGTCTGATGGCTGCGGGAGTGGCGGAGTTCGGCGGCATCGACGTCTTGGTGAACAACGCCTTCCGCTTCGACGCCTTCAAGAGTTTCGAGGAGGTCGACCTGGCCCTCTGGCGCAAGATCATGGACACGAACCTCTTCGGCTCGCTGCAAATGACCCGCGCCGCGTTGCCTGCCATGCGTGCGCGCGGTGGCGGATCGGTGGTCATGGTCGCCTCCATGGTGACCCGTCAGCCCCAGCCGGCCCAGGGGGGCTACGCCATCTCCAAGGGAGCATTGCTGACGGCCACCCGGGTGCTCGCCTATGAGTTGGGTCCGTCCAAAGTCCGTGTCAATGCCATTGTCCCCGGCTGGATGGCCGGACCGTCGGTCGACATCTACGTCGAGATGACGTCGAGCGGTCGGGGCGTGCCGGCTCAGGTCGTTGTCGACGAGTTGAACGCGCGCGTGCCACTAGGTCGAATCCCGAGCGACGGCGACGTCGCCGGATCGATCGTCTATCTCGCCTCTGACCTCTCCTCGGCCATGACCGGCCAGGCGCTCGACACCAACGGAGGAGAAATCTTCGTCTGACGCCGCGGCTGCGGGCCAGGATCTGACGGACTAGGTACCCTCTCCCCCGCTGGGTGTGCACGAGCGGGGGTCCCAGGGCTGCAGCGGTTCGACGGTAGGCGTGGGTGCCTGGAACGCGCCGGAGCTCCCCGTGTTCCCGCTGTTGCCCGACGTGGTGGTCGTTGTGGTGGTCGCCGCGGTTGCACCGGTAGCGGCCGTGGTGGGAGTCGCGGGCGGGGCGTTGACCGTGAAGTCCGTGCCCGTGACAACGGTGACCTGGGAGCCTGCCTTCACCTGCGTCGGGTCCATGCCCATGATCACTGCTCCCGACATGGAGTTCGCCACAGCTTGTGCGGCCGCCAGTTGAGCCGGTGTCTTGGCGGCGTAGTAGACGACCGTTTCGGCCTCCCGGCCCACCGGTGGGCTGTCGCCGATCGTCCCGATGTGGAAACCGAGCGCCTGCAGGCTCTGCGCCGTCGTCGTCGCCTGATTGGGTGCGCCGGACCCGTTGAGGACGGAAACCGTCACCGTTGAGGGCGAAGGGAGCGTTCCGCCCGAGTACGTGTCCTCATTGTTTGACTTGAGCCCGAGAAACTGGTCGACGGCATTGTCGTCCTGCGGCTGGGCCGGGAACTCGATGTCCCCGTAGCTCCCGCCCTGGTACACGTAGTTGCCGAACTGGTCCACCGACACCGGCACGGTGAGCTGCGGTGCGCTGTTCACGTTGACGTTGTGGTAGCCGAGGACCAGGTCGATCATGGCGGAGGCGGAGAACCCCGAGTCAACGGTGAGTTGTCCGACCACGCCGGCGACGAGCTGCTGGTCGGTGATGGGGTTGCTCAGGCCCTTGGCCTTGACGGCGGCCGCCAGCACGCGCAAAAACTCGTGGTCCCGGCGGATGCGCGCGATATCACTCTGCGCCTCCTGCGGCCAGTAGTTGGGGTCGTGGGTGGTTACTCCAGGGCCCTTGTACTGGACGTGGCGGGCCCGCACGACCTGGAGCGCCTGGGTCCCGTTCAACGACAGGCAGCCGGTCGTCTGGATGTTGAGCCCTGAGTACGCATCGAAGACGGGCTCGGGGAAGTACATCTTGATACCCCCGAGTGCCTGGACGACGTTGATGAAGCTGTCGAAGTTCAACTCGACGAAGTGCTGAATCGGTATCCCTAGATCCTCCTCGATCGCCGCGATGAGCCGATCCGGACCCTGGTACAGCGCGGCGTCGATCTTGTTGGCGCCATCTGAGCGGGCGTTGGGCACGAAAAGGTCGCGCGGGATGGACAGGATTGACACAGTGTGGTTCGCCGGGTTCAGGTGCAGGATCATTACGACGTCACTGTTCACGCCGTTGACGCCCTGGGAGCACAGCCCGTAGGCGGGATTCTGCACCTTGAGTGCGCACCGGTCCGTCGAACCGATCATGAGGATGTTCTCCGTACCGGCGTCGTCGCCCTTCACCGGAGCAGAGGTGAGGTTCCTCAAGTCGATGCGATGGATCTCGTGATTGAGGTACCAGCCGTATCCGGCAGCGACGCCCGCTACCAGCACCAGCACCAGCGCCAACGTCCCAGTGACCCAAATTGCCGTCCGTTTGCGTGAGCGTGCTTTGGGGGCGGCGTGAGCCGGTCCCTGCCGCGGCGTCCCACCTTCGGCTGCGTTGTTCTTCCGGCGCCTACGGCCACCCCGGTTCGCCTCGTCGATCTGGCGACCGAGCTCGTGGAGCCCCGTCTCGACGGGGCTCTCCCCCCGGTCGAGGGCGTCCGCCGGCTTCGGCTTCCCGCCGTCGACCTGCCGGCCGAGTTGCTGCGGGCCCTTCTGGACGGGGTCGTTCTCGGGATTGGGGGGACTCATATGACGGCGCGGTGTTCAGACTTAAGACGTGCGCCCGGTTGCTCCGGTCCACGCCCGTGCCCCCGAGATGGCTCCGGCTCGGGTCGCCGGAACGAGACGACAGCCTAGCGAACGCCACCCGATTGGGGCAGTCATGGACCAGCCGCGAGGTGCGGCGATGCGACGAGCATGCCGTACTTGCAATATGGGATGCAATGAGCCCCTCGCCTGGTTCGCCGACCCTGCACGTCCTATGACGGGAGTCGCACCCACCCGATGGAAGGATGGCCTGACCGATGGGCGCGAGGAGTGCAGGGCTGCTGCTGTACCGGATCTCCCCCGGGGGCGTGGTCGAGGTATTGATCGCCCACCCCGGCGGGCCGTTCTGGGCTCGGAAGGACGAAGCCGCCTGGTCGGTCCCGAAGGGCGAGTACCTCCCCGATGAGGATCCGCTCATCGCGGCCTATCGGGAATTTGAAGAGGAGGTGGGACTGTCGGCCCCGGACGGCATGGTGGTCTTCCTCGGGGAACGCCGCCAGCCCGGGGGAAAGCGAGTGAGTGTGTGGGGGCTGCCCGGGGACCTGGACGTGACCAACGCGGCGAGCAACACGTTCGAGCTGGAGTGGCCGAGGGGCTCGGGCAAGCTCCGGGAGTTCCCCGAGGTGGACCGGGTCGAGTGGGTTTCGGTTGATGAGGCGCGGCGCAAGCTCGTCAAGGGTCAGGCGCCGTTCCTCGGCGCGCTCTTGGAGGCCCTCCGCGCCCGACGGTGACCGCTTCAAAAGCGGACCGTCGCCGGCGCCGGATTGATCTGCCACCTTTCTCGGGGCACCTACGTTGCCGTCGGGTGGCCGCGCTTCAGGGTGCAAGTGGCGCGGTGTTCTGTCGTCCTGGACTCTGCCTGTTCCGGCAAGAACGGCGATATCGGGCGGCTCTGCCCGCATGCGAACGAAGCCACATAACGGGCAAGCATGTGACGCGCCGCCGGTACGACGCCAGAGGGGCCTGAGGGAGCGTGAACAGATCAGCGCAGTGGGTGCCCACCGCCCTTGGGCGACACCCGGGCTCACGAACCCCTCACCATGTCGGCACCCGGCGGCCATGACGACGGAGGTCATCCGGGTCGGCACCTGTCACGGGCCCGGGCCGAGGTCGTGTGTGCCGCAGTGGGTTACTTCTTTGCTTTGGACGTATTCAGGATCACGGCGGCGCGAATGAGCGTCTTCAACGCCTTCTCGTTGATCGCCTCGCCCTCGTGGAAGTCGATGGCACGCCTGACGTTCCCCTCGAGACTGGAGTTGAAAAGGCTCGAAGGATCCTTCAGGGACGCTCCCTTGGCGAAGGTCATCTTCACGACACTCTTGTACGTCTCGCCCGTGCAGATAATCCCGTCGTGGTACCACGTGGGAACGCCACGCCACTTCCACTCCTCGACGATCTCGGGGTCGGCTTCCTTGATGAGGGCGCGGAGCCGGCTGAGCATTTCGCCCCGCCAGTCGCCGAGCTCCTTGATCCTCGCGTCGATCTGCTGAGAAGGAGACCTGTTCTTCTGCGACCCGCTGGTCGTCATGGCCGTTTCCCTTCCCTCATTCTCGCAACGTTGCTTGGCGGTCATGCCCCAGAGCCACGTTCAGCCGGGCCTTCAGAGACGGGCTGCCCAGATTCGAACCGAGGTCCTCTGTGTCCGGATCGAGCCCAGTGTAATTTGGCGAACTGAGCTCGCTCCAGCGATCTCAGAGTCTCCGCCCGAGATCGCTGTTCATCTCTGCCTCCTTGGTCGTGGGAACCACAGAGGTACTCCTGCTTGCAGACTGTCAGTGCTCGATCCTCTTTTGAGCCACTCCGTGGCGAAGTCCGGGCGGGAGGCTCCACGTACGTAAGCCAGTCGACTGACGCCGACGGCAGGCAATTTGAGGCAACCCGCAGGGATCTCTAGATGCTACGAATCAACCGTGGCACCTGCAATCAGTCCAGCAGGGCACATATGGGCTAGGGCCAAGGTCGATTGCCACAGGTGGGCTCCACAGCCGGCCCCGCGTCGACACCGTGGCAAGAGCAGCGCTGAGGAGCTTCGCCTACCCTGGGTGCAGAAGCAGAAGGGGGTGAGGGTCATGCCGGTTCACCGACGCTGGCTCAACTCGATCGCAGTGGGTCCTCGGCGCGGACGACACTGGCTGGCCGTCGGCGGCGCTCTTGTCCCGCTCATGCTCGGGATCGCTTCCATCCCGACTCCCGCACCGGCCGTCGCAGCACCCGGCTGGTCGATCGCGTCGAGCCCGGACAACGGGACGGCTCTCAACGTGTTGGATGGCGTGTCCTGTCACCGGGTTGGCTCCTGCCAGGCCGTGGGTTACCACTTCGACGCAAGCCTCGGCGGTGACCAGACCCTGACCGAGTCCTGGAACGGGACCAGCTGGTCGATCGTCCCGAGCCCCGACGACGGGACAGGCGACAACCATCTCCTTGGTGTGTCTTGTGCAGCAACCACCTCTTGCCAGGCAGTGGGCTTCTCCGACATCGACAGCGTCGACCGGACCTTGATCGAGTCCTGGGACGGCACCAGCTGGTCGATCATCCCGAGCCCTGACAACGGGACCTCGTACAACATCCTCGACGGGGTGTCCTGTCGCGGCGTGTCCCGATTGTGCCAGGCGGTGGGCTACTACTACGACACCAGTCTCGGTGCCGACCAGACTCTGACCGAGTCCTGGAATGGCACCAGCTGGTCGATCGTCCCGAGCCCCAGCAACGGGACGGCCCCAAACATCCTCTACGGCGTGGCCTGCCTAATGGCGGCCCGGTCGTGCCAGGCGGTGGGCTACTACGACAACTCTGGGTCCATCCATACCTTGATCGAATCATGGAACGGCACCAGCTGGTCGATCGTCCCGAGTCCCGACAATGGTGAGGCTGGCAACTACCTCCTCGCCGTGTCCTGCCACCGAGCCAGCTCGTGCCAAGCCGTGGGCCAGTATGGGGACGCCAGCCTCGGCCAGAATCAGACGTTGATCGAATCATGGAACGGCACGCGCTGGTCGCTCGTCCCGAGCCCCGACAACGGGACGAGCGTAAACGACCTCCTCGGCGTGTCGTGCCAATCAACCGACTCGTGCCAGGCCGTGGGGCTCTACCTCGACCAGAACCTCGGCCAATACCAGACCCTGGTCGAGTCTTGGAACGGCACCAGCTGGAAGATTGTGCCAAGCCCTGACAACGGGACGGACTACAACGTGCTCGCTGCCGTCTCCTGTCGCCGGACCGCCAGGTCCTGCCAGGCCGTAGGGAACTACTTCAACACGAGCCTCGGCGACTACCAGAGCCTGATCGAAACCTCTGGCTGATGAGATGCCTAGTCCGAGGAGATCTGTGCCCCAGTACGTCGCCGGGAGGATGACAGTTCGTGCCGGCTCACCGGCCTCGACTGAAGACCTCCAGCTCGTCGAATGGTGGGGTGTAGCCCACTGTGGTGTCCACCCTCAGGATCGGGATACCCAAATTCATAGGCTCGTACTTGTCCCAGTCGAACATTCCCGTATCCATCGCTTCCACGATCTCCCAATCGGGATGTGACTGACGGCGCAACGGATCCGTCGTGGCACGGTCGATGAACCGTTGACGAGCAGTCGCTCGGTCTATGCAGCAGTGCACGATGCACCCGTCGGCTTGACGGAGCAGCTCCGCCGGCTCGTAACCGAAGTCGGTGTGGAAGGCAGCCTCTGCTATCACTGAACACTCAGATCGAACGTACTCGGCGACGACTCGGTAGAAGAGGGCGAATGCTTCCTGAGCGATTGGGGCTCCCCAGGTGGGGACGCCCTCTGACCCTCCGTTGACCAGGCCCTCCTTGATCTCATCACGAGATACCACAGGGAACTGCAGAACGGGACCGAGGGAGTGGGCGAGCGTGGTCTTCCCGGCTCCCGGGGGTCCACCGACGATCACGAGCCGAGGGAGTGTCACGGCAAAAAGGCTGCCAGGTCCAGACTGCCATCGTTCGCAGGCACCGGTTCATCACTCCTCGGGTGCCGAGTGGCCCTTGACGGCTGCGCCGTGACTCCACTCGACGTCTCACAATGGATTGGCCGGGCGCGGCGGCCGGACTAGATGCGCATTGGGACGCCTTTGGGACGGGGCATGCCGACGAAGGTCGCCACGAACCATCATGTCCGTGGTCTTCCGAGCCATGGAGGCCAAATCAGACGTGCGCCGACCTCACTTCGCCGGCTGGTCGTGCCGACCGGGTCGTACTGACGACGCCTTCTCGGCGGCAGTGGCGGCCAGGGCGTGGACGAACGTGCCCATGGTCGACGGCATCGAGCGCAAGAAGCTGGGGTCGGTGAACCCGCCGGCTCTATCGTCGAACCCGCCGTGAGCGCCCCAATCGTCCTCGGCGTCGACCGGGTGATAGAGGTTGGCGGGACGATCAGGTGAGATGGTCTCGGCCTCGAGTTGCGTCTGCCACGCCCCCAGTGCGGCGTATCGGTTGGCCAAGTTCGGAAAGAGCCGACCGAGGACGACGAGCATCCTGTTCCAAGACCCGAGGACCCGGACGGGCCGTTCGTCGAGGGCGGCTGCGACGATGGACCGAGCGGCGAGCTCGGGTTGATAGATGGGTGGGACCGGTTGGGGATGACGGGGCAGCGACGTGGCGCACCAGTCGAACTGGGGCGTGTTCACGGCCGGCAGATGGACCATGTGCAGACGGACAGCGCTCCGGTCGTGCAGCAGTTCGGCGCGGGTCGATTCGAAGAAGCCACGGCAAGCAAATTTCGATGAGCAGTAGGCGGACTGCAGCGGTATGCCGACGAAGCACAGGGCTGATCCGACATTGACGATGGTGCCCCGGTTGCGCAGGCGCATGCGCTCGAGGGCCGCCATGGTTCCCCAGACTTGACCCAAGAACGTGACGTCCACCGCCCGTCGGAAGTCGTCAGGTGAGGTGTCCCATGAGGGGGAGAACACCGTGGCCATGGCGTTGTTCACCCAGACGTCGATTGGGCCGAGCTGCCGCTCCACCTCGGCGGCTGCCGCATCGACCTCCTCGTAGTGAGCCACATCTGCAGGAAGGACCAGGGCCCGCACGCCGCACGCCTCGATCTCCCGGGCAGCGGCGAGGAGGCCGGTCTCGCCACGCGCCAAGAGTCCGACGTCGAAACCGCGGGCCGCCAGGTCGCGTGCCACGGCTCGTCCGACGCCCGCCGACGCTCCCGTGACGAGGGCCACCTTGTCTCCTGTCATGGAGCGCTGTTCCGGTTCCATGCACGGCGCCGGCCGGGAGCCGGTGCGGTGACGGGCACTAGTCGACCCGCTCTCGAAGGAACCCGTAGGCCAGATGCAGGTAGTCGGCCATTCGGGCCACGGCGCTCACGGAGACCACCGCGGTCGTGAGCGTCGGCGCCGCGACGCTGCCTGCCACCAGACCGGTCGCCACCCACTGGTCCAGACAGAAGGGGCAGGTGAGGAGCTCGCCGATAGCGTGCCGCGGTCCGCTCCCGATGACCTCTTCGTTCACCTCGCCCTCGCCGGCCGGCTCCTCGAACCGGGTGAAGGGCCGCCGGACGGGGGAGGTGACCGAGTCCTTGCTGATGAGCCTGCTGACGTGCTCGGCCGCCAGGGCATAGAGGGCAAAGTTCCACGGCGACAGGGGCCGCAAGCGAAAACGGTTCCGGCGCAGAAGAACGATCAACCCGGCGGCGAGCACCCCGTAACTGGCCATGATCCCGGCGTAGCTCTTGAGGGGTCGGGGGTCGTCATTGCTGTGCGTGTGGGACGCCCGGTCGTCGTGACCACGTCCAGCTTCCTGGGCATCGTGGCCACCTTCGGGCTTTTCTCCTTTTTCAGAGCTCTCTGCACGTGGCCGGGAAGTCTCGGTGGGCATGGTCCGTGCTTACCCCTCGGCCAACCTCCACAATCCCCCTTTCGAATCCGCAGCCGTGAATAGGGGCCGCGGCCGCCCCGCACAGGTCATTCCTCCGGTTTCGGTCGGATGATGCAGAGCTCATTTCCTTCAGGGTCTCGAAGGACCTGCCACCTTTCACCCCGATCGATGTCGTCTGCCGCTGTGGCACCCAGAGACACGGCGCGGGCAACGGCCTCTTCGTACTTCTTCACCTGTAGATCCAGGTGCATCCTGTTCTTCGTCGTCTTCGGTCTCGGCCACCTGCAAGAAGAGGAGCGTATCCCACCTGCAGGTGGACGTCGCCGTCCTCGTCGGTGCGTGTCGTCCCGCCTCCCAGCAGCCGGCTCCACCACTCCGCCAGAGACGTCGCGTCGTTGGCATCGAGACATACCAAGCCGACGTCCGGCATTGCGCCGGGGTCTCCGTTCGTCATGCCTGCCCTTTCGTGGCACGGCCGACGGAGAGCACCGCGACGCGGAGATCCTCGATGAAAAGGTCGTAGGCACTGTGGCGCTCCGCCTCATTGCGATGCGGACGATCGACGCAGGGTGCACGGTCACGACGATCAATTGTCCATTCGCTTCGGTCTGCACTCTCCCACGCTGCTTCGTGACCCCGAAACGAGGGTCCGAGGAGAGAGCGCGCCGCGGTCGCCCCGAGACAGACGCAATGCTCTGTCGCCCAGAAGGAAGGTAGACCTCGGCACTCACGGGGGGGCCGTTCCCGGGCCGCCCTCGGTCCCTGTCACGGTCACACCCCCGCCTCGGTAGTCAGCGATGCTTCCCGACTCGTCGGGACGCGGGTCGGGTGACGCCCCGCGTGCTCGGCGGCTAGAGCGAAGCGGTGAGCGTCTCGCACAGCACAGCCACCATGGTCATTGTTGAAGTAGACGTAGACGTCTTCGCTCGGGCCCCACAGGTCAGCGAGACGCCCAGCCCAATTCGTGAGGGCGGTCCGGCCGTAGCAGGGGGCCGGATGCGCCCGACCTTCGTGCAGTCGCAGGTAGCCCCAATCGGCTGTCCGCCACAGCGGGGACTTCCGCTGCGGGGTGTCGGTGAGGCACAGCGCCGCTCCGTGGTGCCGCAGAATGTCTGCGATCTCGTCCGTGTACCACGATTCGTGGCGAGGCTCGAAGGCCACGCGCACGCCCTTCGGAAAAGCTTTGAGGGTGGACCTCAGGCGAACGGCGTCGGCGCGAAAATTTGCTTGCAGCTGCACCAGGATCGGTCCTACTTTGTGTCCCAGCCCGCCTGAGTGACTGAGAAGCCGTCGCACCGGCTCCGTCGGCCTGCTCAGTCGGAGCACGTGGGTCAGATAGCGACTCGCCTTGAGACTGAAGACGAAGTCGTCGGGCGTGGCGGCGGCCCAGCGTTCGAATGTCTCCTGCTCCGGCAGGCGGTAGAAGACGTTGTTGACCTCGACCGACTGGAAGCGATCTGCGTAATACGTCAGCCAGTCCTTCTGAGCCAGGCCACGGGGATACAAACGCCCGCGCCAATCGGCGTACTGCCAACCCGAGGTCCCGATGACGATGCTCACGGGGAGCAGCTACCCGCGCCACATTTCATGAAACCCGACGGCTCGGCTGGCGTAACGTCAGCCGCGGCCGGTGTCGCGGGTATCCGCAACATCCCCAGGGAGCTGGTCGACTGTATCTCGCGGCCGCGACTCGACGCCCGCAACAGCGTCGAGTCTGGCGCCGTCCTCCCTCACGGGTTGGGCGCCCCGGGTCGCCGTCAGCGAACCGGAGAGCTCGTGGCTCAGCTGACGGATCGGCCCTCCCGATTCGGTTGAGTACCCCGCGCCGCCGGGCATGAAACGCCGTGATGAGTCCGTCCCCGAGCGACCGTTTGAGACCCAAATGCCCAGGGTAGAGCGGGAGTAAACCGGGCGGGTAACGCTGGGATGGGTGGAGCAATGACTGCAGAGCAAGAGGAGACGCTCTCGGCGGGCGAGACCGGCGAGGCAGCGGACGCATCCTCGCCACGAGCAGAGATCATCATCGGTGAGCTTCCCGCCGCTGAAGACCCCAGCACCATGCTGTGGACAGCACGCTGCACGGAGGGTGACCACGATCTGCTGGGGCATTTCGACACCCGCCCTGAGGCGGAGGAGGCAGGAGACCGCCATCTGGAGTCGCACCACCAGGGTCCATGACAGCAGCCCTTGGCGGTCGGAGCTTGGACGACTACGACACGGAGGCCGGCGACGCGAGGTAATCGGCGGCCCGTGCGGCCAGCGCCATGATGGTCAATGCAGGATTCGCGCTTCCCTGAGTCGGGCAGACGCTGCCGTCGACGATGAAGAGATTCGGGACGGCGAAGGAGCGCAGATTCGCGTCAACCACGCCGTCGGGCTCGGCCGCCGCCATGCGGCAGCCGCCGATGAGGTGCGCGTCGCGCTTGATCGTGATGGCTTCCGCGGCCCCGGCGGCATGGTGCATCTCTTCCATGACCCTCGTCGCCGCCTCGACGAGCGCTTCGTCGTTGTCGCACAGCGAATAGGAGAAGTTCGCCACGCGGGAGGCCGTGCCGATCGGTTTCGTCGGCCAACGTGATGCGATTCCCGGGGAGGGGCAGGAATTCGCAGAGCGCGCCAAAGGTGGCCCAATGCACCGAATCCCGCATGTATTCGCGCAACGTCTCACCCCAGTGCCCCTGTGCGCACACGTGCTCGGCGAAGACGATCGGCAGCGGTGAGATGCATTGCAGGGAGAATCCTCGCTTATAGCTCTTCGTCGGATCTGTCTCGTAGAAGGCTTCCGACGAGCATTCGGGCGGGGGGGCCTTGTATGACCTGATCTCCTCGTCGTAGCGACCGGTGGTCTGCGGGGCGCCCTGCACCATTACGTAACGGCCGACTTGATCGAAGTCGTTGCACAGTCCTTCCGGGAACTGCGGACAGGCCGAGTTCAGCAGCAGGCGGGGCGTCTCGATGGAGTACCCCGCCACGGCCACCAGCCGGGCCCGCTGGCGGAACTCGCGGCCCTCGTGGAAGTACACGACACCGGTGGCCCGGCGTTCGTCATCGATCTCCACCCGGCTGACCATGCAGTCGGGTCGGATCTCGGCTCCGTGAGCCAGCGCGTCGGGGACATGGGTGATCAGGGGCGATGCTTTGGCGTTGACCTTGCACCCTTGCAGGCAGAAACCCCGATAGATGCAGTGCGAGCGGTTCCCGAAGCGGCCGTTGGTTATGGCCACCGGGCCGACACGGACGTCGATACCGGCCGCCAGTGCGGCACGTTGAAAGGCTTGTCCATTGGCACCCATTGGGTGCGGCGACTGTGGGTAGCGGTGCGGATCGCCCCAGGGCCAATTCTGTCCGGCCACGGGGAGCTCGGCCTCCAGGAGTTCGTAGTACCGCTTCAGATCCAGGTACTCGATGGGCCAGTCGGCGCCGATCCCGTCATTGGTGAATGTGCGGAAATCGGACGGATGGAAGCGTGGGACGTAGCCTGCGAAGTGCACCATCGAACCGCCGACGCCCCGCCCCGAATTGTTGCTGCCCAGTTCGACCGGGTGCGACCCGGAGATGACACGTGGCTCGTTCCAATACAGCTGGTGCGATCCCGCCTCGTCACTGACCCAGTCCTGGTCAGGGTCCCAGAATGGCCCGGCGTCGAGCACCACCACCCGCCACCCGTGCCGGGCCAGCCGCTGCGCCAGCACCGACCCGCCTGCACCACATCCGACGATCACAATGTCGACTTCTTCGTGTTGTCCATAGCAACGCATGTCGCGGCGCAGCTGATGGTTCGTACGCGATCCGTCGTTCGGCAGCAGCCAGGCGGACTCGTTTCGCCGGCGGACGCCGTTCATCCGCCGCGTCTCATCCGTTGTCGTCCGCGCCTCGACCAGAGGCGCCGGACGAGGATAGGCCCTCGGCATGCCGCTTCTTGGCCGCCTCTGCCCGCTCGGCCCACGGGACCGGGTCCTGGGTGTCGCGCTCCTCGACCTCCCAGGGTTCGCGGGCGCCCAGGGCGAGATACTTGTAGCCCCGGGGATAGGCCGGGCCGCCGAAGCCGATCTCGTTCCAGGCCCAGGGGTGGGCGTAAAAGACGCTGCAGGCGTAGCGCATCCACAACGAGAAGAGGCGTGCGGCCGGCAGCCCATGCCACTGCCCCTCGCACACCCGGACAGATTCGATGATGTCGCGTTGCTCGCGGTGACCCAGTTGCGCGAAGGACCGCCCGAAATCGCTCAGCGCACAGTCGTTTAGCGCGGCGATGGACTGGCGCCACGCCTCTGGGTCCGCGGGCAGGTCCTCATAACGGAACCCGTCGCCGCGCCGCTCGGCCAGGCGGGCGTCGATGGCCTCGAACACGGGCACGCGGGGGTCCTCGTCCTGAGCCAGGAGCCGGTCCAGCAGGGCACGCGCGGCGGGTGCCTCCTCTGCGGTGAAGAACCGCAGCGAATCCGGTCGGTCCAGGCGGGCGGTCACCACGGCAGCGGTGACCTCGTCCCACGCCGGCTGCTGGCGCAGCACGTCGTAACCCGGAAAGCGCTGCTCGGCCGAGCCGGGGGTGAGGCCCACGCGCTACTTCTCCCGGCGGAGTATGGAGGCGACGAGGCCCATACCACCCACCAGGCCGAAGAGGAGCGGCGCGAACGTGGGCGGTCCCATCTCGGCGTTGTAGATGGCGAAGTTCCGCCCGAAACCACCCGGACGCTGGGCGACGCCGCGCAGGTGGAGGTATTCACCCTGAATGCTGTTGCACAGCACCACGGTCGAGATGAGCGGCAGAAAGGTCTTGGCGGCCCGCTTGGAGAAGATGCCGGCGATCCCGGCCGCGGCCATGGCCGGGGTGAGAGCCACCGGAATCCACATCATGCGATTGGAGAAGCTGGCGCGGTCGTGTTCGAGCCAGATCTCGACCCCCGTGATGAGCGCGCCGGCGCCCGTCAGGGCGGCCAGACTCTGCTCGAAGCGGCCATGGCGGACATTCTGCACGAGACGGTCGACGCCGATGAGGGCATTGGCCGTGGCCGGTGTGCTGCTCCTCGTCCATGGCCGAACCTTGGGGGCCTTGCTCATGCGCGCATCTCGGTGATTTCGTCCCGGAACAGAGGGCTGGCAATGGTGGCCTTACGAGGTTGGCCGGCCAAGAAGGCCTTGACGAAGCCATTGGCCTGCTCGTACTCCACCTTCCCCGGCATCGGCGGTTCGTCCGGGTTGACGAGCCTGATCCCGTTGATCCCGTTGATGCCGTCGCCGGGCAGTCCGAAGATGGTGTCGACGCCCCAGTCGGCCAGTCGTTCGAAAAGTACTTCTGAGGCAATTTTCGCCATTGGTTCACATGCTCCGTTCCGCAGCCTGCGTTGGGCGGCTCAACGATGCGGTACTACCCGCGGCCCGCGCGCTCCAATCACGGCAAGCGGCGCAGCGAGGGGCACGGCTGTTTCGGGGTGCTGTGCTCCGGGAATGAGAGACACGCCGGAAGGAGACCGGCTCGACGGAGGAGCCGACGGTGACAGATGCAGACACGTCGGGCGCGGTGCGTTCCGAGCAACGTCCTTCCCGCCCGCACGAACTGCGCGACTACGCCCTCCTCGCCGACGGCCAACGGGGGATTCTGGCCGACCCCGACGGCGACCTTGCGTGGATGTGTTTTCCAACCTGGTCGGACCCCGCTGTGCTCGCCACCCTCCTGGGCTCGAGAGGCTTTTATCGCATCCAGCCGAAGGGGCGTTACGTGCCCGGCGGCTCCTATGAGGACGGCACGCTCATTTGGCGACAGCGCTGGGTGACCGACGACGGGGTCGTCGAGTGCCGCCAAGCCCTGGCCTACCCCGGGCGTCCGGACCGGGCCGTGATCCTGCGCCGTGTCACCGCGCTCGACAGCGATGCCCGGCTGTGCGCCTTGTTGGCGCTGGCGGGTGACTACGGACGACGGGCCAGCGAACCATGGCACTTCGACACCCCGGGCAGTGCGTGGGAGACGTCGGTCCAGGGCATGTACGCCCGCTGGAGCGGTGCAACCGATGCGGCGCCGGTCGAGGGCGCTGACGGCCCCGAAATCATCCTGGACTTCCACCTCGGCCGCGGCGACACGAAGGATTTCGTCCTCGAGCTGCAGCGGACCCCTTTCCGGGCGCAGGACGGCCCGGAGGCCGACCGCCTCTGGCGCCAAACGGCGATGCGGTGGGCCGAGAGCATTCCGCAGTGCCGTGAGATCCCTGCCGGGCGCGACGTCCGCCAATCCTTCGCCACATTGCGTGGATTGACGGACACCCAGGGCGCCACGGTGGCCGCGGTCACCACCGCGCTGCCCGAGAGGGCCGAAGCCGGCCGCAACTACGACTACCGCTACGGGTGGATCCGCGACATCTGCTACATCGGACACGCCGGCGCCGCGGTCAACGGCGGCGACGAGGTGCTCGACGATGCCGTGCGGTGGGTCTGTGCCCGCGTCCTGGCGGACGGCCCCTGCACCACCCCGGCGTACAAAGGTGACGGCAGCCCCGTCCCCGAACCCGTCTCCCTCGGCCTGCCCGGCTACCCCGGCGGCTCCGATGTCGTGGGCAACCGGGTCCGCAATCAGTTTCAGCTCGATCTGTTCGGGGAGGTCCTCCTGCTGTTGGCCAATGCCGCCTCGCAGGACCATCTCGACGCCGATGGCTGGGAGGCGGCCGAGTTGGCCATCCGGGCCATCGGCGAGCGCTCCGACGAGAAGGAGCACGGGATCTGGGAGATCGGGCCCGACCACTGGACTCACAGCAGGCTCATTTGCGTCGCCGGTCTGCGTGCGATCGCCGACTACGCCCCCATGTCACGCCACGTCACGAAGGCGCTGTCGCTGGCCGACCACCTGCTCAGCGCAGCGGATCGCAGCGCCCTCCACCCTTCAGGGCGCTGGCAGCGCGCACCCGGCGACGCACGCGTCGACGCCTCTCTCCTCCTCTCCGAAATTCGCGGGGCGGTGGCGCCCGAGGACCCCCGCTCGATGGCCACCCGCCGGGCTGTCATCGACGAGCTCTGCGAGGACGACTACATCTACCGCTATGCCGAGCCGGGCGAACCACTCGGACAGAACGAGGGCGCCTTCCTCATCTGCAACTTCTGGATGTCCCTGGCGTACCTCGGTTGCGGCGAGACCACCAAGGCGGCCCAGTACTTCGAGAGGACCCGGGCGTCGTGCAGTTCGAGCGGCCTGTTCTCGGAGGAGTACGACGTGGCCCAGCGGCAGCTTCGTGGCAACCTGCCCCAGTCCTTCGTGCACGCACTCTTGATTGAGACTGCGGCGGCAATCGGTCGGGGCTGAGGTGTCCGTACCCCGTGGCAGCGGTCCTTTCCCGCACATTCACGGTGCCGGACCGACCAGCCCGAGGCCGACGGCAGCCTGGAATGGGAGTCGACCACCTTGGTGACGGCCGAGGTCAGCTCAGGTGGAGCGAACGGCATCGGGTGGACCTATGCCTCCCGGGCGTTGCAGACGGTGCTTGAGGATCTGGTCTGCTTCGCGCGCATGGTCGAGGCCGAGCGCGGTGGACTGCCTGGGTCGACGCCACGCGCTGTGGCGGCAACACCAGTTGGCTACGCGCCTCGGCCGTCGCCGGAGCGCAGGGCTTGGACGTCTCGGCGCGCTGCGCTCCGAATCTGCACGCGCACGTCGGTGTGAGCGTGCCGCATCTGCGGCGCACTGTGTACTTCCTTGATCACCACAGCATCGAAACGCTGTTCTTCGACGGACGCTGAGTCCTCAGGGTGGCCGGCTTCGGCCGCACGTTGAGGTGGCGGGCCACGGCATGGTGCTCAAAGCATCGGCAGCCGAGCCCTATCGGCGCTGATGCGGCGGCCGCACCTTGTGTCTCTCCGGTTTGCACGCAGCGAACTCGGGAATGGCAGCAACCAGAGAGTCACGGGAGGTTGGCATGGCCGAAATCGGAGCATTTCTGTCGAGTGAAGAGCACGGCCCCGCCGCGCTGGTGGCCCAGGCCAAGATGGCCGAGGAAGCAGGAATGCACTCCCTCTTCATCTCGGACCACTTTCACCCCTGGATCGATCGCCAGGGTGAGAGCCCGTTCGTGTGGAGTGTCATCGGGGCCATCAGTGCCTCGACATCACACAAGGTGACGACGGGTGTCACCTGCCCCACGGTCAGAATCCACCCGGCGATCCTGGCTCAGGCCGCCGCCACCTCTCAGTTGCTGCTCAACGGTCAGTTCGTCTTCGGGGTCGGCTCGGGCGAGGCTCTGAACGAGCACATTTTGGGCCATCGTTGGCCGCCGGTCGACACCAGGCTCGACATGCTCGAAGAGGCCGTTGAGGTCATCCGCAAGCTCTGGGAGGGCGGCTTGGTCACCCATCACGGCCGCTACTACACGGTGGAGAACGCCCGCATCTACTCTCTGCCTGAACACCCGCCGCCCATCCTCGTCTCGGCCTTCGGCCCCGAGGCCACCGATGTCGCCGCCCGGATCGGCGACGGCTTCGTGTCAGTGCAGCCCGATGGGGAACTCTTGGATCGCTACCGCAAGAAGGGTGGGAAGGGCCGCGCCATCGCTGCGCTCAAGGTCTGCTGGGGCCGCGACGAGCAGGTGGCTCGCAAGTTGGCCTACGAGCTCTGGCCGACCGAAGGAGTCGAGGGCCAGCTCGCCCAGGAGTTGGCCCTGCCCTCGCACTTCGAAGCAGCCGCGGCCAACGTCACCGAGGACATGGTGGCGGAGCAGGTCGCCTGTGGTCCGGACCCCGAGCGGCACGTCGCGGCGGTCAAGAAGTATCTCAATGCAGGGTTCGACGAGGTCTACGTCAATCAGGTCGGCCCAGAACAGGAGGGCTTCTTCCGGTTCTACCAGCGGGAACTCAAAACCCGCTTGGACGCCTAGGAGCATCGACCTCGAGAGGATCCGTCACCCCACGAGCCCGTTAGTTTTCAGACCCCTCGTCGTTCTTCGACTCTTCGGTCTCCTCAGGCGTCGCCGCCTCGCGGTACACAGGTGGATCCGTTGGGTCCTTGTCGCCGCCGCCGGGTGCCGTCGACGCTGGAGGTCTTCCGTCAGTTGTCATGGTTGGTCTCTACCCTGTGTGGCCTCAAGCATTCTTGGCTCGACTCGCTGGTGGAGTGGGAGAGTCGAAACGGTCGCGGGGCGGCGTCGTGGGTGCCGGGAAGATCGCGCTCACCGCGCGTCGGACGGTGGCGCCGCCCTTGTTGGACATCGACGCCTTCGCGGTGCTACTCGGCGTTACGCGGCGCCACGTGCAGCGCCTTGTGTCGGAGCGTTGCATCCCGTTTCTGAGGGACGGAATATTTGTCCGGTTCGATCAGGGCTCGCTCAACTCCTGGGTCGACCAGGCAGCGGTCGAGCCATAACGGGCCCAGACTCGCCACGACGCATCCTGGAAGTGGCTGTCAGCAGCCAAAGCCGCGGGTTGCGTGGGAGCGGGATTCCCACGACCTGCGACGGCTGAACGCAACCTCATTGGTCGCCGGCGGAGTCGATGTGAAACGGCGCAGGTGCGTCTGGGCCACTCGGATCCTCGGATGACGTTGGCGCTCTGCGCGTCTGCTCCGGCGTCCACTGATCGCGCTGCTGCGGAGGTCCTTGGTGAGGCGTTCTTCGGCGGCCGGACCGGCGCTCCATCCCGTTGAACTGATTTCGTTTCGCGCCGAAATTCGCGCCGAAGAAGATTGGCTCGTCGGAGCGCCAGACTCCATCGACCCTGAGCAGGGACTTTCTGGTCGGGCTGCCCGGATTTGAACCGGGGACCTCTGCGTCCCGAACAGAGCCTTGGGAGATTTTACCGATCCTTGTCCATCGAAGAATTTCGGGGAATGTCCTGGCTAATAGCTATATTTTGGACCCGTCGGCTGACCGTTGAAGACCACGAACTACCGCAGTTCTCCAGCGTTCCGCGCCATTTCCGCGCCAATGTGCTCTGAGGCGAGAAATTCTATTGACTCAAATCGGGTGTTCAGTATTTACCGTTGTGATTGACGTCTTTGGCACTCTCTATTCAGCAGAAATTGTCGCCGACCCTGAACGGAGGTGGGCATCGGATGCCTCCGCTCGCGATAGTTGCATGCGCCCGAAACGGCACTTCGGAGCTACCCTCGGCCCGCAATCGCGCGCGCGTTTTGGGCTACCCTGACGGACCGGCACAGGCCGAACGGATGCGACTGGCGCCAAGGCCTCGGTCGCGATCTGGCATCCAATGGCTCGGCGTCCGGCACTTCCGAGGAGCACCGGATGGAATCTGGTGCTTGCAACTGTGTCCTGCAGGGATCGGCCCTTTCTGGCCAGTCAGAACGAAACAGTCCCTGACCCGGAGTCCAGGTCGATGTTGTAGATGACATCGGTGCCGTCGCACTTGCTTCCGCTGGACGATCGCCCCAGAATCCAGACATCCGTCTCGCTCAGTGCCAGGTCCCCGAAGATGCCCTTGTAGTGCCCGGTACCATCGGAGACGGTCACTGAACCGGTCTCGGTTCCTTCGGACGAACAACTCTTCTGATTGATGGGGAACCCCACCTTGGCGTTCTTGTGGTTGAAACTCGTCAGGTTGACCTCGATCGTCCCGTCCTTGAGCTTGAGCAAGCTGTAACCACCATTTTGATCAGGCTGGCCGTTCTTGTTGACCGTGGTCGCCGTGCCGTAGTCACCGACGGCTCCGGTGATGACGATGGCGCCCGCCCCGTTGGCAGATGGCGTGATCCAGAACTTGACCGGTCCCCCGGAAGGTGATGCCGCAGAGGCCGCCATCGCGTTCGTGGCGAGAGTGCCACAGAGGACCGCCAACCCGATTGCGAGATTCCTGATTCGCTTGTTTCCCATGTCTGCTTCTCCTTTGTTGACCGCGCCGCCAATCAGGCTCGCGCGAGGCGCTGTAGGTTCTTGATCCGTGCTCTGGGGACGTGACATTTGGTCATGCGAAGATGGTGATGCCCAGAGGTTGCGCATCGATTGCTGCTCGCTTGCAACCAATTGATGTGGCCTGAATCAGGGTCACTTTCGTTGGGTCGCGTCAGATCGTCGGGAATCAAATGGATACTGGCGGCGCGCGTCACACGGGCAGCTCGATCGTTAGTCGGCCGTGTGACCCCAGGCCTGGATGTGGAGGCCTGAAACCACGAGGGTGTCGGGGTCCTCCAAATGTTTCCGAACTTCGCCGGTCAACTCGGTCAACTCCTCTACGCCTACCAACTTGTGAGCGAGGAGCCCGTCTGTGAGGTTCTCGATGAGATCAAGACCCAACATTCGCCGACTGTGGCCTATCGGGTACTCGTGCACGAGAGGAATGATCTCGATGTCGGTAATGCCCCGTTCGCGAAGGAGGTGGGGCAGTCGGAGTCCGATGTGAAGATCAGTCCCGTTCAACTGGGCCAAGGCAATGACCAGCTGGTGGAGGCGGTCCCACGCCGGGCAGGCGGGCTCACAGATATGCGCCGGCCACACGGCTTCGTGAAGTAATGCGGTTCCTCCAGGTCTGAGAAGTGAGACGGCCTCTTCAAGAACCTCGCAGGGATTGGGGATGTTTATCAGGACGAGGCGTGCGACCACCGCGTCGTGGGCACCACGGGTAAGACCCGTTTGTCTCCCGTCCTCTTCGAGGATTTCGACGTTCTCCAAGCACTTCGCCGCAACGAGGCTTCGGGCGAGGACAGCAGCTGTGTGATTGCGTTCGACCCCTATCACGCTGCCGTCTAGGCCAACCCGATCGGAAAGCAAAGCCAGGCAGCCTTCGGGTCCACAACCGATCTCCACGACACGATCCCCTCTTCCCACGCCGGCCTTCTCGAACAGCCGCTCCGAGTCATCGGCGAGTTCGCTCGCTTGGCGTTGGAGGCGCTCCTGCTCAGCCCGACGGTAGCCAAGGAAGTAGGGATCACCCGGCGTCATGGATCGTCCGCCTTCCCCGTGCCCAGCGGTGTCACCGCCGGGATCGGTCGAAATCTGCCGCGGGATGGGAAATGTCGTCATGGGAAGATGGTGACGACCCGAGGTTGCGCATCGATTGCTGCTGGCTTGCAACGGATTTGAAGCCGCCGTGATCAGTGAACCTTCAGCGGATCAAATCCGATCAGGCAGGCCTGACCCGCGAGCCGACCAACTACTGGTCGGTCAGCTCAGCTGGCTCGATGACCGGGTCTGAGCTGAACCAGACGCGAGCTCCGCGTCCAAGGCATCAGCGACAGAGATGGCCTCACCTTCGGCACGACACTCCGCAATGGCAGCGTGGTCGAGTGAGGCTCGCACGGCGTTGAGGCACTGGCGATACCCCTCCATCTCGAGACCGGTTCGAAACCAGAACGGCTGTGCACTCCCGCTCGCTCGAAGTCTTGACGCCTTGGCAGGATTGCCCTCCTCGATAGCAAGCTTGGCGAACCAGATCGAGGAAGACTCCTCTCCGAGTGGAATGGCGTACTCGCGAGCCATACCGACCAGCATCTTGATGTCCGCGCGCCGTATCTTAGAGTCGACCCTCATTTGAAGCGATGAGCGCGGCGACAATCTCGAGATGAAATCGGTGGAGAGGGCTCTCGACCGGAAGTGACGTCTGGAGTTCGGCCGCTCTGGCCGTTGCACCGAGCAGGGCGAGCATTCCGGTCAGCACGGGGTCATTCCTGACATCGCCGCCCCAACCAGCGAGGACATCCTCGAAGAGCGCAAGCGCCTGAGTCGGGCTCTCAGAGCCGGTGAGCAAACTCTGAAAATAACGCACCAGAAGGGACTGGTATCGGGAGACCCAGCCTCAATGAAGGCGGTGCGGGCTTCGTCGATGCACTCCCGCCCACGTACTGGCCCGGCGATGGTCCAGTACAGCGCCTGCATCGTCCAGGCATACGCCGCGAGGTCGCTCCCAGCGGGGCGAAGGTCAGCATCTCCGCACTCAGTCGCTCCATCTCGTCCCATGTTCCCGTGGCAACAGCGTGCTGGACGCCCAAGATGAGGCCGGAGGCTCGCAAATCCGGATGGAAGTCGTTCAAGGCGCCGGCGAGCTCATCTCTCCATACGGCCATTTCGGCCAAGCGCCCGTATGCCCACCAGTAGCCGATCATTCGAGAGGCAATCCGGGTGGTCAGGTCGGGGCGCTGCTGTTCCTGGGACCATCCGAGGGCAGCGACGAGGTTGTCGATTTCGAGATCGAGTACGGCACCCCCTCCGATGACGGTCAATTCGTGAAACGAGAACGATTCGATCCAGGCCAGGAACCAACGCGGTGCTGCGAGCGCAGCTGATCGGCTTCGCCCGCTTCAAAGAGTCGGTCCTCGGCAAAGAGGCGCACGGTCTCGAGCAACCGAAATCGCGCGGTCGCCTCTGCGCCCTGAAGGGCGCGACCAGATATTTGTCCACGAGCGACCCCAGCAGGTCGAGGGCGTCGGGATGGCAGATCTGCTCGGCCGCACGCAGCGAGAAGCCTCCTCGAAAGACTGCCAAACGCCGAAACAGGGTCTTTTCCTCTTCGCTAAGCATCGAGTAGCTCCAGTCGATCGCGGCACCCAGCGTCTGCTCCCCGGGACCTGGCGACGGCCGCCGGTGAGGAGGCGGAAGCGATCCGATAGTCGCTCGAGGATGTCCGGGGGGGTGAGGTGCGAGGTGCGGGCTGCTGCCAGCTCGATCACGAGAGGGATTCCGTCGAGCCGCCGGCATATCTCGACGATGACCCGATCGGTTGTCTCATTGACATCAAAGTTGGATCGCACCGCGAGGGCCCGGGCGGTGAAGAGCGTCTTGGCCTCGGTCTCGATCTCGAGCGACGGTACTCGAAACACCTGCTCCCCCTCGACGCCGAGCGGCTCACGGCTGGTGGCGAGGACGTGGAGGAATGGGCACACGGCCGGCAAATTCATCGATGAGTTCCCAGCAGCCGTCCAGGAGGTGCTCACAGTTGTCGAAGATGAGAAGGGCGCGGCGTGAGGACGGGTCGTGGGCAAGGCGTCCACCCTGGTGTCCAGGAGCTGGAGGCTCAAGGCGCCCCCGCGACCGCTTGCCCAATCAGCGCCGAGTCAGAGACTGGGGCGAGATCCACGAAGAAAATGCCCTGTGGGAAGTGCTCGACCATTTGGGCGGCGACCTGGAGAGCGAGTCGGGTCTTGCCGCAGCCGCCGATTCCCGTGAGGGTCACCAGCCGCCCGGCGAGTAGGAAACTGGTGACCTGCGCGCGCTCCGCGATTGCGGCCCACGAACGTTGAGCGCTGGATCGGAAGGTTGTGGCGCAC